>JBIPSI010000014.1:0-147540 GCA_044070495.1 Spirulina sp. | reverse complement strand
AGGGGTCGCCTCCCAGTCCGCTCGGGGAAGCCGGATGCCACCAATCTCAATCTCAGACGGGTCGTCAACGCTCATGGCATCAGCTTACCTGAAGGGCTGCCCTTGAAACCCTGACTCTTTCGTCAACCCCTGAACAATTACGAGAGCGCTGCTAAAATCAATTAAATCCGAAGAGGCGAAATCAGAAACACTAATTTTTCCCTCTCCCCAAAATAAATTTATAGACCTCAATAACTTCAGGAACCGTACCTGGAGCACTGTCCTCAAAGGACTGGAAATTGAGTATCGCAAACTTTACCAAACCCGACATACATTCATTACTCATGCCCTTGAAACAGGCAAGCTGGATGCGAAGGATGTGGCTAGGCTAGTCGGCAATTCTCCTGAAGTCATTTATAAATACTATGCAGGCAAAAAGCGCAAACTCGAAGTGCCAGAATTTTGATGAACTGCCCAGGGGAATAGTCGCAGACTAAGGTTCGGGTTAGCAACCTTGTTTTCATAGTTTGTGTCCGAACCAAACCACTTTTCCCATCAGACTTAGACTACTGGGTGACCCAGATATTTGAATTGAGAAGGCTTCGTAGGCTGGGTGATCACTGATCACTCTAAGCGTGTTATCGGCTATGTACTGCAAGCGTTTGATCAACAGTCGATCGTTGAGTTTGAGTAAATAGATACCATGACTCACGGTTTCTAAGTCACGGTGATTGGTATCTACCAGTGCTAAATCCCCCTGCTTAAGGGTCGGCTCCATACTTTCATCAACCACTTGGGTAAGCAGCAAATTTTCAAAGGCGTTGGGGAACTCTGCGCAGCAACTCTGCTTTTTTGAGGTGCTATATCAGGAGGGACAATGCCAGCAGGAGGCTTAAGGCTAAACGCTAACCATTCAAAATCACCAAGCGACAACTCGCTAAGTGTCTCAAACAGTTGTGAGCGTTCGGCTGGAGTCATCACTAACGCTAAGGTTCGGGCCGCAGGTAAGTCATCTTCTACAGCAATGTACTTCAGCCAAAATCATTTGGCTTCCCAGCACTAACGAGTCACACTAACACTCCCATCAACTCTGTGGCTAATCCCACCAGTAGGAGACGACGATCGCATCTCGATCCTGGTCAGCCTGCTTGCCCCACAGGCCATCCTTCAGCCGCAGCGACAGGTAGTTTCTAAACTTCCAGTCCTCATCCTCTGCGAGGGAGCCATCAAACGCAGAGACCTCATCGGCCTTCCACTTTTTGCCCAACTCCATCAGCTGCGCCACGATTGCATCCCGGTTCTCCGTCAAAACGTAGAGCGTATCCGCCGGATACTGCACAAAGTGAATGCTGCTGTCATCTGGCATGGGGCGATAGTTAGCCATCGCCAGCAGCATATCCACCACGCCATTAAAACTCAGCCCATGCTTGTCGGGCGCAAAGACAGGCTTGGTAAACAAAAAGCTCTCCCACAGGTCAGGATGGTTCGCCAAGTCAGTAATCACCTGCGGCCCGTCGAACAGGTTGAACTGCCGCTGCCACACCAGAGCGGCAAACAGCTCTTGGGGCGCGTAGATTTCTGCCAGGTGTTGGATTTTGTCCAGGTCAAGCATGGGGGCACCTCAAAACTAGGCCGGGTTGCGCTGAGTCTGCTGTAGCTCTGCGATTGCAGCCTTGACCTGTTACTGGTGCTCCCGCAATCGTTGGTAGTGAGCTACACCCTGCTCAATCTGAGCGTCCCGAGGGTCATCGGCTTTACCAAACACTAAACCACCGCAAAGCGATGGTAGCTTTTGTAGGCATGGTAAATACCTGCTATGATTTAACACAGAATGAGCATAGACAATCACTCTATGCCCATCATTACCAAGTTTGGGGCCGCTGGGCAAAGCAGAATGCGCCTAGCCTATACCTCTATATAATCCACGAGTCTGTCGCGCCTCAACAGACTAAACACCTCACTATGCTCCGGGGTAATCAAAATCCCCGACTCTGGAATAGGAATCAACTGGCTCCAAGTCGCCTGCTCCGCATAAGTCAACATATGCAGCAGGTGAATCGTTGCCCGCACCCCTTCCGGCGACCCAATCACCAAAGGGGGTAACTACCCCCGCCCTGGCTAGGCGACCGAATTCTCTTATAGCAACCATAGCGCTACCTAGCATAGGGGCAATCCCTTGATCTTGCTGCCATAACTAAGCCTTGCTTCTGCCTTTGCCATGCCTCCCCTCGACATCCGTCAACGGACGATCACCCACGGCGGCCAGCTCCCGCAAAACAAGCTGGCCGCCGTGGTGCAACTGCTGGAGGTATTGGCCGACCCTGCCCCCCAAACCCCAACCAACCCAGACCAAGCCCCATTGTTAGCCACCATCCAACGGCAGCTACCTGCCCCAGAGAAAACCCACCTTGATGATCTGCGCGATGCTCAGAGAGCGGCCCAAGAGGGCCAATGCTGCGAATGGGGCGAACTAATCGACGCCGAGCATCAAGAGCTGCTGCACTATGAAGATCGCCTAAGCAACACCGGGTCGCTCGCTTAAAAGCCCTGATGAACTTGGCCAAACTCAGCAACCTTGACACTATCAGCCTCAACCAGCTATGTCTTGCCTCTAACTAACCCCTCAAGCCGCATAGCCGCGAATCTCAACCTCAGCACCACTAGCAATAGCGGCCTCTGCCCGTTCCAGCAGTTTTCCAGTCACCTCATCGCTGAGGTAATATTCACCGCAGTTATCGCAGACCTCCGCAGGCACCCACTTAAACACAACAATTGCGCCTTCTCGTTCCAGTGTGACTGTGACCAGACCAGCTTGAGTCTTCCCTTGTTTGCAAATGACGCAGTTCATGATTGTTTCCGAGTTTTAAAGTCAGCTTGCCATAGGGCTTCATCTGGTTCATAGGCAGTTACAACAAATATCGTTTGCGTTTCTACATCCCTTGCCACAACAGTATGAATCGGGCGCTGATTGACTATGCCCAGCATCAGATAGCTGGGATAAGGACGATCATCAGGGTACTCAGCAATCACCTCCCCATCGTCTAGATTAGATGACTAACAGCTCATTTCAATAACAATGTGAAATTCATCTTTTATTTATGCAGGTTAATGATGTGGGAACCCATGGCGATGCCAAATTCGCCGTAGACATCCTGGCCCAGCAGGCCCACACTGCCCCCAATGGCCACCACCATAGAGGTTTTGCGAAGCCCCCCCACCTCGATGAAATCCACATAGCCGATGGGTAGGCTAACCACGCTGCCATCGGCAATTTTGACCTGGGTGCTGCCCACAATCACCACGCCAATTTGCTCGGCCATTTCAGCGGTAATCAGCGTCCCCGTGGCCCCCGTATCAAACAGCATGGGAAAGCGATGGCTGCCCCGCTGCCCCTGAAAGGCCACTTCCACCACCGGGGTTCCCCCCCGCCGATCTAGGATCGGAATCTGGGCCACCAGACCGTCGGGGGCCGTCACCGGGGCGGCGGGGGGCGGAGTCGTAGGTTGCCCGGTCGCCCGCTGCTGGGCGGCGGCGAGGTTGCGTTGATACTCCTGCACCTTGGCCTGGGCCTGGGCGTGGTTAGGGCTATCGGTGGGGACTTGCTTCATTAAATCCACGGCCTGCTGCCAGCGCCCTACGGCAAGCTGCCAATCCGCCTGGGACTGGGCCGACTGCCCCAACACCATGGCGCTGGTGGCTCGGTTCACGGCCTCTCGGAAGTAATCGGGCTGGGTATCGGCGGGGGCATCGGGCTGGGCGGTACTTGGGGAAGCCTCAACTACCGCTTGGGTCGTGGCTGGAGGGGCCGTCTGATCCGCCGGACTAGGTGCAGACACCGGGGTAGAAGCCGTAGGGGGCTGGCTGGCCAGAGGGCGAAGGGATCCTCCGCAGCCCGCTAGCGCCACGCCCATCCCAACCACCGCCGCCGTTCTTAGCAACCCTTGCCATCCCATGCTTTTGCCTCGCTACGCCCTCTGAATTGGCCCGTACATCCCTGATTGGTGACTCCACCGCTATGGCCTAGAATTCCCACTTTGGTCGAAAAACTGTGCCCCACCGCAGGGTTGGAGAGGCCTTGTCCCTGGGCTTCTGTCAAGACTCCCTCAATCGCGGCTGATCCCAAACCCACCGTTTGGCCTTAGGATAGTAGCGCTCTGCGATCCTTACCCGACGGCCATGGTTTTCCTCGATGCTCCCCCTGCTCTTCTTGTTTTAGCCGATGGCTCCGTATTTCGGGGGTGGTCCTTTGGGGCCAGCGGTACCGTCATGGGGGAGGTGGTCTTTAATACGGGCATGACGGGCTATCAGGAAGTGATGACCGACCCTAGCTACTGCGGCCAGATCGTCACCTTCACCTACCCCGAACTGGGCAACACCGGGGTGAACCCGGAGGACGAAGAATCCGCCCGTCCTTATATCAAAGGGGCCATTGCCCGTAACATCTGCGACATCCCCAGCAACTGGCGGTCCACCCAATCCCTACCGGATTACCTCAAGGGGCACCACATTCCCGGCATTTTCGGCATTGATACCCGCGCCCTCACCCGCCGCCTACGCACCACCGGAGCGATGAACGGAGCCATCTCCACGGAAATTTTAGACCCAGAGGAACTGCTGCGGCAATTGCAGGATGCTCCTTCCATGGCGGGGTTGAATCTGGTGGATCAGGTCACCACCCACGAAGTCTATGAATGGACAGAGGGCACCCCCACCGCCTGGGAATACAGCGCTGGCGAAACCGCCGAAGGGGAACCGCTGACCGTAGTGGCGGTGGACTTTGGCGTTAAGCGCAACATTTTGCGGCGGTTGTCCAGCTACGGGTGCCGGGTGATTGTGGTGCCCGCCAGCAGCAGCGCCGAGCAAATCATGGGCTATCAGCCCGACGGCATTTTTCTCTCCAACGGCCCCGGCGATCCGGCGGCGGTCACCTACGCCCCGGAATTGGTGCAGGCGTTGTTAAACTACCAACTACCCACCTTCGGCATCTGCATGGGCCACCAAATTTTGGGGCTGTCTCTGGGGGCGTCTACCTTTAAGCTCAAATTTGGCCACCGGGGGCTGAACCAACCCTGTGGCCTAGAGCGTCAGGTGGAAATCACCAGCCAAAACCACGGCTTTGCCATCGATGCCGACTCCATCCCTGGGGATGAGGTTGCAGTCACCCACCTCAACCTCAACGACCAAACTGTGGCGGGCTTGGCCCACAAAACCCTGCCGATTTTCTCCGTGCAGTACCACCCCGAAGCCAGCCCTGGCCCCCACGATGCCGACTACCTCTTTGCCAAGTTTGTGCAAACCATGCGGGAATACCGCCAACAGCACCAACCCGCCTAGAAATCCATTTCCCTGGGATAGGAGCAGTTACCCTCTATCCGGCAGAACCAAACCCAGGGAATTGCCGCCAACGAATTCGCCCCCCCCAAGGACAGTCAAGTTCTCTTCCAGGGCGACCCACCCAGGGGCGAGGGAATTTACCCCTTGCAGACCGGCCTATCCTAGCCTATATTAAACTGTCGAATCGGAGCACCCCAGGAGGTTTCCCATCGCTGAATCTCTAACCCTGACCGTAAGTTTACGAGGCACCCGCGATGTCAGGGGAACCTATCAACTGTTTCGCCTCATCGGACAGCTAGACGCCTTCTCGGAACCGGCGTTCCGCAAGGTGTTGACCAAATATGTCGAAGCTGGCCCCGCCAATATCATCCTCGACCTAGCCGCCATCGATTTTGTCGATAGCTCTGGGCTAGGAGCCCTCGTGCAACTGGTGAAAAAAGCTACGGGCGAAGGGGGATCGGTGCAGGTAGTCACCAATCCCCGTGTGACCCAAACCGTGAAGCTGGTGCGCCTAGAGAAGTTTCTCTCGCTTCAGCCCTCGGTGGAAGAGGCCATCGCCAACCTCGATCAACCGGCGGGTGAATAGTCTGAACGCACGGAGAACAGGTCTTGGCTGACTCCGAGTTGCCAGAGGCTTCACCCCCAGGGCCGTGGTTAGAGTCGTGGCTGTGGGGAACCAATCGGCTGGACTGGCTCCTACGCTTTAGACGCGTGGTGCTGTCGGCAGATCTTCCCAAAGTCACCCTGGCCATGGCAGCGGATCTGATGGCCGATCCCATCGCCATGCAATCAATGGTGCCCAACCCCATGGCCAAGCCAGGAGATCAAGATAGTCGGTTGCCGCCAGCCCAGGTGCGTGGCTTATCTCCCACGTCCCTAGCCTATATGGGGGATGCAGTCTATGAACTTTATGTTCGTAGCCAATTTTTGCTGCCGCCCAAGCGTATTCAGGACTACCACAACCGCGTCGTAGAGCAGGTGAAAGCCGAACAACAGGCCTATTGGGCCGATCAACTGGCTCCTCACCTCACGGTGACCGAGCAAGACGTGTTTCGCTGGGGGCGTAATGCGTCTTCGCGGGGGCCAAAACGGTTAGATGGAGCCATCTACCAACAGGCGACGGGTCTAGAAACCCTAATCGGCTACCTCTACCTGACCGATCCCGACCGCCTAGCCGAACTCTTGGGTTACCTCAAGATTGGCAACTGATTCAATCTCCCGATTTCCCGGTCGTTAGGGTGAATAGGCTTCTGCAATCGGGTTCTCGCCTCCTTTCCTGTAGTTATTGTGAATAATCTTCCGAAGCCCAGTTTTCGGTTCCACAATGGCAGTACCTGACTTAAGCGTGTCTTTCCTCCGCTGACTTCCTGATTGCCCCTCGATAAATCGATAGAAAGCCTGTGGCAGATGCGGAAAACTACGCCCAAACAATCACGGCTTGCACCGAGTCTTAGCGATCTAGGGGAATCGCGTGCTAGCCTAGTCATTCGCCCGTTTGACCCCGGTGCCGGTCTTTTACCTCGGTGTTATCATGCCGTCCGACAATTTTTCCCACGAGTCTCGTTCCTCCAAAGGTTCCTCCTCCTACGATGGTGCTTCCCACCGAGACAAACCCTCCCGCCGAGGTGGTTCTGAAGGCAGCCCTAAGCCCGTTCTAAAAGCTTCGGGAGGAAAACCCACCGGCGGCGGCAAGCGCTCTGGGAGCTATGGCGACCAGCCGCAAGGTAACGGCTACCGGGGCAAGTCTGACGGGGGCTATCGCGGCAAGTCTGAAGGCGACGGCTACCGGGGCAAAAGTGAAGACGGCGGTTATCGTGGCAAGTCTGAAGGGGGCTACCGTGGTAAAGCTGACGGGGGCTACCGGGGCAAGTCTGACGGTGGCTACCGGGGTAAAGCTGAGGGTGGTGGCTATCGCGGCAAGAGTGAAGATGGCGGCTACCGGGGTAAAGCTGACGGTGGTGGCTATCGCGGCAAGAGTGAAGCTAGTGGCTACCGGGGTAAGTCTGAGGGTGGTGGCTATCGCGGTAAGAGTGAAGATGGTGGCTACCGGGGCAAGTCTGACGGGGGCGGTTATCGAAGCAAAAGTGATGGTGGCTATCGGGGCAAGGCTGACGGTGGGGGCTATCGCGGCCAGGGGGAGGGGCGCTTTTCTGGGGATCGCTCGCCCCAGTCGGATCGCTACGCCGCTGCCAGTACTACGGAATCTGACCAAATCCAGGAGGATGGCCCCGCTGATTTAATCTACGGACGCCACGCGGTAGCCGCAGCCCTGGAAAATCAGCGCCCGCTCAATCGGGTGTGGGTGAATAGCCGACTGCGCTACGATTCCCGCTTTTTGTCCCTGATTGACGAGGCTAAGGCCAGCGGTGCGGTGATCGACGAAGTGGACACCCGTCGCCTCAATCAAATTACTGAAGGGGCCAACCACCAGGGGATCGTTGCCCAGGCAGCCCCCTACGACTACAAGGATTTAGACGATCTGATTGAAGCGGCCCTGGCCAAGACCAAGCTGCCTGTTATCGTTGCTGCCGATGGGATCACGGATCCCCATAACCTTGGAGCCATTATTCGTACCGCCGAAGCCCTAGGAGCCCAGGGTATGGTGATTCCCCAGCGTCGGGCGGTGGGGGTAACTTCTACCGTGGCTAAGGTGGCCGCCGGAGCCCTAGAGCACCTGCCCGTAGCGCGAGTGGTCAACCTTAAACGCGCCCTCGATACCCTGAAGGAACGGGGCTTTTGGATCTACGGGCTCTCCTCCGAAGCCAGCCAGCCCGTCCACCGCACCACCTTTGACCGACCCACGGTGATTGTGGTGGGATCCGAAGGCGATGGCCTCAGCCTGAGTGTGCAACAGGGCTGTGATGTGCTAATTTCCATTCCCCTCCAGGGCGCAGTTCCTAGCCTAAATGCATCCGTGGCTACAGGAATGGCGCTCTATGAGATTTATCGTCATCGATGGGCGGCGCAAATCCAAATTTCCTCTTTGCAAAATCAAAGGCAACCCAGTATAAACAAACAAGGGATGACGCTTTCCGCTGAGACCCCTGAGTCATGACAGATCAGCGGTCGCTCGCTCGGCAACATGGTCGGCAGACTAGGTAAGCAGACTAGATAGGCAGAAACTATGAAAACTTCTTTCGGGCGTTTTTTAGAAGACCTTTTTGGCTTTGGCAAGGCTTGGTGGCTGGAAATTAAAACCAATCAGCCTACCTGTACCTACTATTTCGGCCCCTTCGACAGCGAAGAAGAGGCCGAAGCCCTGAAGGGGGGATACATCGAAGATTTAGAGCAAGAGGGAGCGCTCAACATCCGTACCTCTATCCAGCGATGCAGCCATCCGGCCCAGCTCACCATTACCGAGGAATGGGACAGTCCCTTCGGGGGCTTCACTTCACCTGCGTTTAGCGGTCAACCCTAGAGAGTAGGGACAAGTTTTATAGGCGATTCCTATCCCTCTGGGGTCGCCACCCGGATCGAGGTGTGGTGTTCTAGCCATGCCTCGATGTCGTTTAGAAGCAGATCAGGAATTTCCCAGGGCAGCAGGTGGGCGGTGTTGGCATAGCAACGGCTGTCGGCCTGGGGAAGATGGCGGGCGGTTTCTAGGCTGGACTGGGCGGTGATGTGGCGATCCTGTTCACCACAGAGCACTAGGCAGGGCACCATAATTTGACCCGCCTCTGGCAGGCGGTTGTAGCCTCTGGCCATGGCTCGGTTCAGCGCTTGGTGGGCGTAGCGGGAAGTTTTTACAAAGGCCCAAAATCCCTCCTGGGCCAACCTACGGTAGGCCGTTGAGGTGTGTCGTTGCAGCAGGTAGCGGTAAAGGGAGTTCTGGCCGAGGTGGCGGATTACCCAGGGGTGGCCGGGGATCGCGAGATTGATCAGCGAAGCTAGCCCCGTATTGACCACCTCCAGAGGGGAAGGACGGGGATGGTTGCCTACAGGGCGGGCGGCGGTGGCAAGCAGGATCAGCCCCTGAATGCGGTCGGGGTGGCGCAGGGCCAGTTCTAGGGCCAAAATCCCCCCCAGCGACCAGCCCAGCACCCAGCATTGGCCGATCCCCTGACGATCTAGCAGGGCGACCAAATCCCCTAGGCTCTCCTCTAGGTGAAAGGGCTGACGCACCTGGCTGGCCCCATAGCCGCGCAAATCCGGGGCCAGGGTTAGATACTGGCGTGACAGTCGTTCAGAAAAGACGGCCATGGTGCGGGCCGATCCGGGATGGCCATGGAGGCATAGGATCGGCACACCATTACCCCGAATATCGCAGTAGAGATCCACAGCTTTCCTTAGCGTGACCCTTAGTCTGACGGGTTTACCCTCTGCATCAGCGAGCGAGGAGACCTCGCCCCTGCGGGGGGCGGTTGGGGATCAGAGTCCCACGCGGATTGGGTACGATTCCCTCGGTCTAGCCTTCCTTGGGGTGGAACTGGAGGGCGGCGGAGTTCATACAGTAGCGCTGCCCGGTGGGGGCAGGCCCATCGTTGAAGACGTGGCCGAGGTGGGCATCGCAGGCGGCACAGAGGACTTCGGTTCGCACCATAAACAGACTGATATCCCGTTTGGTGGCCACATTCTCCTCCTTCACCGGAGCCCAAAAGCTGGGCCAACCCGTGCCAGAGTCGTACTTGGTTTCCGAGGAAAACAGCTCGGTGCCGCAGCAGACACAGGTGTAGGTACCGGGGGCCTTGTTGTCGTGGTAGGCTCCGGTAAAGGCGCGTTCTGTGCCGTGTTTGCGGGCCACCTGATACTGCTCAGGGGTAAGCTGCTGCTTCCACTCTTCGTCGGTTTTCTGGATTTTTTGCACCATAGCCTTAATTTCACCTATTCCATCTGCAACGCAGTTATTAAGACGCCAGCAAAACCCACGATTTTCAGCGTGGGATGCAACGTAGGCACGTTTAAGCGCTGCCTTATATCGTCTATGCTAGCGTGATAGCATAATTGTATTCGGGTTTAAAGCAGGGGAAAAACCTGCCCAAGCGGTTGCCATCAACGACGTGATCCGATATGAGACGGGCACAGAGCGGAGTCCGTGGGGCCACTCCCCAGCGATTTGATGAGGATCACCACGTGGACTTTTTTAAGCAATGGGGCTTTACCACCGAGAGTTGGAAAGGCCAGCGGGGAGAGTATTGGGTTCTGGCTCAGATGGTGCTGCTGCTGCTGTTTGTGGTAGTGCCCCGCTACCAGCCCTTGGATCCGTCCAGTTTGCCCCTGCCGGTACGCTATGGCCTGTTGGGGGTGGCCGGGGGCATCGGGCTTTTGGCGGCGATTCTGCTGGGTAAAGGGTTGATTGATTTGGGCCAAAACCTCACACCCTTACCCTATCCCCGTGAAGATGGCAAGCTGGTGCAAACGGGAGTCTACGGCTGGGTGCGCCACAGCCTTTATAGCGGGCTCATTTTAGGTACCTTTGCCCTTAGCCTAGGGCGACTTAGCCTCAGTCATTTAGGGGTGTGTTTGGCGTTGTTGATTGTCCTCAATGCTAAGGCCAGTCAAGAAGAGGTCTGGCTCCAGGAGCGCTACTCTGAGTATGGCGACTACCGCCAGCGGGTAAAAAAGCTGATTCCCTGGGTGTTTTAGAGGAGAGGGGTGACATCCTCGCCGCACTCGTCGGCCAGGTAGGATAGGGCGCGAAACCGCAACCCCACCAGTTGGTCGTACAGCGGATTGAGCTTACACATGGGCGGAATGTGCACGAGCTTTTTCTTAAACAGCACCACATCCCGCTCGAAGGGGCACTGGGAAGGAATGAGTTTGCAGACAAACCGAGCCAGGCGAGGATCGTGAACCTCAAGCTGATCTAGCCATTCGCGGGCGGGTTTGAGGGGGTCGATCTTACTGTCGGGGGTTGGGGGCCGTAGTCCTGGGGGTACCGCATCTGACGAATTGGCCCCTTCGGTATAGAGAGTGGATCGCACCGAAGCCAGCACTCCGTCCTCTAGGTGCAGGGCATCACAAAACCGCTGAAGCTGCTGATCTTCCTCACGGGAGTACACCCCATCGGCTAGGGCTACCATCACCGCCATCCGCAGAAAATTTTCGGAGGCGTGGATATCGTCCCCTAGGGTGGTGGCTAACTCTTCAGGAGTCACGGGGTCAAAGTGGTCAAAATCGGTGCAGGGAGCCAGTTCGTCCTGGGTGATGGCGGTAATTAAGTCCTTCTCTTCCTCGTCAAAGTGGCCATCGGCCCAGGCTAGGGTCAGCAGTCCCCGCATCCAAACTTTAATTTGCTCCTGGGTATAGGGAGAGGGAGTCACGGTAGCCATAGCATGTCCTCACGGGGATAAACCGAGGATAATCGGTAATCCAGTCTGGCCCTAGCACCTGGGATACACAACCCCTTGGGATTGGGGGCTGGTAGGAGGCTTAATCGTTGCGAACTGTCCCTAAGCACTCAATGTCTCCAGCCTGGATCGCCCCAATTATTTTTTCTCGCGCCTCAATTTTAACCCCCACCGTTAGGGAAGGTCGCCTTTCCTGTGCCGTTTGTTACGCTGGTTATTAGTTACATCGGCCTTGCTCTCCTCCCTACCTTTGGTTTTGCTATGGCTCGCTCTTCCTGTCCTTGGTACCGCTGGTTAGCCATTGCCCTCCTAACCGGGATAACCGCGAATTTCCCTAGGCCATGGCCCCAGATCATGGCCCCCGCTGCGGCCATTCAGTACCGGGACGGCACCGTGGAATTTTCAGCCCCACCTCGGCTGATAGACAGCTATGCCACCCGCAACCTAGTCAGTGATGGTAGCGTCACCTACTACCTCACCCTAGACTTTCCGGTGACAGCTCAAGAACCTATGGATCGGGTCGTGATCAGCCTGGATGAAGGGCGTGATCCGATTTTCCGCTATCGTCTAGAATCCACGGAGGTTTGGCAAACGGTGGAGGACGAAAGACGAGCCGTATCCCTTGGCGAACTTACCCAGGATCGAGGAACCCAGGCTCTCACGATCCGCTTTGATCCACCCCTCCCCCCCGGCGGCAGGGTGACGTTAGCCCTGCGTCCAGTGCGCAATCCTCGCTTTGCGGGGGTCTATCTCTTTGGGGCCACGGCCTTCCCGGTCGGAGAACAGGTGCGGCCCACATTCATGGGCTTTGCCCGTCTCAGCTTTTACGAGCGCGACGCCCATCGCTGGCCCTAGGTCATGCGAATGTTGGTCCTAAGCTTAGCCCTAAGGTTGGCCCTACCTGGGGTGTCGTTGGAGAGCCAAGTCCTCGACCAGTACAAAGTCTGACGAGATGCCCAGGCACCCTTGCTCAGCCAAACCCAAAAAGGACGACACTGAAAACTCAGCATCGTCCTTTTCTAAGTTGGGCTTTTGAACTAGGCTTTGGTAGCCCTATCCTGAGTTAGGCCGAAGACCAGAGTTCCCCCAGGGCTTACGTCAGGGAAGATCAGCCCGTTTAGGGAATGTCTAGTAGAGTTCTTCTTCCTGGTGGGTGAGGATGGTGCAATCGGAGGTGGGGTAAGCCACACAGGTTAGCACGTAGCCCGCACCGATTTGATCGTCATCCAGGAAGGACTGGTCAGACTGATCGACGGTACCCGCCGTGATTTTGCCAGCACAGGTGGAACAAGCCCCGGCGCGGCAGGAGGAGGGCAGATCGATGCCGAGTCCCTCAGCCGCATCAAGAATATAAACATCATCATCCACATCGATGGTGGTATTCAGCCCTTCAGCCTCGTTGATCAGCGTAACCTTGTAGGTTGCCATGATGCTATCCTCTCATCAAATACATAGCAGAGATCTGCCGGAAAACATCCTGAGAATCAGGGCTCTGGGGATTCTTCTAGGCAGATTCAACACATTTCTGATACTACGGGAAAACCTGATACCTGTCTTCTCTTTTTCCTAGCTGGCTGAACGGGATTCGTAATCGAACCCATAGGATATTGATCGGTTTACTTATAGGTGTTGTGGCTGTCCAGCCTTAGATTCAGGGCCATTGCGATCATCTCGAACAGAACCGAGGTCGAAAAATTCGCCGATAATTTTCACCTTTGAGCGCCGCGATAGAGGCCGTTGATTATCAATACACGCGTAGATGTGGCGAATCAGCCGATAGATGTCTTCGGCCATGGATCTGGTTCGGCGTAGCTTCTATGCACCCGGATCTCGACACGGATCCTAGGTTCTGAAAAAGGACTACAAAAAAGGGCAATGCTGAAAGTACAGCATCGCCCATGCAACTCGCGATCACAGGCTTTAGAGCCCTGAACTGAGCTACTCGACATCGTAATGGCGAATCCGCTGGCTGAGAGGGCTAGGCACAACCAGCCAGTCGGGAAAGCCCTTAGTAGAGTTCTTCTTCTTGGTGGGTGAGGATGGTGCAATCGGAGGTGGGGTAGGCCACACAGGTTAGCACGTAGCCCGCACCGATTTGATCGTCATCCAGGAAGGACTGGTCAGACTGATCCACGGTACCCGCCGTGATTTTGCCAGCGCAGGTGGAGCAGGCCCCAGCCCGGCAGGAGTAGGGCAGATCGATGCCTTGGGTTTCAGCCGCATCGAGAATATAAACATCGTCATCTACGTCGATGGTCGTATTCAGTCCTTCAGTCTCGTTGATCAGCGTAACCTTGTAGGTTGCCATGGTGCTATCCTCTCATCAAATATATGGTAGCGATCTACTGGAAAACATCCTAAAAATCAAGGTTCTAGGGATCCTTACAGACAGATCTAACACATCACTTGATCCTACGGGAAAACCTGATACCTGTCTTCTCTTTTTCTTCCCTGGCTGAACGGGATTCGTAATCAAAACCATAGGATATTGATCGGTTTACTTATAGGTGTTGCGGTTGTCCGACCTCAGCTTCAGGGCCGTTAGGAAGTCCTTGAACGGGGTCAAGGTGGGGAAACTCACCGATAAATTTCACCTCTGGATGCAGCCATAGATCCCATTGATCATAGATGCATTCCTGGATGTAGCGAATCAGCCGATAGACATCTTCGGCCCTGGCATTCCCAAGGTTGAGAATGAAGTTTGCGTGGCGCTCTGCCACCTGGGCATCACCAATCCGATGGCCCTTCAGGCCCGCCTTCTCAATTAATCCGCCAGCGGTATAGGGTAAGGGATTGCGAAACACGCTGCCACAGTTAGGCCAGTCGTAGGGCTGGGTGGAACGTCGCCGATTTAGCCCCGCCAGGGTATCCGCACTGACTACCGCCGGATCGTGGCCAGGTTCCAGCTGGAAGGTCGCCTCAATCACCAGCCGATCTGATCCCTGCAAGGCGGATGTTCGATAGTCAAAGGCTAACTCCTGGGGAGGTAAATCCACCAGCCTGCCGCTGGAATCGAGAACCGTAGCGGATACCAGACAGTCCGCTGCACAGCCGCCGTGGGCTCCAGCATTCATCACCACGGCCCCACCTACGGTACCCGGAATGCCTACCGCCCACTCTAGGCCCCGCCACCCCCGCTTTGCCGCCTTCCAGGCCAGAGTTGGCAAGGGCTCCCCAGCAGCCACGGTCACTCGCCCCTGGGCATCGTCAAACTGAGTGCTGCGCCAGCGGCGAGTACAAATGACTAGGCCAGGAATACCTTGATCGCTGATCAATAGATTAGAACCGGCCCCCAGGGTGGTCACCGGCAGTTGTCGTTCTAGGGCATAGGTAAGCAGCCAGTCAAACTCTTGCCGCTGCCGAGGCATGGCTAACCATTCCGCTGTGCCGCCGACCCGAAAAGTGTTGAGCTTCTTCAACGACGCTTGGGAAAGAATATCAGAGATAGGAGGATCGCTGTCAGTGGTCGAAATCATAGCTCTGATACTCATCGCCCCTGGCTTTGGGACGGATCACGGCGGCCTCTATCCCCAACGCCCTCTAGCAGGCTTCCTGGAGAAAGGGAGCCTCTGCCTCCGCTTCCGCCTCGGCGTAGTGGGCCATCACCTGGGGAATAATTTGATTAAGATTGCCAGCTCCCATAAACAATACCAGGTCGCCCGGACGCAGACTGCTGGTCAACACCCCCTGAATGTCGTCAAGGGTATGGCCGTAGCGCACCCCTGGATGATTTTGGGCCACGGCATCGGCCACCTGCCGTCCAGAGACGCCGTAGGTGTTGACCTCCCCTGCGCTATAGATATCCGCCATGATCACCTGATCCGCGTCGGCGAAGGCGTCGGCAAAGTCGCTCAGCAGTGCAGCGGTACGGCTGAAGCGATGGGGCTGGAACACCGCCACTACCCGCCGTTCCTCTGGCCCCGCCAGTTTAGATACCGTGGCAGACTGGCCAATGCTGAGGCGGGCCGCTGCTAGGGTGGCGCGAATTTCGCTGGGGTGGTGGGCATAGTCGTCTACGAAGCGAATGCCGCCGTAGCTGCCCCGATGCTCGAAGCGGCGACGTGCCCCACAAAACTGTCTCAGGCTATCGGCAATGGCCTCGAAGGAAAGCCCCAGATGGCGACCAACGGCCACAGCGGCCAGGGCATTGCTGAGGTTGTGCTCACCGAGAAGGCTGAGGTTCATTTGCCCCAGGGCTTCACCCCGTTCCCAGATCGTGGCGCTGGTGCCAGTGGGGGCAAACTGAATGTCGGTCGCGATGTAGGTGGCCCCCGTGTCCGGGTTCAGACTGTAGGTTAGGGTGGCCTGGAGGTTCGTCCGCACTACCTCGCAGTCTACGCAGGCCACCAGCACCTCACACTGGCGCTGAAACTGGCGAAAAATGCGGATCACATCCTCTAGGTCGCGGTAGTGGTCGGTGTGGTCTAGCTCAATATTCGTAACAACACCGATGGCCGCTGAGAGCTTAGCTAGGGTGCCGTCCGATTCATCGGCCTCGGCCACCAGATACTCACTGCGGCCTAGGCGGGCATTGCCACCCCAGCTAGAGACCTCACCCCCCACCACAATGGTGGGATCGAGACCAGCCTGGAGCAGCATTTGGCTAATCATGCTGCTAGTGGTGGTTTTGCCGTGGGTACCCGCCACCGCCACGCTACGATAGTCGTTGATGAGGGCCGCCAGCACGTCTGAGCGGTGGTAGATCGGACATCCCATCTCAAGGGCGGCTTGATATTCTGGGTTGCGGTCATCAATGGCCGTGGAACAAATGACCTGAGGGGTAGCGTCTTCAGGACTGGGATCGACGGAGGCAACCAGGGATGGCGAGGCAAAGTACTGGAGGTTGGCCGATTCCTGCTGCCAGAAAATATGGGCTCCAGCCTCCTGTAAACGGCGGGTAATATGACTCAGACGCAAGTCCGATCCCGACACAGGAATGCCGCGCCTGGTTAGAATGTAGGCTAAAGCCGACATGCCAATGCCGCCAATTCCAACAAAGTGGAACGGCCTGCCGTTAAAATCTACAGAATTTGGCATCTTTCACTCCTTGCACAACACCACACCACACCACGTATCAGGCGTCATCATAGCAAGATTTGCTGGATTGGCCCCAAAATCGAACCGGTGGTTTCCTCAAAAATTAGCGATGATTGTACCCTAGGATTCCCAGATTCTTAGTCGTATAGTTCGCTGCGATTTATATGACCCAAGACCTAGGTACATCGTAGACTTCGTAGGGAATAGGGTTTCTCAGTGGGATCTGGGGTCTAGGGCAGGATAGGAATCAGGATCTATACAGATCCTCTATATCCCCCAGCATCCAGCCTCAGGAACACTTATTATCCTTTCCCTCGGCGGGCCACAAACCCACCACCGACGATACTCGCGATCCCGCCCCGCCTTAGTCTGGCCCCCCGGCGAATGGAATGATCCCCATTCCCCAGGGCGGAGAAGCGATGGTCATCCGGTTAGGGTAGGATTCGCTATTAAAGTGGATCATCCTTTGCGATATTATGGTTTCGTCTAAGAATAGATACTTAGTCTGAGTACAACAGAGGGTTAAACGCAGTGATTAGAGTAGCCATTAACGGGTTTGGCCGCATTGGTCGGAACTTTTTGCGGTGTTGGTTGACGCGGGAAAACAGTGGATTGGAGATCGTTGCCATCAACGATACTTCGGATCCTAAGACCAACTCTCACCTGTTGAAGTACGACTCCATGCTGGGTCGTCTCGATGCCGATATCCAGGCTGGGGAAGACACCCTGATCGTCAACGGCAAAACCATCAAGTGCTACTCGGATCGCAACCCCAACAACCTGCCCTGGGCCGCCTGGGATGTTGACCTCGTGATCGAATCCACCGGGGTCTTTGTCAGCGAAGAGGGAGCCTCTCGCCACATTGAAGCTGGCGCGAAGAAAGTGCTGATTACGGCCCCCGGCAAGGGTGGCGGCATTGGCACCTACGTCATGGGCGTAAACCACGCAGACTACAGCCACGATGGCTACAACGTGATCAGCAACGCCAGCTGTACCACCAACTGCTTGGCCCCCGTCGTGAAGGTGCTGCACGAGAGCTTCGGTATCATCAAAGGCACCATGACCACCACCCACAGCTACACGGGTGACCAGCGTCTACTCGATGCCAGCCACCGTGACCTACGCCGGGCACGGGCCGCTGCGCTCAACATTGTGCCCACCACCACCGGGGCTGCCAAGGCCGTGGCCCTGGTCATCCCCGAAATGGCAGGCAAACTAAACGGCATCGCCCTGCGGGTGCCCACCCCCAACGTGTCTGTGGTTGACCTCGTGGTACAGGTGGAAAAACCCGCCATTGCCGAGCAGGTGAACCAAGTGCTGAAGGAAGCCGCTGAAGGCCCCATGAAGGGCATTCTGGCCTACAGCGATCTGCCCCTAGTCTCCATTGATTACCGCAAGACCGACGAATCCTCCATCGTCGATTCCAGCCTCACCATGGTGATGGGTGGCGACATGGTGAAGGTCGTCGCTTGGTACGACAACGAGTGGGGCTACAGCCAGCGCGTGGTAGACCTAGCCGAACTGGTCGCCGCCAAGTGGCAGTAGGCTAAGCCTCTAGCTTAATTAAGCCCCATAGCAAAAGCGGGTCGAAGGTTAATTACCTCGGCCCGTTTTTCGTAATTAGTGATGTATTTCCATCGGTGAGGCAAGATCTATCATCTGGCTGACTACCCTTGGATTAACCTCGGTTCGGGTTAGGCCAAGGATCAGGAGAAATAGGGAAATTCACCGATGCTTGCGCTCCTCCTTCCAATCCTCTTTAGAGGATTTTGGCCTTGAGGCAAGGACTTCTAGTCCTTGCTTGGACATAACCACCAGGGAATAATTCCCTGGCTGACCGCAAACGTCTGCTGAAGCAGACGAAACGCCTCCCGCCTAGAGACGGCTACAGGATTGGCTTCACCCGCAAACTCAGGTTGAATTAGAAAGGCGAGAAACCCTCGCCCCCACGGTTTGGCGGGGTAATTGATCAGGAAATCGGCTTCGGCATCGGGAGAGAGACAAGGCTTAGGCTAGTCTTGGGCCAAACGCTGGCGCAGAGCCGCAATGCCCATCCCCACCAGCCCAAACCCCAGGGCCGGAGTAGGCACCGCAGCGGGAGTGGTTTCTGGGGCGATGAAGTTAGAGATGGTTACGGACGCGGAGGCAGGCAGATTGTCTTGGGTATTAATCCCAAAGCCAAATCGATCCCCCACCTGCACCGAAAACACTGCGTTGCCGTCTTGGGTACTCAAAGAATTATTGGTTAGTTGAGTAAAAGCATTATTGAGCCAGTAACCAAACGGGTCATAGGTAGCGGATGGGTCTGTTGTTTTATACAGCCAATCAAAACTGACTAGGCCAGAGGCTACTGCTGTCGTTAAATATCGAGTACTTCCAGATACGCCAGTCCCATTGTTGCCCCCGATTATGACTAACGAGTTAGGGATATCGGATAGATCAAAACTTCCATCGGTATCCACATTTTCTAGGATGAAGTTTTCTGGGGCATAGCTGTCTGTGAAGCCGATGGCATGGGCGGGGTTGGCAACAGCGGCACTCACAACAGCGGTAACCAGTGCCGCCGCGCTGAGGGTGGCACTAGAGATCAATCGGGGCATGGGACGATCCTCCGTGGGATATGTCTTGGGCACGAAGGTAGATGCAGTGATCGGGCTTGGGCCTCAGATAGACGATATCTGAGCGACCTCAGTACACCCATTCAGAACGGGCAAGGTAAACCCTAGACCGCCAAGGACTCGGCACGATTGAAGCCGGGGGAAGACCTAAGATGGGCTGTAGGTGTTCTAGCGAAATCTACGGAGGAAAGCTAGGCCCATCGTTCTAAAGTTTACTGTCTCCTCACATTTCTTACCCCCTGTGTAAGAAATGATTGTTTCGAGTCAGCCCTCGCCTGAGGCGAGGCTTTCCGATGCACTTTAACTTGATTCCGGTTCAGGCTCCTAGCGTTGCGTTGCCTCCAACCCAACGCTGGAACCCAATCAAAACAAGCCCTCAACGGAACGACTCAAGATTAAGGTGTAGTGATCGCCACCAGATGGCCCCTGGGTATGCGCTACTGTATTAGCCATCTTTGCCATCCATCCCCATGCAAACGCTGATTGAATCCGTCCTGACGCTACAAAATGACGACCTAGCGGTGGTGGATGTTTGGTTGGCGGGGAAGCACATTGAAGCGGTAGCCCCAGCGGGCACATTACCCCCAACGGCGGCGGATCAGGTCATCAACGGGCGAAACAAGTTGCTGCTAGCGGGGTTTGTGAATGGCCATACCCATTCTTCCCAGGTGTGGCAGCGGGGGCTGATTCCCCAATTGCCGTTGGAACTGTGGCTGGCCAACGTGTTTGAGTCTACCCCTCGGCAACTGAATCAGCTTTATTGGGGAGCCGTGAGCACGGCGGTGGATACCCTGCTCTCCGGCGGCACCTGCGTGGTGGATCATGCCTACGTGATTCCGGGGCAGGAAGTGGAAACCGTGGCGGCCCTGGTGCGGGGCTATAAAACGGTGGGGGTTCGCGCCGTAGTGGCCCCGCTGATTATGGATTTACCCTTTGCCTCCGGCTTTCCTAAGGGGTGTCTGTTGCCCCAGTCGGCCTCCCCCAAGTCCGCCAGTCAACTGTTGGCCATGATGGAGGCCATGGTGGCCGAGTTCCACGATCCCGACAACGGCATTTACATCGGCGTGGGACCAACGGGGTTTCACCGCTGTTCCGATGAACTGCTGGCCGGTTGTGGCGACCTCAGCCAGCGCTACGACCTCTGTTACCACACCCATCTCTTAGAAACCCGCGCCCAGCATCGCCTAGCCCAGGAACGCTATGGCATCAGTGCGGTGCAACACCTGGACAATCTCGGTTGTCTTAGTTCCCGGACTTCCCTGGCCCACGGGGTTTGGATTGATGAATCCGACATTGATGTCATGGCCCAGTCTGGGGCAACCCTAGTGCATAACCCCGTTAGCAA
This sequence comes from Spirulina sp., assembly GCA_044070495.1. Lineage (GTDB taxonomy): Bacteria > Cyanobacteriota > Cyanobacteriia > Phormidesmidales > Phormidesmidaceae > Nodosilinea. The sequence continues at coordinate 126,940 of JBIPSI010000014.1, read as the reverse complement.
CCTGCGCCTAGGCAGTGGCCTTGCACCGATTCTGAAATGTATAGAACGGGGGCTAAATGTGTCCTTTGGCTGCGATGGGGCCGCCAGCAACGATGCCCAAAACCTGCTGGAGGCCATCAAGCTTGGCACCATTCTCCACACCGTCACCGACGATGACTACGAACACTGGATCACCCCAGAACAGGCCTTAACCATGGCCACGGTGGGCGGTGCCAAGGGCGTGAATTTGGCGGATCGCACGGGCCGCATTGCCCCTGGGTTAGAGGCCGATCTGGTGCTCTACAACCTCGATCATCCCTCCCTGCTGCCCTGTACGAATCCTGCCCAACTGCTGGTGCTGGGAAGACCAACGGAAGTGGTCGAAGCCGCCTGGGTGCAGGGTCGCCCATTGGTTGACCAGGGGCGTTTGCTAACTCTAAATCTTGAGGAGCTGCACCACGCCCTACGTCACCAGTCCATGGCCAAAGACTCTGCCCAAACTCAGCACCACCCCGTTGAACCCCACTATCGGGAGGTGATGCTAAACCCATAGGGGTTGTCCTAACCGAGGTTTTTAGAGGGAATTATCGTAGGAGACGATCCACCTCTAGGGATAGATCGGGAAAACACTCGGGGCAAAGGGTTCCGTCTGCTAGGGTGACACGGGATTGATAAACCCCATTTTTAGGATGACGAAAAACGATCAGAGAACGGCTTTTAAGGTTAACAACCCAATATTCTGAAATCCCTGCCGCCGCGTAAATCTTATCTTTTACCGATAGGTCTTTTTCTAAGCTGGTGTTGGCGTACTCCATCACCCAAAAAATGTCGGCCACGGTGGGATGGCGCTCGGTTTTATACACCTCCCCTAAGGGTTGCACAATAGCGATATCCGGCTCCGGCTCCGAGTCGTTGGGTAGCGTGATGGGCTTAGCCTCCCGCACTTTTGCTCGATTCCCTAGTTGGCTGCGTAGATAATCCGCCGCATCGCTGCTTAACCCAGCATGGGGAATTCCCTCTGGCGACATTTCAACCAAGACTCCATCCAAAAGTTCCAAGGGTTGCCCCTCAAACACGCCTGCTTCCACCGCTCGGTGGTAGCGATCCACCGTCCAGCGATAGGGGGCTAGTAAGGAGGAGTGGGAAAGGGTTAGCGGCATCTTGTCGCCCTAGGTTACAGGTGACCTAGGGCCATTGTATCTTGCCCACCTGTTAACCCTGGGCCTGTCGGGATAGAGCCTTCAAGATCGTTGAGGTTGGCCCCAGAGGTCTGGTTTTAGACGGCGGGGGCGTTAACATTTCATAAAATTTCGCCCTTCACCCAGAAGGTCAGTGGGAAAATCCCTGGCTAAGGTGAGATTTTTCTGGCAGGTGACAGCTAGGATACTTACCCTATAAGCAACGGCTTGCTATCCTCAGGCCAGCTTGCCCCAGTGGCGCTCTGAATGGCTACGACCCATGGCCACAACCTAGGACCTTCCCTACCCAGGACATCCCGTGTTTGAGTATCTGCCCCCCCTCAACGACCACAACCTGCCCTACCCCGACACCATCCACCCCATCGTGGTGCATTTCGTCATCGCCATGGCCCTGTTCGCCTTTGTGTGCGATGTGGTGGGCACCCTCACCAAAAATCCCCGCTACTACGAGGTGAGCTGGTGGAATATGGCCTTTGCCACGGTGTCGATTTTTATTGCCGTCATCTTTGGCCAAGTGGAGGCGGGTTTGGCCACGCCCTACCTGCCCTCGGCAGAATCGACCCTCAACCTGCATACAATTTTGGGCTGGGGGCTGTCGGGGATCATCGCCGCCATTACGGGCTGGCGCTACATCCTGCGGAATAATGACCCCAAGTCTCTTCCCATCGCTTACCTAGGCGTCGGCGGGCTGCTGACGGGGCTAGTGCTGGTTCAGACCTACCTGGGCGACAAACTGGTATGGATCTACGGCCTCCATACCGTGGAAGTGGTGGAAGCAATTCGTGACGGAGTGCTGTAATGAATCCCGATTTGATTGACCAAATCGCTAACCAACTGGGGCCAAATGGGTTGCCCTACGTGGTGCCCATTCATCCCAACCTGGTACACCTGACGCTGGGGTTATTTATCGTCGCCATCAGCTTCGATATTGTGGGGGCGCTGTTCCCGCTAGAAAAGCGGGTGTTCAAGTTTTTGGCGATTCCGGCCAGCTCCTCCAACTTTTACGATGTGGGCTGGTTCAACATGGTGGCGGCGGCGGTGATCACCTTCCCCACGGTGGCGGCGGGCTTCTACGAAATGCTGTTGGCCCAACCCCCCAGCGACGGCACCAGTGCCTGGGGTCTAGAAAGCCTGGAAACCATGCTCTGGCACGGGGTGGGCGGCGTGCTGCTGCTGGCGTTGATTACCGGGATGGCCATTTGGCGAGGCTTTCAGCGCTACGTATGGCGGAAAGATCGGGCGCGACAGGTGCAGTGGTCGTACCTGGTGGCGGGGCTGGGCATTTTTGTGTTGATGTTCGCCCACGGCACCCTAGGGGCACAACTTGCCGCCGAATTTGGCGTCCACATCAGCGCAGATCGACTCCTCAGAGCCGGGGAAGATTTGACGATTTTGAATGTGATTCAACCCTGGCTATCAATCGCATGGAATATTACCTAGCTACTGAGTGATCGATGAAATAATGAGTGAAACCGTCTATATCGAAACCAGCATCTTGGGATATCTAACGGCCAGATCAACCAGAAATCTAATTTTGGCAGCCAATATCGAGGTGACGAAAGAGTGGTGGGATCAATATAGACACACGTTTTCACTTTATATTTCACAAGTTGTTCTAGATGAGGTAGGACGAGGAGATCAGGAGATTGCACCAAAACGGATCGAAATACTTAATGGTGTCCCCTTGGTAGAACTTAATCAGTCTGTCAAGAATCTGGCGGGACAATTTCTCGAACGAAGCAATCTTCCTCCCAAAGCTTCTGATGATGCCGTACACATCGCAGCCGCTACCGTCCATGGCTTAGATTACCTGCTAACTTGGAATTGTAAGCACATTGCTAACGCAAAAATTCAAAGAAAGCTTGAAGAGGTTAGCCTTGACTTTGGATATCAGCTACCCGTGATTTGTACGCCCTACGAGTTATTAGGAGATTGAGCCATGATGCAAGATGAGATTCTTGACAAAATCCATGAGATTCGCGAAGAACATGCTAAATCTTTTAACTATGATTTAGATGCCATGTTTGCCGATTGGCAGAAAAAACAAGCGGAGGGAGGTCGAGAAGTTGTTTGTCTGTCTCCGAAACGGAATCGCGCAAAATCTGATCTACGACAAACAATCCATCCCGCCTAGCTGACAGATCCCAGGGTTCTGACTTGGGATGAACCAAAATCCTTCGTTAATGGCATAAGAACCCTGGGATCTAATCCCTAAGAACCCTGGAATCTACATCAACCGCTCTCCTTCCGTATTTTTTGCCTTTTTACTTTTGCCTTTTCCCTTCCCCCTATGAACCTTCGCCTAATTCTCAAACTTGCCGCTGTGGCCGGAATTCTCACCGCCATTAGCCTGTGGATGGGCCAGGTGGCCTATAGCTGGTTGCCGCCCCCAGCCTCGGCAGAAGCGGTGCTGGTGGATGGCCTGTTTAGCCTGATGACCGCCATTGGCACCTTCATTTTTTGTGGGGTGGTGGGTACCGTCACCTATTCGGCACTGTTTCAGCGGGCGGGCAAGTACGACGAAAGCGATGGCCCCCCCATTGAGGGCAACCTCACCCTAGAGGTGGTGTGGACGGCGATTCCGGTTCTGCTGGTGATTTGGATTGCCGCCGCCAGTTATCGGGTCTACGACCAAATGTCCATCCTGGGGCCAATGGAGCATATCCACATGGGCATGGGGGAAGCGATTGCCGCACCGATGGAGATGGCCCAGGCCATGGCGGACGGGACTGAGGAAATTGAGGTTCACGCTCGTCAGTGGGTGTGGGAGTTCTACTATCCCGAAGCCAACGTCACCAGTACGGAACTGCACTTGCCCAAGGATCGCCGCATCAAGCTGGCGTTGACCTCCGAAGATGTGCTGCACGGGTTCTACATCCCCGCCTTTCGGGTGAAGCAGGATGTCATCCCCGGTCGAGACATTGACTTTGAATTTACCCCCACCCTGGAGGGCAAGTACCGTCTGCGGGATTCCCAATACAGCGGCACCTACTTCGCCGCTATGCAGGCCGATGTGGTGGTGGAATCGCCGGACGCCTACCAACAATGGCTTTCTACGGCGGCGAAATCTCCCCTCAAACCGGGCCTCAACCCCTCCTACGACGAATACCAACGCACGGGCGGCGACGATCATCGTCCCGGCTGGAAGACCGTGCCCCCCGCCCCGGCCCCAATGGTGAATTATGTGGGGTCTTGATGCACATCTTGTTCCCATGCGGGAATGCCTGGGGGATCCCCCTAAATCCCCCTTGAAAAAGGGGGACTTTGAATCCAAATCCGAATCCCCCTTAGAAAGAGGGACTTTGGCTCTAGTTCCCCCCTTCTTAAGGGGGGCCAGGGGGGATTAATCGAGAGTAACTTTGCCAGAATCCATCCATCTACAATTGGTGATTTAAACCGGAAAGGGGCTAGAAACAAAAGCAAAACCACAACCCAAAACAATCCCCTAACAGCAACGCTTACATAAATCCATCAACAGCAAGACACCTGAACTAAGGACATCTATTAAATGACGAACATCTCCATAGACGCCCTTGCCCCGGATCGCCAGGAACCCAGCCCCGGTGAGCCAGAAAACTGGTGGCGCTTTTTCACCTTTAGCACCGACCACAAGGTGATTGGCATTCAATACATTGTGGTGGCCTTCTTCTTCTTTTTGGTGGGGGGCTTTTTCGCCATGGTGATGCGGGGGGAACTGATCACCCCCGAAGCCGACCTGGTGGATCGCACGGTATACAACGCCCTGTTCACCATGCACGGCACGGTGATGCTGTTTCTGTGGACGTTCCCGGTGTTGAACGGCTTGGCCAACTACCTGGTGCCCCTGCAAATTGGGGCGCGGGATATGGCCTTCCCTCGTCTGAATGCGGTGGCCTTTTGGCTGGTGCCCATCTTTGGCGTGATTTTGATGGCCAGCTTTTTGGTGCCGGGCGGCCCCTCCCAGTCGGGCTGGTGGGCTTACCCTCCGGTGAGTTTGCAGAACCCGACCGGAAACCTGATTAACGGCCAAGCCCTATGGCTGGTGGCGGTGGCGCTGTCGGGGGTGTCGTCGATTATGGGCGCGGTCAACATCGTTACCACCATCGTGCGGATGCGGGCACCGGGGATGACCTTCTTCAAAATGCCCGTGTTCTGCTGGACGGTGATGGCGGCGCAGATCATCCAGCTTTTCGGCCTGCCAGCGCTGACGGCGGGGGCGGTGATGCTGCTGTTTGACCTGATGGTGGGCACCAGCTTTTTTGACCCAGCCAAGGGCGGCGACCCAGTGCTGTATCAGCATTTCTTCTGGTTCTACTCCCACCCGGCGGTATATGTGATTATGCTGCCGATTTTCGGGGTATTTTCAGAGCTTTTCCCGGTCTATGCCCGGAAACCGCTGTTTGGCTACCATGTTGTGGCCATCTCGTCCTTTGTGATTACCGGACTCAGCGGCATCGTCTGGGTTCACCACATGTTTGCCAGCGGCACTCCGGGCTGGATGCGGATGCTGTTCATGTTCACCACCATGACCATCTCCGTGCCCACAGGGATTAAGGTGTTTGCCTGGGTGGCGACGATCTGGGGCGGCAAGCTGAAGCTGAACACCGCCATGCTGTTTGCCCTCGGCGGCATGACCATGTTTGTGTTCGCAGGCATCACGGGCATTATGCTGGCCTCCACCCCGGTGGATATCCACGTCAACAACACCTACTTTGTGGTGGGCCACTTCCACTACGTGCTCTACGGATCCATGACCATGGGGATGTTTGCCGCCCTCTACCACTGGTTCCCCAAAATGACCGGGCGGATGTACTATGAAGGGCTGGGCAAACTGCACTTTGTCCTCGCCTTTGTCGGCACCAACCTCAACTTTCTACCCATGCACCCCGCTGGCCTAATGGGGATGCCCCGCCGCGTCGCCTCCTACGACCCAGAATTTGCCTTCTGGAACGTGCTGGCTAGCCTGGGCGGCTTCTTGCTGGGGGTCTCCACCCTGCCCTTTTTGCTGAACATGATTAGCTCCTGGGTGCAGGGGGAAAAAGCCTCCGCCAACCCCTGGCGGGCCATTGGCCTAGAGTGGATGGTGGCCTCGCCGCCCCCCCACGAAAACTTCGACGAAATCCCCACCGTCATCGCCGAACCCTATGGCTATGGCAAAAACGAACCCCTCACCGCCCAACAGGCGGCCTTGCAGCAACTCGCGTCTACGGAGGTGGCCTAAATGAGTTCCATCAACCTCGATTCCACGGTGAACACTGCCGCTGAAGCCAGCCCCGCCCACCACGAAGAAGGGGAACACCGCCTCGTCGGGTTCATCATCTTTCTGCTGTCGGAAAGCGTGATTTTCCTGAGTTTCTTTGTGGGCTACGCCGTCTACAAAACCAGTTCCCTCGACTGGCTACCCCCCGGTGTAGAAGGGCTGGAGGTGCGCGAACCGCTGATCAACACCATCATCCTGGTCTCCAGCAGCTTCGTGATCTACATCGCTGAACGCTACCTAAAAAAAGAAAACCTCTGGGGCTTCCGGGCCTTTTGGCTACTCACCATGGCCATGGGCAGCTACTTCCTCTACGGCCAAGCGGTGGAATGGTCGGGCCTTTCCTTCGGCTTCACCGACGGCCTCTATGGCGGCACCTTCTACCTGCTCACCGGATTCCACGGCCTCCACGTTTTGACGGGCGTCCTACTCCAGGCGATCATGCTGGCCCGATCCTTCATCCCCGGCAACTACGACGATGGTGAAGTCGGGGTGATTGCCACTTCCCTGTTCTGGCACTTTGTCGATGTGATTTGGATTGTGCTGTTTATCCTGATCTACGTTTGGCAATAGGCAGAGAAGTCAATGCCGTAGAGGACACCTAAGGCCCATAGACCTTAGGGCCTCAACCTGCCCCTGACCCCGTCGCGAATCTGGTTGACTGACAAAACTTGCGAGAACCCAAATCCGCCAAAGGGTCAGGAGACCTGACCCCTACATTATCCAAATCCTGTAGGGACGCGGTTTCCGCGTCCGGCGCAGGATCTTTTGTCAGTCAACCAGGTCGCGAATAGTGACCAATCCGCATCCCGTCACCCCAATACTCCTATGACAACCAAAACCATTGTGCTCCATCAAATTTGTGGCCATCGGTTTATTGGGCAAAACGAAGCTGGCGACCGCATCCACGTTGACGGCGACCAACCCGCCATTGGCCCTAAGCCCACCGATCTGTTGCTGGCGGCCCTGGGGTCTTGCACCGCCTACGATGTCATTGACATCATGGCCAAAAAGCGACAACCCCTAGCCCGCTACCGCATTGAAGTCACCGGAACCCAGGCCGACAGCCATCCCCGCCGCTTCACCCACATCACCGTCACCCACTATGGCGCTGGCCCAGAGGTGACCGAAGCCGCCCTCGCCCGTTCCGCCGAACTATCCCACACCCGCTACTGCGCCGTCGCCGCCACCCTCAACGCCGAAATCGTCGTTCAAACCGTCGTAGAACCCTGGGAAACCAATGATTAGCGGCAGGTTGGATAAGGGCCAAGGAAACCCCAACACCCCCTAGGCTCTCCAGGCCGCTAAGGCAGATAGCTCTCCCCCGTGAAGCGAAAGCATGGTGGCGCTAGCCTAATTAAAGGACGGACCTTAGGGGAACTAAGGCATTGCAGAATCAGAGCGGCGCTGGGCGGCCTGGGCATTGCGCCGCCACATGGCAGGTTTAATCCGGCGCAGGGCCGAGGCTCGGAAGCGTTCGTCCCAATCAGCCTCGGTCAGGGTGGCCAAATCGGCTAGCTTGGGCGCGAGGTTGTGGGGGTAGGGCTGAAATTCGGCCACATCCGTCGGCTGGGCAAAGCGGATATTCCAGGGGCAAACCTCTTGGCAAATGTCGCATCCAGCCACCCAGCCCTGCATGTGGGGGGCGATGGTTTCCGGTAGAGTGTCGGCTCGGTTTTCGATGGTGTGGTAAGCAATGCAGCGGTTGGCGTCCACCACGTAGGGCTGGGGAATGGCGACCGTGGGGCAGGCCTCAAGGCAGCGGGTACAAGTACCGCAGTGGTTGGTGTGGGGTCGATCCGGTTCTAGGGGGAGGGTGGTCAGAATCTCTCCCAAAAACACCCAGGAACCATACTGCCGGGTGATCACATTACCGTTTTTCGCGATCCAGCCTAGCCCCGCCTGCTGCGCCCAAACCTTATCCTGCACCGGGCCAGTGTCGGCATAGTAGCGGGTTTGAATGGCCTGCCCCGCCGCCTGGGCTTCTTGCTCTAGCCAGTCGGAAAAGGTCTTTAGCCGTTTGTGCAACACCCGATGGTAGTCTCGCCCCCAGGCATAGCGAGAAATTTTGCCGTGGGCCGGATCCTCAGAATGGGCATGGGGCGTGTAGTAGTTGAGGGCAACGCAAATGATAGACCGCACCCCCGGCAACACCTGACGAACATCCTGCCGTTTGGGGTTATCCATCCAGGCCATGGCCGCTTGATGCCCCTGGTTCAGCCAGTGCTGAAGGTGCGCCGTGGCTACCTGCTCAGCCTCGCTAGGGATCTCGTCTATCGCCACAATGCCCACCTGGTGAAACCCTAGGCGCAGCCCTTGGTCAATCACCCGTTGGCGATCAAGAAGTGGTTCTGTCATGGGATGCCGAGGCTCAAACTGTTGCTGTTCCACTTAGGGGAGGACGATATCGAAGCACTGAAACATACATCACCGCCAGTATAAGACGCCGCCAGTGGGGCTGGTTCAGCGAGAACGCCAACCCTCCCAACAATGCCAGCCAGCCCACTGGGCCAAGGGCTAAGGCAAGCACCTGGCTCATGCCCATATACACCGCAAAGGGTAGGGTAATGCCCAGGGCGCTGGTTAGCCCACCCAAGGCCGTACTCGCCATCAAATACACCCCAAACCCACTCGCCCTAGCCGCCGCTATGGCTCCCCCCGTCAGCAGAAGCCCCTCCAATCTAGGATCATCACTGTTGCGCTGCATCTCCAAAACCACCTTTTCCCGTTGGTCTGACGATAGCTGGTTAACCATGTCCTGAAAAACCTTGGCAACGACCGCATTCTCAATTTCGTAGGTGTCAAGCTGTTTCCACCGTCGCCCACCGAGCAGAGCAAGCCAGTCAATACCGACGTGATCGGCCACATCTGTAACCACCTGCTTCCAGGATTCATCCCAAAAGAGTTGCCCAATACTGCCCGCCCGAAGATAACGAATGTGGTTGCAGAGGGTATCAGGGTCACTACCAAAACTAGAGCCAGTCAGTTCTCCTAGGTTATGGCGTTGTTCAGGGGTAGCCGCTTTGATAATGTTGCTAAATTCTCGCAATGACATGACAGGATAGCGATAGGTCAGACATCTCTGTTCTGCCATCTGTAGTCTGAGTTAGCCACCGATATCATGGAGTTTACCCAAACTTTTATAATCCAGGAGTTATGTCAGTTGGTTGCACCCGCAATATGCCTATCACTTGGCCCAATCAAGTAAGGATGATAGCGGTACCAAGATTTACAGGATAGGTAAAGTGGCTGAAGATAAAATGGTGGGCAGTGCCCACCCTAGGATTACCTGCTTTCTCTTTCCCCCGACGTTAGAGTACATTGAGGCATTGCGCTGCTGTTAATATAACGGGAAATTCCTACTTGTGAACCTACAGCGGTGCTCGATAGTTTGAGATACACCGTTGCTGAGTTCTAGATCCCCCTAGCACCTAGTTGTCTAAGTTTCATGCTATGCCCCCTTTTTAAGGGGGGCAGGGGGAATCATCGCAATGTACTTTACCCGAGTGAAATCCGCTATATGATTAAATTTAACGTCAAATATTTCTATGTCGCGATTTTTCTATTTCTCATTGAAACCTTAATCGCGATTTTTATAGACGACAACATCATTCGACCCCTTGTCGGTGATGTGTTAGTTATTCCCCTCATCTACTGCTTTATCAAAGCCTTCTGGCCCCTTCGTCCTGCCATAGCGATACTGATTGTCTTTGTCTTCGCCTGTTGTATTGAAGGTCTACAATATCTCAGGTTTGTTGATCGCATGGGCCTGCAAGACAACCCGATGCTCTCCACTATCCTCGGTACCACCTTTGACTGGAAAGATATTCTGGCCTATGCGGTCGGCGCTGCGCTAGTGCTAGCTGTAGAGAAAGCGAGGTAGGTGAACGATTAGCCTGTAGGGTGGGCAGTGCCCACCCCTAAAAAAATGCTCTTTTACACTCCCTACAACAACGTTGGCATGGTTTCATCTTGGGCAGCGTTGATCTTGTTGGTAATCCACACCGATTGATAGGGTTTGAGAATGTAGACCATATCTAAATCGGCAAATTTGTCGCCGCTGATTAGATCAAACCAGTCGTCGGTGCTGACGAGATTGAGGTCGCTAAAGCGCAGTTCCTGGGGTTCGTCGCTGAGGTTGTGCACCGAGAAAATGCTTTGGTCGCGGGTGAGACTTTGTCGCCAAAAGGCAAATAGGGCGCGATTAAGCGGGTGCAGGGTGTATTGGGTGGCGTTGGGGTGGAAGGCGGTTTGCTGGCGGCGAATTTTGATCAGTCGGGTGAGTTCTTTTAGCACCTTGGCGTGGGGCGTAGTGGGATCGGCTAGGGCAGTTTCTAGGGTTTCTAGATCCCACTTGTAGCGGTTAATAGTGCGATTGTGGCCTGTTTTTTCGACCCCCTCTGTGTAGTTGTGGGTGGCGAGTAAGCTGTGGATATAGAAGGCGGGGATCCCCTCTAGGGCCATCATAATGGTTTGAGAACAGAGAAAGCGTTCGACCTGCCATTGGTCTTCGCCCTTGACGGTACCCTTCAGGGCATCAAACAAAGAAATGTTGATTTCGTAGGGGGATTGGCTGCCATCCGGGCGGGTGCGCATACTAATTTTGCCGCCGTGGTTTCGCATGGTGTCGATGAGTTGTTCGTACTCATCTTCGGTGAGTAATCCTTCGGCGGGCCTCATGCCAATGCCGTCGTGGGAGGCAGTGAAGTTGAAGTAGGCGCAGCCGATGGGGGCCGGGGGCATACTCATCATCCAGGTTTTTAGATGGTCGGAACGCCCCTGCAACAGCGCATTCAACAACAGCGGCGGCAGGCTGAAGTTGTAGATCATGTGGGCTTCATTGCGATTACCGAAGTAGCTGAGGTTTTCCCGATTGGGGACGTTGGTTTCGGTAATCAGGGCAATGCCGGGATCGATCATTTGCAGGATTTCGCGGAACAGACGCACCATGGCGTGGGTTTCGGGCAGGTGCATACAGTTGGTGCCCCGTTTTTTCCACAAAAAACCCACCGCATCGAGGCGAATATACCGCGCCCCGGCCTGCACGTAGGCCACGATAATTTTGACGTACTCGATCAGCACATCGGGATTTTCAAAGTCCACATCCACTTGGTCGGCGCTGAAGGTCGTCCACACATGGCGCACACCCTCCGCTGTTTCGACGGGGGTTAGCAACGGCGAACTGCGAGGCCGTACCACCTGGGCAAGATCTTCACTGGGGTCGCCCGTGACAAAATAATTGCGCCCTGGTAATTCCCCAGCCTTAAATTGTTGAAACCATTCGTGCTGACTAGAGACATGGTTAATCACCAAGTCCACCATGAGATTAAAGTGTTGGGCAATCCGCTGCACCTGTTCCCAGTCGCCCAATTCTGGGTTGACTTGGAGATAGTCAATCACCGCAAAGCCATCGTCGGAACTGTAGGGGAAGAAGGGTAGAATGTGTACCCCTGTGACCGTGCCCTCTAGGTACTTTTCTAAAAATTCTGCCAGCACCGCGAGGGGTGGGCGCTGACTATCCACGACACTGTCGCCGTAGGTAATCAGCAGCACATTATTGTGGTTCCATTTTTTTAGATTTTCCTTGCCAGAGGGGCAGAGGGTACCTTGAATCAGATCAAAAATTTCCGTCGCCAACCGGGTAGCAACGTCTTCTGGGTAGATCTTTTGGAGCAGGGGTTTTAGTTGGTTGGACACTTGCTTAAAAATGAGATGATGATCTGGCGTAACGGCGTTGGCCATGGAAGAGGATGACGGATTCCAGGCGGGAACCGTTTCCTCTTTGGGGGGAAAACGGGTGCTTTGGGGGGTCACCCGTGATTGCTTTTGGGTACGCGCCATGGCGAGGTCTCCTCTCTATGAATAAAAGTTATGGGGTAGGAATTTAAGTCAAAATAGATACCTGAGGAATAAAATCTCCCCTTCCCTGAGACAGGCGGCCCTTCTAGCCCGCGTCCGCCTAACGTCCTTCGGTCATCTTGCCGATTCCATTGGGGCTGGGGCAAGGGTTGCCGCTGTTTTTAGCATTACCTTGAAAATATTGTGATGTTATGACGCTTGAGCTAGAGATATTCCGTGGATATCCCTAGCGTTCCCAGGCCATGCCGAAACCCTCACCCTGGCCCCCGGTTGACGGACAAAACGTGCCAGACCCCAGATCCGTCAAAGGGCTGGGCGACCTATCCCCTGTATGATCCCAAGGCGGTAGGGGCGCAGTTGCCGCGCCCGGGGCAAAATCTTTTGTCAACCAACTAGCCCTAGCCCACAGCCTAGCCTGCCCCAGGGATGTAACCCGACCACCGGAAGGAGATGAAGATCACACCGGATAAGTCGTGGGGAAGGGCAAGAAAAACGTTATAACTTTCCGCAGAATTGGCCTGAGTTGTGATTTAGGGGCTATGGTGCAAGCTAGGATAAGCCCTCGGTTTTTCATCATATTTTCGTCATGTTGAGAATGAACTCGGGCCGCAGAGCTATGGGGCAAAACCATGCAGGATGATCGCCTAGAGCGCGTGATCTTAGTCATCAATCACCACGCTGACCAAATAGCAACGGTACGGCAGGTACTGGATGCCAAGGCGGATCAGTACCATTTACAGGTGATAGACAACGGGGCGGCGGCCCTGGAGTGGTTGAAGTCTTCAGAGGTGTCCCAACCGAGTCATCGTCCAGACCTCATTTTGCTGAACCTGGATTTTCCCCACCAAAACAGTCTAGCGATGTTGACGGATCTCAAGGGCGATGCCAACCTGCGGCGTATTCCCGTGATTGTCATCTCGGACTCGGGACAGATGGACACGGTGTTTCAAAGCTATTTCCATCAAGGCAACTGCTACGTAACCACTAGTAACGATACGCAGCAGTTAGCGGCTATTATTCAACAAATTGAAAGCTTTTGGCTAGGAATCGTCACGCTACCGAGCTAGTACTCTCTCCATCTCCCCTGGGCAAGGGCTGCGTAGCTTGGAAGATCCTAAAGTTTGGCGGCTTGGGCTAACCTTCGTGGCAGAATAGGGGCACCTCAGACCGAAAGCGCTTGATGGGTAAGGCTTTGGCCCATCATCGACCAGGTTGATAGGGGCTGGGCAGCTCTCCATGGCCCCAGGCAAAGCCCTAGGTGTAACCCTCGGTAAGGATAGGACAATGGCGATGAAGTTGGTGGTAGTCGGTGGTGTGGCGGGCGGCGCTTCGACGGCGGCGCGGACGCGGCGGCTGGATGAAACCGCCGAAATTGTGGTGCTAGAGCGAGATCGCTATGTCTCCTACGCCAATTGCGGCTTGCCGTACCACATCAGCGGTATCATTGCCGACCGGGAAAAGCTGCTGGTGCAAACCCCGGAAAAGCTGAAGCGCAATTTAAACCTGGATGTGCGCACGGGCCACGAGGTCACCGCCATTGACCGGGAGGCTAAACTCGTTCAGGTTCGCAACTTAGACACAGGCGAAACCTACAGCGAATCCTACGACAAACTGGTGCTCTCCCTGGGGGCAGTGCCCATTCGTCCGCGCCTGCCGGGGATTGATCATCCCAGCATTTTTGTGCTGCGGAACATTCCCGACATGGACGCCATCATGGCCAAACTGGGGCCAAATACCCAGCGGGCGATTGTGATCGGTGGCGGCTACATTGGCGTGGAAGTGGCCGAAAACCTGGTGCATCGCGGCCTCAAGGTGCATGTGGTGGAAATGATGGATCAGATTATGGCCACCCTAGATGCTGAAATGTCGCGGGATTTGCAGTACCACATGGCCGACCATGGCGTGACGCTGCACCTGGACACGGCAGCAGAATCCTTCACCGATGTGGAGGGCAAAATTCAAGCCAACCTGTCCAACGGCGAAGTGCTGACCGCTGACCTGGTGGTGATGGCGGTGGGGGTGCGCCCCAATACGGAATTGGCCAAGGCGGCGGGGTTGCCCGTGGGGCCAAGGGGTGGCTTGGTCACCGATCACCATATGCGGACTGTCGATCCCGATATCTACGCTGTGGGCGACATGGTGGAAACCGAGCACACTATCACCGCACAGCCCATGCTCGCCGCCCTCGCTGGGCCAGCCAACCGCCAGGGGCGGATCGCCGCAGACAACATCTGCGGGCGAAATTCCACCTACAGCACCACCCAGGGCACCGCCATCGTCAAACTGTTCGACATGGCCGGGGGCGGCACCGGAGCCTCGGAACGAATGCTGCGACAAGCCAACATTCCCTACCGCAAGGTGTACCTGCATCCCTCCGGCCACGCCACCTACTACCCCGGCACCACAGCCATGCACCTCAAGGTTCTCTTTGCCCCCGACGATGGCAAACTCCTCGGTGCCCAGGTAGTGGGCTTCGACGGCATCGACAAACGCATTGACGTCCTAGCCGTTGCGATTCGCGCTGGCCTCACCGTCTACGACCTAGAACACCTGGAACTCTCCTACGCGCCGCCCTTTGGTTCCGCTAAAGACGCCGTCAATATGGCGGGCTTTTTGGGGGCCAACCTCCTACGCGGCGACTACCTGCCCTGGTACCCCGAAGACTACCCCGAAAAAACCAACCTGGGCACTATCGTCGATGTCCGCACCCAGGCAGAATACGAAGAATGGCACATCCCTGGCGCGTTCCACATTCCCCTCAATACCCTACGGGATCGGCTCAGCGAAATCCCTACCGATTCCCCTGTGTTTGTCTATTGTCGTGTCGGGTTCCGGGGCTATCTGGCCGCCCGAATTTTAATGCAAAGCGGCTTTGATCATGTCTTCAACCTCTCCGGCGGAGCGCTCACCTTTAGCAGCGTTCACCCCACGGTCTATTCTACCGGAAAAGCCCGCTACCCCTTCGTCGCCCATGCTGAAGATCACATGGCGGAACAGGCGTTGATGGGGTAGCTTGTCCAAGAGATTTTCCAGTTCCCCTCTTCTAGGAAGGAGGGGGACTGGGGTGTAGCTTACTTCCCCCAGGGTGGACTAGACCACGGCAAAAGTACCTGTTTCGATCTACCGGCTCATCCTAGGAATCAAGAAGGCTTGCTACTGATAAGGATCTAGCCTAAGGCAAGTGGTTCCGTCGATCATCATAGTTCTGCTGCGCTAAGGCTCCGTTAGATAGGTTCGTAAGATCTAGCGGAGGCAGGTTTTTAAGTCGCTTTACGCCTTGTTCAAGACCTTGAGCCACATAGGTGGACATTTCTACCATATGATTGTTTAACTTATCTCGAACGGCTACCACCTGTGGGTTATTATTCATTCCCCCTTGGGTTCTAATTTGAGGAATATTACTGTTGTTATCATATGAAGGGTCTACAAAGGCTGTATTAACACCCAACAAAGAACCCATTAAAGTTTGTAAAATTGGAGACATTCCAGCGCTATAGCCTCGATCATCCGTAACTAGGAGGATATGGGCCATTTTTATATAGTCTCCATTCGCCATTAACTGTGGCAGACCTGTCGAATGATTTAACCAAGTGTTGACATCACCCTGTTGCGACGCCAACATTCCCATTTCACCACTGTTATCAATGCCTGTAATTTGGCCCCCGCCGGTAAAACTTTTCTTGACAAATAAATTTTCTGGATTAAATTTATCGGCAAGACGATCCCAGTTGCCTAGGAAAATATCAACGGCGGCCATGCGGCCCAGGGCTTTCATGAAATCATTGTCCATAAATAATTTTAGTGGACTATCGTCGTTAACCTTGTCCTTATTGCTAACCCGACGTTGATCACCAGTTGTAATGTGATCTTGATTTTGTGAATTCGTTAACATATCGCCCAGTTCTTGACCTTGGGCCATAGAGGTCACGATCATGTCGCCAATATTCCCCCTTTGCATATCCATTAAAAGCTTGCTGACGCGATCACCACTATGGCTCACGGTTCCTTGGAAAATGCGTTTCTGCATTTGTACGCTGGCCTGCGCGGCTTCGTTAGGGGGCAAAACCCTGACATCAGGTGTACCAATGTTCCACTTGTCTTTGCTTTTATTAACGCCTGCCATGAGAGTCGCTGTTGCGACTTCTTCTGCTCCCTGAACGCCAGCCTTAACAATAATTTGGCGGTCTCCCACCTTATCGGCAAACATCAAAACGCCACCGCCACCTTTACCACTGGAATAAATTTGCCGAACCTGATCCCATTGGGTATTCTGGACGCTAAGTTTTCGAGCGATGCGTCCCGATTCCATAGATCCAGACCCACGATTACCCCCCTGCTGCACCACATGGGTTAGTTCGTGGGCAATCAGTTCTTGTCCACCTTGGTTCCCTGGCTGATAGGCACCTTGGCGAAAGAAAATATCTTGCCCTGTGGTAAAGGCTTTGGCTTGAATGGATCGGTTCAGTTGGTCGGATTGGCTATCGGTATGAACTCGCACCTGGCTAAAGTCGGCCCCCATCGCTTGGCCCATTTTAGCTTGCAAATCGGGTGCGAGGGCTTGGCCGCTGCCCCTGGCGTGCTGAATGGCTGATTCTAAATCGGGGGACACATCCCCTTCCATAACGCCCGCAGATAGGGCCGATTTCATTTGCAGTTCGTCATCGTCGTCGGGGTCTACCTCCCGCTGAAGCAGGGGCTTCATTTGCAGTTCGTCGTCATCGGGCAGGTCTTCCCGTTGGAGGGATTGGGAAGGGGTAGCTGGGCCGATGGTGGGGGCGTTGATGTGCTGCACCACCTGGCTGGCGACGCGGTCGGCTTCCTGTTCGTAGCGGTCGTTGGGTGCGCCAATGGTGAGCTTGGGCTGGATGGGCTGAGGACGATTAAACGTCACCAATCGGGGAAACTTGGGGGCTTGCCCTTCCGGGGCGGGGCGAACAGCGAGGGACTGGTCTTGGTTATCTGGGGCAAAGGGGCGAGATCGCAGGAAGTCCGATGAAGGGGTTGAGGACGGTTTAGGCGACTCTTTCCGGCGGGAAGATTGATAATGTGCCATGGTACACCTGCGATCACATGGAGATTAGGATTAATCTTCCCACGATTAATCGTCACCCTAGTGTAGACCATGGTCTAAATCATGGCAGATACCAAATCCTACTTGGCTTCCCCCGATTCCCTAGGCTGGCGCGGCCCGGTGAAATGGGCGACGTATGGGTCGGCTATAGGGCAGAGTCGGGTATGTCTTCCCGAAAAATAACAAGGGCATCGCGCAAGCGCAGATAGGTACGATAGCGATGGTAAATATCGCGGTTAGAAAAGAAAAATAGCGAGACTGCTTCCCACAAAAATACCCAGCCACCAATAAATAACCCTTCGGTGAGCACCGTGGTAATGGCATAGGCTTCGGCGGGGGCAGAGATGGCTTGGGCAGCCCAGAGAGTGCCTAGGCCCATGAGTACATAGCGTAGGGTGAGAAGGTTAATGGTTTTAATTTCTTTGCGAAGGACGTAGAGCTTGAAATTAAAGCTGTTTCGCAATCCTACCCGCACTTCCTGTTCGACGACTTCGTTGCGTTTCTCGGAGGGTAAATTAAAAATTAACTCTACGGGATAGCGAAAGGAAATCTCATTGGAGCTACCCTCTAGGTAAATCTGAAGATCAGGATCGAGTTCGCGACGCTTGAAGGGGGCTGGATCCCATTCATTAAAAATGTCGCCATAGTCATCGAGGGCCGCTTCGATCATATAGGCATCGGTGGTTTTGTCGATGCTGTAAATGGTGTTGAAAAACTGATCTTGGCGTCTCATGGGGAAGGGAGGATGAGTGGTCTGAGGGGGTTGCCGTTGGAGGTTAGAAGTTTAGGATTGACGATGGGTTAACTGGGGTCGTCCTCAAAGCGGTAGCCGACTCCGGTGACGGTTTTAACGTGGGTGGGTTGAGAAGAGTCTGGCTCGATTTTTTTGCGTAGGCGGGCAATGTGGGTATCCACCACTCGTTCGTCGCCAAAGAAGTCTTCCCCCCAGAGTTTTTCAATCAGGTGTTGGCGGCTCCACACGCGGCCTGGATAGCTCATAAACGTAGCGAGCAGGTCAAACTCTAGGGGGGTGAGGTCTAGCACTTCGGGGGGGGCATTGGGGGGCTGGCGCTGGGCTACGCGCTGGGTGAGATCGACGGTGAAGTGGGCGGTTTGGTAGGTTTGGCTGGTGGAGTCGGCCCCGTGGCGCAAGCTACGCCGCAGCAAGGCCCGCACCCTGGCCACCAGTTCCCTAGGGCTGAAGGGCTTCACCATATAATCGTCGGCCCCGGTGGAGAGGCCAATGATGCGATCCAGTTCCTCGCCCCTGGCGGTCAACATCAGAATGTAGGGATCCTTCTCCCCTGGCCCTTGGCGAATGCGGGCGCACACCTCCAGGCCATCCAGCTTGGGAAGCATCACGTCTAGAATAATTAGGTCCGGCTGAAGGGTTTGCTGGTAGCGCAGGGCGGTTTCGCCGTCTTCGCACACTTCGCAGGTAAAACCTTCTTTTTCTAGATACAGCCGAATGAGGCGAGCGATGTCGGCCTCATCCTCCACAATCAAAATCACCATGTCACCCTCCCCAACGTTAACCCCAGCGATTGCCTCATTAGGATGCGGCTGAGTGCCGTTTTGTGCCCAATGCTTATAGGGCAGGCAAACGGCGGAAGTCCGCACCGTTCTGTCGGCATTGGCACACTGATTAGGCCTTGGCCCGGTTAACAACCGCTGAATTGATTGTCCCAGAATGGTGACCTTGCACTAGCATACTCAGAAGACTGATGCCGTCAATGGGGCCACGCGATGACTAGGAACCGCTACCTTCGGAATAACTGCCTTTGGAATCGGTTCGTTCGTTAACCCTTTGTATCTTTGGTGATGCTATGGTCTCTACCCCCGTTTCCGACCTTGCCAGCTTGGCCAGCCTCAACCAGGCCATGGCCATCCAACTGCGCACCCAATCGCCCCACCCAGGGCTAACGGTGAACGGCTTGGAACATCAAGGCCGTCTACTGGTGGTCGGGCAACATCGTGCCCCAGAGGTGAAAGACCCCGCCGCTCTGTTCAAGGCATTGGAAAAACATATCTACACGGCCCTAGCCACCATCAGCCTAGGGGATTCCCCTTGGGAGGATCAGCCCCTCATTCCCGTGCGGCTTTACCTCAAGCTCAAGACGGCCAACCGTCCCTACGCCATGCACACCTTTACCTGGCGCTTGGCCGATACCGCCGCCATGCTCTTTCCCGCCGCCGCTGAAGGGGCCGATGCCGAGACTCCTGATCTCCAAGATCCTTCGCATTTCCAGGATCCTTCGTCTTCCCAAAATCCCCCGTACGGGCGCACCGCAGTGCGCCCCAGCCTCGACCTCGTCTCGACCGAAACCGATTCTGACGATCCACCTTCTCTGGCCCTGGCCCTGTGGGGCGATCCCAACGATGCTCCCCCAGCGGCCCCCGCCCCCCCGAAACCCGATGTTTTGGGCACCCTATCTGAATGGTTGCGCGACTATTGGAGCTACGGCGTAGCGGGGGTGATTCTGGTGGGCAGCGGGCTGTTTGCCCTGGCCCTGACTCGACCTTGCGTGGTGGGGCAATGCGAACGGTTGGAGGAGGCCCAGACCCACTACGAACAGGCTGCAACCACCCTAGCCATCGACCCCAGCCCGACGGATTTGGAGGTGGCTCAGACCGATCTGCAAAACGCCATTGATCGTCTTGCGCCCATTCCTTCCTGGTCGGGGGCCTACGACGCCGCCCAGGCCGACCTCCAGCGCTATCGACAGGATCTGCGGGCCGTAGAGGCTATTCTTCAGGCCCAGGCGACGGCCACCGAGGCGGCGAACCTCAGCCAAAATCCACCCCATACTGTAGAGCGCTGGGTGAACATTCATCTGCTCTGGCAGCGGGCCATTGACCAATTGGAAACGGTGTCCGACACCAGCCCCGCCTACGACTATGCCCAGAAAAAACGCAGCGAATATCGGGCCAACCACAGGGCCATTGGCCGACGCATCACCGCCGAAGAGGAGGCCGAAGCCAACTTTAACACCGCCCTACAAACCGGACTGTTGGCCCAGCAGCGCATGGAAACCGCCAATTCTCTAGCGGGCTGGCAACTGGCGGCGAAGGAATGGCAGGCGGCGATTAAGGGGCTGTCCCTTATTCCCCAGGGCACGCTGATCTACGATCAGGCCCAGGCCCAGATGCAGGAATATCAGCAACACCTGAACCGCACCACCAACCAAAGCCACCTAGAAGACGCCAGCGCCCACAACTACGACCAAGCGATTCGATCCGCCAGGGCGGCGGCAGCCTACGAAGCCCAGGGCCAATGGTCTTTGGCGGTGAACCACTGGCAGCGGGCGGTGGCCAGTGCCCAGCAAATTCCGACGGGCACCATCCTGGCGGAGGAAGGAGCGCTGCTGCTGGAAACCTACGAACCCGCATTACTGAATGCCCAAGGTCGGCTGCGCAGTGCCGTGGCCATTCAAAACCTCACCACCACCCTAGGCACCCTCTGTTCTGAGGTGGGTGGTGCCTGCACCGTACGCGAAGACCCCACCCAGGTACAAATTACCCTGGCCACGCCCTACGCCGAATCCCTACGCCGCGCCATCACGCCCCCCGCCGCCGATGGCACCTTTGGCTTTACCCAAGCCCTCACCCCCCAAACCCAGGCATTGATTGAACAGGTGACAACCCTCAGCCACCAAGTCAACCGCCAGGTGGCCATCTACGACAGCCAGGGCGGCTTTGTGGCCCGCTATCGGCCCGATGTGGGCGGCTTTGTGAGGAATTAGGGCTTTGAGTGGCCGTAGGTTGAGGGCATTTTTTCGGGGACTTGGGAGACGGTGCGACCGTTCAGCGCCGTTTCTACCACCTCAGAAATCGCTGCTATGGTGAGGCCGTAGCTGGCGGCGGCGGTGCGGTCGTACTGGATCTGCACCTGACGAATGGGCAGTTGCGGCTCTAGCTGGAGGTCTACCACGCCTTCGATGGGTTCGATGGTGTCGCGTACCTGTTCGCCCAGGCGGCGCAGTTCGGCCAAATCGGGGCCAAAGATTTTGATGGCGATGGCGCTCCGCACCCCGGACAACACCTCATCCATGCGGTGGGAGATAAACCCGCCCACGTTGGGGGCCACACCGGGCAGGGCCAAGAAGGCTTCCCGCAGTTGTTGAATGCTGGATTCTCGGTCTTCCAGGGCCAGGTCGCTGAGTTCGATATCCACATGGGCCATGTTCACCCCGGCCCCATCGGCATCGCCGGGGGTACGGCCCGCCCGCACCTGTACCCACTTATAGAGGGGGTTGTCCTGGAGTGAATTCGCCAAGGCAATGCCTGCCCCCTGGGTAATGTCCAGCGAAACCCCCGGAAACAGCACCATCGAATTTACGAGGGAAGTTTCCTGAAATTCCGGCAAAAACACCCGCCCCAGGGAGGGCACCACCGCCATCGCCGCCACCAGCAACGCCAGGGCCAGGGCCAAAATGACCTGGGGTGCCCGAATGGCTAGGTTCAGCAGGGGACGGTAAAGCCGTTCTGCCCAGCGGGACACAAACGTACCTTCCTGGGGCAAGGTCTGATTCGCCAGCAGAATCGCACACAGGGCCGGGGAGAGGGTCATCGCCACCAGGGTGGAGGCCAGGATGGAGAGCAGATAGGCCAAGCCCATGGGCGCAAAGATTCGCCCTTCCACCCCGGTGAGGCTAAAGATGGGGGCAAACACCACGCTCACCATCGACAGCCCCACCTTGGAGGAAGAGCGCACGGTGGTGACTCCCGGTAGGCCGTTCACCACACTTTCGATGGGCACGGTGATTTGAGTTTCCACCTCCTCCGGGGCGAGGCCAGGGGCTTCGGTGCGAATATCCACCTGGGGCGGCGCAAATTCGGGGAACACATCCAGCGGCATCTGGGACACCGTGAACACGCCCCAGATCGTCACCGCAATGGCCGCTGCCACAATAAACCACCGCTGAGCAATGGAATTTTTGAGCGTCTGATTGAGCAGGGAATTCAACATTTCGGTCAGGTCTGCAAAGAAATTTTGGCGATTGCAAGATATGGGAAGCCCTCACCCTAAATCCCTCTCCCTTGGGGAGAGGGACTTTGAAGGATGTTCTAGCTCCCCTCTCATCCCTGGGAGAGGGGCTGGGGGTGAGGGCCACGAGGAAACCTAGCCACCCAAGGGCATTTCCCAACGGCTGGAATTTTCCCTACTTCTCGGAATAGGTGCCTTCAGAAAATCGGCTCTTTTTCTTGCGGCTGCTCAAAACGGCCATTGTCCCAGTGCCCACAGCGGCCACAGATCCCACCCCTACCAACAGGGCTACAGAAAAGTCTCCAGAGGTTTTAGTCTCGGTTTCCTGGACCAATTCACCAGAGGGCGTAGCGGTTTCGCTAGACTCCACCAGGTTGCCAGCGGCATCGTGGCTGTGGGGAAGACCCTGAGCATCGGCCTGGGCGTGGGCCTCATCAACGGTGGCGGGTGCGGCCTCGGCGGTCTGGGTTTTGCGCGATTCGGCATAGAGGGACAGACTCCCCTGAGTCACTAGCTGCTCCCCTACCGATAGCCCCTCAGTCACTTCAATGAGTTCACCCTGGGTTGCACCAGTCGTTACCGGAACAGGCTCATAGAAATTCTCGTACTGCACAAACACCAACTGCCGCCCGTTGTCATCCACTAGGGCCGTAACGGGGATCAGCACCGCCCCGCTGTCATCCGTTGCGGCCTCAATGGGGTTGACCTGAATACCCATCAGAGAATCCGTGTCTGGCTTCACCTCCACACGGTTGACGCCGCCCTCGGCCTGAAATTCATCGCCATGGCCAACGTGGGCAACGGTATGGGGCGCGTGGAGCATTACCCCTAGGGTCAACAGGGCAGAACTGAGTAATAGAGCGGGTTTCATTGGGCCTCCTCACGGCAACTTGCACAAAAGCCTTGACAGGATGCCATGGGGGAGATGAAAACCGGGTGAAATGGTGAAAGCGTCCTAACGGCCAGAGTTCCGAAGGTCAGCTAAAAATGCTGAGGGCGTTTGAATAACGGTATTTCTGAAGGGGCGGAGAACTAACAAATCCTGATCGCCCGTAACCAGATGAGTCGCTGAACCAGAGACCGCAAGTTCGAGCAAGCTATCATCTTTAGGGTCGCGGCACAGCTCAATCGATTCGTAGATATCGATATATTCAGCATGACCAATCACACTGGCGATGAATCGCAAGCGTTTCTCTAGAGAGACATAGCGATCAAACTTGGGCCGAAGCAGAACCCGCTCTAGTTCTGCAAGCGTTGCCTGCGACTGCAAAAGGATGGCCTGGGCAATGGCGTAATCATAAACCTGTTGAGGAATGGAGTTTTGAGTCAGAAGGCCGCTGATCAGGACGTTTGTATCAAGAACCAGTCTAAGCTTCGTCATCGCTCAGCAGTTCTTGTAAAATGTCTAGTGTCAGGCCTTTTTCAGCCGCATCCTGACGGATCTCTTGCGTAATCGTAGCTAGGCTTTCTGGCTGCACCATCTGTTTAAGCCATAGACCAACGACAGACTGAATCGCCTGCTGCTGACTGAAGGACGCTTGATTGAAGGCATCAGCTACTTCTGCATCGACCTGAAACGTGATGGATTTATTCATGACCTTAGAACAGTAAATTGTGTTCTGTTTCTGGATGATAGTCTAGCCGTTTTATTAAGGATACGTCTATGCCAACCAAAGAATTCTATGTGGTGATTGAGCGTGATGAAGATGGCCTTTATGTTGGAGAAGTGCCTCAACTTAAGGCTTGCTATAGCCAGGGTGAAACCATTGACGAACTCATGGTTAACATCCGAGAAGTCATTGATATGTGCTTGGAAGAGCTAGAAGAAGGAGAGACTACGACTGAGTTTGTCGGTGTTCAAAGGCTAATTGTCTAATGCCAAAGCTTCCTAATGTAACGGCACCAGAACTCATTGCTGCCCTAGAGAAAATAGGCTTTTTAGTTGTCCGTCAGAAGGGTAGTCATGTGCGGATGAAACATGAGGACGGCAGAGTGGTTACGATTCCTGTTCATGCTGGCAAGGATGTCGGCAAAGGCTTACTGCTAAAAATCTTGCGAGATGCTGACCTCTCAAAAGAAGACTTGATTGACCTGTTGAAGTAGGCTGCTTCTAGACGCTACGGAGTCGATGAAATCCAGATGAAATGGCGGCTCTTTCTGTAGAATCAAACTCGTGGTGAGGGTTGGGCAGAATGGGAGGGTTGCTCTACAATGCCCCTGCTCTGCACCGACCGCTACAACCTGCCGAGGCGGTTGGGGCCGCACGATGGCATGCTATCCAAGCCTTAAGGGATCGTCTAGGCTAATGGTCAGACGACCACAGCACAGGTCGGTGCGTCCTTTTCCCTGATTTACCCTTTTTAACGCGGCTATGGCCTCCCTCTCCGTTGAAATTCTGCTGATTCTGGTGCTCATCGTCGCAAATGGCGTCTTTTCTGGGTCAGAAATTGCGGTGGTGTCGGCGCGCAAAGTTCGCCTAGAGCAGATGGCGGAACAGGGAAACCGTCGTGCCCAGGTGGCGCTGCGGTTGGCCAATGCCCCCAACAGTTTTCTGGCCACGGTGCAAATCGGCATCACCCTGATCGGCATCCTTAGCGGTGCGGTGGGGGGCGCTACCCTGGCCCAGCGGCTACGGCCCGTGTTTGACAATGTGCCTGCGCTCCAGCGCTACAGCGAAGGGCTCAGCGTCACCCTGATTGTGGCCACCATTACCTACCTCTCCCTCGTAATTGGTGAACTGCTGCCCAAGCGCATTGCCCTCAATGCCCCAGAAAAACTGGCCTGTGCCGTGGCCCCGCCGATGCGGTTTTTGTCGCGCCTCGCGGCACCCCTGGTGCATATTTTGGGATTGTCCACCGATGCCCTGATTCGGCTGTTGGGGATTAGCGCCAACCACGAACCCGGCATTACCGAGGAAGAAATTAAGGTGCTGATTCGCCAGGGCGCTGAATCGGGGATGTTTGAAGAGGCCGAGCACGAAATGGTGGAACGGGTGTTTCGCCTGGGAGATCGCCCCATCCAGGCCATCATGACCCCCCGCACCGAAATTACCTGGCTGGATACCAAAGCCTCCCTAGAGGGAAACCTCCAGGCCGTCATGGACAGCTATCACTCGCGCTTTCCGGTGGGGCAGGGCAGCTTAGACGACTGCATCGGTGTGATTCGGGGCAGTGCCCTACTGGCGGCTCAACTGTCGGGCCAGCCCATCGATCTAGCCGCCCTGGCCCAGCCGCCGCTGTATGTGTCGGAAAACGCCCGCGCCCTCACGATCATCGACCAATTTAAGCAAACCGGAATTCATATTGCCCTCGTCACCGATGAGTATGGTGGCTTAGAGGGTCTCGTTACCCTGAATGACCTGATGGCCGCCATTGTGGGAGACTTGCCCTCCCTGGAAGATCAGACAGAACCCCTGATTATTCAGCGGGAGGATGGCTCTTGGCTGATCGATGGATCCTTAGACATCCATGAACTCAAAGCCCTCGTGCAGCAAAAAACACTGCCAGGGGAAACCGCAGGGCATTTCCATACCCTGGGGGGCTTCGTGGTGCATTTCCTCAGCCATATTCCTCAATCGGGCGAATATTTTGAATGGGGTGGACTGCGGTTTGAGGTGGTGGATATGGATGGCCCCAGAGTCGATAAGGTATTGGTAACCTACGTAGCCTCCTAACGGCCTAATCCCAAATCCGGCTTGTTCGCCCCCGGTATCGGTGTGGGTGAGGAGACCTTACCCCTACGAGTTGCCGGGTTGGGAATCGGGTTTTTCGGATTCGGTAATATAAGAGGTATTGGCAGCCTTAAAAATCAGGCAATGCGGTGGGGCGGCTGTTTTTGTAAATGATCCTTCCACTGGCCAGCGGTGGTGCCGCTGTGGGTATCTAGCACCATGTCCGGGGGTAGTTTTGTCAAAAGTTCTAGGGCGTGGCTGCGCATTTTTTGAGTCTTTTCAGGTTGCCTTTCCCGCTCATAGATAGTCGCAAGATCCAAGTAAGCTTTTACAAAACTATGGTCAAGGTAAATAATTTTTCGGAGATAGTCTTTGGTAATGTCTAGCTCGTTTTGATCTTCGGCAATTTGGGCCAATAGGTAATAAACTTCCACATTCAAGGGTTGCCGCTGAAGGGCCTGCTGACAGAGTTGTTTGGCCTGTTCGTAGCTGCCCATATTGGCATAGGCATGGGCGGCAATGCGGTAGGCTCCTTCGCAGTGGGGATAGGCCCTAAAAATTTTCTCGGCCCGTTCAACGGCATTGGCGTAGGCTTCCTGCTTTAGGAGGGCTTCCGCCTCTTTTAGGGCTGTTTCTAGGGTGGCATCTGGGCTTTGGTTTTGGTTGAGGCCTTGGCGGAGGTCTGGGCTAAGCAGATTCCAGGGACGAGGGGGAACGTTGCCAACGGATCTTGCAGCGGGTGCAGTCGGTGCAGAATGCCCTCTAGAACGGGGGGCACGAGGG
This sequence comes from Spirulina sp., assembly GCA_044070495.1. Classification (GTDB taxonomy): domain Bacteria; phylum Cyanobacteriota; class Cyanobacteriia; order Phormidesmidales; family Phormidesmidaceae; genus Nodosilinea. The sequence continues at coordinate 100,156 of JBIPSI010000014.1, read as the reverse complement.
ACAGAAGACACCCTTGATCGGGGGGAGGCTACGGATGGGAGAGAGGATGAGGGGGGCAGACTGGAGGGCTTAGGGGGGATGGTGGCCGATGGAGGATGAATCTGCTTTTGATACACGATGGATTCGGGAAAGTTAATTAGATAGAACTGGGTAGTATCTTGGGCGTAAAGTTCGGTGTGGCCCGTGATTAAATAGCCTTTGGGCACTAGGGCCTGATGAAACTTATGAATAATTTGGCTAATGGCTCGTTCGTCTAGGTAGATAAACACGTTGCGACAGAGGATTAAATCTATCTCATACAGACGGCTAGCCTGGTTTGGGAAGGGATCCTGGAGCAGATTGCCATACTGAAAGATTACTCGCTGCCGAAGACTATCGCTAATTTTAAAGAGCTGGTGGTGAGGATGGAAATAGTTCTTCTGAATATTGGCAGGTACCTGCCGAAATGACCAGTTGCCATAGAGCCCTTTGCGGGCATTGTCGATGGCTGTTTTACTGATGTCGGTGCCAATTAACATCACATCCCACTGGTGCCAGGGTAAGGAGAGCTCATCCAAAACAATGGCGATGGAATAAAGCTCTTCTCCGGTGGAACAGCCTGCGCTCCAAATTCTTAATCGGGGCTGAGTCCCCTGGGTTTCGGCCTCTAGGCGCTTGCGTTGAATTAAATCTGGCAGCAGATTGTCTTGCAGCAGCCGATACTGATTTTTATCTCGAAAAAAGTAGCTTTCGTTAATGGTTAAAATAGCGTACAGCTCTTGCCACTCCGACGAAGATCCATCCCCTTGGCCCGTTAGGCTTGAGGGTGACGCAGTGCCAAGCTCCTGGATCAGTCGCTGATGGTAGGCCTGAAGGGACGATAAGCCAAGGGCTTTGGTTCGCCGCCACAGTTTTTCAGATAGGGTTTTGTAGTCTTGATCACGCACCTGAATCCCGGAATGGGTGGCAATCAGGTGGCTAATTTGCTTCAAGATCAATGCATCATCCATGGCCAAAACCCATGCTGTTAAAGACTAGAGTCTAGATCCTACGCGGTTTGTCTGCCATTCTCCACCCTGGAGAGGCAGGGTAGAGGGAATCGGGCTTTATTAGGCCACCCGTTCGACGATCCCCAGGGTTAGTTGAGGGTGCTGGAATCGAAGGTGATGGCATCGCGGTCGTGGGCGGGGTGGGTGAGAATGAGCTGGCCGAGGTTGACGTGCCACAGGTTGGTTTTCTTGAAGTTGGCCCCCGCCAGTTGGGCAAAGTCGAGGCAGGCCTCCGAGAGATTGGCCCGGAACAGGTTGGCATTTTCGAGGGAGGCATGGCTGAGATCGGCCAGACGCAGCACCGCTTCCCGCAGGTCGGCCTCGCTGAGGTCGGTGCCCTGGAGGGTGGCCCGGAACAGGTTGGTGCCCACACAACTGGCCCGTCGTAGGTTGGCCCTGGACATGTTGGCCCCCATCAGGCTGGCGCTGCTGAGGTTAGCCCTGGAGAGATCCGCATTGCAGAGGTTGGAGTAGTAGAAGGTGGTTCTCACCAGGTTGGCGGAGTGCATAATCGCCTCCCGCATATCCACCTCGTAGAAGTTCGATTCGCCCAGATCCGCTGAGGCCATCAGGGTTTCCTGCATATCGGCCTTGTAAAAGTGGGAGTAGCGCAGATTGGCATCCGTCAGGTTGGCGGTGTAGAGGTTGGTTTTGTAAAAGTCCACCATGCTGAGGTTAGCCCCGGTGAGATCAGCCATACAGAGGTCGCAGCGGTAGAGGGTGGAGGACTCGAAGTTGGCGTTGGTGAAGACGCTTTCGCGCAGGTTGGCTTCGTAAAAGTTGGCATGGCGGAAGTCAATGCCGGGAAGATTGCGCTTGGCCAAATCGGCCCCCTGGAAGTCGGGCCGGATATCGGGATTTTGCACTCGCCAAATATTCCAAGCCTCAACTCCCTGATCCAGAATATTCAAGTGCTCGGTGTTAGCCATTAGCCAATGCTCCTTTTGCAACCCATGGTTGGCCCCAAGGCGACCCATGCGTGGGTGACGGTGCTTAAACGCACATAGATTTTCAGATTACGGACATACGAAGATCGGCGCAGGGGACGGAATTCTCGGCTTCACAGGACTAGACCATCGGAGTAAGCCCTAGTATCAACCTCCGTAGCCCACCCGCATCCTAGGTCAACTCCAATACACCATCGACTGCAACCAATCCACTCGCCTATCTTCAAGTTTCCCCCCACACCCTAGGGAGACAACGCCCTAGTCACATATCTATGCAATTGGAATATGGGTCTTTGAAGTAGCACATCGCCATCAATTGGGTCGATCTATTTGCTTGTAGTATGTATACTACAAAAGTAGTCTCCCGTTTTTTCCCATGGCTACCCTGAAACAGGTGATTCGTTACTACCAGCGCTATCGGTGGGCGGCGGTGTTGAGCATTGCGGCCAGCAGCGCCTTTCAGTTGATCGACCTGCTGGTGCCCTACGCCACCGGGCAAATTCTCAACCTGCTGTCTACCCAGGCGGTCGATCCCCTCAGCCAGCGCTGGGTGGCGGGGATTGCGGCGGCGCTAGGGCAGCCCGTGACCCCGGCCCTCACCCTGGGGGTGCTGCTAACGGTGATTTTTTGCGCCACGGTGGTGCGGGCACCGATTCAGCCCTGGCTGGGGGTGTGGTTCCACTGGGACATTGCCCTACGCACCCGCCGCGACCATTCCCAGGCGGTGATTCGCAAGCTGCTGACCCTGCCCTTGGGCTTTTACGACGAGCACAATCCAGGCCGCATTGCCGGACGGGTGGCCCGTGGCTTGGCCAACCACACCTGGACCTACCCCGAAATTGCCGGACAGTTGATTCCCAAACTGGTGCGTATTGTGGGCATTGTGCTGCTGGTGGCTTGGATTAACTGGCCCATTGCCCTGGTGTTTTTGGTGTCCTTCATTCTCATCCTGGGCTTCAGCCTCAAGGACTTGGTGCGCCTTAATAAAAAGGAGCAGTCGCTGGATCGGTACATGGAAAGCACCGAAAGTCGCACCTCGGAAATCATTACCAACATCAAAACCGTGAAAGCCTTTGCCGCCGAGGCCGAGGAATTGCGCCGCCAAAGCCAGCGCCTAGAGCGTGAGTTTACGGTGGTGGATCGGGTGATCCACCGGGGCTATGTCATCCTCAACACCTGGCAGGATTTGGTAATTCAAAGCTGTGTGTTTGGCATCCTGGGCCTTACCCTGTGGGCCACCCTGCAAGGGCGTATGTCCCTGGGCTACTTCATCACCACCCTCACGGTGTCGAGCATGGCCTACTCGGAGCTAGAGCCGATCAGCAACCTGGCGGAGATTTTCGCCCGTCGCTATGCCTCCATGGTGCGGTTCCACGAATTTATGGCCGAACCCGTGGGCACCGATGCGGTCAACCTCGTCGATCACCCCGACCAAATTCCCGCCTACCAGTTCACGGGCAAGGTGCATTTCCAAGGGGTGAGCTTCGGCTACGACGACAAACCCGTCCTCCAAGACATCAACCTGCTGATTGAACCTCGGCAAACCGTGGCCCTGGTGGGGCGGTCGGGTTCTGGAAAATCGACCCTGGTGAAATTGCTGTTCCGCTATTTCGATCCCCACAGCGGCCAGATTCTCATCGATGGCGAAGACCTGCGGCGGCTGGATGTGACGGGCTATCGGCGGCGGCTGGCCATCGTGCACCAGGAGGTGGATGTGTTCAACGGCACCCTGCTGGATAACCTCACCTACGGCAACCCCAGCGCCACCCTGGATGAGGTCTACGAAGCTTGCCGCATCGCCCGCGTAGACGAGTTCATCCACCGCCTGCCCCAGGGCTACGCCACCGTGGTGGGCGAACGGGGGGTGAGGCTTTCGGGCGGACAACGGCAGCGCCTTGGCATTGCCCGCGCCCTGCTGGTGAACCCCGACGTGCTGGTGTTCGACGAAGCCACCTCCAGCCTCGACTACGAATCCGAGCGATCCATCCAGCTTGCTATGGGTTCCATCCTGGGCACCCGCACCACCCTGATCATCGCCCACCGCCTCAGTACCGTGCGGGAGGCCGACAAAATTGTGGTGCTAGAGGCGGGCCGCATTGCCGAGGTGGGCACCCATGCTGAACTGTTGGCCCACGGGGGCATCTACCATCGTTTGCATGTGCTTCAAGAGACTGGGGAGTTGGTTGATTAGGGGGGAGTTCAAGGGTGGGAAGGTGTGAGGGTGTGAGGGTGGGAAGGTGTGATGGTGGGAAGGTGTGAGGGTGTGAGGGTGTGAGGGGGAGGGGTGTGAAGGGGAGGGGGGTGGCTTGAAGTTGTAGGGTAGGAAATCTTAAGGAGGGGGGCGGATTTCCTGACGTTGGCGGTGCCTTTGCGATAGAGTTTGCCCAGGGAGAGATCCCAACTCATCCACCAAGCCAGGACGGTTATCTATGGGCAAGCAGGGCCAGGGGACGCCATTCTCCCCGTCACTCGTTCCTTCACCCGTTTCCAACAAGCGGCGGCTGTCGCGCTGGGTGAAGGTTGTCCTGGGCGTGGGGATGATGGGCGGGTTGGGGGCGCAGGCTGCCCTGGCCCTATCGACTTCGGTGGGGCCAGAGGGGATCGATGCCCGTCGCCTCCATGATGCCCCCTACGATCTCACTGGGGAAAAGATTGCCATCGGCCAGGTGGAAATTGGGCGTCCGGGGCAGTATGGGTTGGATAAGGTGACGCCCCTGCCCGTGGCCGTATGGCGGGTGTTGCAGTTGGATAGCTGGGCCACGGCCAACGAGTTTGTGGATGGCCATGCCGCCAATGTGGCCAGTGTGATGATTAGCCAAGACAAAACCCTGACCGGGGTGGCCCCAGAGGCGTTGCTCTATGCCGGGGCGGTGGGCGAATTGGACGGCAGCCGCAGCGCCCAGCCGGAGGAATGTCTCACCACCCAGGCGGTGGCGACACAGAACAGCGGCGATGTGCGGGCCTTGAACTTTAGCTTTGGCGAACCCCTCCAGCGGGATCCTCGGCCCAATCCGGTGCTGGATGGCAATGCGTTGCTCACCCAGTGCATCGACTGGCTGTCGCGGGAGCATGGGGCGCTGTACGTAATTGCGGGCAACCAGGGTCGGGGGGGCATTCCCATCCCCACGGATCATTTCAATGGTTTGACCATTGCCTATTCCCGTCGTGAGGCCGATGGTCGCTTCACCCGACTCGATCAGGCCAACCTGGGCAGCGAACCCACGGTGCGATCCCCCCGTTCCCCCAATCCCGAAACCAACGAAGGGCCACGCCGTTCCATTACCCTGGTGGCTCCGGGGCACGACATTGAAATGTTTGATCCCGATGGGCGGCGGCGCATCTCCACGGGTAGCAGCTTTGCCGCGCCCCATGTGGTGGGCACCATTGCCCTGATGCAGCAGTTGGTGGATCGGCAAATTCGGGCTGGCCTCAGCAATTGGTCAATCAACGGACGGCACCCCATGGTGATCAAGGCGGCACTGATGAACTCCGCCGACAAGCTGGAGGACAACGGCGATGGCCTCCGCCTAGGCATGGCTCGCACCCTGGTCGATAGCAGTGGCCGCCCCTGGATCGACTCTGATGCCTACCGCGACCGCAAAATTCCCCTCCACAGTGACCTCGGCACCGGACACCTAAACGCCTACCGCGCCTACCAACAACTCCTGCCCGGAGCCTTTGGCCCAGAGGGCAGCATCCCCGCCGTGGGCTGGAACTTGGCGGAGGTGGATTCGTCTACGACCCAGGTGCAAGACTATGTGTTTGCCGAACCGCTCCAGGGCGGCAGCTACCTCTCGGCTACCCTCGCCTGGGAGCGGGTGGTGGATTTGGTGGACAGCAACGGCAATGGACTCTACGACATGGGCGAAGGCTTCCAGGATCAGGGACTTAATGACCTTAACCTGTACCTGATGCCCGCCGACAGCGACGACCTCAGCCAAAGCCTCTGGTCTTCGGTGAGCGAGGTAGACAGCGTAGAGCACATTTTTTATCAAATTCCGGAAACCGGACGCTATAAGCTGAGGGTAATCTACCAGCGGCAGGTTCACGACCAACCCACCCAGCCCTACGGTTTGGCCTGGTGGGCTGTGTCGGCCCCCTAGGGTCTAGCCCATCGTGGAATCAGCATCCATGACACATCAGCCCCTCCATAGAACCATGGATATAAAAGTATGGAGAAAAACGACTATCTGGCGGCTATCTGTTGAGCGTGGCTGTCTTCGGGAAGCTGGCAAGATGCCTACCCGACGCCTGTACGGTTCGGTCTAATGAGATGGTCTGGTATCCCTAGGAGGTTGTCCCGTGGTTGACTACGCCTTGGCCCTCACCTGTGCCCGTCTGTGTGAGGAAATCTATCGCGACTTCAGCGGGCTGCGCTTTTCCGCCTATCCCGATGTGGAGCCGATCTTCATTCAAAGCCAGGATCAAGGCTTTACCGATACCCAGGCGGCGGTGCTGAACAAGTTGAACAGCGACCGTCTGTACATCGTCTTTCGCGGCTCCGACAAATCCATCGACTGGATAAATAACGTCCAGTTTCGCCAGCAGATCTACCCCTACGGCGACGGCAACAGCGAGGTGAGGTTTCACCAGGGCTTTATGACCGCCTACTTTGCCGTGCGAGATCGGCTGCTGGAAACTCTCTCCACCTTCACCGGGCAACAGGTGATCGTCACTGGGCACAGCCTGGGGGGAGCCTTGGCCACCATCGCCGCCCTGGATCTTCAGTACAATTTTGGCCAAGCCAACGGCTTAAACTTTATCGTTAACACCTTCGGCGCACCCCGTGTCGGCAACCAGGCCCAGGTCGATTCCTACAACCGCCGGGTACCCAACAGTTCCCGCTTTATCTACGGCTGGGACATCGTCACCCGTGTGCCCCGCGAGTGGCAGGGGTTTGCCCATGTGGATACGGGCATCCAGCTTGGTTCTCGGTTCACCTGGCGCATCCTCAGCCGCCGCTTCAGCGACCATGCCATCGCCGCCTACATCGCCGCCCTAGAGGAGGAAAATACCCTCTCCGCCCCCCAAGCCCTCGACCAAGCCATGCAATAAAGCTCTCCAGTTCGCGACTCCCAAGGGCGAGGAGACCTCGCCCCTACCGATTCCCGACTCCCGACTTCTGATTGCTCTATGTCCTCCCCCGACCAACCCTCCCTGCTCTCCCAAGCTGACCTCCGGGCGGCGGATGCCTCCTGGGCCTACAACCGTGAGGCAGGCCATCCCCTATCCGAGGCGGAATTGCAGCGATGGAAGCAGCGGGTAGCCCAGTACCAGCGGGAGGTTCAACAGACTCCAGCCGCCCAACAGGGCAGTCTGTTTGAGGTCTCCCCGTCCGGTAGTGTTTCGATTGCCGACACCATCGATCCCTTCACCCTGCCGCCCCAGAATGCCGAATTTTGGCGGGGGAAATTCCAGGAATCTGGCGTCCCCGCCCTCTACTTTGTGGTGGATCACGAGGTGCCCGTGCTGCTCTACGTAGGGGAAACCGTGAAATCTAACCAGCGCTGGCAGGGGGTTCACGACTGCAAACGCTACATTCTCAGCTATGTGGCCGCCCACCGCACCCACGATCTCCCTGTGGCGGTGAACATTGGCTTTTGGCCCCACGCCGCCACCGACCGCAAAGCCCGTCAACGCCTAGAGAGCGACCTGATCCGCCGCTGGCGATCCCCCTTCAACAAAGAAAACTGGATGCTTTGGAGCACCCCCTTTGTGGGCGGCAAACTAGAAGGCTAGGGACTGCTAACCCTCATGTCGTAGTGGCGCGTCAGGGGTGAGAAGGTCTGGCATTCCCCTCACCAACGCACAATCGCTAGACTGAAAGAAAATGATGGGATAGGCAATGAAGCTACAGCATGGACTACTGTTGGTGGGGGTAGCCGCCATTGGGTTAGGCGTACTGCTCTTGGGAGCCTACAGCGCCGCCTCAGCGCCCCTGCCAGAGGGCTTTCCTCCGCCCAGTCGAGAGGGTGTGATTGAAGTCAAGCATTATCCAGCCTATCGAGCCGCCACCGTCCAGATGACGGGCAATTTGGAGTATGCCCCCTCCCGTGGCTTCACCCCATTATTCCGCCACATTAGTAGCAACGACATTTCCATGACGGCCCCGGTGGAGACGCGCTACCCGGTGGCTACCCTAGAGAGCGCGGCGACCCTAGAGGGCGAGGCCGCTGTATCGTTCCTGTATCGCAGCCTGGATATCGTTCCCCAGGAGGTGGCCCAGGGCATTCAGGTAGAAGACCTGCCAGCCATGACCGTGATTAGCCTTGGCACTAGGGGGCGCTACAATCTTGAAACTTACCAGGCCAGCATCGAACGGCTTCAGCAATGGTTAGCGGCCCATCCAGGGTATGCGGTGGTAGGTCAACCTCGGCGCTTCTTCTACGATGGGCCATTCCTGCCGGATGCGATGAAGCGCAGCGACGTACAGATTCCCGTTCAGCCCCTAGAAATGACCACAGGCGGATAGATGATGCAGATATGGGTTGATGCCGATGCCTGCCCCAATGTGATTAAAGAAATCCTATTTCGGGCCGCCAAACGACTGGAGATAAAAACGACCTTAGTCGCCAACCAAGAGCTACAAATTCCAGGTTCTCCCTACCTTGAATTTGTGCAGGTACGCGCTGGCCTAGACATTGCCGACAACTACATCGTCAAGCACCTAGAGGCTGGAGATTTAGTCATTACCGCCGATATTCCCCTGGCCGCAGAGGCCATTGAAAAGGGAGCCTATGCCCTCAATCCCCGGGGAGAATTCTATGACCAGGGCAATATTCGAGAACGATTGTCCATGCGAAATTTCCTCCATGAACTGCGGAATGCTGGGGTGGATACGGGTGGCCCTGCCCCTTTTAACCAACGAGTAACTGGAGCCTTTGCCAACCAGCTAGATCGCTTTTTAACAAAGCACAATCGCTAGTTGCCTGACCCATCTCCAACGTAGGTTCAGTCGATCCCAGGTGATGCCCCTCTAAATCCCCAAGTCCTTCAGAGCAAAACGAATTTGCTCCAGCCGTCGCCGATTCACCCCCAGATCAGATTCTCCTAACCGGGCGGCGGCTCGAACCTGAATCACAGGCTCATTCTTTGGAAAGTAGAACTCCGTGTCGTCCACAAACCCTATCAGGCGACTGATGGACTGCACGCGGATGTAATCCTCTTGCTGCGCCACAATCTCGGTACGGGGCACCACACCTAGAACCTTAGTCAGCAGATCACGGGCGTCCTCCCGGCTTCTGGTGTAGGCAATCGGGGCAATGGCATGGTCTGGATCAGCACCCTGGCTCACTACACAGTTAGGGGTGGCTGGACAGGGAGCTAGCTGACCATCCTGAACGCCGAGGGTGGGAGCCTCCCCCGCAAATAAGGTGGAGAGTCCAGGGATTGCCCCTAGGGGCTGTGGGGTGGGTGCTGCAAGGGCCGCCGGGTGGGTGGGAAAGAGCCACAGCATGATTGTGAGAAGAGCAGCAAAGATAGGAGCCATAGGAATTCGAGCCATAGGAATGCATTGAGGGATAATTTCACCATACGGGAATGGGGAAACATTGCCATGATTAGGCGAATTGGGCGAATTAGGCAAATCTTTGCAGCAGCGCTAGGCGTAAGCCTTTGCCTGGGTTTCTGGTTTAGCTCGGTGGGGCTGTCCCAAAGCCCCCTGGCCATGGCGACAGGTCGTGGGGGAGCGGTGGCCACCGTCGATGCCGATGCGACTCGGGTGGGCCTAGAGGTGCTGCGCCGGGGCGGCAATGCCATTGATGCAGCGGTCGCCGCTGCCGCCGCCGTGGGCGTTACCGATCCCTTTTCCGCTGGCATTGGCGGGGGCGGGTTCATGGTCATCTACCTCAAAGATAGCGATCGCCTAATCACCCTCGATGGTCGGGAGCAGGCCCCCGCCGCCACCACCGTAGACCTGTTCCAGGATCCGATGAACCCCGGCGATTTGCTGCCCTTCTTCCCCAACCGCATGTCCTCAGGGGCAGCGGTGGGCGTCCCTGGCACCCCCCTAGAGTGGGCCGAAGCCCTCAACCGCTATGGCACCCTCTCCCTCGGCGAAGCCCTCCAACCGGCCATCGCCCTAGCCGAGCATGGCTTTGTGGTCGATGAAACCTTTGCCAAGCAGATTGAGCAAAACCAGACCCGCTTTGCCGCCTTTACCTCCACCCAGGCGCTGTATCTGCCCCATGGCCAGCGGCCTACCGTCGGCAGTCGGTTCAAAAATCCTGACCTGGCCAAAACCTACCGCATCCTGGCCGAGCAGGGCATCAATGGCTTTTATCGGGGGGAGATTGCCGAGGCAATCATTCAAACGGTGCAACAGCCGCCCACCGTGGCCAATCCCCCTTTCCCGGTTGTGCCTGGAGCCATGACCCTGACCGACCTCGACCATTACGCGGTACGGGTGCGGCCTCCTACGGTTACCCCGTATCGCGGCTATACGTTCTACAGCATGGGTCTGCCCAGCAGCGGGGGGATCACCACCGGAGAAATTCTCAGCATCCTAGAGGGCTTTGATCTGACCCAGGCGGATCGCGCCCAGGCTTGGCATAGGGTCATTGAAGCCGAACGGCTGGCCTTTGCCGACCGCCATGCCTACCTGGGCGATCCAGAGTTTGTCGATGTGCCCCTGGCGGGTCTTCAGAGCGATGATTTCATACAAACTCGGCGAACCCTGGTGGGCGACCGCGCCCCCGCCGATCCAGACTTCCGTGCCGCCCCCGGCAACCCGCTGCCCTTTCAGACCGACCCCAGCCCCAGCCTAACCGGATTACCCCCCGTAGCCCAGGGGCAAGACCCATCGGGGATATCCACCACCCACCTGGTGACCAGTGATCGCTGGGGCAACATCGTCTCCTACACCTGCACGATTGAATCCACTGGCGGATCTGGCATCGTAGTTCCCGGCTATGGCTTCATCCTCAACAATGAGCTGACCGACTTTGACCCCATCAGCCCCCATCCCAACGTGCCTGAACCCTACAAACGCCCCCGCAGCAGCATGGCCCCCACCATCGTCCGCAGCCCCGATGGCACGATGGTGGCCTTTGGTTCTCCGGGGGGGGCTACCATCATTACAACGGTGGTCGGTATAGCCGTCAACCTGATTGACTTTGGCCTGTCACTCCCCGATGCCATAGCGGCCCCCCGCATTTCCCAGCGCAACACGGGCATCACCCAAGTAGACCACCAACTCGAACAAACTCCCCTAGGTCAGGCATTAACCGCCCTTGGCCATTCCTTGATCCCAGTGCCTGAGATCGGGGCAGCGGTCGGGTTGGTCATCCAGCCCGATGGGTCTATCTTGGTCGCCGCAGAACCGAGCCGACGAGGTGGCGGGGCCGCCATGGTCGTTGAACGCTAGTCTTGGGTCATCCTCTAGCTCGATTAAGGTGAACCAACGATGGGTGGTAGAGCACACTTAGGGTCTGCTCCTTGGGTGTCGCCGATTGAATGTGGACGATGAACGCTTACCCGAATCCTCGCAGGCGTTCATCCACCTCACTATGATTCGCGTCATGCTACGGAGACTTGCATAACACGTTTCATACCCCGTCTACGTGGTTCTAAATCTCCTCAATCGCAGCACCCTAGCCCCCTCAAATCAATACCTTCCATCCCCTCAAAAGGCGACATTCAATCTGTACTCATTATCGAAGTTCTATCTGACTCCACCGAGACCTTTGATAGAGGCGATAAATTCGTGGAGGTGGCCGATTCGACCTTGCGGCAGGATTGCGAGGTCAAAGCCAAACTCTATGCCCAGGCGGCTATTGCCGATTATTGGATGCTAGATCTCAAACATCGCCAAATTCATCTTTTCTGTGCACCCAATAATCGGGCTACACCCAGCACCTCATCCTGACCGAGCCAAACCAGATTTCGCCCCTGGCCAAGATCACGGGGGCGGCTTCGGCAACAACATTTTTAGCTGCGAAGACATCGCTGGCGACCGCGACGTTAATAATCTGATCGTCAAGATCGCTGTGGTTTAAGCCCTATGTTAATGCCATCACAAAAGACCAGAGGATTGCTCCCCTGGCCCTTTGTTTTATCTGTTTTGAATCAAGAATGATTGATTCTGATTCAGAGGCAGATTCTAGTAGCGGTAGGTGCTAGCACCGGGCTTATGCACGATGAAGCTAGCGATCTGGCACTGCTTGACGTTGTCGAAACCAACCACGCGGATGAAGCAGTTGGAGTACTCGGAGCGGCAAGCCTGCACTTCGCTCAGCACTTCCTGGGTGGAGGTGGCGTTGAACATGGGCAGTTTCCACATCGTCCAGTAGTAGGCTTCGGGGTCGGAGTCTTCGTTAAACTCGACAGCCGGGAAATAGCCCATTTTCAGGATGTAAGCAATTTGCCGCTCAATCTGAGCATCGGTCAGAGGGGGCAGGTAGGACATCGTTTCGTAACGACGCTCTTTAGGCAGAGTTTTCATAGTTCCTCGCTGGGTTACTAATCGGCGATCAGGCGATGCTGACCGCGAGTGAACAAAAGAGTGAACGACGATGGTTCGATCCATCCGTAGTCAAACCTTGGGCCTACTCTGGGAGATGTTCTCCATCGGCGGCGGATTCCTGGGGTACCTCAAGGGCACCGAGGGTTTCCGACTGATCTAGATGGTCGGCATCGCCCAATTGAGTCAGGCGCTCTAAATGCTGGCGGCGGTGTTCCATATTGGCTTGCTGAAGGTTGGCGATCACCATTTCCGGCAAAAACTCGCAGATTTCCTCTGCGATGTGCTGCCGAACGGTCATGATCCGCATGGCCATGTCGGGCTTTTCCGCCATAAGGGCCGTCAGGTAGGTTTCCCCATCCTGGAGGGCTTCCTTGGTCGAAAACGTGTTCAGCCAATAGGCTTGGGCAGGGTTGGTTTCCTTAAGCTGATTCAGCACCGTTTTCACGGCCTGGAAGGTCAGATAGCTGGTCAGCACCTTAGCGGTGTCCTTTGCCGCTTGCTTAAGGTCCATCGGTGTCTCCTCGAAGGGTTGACCTAGACCCCGCCGGGGGGTGGGTAGACCTGATTGAAGCCCGAAATCCAGACAGATTCGGTAACTTAGGCCGCAATCTTAAGTTTTCTTAAGATGCTAGTCCAAGGAACTGGCCCACGCCCCGTCGTCGGCAGGGACAAGCCGAAGCCGATCCCCACCGCCGCCAAAGCAAAATTAGAGGGTGTCAACGGTGTCGAACTCGAACTTGATTTCCTTCCACAGTTCGCAGGCGGCAGCCAGTTCGGGAGACCACTTGCAAGCTTCGCGGATGATGTCGCCACCTTCGCGGGCCAGGTCACGGCCTTCGTTACGGGCCTGAACGCAAGCTTCCAGGGCCACACGGTTGGCGGTGGCACCGGGCGCGTTACCCCAGGGGTGACCGAGGGTACCACCCCCGAACTGAAGCACGGAGTCGTCGCCGAAGATTTCCACCAGAGCGGGCATGTGCCACACGTGGATACCACCGGAGGCCACAGCCATAACGCCGCCCATGGAGGCCCAATCTTGGGTGAAGTACACACCGCGAGAGGGGTCGCGCTCGACGTAGTTTTCGCGCAGCAGGTCTACAAAGCCGAGGGTACCAGCGCGGTCACCTTCCAGCTTGCCCACCACGGTTCCGGTGTGGATGTGGTCACCACCGGACATCCGCAGACACTTGGCCAGAACGCGGAAGTGAATCCCGTGGTTCTTCTGACGGTCGATCACGGCGTGCATGGCGCGGTGAATGTGCAGCAGAACGCCGTTGTCGCGGCACCAGTGGGACAGGGTGGTGTTGGCGGTGAAACCAGCGGTGAGGAAGTCGTGCATGACGATGGGCATGTCGAGTTCTTTAGCGTACTCGGCCCGCTTCAGCATTTCTTCGCAGGTGGAGGCGGTCACGTTCAGGTAGTGACCTTTGATTTCCCCGGTTTCAGCCTGGGACTTGTGGATCGCATCGGCCACAAACAGGAAGCGGTCGCGCCAGCGCTGGAAGGGCTGGGAGTTGATGTTTTCGTCGTCTTTGGTGAAGTCTAGACCACCGCGCAGGGCTTCATACACGGCGCGGCCATAGTTCTTCGCCGACAGACCCAGCTTGGGTTTGATGGTGCAACCCAGCAGAGGACGACCGTACTTGTTCAGGCGGTCGCGCTCTACTTGGATACCGTGGGGAGGGCCTTGGAAGGTCTTCAGGTAGGCCACGGGAATCCGCAGGTCTTCCAGACGCAGGGCGCGTAGGGCCTTGAAGCCGAACACGTTCCCCACCAGGGAGGTCAGCAGGTTGGTGACGGAACCTTCCTCGAACAGGTCGAGGGGGTAGGCCACGTAGCAAATGTATTGGTTATCTTCGCCGGGTACTGGCTCGATGTCGTAGCAACGACCCTTGTACCGATCCATGTCGGTCAGAAGGTCGGTCCACACGGTGGTCCAGGTACCCGTAGAGGATTCAGCGGCGACCGCAGCAGCGCACTCTTCGGGAGGTACACCGGGCTGGGGGGTCATCCGGAATGCCGCCAAAATATCGGTATCTTTGGGGGTGTAGTCGGGGGTGTAATAGGTCAGCTTATAGTCCTTTACCCCGGCGCTATAGCCCGCTTTTGACTGAGTCGTTGTCTGAGAGTAAGACATATCTCCCTTCCTGTGAATCTAAGAAATCTCTCACGCGAACCCCGGCGGCCCAGTCATAGACACGGCAATCTCCAAAATATATACGGAGAAAACCTGTACCTAGCTCAAGAACCAGCCCGACGTCCAAAACCATGAGATGGCAGCAAACAGGAGGCAACCAGCGAGTAGTTGCCCACCAGACGCTTTAGGTATTTTTCATTACCTCGTGCTTTAGCATATTACCAGCGATTGGATAAGGTTTATTTTGGAAGATCTGTATAGATTCATAACTTTAAGTTATTGGTTTTAATCAACCTGCATGTGCATCCCTCAAGTTTTATAAAGCCGATCAAATGACGCCCAATTTGTGATAGAGAAATCGTGATATTCGTGGGATGCAGGGGAGCCTTAGAAAGGCCTAATTATGGTTGAGTCCATGGCTCGGATGCTTGGAAGGGCCTGACACCCCGCGCCCCAAAAGATCTCCCCAAGGAGAAACGGTAGCCTGAGCTACCGACTGATCGACTGTATCCATGCATTCTGTATACAAAGTTTTGTTGCGCCTCGGAAGGTTGTTCCTCCCTGTATAGAGCTGTGAGGCGGTTACCTTTCCCCCTTCCCTGTCCAGCGAGGCATCTGACGTTCGGTCTCAGTCCGGTGAGTGCAGGTTGGTGAACCGTTAGCTTTCCCTAGAGGCCCATCTCATTGTTTACCAGAAGAGAGGTATCCGAAACGTGAATAATCGGTCTTTGCAGCGCGTGTCCCGTCGCTCTGTGTTGGGGGCGGGCTTATTTTTAGGAACCAGTTGGGCGCTGAAGAGCTGTAATGCCTCTGCGCCTCAGGGTGGAGCCGCTGGCGGTGGTGCGGCGGAAGGGGGTGTGGCCGGAGATCTTGTGGTTGCCTCTTTCCCTGGAACGACGGACAGTTTGTTCCGGGAAGCTTTGGCTCCGGTGGTGGCCGATAAAACTGGCGTGACGATCAGTTCCCAACCGCTGTTGGCCTTTGAGCAGATTGCGCGGGTGAAGGCATCCCCCGATGCGCCGCCCTTTGACGTGCTGATGCTGGATGACGGGCAGAATGCGGTGGCTCTCGCCGAAGACTTGGTTCAGCCCTTCCCCATAGACAGCAGCCCCAACAGCAGCGATGTCAATCCTGCTTTCCTCAGCGATCAGGGGCTTGCGCCGATTTTCTACGCCCAGGGCATTGTGCTGGCCTACAACACCGATACCGTGAAGACGCCACCCACGTCTTGGGAAGTAATGCTCGATCCAAACCTGGGTGCTCAACTGGGCTTGGTCAGCCTCAACAGTATTTTGGGCACCTCCTTCATGGTGGAACTGGCCAAGGTCCTTGGCGGCGGCGAAGACAATATCGAACCTGCCTTTGAAGCGGTGGCGGAAATGCTGCCCCGCGTTAATGGGGTGGCGGCCAATCCTGGGGCGTTGCTCACCCTCTTCCAGCAGGGCGAGGTCGATATTGGCCCCATGTGGCACAACGACGTGCTAACCCTGGCAGAACGGGGGGTGCCCGTGGCCATTGCCAAGCTGGATAGTGGGATTGCAGCGGCTCGCTATAGCCTCAACATTGTGAAAAACCCTGCCGCTGGTCTGGATCGGGCGGTGGCCTACGTGGATGCCATGCTCAGTCCTGAGGCCCAGGCTAAGGTGGTCGGTGCGCCCTACTTCTATATTCCCGCCAATACCACGGTGGAACTCCCCCCTCAGCTCATGGAGGCCCTGGGCATCCAGTCCGTGGATGACTTCATTGCCATGGCCCACAACCTCGATTGGCCCACCATCAACCCCCAGCGGGCCGAATGGATCGAGCGGTTCAACCAAACGGTGCAGTCCTAGCTACGCCTAGCCTGCCAATTCCCAATGGGTTACATCGTAGGGGCGAGGTCTCCTCGCCCTTCCCCAGGCTTCCTCGCCCCTGGATCCAGTAGCCTAACCAGACTCGCCTACGTTGTCCTTCTTGCCATGCCTGACCTTGACGCCCCAGAGATGATCACCCTGGCTACAGCGGAAATGGAGGTGCCCGCCCCCTATCACCTGCTGACCAGTGTGGTGGCCCCTCGCCCCATTGCCTGGGTGTCTACGATGAGTGCCGAGGGCCAACCTAACCTTGCGCCCTACTCGTTTTTTAATGCGGTGTCTGGGTTTCCGCCGACGCTGATGTTTTCGGTAGCCCTACGCCGCCGAGAACCCCAGGAAAAAGACACCCTACGCAATGTGCGGGAGGTGGGCGAGTTTGTTTGCCATGTGGTCGATGAAGCCCTGTCGGAAGCGATGGTGAAAACGGCGATGGAACTGCCCCACGGCATTAACGAGTTTGAGGTGGCAGGGCTGAAGGCGGTTCCGGCCATGGAGGTGCGGCCCTGGGTGATCCAGGGTGCCCCAGTGGCGATGGAATGTCGAGTGACACAGATTGTGCCCGTGGCAGAGGCAGCAAGCATTATGGTGCTGGGCCAAGTCTTGCGTTTCCACATTCGCAAGGATTTATACAGAAGTCAGTTAGGCCTGGTGGATACAGTACACATGCAGCCCGTAACCCGTCTGGGCGGCCCGGTGGAATATACCAAAATTGGGGAACTCATTCACCTACCAATTCCCCCTCACTCAGAGGCCAGAACTCCTGCTCAGACCTAGTCTGGTGTTGAGTTTGAATGGTGTTTTTTGACCGTTCAAGGGTAGTTCAAAGGTCTGGTTATTCAAAGTTTTGGTCGTTCAAAGTTTTGGTCGTTCGGCATCTTGACTGCTCAGATTTAGTTGAATCCCGGTTTCGGTCTGCCTGAGCCTATTGCTTCGATAGTAGGCGTTTTCCTGTCCATCCAACCCCCTAAGGTTCATGCAAGCTACCCAATCCCCCGCCACCCTAGCCGCCGTCGCTACCCTGGGTGCCGATTCAGGGCACAGCCTGACGTTGTCCCAGGTGATGCACAAGTTTGGCTCCTTTGTGGCGCTGAAGGACATCAACCTATCAATTCAGCCAGGAGAGTTTGTGTCGTTGCTGGGGCCAAGCGGCTGTGGCAAAACTACTCTGCTGCGAATAATTTCCGGTTTCCTCGACCCCACGGCAGGCAACGTGTTGATCGACGGCAAATCGGTAACAGGGCTGTCTCCCAGTGAGCGGGGTACGGGCATCGTGTTTCAGAACTACGCCCTCTTTCCCCATATGACCGTTTGGGACAACGTGGCCTACGGTTTGAGGGCAGGGCGAAAGTTGTCTCGCGGCCAGGTGGCCAACCGGGTGGGCGAAATGCTGGATATGGTGCAGCTCAGCCACCTCGCTAAGCGAGTCCCTAGCGAGCTTTCTGGAGGACAGCAACAGCGGGTCGCCATTGCCCGTGCCCTAGCCGTTGAACCTCGGATCATGCTGCTGGACGAACCCTTTAGCGCTCTCGATAAAAGCCTGCGCCTGGACATGCAGATTGAAATTCGACGCATTCTCAGTGAGCGCGGCATCACCGCCATCATGGTCACCCACGACCAAGAAGAGGCCATGAGCATGTCTGATCGCATTGCCGTCCTTTCCGGCGGCGAAATTCACCAGTTTGATAGCCCTAGCAACCTGTACGACCGTCCGGCCACCCAGTTTGTCAGTTCCTTTGTGGGCACCTGCAATCACCTACCTGGGGAAGTGCTGGGCCGGGCAGACAAAGGCTACTTGGTCAAGGTTCCTGGCGGTGAGCTGGAGATTGCCTGCGACCATACCCTAGTGCCCCAAGGCCAGGTCACCGTAGCCATTCGCCCCGAAAACCTGGGGGTGCAACCCCAGGCCCACCGCCACACCCTAGCGGGCACCGTGGCCATGTGTCTCCCCCTTGGCTCGGTGATGACCTACGATGTCGCCCTGGGTTCCGACCTTCACATCAAGCTTACCCAGCCCCGCACCCTGGGAACCAAACCCCTCACCCCTGGGGATCAAATTCACCTCGATCTGGTTTCTCCCAGTGCCTGTTCCGTCTTCCCCGCCTAGAACCGCTCACGGTTCGGGCCAACCGTAGGCTGGCTTAGCCCAGCGTCCATCGTACCGAATCCGGCTTGCTTTCAGTATCCAGGGGTGAGGAGACCTTACCCCTATGGTTTTCCGAATTAGAAATCGTTTTTTTCTGATTCGGATTCGGTACGACTGTTTGCTTGTTGTTGCTGGAGTTTGATTTCGTGGCGAGATCTGGATCGTTTCAATTTAGCCGTCGTACCCTGTTGGGGGCCGGCCTGTTTGCGGGCACCAGCCTGCTGATTAAAGCCTGTGATACAACCCCCACCCAAACCGCTGCGAACGGTGAAGGCGGCAGATCTGACCTGATTGTCACCACCTTTGCAGGCAGTTGGGAACAGCTTTATCGGGATGTGATTGTGCCTGCTTTTCAAGCTGCGGGCGGGGGCAGCGCCAACCTGGTGACGATGGTCTCCCTAGAGCAGGTGGCCCAGCTTACGGCGGCTCCCCAAAATCCACCCTTTGACGTGGCGCTGATTGATGAAGGCCCGTTTAATGCGGCCTCCAAGGATCTGTTTGTGCCCGTCCCGGTGGAGATGATTAGCAACTACGACCAGGTGGCTCCGCAACTGCTCAGCCCCGACGGCTGGGCCCCCACCACGGGCCTTCAGGTGATTGGCTTGGCCTACAATCCCAGCGAAATCACCACCCCGCCCGCCTCCTGGGAAGATCTCTATAATCCAGAGTTTCAGGGACGGGTCTCCATGCAAGGGATGCAGACCACCCAAGGGACTTCCGTAATGGTGCAATTGGCCAAGCTGCGCGGCGGCAGTGAATCCAACATTGAACCCGCCTTTGAAGCCCTGGAGCAGGAACTCAAGCCCAACCTGGCGGGCCTTGCCGCCAACTCTGGGGCCTTGGCCACCCTCTTCCAGCAGGGGGAAATTGCCCTGGCTCCCCACGACCTCAATAATGTCATGGCCCTAAAGGCCCGTGGGGTGGATATTGAATGGGTCGCTCCCCAGGAAGGGGCGATTGCCATGCGGCCCTCCCAGCAAATTGTGGCCAACACCACCGCCGACCTCGCTGCTGCCGCCGCCTTCATCGATGCCAGCCTCAGCCTGGAGGTGCAAACGGCCATGGCCCAAGATCCCTATAATTTCCTGCCCGTCAACCGCAATGTTGAACTGACGGGCCTGCTGGCTGAGAAATTTGGCTCCACCCTCGACGAAGCCCTCAGCAACCTCGTGTTTTTAGACTGGTCGCAAATTAACCCCAACCGCTCTGAATGGATTGAACGGTTTGACCAGGCCATTCAACTTTAGACGTTCTATCTAGAAACCCGCCAGAAGCCTGATTTTTGGTGTGAATCGGTGGTCTTGTGGTAATCACCGAACTCGAGAAATTAGGTTTCTGATCTTGTCCAAAATAGCGTTTTTCAGGATCGTCCGCATATCCACCCCAGCCAGCCAAAACCCATGAACATCAGCCAACTCCTACGACCTAAACAGGATTTTTTGGCCCTGCCCCTGGCCATTTTTCTGCAACTGTTTTACATCGTGCCCCTGGTGATTTTGATTGCCTCTAGCTTTCAGGCTGAGGCGGGGGGTATTTCCTTGGATAATTACGTCAAATTCTTTGGAAATGCCGTTAATGTTAAAGCCCTCACCGATACCTTTTGGCTTGGCGTTCAAGTCACCATTGCCTGCCTGATTATTGGCTACCCCGTCGCCTATTTTTATACCAATGTCCATGCTCGGTGGAAGGGGGTACTTACCTTTTTAATTATGCTGCCCCTGCTCACCAGTGCGGTGGTGCGTACCTTTGGCTGGGTAGTAATTTT
This sequence comes from Spirulina sp., assembly GCA_044070495.1. GTDB lineage: Bacteria > Cyanobacteriota > Cyanobacteriia > Phormidesmidales > Phormidesmidaceae > Nodosilinea. Next base: position 79,821 of record JBIPSI010000014.1, on the reverse strand, counting down.
GGGACGGCAGGGGTTGATCAACACGGCTCTCATAAAATTAGGGCTGATTGAAGAACCCATCCGCCTGTTGTTTACCCACAATGGCGTGCTAATTGCCCTCACCCAAATTTGGCTACCGATGATGGTGCTGCCCATTGTGGCGTCGCTCTCCCAAATTGATTCGCGGCTGGCGGCGGCGTCTAAGAGCTTAGGTGGTGGAGCCTGGCGCACCTTTTGGCAAATTACCTTTCCCCTTACCCTGCCGGGCATGATTTCTGGGGCGCTGCTAGTCTTTGCCCTCACCGTGAGTTCCTTCGTCACCCCCTCCATCATTGGCGGTGGACAGCTCATCTATCTTCCGACATTGATTTATCAGCAGGGCATTGTGCTGCTCAATCAGCCCTTTGCCGCCGCCGTATCCACCCTGCTGTTGATTATGGTGGTTGCCGTAGTACTGATTTTGGGAGCCTTTGGCAAGCGCAGCAGCCGATACATTCGCTAGCGATACCTTCGTAGCGCTCTACCCTCTAGGACATCGCCAAAATTCAGATTCCTAAAACTCAGATTCCCCAAAAGCCATTCCCCAAAAGCCATTTCCCAAAAGCCACTATGTCCTCAACTTCCCTCACCCCCTCCACCCAACTCCCCCAAGATTCCGCCTATTCCCTTCGCAAGCTGGATCAAATTTCCTTTGCGGTGGTCATGCCCCTCATCGCCATTTTGGGGCTAATTATGCTCACGGCCCCCACCATTATTGTGCTGCTGGCCTCCTTCAGTTCTTCGGCCTCTCTAGAGTTTCCGCCGCCCGGATTTTCCTTGCAGTGGTATCTGTCGCTGTTTAGTTTTCCAGAACTACGCGCCGCCGCCCTCAACAGTTTCCAAGTGGCCCTCTTCACCGCCATTACCTGCGTGGTGCTGGGGGTTTTAGCCTGTCTAGCGATGATCAGTAGCCGGGGCCGCTGGGTCGCCGTAATGGATGCCCTGGTGATGTCTCCCCTGGCCCTGCCCGGTGTGGCCCTCGGTCTGGGGATGATGTCCTTCTTTGCCATGGTCGGCATTCGCCTGTCGCTGTTTACCCTGATCATCGGCCACATCGTCATCTGTACCCCCTATGTGGTGCGCAACGTGCTGGCCAGTTTGACGCAGCTAGGGTCTTCCCTCCAAGAAGCCTCCAGCGCCCTGGGGGCCAGCCCTGCCTACACTTTTTTTAAGGTGACCCTGCCCCTGATCAAGCCTGGGGTGCTGATCGGCGCGTTCATGGCCTTCCTCACCTCCTTCGACAACGTGGCGGTGACGCTGTTTTTGTCCGATGCCCGCACCGAAATGCTGCCCATCCGCATGTGGTCGATGATTGAAAATGACCTGGATGTCCGCGCCGCTGCCATCTCCGGGGTGCTGATTTTCCTCACCGCCCTGCTGATGATTGCCATGGAACGCTTCTCCGGTCTCTCCAAAGCCTTGATCAACGGCAAAGCCTAGGGGGATGTTGGGCTTGAGGGTTCGGGCTTGAGGGTTCCATGTCTGCCCTGGGATAGACCTCTGGCCTTGGGCATTTCGTCAGAACGGCAGAGGTTTTAACTAGGCTAAACGCCTAAGGTAGGGCTGTTGATCACTGGATTTTATCCGTTATGGTTTTGCCGTTTCACGCCATCGTTCTACAAATGTCTGACAGCGCCCCCTACCTCTCTAGTCTGATGATTTTAGTGGGTCTAGGCTTTGCGGCGGCCACCCTAATCGGCTCCGTGGCCTGGTACAACTCCAAGCGTCCGCCCGGTTGGGAAGGCAAGGAAAAACCCGACATTGTGCCGGATATCCATGAGTCCTAGGGCGCAGCGGGAAGACGCGGCGGAAATGCAACAAGGCAAAGGGTTGGCCGAGGGCTGACCCTTTTTTGTTGTCCCGTTTGGTGATTCCGGGCTATCGTCTAGCCATGACTTCATAGAAAATCCCCTACGAGGACGTTTGAAAAGCCGGAGTGTGTCCTAAGTGATACCGATAAAGTCAGCCTCAGCTGTCAAAAATCCTGTAGATTTACACCGATCTAGCGGCCCATCGCACCTGAGGTAACCCTTTTCAAACGCCCTCTAAACGAATTGAGGCTTCGACGGTTCGACAGGCTCACAGCTCAGTCCGATCAGGATCAGCGTTTGAATCGGGGGTAAGCAACCAGGGTTTGGTATGACTGGCAGCGAGGCTGGGGTTTAGAATTGGGACGTGAACCCCAACAAAAGGCGTTCTGCCCCTCTGCCTAATTAACGCCATGGCCATGACCCTCACCCAGGTTTGGGGTGCGCTGTTGATTTTTGTGTTATCCCCCCTGGTGGGTGGTTTGCCGCTAACGGGCTGGGTGACGCGGTGGATTTCGGGAAAGCGACTGTCCCAGGTGGGGACGGGCAATGTGGGGGTGTCGGCGGCGTTTTACCACGGCGGCAAGGTGGCGGGCATTACGGCGGTGTTGCTGGAGGCGGCCAAGGGTGTCTCGGTGGTGCTGCTGGCGCGGCATTATTTCCCCAATGACCCGGTGTGGGAGATTCTGGCGCTGATTGGCCTGGTGATGGGGCGCTACTGGTTTGCCAAGGGGGCGGGCACCACCAACGTGGTCTGGGGCTTTGTGGTGCACGATTGGGTCACGTCGCTGCTGACCGGGTTGATTAGCGGCCTAGGGTTTACGATTTTTAGGGAGCGGCGACAGGGGCGGCTGTTGGTGCTGGTGTTGCTGCCGATGTTGACAGCGTTGCGCCATCCCAGCGATGGCCCTTTGGTGTTGGCGGTGGCCTGCCTGAGTGGTTTGATCGCCTGGATTTACCAAAAGCTACCCGATGATTTAGACCTCCCCACCGAGGGGGGACGTTTGGAGTCTCGTACCATGTTTCGTTTTTTTCGGGGAGATCGGGGGCTGGTGGCGCTGGATCAGCCCCTCGACCCCACCCAGTTTGGCCCTAAGGCGGCTACGTTAGGGCAACTACGGGCCTGGGGTTATCCTGTCCCCCCTGGGTATGTGCTCCAGGCCGGGGATGACCCGACGGCGCTGCTGGAGATTACCGATCCCTCGCCGCGTCAGCCCGTGGTGGTGCGATCTTCGGCCCAGGATGAGGATTCGGGCTTGGTGTCGGCGGCGGGGATCTACGAGTCTTACCTGAACATCACCACCAAGGAAGCGCTTTCCCTGGCCATTGTGCGCTGCTTTGCCACCTACAACAGCCCCCGCGCCGTGCAGTATCGCCAGGACAACGACCTGCCAGAGCGGGCCATGGCGGTGATTGTGCAGCAGCAGGTGATTGGCCAATTTTCTGGGGTGGCCTTTAGCCGCGACCCCATTGCCCGCTGCGGCGATGCGGTGGTGATCGAAGCCCTGCCCGGTGGGGCGGATCGGGTGGTCTCTGGCCAAGAAACGCCGGAGCAGTACCGGGTGATGGTGCAGCCCAACGACATCCCCTCGGCCACAGAACTGGCCCCAGAGGACAGTTGGCAATTGCCCGCTGTCCTGAGCCTAACCGTGGAAGGCGAGGGCCAAACCCCCGACCGTCTCCTGCAACAGGTCGCCTACCTGGCCCGTCACCTAGAGGCCCGCTATCAAGGCGTGCCCCAAGATATTGAATGGACCTACGACGGCGAAACCCTGTGGCTGTTGCAGAGCCGCCCCATCACCACCCTACGGCCCCTGTGGACACGCAAAATTGCTGCCGAGGTCATCCCTGGCGCGATTCGGCCCCTCACCTGGTCGATTAACCGCCCCCTGACCTGCGGCGTATGGGGGGAAATTTTTACCGTGGTGCTGGGCAACCAGGCGAAGGATTTGGACTTCACCGAAACCGCTACCCTGCACCATGCCTACGCCTACTTCAATGCCACCCTGCTGGGGGAAATCTTCCTGCGCATGGGCCTACCGGCGGAGAGCCTGGAATTCCTCACCCGTGGGGCCAAATTTAGCCGTCCGCCCCTAGGGGCTACCCTGAAAGCTCTGCCGGGACTGCTGCGGCTGCTGAACCGGGAACGCCGTCTGCTCGTGGACTTTGAACGGGAAAATTCCACCCTGTTCACCGCTGGCCTCAACGCCCTCACCATGGTGCGCCGCGAAACCCTGAGTCCTGTGGAGCTACTGGATCGCATCGAAGACGTGCTGGTGCTGCTGCGCCACGTCACCTACTACAACATCATGGCTCCCCTCAGCTTTGCCCTGCGGCGGGCGGTGATGGGGGTGGCGGAGGAAGCCCTTGATGCCCGCCAAAATGCTGAGGTGGCTGCGGTGGAGGATCTGCGCACCCTCGCCGAAGAAACCCGCCAAATCTTCTCCGCCGCCCAGATCAAAACCATCACCAACGGATCGTCTCTAATGACGGCCCTAGCAGAAACCCCCGATGGCGAGATGATCCTGGCCCAGCTCAACCACTTCATCCAGGAATACGGCTACCTCAGCCCCGTGGGCACCGACATTGCCGTGGCTACCTGGCACGAAAACCCCGCCCCCGTGCGGGAACTGCTGGCCCAGTTTGTGCTGCATCCGCCCCCGCCTAAGCCTGTTCCAGACTCCGTTAGCAACGGCAAGGGGACTAGCAACGGCAAGGTGAAAGGCCCCCTGGTGGACTTGGCCCAGCGACGGTTCGACCTCAAGGGCCAGGTGAACACCCTCTACAATCGGCTGCTGGCGGAACTGCGCTGGAGCATTTTGGCCCTAGAACGTCAGTGGATTCAGGCGGAAAACCTCACCGAAACCGGGGATATTTTCTTTCTCACCCTAGAGGAAATGCAGGCCACCCTCCAGGCCAGTCATCCCCCTAGTTGGGAGGCCCTCCGCGCCCGCATCCGCACCCGCCGAGAGCAGTTTCAGCAGGATCGCCAGCGGCAACAGATCCCCTACCTGGTGTTTGGCCACGAGCCCCCTGTCCTAGAGCACATGCTACTAGCCCCTCAGGCAGACGGATTGCAGGCATTGAAGGGCATTGGAGCCAGTGCCGGGGTGGTAGAAGGCCCAGTGCGGGTGATGACCCACCTGGAAACCGTGGAGGTGGGCAGTGTCCCCTTCATCCTAGTCGTGCCCTACACCGATGCCGGGTGGACACCGCTGCTAGCCAGGGCCAAGGGGCTAATTGCCGAGGTGGGGGGTCGCCTTTCCCACGGAGCCATCATCGCCCGCGAGTACGGCATCCCAGCGGTGATGGACGTGGCCCACGCCACCGACCGCCTGCACAATGGCCAGTGGGTGCGCCTCAACGGCCAAAGCGGCCTAGTGGAAGTGATTGATCCACCGACTTCATAACAGGGGCGACCTGGACTCCTAGGGGGGCGGGTGGGCTAGGGGGTGAGGTACTGGCGGAAAAACTGAATTTGCATCTGGGCGGCGAGGGCCTGAAACTGAGGATCGGCAATGCCGTGGCCCGTGTTTTCAAATTCGTAGAGGGTGACGGGGGCTCCGGCGGCTTCTAGCATGTCGTGGAAATTGCGAGCCACGTCAATCTGTAGGAAGTCTTCGCTGCCGTGGAACATCAGGGTGGGGGTAGTAATCTGGGTGGCTCCGTAGAGGGGAGAAATGGCGGTATAGGCGGCGGGATCTTCCATCGGCGCTTGCCCCACCAGGTAGGAGAGCAGGGCGGAATAGCCCAGTTGCCATTCGGTCAGGGTATCGAGCAGGGAGCACTGGGGGTTGGCGGCGGCAAACAGACCGGGAAACTGGCGCAGGCTTTGAGCGGCAAAGTAGCCCCCGTAGGAACAGCCGCTAACGCCGATTTGGCTCGCCTTGGCCCAGCCCTGCTGCACCACCTGCTGCACAATATCGCGGCCCTCGGCTAGGTCAATGCGGCCAAAGTTTTGCCCCTCGGCCTGGGCGCGGTAGAAGGCGGGGCCAAAACCCTCGCGCCCGGTGAGGGGGACGACCAACACGGCAACGCCAAAGTTGGGCAACAAATTCAGGGGAGCCTCGACCTCCGTTGCAAACTCATTGGCCATGGAAAACCCTGGGCCACCCTCCTGCCAAAACACTAGGGGCACCCCCTGGGGCGGAAAGGCTTGCCCCGCTGGCTGCACCAAAAAGCCGCGCCGTAGCCCCTGTGCGGTAGTGAACTGAATGGGCTGATACTGCACCCGATTGACGGTCTGGAGGTCGGCGTTGATGTCGGTGATGGCGCTGGGTGAGGCCGAATCGCCAGCCTGGAAGCGAAAGAGTTCTGGGGGCTGGGTGACGGAGGAAAAACCGTAAATCACCGTGTCGCCATCGGAACTGAGGGCCAGGGCGGTTGGATCCACAGAACCTGGGGGCAGGGGAATGGGCTGGAGTCGTCGCTGGGTAAGGTCGTAAATCCACAGGGGGCGATTGTGGCCATGGGCCGCCCAAAACAGCAGCCGATCTGGCCCCAAAAACCAGCCCTCAGATTCCTGGGGGCCTTGCAGGGCAGGGGCATCGATGGTGTGGAGGAGGGTGCCGTCTGAGTCGTAGACCTGGTAGTAGGCCGAATCGGGGAACAGGTAGGTGGGGTGGGGGCGTCCAGCCAGACGGGCGGGGCGGTAGCGTTTGACCAACAGACGACGGCCATCGGGGCTGACGCTGGCGGCAGCAAAACTATCGCCGTTGCCAGCATCGGCCCGCAGTTCAACCCGCAGGGGTTCGGCCTGGGAAAGGTCAAACAGGCGCACCGCATTGTGCTGGCGCAGGGGGTTGTCTTGGGGGGGCGTGCGGCCTAGGGCGTCCTGTACTACCGCACTGGCCCAGTTCGGACTATTGGGGCTGCGGTCGTAGATGCGGTCGGTATCGAGGGCGGCGGTGACGAGGGCCATGTGCTGACCATCCGCCGACCAGGTAGGGGGCTGAAGGGCAAAATCCTGGGGCAAACGGGCTACTTCCAGCCGTTGCAGAGTATCCAGAAAGACTAAGAACACCACGTCCTCATCCGCTTCGTAGACCCGGACAGCCAGCTTAGAAAAGTCGGGGGAGACCCCCAGAATTTCCCCCGCTTCCTCGCCCGTGGGAGAGACCTGGGTGCGCGACACAATGCCTGTAGTGCGATTGAGGGTGACAATCTCCCACGCCCCAAAGGGATTCTGCTGCACGAAGCGTAGGGTGTCGTTGTCCACCCAGCGCACTAGCCCCGTGGGGCTGGCCACCTCGTACTGAAGATCCAAGGCTTCGGTTAGGGTTCCTGTCTCTAGATCAAGGAAATAGAGGATCGGTGGATCGGCACCGAGGCGAGGGGCCACGGACACCAAGAGGGTGGTACCGTCGGGGCTAAGATCGCTGAGGATCTGCGGCTGCTGTACCGATTGCAGGATCTCTAGCCAATCCTGTTCTTCGGTGGATAGAGGGGAGGGGAATTCGGCCTCCAGATCGGTTTCAAACCCGACAGTAACAATGGCGGCCTGAACGGCCATTTCAGTCCCTAGGGGAAAGCCCAGGGCACCGACTAGGGCCGCACTGCATAGGGCCGCCCAACGCCCGCCCAAATGGTGCGGAAATTGCGGCAGTCGCTGGATCGGACAGGATGATTTACCTTGGAGGGGATAGGAACGGCGACGGGGTAAAAAAATAGGTCGAACTCCCGGAAATGGCCCGCTAGGGCGCGAAAATTATCCACATAATACCTGTCCCTTGCGGCCCTGCCTGGGGTTTGCAAGCCTTTATTAAGAGTCGGCACTGGTGATTCAAGAGTTTCACATCTCCATTACCCCCGTAACGGGTCAGGATACCTATCTGCTGCGCACGGAGGCTGTGGCGGCGGGGGTGCCCCTGGCCGAAACCCAGGTAACTTGGCCCGTGGCCGACTGGCTGGCCCAGGCCGAAGCTCTCCTGCAAGACCCGCTACACCAGCTTTTGAGCGATGCTTCCCCCGGTGATAGGGGATCCCAAGGTTCGGAATCGGAGATCGCCATTCACCTAGGGCAGGATCTCTATCAACACCTCTTTCAGGGGCGCATTCGCGATAGCTGGGTGGCCGCCCAGGGGGTGGCCCAACACCTTCAGCAACCCCTGCGCCTGCGTCTGGGGTTCAAGGATAGCCGTCTGCAAAGCCTACCCTGGGAACTGCTCTACGGCGAGGATCGGCCCCTGGCAACGGGCATGGATATCACCCTTTGTCGCTATTACCAAGGCCCCAACACCGTCGATTTGGCCACCCTGCCGCCCCTGGCCCCTGCCCCCGAACCCCTGCGCGTGCTGATGGTGGTCTCAGCCCCCAGCGACCAGCACCGCCTATCCCTCACCCGCGAAATCAAGCCCCTGATGGCCGATCTGGCCTCGCCCCCCAGCCGCCCCAGCCCCGTGGCCCATCCCAGCGTCCGCCTGCGGCAACCCCTCGATATTCAGATCACCTTACTGGAACAACCCGGTCGGGCCGAACTGGTGCAGGCCCTCGAACAGGGAAATTTTCAGGTGTTGCACTACGCAGGCCACAGCGACGCCAGCTTTGACCAAGGCCCCAACGACCGAGATCCCAGCGGCAGCGGCGGCGATCTATTTTTGGTCAACCGCCACAACGGCCTCACCGAAAGCCTCAGTGGCAAGGAACTGGCGGGCCTGTTGGTGAATAATGGCATTTGGCTGGCCGTGTTCAACTCCTGTCGCGGAGCCTACACCCCCAACCCCGACGCCACCTCCGACTGGCGCTTGCAAAACCTAGTGCAGGCCCTAGTGGCCAGGGGTGTTCCCGGCGTCATTGCCATGGCCGACCGCATCCCCGACGATGTGGCCATCACCTTTACCCAACTGCTCTACCGCAACCTGCGCCAGGGCTATCCGGCGGATGTCTGCCTCAGTCGGGTGCGCCAGGGGTTGATGGCCGCCCATGGTTCCCGCCAACCCCTCTGGATGCTGCCCATCCTCTACCTGCGGCCCGGCTTTGATGGCTACCTCTTCGCCGCCCCAGAAGCCCACGCCGAGGATCTGCTGGAAACCCTGAATCTAGAGGAAATTGACCTCGATTCCGGCCTCATCCCCCCCGACTACAGCACCGATCCCGATATCTCCAGCTTGGCTCAGGAGGTCTTCTCTGGCCATGCCGCCCTCACCACGCCACCGCCCTCATCCTCTGCGATTGGCGACTGGCTGACCGATTTGGACACCTCCCCTCCCCCAGAGGAAGATCCCGTGGCCAACCTCGTCCAACAACTCACGGCTCCTACTCCCGATCCCCTCCATCCCAGCATCCAGCGCCCCACCGATCCCGTTGCCCCGTCCCCTGTTCCCCCCGTGGATGCCCCCGTGGATGCCCCCGTCCCCCATCGCGTCGTGGTGGTGGGCGGATCCACCGTGCCCCCCCATCCGCCCCAGGCCAAATCCTGGGTTGCCGTCCTCACCGAAGCCGCCGCCCCCCTTCGCCAAGCCCTAGAGGCCGTGCCTGCCCCCTGGCGCTGGGGTTTGGCGGGTGTGCTGGCCTTTGGATCCGCCGTAGCGTTAGGAGTAGCCCTGCGGCCCAACCCAGGGAATCTCGTCCGTCCGCCCCTGTCGCCCGACTGGGAAAGCCCCCGTCCGCCCACCGACGGCAATGCGTCTAACCTAACCGAGGGGCCAATTTCCAGTAGCGGCAATGGCGTGATTGTTCTGCAAGCGATTCAGTTCCTCACCACCGACCGCCCTGCCCAAGCCCGCCGATCCATCGAACAACTGCTGGATCAGGGCGACCTGGCCGCCGCCCAATCGGTGCTAGCTGCCGCCGATGCCGATCAATTGCTCGATGCGGATCTTGCCTTTGTGCGGGGGCGCTTGCTCTGGCAGCAGGCCGTCCTGGGCGACCAAGGGGCCACCCCCTACGATGCCCGTCGCGCCTGGAGCCAAGCCATCCAAGCCAGGGAAGACTTCCCAGAAGCCTGGGTTGCCCTGGGCTTTGCCCACTATGTGCTGGCCGACAACGACCTCGCCATTGAAGCCTGGGAAACCGCCCTCCGCCTCGACCAAGCCCAACTGCGGGATCGCAACCCCGACCGCCCTTCCCAGGTAGCTTCCGCCTTTACCACCAACGCCATCGCGGGCCTCACCATGGCCTACGCCCGCCGAGGCGAACAAACCCCCGACCCCGCCGAACGCCAAACCGCCCTCAACCGCGCCAACGACTACCTGCTGATGGCGATCAACCTCGACCCCACCATCCTCGATCCCAGAGTCCTCGGCCTGCGCTGGATCTGGACACCCGCCCTAATCGACACCTGGCGCACCACCGTAGAGCGCTTAGCCAACCTGGCCCCAAATCCAGAGGAATAAGACGTCGGGCAGAGCGTCAGAGCATTACTTTGTCCTTAGGGTGACCAACACCGTGGCTATCAACACCCGGCTTGGCCGTAACATTGGTTTCTGGCACACTGATCAAAATCACCGCTTCACCCCACCTAATTACCTAACGTTAGGCATCCACAAACCATGACTGAAATTATTTTTTTGGTTGAAGAAGATCCCGAAGGAGGGTACCACGCTCAAGCCATGGGCGAGCCCATCTTTACCCAGGCAGAAGATTTAATAGCATTGCGCGCCATGGTACGCGATGCGGTGCAATGCCACTTTGACGATGACGAACGACCGAAGTTAATTCGCCTCCACATTGTTCAAGAAGAGGTTATCGTGGCATGAAACTGCCCAGAGATTTGACCGGGCAGCAGTTGGCAAAAGCATTGGCAACACTAGGCTACACCGTTGATCGCCAAACGGGCAGCCATCTGCGCTTAACCACCCAACAAAATGGGGTACATCACATTACCGTGCCGAACCACAGCCCGATAAAGATTGGCACACTCAATGCCATCCTGAAAGCTATCGCAGAACATTTTGACATCAGTCGAGAAGATTTAACCAATCAAATCTTTCCGAAATAAATAACTCTCAATGGCATCGTCTCGGCTGGGGGGTTGATGTGTGGCTTGGGGCCGAGACGATGCTGGCTATCTAGGCCTAGGGTCGCTCATCAAAGGAGCATTCCACGGTAATTTTTAGGTTGCTCTCGGCGGTGCCCTTGGTGACGTAGGGAACTCCAGCCTCGCCGCCCACCTTAATGCCAAATTCTAGGGTTACCTTTTCCACATTGGCGCAGGCCATGTCGCGAAAGGCGTTCATGGTGTAGTTGGTGTAGGTGCGAATGGTGCTTTCAATGGCCTTAAAACTCTGGGCTGCCTGGGCAGCGGAGGAGGTCATGGCACTGCCGCCCCAGCCCTTAGAGGTGCGAGTAGTTTCGCCGTAGGGGTCGCTGTAGGCATCGGTGCCGCCAGGGGTGGGGGCCACCACATCCTCGGTGGCTTCCATGTAAATTTCGGTGCCGTCGTCTAGGCGAACTTGAACCAGTTGGGTCATGATGCACACTCCAAGGCTTACAAAGCATTACGATGTATCGTCTACGGCCCAGACTGCTCCAACGCGCTAAGCGCCCGTCCTGTCAGGGTTGACGCCTACCGTACGGGGTTTTCCGTACCCGATCTCTCCCCCCAATGGGCAAAATTTTGTCTATAAGGGGATAGGTGTTGTTGTGGCAATCGGGCCGTTCTGGGGTAATGGTATGACACATCCAAATAATCAAGACAATGCATTTTGCTATCCGGCGGAGGACGCCCAGCAAATTCTCAGCATTGCCATGGCCCGCCAAGTTGACTCTGGCGAGCTGTCCCGCGCCCAGCTTTTGGAAATTGCCGAAGAACTGGGCATTTCCGCCGAAACCCTAGCCGAAGCCGAGCGGGAATGGGATGTAAAGAAATACGAAATTGCCGACCAGCGCCAGTTTGATCGCGAACGGAAACAACGGTTTCAGCACAGTTTGACCCAGTTCCTAATCTTTGGCGGATTCGTTCTCCTGTTTGAACTCTTCACAGGTGGCTGGATTTGGAACTGGATTCTTTATCTCGTCTTTGGCCCCTGGTCACTCAAGCTACTGTGGAACTGGTGGCGGATCTATCGACCCAATGAGTACAGCTACACCAAGGAATTTCAGCGCTGGCGACGGAAACAGCAGATGCGTCGTGCCGTGGGTAGTGCGGTGCGGCGGTTAATTGGCCCAGTGTAGACCGCAGATTCTGAGACCGCAGATTCTCAGAAAACCCCAATCCCTAGGCCGAAAAGCCGTAGGGGCTGGGTCTCCTCGTTCGCCGATGCCTGGGGTAAACCAGGCGGATTAGTATGGAAACTGGGGATATATGGCGTTGGTGCATGGCTTCGCGGATGCGCCCTACGGTTCTGGACTAGGGAGCCGAGGCCCCAAGTGTGACAACCGCTTAACATCTCCCTAGGGCATACCGATGGGGGTACCGACGTAATGTACCCTAAAGATTCTGTGACGTTCTGTCATTACGGTTGCTGATCGTTCGTCATACTTAGTCATATTCGTTTACAGACCATGCCATCCCCCGCCTCCTCTACTGTTTCGGCCACCCCTCGCACCATCCGCATCGTGTCGCGCAAGAGCCAGTTGGCGCTGATTCAAACCCACTGGGTTCGCGATGAGCTCCAGCGACACTTCCCCGACCTCCAGTTCGAGGTGGTGACCATGGACACCCAGGGCGATAAGGTGCTGGATGTGTCCCTCTCCAAAATTGGCGACAAGGGGCTGTTTACCCAGGAGCTAGAGGATTCCATGCTGCGGGGGGATAGCGACTTCGCGGTGCATTCCCTCAAGGATTTGCCCACCCGCTTACCGGCGGGGCTGATGTTGGGCTGCATTACCGAGCGGGAAGACCCCGCCGATGCCCTGGTTATCCACGAGCGCCACAAGGACAAAACCCTGTCCACCCTGCCCGAAGGTTCCGTGATTGGCACCTCCTCCCTGCGGCGGTTGGCCCAACTGCGCCACCACTACCCCCACCTGGCATTTAAGGACATTCGCGGCAACCTCAATACCCGTCTGCGCAAGCTGGATGAGGGCGAGTATGACGGCATTATTCTGGCGGCGGCGGGGCTGCACCGCATGGATATGGACGACCGCATCCACGAAATGCTGTCTGCCGAGATTTCCCTCCATGCCGTGGGCCAAGGGGCACTGGGCATCGAATGCCGCACCGGAGACGATGCCATTCTCAACCTGCTGAGCGTGTTGTCCCACGCACCCACCACCGCCCGCTGCTTGGCAGAACGGGCCTTCCTGCGAGAGCTAGAGGGCGGCTGCCAGGTGCCCATCGGGGTGAACACCGTCCTAGAGGGCGACAGCCTCACCCTGACGGGGCTAGTGGCTAGCCTAGACGGTCAGCGGCTGATCAAAGATGTTGTCTCTGGCCCCACCGACACCGCCGAAGACCTGGGTACCCAACTGGCCCAGCAGCTTCGTAGCCAAGGTGCCCAGGCCATTTTGGACGAAATCAACGCCGCCAACCGAGCCTAAAGCAAACTACCAACTTGGCGAGTTGACCCAACCTCACAAAGCCCTGATTTTTCGTAGGTTGGGTGGCGCGATAGCAGAACCCAACAGACCCTAGATTCCCGGTGGCGTTGGGTTCCGCGTTGCTGTAATCAACCTACGGCAGCGACGAATCCGGCTACCAGGCCATACGTCGCTATAGGATTGCTTCGCCAAAAATTTGGGGAAGAATGCCAGCCTTGCGGCGTTCGCCAACCACCCCCTGTTGCAGCAGTTGATATTGCCAGGGCAGCAGAGAATCGGGGCCGAGGGCAATCTGGTGAAGCTGATAGACCTGGGCGAGGGCGGTGGCGGCCTCCTCTGGCAGAGTGGTGAGCCAGCGGGAAACGGGATGATCCCAGCCCTGCAAAAATTCGTCGAGCAGCACCCGATGGGTGTCGTTAAGCGGATCATCGCCAACGGGCCAGGTTTCACCCCAGGTTTCGGCGTGGATTGTTTTTTGGCTCAGGCGCGGTTTGCTGGAGGATTGCAGGGTCTTGTCTGAAAGAATTTTCCAGGATTCCGCCACCAGCCCCGGCAGAATTCCTAGGTCGTGGTGGCTGAGGGCTTGGGCCAGTTGCATCACCTCTGCATCTTGGCTGTGCTGGCCGTAATCGGTGAGTCCGGTCAGGAGGGGCAACCAAATTTCCGTTTCCAGGGCCGTTATCAGGGGTAGGGCCACCTCCGAATAGTCCGCTGTACGATTAGCGGCCGTTTGCAGAGCCAATTCCTCCTGCCGCTGAAAGGTGAGGATCAATGCCTCCTGGGTTGCCTTGGCTAGACAAAACCACACCCCATCGCCTAGGGCGGTGCGTACCTGCTGCTGCCAGCGGGCGGTTCTGGGACTCGGCGAGGTCGCTGGGGTTGGAGGTTCAGACACTGGATCCGAGGGCTGGGGTAAGGACGCCAGATCAAACAGCGAGGGGGTTTCGATGGCGGGATCCTTCGCTGTTCGAGACTTCTGGGGTGTTTTTTGGGGGACTGAAGGCTTGGTATCCGAGGGGGGTGCCGCCGAAATCTGGCTATTTGCAAGGGTTGGTGTTGTAGGGTCAAAAAGCATCGGGGGTTGAGGGGCTTGGGCGGCTTTGAGGTGAGCAATCTGGGTTTGTAGGGCCTGGATTTGCTGGGTTTGTTCAGCCAGTTGGGTGGCTTGGGCTTGAAGCTGGCGTTCTAAGTCAGCGATCTGGGCAGCTTGGGCCTGGATTTGCCAGTCGCGCTCCGCCAGTTGTTCCGCCTGGGTTTGAATGTGCTGATCCTTGGCGGCGAGGGCCGTTGATTGGGTCTGAAGATCCTGGCTCAGCCGCCACTGCTCTAGGGCCTGCACACCCGCTTGAATCAGGGTGGCATAGCCCGGAGATGCCAAGTTAATGGCCTGGGTCGTCTGTCCTGGCACCAGGAGAGAACCCTGCTGGGTGGCTAGGTTGATCTGTAGGGTGTGGCCCTCGGCGTTGGTGATGGCCAGGTGCTGCGGATCCTCGGTGGGGCTAATCCAGTAGTCCCGCTGGCCACAGCGAAAGGGCACGGCTGGGACGCTGGGGTTTAAGGAAAGGGCGGGGGGCGATGGGGCGGATTCTGAGACTTTGGGTTTTGTGGTAGCGGGTGTGGGGGTGGCAGGTGCAGGTGTGGGGGTGGCAGGTGTGGAAGTGGCAGGTGTGGGGGTGACGGATGGGGGGGCTGATCTCACGGGGGGTTCTATCGTTGGTGAAACGGCTTGCTGGGGGAGTGCTTCTTGTCGGACACCCACGAGTTCTAGTTCTACGGTGGTCACGCCTTGCCATTCGTTTTGCTTGAGCCGATAGGCCAAATCCACCCGATCCGGCAGCGGGAAATAGTCTCCCCAGCGCCAAGCGATGGCTTTGATGGTGGTGTCGCCCTGGCGCAGGATGAGTTTGAGGTGTTCTCGGTTGCGGCCTACGATCTGCTGTTCGACGACCTGCACCTGGGGCGTCCAAAAGACGGGTTCTGGGTTTTCGATGCCGCAGGGGTGGAGGTGGTCGATTTGTTCGTAGAGGGCGTAGGTGATGTCGCTGAGGTTGGCCTGGGCATCGACGGAAATCAGCGGCTTCAGCAAGTCGGGGGTCAACACCTGGCAGGCATAGTGGGAGAGGCGGGTTTGAATGGCCGGGAGGTGGTCGGCCCGGAAGGAAAAGCCCCCCGCTGCATGGTGGCCGCCAAACTTTTCCATCAAGTCGCGGCAGCTTTGTAGGGCTTCAAATACGTCAAATTCTGGAATGCCCCGTGCCGATCCGCGAATCACCGCACCGTCCTCGTCCTCGTAGGTACCGATGAAGACGGGCACGCCGTAGCGCTCCACTAGCCGCGAGGCCACAATGCCAATTACGCCGTGGTGCCACTGGGGCCGCACCACCACCAGCACCCGATCCCGCAGTAGGTTCAAATTTCCCGCCGCCTGCTGCTGCTCGCACCAGGCCACGGCTTCCTGCTCAATCTGCTGGCACAATTCCTGACGGGTAGCGTTAATTTGCTCGCACTGCATGGCCCGCTCTAGGGCGGTGCCCAGGTCGTCGGTGGTCAGCAGGTCAATCACAATTTGGGGATCGCTGAGGCGACCCACGGCATTAATGCGCGGCCCTAGGCGAAAGCCAATGTGTTCGGGTTTGAGAGCCTTGCTTTGATCCGCCAGCCCCGCCACTTGAATGAGGGCTTGGATACCGAAGATCTGGGATCGGGGCAGTAACCCCAGCCCCCGCCGCACCCAGCGACGGTTGACCCCGGTTAGCGGGGCGAGGTCGGCAATGGTGCCCAGGGTGAACAGTTCCAGCAGCGACCCTGTGAGTGCCTGGGCTTGGTTGAGGGATTGGGCTAGGCACACCGCCAAAATATAGGCCACGCCCACCCCGGCTACGCCCCGGTAGGGAGAGGTTTCGGGCAGCAGCTTGGGGTTCAAAATCGCGTGGGCGGGGGGCAAGGTGGGCGGCAGGTCGTGGTGGTCAGTGACAATCACCGTCAGCCCCAGTTCCCGCGCCCGCTGGATCGGGGCCACGGCGGCAATACCGTTATCCACCGTCAAAATCAGGCTTACCCCTTCGGCATGGCAGTCTTCCACGATGCGCTGGTTGATGCCATAGCCCTCGTTCATGCGGCTGGGGATGGTGTAGTTGACCTTGGCCCCCAGGGTGCGTAAGGCCCGCAGCAGCAGGGCCGTACTGGTCATGCCATCGGCATCGTAGTCGCCGCAGATGGTGATGCGCTGCCCCGATTGAATCGCCTCAGTCAGTAATTCCAGGCTGGGGGCCAAGTCTTCAAATTCCAGCAGGGGCGAGGGCAGTTGCAGCCGCTCTGGGTTCAGAAAATCTGCCGCCTGTTCTGGCACCAAAATCCCCCGCTGCACCAACACCTGGGCCATCAACGGCGATAGCTCCGTGGCCGCCGCCAAGTCCTCCACCAGTGCCCCATTGGGGGTAGGAATGTGCCACCGCTGCCGTGGCAGCGGAGCCGGGGTGCCAGGGTTGGACGAAGAAGTGGGGGAAGGAGAAAATGCAGTCACAGGCATTGAGAACAGATTACGCTAGGGCAGAGCCGCGATTCTCTACCCTGGTTAGGTCGCTCATTTTAACCTATTCGCCCAGATTGCCCAGATCGCTCTGCACGCCCTGGACAATGCGGGACAGTTCGCTCTTTTCGTCCACGGCAATGCGGGTGGGGGAACCGCTGATGATCCGCTCCAGGTTGCGGAAGGAATCTTTAATATCGGGGCCATGGCTGCTGATGGTGTATTCCCGAATCCCCTTGTCGTGCCAGGAACCGCGCATTTTGAAGACGTTGATGGCGCGAGACATTTCGCCGCGCACCTCCACGTATTGCAGCATCAAAATCGTGTCGGTGATGGTGGAAATGTGGGACTCGGTGATGGAGTGCAGCCCCATGAACTGCTCGGTGGTGTTGGTGAAGAATCCGGTGATTTCTTCTTGCTTGGCAAAGCCCGTTACGCCAATGACAAACTGCCGGAAGGAGTTGTTGCTGACGCCGCGATCCAGGGCCGAGAGGGAGTCAATGGCCATGCGGGCGGGTTTGAACTGGGAAATCTCGGTTTTGATGATTTGCAGGTGATCTTCCAGGCCAGCGGATTCGGGGTAGGCGCAGATGATTTTCAGCAAGCCCTGCTGCTCCATGGCTTCAAAATCGATGCCCCAGGAGTAGGCGTTGCGGGACAACTGGGCGCGGGATTCTTCGTAGGCAAACAGGATCGCCCGTTCCCCGGCCTTGCAGCCATCCACTAAAAACTTGCTGACCAAGAGGGTTTTGCCCGTACCCGTGGCCCCGGTGGCCAGAATGATGGAATCCTTGAAAAAGCCGCCGCCGCACATTTCGTCGAGGGTGGGCACACCGGAGGATACCCGCGCATTGGAGGATCGCTGGGTCAATCGCATCGCTCCTAGGGGGAAAATATTAATACCGTCGTTGGTGATGGTGAAGGGATACTCGCCCTTCATGTGGGTGGTGCCGCGCAGCTTGAGGATTTCCATGGTGCGGCGGCGGCGTTCCCCTTCCAGGGCGTTGCGGACGATCACCACGTTATCCGACACGAATTCTTCTACGCCAAAGCGGGCCACGGGGCCGTACTCATCTAGACGCTCGGTGGTCATCACCGTGGTGACGCCCATCAGTTTGAGTCGGGCCACTAAGCGGAAAATCTCCCGCCGCACCACGGAGGCCGCATCGTACTGCTGAAACACCGCCGTGACCGAGTCGATGGAGACGCGCTTGGCCTTGTATTTGCGGATGGCGTACTGAATCCGCTCAATCAGGGCTGAGAGGTCAAAGTTGCCTACCACATCCTGCCCCTCTGGGTCGGGGGAAGCATCCAAAATAAACAGCTTGCCGTCGTTGACCAGCCTTTGTAAATCCCAGCCAAAGCTGTAGGCGTTTTGGACGATGTCTTCTGGCGATTCCTCGAAGGTGACAAACACCCCTGGTTCGTCAAAATAGGTGATGCCGTTGTAGATGAACTGCACCGCAAACAGCGTTTTCCCTGTCCCAGAGGTACCGCTGACCAGGGTAGACCGCCCCATCGGCAGACCACCATGGCTGATGTCGTCAAAGCCTTCGATCATGGTGCGGGTTTTGCGCACCCCCAAGGGCAGGGTGGAGGAGGGCAAATCAGGTTGAGCGGTGTCAGTCATGGGAATGGCTTACGGCGGTCATAGGGCAGCAAAAGGGACGCAAACAAACGTGGTTACCGAGCATTTAGCATACCGTGATCTGACTAGCTATACATATCGTCCTCCCGGAGTTCGTCATAGAGCAGATCGAGGCCAATTAAGACCCGCTCTCGATCCGATAGGTCGCCGATGATTTTCCGCACCGGGGGCGGCAAAATTTTGGAGAGGGTGGGGGTGGCCAGAATTTTGTCTTCCTCGGCCAGTTGGGGATTCTTCAGTACGTCAATGACCTTGAGCGCGTAAACCCCCTGGAATTCCTCTTCCAGGATGTTGTTGAGGGTTTTAAGCGCTCGAATGGAGTTGGGGGTGTTACCCGCCACGTAGAGCTTAAGGATGTAGGTTTTTTTGACGGCACTCATGGGCTTATGCTCTGCAAAGATGGGAACTAGGACAACCCAGATTAGGGACGGAATTGATTATATCGAGGGGACTGAACTCCACCTCACCAAACTTACCTAAGCTGGGTGGTGATCTGGGCCTGGTTCCTCAGGGTTCTCTAGGAATAGAGCGACGGTACATCTCACAGAGATGGGCAATCACGTCGATCAAGGTGAGGCGGTAGTCCAGCAGAATCTCCTCACTGCGCCCCTCCAGCTTAAGCTGCTTGGAGAACTCGTCCATCAGATCCATGTGCATCTCCACAATCAGCGATACCGAAATGTCGGCCATGAAGGCTTGGTCAACGAAGGCATCGATGTTTTGGTTGAGCTTGGCATCGTTGGAGAAGTACCCCAGCACAATCTTGCGGTAGTCGATTTTGAGCTGGTTGAGAAGGGTCTCACGGTCAACCTGACTCATATTGCGTAGGAAGTATTCAGGGTTGCGCTTGTAATAAACGCCTAGGTAACCTAAACGGGCCTTAAGCTTATCGGTCAGACGCTCCTGTTGGGCACTCAGGAGTTCGGGCGGTGAGACAGCGGCTTCGGTAGTCTCGGCAGCTTCGACAATTTCGGCGGCGGCTTCTGGGATGACGGGCAGGGCACAGGACTCGGCAGGCAGAGCCAAAAACTGCTGGATCGCCCGGTTAATGGCCTCCTCTAGTTGGTCGAGTTTGTTATTGGGCAGGGTAACTACCGCTCCGTGGTAGATATCCTTCCAGGGCAGATGGGCCGCGCCGTGTCCAGGGGTGGCCCCCGCTGGGGTTACCGCCACCACGGGCAGCAACACTCCGGCCTCCGCCAGGGAGGGCAACCAATGCTCTAGCAGGGCATCTTCGGTCACCAGGCAATCAATTTGATTGCCCCGATCCCGCAATTGCACCAGACTCTCCTCTACAGTGGTGCCCAGGCATACAACAAATCGGTCGGGGGGCAAGAGTTGCCCAGCCTCGGCCAGCGATTCCCTCGACCGAGCGAGAACATATATCTGTAGGGGTGCAACCAAAGTAGCTAATCTGCTAAAAAACGCTAAACCATCTCCGGCTGGCTATCAGAACGTTATCCTAGAGCCCGGTTAGGTATCAAATGTTTATATTTGTTAATTGTAAGGGCTGGCCGCCAGAATGCCTCCCTCCAGTTTTAACTTGCTGCTCCGATGGTGGTAGGTTAGGGAGCGCGGATCTCCCCTCTAGCTTCATCAACCCTAGGGAACGCTGAGGATGTCGTTTTTGCCCCATGTTTGGCCCCCATCTGCCACCGCCTCAACGGCAGGATTAGTCCCCTGGATGATCCCCATACCCAGCTACCTGCCAACGGTGGCCATTCAAACCGTGGTGGCCGATCTGAGCCAGTTTTGTCTAGGGTCGGCCCCCTTGCCCTGGCCCAGCCACATTGTTGTAATCGACGATCAACATCGCCCCCAAGGCTGTTTGGCGTTGGGGCTGTTGTGGTCGCGCCAGCAAGGACAAGGGGGCGATCCCCCAGCGGTTTACCTCCAAGATTGCCTAGCCTGGCTTGAACCCGTGGTGCCCCTAGTGGCCCACACGACGCCCGCCGATCTCATTCGTCTGATCACCCATTCGTCGGCCCCCTGCTGGGTAGTGGTGGATGTCGAAGGGCGGTACTTGGGGGTACTGAATGGGGCGGATCTGCTGGCCCAGGGATCCTTGAGTCCGGCGGTTGCCCCCTTGTCCGCCACGTCGGTGCAGGAACAGCAGTGGGTGATGACCATTAGCCACGCCCTCAAAACGCCGCTGACCTCCCTGTTAGGGCTATCTACCCTACTGTTGGATCATCGGGTTGGCCACCTGAACGACCGCCAGTCTCGCTATGCGGGGCTGATGCGGCGAGCCATTCGCAAGCTGATCCGCCTAGTGAATCAACTGGTGGACTGGATGCGCTTAGAGGCGGGACAGATGGATTTAGACAGGGTTCCGGTGGATCTCAACGCTCTGACGGAAACCCTACTGCCCACATTTCTCACCAGTTGGCTGCCCGATGCCGCCGCCCCACCGCCTTGGATGGACACCTTTCGCTGCCAGTTGCCCCCCCAAGTGCCATTGCTGCGGGTGGATCGACTGCGGCTTCAGCAGAGCATCTACAGCGTTTTGGGCTATCTCCTGCATCGAGGGGCCATTCCCCAAACCCTGACCCTAGAGTCCTGGGGATCCTGGGTTGGGCTGACGCTGCGGGCCACCCCAGAGACCGATGACCGCCTCTCCCCTAGCCCTGGGTCTCCCCCCTGGACGGTGACCCTAGGGGCCGAGGTGGACGGCCTGGAAACCCTGGGGTTGGCCCTAGCCCGACGGCTATGTCAGCAGCAGGGGGGCGACTTGGTGGGCTTTTGTTCTCCCCTGGATGGCTACCAGATTACGATTCTGCTGCCCTGGCGGGGAGGAAGGGAGGCTGGGGACGAGCCAGGGCTGATGGAAGAAGATCCGTCAGATCCTGTGGATCAAACATCGGCGGCGGCGGGTGATCTAGCCCAGGACGGCCCAGCGGGAATTGACCCAGGAGGAATTGGCCCAGAAAGGCTTGTGCTGCTGGTGAGCGCGGATGGCGAATGGTTGGTGCATACCCAGGCACAAATGGTCGCCGGGGAAACCCGCTTGCTACTGGCCACCCATTGGCAGGAGGCGGTGGACATGGCCCAGCGATTGACTCCGGCCCTCGTGCTGCTGCATGGTGCGTCCCTGGGGGAGATCCCTGCGAATCCGGGCGCAGTTTTGGCCCAGGTGGCCCCCCAGGCGGTGCTTCTGGTGCTAGATAACCCCAAGTCCCTCGCCCAAGCCCTCGCCCCGCTATCGACAGCCCAGTCATCGGCAAACCAGTCATCGACAAACCAGTCATCGGCAAACCAGTCATCGACAGCCCAGTCATCGACAGCCCAGTCATTGACAGCCCAGCCATCGGCAAACCAGTCGTTGACAGCCTCGCCATCGGCCATCGATTATCCCCCAGGCCCAGATCCGGCCAATCAGGGACGCGTGACTCCCCAAGATTCCACCCCCCAAAATTCCACCCCAAAAGCCCCTGCGACCCCGCTTACCCTGTTGGTGCTGACCTACCCAGGGCAATCTGCCCTCACCAAGGCCCAGGTGGCGCTACCGGAGGTGTGGCGAACCACCCTCCAAAGCCAGCGGTGTCGGCTGGTGCAGGCCAATGACTTGGCCCAGGCGCGGCTGTTGTGTCGGGTGTGGCAACCCCAGGCCATTGTGCTGGTGGATGGCTTAGGCTTTACCGAGACAGACTGGGACTGGGTGGCCCAATGCCCAGAGTTGATCCAGATCCCTTGGGTGAGCCTATCTGCGATGACTGGGTCGGTGCCGTCGGGGCTGAGGATTGTGGATGGGTCGATGGATCCTCCGGTGTCCGAGACCATTACTCACCTGCTTCAGAGCCTTCAGACCAGGGCAGACTCCCCGGATTCCCAGGGGTAGGATGGGAAAGATGGGTGTTCTTGGGTCTTCCCTGAGGTGATCTCAATGCTGGATTTAGCGCAGTTGGCCCAACAGATGCAGGGCATGAGCCAGCACTTGGCCCAGGAGGCGGAGGCGGCCCAGGCCAGAATCCGCACAGCGCAGCGGTGGATGACCATCGCCACCGAACACCAGGAGGATTGGGTGGCCCGACACCAGGACTACGCCGAACACCTCGCCTTCACGGCAGCGCTGCCCGTAGAACCGCTGACCACCCGGATAGCCCTAGAACCCTTGACCGCCGCCCATACGGTGCTGGCCACCGATGGATCGCAAATTTCCCCTAGCCACCACGACATTGCTTACTGTTATCTCATCAATGTGGGGCGGGTGGTGCTGCACTACGGCCAGGGCCGCTTTCCGTTGCTGGATAGCCTGCCAGAGGTGATCTACCGCCCAGAGGATCTCTACCAGTCTCGCCCCTGGGGCATTAGCACCGAGGAATGGATGGGCCATCGGCGCACGGTGGCGGAGGCGGAGGTGTTGGCCGAGTTGGGAGCCTCGGTTGCAGCGGAATCTTCCCTAGACAAAGCCCCGCCCACCCTGGCCATGGTCGATGGATCGCTGATTTACTGGTTCCTCGAAGCTATCCCCGCCGAAGGCCGAGATCACCTGCTGCCCCCGATTTTGGCGGCCTGGGAACGGCTGCGGCGGCTGGGTATTCCCCTGGTGGGCTATCTCAGTGCCTCCCGTAGCAGCGAGGGGCTGAACTTTTTGCGTTTGCCCGCCTGCCCCTTTGCAGAACCCCACTGCGCCCAGCACTGCCGGGGCCAGTCTGAAAAGGCCCCCTGCGGCGGATTTATGCCCCTGCGGGATGCCACCTTTTGGGCCACCGCCCTAGAACCAGGGCAGCGCAGCCCCTTTTGGCGCAGTTCCGCCAGCATCCTCGGTCTCTACGGCGATCAACACATCTATTTTTGCTACCTCCATGTGGGGGCAGAGGTGGCGCGGGTGGAGATGCCGGAGTGGGTGATGGCCGATGCCGCAGGCTGTGACCTCGCCCTGCGGATGGTGCTGGCCCAGGTGCAGAAGGGCTATGGCTATCCGGTGGCCCTAGCCGAAGCCCACAACCAGGCGGTGGTGCGGGGGGGAGATCGTCGCCGCTTCTTTGCGCTGCTGGAACGGGAGATGATGCGGGCTGGCCTCAAAAATATCGGCATTTCCGCCAAGGAAGCCCGCAAACGGGGCAGCATTGCCTAGTCAATCTAGTCAATCTAGTCAATCTAAGCCTCTCAGTTAACCTGATCTAACCCAGCCACATGGACGAGGGCATCGCCTTGGTTGACGAGGGGATTTTGGCCATGGCCAATCACAATTCCCGCCATGGGGCTGCGTACCTGTACGGTCTTATCGCCAAAGGTGTCGCTAATGAACCCTAGGGGCTGTCGTTGCTTCACCCGATCCCCTAGGCGGATGGTGCAGTGCCAAATGCCCCCCCGTGAGGCCCTCACCCAACGGGTATCGCGGGATTCTAGGCTGGTGGTGGATGCCAGGGAATCGGGGGCGGCATACATGCCGAGGTAGGCCATCACTCGGTAAATGCCCTCCACCCCAGTCTGAATCGCCGCCTCATCAAACCGCAGGGCTTCCCCGCCTTCGTAGATTAGGGTGGGAATGCGGCGCTTGGCGGCGGCTTGCCGTAGGGATCCATCGCGATGGGCGGAATGGAGGATGATCGGTGCGCCAAAGGACTGGGCAAAGGTGTAGGTATCGGGATCGGTGAGGTCGGCCCGCACCTGGGGTAGGTTGACGCGATGGATGGCCGCCGTATGGAGGTCGATGCCGTGGGTGCATTGGCTGACCACCTCACTCATAAACAAAAAGGCCAGCCGACTGGCCAGGGAACCCCGCTGGGAACCGGGAAAGGAACGGTTCAAGTCGCGGCGGTCGGGCAGGTAGCGCGATTGCTCCAGCAGACCAAAGACATTGACCACGGGCACTGCAATCACCGCCCCCCGCAGCCGGGTGGGCCGCAGAGATTGGGCAATGCGCCGAATCGTATCTACGCCGTTGAGTTCATCGCCGTGGATGGCGGCACTAAGCCACAGCCGGGGGCCAGGGTGTTTGCCATTGATGACCGTCACCGGCAGCGACATCATGGTGCCCGTGGTTAACCGCGCCACGGGAAGATCGAGCCGTACCCGCCGCCCTGGGGGGATGGTTTCCCCACCGACCACCAGGGGCGGACGGGGATCCACCGCCACGGATTTGGTCTGGGAAGATCGAGGTCGCCGGGACGGGGGAACTGGGTTTAGGGCCGAATCAAGGCTAGAATCTCTCACCAAAATGTTGGAACTGGGTCAACAACGGACAACAACGGTCACAGGTAATCCGGCTTGTTTGCCCTTGATCTTGATAGACGAGGAGACCTCGCCCCTACGGTGTATCGGGCGCGGATTAGCCCTCAAAGGGATAGATGGTTATCTTTGGGCGTGTCGCGCTAGCAGCATGGACGGTTGGTATCCAAAGGGTTAACGCATCTTCCCCTAAAAATCCTAGCTATAAACGATTCCGTAATTCATCGTTGCGTTATTTTGCTCCATTTTGAGGGAGTCAATGGGCCAGAGCCGTATCATCCCAACGGCTGACCGCGCTTGATCGATCAGACTGGGCCACCGACAAGCCTAGGATCGGGTTGATGGACAAAACTGGCCAAAATCCAGATCCATTACCAGATCCATTAAAGGCTAAGAGTAGTCCAATTAGTGAACCATCCAAGCTGGCCCTCATCCCCCAACCCCTTCTCCCTAGGGAGAAGGGGAGCCGGATTCAGAACCCCTCTCCTGGGGGAGAGGGGCAGGGGTGAGGGCAAATGGTTACGGCAAATGGATACGGCAAATGGATAGTTATTTTCATGGAGTATTCTAAAAAGATCTATCCCCCATATCATCCCAAGGCCGTAGGGGTAAAGAATGACCAAACGCTATGATCGAGTTTTCGATGCCCTCACCCTCGTTTGGAGGCCCCTTCGATGTTGCTCTATGCCCTCAGTGTCCTAGCCACCGCCCTGTCCCTGCTGGTGGTCGATTTCATCCTGCCGGGATTGGTGATCAGCGGTTTTCCCACCGCCATCCTGGCCGGAATTGTGATTGGCGTGGTAAATGCGATCATTCGACCCGTGCTGTTTATTCTCTCTCTGCCGATTACGGTGCTCACCCTGGGACTGTTTGCCCTGGTGGTGAATGGCCTGTCTCTGTGGCTGGCATCCCTGATTACGCCAGGGTTTTCGGTGAACGGATTTTGGGCCTTCATTTTGGGGCCAATTCTGCTCTCCATGGTCTCCACCACCCTCAACCGCTTTTTTGTCAATCAGGTGAGCCTAGGATCCTCCGATTCCCTTGAGGGCTAAACAAGCCTTAGAGGACGCTTGAAAAGCCGAAGCTTGTCCCAAGTTATACCGATAAGGTCAGCCTCAACCGTCAAAAAATCCGTGGTTTTACACCGATCTAGCGACCAATCGCACCTGAGGCAACCCTTTTCAAACGCCCTCTTCGGTGGGGTTGGGCCGATTGGGCTTGGATAGATCTCATACCAAATCCGACTAGAAAACCCCCTAAACGAAGTGAGGCTTCGACGGTTTGTTCGACAGGCTTACCGCTCAGCCTGAGCGGGATTATCGTTTGAAGCGGGGATAAGCCACCGGGATTTGGTATCCGCTTTGGTAGGGCGAGGTTTCCTGGCCTATCGATGCCGGGGTACGCAAACCGAATTTGAGATTAGGACAGAACCTGCGCCAATTGGGCCAGCAGCGGAGCCAAGAAAAGAGGCTGCATTGCCATGGTTGAGGCGCGCGCTGGATCGGGCACTGGAGAGATCTGGCTGCGGCTGTCTAGGGTCAGGATGGGAACTTGGGGGATCATTTGTTCGAGGCGACGGGCCATGGCCCCGCCGTTGAAGGTGGGCAGGGCGAGATCTAACACCACGGCCCCCAAGGTTGCTTGGTGCTCAATCACACAGGTTAGGGCTTCGGCTCCATCCTCGGTGGTCAGCACCGTATGGGATCCGCTGGCGATCATAGCCCGCAGCAGTTCCCGATCCTCGGCCTCGGCCAGCAGCAGCAGGATAGTCCTAGGCTGGGTAGGTAGGTTGGCCAAACGGCGTTGCAGCAGGGGAATATCGAGATCGGGAACCTGGGCCGGTAGGTAGACCTCAACGGTGGTGCCAATCTGGGACTGGCTTTGCAGATTCAGCCAGCCACCGTAGAGTTGCACCAATCCTAGGGCGGTGGATAGCCCCAGCCCCGAATGCCCCTCTAGGGCGCGGGTGGTAAAGAAGGGGTCTAGGCAGCGGTCATAGACCTCTGGGGCCATGCCTTCCCCGGTATCGCTAAGGGTGACCACCACGTAGGGGCCAGGGGATCGCTGGGGATAGGTCGGATCGCCCCGCCACCAGACATTATGGGCACTGAGGTGCAGTTGTCCGCCCTGGGGCATGGCTTCGCAGGCATTACGGCACAGGTTGGTAAAAACCTGGTTGAGGTGGGTGGCATCGGCCTCCACGGGCCAGAGGCGGGTGCCTTGCAGCCGGGAGGTAATCAGCAGGGATTCGGGTTCGGTTTCGGCTAGGGTTTGCACCAGTTCCCCCAGTAGGTAGGCCAACTGAAGGGAGTGGCGTTGGCCCTCTAACCCCTGGGCAAAGGCCAGCACTTGGTCAATTAAGCTGGCCCCCCGGTGGGCGCTAGATTTAATCCGGTTGAGCCAAAGCTGCTGCTGTTGTTCGTTGAGGGTGGGCTGCTTCAGCATTTCCGCCGCCAGAAAAATGGGCGTTAAAATTTCGCCTAAATCGTGGGCCAGCCCCCCGGCCAGGGTGCCTAGGCTGGCAAGGTGCTTTTCCCGCGCCCGTGCCGACTGTTCCTTCCATTGGGTGGCGGCCTGGGTTTGCTGAAGTAGGGCAATTTGGGTCTGGTGGTAGAGTTCCGACTGTTCGATGGCAAGGCCCACTTGGTCGGCCAACTGCTTGACCACTTGCAGTTCTTCGCTGAGCCAAGGCCGAGGGGCCGTACAGTGTTGGGCCACCAGCAGCCCCCACAATTGCCCCCGCACCCGCAGGGGAACCACCAGGTTGGCCCGCACCTGCAACTGCCGCAGCAGGTCTTGATGACAGGGCGAAAACCCCGCTGTTTCAATGTCGTCTACGGCTTGGATGCGACCCTGGGCATAGACCTTCACCCATTTCTCGGCGAAGCAGTCATCGTAAATGCGCCGCCCCTGCAAGGTTTGACAATCGGGTAGATGATCTTCCACCAGCACCACGCCGCCCCAGTCGGATTGAAATTCCAGCACTAACACCCGATCCACCCGCAGCCAGCGCCGCACCTCAGAAACCGTGGTTTGGAGCACCACATCTAAATCGAGGGATCGTCGAATGCGTCGCACCAATCGCAGCGTCCACAGCAAGGATTGATGGTGGGATAGGGGGGGCCGGGCCGGAGGAGATGCCTCCATGGGCTGAAGCGTCGGGGTAGGGTGAGTCTCATCGGTGATAGTACTCATAGCGGCCTCGCAACATCTAGGTGCCCCTGGTTCCAGGACGAGGACGGTGAGCCTTTCCCTGGGATTGGATGGTCGGTCGGTGAATGGGAGGAGAATTGATTTAGGCGTTCCTTCCACCTTCACCATAGGTCTATCCCTGGGAACTGGGTATCAGGCTTTGGTGGATTTTACGGAGAAGTCACCCTGAGATCTGCGGTTAGGTCAGACGATGACCGTATTTCCCGTACGATCCTAAAAGGTGGGGTCGTGGGCATAGTCGAGGCAAGTGTCGTCCTGCCAGACGCGCCCACTGGCTTCGCAACTGCGCTGATCTTCTTTAAAAGGAATGGCCGCCGGAGCGGTTTTGGGATCTAGGCGACCTGCAACATTAGCCTGCCCCAGTTGCAGCAGCGCCAGCAGGGCCAACATACCCACCCCCATAATCCCCGCCATGGCCACCATATTCATCGGCGTCCAGAGGGGATGGTGGGCGGTGTCCAGGCTTCGGCGGTGGGCGGATCGAACATCGGTTCCGGCCAGCACCACCAGGTACAGGCGCGATTGCAGGCAGGGCACCGACAGCCGAAGATTCACCCCATGGCGACGGGGCACCAAGGCTTCCCGCAGGGCCTCGTACTGGGTCTGGCTAAAGCTTTCGGCCACCTCTGGGGCCATCCGGGCCAGCACATAGTCCACCGATGAGGGGGGATCTTTGGGAGTGGTCATAGGGTGTCCTCCTAGCCTGCGAGTCCAGAGGTAGGGGGCAATCTGGGATGATGGCGAGTCCCTACCAGGGCTATCCTCAACCTAACGCCACAGGGGATAGGAGAGCATCAGCAAGATCCTGAGTTTTGAGGGTTAAATCCCTGAATTGTGTGAATCTGGGAAACCTACTCCAGCACCACTAGCCCGGTGCGGATGGCGTAGCGCACCAGTCCGGCGATGTCGTGGATGTCGAGGCGATCCATCAGTTGGGCGCGGTGGGTTTCCACGGTTTTGGCGCTGATGTAGAGGATATCGGCAATGTCCTTGGTGCTTTTGCCCTCCACAATGAGCTGCAAAATTTCCCGTTGACGGGGGGTGATGTGGTCGAGGGGGGTGTCTTCAGACTCTAGGCGACGCACGTAGTCGTTCACCACGTATTTGGAAACAGCGGGGCTGAGGTAGGTTTCGCCCTTGGCAAGGGCGCGAACGGCCAGATCAAGTTCCTCTAGGCCGCTGTCTTTAAGCAGGTAGCCCGCCGCCCCCGAACGCAGGGCTTGGTAGACGTATTCTTCGTTGGCGTGCATGGAAATAATCAGCACCCGCACCTGGGGAAAATCGTGGCTGATGCGGGCGGTGGCCTCTAGGCCATTCATTTCGGGCATGGCAATATCCATCAGCACCAGTTGCGGCTTGAGGGATTCCACCAGGGCGAGGGCTTCGCGGCCATTGTTGGCCTCGCCTACCACCTCCACTCCGGGCAATTCCTCCGCCAAGGCCCGAAATCCGGCCCGAACCAGGGTGTGATTATCGGCAATGATCAGGGTAATGGGGGCCATGGCTGTCCTGAGAGAAAATCGCGCAACAGGTTTCTGGGGAAAGGCGGTCTCCCTCCACTAGGGGAGCCTGGAGTTCTACCGTGGTGCCCTGTCCGGGGCGTGCGGTGATGCTTAATTGTCCCCCAATGTGTTGTGCCCGTTCTGCCATGCCCAACAGACCGAGGCTGGTGCCGCCTTGGCGGTGGTTCGCCGCCTGTGAATCAAAACCTACCCCGTCATCTTGAATGGTAAGACGCAGATATTGATCCGATCTCGCTAACCGCACGGTCGCTTGGCGGGCCTGGGCGTGGCGGGCAATGTTGGTCAGGGCTTCCTGGACAATTCGGAAACAGGCGGTTTCGGTGGCGGCGGGTAGCGGCGGCATCTGGAGATCGCAGATCAGGGTTTCGGCCAACCCCGTGCGGTCGGCGTGGCGGCTCACATACCAGCGTAGGGCAGGCACCAAGCCCAGATCGTCCAGCAGGGAAGGGCGCAGATCGAGGGAGAGGTTTCGCACCTGCTGCAAGGCTCCATCGGCCAGGTGTAGCCCGTCCTCTAGGATGGCCTGGGCCGAGTCAGAATCAGAAGCCATTAACCGTTGCAACCGCTGGAGGTTGAGCTTAACGGCGGTGAGGGCTTGACCCACTTCGTCGTGGAGTTCTTGGGCCAGCCAGCGGCGTTCCGACTCCTGGGCATCCAAAAGCTGAGTGGATAACTCTTGCAACCGCTGACGGTCGGCCTGCACCTGCTCGAATAGACAGGCGTTTTGCAGGGCAATGGCCAGGTGGTTGGCGGTTTCCTGGGCCATGGCTTCGTGGTCGGCCTGGAAGTAGGCCACCTGGGGGTCTGACAGCGTAATTTCGCCAATCACCCGGTTATCCACCCGCAGCGGCACCGTTAATACCGACCGCTGATGGCAGCCATGTAGCCCTTGTAGCAGGGGAACGGGTGACTCGAGGGTGGTGAGGTCATCGATGCGCCAGCAGGGCTGATCGAAACCCTGGCCGTAGACAAAATCCTCCAGGGGCCAGCGGGTTTCGGCGGGGCGATGATCAGCATCGGCGGTGTCGGCCACCACTTCGGCCTGGGCGGATTGGGGGTGGAACAGCGCCACTAGGCTCCGCTCGCAGCCCAGCAGTTGATGCAGCAGGGTGAGGGCCGCCTGGGCCATGGCGGGAGGCCGAAACTTCGACAAAATCGCCCGATCCATGGTGTGTAGCCCCTGGAGGCGCTGGGTATAGTGGCGCAGAGTTTCCTGATTTTGCTTGGCCTGGGAAATATCCTGAATCACCGAAATAAAATAGTCGGGCTGGTTCTGGTTGTTCCACACTAGGGACACCGTCAGGTTAATCCAAACAATGCGGCCATCCTTGCGAATGTAGCGCTTTTCCATGGTGTAGGAGGTGCGCTGTCGGTTCAGCATCTCCTGCACGTAGGCTAAGTCGGTGTCTAGATCCTCAGGGTGGGTAATGTCTTGGAAGGTGAGCCGTTGCAACTCCTCGCGGCTATAGCCCACCAGGTCGCACAGGGTTTGGTTCACCCACAGCCACGTTCCATCGGGGGCCACATGGGCAATGCCCACCGCCGCCTGCTCAAAGGTGGCCCGAAAGCGTTCTTCACTGTGGCGCAAGTCCTTGATCACCTGCCGATAGGGCGTGATGTCTTGCACCGTAACCATCAAATACTGCACTCGGTTCTCCGAATCTCGAATGCCCTTCACATCCACCAGGGCATAGACGAAGAACCCATCCTTGTGCAAAAACCGTTTCTCGCGGGTATAGCCCTCGGTTTCCCCCGCCAGCACCTGCTGAATTTTTGTCACCCCCGTTTGCACATCGTGGGGATGGGTCACCTGCCGCCAAGACAAACCCAGCATTTCGGTGGTGGTATAGCCCAGCATGGTGCAAAAGCGCTCGTTAAACCGCACCCAGGTTTGCTGGTGGGGGTCGTAAATCACCATGCCCAGGAAGGGAAGGTCAAAAAAGAGCCGCAGCATGGCCTCCTCTTGCAAGGCTTCCTTAGCCCCACTGTCCAAGGGCGTTGCCCCGATCTCAAGGGCCTGTTGTCCTAAATCTGATACCGAACGTTTGTTGGGGGTCATGGCCACATGCCTACCCTTTTCCCTATGTTGTTCTAACGATGGTCTGCACCCTGCCCGCCGCCGCCCTAGTCCAGCCCCAAACCGCTGGCTTCTAGCTACGATCTATGGTCTTTGGGCCTAGGACAACCCTAGGTTTAGAGTGCCTAGATTACAGAGCAACCCACCAATTCTTCAACAACCGTAATATCCATAGCTCCTGCCGCTGCACCGTTGAGTCGGCTCAGAACCGTGACTCCCTATCTCAGGTTCCCTCCCCACAAAACTCAGCCAATCCCTGATGGTTGCCAGCCTATCCCACCGCTACGTTGGAGGTAAGCATTCTCCAGGCTGAGACCATGGCTTTGGCATACTGGCGTGATGACGTTAAGACTCACCACCCGCAAATTGACAGCAAACACGAGGAAATCCTCACCCTCCTCAGGAGGCTCTATCAAGACATCATGCTCAACGAGTCTGGCACCGCGATTCAATCTACCCTAGATGCCCTATTTGTGTGCGTACTCGATCATTCAGAAATCGAAGAATTGCTGATGCGCCAATACGAGTATCCAGAGCTTCGCTCCCATACCGACAATCATGAGGTTATTCTGTCGAAAATTTTTAATCTACGCCTCAGGGCAGAGTCCCATGATCTGGAGGTGACCACCGAAATGGTGCATGGGATTGCCCATTGCATCAGCGTACACCATCGAACCTACGATATCAGCATGATTCAGTATATTCAGCGTCAAGACGAAAGCTTCCCGCACATGATCAAGAGCGATGAATTCGTTGACTTAGAACCTGATCCCATGGATTAAGTAAATCCTCTTAATCACAACCATGAATTCCTTATAAATCGATGCTCTTTTCTGTAAAAAACCTACAATAAAAAGATCCCACAAGCCTCAGAGAAAGCCCAAGACCTGACCTAAGCAGGTCGGACAGCGCTGTATTCTCCAGACAATAACTATCATCCATGGGTTCTCTATACCTCCTACTAAAAGGGGATATTCCCTACTAAAAAGGGATAGTTTTTTGCTTTTGTAAATTTATTCATAAAGCCTTAATACAGATTCAATAATATCAAAATATTAATCTTTGTTAAAAGAATCCTGATCTAATAATAACCGTGAAAACCGATGGAAACATATAGGCTTGAAAAACAAAAATATTAAAAATAAGTAATCACAACATGGTTCATACAGGTCAAAGCTTCTAAAGTAAAAACATCAGAAAAAAGGTATCGCAGTTGATATCACAAAGAGCTTGATCACAAAAACGGAGCGTATCTAATCCGCCAAGCCCTCATCAAAAATAGCTTCAATGGCCTTCACCACATCGCCCAAAGACGCTAAAACGATACCCCTCTACCCTCTGGATACGCCCTAAGCCGCAAGGCTTAGTCTCCCAGAATTTCTGATATTTCCGTCCCTAGTTCACTTCATCACCTTTTAGGAGACACACCATGTTGTCTACATTCTCTCGCAATACCCTAATCGCTTCTACTCTGTTAGTTAGCGCTTCTCTTCTGGTTGGCCCTGCTGCTTTTGCTCAAGTCTCAGATAATGGCGAAGTATCCGGTGAGGTTCAGGAGGTTAACACCATTACCTTCGCTCCAGCGACATTAACCGAAATTACCTCTGGTGCTGCCGTAGCTAGTTATCCGATGGGCAATCTCACGATTCAAAATAATGCGGCGGCTGGGTGGGATCTTGAAGTACAGTCTCTGAATGGCGGTAAATTAGTGAATGGTGCTCAAAGCATTACCTATACTGATCTCACTGTGGCCGCTATCGCAGGGGCAACTATTACCCCGGTTGACCTCGCTACGGCAGCAACTGATGAGCTGCTCGCCACTGCACCATACAGCACAGAAGTAGCTGGGGAAATTACCCGAGCGGTAACGGCCACTATGGCGGCTGACCAATTTGTTCCGGTTGGCGTTTATACCGATACCCTCACCTTTACCCTGACCTCTAAACTCTAAATAGCTAGAGATTTGGAGCAAATGACCAGAGGTTGTCCTAGCTAACTAATGCCTAGTGCGGAGATAATCCATCTCCGCACGATGGCGCTGAGAAGGAGGTAGGTTATGGTGGGTTATGGGTTATTTTTGGGCCATCGGTGGGGCATTTCTAAGGGGTTATTGGCCCTAGGATGTTTGGGGTTGGGTGTGTTATCGCCAGCGGTGGCGGTGGCCCTAGAACCTACGGTGGACTTTACCCCAGCCTCTTCCTTTACCCTCAGCCTCACCAGCGGCAACCCCAATCAAGATTTTGGCGTGGTTCATGTGCAGTCGGATAGCGCTACGGGCTGGGTGTTGCGGGTGCGGTCGTTGCGGGGCGGGGTGATCAAGCATGAAACCCACACGGCAACGGTGCCCTACAGCCTAGCGGTGGATGGCCTTCAGGTGGGCAGTTTGGCTGGGGGCAACGAGGTCACGGTGATGACCACCACGGGCCTCACCTGTGCCGCGCCAACGGGTTGCACGTTTCCGGTGCGGGCTACGATGATGGCGGGCGATGTGCAAGGAAAACCCTCCGGATCCTACACAGACACCCTGACTTTTACTTTGGTAGAGCAGTGATGTATCCCCGTAGGTTGGGTGCAGCGAAGTCTCTGTTCTGCTTCGTTTCTAGGTGTGGATCCCCCCTAGCCCCCCTTGGGAAGGGGGGAACCGGAATCAAAGTCTCCCTTTTTGGAATCAAAGTCCCCCTTTTTAAGGGGGATTTAGGGGGATCTCAACGGGGTGAGGGCCGCGAGGGCTTGGTTGACGACTTATCTTTGTTGGCTCATTCGATTGTTTTGGTAAATGCCGGGAGGCTGTGATGAAATCCCTACCCTATGTTGGCCTATCCTGTGTGGGCGGTGTTGCCTCGGTGTTGGTGGGGGCTGGGGTGTTGATGGCGGCTCCGGCCTGGGCGGATGCCAGCTACCAGCTCACCCCTTCTCGCCTGGTGCTACAGGCCGGGGGGAGTGGGGCGGCGGGGTCGTTTCAGGTACGCAGCACCGGGGATGAACCCGTGGCCATTGAGGTGCGGGTGACGGATCGCCAGATGGATCCCTTGGGCAACGAAACCCAGAACGATGCCGAGGATGATTTTGTGGTGTATCCGCCGCAGATTTTGTTGCAACCCGGCCAGGTGCAAACCGTGCGCGTGACTTGGCTAGGGGAACCCAATGTGGAGGTGGAGCAAGCTTTTCGGCTGATTACCGAACAACTGCCCATCAACCTTGGTGGGCCAGAGGCACCCCCTACTGGCGTTACCGTTCGCATCAATGCCCTCTATCGCTATGTGGCGGCGCTGTATGTGACGCCCCCAGGGGCACAACCGAACGTGGTGATTCGCCAAGCCAGCCACCAGCGCATCGACGGTCAGGATAAGCTGCTGCTGGAGTTTGACAACCAAGGCACCGCCCACCAACTGCTGTCGGGGCTTACCCTCACCCTAGCGCCCGTGAACCAGCCTGGGGCCAGCCTCATCCTGCGACCCGACCAACTCACCGGGATTAACGGCGAAAACGTGCTAGCCCAACACCAACGCCAGTTTGTGATGCCCTGGCCGGAAGGCTTGCCCATTGGCCCCGTCACCGCCAGCTTTGAACTCCGTTAAGTTGACCCCAGGCATTGGCTGAAGTCTTGGGACTTCTTGCCATAATTAGCTCAGTTTTCCTGCCTGGGGCGAGATTCCCAGACTTTGGTTAAGTCATGGCTTACCGATGGGTCGCAATGGCGATGGTATTCGTGCTGGGTTGTCCAGGGCCAGCCGCCGCTACTCCTAGCCCTCACCCTAAATCTCTCTCCCACAGGGAGAGGGACTTTGACGTAACCGCCTTCCGGCTCCCCTCTCCCTTGGGGAGAGGGGCTGGGGGTGATGGCCAATCCCCACTATCACAGGTTTCCCCAGAATCACAAACTCCTTCAGAATTAGAACCTTCAGAATTAGAAAATTCCCCAGACCCAGCAACTCCCCCTAACCCTGAAACTCAGCCCCCTGAAGCCCAGAACGTTGAAACCCAAACCATTGAAACCCAAGATTTAGAGGCTCCCGCCAGTCCTGATAACCCTGAGGGCACCCAGCCGAATCCCGCGTTGGATGACGCATTATTCGAGCAGATCTTTGGGCGACCTCGACCACGGGATCAGAGCATTCCGGTGCCCTTTTGGATTAACGATCAGCGGCGGGGGCAGGCCATTGTAGTGATTTCCGGCGGGCGGGCCAGCCTAGTGCAGGCGGCTCCGGTGCTGGATCAAACCCGCGACCTGTTGCAGCCCGACCTCCAAGCCCAGTTAGAGGCCAGCGTGGACGAGGCGGGGTTTTTGAGCCTGGGGTTGCTTCAGCAGGTGGGCCTGACTGCCATTTTCGACCAAAGCCAACTGGCGCTGTACCTGACGGTGCCTGCGGCCCTGCGGCGCACCAATGTGGTGGATGCGCTGGGGGTGCCCCCAGAGGCGGCCAATGCCCTGCCCATCAGCACCATCAGCGGCTATGTGAATGTCTTGGGTGGTAACGATATCCTCTGGGCGGGGCAGGAGCCAACCGGACGGCAACCGCTCCGGTTGTCCTTGGATGGGGCGCTGAATGTGGCGGGCTGGGTGCTGGAGGGACAGGCCGATGTGCTGGAGGGGGGCAGTCCCGGTGTTCAGCGGCGAGATGTGCGGCTGGTGCGGGATGATCCGGCCAATGCCCTGCGCTACATCGCGGGGGATGTCATCATTCCGGTGAGTGGGGCGTTTCAATCGCTGGTGCCCTTGGGGGGCATTTCGGTGTCGCGCAACTTTAGCTTGCAGCCCTACCGCATCACCCGCCCCACCGGGGAATTTACCTTTTTCCTAGAACGCCCCTCCCAGGTAGAGATTTACATCAATGGCGTGCGGGTGCAGCAGCTTCAGCTTCAGGCTGGCCCCCAGGATATCCGCAACCTCGTGCTAACGACGGGTTCCAACGATATTCAACTAATCATTACCGACGACCTGGGCCAAGTGCAGCGGCTCGACTTTACCACCGCCCTAGCCGGGAACCTGCTGGCCCCTGGTCTACAGCAGTTTTCCTACAATCTGGGTTTTCCGTCGGGCACGGTGCAAGGGCAGCGCCAATACGATTGGAACCAGCCCCAACTGGCCCTAGCCCATCGCTGGGGAGCTACTCGCACCCTCACCCTGGGCGGCTACCTCCAGGCCACGCCCTCGTTTCAAATGGTGGAGGCCGACGGCATTTGGGCTTCGGCCCTGGGCAACTGGGGCTGGGATGTGGCCCTCAGCCATCGGGGAGAGGTGGGGGTGGGCATGGCCGCACGGGTGCAGTATGAACGACCCACCAAGGCCCAAGACCTGGCCCAACGGTCGCTGCGGGTAACGGCGGAATATCGCGATGATCGCTTCACTACCCTCACCAGCCTTACCCCCAGCCAGGATTGGTTGCAGCTATCCGCCGCCTACAGCCAACGCCTGTTTGACAGTGCCCGCCTCAATCTGGGCGGCAGCTACAGCTTTGGCCGCACCGTGCCCAACACCTACAGCCTCAACCTAGGCCTCTCCCAAACCCTCAGTAGCGGTCTCAGCGGCAGCCTCAACGCCAACTATAGCCGCACCACCCAAAGCCAGGAGGAGGTGCGGGTCTTTTTGGGCCTGTCTTGGCTATTGCCAGCACGGCGGCAGTCCCTGGCGCTGAATACCAACCTCAGCAACACCAGCCGCGCCGGGAATCAATTGCAGTGGCGGCGCAGCCCCGATCAACCCCTAATGGCCACGGGCTGGTCGCTGAACCTCAACCAGAATGGTGATCAGCACGGCGTTTTGGGCGAAATGAGCTACACCGACTATCGTTTTGATTTCAAACTCAGCCAAGCCTGGGATGGATCCTTCAATGCCTCAGATGCCACCGCCACCACCCACGCCACCCGGCTCACCTTTGGCACCGCCCTCGTGTTTGCCGATGGCCGCTTTGGCTGGTCTCGTCCCGTCACCAATAGCTTTGTCCTGGTGGTGCCTCGCGACCGCTGGCGGGGGCAGCAAATTGGGGTCAACCCCTCCAGTAGTGGCTATGGAGCGGTGGTGAATGCCTTTGGCCCAGCGGTGATTCCCGACCTCCAGCCCTACTATGTGTCTCGTCTGCGGTTAGAAGCTCTAGAAGCGCCTCTCGGCTACGACCTTGGCCCCAGCGAATGGGTGGTGTGGCCCAGCTATCGCAGCGGCACGCTAATTTTGGCAGGCACCGACGCCACGGTCTTTGTGCGAGGCGTACTGGTGGATGGCAACGGCGAACCCCTGGGGCTTCAGGGCGGTGAGGTGGTCTCTTTGTCGGATGCGACTTGGCCTGCCCAGGGCTTTTTTACCAATCGAGTAGGGCGGTTTGCGCTAGTCGGACTTGGCCCAGGCCGCTACGAAATTCGCCTGCGCGACTCTGCCCCCATCGAGTTTGAAATTCTGCCCGACCAATCTGGCCTGGTGGATCTGGGTAGCCTGGTGGTGCGGTCGGCCCCATGAGGTAGATACCTCCC
Organism: Spirulina sp.; assembly: GCA_044070495.1. Classification (GTDB taxonomy): domain Bacteria; phylum Cyanobacteriota; class Cyanobacteriia; order Phormidesmidales; family Phormidesmidaceae; genus Nodosilinea. Next base: position 41,945 of record JBIPSI010000014.1, on the reverse strand, counting down.
ATCCCAGCTAGCCGCAGGGGCGAGGTCTCCTTGCCGCTACGGTTGCCAGGTTAGGAATCGGGGTTTTCGACGCCGGATTGGGTATACCTCTCCCCAGGTTCGACGGTGAACGGGGGGCGGGTTGTTGTCAAGGCTAACCCCCTGATGGGGTTTCTGGTCTAAACACATGATTCGCTTTTAGCGCAATCATCCCTGTTTTGCTGTGAATTTGGCTGCGCCCAATGCAGCGTAGGCGATCCCCAGGCTGAAGTTGGGCGTTTAGCAGGGGCCTCAGTTCTCGACGAATCTGAATAGCCAGGACTTCGCCATCGACGTCTAGGTGCAGATGTTTGGGCCATTGGGATCCACCGTCCCCAAACCCAAGGAAGGTGCCGTCTAGGCTAAACATCCAGGGGGGCATGGCGCGGATTGTGGTCATGGTCAACCTCCTGAGGAAGCTAAGAGAACGGAACAAACAAGTTAGTTCAGGCGGCGGGCCTCTACGGTTTGGGGGGTGGATAGGGGATCACGCATTCCAGCTAGGGCCAATTCCCAGCCGTTGGACAGGGTTAAGACGAGGCCATCCTCCCCTTGGGTTTGATTCACCACTTCCTCCTCCAGGTCTTTTTTGGCCACATAGACCAGCAGGCGACCCGCTGCATTGGTGCGAAGCATGACTTTCATAGGGGTGTCTCAGGGATAAACAGCTTGATCTCAGTTGGCTTAGCAGGTCGTCGGGAATCTGTTGTCGGGGATCTGTTGTCGGGGATCCATCGATTCGTGGGAATCTGGCAGCGGGGATCAGGGGTTGACCAAATCCAGCAATTCCTCCACCGAGAGGCTGCGTTTGAGGGTCGTGGCCCGATCCCGCACCTGATTCAGGACGGCTTGGGTGTGATCGGCCTCTAGGTGAACGCCTTGACCATGGAGGACATACTGAATGAGATGACGCCCGGAATGTTTGCCCACCACCAAACTCCGCTGGCGGCCCACTTCGCTGGGATCAAAGGGTTCGTAGGTGCTGGGGTTGTGCAAAACCCCGTGGGCATGGAGTCCCGCCTCGTGGGCAAAGGCGTTATCTCCCACCACGGCCTTCCAGGGGGGGATGGCACAGTTGGCGGCCTTGGCGACATACCGGGAGATGGCTAGGAAATGCTGGGTTTGCAGCCCGGTTTTCAGGCCATAGAGATGCTTGAGCGCCATCACCACCTCCTCTAGGGCCGCATTGCCCGCCCGTTCCCCTAGCCCGTTTACTGTGGTATTCACCGAGGTCGCCCCCGCCCGCACCCCCGCTAGGGCATTGGCGGTGGCTAGACCCAAATCGTTGTGGGTGTGCATTTCCACCGGAATACTGAGCCCTTCGACCAAGGCCTTAACACGGTCGTAGGTGGTAAAGGGGTCGAGGATGCCTACGGTATCGCAGAACCGAAAGCGAAAGGCTCCCCAGTCCTGGGCTTGCTGGGCCACCTCCAACAGCGTAGTCGCGTCGGCACGGGAGCTATCTTCTCCACCCACACTCACCTCCAGACCGTGATCCCGCGCAAAGGTAATGGCCTCCCGCAGGCGATCCAGCACTACTGCCCACTGCCCCTGATACTTGACCTGCACCTGAATCTCCGAAACCGGTACGGAAATGTGAACCCGCTGTAGACCGCAGTGGATGGACGCCTGGATGTCGGACAGCACGGCCCGGTTCCAGCCCAGCAGTTGGGCCTTTAACCCCAGATCAACGATGGCCCGAATGGCCTGGGCCTCCCCCTGCCCCATGGCCGGGATGCCCACCTCTAGTTCCTGCACCCCCAGGGCATCTAACCCCTGGGCAATGGCCACCTTTTCCGCTAGGCCAAAGGCGATCCCCGCCGCTTGCTCCCCATCGCGCAGGGTGGTGTCGTTGATGGCGGGAAAGCATGGAATCATCGGGGTGGCTCCTTCAGGTGTGCCCTTCAGGTTTGCTTATAGCAAGGGCATTCGCCGTCCCGCCATTCCTCAAGGCCATCGGAACTAGCTAAATGATTAACCCCCTACTCAAGGGCTGTATCCCCCTTGCAATGGCCCTTTCCAAATCGCTGAGGGGCAACGGTCAAGTATTTCCCAGGGGGAAGCCTAGGATTTTTTAGTCCTGGCATGGGGATTGTGTACTCATAGAAAACCGAGACAGATCAACCCCTGAGGCCACAAACACAGGGCAAAAACTAAAACCATCGTTCTGTACTCAAATCAAGGGAGGGGCATCCATCGGTTTTGCCCTAGCCAGGACAAGGGGTAGCCTAGATAGCCAAAGCCCTAGCCCTAGGTCAAAAATTCCTGACAATTTGCCCCGCCCGATCCAGGTGGCCTTCTTTTAAGGAAGATTCTAAAAACGTGCGCCTTTGCCCGAACGCCCTCGAAATAGCCGATAGTAGTAGGGAGGAGTTATGTGCTGGAGGCTACGAAATGGCGATCACCCCCGATTCTGTGCGCGAGCTACTGCATTCCGAGGACTACGGCGACCGCCTGCGGGCCGTTAACCAACTGCGCGATCTAGACCTTGCCAATGCCTTCGAGCTAGCCCAACTCGCTGCCAACGACGGTAATGCCCGGGTGCGCTACGCTGCCATCAGCCAACTCGCCAGCCTAGGGCAGCAGGATCTCGCCACCGTAGAACCTCTCCTGCGCCGCGCCCTCACCAACGACCCAGAACCCGATGTGCAGGCCGCCGCCGCTGATGCCATTGGGGGACTGCACCTGCGGAGTGCCTACGCTGACCTGGCAGCGCTGTATCACAGTACCGGAGAATGGCTGGTGCAATTTAGTATTGTGGCGGCCTTGGGCGAACTGGGCGAACCCCAGGCCATGGATCTCTTGCAGGAGGCCATCCAATCCGATAACGACCTTGTGATTACGGCGGCCATCGGTGCCCTCGGTGAACTGCGAGATGATCGCGCCCTGCCCCTGTTGCTGCCCTTTACCACCCACCCCGATTGGCAGGTGCGCCACCGCCTGGTGCAGGCCCTCGCCCAATTTTCTCAGCCCGAAGCCCTCGCCGCCCTCGCCGCCCTCGCCCAAGACAGCTCCGCCATTGTGGCCGAAGCCGCCACCCAGCATCGCGGTGCCTAGCCCCTAAGCCGCTTTACACAATACAAATCCAACCTGGAAATTTGCTATGGTAGAGAAGGAGCAAGATTCGAGGCTTTCCGAAGACTTATACATCCTTTACTGAGTCACAGGAACAAACAACAGAAAAACTTAATTATTTATTTCATCCTACGGCTGATGCCTCAGCCAAGGCTTTTAAATGCAAGAACCGACTCTCTATTCAATCGTTTGGTCTAGTTCTTCAAAGAACGTTGAAAAACGTTTCTGAATAGACCTTAGTCTGGATAGATCTTAAAACGTGAGATAAGTCTGGTGTCTGGTGATTCGTCATGTCAGTTTCATCGAAGCATTCAAGACAGCTTGTAGACTTCGATCAGAATTTTTGTGAGGTGTTGAGTGGTTGCAACTTCTCCGCCCCTAAGTCAGCAAAAGTGGGGCACGCTGAGCTTCGTTTCTACCCTGTATCTACACCCTGTTCTAGATATTTTGGTGGCCGAAGTTCCCAAGCAGTGGCAGGCTGAAATTCGCTTAGGTCTTCAAGAAGCCCTAGTCAATGCGGCCAAACACGGCAATCGCCTTGATCCCACTAAGCAAGTTTCCGTTCGATATACTACCGCTGGCGCTCACTTTTGGTGGGTGATTGCAGACCAAGGCCAAGGGTTTCAGTACCCCTGTCCCTGCGACGATCTGGCCTATGAAACCTGCCACTCCCACGTTAACGACTGCGGCAGGGGGCTATATATTCTTCACCAAGTGTTTGACCAAGTGCAATGGCACAATGGAGGCCGAGAGCTACACCTGAATAAACGGGTTATCTCCCCACGCCGTTTGCCTCTGATTCATTGAGGAATTTATTCGGATTTTCAGCGAAGTGGAGCACCGGAGTGCAGGCTAGGCTGATTCCAGAAGACACATTCCATCAGGCTATAGGGTGTCCTAGCAGGGTTGTATACCGCTGATATAGGCTAGTAGCCCGTCCATATCGGGGTGTCAGGCAATCATGGATTCCCACCCATAGCTGCTGGGGGCAGATAAGCTAGATTTATAGCGGATCCCACTTGAGTGAAGTAAATTGTGGGGATCCCCCCTGCCCCCCTTGATAAGGGGGGTACAGAGCAAAACTTAGACAGCTAGATACTGGGGGGATCTAGAACCCAGCAACGGCGTACCTCACTCTACCGAGAACCGCTATAAGATGATAAGGCGTTAATTAATAAGCCTTTTTCCTGATATTCTCCTGACGGAGCAGGTGTTTTTGCCCTTGGCTTATTCTGGCTTTCCCTTTGACTAGCACATCCGATTTCAAAGCACTTTACAACCAACTGCATTGTCTCGATGGCCAAGGCTATGGAGCCTACAAATCCCTCAAGGGTGCCTACCCGTTTGAGGGGTTTATCCTTCACATCGATCATGTGCAGGGGGATCCCTTTGCCGCTCCTAGCCGAGTGCGGGTGGAGATGTCCCAGGCGGTGGCGGGCTTTCCGGCGGAACTCTGGCAGACACCGGGGCGGGCGGTGGCCTTGGCGGATTTCCTGATTCGGGCGGCGTACCAAGCCACCCAGCGGCGGGAGCGACAGGCGGGATCGGGCAAAAGTGGGTTGATTGGCGTGGTGCGGCCCAGTCAGGCGATCCTAAACCGGAGTGCGGCCCATGTCACAGCGGACAAGGTGGAACTACGGCTGACCGTAGGGCTTCCGGCCTTTGGGCGACGCATTGCCGGACGACAGGCGGCGGACTTGCTCTGTCGGGCGCTGCCGGACTTGGTGGACAACACCCTGCGCTACAAGTCCCTGGATGCAGCGGCAATTCAGCGCCATTTGGACTGTGCCGAGGATGCCGATGTTTTGCGGTCACAACTGCACGATCACGGGCTAGTCGCCTTTGTGGCGGATGGGGCCGTTTTGCCTCGGCGCAGTGGCGTGGATGAGCGGCCTTTGGCGGATCGGGCCGTACCGTTTCAGTCGCCGGAATCGCTGCGGGTGACGTTGACCTGCCCCCATGCTGGATCGGTGACAGGGCTGGGCATTCCCCAGGGCATTACCCTGATTGTGGGCGGCGGCTACCACGGAAAATCCACCCTGCTGCGGGCGCTGGAGGCGGGGGTGTATAACCATATTCCCGGCGATGGGCGACACCAGGTGGTCACCGATGGGGCGGCGGTGAAGGTGCGGGCCGAGGATGGCCGAAGCATTGCCGGGGTGGATATTTCCCCCTTCATTGGCCATTTGCCCCAGGGCCAGTCTACCCGCCAGTTTTCCACCACCAACGCCAGCGGCAGTACCTCCCAGGCGGCAACGATTATCGAAGCCCTAGAAGCCGGGGCTAGGGTGCTGCTGGTGGATGAGGACACCTCTGCTACAAACTTTATGATTCGGGATCGCCGGATGCAGGCGCTCATCGCCAAGGATCGCGAACCGATCACCCCCTTCATCGACAAGGTGCGCCAGATCTATACCGACTACGGCCTTTCCACGGTGATGGTGATGGGGGGCAGCGGCGACTATTTTGATGTGGCCGATACGGTGATTGCCCTCGACGAGTTTGTGCCCCAGGATGTGACCACCCAAGCCAAGGCCATCGTCGCCCAGTACCCAACCGACCGCCACCGCGAGGGCGGAACCCACTTTGGCGACCTCACCCCCCGCATCGTGCAGCCCCACAGTATCGACCCCAGCAAAGGGCGGCGCAGCGTCAACCTCAAGGCCAGGGACACCGACCACTTGCAGATCGGCACCGAAGCCATCGACCTCTCTGCCGTAGAACAACTGGTAGAACCGGGCCAGGTGCGGGCCATCGCCGAGGCCATCGTCTACGCCCAGCGCTACCATATGACCCCAGATCGGCCCCTGCCCGATGTGGTGGCTGCGGTGATGGCCGACCTAGCGAATCACGGTCTGGACGCCCTCACCGACTGGCCCATGGGCGACTTGGCAATGTTTCGCGGCTTGGAACTCGCCGCCGCCATCAACCGCCTCCGTAGCCTTCAGGTGCAGTCCGTCCCTCGATAACCCTCATGTCCTCATTTCCCATTCCCGGCTATCACCTGCGCTCCGGTTCGCCCCTAGATCGGGCCACTCTGGTCAAATTCATGGAGCGCACCTACCAAGAATTAGACGACAGTCCGCCCATCAAGCACCTCGCCGCCACGGTGGATCGCTACCTCTCCTGCGATACGCCCCTATGGATTGTGGAATGCCCCGGTAGCCGGGAATCCGCCATCGCCGTGGGCTGCATTTGGCTAGGCCAAGCCACCGATCAACGCACTGGCCTGCTCCATCCCTACGTGCTGCTGCTCTACGTTCACCCCGACCACCGCCGCCAAGGTCTGGCCACCCAACTCTTACAGGCCGCCCACCATTGGGCCAAGGCCGAAGGGCATCGCCAAATCAGTCTGCAAGTATTCAGCGAAAATGCACCGGCCCAGGCGCTTTACCAAAAACTGGGCTATCGGCCAGAGGCGATTTTGATGAAGAAACCTCTGGAGTCCTAGATCTAGGAATGCACCGCCAAAGCTGAATCCTGTTTGGCCTCAGTTCGGGTTAGGTAAAGTAGGTTGGGTGAAGCGAAGCGGAACCCAACACCCGCCAAGGGTATCGGACTTGTTGGGTTCTGCTATCGCGCCACCCAACCTACGAGGGGTCAAGGCTTTTCGGCGTTGTGTCAGTCAGCCAGCTTCTAGTCCTTAACTTGCTCGAAGATCCAGCCTTGTCAAGGGGGCTAACGATTCCCAAAATGCCTATAGACTAAGGGTTTTGGCCACGACCGTCGGGGAGTCAACTGCCTGGCTGATCGCAAACCTCCGATGAAGCAGAGGAATTTGCGACTACTGGGGAGGTTCGGCCCATTGGGTGGCCCAGTCTTGGCCCACGCGAATGGTAATGTCGGAGCCGAGATCACCGGTGGATTCGGAAAGCACTTGGCCTTGGCCCAACACCGATTGAATCATTTCGGCGCTGTCTCGGTCGCCACGCTGGGCCACCACTTCGGTGCTGCGGCTGACGGTGGGGGCGTCGCCAGTCAGATAAACCCCGCTAAACCCGTTATCGCGCAGGTATTGCACCATGGCGGCCCCAGCCCCCGAGGTGTTGGAGGCGTTCTGAACCGCAATGCTGAGGTTGGCGACGTAACGGGCACCGTTGTTATCGGCATAGACGCTTACCCCTTCGGTTTGGAAGAAGGTTTGCAGAACGGTGGCTGAGGCTTCCCAGTCGGGTAGCCAATAGCTGGCTTCAAATTCGGAGGCGCTGCTGAACCGTCCTGGCAGCATCACCATTTGGAAACTGTCGGTGTCGATTTCTAGGCCAAAGTTGGCGAGGGCCAGCATTTCCTCCAGGGTGAGGTTGGTATCGACATAGCGCTGCACCACCCGGATGGCCTGGGGCAAACTGGGCACCACCATGGGACTGGTGAGGCGCTCCCGCAGGGCCTTTAGCAAAATCTGCTGTCGCTGCACCCGGCCAATATCCCCCACCCCATCATTACGGAAGCGGGCAAATTGCTCGGCCTGGTCACCGCTGAGGGTTTGCCAACCGGGATATAGGTCAATATAGAGGCCCTGGGTTTGGTCGGTGTACTCCATGCGCTGGGGCACCTCCACTTCGATGCCCCCGACCAGATCGACAATTTCGCGAAAGGCGACGGTGTTGACCCGCACATAGCGGTCGATCTGCACGTTACCCAGGTTATCGGCAATGGTTTGGGCGACTAGGGCAGGCCCACCCTCCACGTTGGCATGGTTAATTTTGGCCATGCCATAACCCGGAATTTGGACGCGGGTATCCCGTGGAATGGACATCACCCGCAGGGTCTTGTCCTCAGGATTGACACGCACCAGTAGCAGGGTATCAGTACGGCCTCCGAAAACAGCCTCGGAACCGGGGGCCGCATCTCGATTTTCATCCAGACCCATGACCAGAATATTGACCGGACGAGTGACCTGGTACCGAAACCCAGACTGCCAAAGGTCGCTGAGTCCTGGGGCGCTACCATCGGCCACAGGAACACCGGGAATAGGCAGGAAGAGGGCAGCCCCTGCCCCTAGGAAGGCCGACGTGGCCGCTGTGCCGATGAAAACTCCGCTCCACAGCAGCCCATTCAGGGTGCGTCTCAGCCAGCCCCCAGTCTTGGGAGAGGGTGGCGCAACGTAGCGATAGGCGGAGAGGGGATCTGGATCCACAGACTGGGCAGGCTGGGACGACGTGGGATCGGCGGTGTCTAGCACAGCGGCGGCTTGGCCATCGCCATGGGCCTGAGTGGAGAACCCTGGGGCCATCACGCCGGACTCTTCAGATTGCTTCGACGGTTCCATGGATACCTGCTTCACTGACGTCACACCTCACCACCCTAGAATCAGCCTAGAACGGGCCTGAACCCACCTATGGGAACCCTATCGCTGATTCTCTATCCTTGTCCCTTTCGCTGAGACAGCTCACGATCTGTCACTCCAAAGAGATTCCCCACCCTTAAAAACCCTTTGTCCCATCGTAATGTGTTAATCAATATTAAGCTCATTCTGACCATGACCCATCGGTCTAGGGATAGGATGAGGGCACAGATTTATCGTTTTTCTATAGACAAACGTTAAGGATTAATACCTATGTCTTTATTTATCCCAGTAATTTTGGCGGGTGGCAAGGGCGAGCGTTTCTGGCCCGTCAGCCGCCTTGCCTGTCCAAAGCAGTTCCTTTGTCTCGATGGCAGCGACCGGAGTTTGCTCCAGGCCACGGCGGATCGGCTCTGCCAGTTGACGGGCACCTGGGACGATCTGTGGGTGATTACCGCTGGCCATTTGGCGGATCGGGTGCGGGAACAACTGCCCCACCTACCAGAAGCCAACCTGCTGGTGGAACCCGTAGGGCGCGATACGGCCCCGGCAGTGGCCTGGGCGACGCTGGAAATTGCCCAGCGCTACGGCCAAGAGGCGGTGGTAGGGTTTTTCCCGGCGGATCACTGGATTGCCGATGAGGAGGCCTTTTGCCAAACCCTGCGGGCCGCAGCCGCCCTAGCCGAGGAACGAGGGGCCATCGCCACCCTGGGGATTGCTCCCACCTATCCGGCGACGGGCTATGGCTACATTGAACAGGGCGAGGCCGCTGGCACCTACGGCGATCTGCCCACCTACCAGGTCAGCCGCTTCACCGAAAAACCCGATGCCCCCACCGCCCAAACCTTCATTGAGAGTGGCCGCTTTAGCTGGAATAGCGGCATGTTTGTGTTTCCGGCCCAGACCATGCTGGAGGAACTCAAAACCCATGCCCCTCAGCTCATGCAGCCCATTTTGGATCAAGGGGTAGCGGCCTACCCTAGCCTAGAAAAGCTCAGCATCGACTACGCGGTGATGGAGCACACCACCCACGCCTACGTCATGCCCGTGGCCTTTGGCTGGGATGACCTAGGCGACTGGAACGCCGTGGAACGTCTGCTGAAGCAACCCGACGACAAGAACGTCAACCTTGCCACCCACATCGCCCTCGACACCGAAGGCAGCATTGTCTATGCCTCCAATGCCGAAGAAGTGGTGGTCACCATCGGCCTGAGTGATGTGGTGATTGTGCGCGACGGTAACGCCACCCTGGTGGTTCACAAAGACCGCACCCAGGACATCAAGCAAGCCGTGAAACAACTGGGGGCCGAAGAACGGTTCCAACACCTGCTCTAACCTGAGTTCGGGATAGGCCAAACGCTGCAATCTTGAGCAGTTTGCATCCCTCGCCCCGTGGGAGAGGGGCTGGGGATGAGGGCTGCTCAGCCGTTGGTTAATCAGAGAATGCAGCGCCCTGGGCAGGGCTTGATATAATCTTTGGGATCATAGGCTGTCTATGGCGTTGTGATCCGGTTAGCCGCCTATTGTTGCGGGTTGTATTTGCTATGCCTTCCACCATCGACGACATCGACCTCCAGGCGCGCCAGGGTAGTGTGGCCGCTATCATCCAGCTTTTGAACGACCACTTTGCCAAGTCCGGGATTCGTACCCGTGCGGTGCAGGACAATGGCATCCTCCAACTGTTGGTGGAAGCCCCCACCGCCGAACAACTGCCCCAGGCCACGGTGGTGGATGAGGTGAAAACGGTGTTGGAATCCATTAGTCCCAAGGGCATCACCAGGGTCAACATCAACAGCCGCATTGTGCAAGAGCAACAGTTGCTGTGGCTCGATGAAATTAAGCGAGACCCTGAAAATAGCCTGCTGTGGGCAGAACCCGTTACCCTCAAGCGCCCGAACCCCGTCCTGCGACTGTGGCAAGATCTACGTGCCCCTCGCCAGCGCACCCCCTTTTTGGAAGATGTGCCCAGCAAGAAAAGTCCCGCCAGTCGGTCGGCCTTTTGGCGAGGGCTGATGGGCGGGGCCAGTCTTGCCCTGCTGCTGCTGATTGTAGGCTGGGCCACCAAGGATTGGCTGCGGGCCAACTTGGGGGGGATATCTCAACCCACTGCCCAGCCCTCCCCCGCCCCTGAGCTGCCCCCGGTTCCCCCCGACCAAGACCCTTTTGTGTTGGCGGTGCGCATCGCCCAACAGGCGGTGGAGGATGGAAAATCTGCAACGACGGCGGCTGAATGGCTCGATCTAGCGGTGCGGTGGCAGCGGGCCTCAGATTTGATGGCCGAGGTGCCTCCATCGGATGATCGCTACCCGGTGGCCCAGGATCGCATCGCCACCTACGCCAACAACAAAACCCTGGCATTAGAGGAGGTAGAACGTCTGAACGCCGCCGAATAGCCTAGCGCAGAGGTGGTTCTAAGGGCATTGACCCGTTAGCCCGTTTGGCCTAACCCCAATGCGCTACTCTAATTTGCAGGTGTTCTCCAGGGGCACCCTCAGAGTCTCGTCCCGTACAATCATGGCCCGTCCTACCTCAGTTTGTGCAGCACTCCAGAGTAGCCTGGGGCTGGGATAGTTATGCCTAGGAAGGTTGATATGTCTCAGTTGCGTTTGCTGTTGATGTCTACCCCCGTGGGGCATCTGGGATCGGGCTTGGGGGGAGGGGTAGAGCTTCGGCTGCTGAACCTGGGTCGAGAAATGCGGCGACGGGGGCATGGAGTAACGGTGTTGGCCCCTGAGCGATCAGTGTTGGAGGAGGTACCTGTGGTGGAAATTCCAGGACAGCCCCAGATCACGGCCCATACCCAAGGCCGCGACGCACCTATTGTTCTCCCTGGCGATAGTGTTTTGGCCGCCATGTGGGACTACGCAAGGCAGCATCAGCATCAGTTTGATCTCATCGTGAACTTTGCCTACGACTGGTTGCCCTTCTACCTCACACCGTTTTTTCAGACCCCCGTGGCCCATTTCGTGACCATGGCATCCTTGAGCGACGTGATTGACGGAGCCGTGCGGCAGGTGGCAGAACAATTCCCTGGTCGGCTGGGGGTTTCCACCCGTGCCCAGGCGCAAACCTTTGAGGGTGAGACGGCGTTTAGGATCTTGGGTAGTGCGATCGATCTGTCCCTCTATCAGTTTTGCCCTACCCCCGGCGATTCCTTGGTTTGGCTAGGGCGAATCTCCCCAGAAAAAGGCCTAGAGGATGCCCTTGCCGCGACAGAAATGGCCCAGGTGCCCCTCAAAATTTTGGGCAAACTGGAGGACGAAGCCTACTGGCGGAGCCTTTGCCAGCGATTTCCCCAGGCGGAGGCCAGCTACCTTGGCTTTTTGCCCACCCAAGAGCTTCAGCAGGTTGTTGGCCAGTGCCGTGCCATGGTGATGACCCCACGCTGGGTGGAGGCCTTTGGCAACGTGGTGGTTGAGTCGATGGCCTGTGGCGTGCCCGTGATTACCTATGACCGGGGCGGCCCGGCTGAAATTGTTCGCCACGGCGAAACGGGCTGGGTGGTTCCCCCTGACGATGTCGCTGCCCTCGCCGAGGCCATCGGACGGATCGACGACCTTGATCGATCCGCCTGTCGTCGCCAAGCCGAGGCCGAATATTCCCTCGTCGCCATGGGGGATCGGTTTGAAGCCTGGTTTCAGAATGTCGTCGATGCCGCCACCGCCCCCTAGCCCTGTGTCCTCCGTTTCCAGAGGTGCCGATGCGCCACGCTACTGCCACCACCCTAGCCCAGCTTGCGCCCCTGCTCAGCCAAGTTCGGAGCCGAATGCCGCCCCTGAAGGAAAAGGGCGAGGGCAAGTTTTACCTAAAATCCACCGCCTTCCTGCATTTCCACGAAGACCCCAGCGGCCTCTTTGCCGACCTCAAAGTCAAGGGCGACTGGCAGCGCTACCCTATCAACACCGAGGCCGACTACCAGATTCTGCTGTCCGACCTCGACCAAGAACTGAGCTAGATAATCTAGATAACCTCAGTAGCTAACTTCCTTGCCCCATAGCCGTCTTCTTCCCATGGCGCTTACCTCTTCTACCCTGACCCAACAAGCTCCGGCCCCCCTCAGTGTGGGCGGATTGGTGGACTACATCAAAGCGCTACTAGAAGAAGATAGCCGCCTGCGCCAGGTGTGGGTGGTGGGGGAGGTATCCAGCGCCAACAACCACAGCAAGGGCCTGTTTTTTAACCTCGCGGATTTGGATGGAAATGCCACCATTAGCTGTGTGGCGTGGCGTAGCCAGTTTGCCAAGCTGAGCGCCCTGCCCAAGGTGGGGGAGCAGGTGGCGGTCTTGGGTACGGTAAAGGTCTACCCCCAGCGCAGCAGCTACCAAATTACCGTGTGGCAAGTGCTGCCCACGGGGGATGGCCTCAAAGCCCTGCGCCTGCGCCAGCTCAAACAGCGCCTTGAGGCGGAGGGCCTGTTTGACCCACAATACAAACGCCCCCTGCCCGCCCTGCCCCAAACCATTGCGGTGGTGTCGTCGCCCCAAGCCGCCGCCTGGGGGGATATTCAGCGATCTCTGCGTCAGCATCATCCGGGCCTGCGGGTGATCTTTTCCCCCGCCATTGTGCAGGGAGACAGCGCCCCCAATTCCATTGTGGCGGCCCTAGAACGGGTGGCGCGGGATGGTCGGGCCGAGGTGGTGATTTTGGCGCGGGGGGGTGGGGCCAGCGAAGACCTCGACTGCTTCGACGATGAGCGCGTGGTGCGGGCGGTGGCCGACTGTCCTATCCCGGTGGTCACTGGCATCGGCCACCAGCGGGACGAATCCCTGGCGGATCTGGCCGCCGACCTCTGTGCCCATACCCCCACGGCTGCCGCCCTCGCCGCCGTCCCCGCCCTGGCCGACCTGGAAGCCGCACACCTTCAGCGGGTCACTCAGGTTCAGGACTTGGTAACAGAAGCCCTCGCCCTCGCCCAGGACGACCTCCACCATCTGGGGCAACGGCTGCAACGGCTGCGGCTAGATCACCGCATCGAACAGCAGCAGGACAGACTTGAGCAAATCAAGCGTCGCCTCACCCAAGGGGTTCAGGTGGAACTGCGCCGCGCCACGGAACGCTGCCAAGCCCTCCGCGCCCACCTGATGACCCTTGACCCCGATACCGTCGTCCGTCGTGGCTATGCCCTGGTAAAGGACGAGGCCGGACAATTGGTGACCCAGGCCAACACCCTACACCCAGGCCAAACCCTTCAGGTACAGCTTGCCCAGGGGCAGGTTTCGGTTCAGGTGATCGACGTTATGGATTCCATTGATCCCCCCTAGCCCCCCTTAGCAAGGGGGGAATCGGATTCAAAGCCTCCGTTAATAGGGGGGGAATCGGATTCAAAGTCCCCCTTAACAAGGGGGATTTAGGGGGATCTCCCAGGAACTTGTCCGGAGCAGCAGAATCCATAGACACCCTAGCCTTAGCTGCGTAGGGTGACCTTGAACTGCTTTTCGAGGGCAGCGCGTACCTTTTGATGTACCGGATCGACGACCTCATCGGTGAGGGTTTGATCGGGCGAGCGGTACACCAGTCGGAAGGCCAAACTGCGCTGTCCTTCGGGGACGGAGGTGCCGCGATAGTCATCAAACAGGGCGACGGATTCCAGCAGTTTGCCCCCCGCCTTTTTCATCGTGGCCTCTAGGGCAGACACCGCCAAATCCAGCGGCGCGTAGAAGGCCAAATCCCGGTCGCTGGCGGGGAAGGGGGAATAGGCCGCAAATTTCACGGCCTTTTGCTGGCTGGACAGCAGGCAGAGTTCCAATGCCGACCAGTTGAGCTGGAAGACATAGACCTCCTCAGGCAGTTCCCGCTGTTGCCGCAGTTGGGGATGCAGTTGGCCAAAGCGCCCCAGTTCTAGCCGCCCCCGCACCCACAGGGAGGCGGTGCGCCCAGGGTGGAAGCGGGGATCTTGGCTATCGGCTCGGTAATCTACCGCGAGGCCGAGGCGTTGGAACACGGTATCCAGAATGCCCTTGGCCTCGTACCAGGTGAGGGGTTGTTCTTGGCCGCTGTTTACCCACTGGGTGGAGCGTCCGTCGCCGCCCAGGATGCCGCCCACCGCCTTGGCTTCGTGGATGCCCTGGTCGTCTTGCCAGAAGATATTGCCCAGTTCAAAGCCATTTAGGGGGCCGTTGCCCTGGTTGAGGTTGAGTTCGTAGGCGTCGATTAAGCCATCGACCAAATCCTGACGCAAGGCGGAATATTCCGGGAATAGGGGATTGGCCAGCACCACCTGCCGCTCGGAGATGGGCTTGGTGAGGGAATAGTGCAGCAGTTCCGTTAATCCTGCCCCCCGGAAGGCTTCCCGCACTCGCCGCGCTAGGGCCGCTTGGGGGGAGAGCATTCCGCCCACCGCGCCCTGGGGTAGGGTGTCGGCAAAGTGGTTGTAGCCGTAGAGGCGGGCCACTTCTTCAATCAGATCCACCTCCCGCTCCAAATCCCGGTAACGGTAGGGGGGCACCGTCACCGACCACACGCCCTCGGTTTTGGTGGACGTGACCGTGCAGCCTAGGGTTTCCAGCAGGGTTTTCACGTTGTCCGCTGGCAGGGGGGCAGGTTCTGGCCCCAGGTTCACCACTGGCCCCAGCAGGTGATGGACGCGCTCTAGCCGCAGTTCTAGGGTGCGTTCGGGAATGGCTTGGCCGAGGGCGGTGGTGGCCGTGGTTTGGGAGACTACCGTGGCCCCCGCTAGTTCCACCATCAGGTTGAGGGCGCGTTGACAGGCCAGGGACAGTTCCGCCGGATTCACTCCCCGTTCGTAGCGGGCCGAGGCTTCGGTGCGAAGACCCTGGCTGCGGGCCGATTTGCGAATCACCGCCGCATCAAAGTAAGCCGCTTCCAGCACCACAGCCTGAGTCCCGTCGCTGACTTCGGTATCTTCGCCGCCCATCACCCCCGCCAGGGCCACCGGGGTATCGTGGGCCGTAATCACCAGGGTTTCGGGGGCCAGGGTACGTTTTTGGCTGTCTAGGGTCACCAGGGTTTCATCGGGACGGGCGTAGCGTACCCCTAGGGTGAGATCGCCGCTGCCCAGCTTGGCCAGTTGATCGCGGTCGAAGGCGTGGAGGGGTTGGCCCCATTCCAGCAGCACGTAGTTGGTAATGTCTACCACGTTATTAATGGGCCGAGTACCCGCCGCCTGAAGCCGCGCCTGGAGCCACTGGGGCGAGGGGCCAAGGTCGATGCCCTCTAGAACGGTGCCGATGTAGATGGGGCAAGCTTTTTCGTCCGGGAGGTCAATGGCTACAGCGGCTTTGGGGTTGGTGAAGGTGGGATCTTTTGTGGGAGGCAGGTGCAGCGGTGCCCCGGTGATGGCGGACACCTCACGGGCCAAACCCACCATACTGAGGGCGTCGGCGCGGTTGGCGGTGGAGGTGACATCCAAAATCACGTCGTCTAGCCCCAACAGAGGCCGCACGTCTTGGCCCACGGTCAGATCGGCTGGATCAAAAATGTGGATGCCTTCGGAATCCTTCTCTAGCCCCAGTTCCGACAGGGAGCAGATCATCCCCGCCGAGGGCACACCGCGCAGTTGGCGGGGCTTGATGGTGAGATCCACCTGGGGCAAGTAGGTGTTGACCGTGGCTACAGCGACGTAAATATCCGCCCGCACATTGGCCGCGCCGCAAACGATAGTCGAGGGTTCTGCCGCGCCAATGTCCACGGTGCAAACGCTCAGCTTTTCGGCATCGGGGTGAGACACGCGCTCTAGCACCCGGCCCACCACCACACCATCGGCCCAGGTGCGGCGATCTTCAATGTCTTCCACCTCAAACCCTGCCATGGTCAGCGCTTCGGCCAGTGCCTCCGGGGTGAGGTCAACGCTCACGAGGTCATTCAACCAGTTCAGAGAAATACGCATGGTAGGGACTGTCAGTAAATTCGGTGCGGGAAGTTCGGTGCCGGAAATTTGGCACAGTATGGCGCTTAATAGCCCAAATATTCTAACCCTTTGCCGCCCGCAGAATCCCCAGGTTTGGGCAACCGTCTGCCTAGAAAAGACCTGCGGCCCCTAGGGATCACAGACCAGATTGGCAAAGACTTCATAGATCGCGCAAAAACACCATACTCAATCGCCAAAATCCCCACTACCATTGGAATAGCGGTTCATGGAACCCCACCCGCCATGGTCAATATGCTTACTACAGCTTGGGTGCCCAACCTCGCTTCAGGCCGTCGCACCCGTTTCTCGATTTTCCCGAACCCCCTCTCCCCCGCATCCGCATCCGCCGCGCCCGCCACCCCAGCGCTTCGCTCCACTGCGCCGATGCCCTTGGAGCCGATATCCTTAGACCAAAGGGATCAAGCGCAGGCCCTCGTCGATCCGCCCGTCCCAGAGAAGGCGGCACCGATGGAAGTTCCCACCGAAGTACAGCTCACCCTGCCCGTGGACGAGCCGGAGCCGGAACCCACCGACATTTCCCCCGTCACCCTAGGGCTGGCCACCCAGGATGTGCGCACGGTGCTGCGGGAACAAAACGAGCAAAGCCAAATCCTCACCACCAAGCTGAATATTCTGTTTGTGGCCAACAGTGCGCTACTTACCAGCCTCAGTATTTCTCGCCTATTGGTGAGTGGAAATTTGTTTAGCTTGGCGGAAATCTTTGGGTTTTTAATCAGTTTTTCTCTGCTAATGCGGGCCTTTTTACCTCGCCAAGTAGCCGTTACACCCAATTTAGAAGACAGCACATTTTTAGAGCGCTACCTTGCTCTGAGCTCCCAAGATTATCAACTGCAAATGTTGGTGAATTTGGCGGAAACCTACAACGCTAACAAACAGCGCCTAGAGGATGTTTCCCAAGGCTTAAAATACGCCGCCTATACCATCTGGGCAACAACTGCTATTATGCTGATCAACATCGTTGTGGTCTATATCACCAAAAGTTTACAAGCACCGATGCTCTAGGGCGTTATCGTTATTGATTTAGGGTCTTGCCTATGGCCTCCTCTGACCTGATAGACAGCCACCGAGCCTCTGAGAGTGTTTCTGCCCAGGCCGACTCCTTAGCTGCGGAATCCGCCGAATCCAGTCAAGGGGGCAATGAGTCTGGCGATGCCGTGACCGAAAAGCGTGTTGCTTTGCCCAAACCCGATACCAACAACATCACGGTACTTACCGAAAGCTTACCCAACGATCCCATCTTGCCCTGGCACCACTTCGATTCCCCCTGGCTAGAAAAGGAAGAACCCGCCGCCGAAGAAACCCCGGTAGAAGAACCTACCCCGTCTGCCGATGACGACAACCACGAACAGCTTTCCCTAGCGCTGGATGAGGTTTCTGATGTGGAGATAGGGCCTGAACTAGACAACGCTAATGGTGATCCAAAGTCAACTCATTCGATGGATTAAAATCGCCCCTGGTCACTGATTAGAACATCACAAAATTGCGCAATAATGACGGAGTCTGCGTCACTAAAACAGATGATTCGTGACGCTTTTTATAACGTTGAATATCCTGGTGACTGGTGTTTAAAGGGCAGCTATGAGGGGAGAGAACCCTATCTTTTGGAAAATGAATTTAAAGGGAAAAGTACCTGGCAAACGTTGGATGCCACCTTTCTCGATCAGGCTCCCGATGGCTATGGGTCGGCCCTCAGCTTCTTCTCTGATGAGGCGTTTCGATTCTATCTACCTGCCTATCTCATCGCTGATTTGGATCAAAAACTACGCATGGTTGATCCAGTATTTCACCTGTGCTTTGGTCTAGATGATGTCTATGGTTGCCAACCCATCAATCCACGCCGCTATGGAGATCGAACCTGGTTTACTGAAAAACAGCACAAATTCGCCATGTTTAGCCCATCCCAAGCAGCGGCCATTGTCGCTTACTTAGAATACAAGGCCACCCAGGACGAATTTCAGCGGCCCATGATTGAGCAAGCCCTTCAAAATTATTGGTTACAACGCTAGTTAGCCCATGGGTCGTCTTAATCCGCCCTAAACGATGGATAGCCCTAGGCTGTGGTAACGTCTAGGCATTGAGGTTTTGAGGTGTTCTGTGTTTGCCGTTGCCCTAAAAGCTGGCCCTACGCCGACGTACTTGTTATCGGATCTGGAAACCTCGTCCCAGTTGGAACTGGTGCCCCATCGCGGCGGCATTTCCACCCGCTGGCAGGTGGAAGGTCAGGACATTCTGTATTTCGACGAAGCCCGCTTTGCCGACCCTACGCTCTCGGTGCGGGGGGGGATTCCTATCCTGTTCCCCATCTGCGGCAACCTGCCCGATAACCAATACCAGATCGACGGTCAGACCTACGCCCTCAAACAGCACGGCTTTGCCCGTGACCTGCCCTGGCAAGCCACCGACCAGGCTACCACCGACGCTGCCAGCCTCACCCTAGAACTAGAGAGTTCCGCCACCACCCTGGCTCAATATCCCTTTGCGTTCAAGCTGTCCTTTACCTTTGTGCTGTGTGGCCATCGGCTGGAGCTACGGCAACGGTTTACTAACCTTTCGGATCAGGCTATGCCCTTTTCAACGGGGCTGCATCCCTACTTCTTGGTTAGCGACAAAAGCCAGCTTGAGTTTGAAATTCCCGCTACCCAGTTCCAAAACCATCTGACCGGACAGGTGGAATCCTTTGAGGGAAGTTTTGATTTCAGCCAACCCGAAATTGACCTAGCCTTCCAAAACCTAACCGCGCAGGCCGCTACCGTCACCGACCGCCACCTGCGCCGACGCCTCACTCTTTCCTGGAGTGAGGCTTACACCCGACTGGTGTTTTGGACGGTGCAGGGCAAAGACTACTACTGCCTGGAACCCTGGACTGGCCCCCGCAATGCCATGAACAGCGGCGACAGTTTGCTGCGAATTGCCCCCCAGCAAACCCTGCAAACCTCGGTACGCATGGCCGTTGCCCTGCTGTAGAACTAAACCACGGCGGGCTGGGGTAGATAGCCCAGTTCCACCAGTTTGGCCATTACCTTGGCGACGCTGTCTTCCACGGTTTCGGCGTCGGTGTGGCAATGCACTTCGGGGGTGAGGGGTGCTTCGTAGGGATCGTCAATGCCTGTGAACTGCTTGATTTCTCCGGCCCTGGCCCGCTTGTAGAGGCCCTTCACATCGCGATCTTCGCAGACTTCGAGGGGGGCATCGACGTAGACTTCGACAAAGTCGTCAATGCGTTCGCGCACCTCGTCGCGGATGTCGCGGTAGGGGGAAATGGCCGACACCAGCACAATCACCCCATTGCGGGTGAGTAGGTGGGCCACAAAGCCAATGCGGCGGATATTTTCGTCTCGGTCTTCGCGGCTAAAGCCTAGGCCTTTGGTGAGGTTCGTCCGCACGATGTCGCCATCTAAGACCTCTAGGACATGGCCCTGCTGCCGTAGCTCGGCTTCTAGGGCGCGGGCAATGGTGGATTTACCCGACCCACTTAAGCCCGTAAACCAAATGGTGACACCACGCTGTTTCATTGCGATTAATCCTAACGACTCGTCCTACTGCGGTTCCATCTACTGCGGTTCCATTCTGTCCGACGGTAAGGGGCCGCCGATGGCAGATAGATTCTCCTTAGCCTATCGCTAAACCGGCCCCTCGCAAATGCGGCTAAGGGAAGTTCGCTGAGGGTGGATCCAGGGTGAAGTTTCGATAAGGGGCGGCGAGAACGTCCTGATGTTAGCCCCAGGGTTAGGGGCAGACCAGGGGGTGATGGCTAGGTTTCCGGCTTTTCGGTGAGACGGTTTAGGTAGCGCTCGATCAGCAAAATGGCCACAATATCGTCAATGGGGCGGGGAATAGTGCGAAAGGACTGGGGCAGCAGACTGGCCAACCCTGCGGGAGGATACATCTGCCAGTAGCGATCCCGCGCTTCGAGGGAGGTGTAGCGTTCATCCACCAGCATAATACGGGGGGGATCGTCGAGTTGGGCTAGGGTTGCTTTCCACTGTTTTGATCCCGTTTGGTCGCCTAAAACAATAGTGGAAATGGGAAACCGCTGCCGCAAGCCCTCGATGGTAGGCAGTACCGAGGGCACCGGAACCACCTCCTGGTAGCGCAGGATGCGATCAACCCCCATAATGGCAAGGCCACACTTTTGCCGCCCTGGATCCAGACCTAGGATAACCGGCTGTGAAAGAGACGACGGAAGGGACTCGGGCACCATGGGTTAAGAGGGAGAATCGACAGGGCGAGATGCTTCTATATATTGCCCTCTTAGACGGGTGCACGGACAATGGGGAACCGAGATCTGCCTTCAACCTTGTAATGATTCGCGAATGATCTGACTCCATGCCGACTCCTTTGCCCATTGACGATTTTCTTCAGCACCCTGGCCCCATCTTGGATGTGCGTAGCCCCGGCGAGTATGACCAGGGCCACATTCCTGGCGCGACGAGTTTTCCGCTGTTTTCTGACGAAGAACGGGCCAAGGTGGGCACCTGCTATAAGCAAGTGGGGCGCGACGAAGCGGTGGAACTGGGGTTTGAGATCGCTGGGCCAAAGTGCGCCGAGTTTATTCGCCAAGCCAAGGCCCTCGCGCCGGATCGTAGCCTGCGGGTGCACTGCTGGCGGGGGGGAATGCGTAGCGGTGGCCTGGGCTGGATTTTAGAAATGGCAGGCTTTACGGTGTACACCCTGGAGGGGGGCTACAAAGCCTACCGCCGTTGGGTGCGCCAGGTTTTATTGACTCCCAAGCCAATGATTATCTTGGGCGGCATGACGGGCACCGCGAAAACTCTGATTTTGCAGGAACTAGCCAACCTAGGCGAACCCGTGATTGACCTCGAACACCTCGCCAACAACCGAGGCAGCAGCTACGGAGCGCTGATGCTGCCCCCCCAACCCTCCACGGAGCACTACGAAAATTTGCTGGCGGCGGCGTGGGTGCGGTTCAGCGAAGATCGCCCCATTTGGCTAGAGGCGGAAAGTCGGCGGGTGGGCACCTGTCGGATTCCCGATGAGTTGTTTTTGCAGATGATGGCCGCCCCCACCCTGGAGGTCACTCGATCCGTAGAGGAGCGCCTGGATTTGCTAGTAACCATCTACGGCGAGGCCGACCCTAGGGAGTTGGTGATCGCCACCCAGCGCATCCAAAAACGCCTTGGGGGCCAGCGCACCCAGGCCGCTGTGGACTTTATCCAGGCCGGGGATCTGCGATCCGCCTGTGCCATTATTTTGGACTACTACGACCGCACCTACCGCCACGATCTAGAACGACGGGGCAAGACCATCCCCCAGTTCGACATTACCGGACTCTCCCCCGCCGAGGCGGCCCGTCATTTGCTCCAGGCTAGCCTGCACCTGTGATTCGGCGCTTGAAAGCGATTTGGTGCTTGCAAAAGGACGGGATCAAACTGCTCTGAGACCAGCTATCACCGTCGATTAGGGTAGGGTGTGCCCCCAAACCACGGCAAATCGTGGCAGGCTAAAGGAACTGTCCGAGCCTGTCCAAGTTGGACGAGTTCCCCTGTTGTTGCGGTGCGCCCATGCCTGTTTCCTCCTGCCAAGCTGTGCCCTTTTTGCCACCGTGGTACCTCAAATCGGGGTTGTTGATGACCCTCTACATTGCCCTGGTGGCCCAACGCACCTGGGCCAGCACTCTGGAGATCCCAACCGTTCCCTATCACGATCACGTTTTCAGCGGCCAGGGAGAAGTCCCTTTGTTCGGCCAGTGGGCGGTGCCACCCCAAGCCAAGGGCACCCTAATCGCCACCTACGGCATTACGGGCAGCCTAGAAAATCAGTGGTTTCTAGAGATTCTGGGCCGCAAAGCCTACCACCGAGGCTACGGCATCCTCCGGTTTGACTGGCGCGCCCACGGCAAAACCGCCGAACTTTCGCCCACCCTCACCTCCGATGGCATCTATGAAGGGGATGATTACCTCGCCCTCGCCGCCCAGGCCCAGGCCCTCGGCTGTCCGCCGCCCTACTGGTTTGTGGGCTATTCCCTCAGTGGGCAACTGGCGCTGTGGGCCGGGAAGGCGGCCATGCACCTGCCTGACGGTGGGCCACTGCAACCGGAGGACATTGGCGGTGTGGCGGTGCTCTGCCCCAATCTCGATGCCAACCGATCCCTGCCCTACTTAATGGCGGCTCCCCTGGGGCGATACCTAGAGCGGGCCATTGCCAAGGAACTCAACCGTCTCGCCCTCCAGCTTCATCGGTACCATCCCCAAGACTTTGACCTCGACGCCATTCAGCGGGCCACAACGATCTGGGGCTTCGACCACGAATTGGTCATCCCTCGCCTGGGCTTTGCCACCGTGGAGGACTACTATGCCGCCAGTTGCCCCCTGCCCTTTTTGGCGGATTTGACCGTGCCAACCCTAATTCTCTACGCCGCCGATGATCCCCTGTTCACCCCCGACATCATTCCCGATCTGATCGCCCTAGGCCAGCAAAATCCTCACCTAGAGGTAGTTGTGACCGAGCACGGTGGCCATGTGGGCCACTACAGCAGCCCCGCTGGTCAGCGATTGGCCCAGGATCCTGATCCTTGGTGGGCCTGGAATCGGGTGCTGGACTGGGTGGATCAGCGCAGCCAGCTCAGGGCTATCGATGCTCAGATGCAGAGGCCAACTGGGCTAGGGGAAGCGGTTTTAAGCTAACAGATCAGCGATTCATCCGGCGTTTAAGGTCTTCTAGTTCCTGCTCCGTTTCCCAGCGCTGAAAGGCATCCTCCACCGGGTCAGCACCGCCTCGGCCCGACCGAGGAAAAGGAGACTGATACCAGCCCGTTTCCCCAGCACTGGTCTGTTTGGTGGCCCGTGCTGCGGCCTGATCTGCTTCTAGTTGAGCCATTTTGGCCTTGAGTTCTCGGCGGCGATCATGGATTTGCTGCTGGAGGGCACGGGTCTGCTCCATCTGGGCGTTCACTCCCTGCATCTGGCCCCAGGATTGATTGCCCTGGCGCAGCAGGGTGGCCTGCCGTTCCTCCGCCATGGCCACCAGGTCAGGTCGGTTAGCGGCCTGGGCTTTTTTCAAGCGTTCGTGCCATTTTTGGATCTCCTGAGCCGTTGCCAAGATGTCATCCTTAAGCTGCTGTTCTCGCCGCTTCAAGTCTCCCAGGAGGGTGATGGCATCTTGTTCTTGGCCCCGCAGTTGGTCTTCCAAACCTAGCAGTTCCAGGTGGGGGTTGGCCCGCAGAAACTCGTCTAGGCGGGTTTCCAAAAACTTACTGAGGTCTTCAAATAGGCCCACGGTGTCCACTCCTGCGGCAACGGCTGTCTTCAGGATAATCGCTGGCCCGCGCCAAATCTAGGCATAGCCTTGGGATGCAGGGCTGGGCTGGGAGGAGAAGGGAGACGGGCGGTGAGGGCTGGCCTTCTCCCGCCATCCGGATAATCGTGAGAAAAAGATACGGTGTTAATGGAATCCTTGAATCCGCGCAAAATTGCCTCAACCAGCGCTCAGAGTCGCGATCGATCCGTCACAATACAAAGAATGCTGAATCGTCTAACGTCTCGAAAATATCCTTTCCCCATTGCTGTCAACGTTTCTCTGGATAAGATCGCTCCCCTTGGCAGCGTTCTAGACGGGATTAACAACTATAGAAAAAACGCTATGTTTAGGATCCTATTGCGATGGAAAATACCCTAAAAACAATTTTAGTCACGGGTGGAGCTGGCTATATTGGCAGTCACGCGGTTCATGCCCTTCAGCGGGCGGGCTATGCCGTGGTGATTTTAGATAACCTGGTTTACGGCCATCGGGATCTGGTGGATCAGGTTTTAAAGACGCCACTCATGGTCGGCAGCACCCTCGATAAAGCCTTCTTAGAAAGAATTTTTGATCGCTACGAGATAGATGCCGTCATGCACTTTGCGGCCTATACTTACGTGGGCGAGTCGGTGACGGATCCTAGCAAATACTACGAGAGCAACGTGGTGGGCACCCTGACCCTGCTGGATGCCATGGTCGCCGCCGGGGTGAAGACCTTTGTATTTTCCTCCACCTGCGCCACCTACGGACTGCCCCAGTTTCTCCCCATCACCGAAGACCATCCCCAGCAGCCCATTAACCCCTACGGCCAAACCAAGCTGATGGTGGAGCAAATCCTCACTGACTACGACAAAGCCTACGATCTGCGGTCGGTGCGGTTCCGTTATTTCAATGCGGCGGGGGCGCACCCCAGCGGGCTACTCGGCGAAGACCACAACCCCGAAAGCCACCTGATTCCCCTCGTCTTGCAAACGGCCTTGGGTCTGCGAGAGAAAATTGCCATCTACGGCACCGACTATCCCACCCCCGATGGCACCTGCATCCGCGACTATATCCATGTCTGCGATCTGGCCGAGGCCCACATCCTAGGTCTGGAATACCTGATGGATGGAGGATCTAGCACCGTGTTCAACCTCGGCAACGGGCGGGGCTTTTCGGTGCGAGAGGTGATCGAAGCGGCTCAACGAATCACGGGGCGACCAATTCCGGTGGTCGAAGTTGACCGTCGTCCAGGGGATTCCTCGGAACTGGTGGGCAGTAGCCAAAAGGCCCGTGAGATTCTAGGCTGGAATCCTCAATACGGCGATATCGACACCATTTTGGCCCATGCTTGGCAGTGGCACCAGCGGCGACATGGTGCCGCCGTTTCCGTTCCCTAGTGATCCCCCCATGAAAACCCTTGTGCTTGGCTACGGCAATACCCTGCGCGGCGATGATGGCGTGGGGTATTGCCTAGCCGAAGCGGTGGAAGGCTGGAACTGGGACAACGTCGAGGCCTACCCCTGCCACCAGCTCACCCCCGACCTAGCCGCCCTGATTGCCGAGCAAGAACGAGTCTTTTTTGTCGATGCCGCACTACCCCAGGATCCCCATAGTCCCCTTATCCTCACCCGACTTATGCCTGGGGCGGAGCCGACCCTCACCTTTACCGGACACCACAGCAACCCGATGGATCTGCTGATTCTGGCCCAACAGCTCTATGGCCAGAGTCCCCTGGCCTACACGCTACTGCTGCCCACCTGGGCCATGGGTTACGGTGAAGACTTGTCCCCCATCGCCCAAACGGGGCTGCGGCAGGGATTGCGCTGGCTGAAGGAGTTGATTCTGAATCCTGGTTGATGGCCCCGGTTTAGGCAGGTGAGGAGACTGCCCTCCTACCCGAAACCTTTCATGGGACTGGTCTAACGACGGCGAGGGCCGGGGTAGCGGCTTTCCGTGCGGCGAAAGAATCCGCGAAAGGGTAGGCGGCTGGGGGTTTCGCGCAGTTGGCGACCAAACTGACGAATGGGGGTGGGTAGTTCTACTTCCTTGGGTTCGCCGCCGGGGGAGACCCACCAGGTGGCCACAATGCCCCCGGCTACTCCGGCCACCGCCCCAAACACCACGCTGGGAATGGGGCCATAGCCCAGGATTAGGAACAACAGCAAGAACAGCAGCCAGATTTTTAGGGTGGGTGGCCCCATTTGGTTGCCCATGGCGCAAACCTCGCTCCGGTGGGTTACGCCCCAACTATAGCGGCGATCTGAGCGGATACATCACCCGTTGTATCCAGGGTTTTTACCCAGGGCTGTTCGACCTCGGTGAAGGGTTCCATCACCTGTTGTTTTAGGACGGCGACATTGGCATCGGCAATGTCCCCAGATCGCTGCCGTACCCGGTCTTCCAGGATTTCCGCTGGGGCGGTGCAGTGCAGAATTTGGGCTGAAATCCCTGCCGTTTGAGCTTGTTCTAGGGCGGGCTGGCGCAGGGCTTGGCGGTCGTACTTGGCATCGAGCACCACGGTAAACCCAGCCTTGGCCAGGGTAAGGCCCAATTCCAGCAGGCGGCTGTAGGTCTTTTGGGTCATCTCTGGACTGTAGAGGCTTTGGTCACCCCGTTCCATCAGCGGCACCCCAGCCAGGTGTTTACGCACGGCATCGGAACGCAGGTGGATGGCCCCGGTTTGACGGGCTAACTCACGGGCGGTGGTGGATTTGCCCGAACCAGAGAGTCCCGCCATCAGGTACAGACGACCCGTTTGCGGCTGCACCACTTCCCACGCCAGACGGTAATAGTGGGCGGCGGTGTCGCTGGCCTTGGCTTTGGTGTCAGCATCAATGGCGGGGTCATCCAACAGAAACGAGGTAACCTTGGCCCGCACGTAGGCTTGGCGGCTGATGTAGAGGGGCAACAGTTGCAGCCCTTCCCAGTCTCCGGTTTGCTCTACGTAGTGATTCAAAAAGGCGGTGGCGAGAGGGCGGCAGTCCTTGGCCAGCAAATCCATCACCACAAAGCCCACGTCGTACATCACATCGACGTAGCGGAAGGGTTCATTGAATTCAATGCAGTCAAACAGGTAGAGGTGGTTTTGCCAGTAGCAGAGGTTATTGAGATGGAGGTCGCCGTGGCAGGCCCGAATCCAGTTTTGATCGACCCGCCGCTGAAACAGATCGCCCTGAGTCGCAAAGATGTGGTCGGTTGCAGCCTGGGTTTGCTCAAGCTGGGACTGGGTTTGTGGCCCGCCCACGTAGCCCTGGGTTTGTTCGTAGTTTTCGTCGAAGGCTTGGCGAATTTGGGCCACAGCCCCAAAGGTACGAATATGGTCATTGGTTTCCGCCGCGAGGTGAAAGGCCGCCACCTGTTCGGCCAGGGTGCGGATCAACTCCTCCGTCAGGTCGCCCCGCTGATAGAGGGCGCTGAGCAGGGTGTCTTGGGGAAACTGCACCATTTTCACGGCATACTCCACCGCTGGATCGGCCCCCAGGTGGTAGGTTTCGCCATCCTGACCGATGGGCACGACTTCTAGGTACAGTTCCGATGCCGTGCGCTGGTTCAGCCGCAGTTCCTCTTGGCAAAAGTGCCGCCGTTGCTCCAGGGTGGAATAGTCTAAAAAGCCAAAGTTCACGGGCTTTTTCACCTTGTAGGCATAGTCCCCCGTCAGCAGCACGTAGGACACATGGGTCTGCATCAGCCGAATGGGTTCTACCACGGGATGGGGGTAGAAACCGGGCTGACACATCTGCTGAATCAGGGCGGGTAGAGCCGTATCGGTCATGGGTGGTGGTAATCGTAAAATTCAGGGATCTGCGGCGGTCGGGTCGTCGTTTAGCTGCCGCGATAGGTGCTGTAGGACCAGGGAGACACTAGCAGCGGCACATGGTAGTGTCCGCTGGGGTCGGCGACGGTGAAGCGGATGGGAATTTGATCCAGAAACGGTGGCTCCGAGAGCGAGGCTCCGCTGGTGGCAAAGTAAGCGGCCACATCAAAGGTAATTTCATAGGTGCCCTTTTTCAGTTCTTCCCCGTCTAGCAGGGGCTCACTGGTGCGACCATCGCTATTGGTCTCTACCGTTTTTAGCGCCGTCTTAATGTCTGCATCGTTATTAATGGCCCAGACTGTCAGCCGCAGCGAGGCGGCAGGTTTACCCAGGGCTGTATCAAGAACGTGGGTGGTAAGTCGGCCCATTGTGGTGGTGAAAGTTGCTAATTGTACAGTCAAAGCATATAGTAAGACGCTCTCGGACGGGGGAGAAGACCCTACAATCCTGAAAAATTGTCTTCGGTTTAACGCTACCCTCATCCCGAACTATGGCTGATAATAGGAAACCTGTGACCTAACGCAACGCATAGAAAAACTCAAGGTTATCCATAGATAGAAAAGAGTTCTGCGAGGCGCTTAGGATCACAGGGGTTGATGATGTCGTTTTGCCGCCGCCGCTATGTCCAACGCCTTTCTGGATCGCCTCCACAGTGAAGATCGTCCCGTGCTTGTCTTTGATGGGGCCATGGGGACGAACTTGCAGGTACAAAATCTAACGGCGGAAGACTTTGGCGGCCCAGAGTACGAAGGCTGTAACGAATACTTGGTGGTCACCAAACCCGAAGCCGTGGCCACGGTGCATCGCGCCTTTTTAGAAGCTGGCGCAGATGTGATTGAAACCGACACCTTCGGCGGCACCTCCATTGTGTTGGCGGAGTACGACCTGGCGGATCGGGCCTACGAGCTGAACAAAACCGCTGCGGAACTGGCTCGAAGTGTGGCTGACGAGTTTTCCACGCCTGACAAGCCTCGCTTTGTGGCGGGTTCCATGGGGCCAGGGACGAAACTGCCCACCTTGGGGCACATTGATTTCGACACCCTCAAAGACGCCTACGTGGAGCAGGCCAGGGGGTTAATCGACGGCGGGGTAGACCTGATGCTGGTGGAAACCTGCCAGGACGTGCTGCAAATTAAAGCGGCCCTCAACGGCATCGAGGAAGCCTTTGTCGCCACGGGCAAGCGCCTGCCCCTGATGGTTTCGGTGACGATGGAACAGCAGGGCACCATGCTAGTGGGTACCGAAATGGCGGCGGCCCTGGCCATTTTGGAACCCTATCCCATCGACATTCTCGGCCTCAACTGCGCCACCGGGCCAGACTTGATGAAGGATCACGTCAAGCATTTGTCGGAACAATCGCCCTTCGCCATCTCCTGTATCCCCAACGCCGGACTGCCGGAAAACGTGGGGGGCCAAGCGGTCTATCGCCTCACCCCGATGGAACTGCGGATGTCGCTGATGCACTTTGTAGAGGATCTCGGTGTCCAAGTCATCGGTGGCTGTTGCGGCACCCGTCCCGAACACATCGCCCAACTGGCGGAGTTGGCGAAGGATTTGCGGCCCAAGGAACGGCCTGTGAGGATGGCGGGATGGCGGGATAGTGAGATGGCGCTACCCCACCACCCCACCACCACCCCAACCCACTACCCCAACCCCCGTCCGGCGCTGCATTACGTCCCTTCAGCCGCGTCAATCTACAGCACCCAGCCCTACGAGCAAGACAACTCCTTTTTGATTGTGGGGGAACGCCTCAACGCCAGTGGTTCTAAGAAATGCCGGGAAATGCTGAACGCCGAGGACTGGGATGGCTTGGTGGCCCTGGCGCGGGCGCAGGTGAAGGAAGGTGCCCATGTCCTCGACGTGAACGTGGACTACGTCGGGCGCGATGGCGAACGGGACATGCACGAGCTGGTGTCTCGCCTGGTGACGAACGTGACCCTGCCGCTGATGCTCGACTCCACCGAGTGGCAGAAGATGGAGGCGGGGCTGAAGGTGGCCGGGGGCAAGTGCATCCTCAACTCCACCAACTATGAGGATGGCGACGAGCGTTTCTTCAAAGTCCTCGAACTGGCTAAGAAATACGGGGCCGGAATTGTGGTCGGCACCATCGACGAAGACGGCATGGCCCGCACCGCCGAGAAGAAGTTTGCCATCGCCCAACGCGCCTACCGGGATGCTCTGGAATACGGCATTCCCGCCCACGAAATTTTCTTTGACACCCTAGCCCTACCCATCTCCACCGGGATTGAGGAAGACCGGGTCAACGGTCGGGAAACCCTCGAATCGATTCGGATGATTACCGAAAACCTGCCGGGATGCCACATCATGCTGGGGGTGTCGAACGTCTCCTTTGGTCTCAACCCTGCCGCACGGGTGACGCTCAACTCGGTCTTCCTCCACGAAGCGATGCAAGTGGGGCTGGATGGCGCGATTGTGAGTGCCGCTAAAATTCTGCCCCTGGCCAAAATCGAGCCGGAGCATCAGCAGGTCTGCCGGGATCTCATTTACGACCGCCGCGAGTTTGATGGCGACATCGTTACCTACGATCCCCTCACTAAACTAACGACGCTGTTTGAAGGCAAGAGCCTAAAGAAAAAAGAGGCCATCGCCAAGGATCTGCCCATTGATGAACAGCTCAAACAGCACATCATCGACGGCGAACGCATCGGCCTAGAGGACGCCCTGGCCAAGGCGCTGGAAACCTACCCGCCCCTAGAAATTATCAACACATTCCTTCTGGACGGCATGAAGGTGGTCGGCGAGTTGTTCGGCTCCGGGCAAATGCAGTTGCCCTTCGTGCTGCAATCGGCCCAGACCATGAAAGCCGCCGTGGCCTACCTCGAACCCTTCATGGAAAAGGCCGACAGCGACGGCTCCGGCAAGGGCACCTTCATCATCGCCACCGTCAAGGGCGACGTGCACGACATCGGCAAAAATCTGGTGGACATCATCCTGTCCAACAACGGCTACAAGGTGGTGAACCTGGGCATCAAACAGCCCGTGGAAGCCATCATTCAAGCCTACCGGGAGCACCACGCCGATTGCATCGCCATGAGCGGCCTGCTGGTGAAATCCACCGCATTCATGAAGGACAACCTGGAAACCTTCAACCAAGAGGGCATCACCGTTCCCGTTATCCTTGGCGGCGCGGCCTTGACCCCCAAATTCGTCCACGACGATTGCCAGCGCACCTACAACGGCAAAGTGGTCTACGGCAAAGACGCCTTCTCAGATTTGCACTTCATGGACAAACTGATGCCCGCCAAGGCCGCAGGGAATTGGGATGATCTGAAGGGCTTTTTGGATGAGGAGTCGGAAGCAAGCAAGGAAATTCAAAATTCAAAAGGCAAAGGGCAAAATTTGGAAACGGAGTCTGAACTCCCGACTGCCGACTCCCAACTCCCGACTCCCGTTGATACCACTCGATCCGAAGCCGTCGATCCCGCGATTCCTCGTCCCACGCCGCCGTTTTGGGGTACAAAAGTCCTGACTTCGGCGGATATTTCGTTGGAGGAAGTCTTTGGGTATTTGGATTTGCAGGCGCTTTTTGTCGGTCAGTGGCAGTTCCGCAAACCCCAGGAGCAATCCCGTGAGGAGTACGATGCCTTCTTGCAAGAAACCGTCCATCCCATTTTGGACAACTGGAAGCAGCGGATTTTGGCCGAAAACCTGCTCCACCCTCAGATTGTCTACGGCTACTTCCCCTGCTTGGCGGAAGGAAATTCGCTGCACATCTACGATCCCTCAGTAGTGGATAGCGAGATGGCGAGATGGCGAGATGGCGAGGAAAGCACACCCCACCATCCCACCACCCCACCACCCCACCACCCTGATCCCATCGCCACCTTCACCTTCCCGCGCCAAAAATCCCTGCGGCGGCTCTGCATTGCGGATTTCTTTTTGCCAAAGGAGATGGCCAAACCGGGCGAGTTTGACGTTTTCCCCATGCAGGCAGTGACGGTGGGCGAAATTGCCACGGAATTTGCCCAAAAGCTGTTCCAGGCTGACCAATACACCGACTACCTCTACTACTACGGCCTATCGGTGCAGGTGGCGGAGGCCCTAGCGGAATGGAGCCACGCCCGCATTCGCCAAGAACTGGGCTTTGGTGATCTGGAACCCGCCACCATTCGGGAAATCTTGCAGCAGCGCTACCAAGGCTCTCGCTATAGCTTTGGCTATCCGGCCTGCCCCAACATGGCCGATCAGCCCGTCCAGCTCGACCTGCTGCAAACCGACCGCATCGGTATGACCATCGACGAAAGCGAGCAGCTCTACCCCGAACAATCCACCACGGCGATCATTGCCTACCACCCGGTGGCCAAGTACTTCAGTGCTTAACCCAGGGATATTGCTCCCTGGGGGCCGGGGTTGTCCAGCCCTGAATAGCGGTTGAACGATCCACAGATCGCCCATAAACTCCAGGGACTTTCGTTGAGAGACGAGGGCTACCCTAAACCTGATCCGGATCAATGCCCTGGGCACGGAGCAACTCCGCTAGACGTTCAGCCCGTTGGCGTTCGGTTTCGGCTCTTTGGCATTCAGCTTCGGCTCTTTGGCGTTCGGCTTCAGCTTGTTCGGCGCTCCAGAGCAGGAGGTTGCCGTCGGCATCCCACCAGCGCAGCCAGTTGATCGTTTGGGCCAGCCGTTCCCCGCGCCATACGCCGAGGAACAGGCCCAGGGGTTCAATCCAGAAGCGTCCGGCGGCATCGGGGGTTTGCAGCACATAACCCCCATTTTGCAGAGACCGCACCTCTAGGCGACCGCGCATCGGTTCATAGATGACGTACACAGGTACCTGGAGAATTTGCTCGTAAACGTAAAGCTTGCCGTAGGGGGGCATGGCGCGGATGGACAGTTCGCCGTTGTCATCGGCGGAGAGAAATTCCATCACCACCGCCACCGGATCGCCTTCCATTTGGGGCGTGTAGCTGCGGCGGACAAGTCCATCGGGAACCGGATTCACCCTCGGCACGTAGAACCAGTCGGGGGCTTTGACTACGGTTTCGTTATCGACCCCGGCCACGAGGCCAAAGTTAGAGCCAACCAGCATTTCGGGGCGAAGGCGTTGGGCCGCCCCCAGGGCATCGGTGAGGGCGGCGGCGAGGGGCGGTTGCTGAAGGTTTTCCACTGGGTCGTCGATGAGCTTGAAATCGTCGGGCAGGGGCGGCCAGGTGATGACGGGGCCAGTGCGGGGCTGAGCTTGAACCATGGTAGGGGTTTCCTAGGCAATGGCAGAGCAACAGGGGTCGAATCGCGTCTCGAAGGTGCCCATGGAGGGGGCTGTGTTGCCTACTGCCTAGTGTAGCCTGGGGCCTGGGTCTTCGACGCTACCGTCATGCCCTAGAACAGCCCAACACTCGACCTAAGTGGAATACCCCGCCCGCCCAAGCCTGTCTATCCTAGAGGGGCGTCACGGATATGGGGTCTGGGCCTGTCTATGCCAGCGATTTCTTACATTGCTAAACCGATTCTCAAGGTCGATGGTCAGGCCGTGGGGGCGGCGGTGCTGGAGGATATTCTGCAAATTTCCGTGGAGGAAAGCCTGCACCTGCCGGGGATGTTTACCCTGGTGCTGCGCAACGACTATCGCCCTGGGGCCGAGGCCGATACGGTGTGGAAACATCGGGATTCCTTCGCCATTGGTAAGACGGTGGAGTTGGGGTTTATCTCCAGTGCCACGGAGGAGGCGGAGTTTGACGATGCCGCCGAGGGGGTGCTGCTGAAGGGGGAGATCACCGCCATCGAAACCCAGTTTACCCGCGATGCCCAAGCGCCGATTATTGTGCGGGGCTACGATGCCTCCCATCGGCTGCACCGGGGGCGACAGAGCCGTTCCTTTCAAAACAAGACCGACACCGACATTGTGAATCAAATCGCCGGAGAAGTGGGCCTATCGACGGGCACGGTGGACGATACGGGTGGCCCCTACGGCTATGGTGACATTGGCGGCAGTAGCGGCTACATTTTCCAGGAAAACCAGACCAATATGGAATTCCTGCGATCACGGGCGGCTCGCCACGGCTATGAGTTGTTTGTGCAGGATGGCAAACTTAATTTTCGCAAACCCAAAAAAGACGGCAGCCTTAGCCTGGAATGGCTGAAGGAACTGCACAGCTTTCGGGTACAGGTGAGCAGCGCCGAACAGGTGGATAGCGTGGAAGTGCGGGGCTGGGACTACAGCAAAAAGGAGGCCATCGTCGCCACCAGCACCAGTCGCAGCGCGGTGATCACCAGCACCGACCAGGGTACGGGCACCGA
Source organism: Spirulina sp. (assembly GCA_044070495.1). GTDB lineage: Bacteria > Cyanobacteriota > Cyanobacteriia > Phormidesmidales > Phormidesmidaceae > Nodosilinea. The sequence continues at coordinate 8,366 of JBIPSI010000014.1, read as the reverse complement.
TAAAACAAAGTTCAGCGGCAAGCCCAGCAGTCCCAAACTGGTGGTGGTGGATCAGGTGATGTCTCAGGCGGCGGAGGCGACGACCTTGGCCGGGGCGCTCTACGGCGAGGTGGGGGGCGAATTTATCCAGGCCGATGCCCGCAGCGAGGGAAATCCCCAAATTCGTCCGGGCAAGGTCGTCAAGCTGACCAACATGGACAAGTACAGCGGCGATTACTACGTCACCGAAACCCGCCACCTGTTTTTTGAGCGGGTCTACACCACGGAATTTAGCGTGCGGGGGCTGCGCGGGGGCGATTTACTTCAGATTCTCTCGCCGCCCAGCCAGCTCCAACCGGGGCAAACCTGCCTGATTGGCATTGTGGCCGACAACAAAGATCCCAAAAACTGGGGCCGGGTGCGGGTCAAGTTTCCCTCCCTCACCGAAGAACACATGAGCAACTGGGCCAGGGTAGTTTCCGTCGGCGCGGGGGCCAGTCGGGGTTTGGATTGCCTGCCCGAAATTAACGATGAAGTGCTGGTGGCCTTTGAACATGGCGACATCCATCGACCCTACGTGCTGGGCGGCCTGTGGAATGGCAAGGATGCACCACCGGAAACCGCCGAGAATGATGTGGCCGATGGCAAAGTGCGCCTGCGTACCCTCAAAACCCGCGTAGGCCACAAGCTGCAATTTGTGGAAGAAGACAAGGGCGACAGCAAAAAAGGAGCCTACCTAGAAACCGTAGGTGCCCACAAACTGCACCTCAACGACACCGATAAATTTGTTGAACTGAAAACCTCCGCTGGACACCAGGCCCGCTTGGATGATCAAAACAAAAAAATCGAAATCAAAAGTACCGGGGGCCATTTTCTGCGCCTAGACGATAACGGCACGAAGGTCGAACTCACCTCTACCGGGGATATGACGATTCAGTCGGGCACCAGTGGTACTAGCCGCAATATTGACATCAAGGGCGGCAATATTACCCTCACTGGAGCCCAAAATATCACCCTGAAGGTGGGCGGCAACTCTATCAAAATCAGCCAATCAGGCATTGAGATTAGCGGGATGCAGGTGACGGTAAAAGCGACCGGATCGGCCAAGGTGCAGGGGGCGATGGTGGATGTTCAGGGCAGCGGCATGACGAAAATCCAGGGGGGCGTCGTGAAAATCAATTGAGGAATTAGGGGATAGGGGATAGGCCAAATCCAACCAACCGTAGGGGTGGGGTTTCCCCGCCCACCAAAACCGAGGGTAATTAACGATGGGCATACAGGTGGTGATGGGAGCAACGTTGCAATGTTCCTTTGGGGTAGCGCCTAGTGCGTTGATGGTGATTCCCAAGGGGCCACCGACGATGGCTGGGGGGCCACTGGCTGCGAGCATTATGGATTTTGCCCCGATGGTCAACATTCTGCCCTTCGGGATGTGTACGTCCATAGCCAATCCCACGGTGGCGGCGGCAACGGCGGCGGCCCTTGGAGTCCTCACCCCCATGCCCTGCATTCCGGTGACGGTGGCCCCCTGGGCACCAGGATCGCCCACGGTGTTGCTGGGTACCTTTCCCGCTTTGAACAACAGCAGCAAATGCATGTGTGCCTGGGCCGGGGTGATTTCTATCCTCAATCCGGGGCAGTTCACTGTGCAAATTCCGTAGCCCATTTCCCTAGTCCTGCCCCCAATCTCAGTCCATCAGCGGAGGACATGATCCTATGGCATCAAACGTTGTAACCCCGTCTCTTCAATCCCCTGCATCTCGACCGACGGTGAAACGTTGGCTGTCGATCCGGTGGACATTACCCCTGATGATGCTGGTGCCCTTGGTGATGGGAATTGGCCTGACGGGAACCTTGGCCTTCTATACCAGTCGGGCGGCGGTAGCTAAGCTCATTAACACCATCAACACCGAGGTCACAAACCGCATTGAACAGCGCCTAGACGATCACATTACCCAAACGGCGCAGTTGGCCGATCTCGTGGAAATGGAAATGATAGCGGGAGGGCTGCGGGCCGATGATCTAGAACGAATGCGCCAATATTTCTGGCATTTGATGCAATATTCCAACGTTGTGGATGCGGTGTACTATGGCGACCAGCGCGGTGATTTTATCCTGATGGGGCGACTGCCCAACGGCACCTTTCGCTACGCCCGCCGAGATGCCAGCACGGGAGATAGTCGCCAAGCCTATACCCTCAATGACCAGGGCGACCCGGTGGGCGACCCAGTCATGCAACCCTACGATCCTCGCCAACGTCAATGGTATAAAGATGCCCAGGCCAGCCAGCAAAGCCTGTGGACAGAGGTTTACTATTCGGCCAATCCACCCGACTTAACCCTGACGCGGGCGGCCCCATTACCCACAGTGGCGGGCGAGGTGCCGGGGGTGATAGCCGTGGATGTGTATCTGGAATCCCTCAGTCAGTTTCTCAACAGCCTCAAGGTGAGCGAGAACGGCAAGGCCTTTATTGTGGATCTCAACCCCAGCAACCGGGGGGAATTGGTGGCGGTGTCCCAAGGATTACCCTTTGAGGCGGATACGTCGGGGCGGGCGGTGCGTCTCCAAGCCCAGGACAGCCCAGATCCTCAGATTCAGGCGACCGCTCAATACCTTGCCCAAAACGCCATTGAACTGACCGATCCCGATGCCCAAAAGTCGATTTTGATCACCCTTAATGGTCAACGCCACTGGGTAGAAATTCGCCCCTTCCGCCACGACAACCTCAACTGGCTGATGGTGGTCACCGTTCCAGAAGCCGACTTTGCCGGGGAAATTTACCAAAATGCCCGTCGTACCCTGTGGTGGGGGTTGGCCATCACAGGAGCCGTGACCCTGCTGAGTGTGGCCCTCTCCCGCTGGCTGACCCGACCCATTCAGCGGTTGTCGCAAACCGCCAACGAAGTCAAGCAGAATCAGTACCCTGCCGATGATCTTGCTGCCGTGGCCCGCCGCCCCGACGAACTAGGGGAGCTGGCCATGCTGTTTGAGGACATGGCCCTAGTGGTGATGAGCCGCGAACAGGGGCTATCGGAACAGGTGGCCTCTCTACGAGCCGAGATTGCCGAGTATGGCACGGTGCAGGATGAAACCACCAAAAACCTACTCCAGCTTTTGCAACGGGCAAGGCAGGCCCGCCAAGCCTATGTCTCATCCAACACAGACGCTGCCCCATGACGGATACCAGCCCATGACTTTCCCCGCCGATTCCCATCCCTTGTCCGCCACCATCACCCTAGAGGATTCCTCCACAAACGACCAAGCCCTCCAGGCCGAAGTGGCCGCCCTCCACCAGCGTCTCCAGGCTCTCGCCCCCGCCGACACCCCAATTTCCACTCCCGACACCCCACTCCCCACTCCCCACTCCCCCACCCTCGATCACCTCTGCCGCCACCTCGGTCTTTCCGCCTTCGAGCGCCAGGTGGTATTGCTCTGCCTGGGCCTGGAGCTTGATCCCCAATGGCCCGCCCTCTGTGCCGCCGTGCCCCCCCATCGCCCCTACCCCACCTGGAGCTTGGCCCTCGCCCTTAGCCCCGATGCCCACTGGACAGCCTTGCCCCCCAATGCCCCCCTGCGTCGCTGGCAAGTTGTGGAGATTGGCCCCGGCAATGCCCTAGTAGACAGCCCCCTACGGCTGGATGAGCAAATTCTGCACGACCTCATGGGTCACCATTCCCTCCACGAACGTTTGCTGGGGCTGGGGGCTAAGCGGATCTTTCCGGAGCCCATCATTGAGGCGCACCATCGCCTAGCAACCTCCCTGGCCCAAACTTGGGTGTCGGCCTCCCAGGCCCAGCGGCCCCTGCCCCTAATTCACCTCTGGGGACGAGATCGATCTAGCTTGGTTGCCACCGCTGCGGCCCTAGGCGATCTGCTCGGCCTAGAACTGTGGACCCTGGCGGCTACTGCCCTACCCACCGACCCGGCCCAGGTACAATCCCTGGGCAAGCTGTGGGAACGGGAATGGCAACTGCATCGGCGGGTGCTGCTGCTCTCTGGTGACACCGAACACCCCAGCCCAGAACGGGATGGGGCCATGGTCTACCTGGTGGATGCCCTTGGTGCGCCCCTAATGTTGACGGCCCCAGAACGACGCGCCCCCAGCCAGCGGCCTCAGGTGGCCCAGGAGGTGCCCCTGCCCTCGCCCCAGGAACAGCGGCAGATTTGGTCAGAACAATTGGGGGATCAAGTCGCCGCGTTGAATGGCCACCTCAACCGTTTAGTGTCCCACTTCAACCTCAGCCGAGACGCCATTGAAACCGCCTGCTACACCGTGCAAGGTCACGCCGACACCGACCTTGCCAACGCCCTTTGGCAAGCCTGCCGCACCCAGGCTCGCCCCCAACTCGATGCCCTCGCCGAACGTATCCAGCCCGCCGCCACCTGGGACGATCTGGTGCTGCCCGACCGAGAAATGGCCATCCTCAAGGAAGTGGCCGCCCACGTGCGCCAGCGGGCCAAGGTCTACGAACAGTGGGGCTTTGCCGATAAGGGACAACGCGGCCTAGGCATCAGCGCCCTCTTTGCCGGGGCCAGCGGCACGGGCAAAACCCTCTCCGCCGAAATTTTGGGCCATGCCCTAGATTTGGATGTCTATCGCATCGACCTCAGTGCCGTGGTCAGTAAATACATCGGCGAAACCGAGAAAAACCTGCGCCGGGTGTTCGATGCCGCCGAGGGCAGCGGCGTGGTGCTGCTCTTCGACGAGGCCGATGCCCTCTTTGGCAAACGCACCGAAGTCAAAGACTCCCACGACCGCCACGCCAACCTAGAAGTGAGCTACCTACTACAACGCATGGAAGCCTACCGGGGCTTGGCCATCCTCACCACCAACCTGAAAGCCTCCCTCGACCAAGCCTTCCTACGCCGGATTCGCTTCGTGGTGCAGTTCCCCTTCCCGGATGTGGCCCAGCGCACGGAAATTTGGCGGCGCAGCTTCCCCCCCCAAGCGCCCCAGGCTGACTTGGATTTTGCCAAACTGGCCCGCCTTAATGTCCCCGGCGGCAACATCCGCAACATCGCCCTCAACGCCGCCTTCCTCGCCGCCGATGCCGACCAACCCATCGCCATGGCCCACCTGCTGCAAGCCGCCCGCAGCGAATACCTCAAACTCGAACGCCCCCTCACCGATACCGAAGTAAAAGGCTGGGTGTGACCAGCTTATCCCCACCTTCAACCCCCATCTGACGTGCCCCGGCAACGCCAATATTCGACCATTGTCTAGCCGCACAACCCCACTCATCATGAAACAATAGGACATCCTAACTGTGCTTAGAGGTGCGCTATGGCTCAGCCGTCGCAACCGGGTTTTCAGAAAAAATCAGCCCCATCACCTGTTGCCGCCCCATCACAGGCGATGGCTCCGCGCCCCTTTGCACCCCAGACGGATGTAGCGGCTTCTGATGTCCAGGCTCTCGACCTAGCGGCCCCCAATGCCCCCGCCCTAGACAGCGCCCCCACCTTTCCCAAGCTGAATTTTCAGATTCGGGCGGCGGGTGGATCGCCCCCACCCCTACAACCCAAACTCACCATCGGCGCACCCAATGACAAGTATGAGCAAGAAGCCGACCGCGTGGCGGCTCAGGTGGTGCAGCGCATTCATGCGCCTACGGCCAATCCGCCTAACGAAAATCGAACCTATCAAGCCCAATCTGTGCAACGACAGGCTTGGCCAGAGCAACCTGTCTTGAAAATGAAGTCAACGCTTCAGCGGGAAACCCTACCCGACGAAGAAGACGAATTACAAATGAAGCCGATGATTCAGCGGCTAGAAATGTCTGAAGACGATGGACTACAGATGAAACCAATGCCTCAGCGGTCAGCAATGCCCCCTGGAGTAAAACTGCAAATGAAATCGGCCTTCTCTGAAGGCGTTGTAGAAGGGAATGCTTCGCCCGACCTAGAAGCTGGAATTCAGCGGGCTAGGGGAAATGGACAAGCCCTAGCGTCTACCTTGCAGATGCAAATGGGCCAAGCCATGGGGGCCGACTTCAGCGGTGTGCGCGTACATACCGATAGTCAGTCTGACCAACTCAATCGTTCGATCCAAGCGAAGGCATTTACCACAGGACAGGATATTTTCTTTCGCCAGGGTGCTTATCAACCGGAAAATCGCGGTGGGCAAGAGTTGATTGCCCACGAATTGACCCATGTGGTGCAGCAGAATGGGGGGGCGGTACAGCGATCGCAACTGGATCACAAATCAAACCGACAGCCAGGGTCTGCATTGCAAGAAGCACGAATGGGAGAGGAGAGGCAAACGAATGCGATGGGAGGTCGGTCGCTCCCCATCAACCCGACACTCACTAGCGGCTCACTCACCGAAAAGAAATCGTGGGTTGGGGCAAGCGAAGTGCAGCCAGTGGTGCTGAGGTGGCCCGAGCATAAGCAACCGTGGCTACCGACTCAACAAGAAGATACTGGAGCACAAAAGGCAGGAGCTGAGTCCACGCACGAAATGCGAGTGGACAGGGAGGACAGGGCAGGAGAGGATCTGGCAGAAGTAGGGGAGACGAGTAAAGAAAAGATCGTGCACGGTGAGGGTAGGGTCGAAGTGAAAGTTCGGATGAATCCACCGTCGATACAAGCGTTCAAATTCCCATATGGAACGATTACCATCGACACCGAGCAGACGGATCCAACGAATTGGTCAGACGATACGAAGACCCGTGTAGCGAAAAGTTTGAGAATGTGGCGGGAGGCTGGAATCCATCCTCTGACAAACAGCTTATTGACGATACAAGATGAAAGAGAGATAAACGCATTTATAAAGAAATTGAGTGTAACCCGCCCAAATCGGAGGGCGCTATTCGGTTATAACAATCCGCCGCACGATTCGGCAATCGGACTAGACCTCTTAGAAGGAGGGGCAAATACGCCGTACGACCCAAACAGGTGGCCATCGAGAGAAGATTGGTTATTATCGCCAAATCGCAACTTCATTACCTATTCACCAAACAGCAGGACGCAGGATCCTGTGTTTATGCAGGGACACGGAAATGTCGTATTTGGCCATGATATGGGTGCAAGCGTGCATTTTAACCAAACTGGTCACACGCAAAGTCCAGGAACGAACCGAGCGTGGAATCAACAGCTAACGACTTACCACGGATTAGAGAGGCGGGACAAGTCGAACGCATCAGGCGCGAATGCACCTGAGTATCAGCAACCTAGCCAATTAAGTGGAAGTCATCCTATGTACTGGGACAGGAATGACCCACGGTACAATCCGAAATTTAGACAGGCTTTTCAATAGTGCGATCGCCCTTCTCCGTAGGTTGGGTGCAGCGAAGGAAACCCAACACTCACAACCCTTCTGGCTCTACCGAAATGCAGGTAGAGCCAACCCGCCGTTCCACTACTGGATCAGCCTATAATCAAACCACATCCCATATCTGCATCCGAATATCCACAAACCGAGCCTGAATCAATGTCCATCAGCCAGTCCCTCTCTGCAGAAGACTATCCATTCGTCCAGGAGTTTGTCATGGACAATACCGGGCAAATTCAGAAAGTAGTTCTAAACCTGAGTGATTATCAGCACCTCTTAGAAGCACTGGATGACGAAGGGCTCTACCAGGCCATGCAAGCGGTACGCCACGAAACCCCCCTCAGTCGAGGAGATGCGCTAAAAGACTTGGAGAGTGATAATTAATGAAGGTTAAGTATTTACCCAGCTTCATTAAAGACCTCAAATCGTTGAAAAGTAGCCCGAGTTATAGACGAATTAAAACCTTGGTCTTTGAGGATCTTCCCTCTTATGACCACTTGGAGCAAATTCCTAATTTGAAGAAGCTGAAAGAGGAGGATAACGCCTATCGGATTCGAGTCGGTGATTATCGTATCGGCTTTTTCTTTGAAGATGACGCCATTACATTTGCAAGGGTACGTCATCGAAGAGAAATCTATCGAGTATTTCCGTAGATTATTGCCGCTTTACGTTCTTACTATTGAAACTACGCGATCGCCACTCCTAATCAACTGCTATTTGCAAAGCGATCGCAGCCGATGCGGGGTAGCAATTGACAATTGCCATCCGAATCCCACTTAGCGGGATAACCTCCACACCAGGGCTATCCTGACCTTGAAGAATATTGCTCAAGCCACTGTGCCAACTGCACTTCCAATAAATCTCCCGCCGCCAGTGCCTGCATCATCAACACCACCTCCGGCTCTGGCGCATTCAGATCCCAGCCATTTACCTTGAGAAACACATACATCACCAAAAACGGCGTTGCATAATTGGAGTATGAAGTGAGGAGGTATAGGGATGCAGTGTCCTGAATGCGGTGGCACCCATATCCGTAAGAATGGGAAAAAGCAGGGTAAGCAAAATCACATTTGCGTGGCCTGTGGCCGTCAGTTCATCGACCGATACGAACCCCATC
>JBIPSI010000013.1:0-152580 GCA_044070495.1 Spirulina sp. | reverse complement strand
CAGTTAGAGGACGTTTGAAAAGCCGAAGCTTGTCCCAAGTTATACCGATGAGGTCAGCCTCAGTCGTCAAAAATCCCGTAGATTTGCACCGATCTAGCGACCAATCGCACCTGAGGCAACCCTTTTCAAACGCCCTCTTAGAGAACCTGCCTATTGTGGGCAACAACTTCTGGTATGTCGATGAAGCGCTGGTTGCCTTTGGCCTCTATCAAATCGGGATCATCCTGAAGCAGTGGGGGGCTATAGCAACGCCCGAAAAGCGGTTTCGGTATGCAGGTCTAGCCCTCAGTTTGGTGCTAACCCTCAGTCTCTACGACCTCAATCAAGGCCCCTTCATCGCTGATCGGGAACTGGTGCTGATGGCCGCCCTAAGCCATGGAAACCTACCGCTCTTCCTAGCTTCGGCCCTGTCTGGCTCATTGTTCATAATCTGGCTGGCGCAGACCCTGCCTGGGGGCAAAGCGGTCGAATGTATTGGAAAAAACACGCTGATCCTGCTGGGACTCAATTTCTTTTTTGCCGGACTGGCCAAGCCCATCTTTGGCAAGTTGGGTCTTTCTCTGTTGGATGCGGGTTGGATCGTCTTTCTACTGTGCACAGCGCTGACCCTGATTAGCCTTGCCGCCAGCATACCGGCCATTCGCCTATTACAGCGGTTTGTGCCTCAACTGGTCGGTCAACCCAGTGCGAGGGGGCCGCTGTTTCCTCCCTTGCTGCGTTAATCGTGTGGGAACCCCCCCGCCCTCTCCTCGGAAGGGTGCCCGTAGAGAACTTGCCCGGACAGCAACCTTTCTTATCCCGGATTTGGGTTAATTAGGGCTTAGAGGACGTTTGAAAAGCCGAAGCTCGTCCCAAGTTATACCGATGAGGTCAGCCTCAGTCGTCAAAAATCCCGTAGATTTGCACCGATCTAGCGACCAATTGCACCTGAGGCAACCCTTTTCAAACGCCCTCTTAGTAAGAGGTGATCAGCAGTTCGTTAATTTTGCCCCGGCGTTTGGCGTTGGTGTTGATCATCCGCGCCGCCTGGATGGAATGAATTGGGAAGCCGTCGTACAGGTTGCGAATGAACTCACAATCAGAGTTCGACAGCATCACCCGCACCCCTTGGTCGGCCAGTTGACGAAACACCTGGGCAAGGCGTTCTTGGTCGGCGGGGCCAAAGCCGTAGCGGCTGTAGTGGGTGAAGTGGCTGGTGGCGCTGATGGGATGGTAGGGCGGGTCGAGGTAGACGAAATCCTGGGGGGTGAGCGGCTGTTGCAGAATATCGGTGAAGGGTAGCTCGACAATCTGCGTTCGTTGCAAGGCGACCGAAGCCGCCCAGATCAAATCGGGATCGCAGATGCCAGGATTTTTGTAGCGCCCGACGGGAACGTTGAACTGCCCCTGGGAGTTTTCTCGGTAGAGGCCGTTATAGCAGGTTTTGTTGAGGTAAATCAGCCGCGCCGCCCGGTCAAGGGGCAGGGGGAGATGGTGCTGCTGTCGGACGTGGTAGTAATAGTCGGGACTATGGTGGCGTTTGTGGTGCTCTAGCTTAGCCATCAGCGCCCTGGGGGCGTCCCGCACCCAGCGATAGACATTCACCAGTTCCGGGTTGATGTCTCCGAGTACGGCCCGCTGCATTCGGTTGGCGAGGTGAAAAAAGACGGCTCCACCGCCCACAAAGGGTTCGTAATAGGTGGCGCAAGTCGTTGGGAAATAGGGTTCATACTGGCTGAGTAAGCGCCCCTTTCCCCCCGCCCACTTCAGAAATGGACGGGCCACTGCGCCTGACGAAAGCGTTGAAGGGACGGTCAGAGAAATTGGGGAGGCAACGGAGAGTGCCACAGTAGCTACCTTGTATAGATGCCGTTTCGGATCCAGATCGCTTGTATTACTCCTCAATATACCAAAGGCCTTGAAAAATCGCACTTTTTCAAGGCATGTTAAGCGTAGGGCGTTCCCGACGGTTCCTTGTGACGGTTCCGTGGGGCGCTTCCCCAACCCTTATTGATCCTTATTTCCTGTTGATCCTTATTTCCTGATGGCCTCCACCCCAGTTTTCACCCGTGCCACGCTGATTGGGTTCACGGCCATTTTGATGTGGGCCACCCTGGCGCTGTTGACCCAACTCTGTGGCCCGATTCCGCCCTTTCAGCTTACGGCGATGGCCTTTACCCTGGCCTTTGGGGTGGGGGTGATGCTGTGGCTGCGGGAGGGCGGATCGCCCTGGCGCTACCTGAAATTGCCCGCTGCGGTGTGGGCGGTGGGGCTGTTTGGACTGTTTGGCTACCATTTTTTCTACTTTTTGGCCCTGCGCCATGCCCCGGCGGTAGAAGCCAGCCTGATTGCCTACCTCTGGCCGTTGTTGATTGTGCTGATGTCGGCCTGGTTGCCCGGTGAGCGACTGCGCTGGTTCCACGGAGCGGGGGCGGCGTTGGGTTTCCTGGGGGCGGGGTTGCTGATCACCCAGGGGCAAGGGTTGAGCCTGCGGGCCGAATACACCACGGGCTACCTGGCGGCGCTGGTCTGTGCCTTCACTTGGTCGAGCTATTCGGTGCTGTCACGGCATTTTGGGGCCATTCCTACCCAGTCGGTGGGCGGTTTTTGTGGCGTTACGGCCCTGCTGGCCTGGATCTGTCACTGGTTGTTAGAAACCCCAGTATGGCCCGTAGGGTGGCAATGGCTGGCGGTGTTCGCGTTGGGAGTTGGCCCGGTGGGGCTAGCCTTTTTTACCTGGGATTTTGGCGTTAAGCACGGCAACCTGCGAATGCTGGGCACCTTGTCCTACTTGGCTCCGCTGTTGTCTACCCTGTTGCTGTTGCTGGCGGGGCAGGCCGAACCTTCCTGGACGCTGCTGCTATCGAGCGGCCTGATTGTCGGTGGGGCGCTGCTGGCTTCCCGCAAGTTTTCCTAGGATGCACGGGTTTCCTAGGATGCACGGGGCATCGCGACAAAAACTATGGGCAAATCCTTTACAAAGTGGCCACCGTTTCTGAGCATAGAGAAGGTTTGACCGTTTTGTCCGACCGCTTTGTCTGACCATTTTCACGTACCGTTTTCACGTTAGGAGCCCGTATCTGTGGAACGCACCTTTTTGATGATTAAGCCCGACGGCGTACAGCGCGGCCTGATCAGCGAGATCATTGGCCGCTTTGAGAAAAAAGGCTTCACCCTGGTGGGGATGAAGTTCATGGCGGTGCCCCGCGAACTGGCGGAAAAGCACTACGGCGTTCACCGCGACCGTCCCTTCTTTGCTGGTCTGGTGGATTTCATCACCTCTAGCCCCGTGGTAGCGATGGTGTGGGAAGGGGAAGATGTGATCGCCTCTGCCCGTAAGATCATCGGGGCCACTAAGCCCCAGGAGGCCGATCCTGGCACCATCCGGGGTGACCTGGGCCTCACCGTAGGCCGCAACATCATCCACGGTTCCGATGCCCCCGATACCGCCGAGGCCGAAATTGCCCTCTGGTTCACAGCGGCGGAACTGGTGTCTTGGCAAACCAGCGCCAACTCCTGGCTGTACGAATAGGCGGGTTCATTCCACCGTCGGTTAATCCAAAAACCTAGACAAGGGGCTTAAGCCCCTTGTTAATAGGCCGCCAGACATGATCCTCGAACGCAACGGTATTAACCATGCCCGACCCCCTCAGCGCTGGCAAAGACTCGACCCTCTCGTCCTCGGATACTGACATTCAGCAGGACATTCGCCGGGGGCGTCCCTTTTCCTTGGCGGATGCCATTGGGCAGGAAGCGGGCGGGTTTATGAAAGGGGAATCCCCCGTGCCCAAGCTGGTGCAGGTGCAAGGTGAGGTAGACCAGATCCTCAAGGCCAATTTGAACGACTTGGAAGGTGCCCTTCAGCAGGTGCTCGGTCGCTGGCTGGAGGATGATCCCATGCGCCTTAGCCGCTACCTAGACAACCCCGTGGGAGCCATTAAAGACCTGTTAGAAACGATCCTCGCTTCCCCCGAAACCCTCTACGACCTCGTGCATCAAACCGATGTGCAATGGGGAAGAATCTACGACGAACGGCCCCATTTCCAGAAGCCAGGCCAAGCCCCCCACCCCGACGACGAATATACTCACGAATCGGTGCGAGCAGCCCTAGAAGCCTGTTTGCAACGGTTAGAACAGCCAGAAAACCCGCCAGAGGAAGAACCCTCAGCACCCTAGGCACCCAGAGTAGTGACCACTATTTTTCCTAACCTATAGCGGTTCTCGATAGCGTGGGATACACCAGGGCTGGGTTCTAGATCCCCTAGTGCCTAGCGGTCTAAGTTTCACGCTGTACCCCTCTTATCAACTACCGTGTACACATAAGTCTTGAAGCCCTTGCTGTCAGGGCTTTTTCCCTCATCCCCCAACCCCTTCTCCCAAGGCGGGAGAAGGGGAGCCGGAAAGCCTTGTCTGGCCTCCCCCTCGCCCATTTTTGGGAGAGGGGGACTGAGGGGGTGAGGGCCGAGATGTGTGTACACGGTAGCTCTTATCAAGGGGGGCAGGGGGGATCCTCGCAATGTGCTTTGCCCGAGTGAAATCCGCGATAGAAGTCTAAAGAAAATCAAAAGTTTTGGAATTTTGTACGTGGGGGACGACGTTTTAGGAAGGAAATTGGGCACTCTTAAGGACAGCCATATCTGTGAGCTTTTAGCGCCAGTCCTCCATAACGGGATTGGCGTTTTTGTTTTGTGCCGATCTGGTTCAGATCCGCAGAGGGCGGGGTACATTGGGGGCGGATTAGCGCGCAAAATGGCCTCGGTTCAGGCTCGGTCTTCGTGCACTGATCCAATCGTTTAGGATTTGGGAAAAGAAGCCATGGCCCAGGCCCAAGCCCACGGTGGGGGAGACCATCGCCAAGCCGTCCAGCGGGTGCTGTTGATTACCCTGGTATTAAATCTGACCGTGGTGTTTCTGAAGGCCACGGTCGGTTCCCTCACCGGATCCCTCAGTTTGATGGCCGACGCCCTCCATAGCGTCACCGACAGCGCTAACAACGTCCTGGGTCTGGCGACGAATCGTTTAGCCAACCCCATCCCCGACCGCGACCACCCCTACGGCCACCACAAATTCGAGGCCATCGGTGCCCTGGGTATCGCCGCCTTTTTGGGGATTGCCTGTTTTGAAATTCTCACCAGCGCCATCGAGCGGATTTTGACCGGAGGTGAACCCGTCACCATGGGGCCAACGGCCCTGTGGATCATGCTGATTGTGCTGGGCATCAACATCGGGGTAGCCTTCTATGAGCGGCGAGTGGGGATTGCCCTCAACAGCAAGATTCTCATCGCCGATGCCCGCCACACCATGAGCGACATTTGGGTGACCATCGTGGTGATGGCTGGCCTGATTGGCATTTGGCAGGGGATTCAGTGGCTGGATGTGGCCCTGGCCTTTCCGGTGGCGCTGCTGGTATTCAAAAGCGGCTGGACGGTGCTGCGGGAAAATCTGCCTTGGCTGGTGGACGAAATGGCCATCGCCCCAGAGGCCATCCACGCCCAGGTGATGCAAGTGCCGGGGGTGGTGAACTGCCACAGCATCGCCTCACGGGGGCTGCTGGGCCGCCAGGTGTTCATCGACATGCACTTGGTCGTGAAGCCCACCAGCGTAGAAGCCGCCCACGCCATCACCGAAGCCGTGGAAGCCCGCCTAGAGGAACTCTATGGCCCCGCCCGCACCACGATCCACATCGAACCCCATACCTACGAATCGGAGGAATTGACCTATTGAGACCCGCTCAGGACATCTCCGATGCTCAGCTTGTCTGGCATAATGCCGAAAAAACCAAGTATTTCGTAGGTTGGGTGGCGCGATAGCAGAACCCAACTACCCCTAAATTCTCGCTCTTCACCTTTTGACGAGTTAGCTTTACTGGGCTAGTGATCAGATATAGCCCAGTAATCAGGTATTTTGGGGACTTAAAACACGCTTATTCCGGCCCTTTGACTAAAGCTAACTCAATGAAAATCTTGATAGTCGAAGATGATCAGCGCATTGCCAAGGCCATCGCGGAAGCCCTAACGGATCAGCGCTATGTGGTCGAAGTGGCAACCGATGGCGAACTGGGGCTAACCTTTGCCGAAACCCATAGTTTTGATCTGATTATTCTAGACCTAATGCTGCCTCGGATCGATGGCCTTAGCCTCTGTCGAAAGTTGCGCCACCTGGGTTTAACCACCCCAATTTTGATGCTTACCGCACGAGATACTAGCGAAGACAAAGTTTTTGGCCTAGATGTGGGAGCCGATGACTATGTGGTGAAACCCTTTGATTTGCCGGAGCTTCTGGCCCGCATTCGGGCATTGCTACGACGGGGAACGGTGGCCCCTTCTGCGGTGCTGGAGTGGGAAAAGTTAACCCTAAATCCTGATGACTGTGTCGTTATTTATGATGGAGAAAATCTGACCCTAACCCCTAAGGAATATAGCCTGCTGGAGCTTTTTCTACGCCACGGCAGCCAGGTTTTGAGCCGCAGCACCATTCTGGAGCGGGTTTGGGCCTACGAAGACATGCCCGCCGAAGAAACCGTCAAAGTTCACCTCAGAAGTCTGCGACAAAAGTTAAAGGCGGCGGGGGCTCCTGACCGCTTCATTGAGAATGTGTATGGTCTGGGATATCGGCTCAACCCTCATCTCTAATCCCCGTTTGGGCAACCTACGGAATCGGCTGCTGTGGTCTTACCTAGCGGTGATTGCGGTAATTTTGGGTGCTTTTTCGGCGGCGATCTATGGCTTGGTGGCCCGTGATCGTCACCATCAACTCAGCCTGCATGTTAGCCAAGTGGCTACGTCCTCCGCCGGAACCCTGGAAATTATTCAGCACGAATACGAAGAACTAACGACGGAGGACGAGTACGCCGACTATCTTCCTAACGATGGAAAACAGGACGCGCCGCCGACCATGACTCTGTCGCAACTGATGGGCAAATATCAGGCCAATTCGGTACCTGAGGCCGTAGCCAGTTCTCTGGCCCCGGCCAATCAAGGGGTGGAATGGTTTGATGCCCAGCGCCATCTAATGGTGCGGGAGGGCAACCTTTTCCCCAAAACGCCCTTGCCGTTAGCCTTGGATGCCGAGGGTGAGTGGATGCAGGAAGGTAACATTCGCAGTTTTGTGCTGCCGGTGTATGTCGGAGAAATGTCTGACCAAACCATGCCGATGGGCTATGTGAGAGCCAGCGAATCCACCGATCATCTGGAGGCGGAACTGCGGCGTTTGCAGGGGGGATTGGCCCTTGGCGTGGTGATTGTGTCGGGCTTGGCGACATTGGGAGGGTTTTGGCTGACGCGGCAATCGCTCAAACCCGTTTTAGAAACCTTGACCCAACTGAAGCGGTTCACGGCGGATGCCTCCCACGAGTTGCGCAATCCCCTAACGGCGATTCGGGCTTCCATTGCGGTGATGCAAAGCCATCCAGAACGCATCCACCCCGCCGATACCGAAAAACTCCAGGCCATCGCCAGCGCCTCCGATCAGATGAGTCAGTTGGTGGAGGATCTGCTGCTGCTGGCCCGTATGGATCGCCAAACGCCGGATCAGCGGGCTTGGGCCGTCATCGCCCTAGATGAACTCCTAGAGGACTTGGTGACGCTATACGGAGATCGGGCTGACCAACAGCAGATCGACCTCAAGCTTGACCTCAACGCGAACGCCGATGTGAATGGCGATGCCAGCCAGATGCAGCGGTTGTTCACGAATCTAATTGCCAACGGGATTCACTACACCCAGGCCGGGGGCACCGTCACCGTCAGCCTCCACCGCAGTCCTTCCCAGGCCGTCATCACGGTGCAAGATACGGGCATTGGGATTGCCGCCGAACATCTGCCGCATTTGTTTGACCGATTTTGGCGCGTGGATCAGGCCCGCAGCCACCACCAAGGCGGTTCTGGCCTGGGTTTAGCCATTGCCCAAGCCGTTACCCAGCGCCACGGCGGCATCCTCACCGTCCACAGCGAGCCTGGTCGGGGCAGTACATTTACCGTGCAATTGCCCCTGGCCAAAACTCGGTAAGGTTCTTTCCTGGTTCTTTACTTTTTGGGATCTACTATCGACCCGTAACCCAAGTAAAGAGGATTTCACCTGTGAACTCAAAAGCTGTTGCTCTGTTTCTCAGCCTTGGTCTAGCCACCACTGTAGCGGCCTGCGGCAGTGCGGCCCCCGATGGTGGAGAGGAAGGGGGTTCTGTGGTTCCGACTAACCCTGCCCCGACGGCCCAGGGTAGCCAAGAGAGCGAAGCCACCGCCCCAGACAGCGCTAAGGGTATGGCCGCCCCAACCACCGAATCCCAACCCGATGCCACCACCCAGGGGGGCGAAGAAGGCGGAGCCAGCGCCACAGATAGCCCCAGCGTAGCGCCCGATCAGCAATCTAGCCTGCCATCCTCTTCGTCGGTTGCCCAATCCGCTGATAATTCGACCCTACTGGCTTCCCGATATGAATCCGGTGAATCTGGTGAGTCCGGTGAATCTGGCGAGTCCGGTGAATCCGGCGAATCCGGCGAATCTGGCGAGTCCCACGATTACGACGGTGGTGAGCAGGGCGAATCCGGTGAACGGGACGACTAGGTTCTCAGGTGGCACTCTTTAAAGTGAGTGTCACCGTCCCCACCGTCCTAGCCCAATTTCTAACCTACTGCCATGCTGGTTTGCATCGATCCGCTCCTTACCCCCGGAGACCTCGCTACCATCCAAACCCTACTGAAAACAGCGGAATTTGTGGATGGCAAGCTGACGGCGGGCACCTTTGCCAAAACCGTCAAACATAACGAACAGATCAAGGGAGACACCGACACCGCTCAGGCCATCCGCCAGATTATTCAGCCCGCTCTGCTGAACAATCCGCTATTTCAGGCCATCGCCCGCCCCAAGGCGATGCGGCCCCTGTTGATCAGCCGCTACACCCCCGGCATGGCCTACGGCTGGCATACGGATAATGCCGTCATGGGCGACTCTCCCCTCCACCGCTCCGATCTTTCCCTCACGGTATTTCTCAGCGACCCAGACTCCTACGAAGGCGGCGAACTGATGCTTGATGCCGGATTAGGCGACCAAACCATCAAACTGCCCGCTGGGGCGGCCATTATCTACCCTTCCACCTACCTGCACCAGGTCACAGAAGTTACCCAAGGGGTGCGGTTCGCGGCAGTCACCTGGGTGCAAAGTCAGGTGAGATCGGCCCACCATCGCGAAATTTTGTTTGATTTAGATACCGTGCGCCGCTCCCTGTTTGAAAAGTACGGCAAAACCACCGAATTTGACCTGCTCAGCAAAACCCACGCCAACCTGCTGCGGCAATGGGTTGAAGTCTGATGTTCCCAAATTGTCCTGGAGTTTTAACCATAATGAACCTACGCAAGCTACACCGCAAAAGTGCCCCAATTATTTTTCTGCCCCTGTTGCTGACGGCCCTTACCGGCGTTGTTTATCGGGTGGGGCGCACCTGGTTTGGTCTGTCTGAAGACGTTGGAGATGTTTTTCTAACCATCCATGAGGGCGGTTTTTTAGGGGAATCCCTGGTTCCGGTGTATGTGTTGCTGATGGGGGTGGGGCTGCTGGGAATGCTGGTTACAGGCATCGTCATGGTGATCAAACGCAAGCCCACCAAGGCCCAACCCAAAAAAGATCATCGCTGGATTCACCGCATCCTGGCCCCCATCGCTTTTTTGCCCCTGGTGCTGAGTGCCTCAACGGGCATTGCCTATCGCCTCGGACGGGCTTGGTTTGGGATTTCCAGAGAGCAAGCTTCGGTGCTGATGAGCCTGCACCAGGGATCTTACTTTGGCACGGTGGGGCGATCTATCTATGTGCTGTTGGTAGGTTTGGGCCTGGTCATTCTGCTGATCACTGGCCTTCAGATGACGCCAATTTTCCGCAAACGGCGGGCGGCCTAGACAGGTCACGATTAAGCAGGGATGACCAT
The DNA here is from genome assembly GCA_044070495.1 of Spirulina sp. GTDB lineage: Bacteria > Cyanobacteriota > Cyanobacteriia > Phormidesmidales > Phormidesmidaceae > Nodosilinea. Next base: position 142,689 of record JBIPSI010000013.1, on the reverse strand, counting down.
AAAAATAGGCACGGACATTATCGTCCATGCCTATTTGGGTGATTTAGGTTGCTATGGATTCAGCAATTTTAGGTTGATTTCGTAACCCACAACATCGGGGACGAAGCAAGTCACTAGCCGCTCCAAGGCCCTACACTGTGGCCAGTTCGGGGCTGGGGCGCTTGCTGTTGCGAATCCCTTCGATGGCGGCGGCATAGTCGGGGGCGTTGAACACCGCAGACCCGGCCACAATGGCGTTGGCTCCGGCTTCCAGGACTTGCCAGGTGTTGTTCACCTTCAGGCCGCCATCCACCTCAATCCAGGGGTCGAGGCCGCGCTCGTCGCACATTTCACGCAGGGCGCGGATTTTGGGCACCATGGTGGGAATGAAGCTCTGGCCGCCAAAGCCAGGGTTAACGCTCATGATCAAAATCAGGTCGCAGAGATCCAGAACGTTCTCGATCAAGGACAGGGGCGAGGAGGGATTGAGTACCACACCCGCCTGCTTGCCCAGTTCCTTAATTTGGCCCAGGGTGCGGTGTAGGTGGGGCGAGGCGTTGTGCTCGGCGTGGACGGTGATGATGTCTGCCCCGGCCTTGGCAAAGTCGGCCACGTACTTTTCGGGCTCCACAATCATTAGGTGAACGTCTAGGGGCTTTTGGGTATAGGGCCGAATGGCGTTCACAATCAGGGGGCCAATGGTGATGTTAGGAACAAACCGACCATCCATCACGTCCACATGAATCCAATCGGCCCCGGCTTCATCAACGGCTTTAATTTCTTCGCCCAGACGGCTAAAGTCTGCCGACAAAATGGAGGGGGAAATAACGATGGGCTTTTGGGTGTGTGGCATGGTTGGAGGTTCTCCTTGGTGCACAATGGCATTCGTAACCATCGTAACAAACGCTTAAACTCTCTTCTCACAAAAGTTCTGATTTTCCAGCGGCCAACGGTCAATTTTTGGTAAACCAGCCCCGGATTACTGCATCGTTTGTCTACCCCATAGCCCGCCCTGGGGCACTTCCCTTGGTCAATTTGGCCCCAGGGTGAGCTAGGCCGTTTGGCTGGCGGCAAGGGCAATGGCGGCGGGATAGATGCGGTGTTCCTGGGCCTGGATGCGGGCTTGCAGGGTGTCGGCGGTATCTCCGGGCAGCACGGGCACCACGGCTTGGATGATAATCGGGCCGCTATCCACCTTCAGTTCCACATGGTGGACGGTGCAGCCCGACACCTTGACCCCCGCCGCCAGGGCTTGTTCCACGGCGTGGATACCGGGAAAGCTGGGCAGCAAACTGGGGTGAATATTGAGCACCCGACCAGGGAAGGCGTCGATCAGCACTTGGGTAACGCAGCGCATCCAGCCCGCCATGATTACCCAATCAGCCCCGTGGGCTTGCACCGTTTGGATGATGGCTTGGTCGAGGGCTTCGCGGCTGGGGTACTGGCGATGGTTGAGCAACACCTTGGGTAGGCCCAACCGATCCGCCCGTTCCGCCACCTTGGCCTTGGGGTTGTTGTAGATCACCACCTGAATTTGGGCGTGCAAATCCCCCTGAGAAATCGCGTTGGCGATGGCTTCTAAGTTGCTACCGTTGCCGGAGGCCAACACCGCCAACTTCAGCGGTGCCGAAAACCGGGGCCAGGGCGACGGCGGTGGCGGGGACAGGATGGCCAGGGTGGGGTCAAGCATCATCAAAGCCTTTGAACGCAGAGATGTTGAACGTAGAGACGTTGAACGCAGGAACGTTAACGTAGGAAACAACATAAATTACGGCCATCATCCTACCGACAATAGGCCCAAGATGCTCAATGCCTAAGGATTCCTGTAGGGTGACATGGGCGAAGTCCTGCACCCTCCAAAAGTTAGGGCTACAGTAAAAAGAGCAGAAAGAGCAGTCCTAAGAGGTACCCCCGTGGATCACGCCGACAAAAATGACAACCCCATGGGGGGCGATCCCCTCGGTCTGCCCCTGCATCGCCTCAGCCAAGGGTTACGGCAAGGGCTGGGTCAAGGGCTAGGGCTAGATAGCCGCAGTTTGGCCCAGTTCATCGAAGCTAGGGACGGCATTTCTAAGCCCTGGCTGCTGGTGCTGTTGCGCCTCACCATGCTGCAAGAACGCAAGGACACCCTAGCCCCCGAAGCTTACATGCGCGAACTCAGCCAGCTCCATGGGGAACTGATGGGCCTAGGCGAATGGTGGGTGGGCCTGGAGGACGAGGTGTTTAATCCTTAAGGATCATCTACGGAGATAAGGCATTTCCGACCAGGGGCTTAAGCCCCTGGTTGCACTGATCTGATTCAGAAGATTTCACCGATCAGAGATCGGGTCTAGGGCGTAAAATCAAGCGATACGTTTGACCTTGGGGAAGGCTGCCGATCCCCTGCTGAGGAGGAACCCATGGCGATTATTGCCCTCAAAGCCTGGTATCTAGAAGCCTACGAGCCCCTGCGCGATTTGGAAAAGCGGCCCTACGATCTGCGGCTGAGCAAAAATAGCCTGCTGAAATCGGCCCTGCGGGCAGATTTTTTAGACGATAGCGACACCGTGCGGCAAAGCGCCTGGTTTCAGCGCTACCTAGATGGCGAGGTGGTGGAATTCTACATCGAAGGCAGCGGCGGCTATGCCATCGCCAACATCGACTTGATCAGCCACGAAATCTACTTCACCAAACGAGAGGTGATGGCCCACCTCGACCCGATCATCTACTTCTGCTACCAGGCCGACTACAGCCCCTCGGCGGAACTGCTGCACCAGGGGCTTACCGATGCCCTCGCTACCCTCAATACCAAATCCCGCGTGCCGCTAACCCTGGAAGTAGGCCACCGCCTCAGTGAAGGCCCCGCTCGATTGAACAGCCGCCTCACTCGTAAAATGGCCAAAGCGCTGCTGTTTGTGGCCGATGGCACCCCCATTCTAGAATCCGCTGGCGACCCTAAAATTGCTATTCCCAGCCCCCATGTCTGCGTGGAAATGGGCTATGCCCTGCAATCTAAACCGCCGGAGCAAATTCTGCTGGCCCAAATGGAGCGGCCCGACATCCCTGGCCAATATCCCTTTGATTTGCCTGCCCAAAATCGCCTTACCTTCAAAACCGCCGAGGATCTGGCCCGCCAGTTGCCAGATCGTTTGAAGCAACAGCTTGCTCGGTTTAATTTGTGGGTTTAGTCTAGGGCTTTGAGCCTTTCTATAAGCTCCTATACATCTCAAGTCATCGTTCTGATTAGAGCCACTGTTGGGGGATTTATAGCGGTTCTCGATAGGGTGAGATACACCTTTGCTAGATTCTAGATCCCCCCAGTACTTGGCTGTCTCAGTTTTACTCTGTACCCCCCTTATCAAGGGGGGGAGGGGGGATCATCGCAATATACTTTACCCAGGCGAAATCTGCTATAAAAATTTTATTAATAGCCTCTCTAGGATTTAGAATAATGTCTACCAAGTCGCGGGCTGAAACGTGGCGTCGTTGGCAATTTCCATGGCATCCCCGCACTGGCGAATGACAAATAGCCCCTGCTGGTAGGCGTAGCGATCCATATTTTCATCAATTTCGATGCCCGCTACGGCTCCGTATAGTTGATACTCCTGGAAGTGAATAAACGATTGCTTAAACCGTCCTAGTTTTTCTAAGAAATACTCCACATCCCGCCGAGCCAGCCGCGACTTCACCTCAATGGCCACAGCCACATCCCCATCGATGGCGAAAATATCAATTTCCATGGGGGCCGCAGGACGTTTTGACTTCATCCGCCGATAGGTTTCCTGCACGCCGATGCCCCGCGCCTGGAAAAGCGTAATCACCGCTGGTTCAACCAAGTTTTCCACAAATTGGCCCCAGCGTTCCCCCAACCGAGCCGATTCCTGATTGGCTTGGGCCGCAATTCGTTCAATCCGTGCTAGCCGCCGATCCGCTTCTGCCGCCCGCCGATCCGCTTCCGCTGCCCTTTGATCTGCTTTCGCAGCAAAATCTGCCAACTGACGATCCAAGTCGGCGGAACGCTGCTTGGCTTCGGCAGCAAAATCTGCCAACTGACGATCCAGGTCGGCGGAACGCTGCTCGGCTTCGGCGGCAAAGGTGGCTAGCTGGTGATCAAGGGCAGCGGAACGTTGCGTCGCCTCGGCGGCAAAGGTGGCTAGCTGATGGTCGATAGCGGCGGAACGTTGCTCGGCGACCTGTTGGGAGGTGCGGAACAGGTCGTAGATATCCTGAATGGTGACAGGTTCGGACATGGCGAAACTAACGGCAGATCTACCCTGATTATGCCCCAAGTCACTCGGCCCTATCCGTTGAAGTAGGCTATGATGACGCCTTCCCAGCGCCAGGTTGAGCTACGAAATTTAGTGAGGTTGCCATGATCGAGACTCCGGATTTGCTAAGGCTATTGCATCCCGTTTTGGCGGTGGTTTGGGTCATGCCCCTGATTGGGGTAGCCACCTATTTTGCAATTCAAACTCGGCAGCGGCGGCAGGCGGTGAACGCCAAGGCTAAAACCCGCATCAACCCCCTGGTGGGCACCGAGCATGTACGAGTAGGGCGCTGGTTGGCGGGGTCGGTGGTGGGGCTAGTGTTGCTGGGGCTGGCCCATCCCATTATCAAAACGCTGATTCGGGAACAGGTATGGGCTAGAGATCCGTTGCGGGTGGTGTTTGTGGCGCTGATCTACGGCTTTACCCTGGCGGCGGTGGTGGTTTTGTACCGGGCTCGCACCGCCCAATGGCGGGGGTTATTTGCCACCCTCACGGGCCTGGGTCTGTGGCTGTTGGGAATGCAGCCTGGGGTATTTCGGCGCGGCCAGGAGTGGTATGTGTCCCACTTTTACTTGGGCATGGCGGCGGCGATGCTGATGATTTTTGCCCTCGCTACCCTGCCGGAAATCTACGCCTCCAAACGCTGGCGTTTGACCCATGCCGCCCTAAACACCGTGGCGGTGCTGCTGTTTATCAGCCAGGGCATTACGGGGGTACGCGACCTGCTGAGCATTCCGCTCTATTGGCAGGAACCCTACATTTATCAATGCGATTTTGCTAACCGTACCTGCCCCTAGAAGGCTGGCATAGAACCCCGGTTTCTACGCTTGGAAAGGCCAAATCTCGTAGGCGCACGACGAAGAAACCGGGGTTCTCTCAATCCTGAACCGATCAATATTGAGGCCGTAGGGTGGCCAGATCGCTGGGGTGATTTAGCAACTGCTGCCCCCCAGCCTGGATCAACTCTTGGCGAGAACCGTAGCCCCACAACACCCCCACGGGCCAAACCTGCTGGCGCAGGGCACCGATGATGTCGTAGCGACGATCCCCCACCATCACCGTATCTGCCGCCGCGAGATCCGACTGGGCTAGGGCGTGGGCAATCAGATCGCCCTTGTCGGCACGGGTGCCGTCTAGCTCGCTGCCGTAGACTTCCTGAACGTAAGCATCCAGGCCAAAGTGGGCCACAATTCGCTCGGCAAACACCCGTGGCTTGGAGGTCACCACAAACAGCGGGCCATGGGAAACCAGACTTGCCAGGGCGTCTAAAATGCCGTCGTAAAGCCGATTTTCAAACAGACCCACGGTGGAAAACCGGTCTCGATAGGCGGTGATGGCCGCATCCACTAAGGGATCTTCCGCTGGACAATGGAGCAGATGACTAATTCCCTCGCGCAGGGGCGGGCCAATCAGCAAACGCAGGATGTCGTCGTCGGGAATGGGCTGTTCAAGGGTGTCTAGGGCATGGCGCAAACAGGCCAAAATGCCCTCCTGGGGATCGGTGAGGGTGCCATCGAGATCAAGCAGGATATTCATGAGGGCTAACCGCAACGCAGCTCAGGTATCAGAAAAGCATAGCCTGCCCTGATTTTGGGTGTAGAACGATCCTATAGCGGATTTCATTTGAGCGCAGTGCATTTTGATGATCCCCCCTGCGCCCCTTATCAAGGGGGGTACAGAGTGAAACTTAGACCGCTAGGGACTGGGGGGATCTAGAACCCAGAAACGGCGTATCTCACGCTATCGAGAACCGCCATAGCATGGCCGCGATGGTGGAAATCTGAACCTTGTCTCAATTGTCGTCCGAAATAGGGCTAAATTTGCAAAGCAAGCTGTATTTAAAGGTTTTAGTTTGGGCATTCTAATCATGAATTAATTTAGTAAAGCTGTGGTGGTTTATAGCACGGCTCTAGGGCAATCATCGCGTAAGAATTCGGCACGCCTACAAAGTTAAAAGAAATTCTTGCTTGGGGATAAAGAAGGCATTTCTAGTAATGAGTAGGTAAAAGTATTGAATTTTACAGAAAAGCCTGGGAATGAATTTTTGTGCCAACTCTGTGACTTTTCGCAAAGTTCTTGGGGGTTGATACTGATATTTTTCTTAAGAGATGGGGCAAATCAATCATCTGACCAGAGAATGCTGATGGATTAAACCTGGGAAGGTCTATCCTGTCCTAGCGTTTTCCCGTCGTCGTTATTCCGCACCGACCCGTATGAGCCAAATCCATCCGCCCCAAGCCCAAGGTCTGTACCATCCCCAGTACGAGCACGATGCCTGCGGTGTGGGCTTTATTGTCCACATGAAGGGGGCGCAGTCCCACAGTATTGTGCAGCAGGGGCTGACGATTTTGGTGAATCTGTCCCACCGGGGGGCCGTAGGGGCCGAGGCCAACACGGGCGACGGGGCCGGAATTTTGATGCAAATGCCCCACAAATTTATGGCCAAGGTGGCGGCGGCGGAAGGGATTACCTTGCCTGAACCGGGTCACTATGGCGTGGGCTTCTTCTTCTCGACGCCTGATCCGGCGGATCGGGCGAAGGGGCGGCGGTTGTTGGAGCGTATCGTAGAAGAGGAAGGGCTGCGGGTCTTGGGCTGGCGGGATGTGCCGACGGACAACGCCTCCCTGGGGGAAACCGCCAAGGCCAGCGAACCCTTTATGGAGCAGGTGTTCATCGAGCGCACCCCTGATGTGGCCGATGAGCTAGCCTTTGAGCGCAAGCTGTACGTGATTCGCAAGCGTTCCCATTCTGCCATTCGCCCCACCGGCATTGACCCCTACTGGTATGCCACCAGCCTGTCTTGCCGCACCCTGGTTTACAAAGGGATGCTGACCCCGGAGCAGGTGGGGCTGTACTTCCCCGACCTGGCCGACCCCGATATGGAAAGCGCCCTGGCCCTGGTGCATTCCCGCTTCAGCACCAACACCTTCCCCAGTTGGGAACGCTCCCACCCCTACCGCTACATCGCCCACAACGGCGAAATCAACACCCTGCGCGGCAACATCAACTGGATGTATGCCCGTCAGTCGATGTTTGAAACCGACCTGTTTGGCGACGACCTGCGGCGTACCCAGCCCGTCATCAACAAGGACGGTAGCGACTCCGGCATTTTTGACAACACCCTAGAACTGATGGCGCTTTCGGGCCGATCCTTGCCCCACGCCATGATGATGATGGTGCCGGAACCCTGGACGGCCCATGAGTCTATGAGTGCCGAGAAGAAATCCTTCTACGAGTACCACGCCTGCCTGATGGAACCCTGGGACGGCCCCGCCGCCATTGCCTTCACCGATGGCACCATGATGGGAGCCGTGCTAGATCGCAACGGTCTGCGCCCATCCCGCTACACGGTGACGAAGGACGACCTGGTGATCATGGCCTCGGAAGCCGGGGTACTGCCCATCGCCCCAGAAAACGTCGCCTACAAGGGTCGCCTAGAGCCAGGTCGGATGTTCCTGGTGAATATGGAGGAAGGCCGCATCGTCGCCGACGAGGAAATCAAAGCGCAGGTCGCCACCGAACAACCCTACCGGGAATGGCTGGATCAGCATTTGGTGAAGCTCGCTGATCTGCCTAATGGTGAGATGGCGGGAGGGCGCGATGGTGAGAACGGCCACCACCCCACCACCCCACCACCCCACCACCCCACCACCCTTCCCACCCTGCAAACCGCCTTTGGCTATAGCTTCGAGGAACTGCGCCTACTCCTCAAGCCGATGGCCGAAAACGGCGTGGAAGCCGTGGGCGCGATGGGGACGGATACGCCGTTGCCCGTGCTGTCTAACAAGCCCCGCTTGCTGTACGACTACTTCCACCAGCTCTTTGCCCAGGTGACGAACCCGCCCATTGACTCGATTCGGGAGGCGATCATCACCTCGGCCCAAACCACCATCGGCAGCGAACGCAACCTGCTGAAGCCGGAACCAGAAAGCTGTCGGCTGATTAGCCTGAACACGCCGATCATCACCAATGGGGAACTGGCCAAGCTGAAGGCGGCGGGGGGCAGTGGCTTTCCTTCGGTGACATTGCCGATGGTGTTCCAGTCTTCCGAGGGTGAAGCGGGGCTGAAGTCCGCCCTAGACAACATCTGTGCGGCGGCGGATGCGGCCATCGCCGAGGGCAAGAGCCTGATTATTCTGTCCGACCGGGATGTGGATGCTAGCCAAGCTCCCATTCCCGCCCTGCTGGCGGTAGGCGGACTGCACCACCACCTAATCCGCAACGGTAGCCGTACCCGTGTGGGTCTGGTGCTGGAGTCGGGCGAACCCCGTGAAGTCCACCATTTCGCCACCCTAATTGGCTACGGCTGCGGGGCGATCAACCCCTACCTAGTGTTCGACACCATCCAGGGCATGATGGATGACCAGCTTCTGCCGCCGATGGATTTCGACAAAGCCTGTCAGAACTTCATCAAGGCCGTCACCAAGGGGGTGATCAAAATCGCCTCTAAGATTGGCATTTCGACGATTCAGAGCTATCGCGGTGCCCAGATTTTTGAAGCGCTGGGCCTTAACCAAAGCGTGATTGACCAGTACTTCACCTGGACGGCCTCCCGGATTCAGGGGGTGGGGCTGGATGTGCTAGCCGAAGAAGCCCTCAAGCGCCACCGCCACGCCTTCCCGGATCGGCCTACGGAAACCGTCACCCTGGATGTGGGCGGCGACTACCAGTGGCGCAAGGAAGGGGAAGCCCACCTACTCAGCCCCGAAGTGATCCACGCCCTGCAAAGGGCGGTGCGAACCGGGGATTACGATGCCTACAAACAGTACGCCAAACTGGTAAACGACCAGGATAAGCAGCTCTTCCGCCTGCGGGATTTGCTTCAGTTCAAACAGCGAGAGCCGATTTCCATTGACGAAGTGGAACCCATCGAGGCGATCACCCGCCGCTTTAAGACCGGGGCGATGAGCTATGGGTCGATCTCCAAGGAAACCCACGAGGCCCTAGCCATTGCCATGAACCGCATCGGCGGCAAATCCAACACCGGGGAGGGCGGCGAAGACCCCGAACGCTACACCTGGACCAACGACCAGGGCGACTCCAAAAACAGCGCCATCAAGCAGGTGGCGTCGGGACGGTTTGGGGTGACGAGCCTGTACCTGTCCCAAGCCAAGGAAATTCAAATCAAAATGGCCCAGGGAGCCAAACCTGGTGAAGGGGGCCAACTGCCCGGTCGCAAGGTCTACCCCTGGGTGGCCAAGGTGCGCCACTCTACCCCCGGTGTGGGCCTGATTTCGCCGCCGCCCCACCACGATATCTACTCCATCGAAGACCTGGCGGAACTGATCCACGACCTGAAGAACGCGAATCGGGATGCCCGCATCAACGTCAAGCTGGTGTCTGAGGTCGGGGTGGGCACCATCGCCGCTGGGGTGGCCAAGGCCCACGCCGATGTGATTTTGATTGCCGGATTCGATGGTGGCACCGGGGCTTCTCCGCAGACCTCCATCAAACACGCCGGACTGCCCTGGGAACTGGGCCTCGCCGAAACTCACCAGACCCTGGTGCTGAATAACCTGCGCAGCCGCGTGGTGGTGGAAACCGATGGCCAAATGAAAACCGGGCGCGACGTGGTGATCGGTGCCCTGCTGGGGGCCGAGGAATTTGGCTTCTCCACCGCGCCCCTGGTTTCCCTGGGCTGCATTATGATGCGGGTCTGCCACCTGAACACCTGCCCCGTGGGCGTGGCGACTCAAGACCCCGAACTGCGCAAGCACTTCATGGGCGACCCCGACCATGTGGTCAACTTTATGCGGTTTATTGCTCAAGAAATGCGGGAATGGATGGCCCAACTGGGCTTCCGCACCGTGGATGAAATGGTGGGCCGCACCGATGTGCTGGAACCCAAGGCCGCCATCGACCACTGGAAAGCTAAGGGGCTAGATCTCTCCCCCATTCTGCACCAGCCGGAAGTTGGCCCCGATGTGGGTCGCTACTGCCAGATGGCCCAGGATCACGGCCTAGAGCAATCCCTCGACATGACGAAATTGCTGGATCTCTGTGCCCCCGCCATTGAACGGGGCGAAAAAGTCGGTGCCACCCTGCCGATCCAAAATATCAACCGCGTGGTGGGTACTATCCTCGGCAACGAAATCACTAAACGCCACTGGGAGGGCCTACCCGAAGACACCGTTCACCTCCACTTCCAGGGCAGCGCTGGCCAAAGCTTTGGGGCCTTTGTGCCCAAGGGCGTCACCCTCGAACTGGAAGGGGAGGCCAACGACTACCTGGGCAAGGGCCTCAGTGGCGGCAAAATCCTGCTCTACCCGCCCAAACAGTCCACCTTTGTTCCGGCGGAAAACATCATCACCGGCAACGTCGCCTTCTATGGGGCCACCAGCGGCGAAGCCTTTATCCGGGGGCTGGCCGGGGAACGGTTCTGTGTGCGAAATTCCGGCGTGACTGCCGTGGTAGAGGGGGTAGGCGACCACGCCTGCGAATACATGACCGGGGGCAAGGCCATTGTCCTAGGCCGCACTGGGCGCAACTTCGCGGCGGGCATGAGCGGCGGCATCGCCTACGTGCTGGATGAAACGGGCGACTTCCCCACCCGCTGCAACCGCGAAATGGTAGACCTGGAAGCCCTCGAAGATCCCGAAGAAATCCGCGATCTTCAGGAACTGATCCAGCGCCATGTGGGCTACACCGAAAGCAAACTGGGCCAGCGCATTCTCGATAACTGGGATAGCCTACTGCCCAAGTTCGTTAAGGTGATGCCCCGCGACTACAAACGGGTGCTGCAACACATCCAAAAAGCCCTCGCCGATGGGTTGACTGGCGACGATGCCCTCACCGCCGCCTTTGAAGAAAACGCCCGCGACGTGGCCCGTATTGGGGGGAGTTAACCTCTATCGTGGGTCGTAGGGGCGGGGTAACCCCGCCCCTACAGGGACGTATTGGTTAAGGCGTTAATTAAGGCGGTAATCGCTGGACTTAAGCTAGGAATAACAACGACCGTAGCCGTCGCAATAATGATGGTGATGGCCATCCGCACCATGCCATCCGTTCCCTTTTGGTAAGCGTCGAACTTGTAGTCTTGCTTATCTACCTTGTCGCTTAGATCCTTAATGTCTCTCCGAACGTCCTCGATTTCGCTCCGAACTTCGTTCCGAAGTTCATTGCGGACTTCACCGATCAAGTCTTGTAGGTTGATCAGTGCATCCCGAATGTCGTTGTTGCTAGGGTTCTCCGGTATCTGCACAACCTGACCTCAACCTGGATGTAATTTGATTCTATGCCAAATCTTTCTCCGTGGGTGAAATAGCCATGGGAATTATGCTGCACTGTTTGAGTAGTTATAAACAGGAACTTGAACAAAGTGATCAGGTTCTGACTGTTCCAAAATCGTTTTCTGCAAGCGCTCTACCGTTGATGGAGAGAAAAACTGCTCACCTGTTTCTTCGTTGACACGAGCAGGTACATTCTCGATCAAAATCATTTGACCATTCAAGTTTAGGGTATAAGTAACCTGCTTTTCGACTAAGTTTTCTTGCCACATCGTTGTCATTGATAGATCATCTCCTTTTTATAAAATCGCTACTCCACTTATCGGTTTCAGGTTCGTACAGAGTAATAATTTTAAGAATAGGGCGGGAAGGATAGCTGCGGACATGAAGTGGTCTCTGCGCCTGTGTAAAGCCTAGGATTAGACAGCTTGGCCCATACTTATCATCTGGGTAGTCTTCGATGATGCGACCATTGGCAACGACTTCTCTGATCTCCCGCACCAAAATTCCACGAACGATAGATTGATCAACGGCGTGCTTAGAGAACTCAAACAGATCCTCAGCGAACTTTCTCCGTATATTTTCGATACTCACAGCCATCATCGCTATTGTAGCGCCTTCTCTAGGATACTTTGCCAGAACCATCTAGTCAGGGGTAGATCCATGAACTGTACCAGCGGATACATTGCTGCTACCGTCAGGCGGCGAAAGGTAACAACTCGTTAACGTGACCTAAAGAGATTCTAGGGTTTTGGGAAGCTCTAGAAGCTGGGGCTTATAGTAGGCTACGGTTATTTACCCTATAGCGTTTGTCTAGATCCATTGGCCCGATGGAAACTAAAACGATTCAAATTCGAGTGAGTGCAGAGGTGGCTGAGCAGTTTGAGGCGGCTTCTGATGAGGATCGCGCAAAAATGGAAGCACTGATTAGTCTACAACTCAAGAGTTTTGCTTGGCCTACTCGTTCGCTGGAAGAAATTATGAAGTCTATGAGTAACTATGCCCAATCTAAGGGACTAACTCCAGAAATCTTAGAATCCATTTTGAATTAAATTTTAAGAGATGTTTGAAGCAAAGGCACTTACAGGAGAAAAGGCTGGCGAGATTATCTACGCCAAAGATCCTAGGCTGACTCATGAGCTATGCAAGCTTTGGAAAATATATTGCCCTGAATGCACACAGTTTTTATATTTTAGTAAATCCAAAAATCCTGACAAGCGCAGGAGTTATTTTGGGCACCATGATTACGAAGACAAGCGTTGTCCTGAGCGAAGCTTTGCTGTTAATCAGGGTAATCAGTCAAAATCTTTAGCAGAATCTCATGAGCAAGACTTAGAAACAGCGGAGTCTTTCATTGAGCAAGTATTTTATGAAATCGATCCAGAATACTTTCAAAATCTTAAGCAGAAAAATAATGACGAGGAGAGCCAGCAAATAACAGATTTGATTCATTGGTTTAAGGTTTCTCTCTTACATGATTGCAAGAAGTGGATCAGGTACTATTGCGAGACAACTGGATTTCTTGACTGGAACAACCCAGAAAAAGAAGCTTCTTATTTAATGGACTGGCTTCACGTTTTAGCAAGAAAAGAAGACCTTCTTCATAAGATAAGTCATTATTTCTCGTCTGAAAAATTTGCCACCAAGAAAAATGTAAATCTTGCACAGGAGAAATTCGGCATTGCCAGTCAGAGAATAGATGACTTGTCCTTAACATGGATTGCTGCCATAAATGAGATTTTGGAGAGAGTCATCAATCTGACTAAAAACGAATTCTCTTTATCAAAATTTAGATTTTTATCTGAAAAGATATTCATCGATCAAAAGATTCCACCAAACGATAGAAAGACTCAATTTAGAGGAAAGATACATCATGCCTTAATAAAGTCTGTTTTCCCTGTTACGGTCAGGAAAGGTAAAGGCTTTCATGACTGGATTATTTTTGATATGCAATATCCCAATTATTTCTGCTACAGGAGATGCTTAACGAATGGAGGCAAAGATGCCTCAAAAAATACAAATCCTATTAAGAATGACCAGGAGGTTCTAAGGGTTCAGAATCGTTGGATTAGTAATAAACTAACAAATCGAGATACCCATAAGGATAATGACCTGAATTTCTCACAAGATGATGCCATGGTTTTGTATATAGATGACGATGGAGATCTTTCTGTAAAGGGATTTATCGAGAAAGAATGTAGTAAGTTCTTAATTAAGGGGATTTCAAAAATCTTGTTTAACGCCTCTAACTATTCAATGCTTGTTTTCTTAGGAAAGAAACTCATTTCCCAAAAAATTGCTGAAAAGGCAGCACAGCTAGCATTAAGATTTGAACATGGAAATTTAGAGCCTACAGAGGCTTTGAAAAAATTTAGAGAGCTTTCATGAAATAACATGAGTTTTATCAGTCCGTAGGGTGCATTCGCGGCTTACCACCCCTGGCTAAATTAGATCAGATTACGCTTTTGAGCCGCAATGCACCACACGAGAAACTTTCCATCTTGGTGCATTGCTTCGCGAATGCACCCTACAAGTCAAACGAATGACCTTTAATTAGCAACTTCAGGACAACCACCATGGGAAAACCGACTGGCTTTATGGAATATCTGCGGGAAGTGGCACAAGAGGTGGCCCCTGCGGATCGCATTCGCAATTGGGACGAATTTCACCTGGCCATGCCAGAGGAAAATTTGCGTACCCAAGGGGCGCGGTGTATGGATTGCGGCACGCCCTTTTGTCATACGGGCATCACCATTAGCGGCATGGCCAGCGGTTGCCCGATTAACAATTTGATCCCCGAATGGAATGATTTGGTCTATCGCGGCCTGTGGGAAGAAGCCCTAGAGCGACTGCACAAAACCAACAATTTCCCAGAATTTACGGGGCGGGTTTGTCCGGCCCCTTGTGAGGGTTCCTGCGTGTTGGGCATCACCAGCCCCCCGGTGACGATTAAGAACATTGAGTATTCCATCGCCGAAAAGGGCTGGGAATCGGGCTGGATTACCCCCACGCCACCGCAGCAACGCACGGGCAAAAAGGTGGCGGTGATTGGCTCTGGGCCTGCGGGGTTGGCGGCGGCGGCGCAGCTTAATGCGGCGGGCCATTGGGTGACGGTGTACGAGCGGGCCGACCGTCCCGGTGGGCTGTTGATGTACGGCATCCCCAACATGAAGCTGGATAAAAAAGAAGTGGTGCAGCGGCGGTTGGATGTGCTGGAGGCCGAGGGTGTCACCTTTGTGTGCAATACCGAAGTGGGCAAAGACATCGCCGCCGAAACCCTGATGCAGGACTTTGACGCGGTGCTGCTCTGCACGGGTTCTACCAAGCCGCGAGACCTGCCCATCGAAGGGCGCGACCTCCAAGGCATCCACTTTGCCATGGAATTCCTCACCGAAAATACCCGTACCGTCCTGGATGGCCAGCCCACCCCCGGCTTTATTTCGGCGGCGGGTAAGGATGTGGTGATCATCGGCGGCGGCGACACCGGGACAGACTGCGTGGGGACTTCGATTCGCCACGGCTGCGCCAGCGTTACCCAGGTGGAAATTATGCCCCAGCCACCAGATACCCGCGCCGCCAACAACCCCTGGCCCGAATGGCCCAAGGTCTACAAGATGGACTATGGCCAAGAGGAAGCCGCCGCCCAATTTGGGGCCGATCCCCGCACCTACCTGACCACCGCCACCAAGTTTGAGGGCGATGAAAATGGCCATGTGAAGGCTGTCCACACCGTGCAAATTCAGTGGGCCAAGGATGAAAACGGGCGCTTTGTACCCCAGCAAATCCCCGGTACTGAAAAGGTGGTGCCCGCCCAGTTGGTGCTGCTGGCGATGGGATTCCTCGGCCCAGAACAGCCCCTCATCGATGCCCTGGGTCTGGAAAAAGACGCCCGCAGCAACGTCAAAGCCCAGCATGAGCAATACACCACCTCGATTCCTGGAGTCTTTGCGGCGGGGGATTGCCGCCGAGGCCAAAGCCTGGTGGTGTGGGCCATCAACGAGGGTCGTGGCGCAGCGCGGGAATGCGACCGTTACCTGATGGGGCGTACCGAACTGCCCTAACCTGAGCCGCCTATGCAGTTTGAGTGGGATGACCGCAAGAATGAAACCAACATCGGCAAGCATGGCTTCGACTTTGCAGACGCATATCGAATCTTTGACTTGCCGTTGTTGATCGATCTAGATGAGCGCGATGATTATGGTGAAGACCGATGGATGAGCATCGGCTGGCTGGATGGTCGCGTTATCGTGATCATATTTACAGAGCCAGCGGTAAATACCATTCGTGTCATTTCCCTAAGAAAGGCACTCTCCCATGAACGAAAGCGCTATGAACAATACCTCCAAGACCGACTGGGCCAGAATTGATGCAATGACCGATGACGACATTGACACGTCAGACATTCCACCGCTGGATGAAGCGTTTTTTGCTAAGGCAAAGCTAAGAATGCCTCAATCAACGGTTTCTATGGTGACTGTACCCATTGATGTAGAAACCTTAAACTGGTTTCAATCTCAAGGAGAAGGCGCAGAGCAACATATGGCAGCGGCTCTCAGGATCTATGCCGAATCTCAGAAGCAGGCTGCTTTGCTGCATAAATCAACCTAGACACAACCGAAATTGCTGGCTATTCGGCTGTCTGAGGTAACCCAGCTAGGGCGCAAATATGTTGTGGTCGCCTACCGAGAAATCAAGGCTACTGATGGTTTTGTGTTGACGGATTAACTGACCCGTCGCCCGTCGCAACAAAGAGAGGTTTTATGGACACGCTGAAAATTCTACAAGCATCCAATCAAGCTAACTGGGATTACGACGATGAAGCAGATGTCTTATATCTATCGGTGGGTAAACCTCGTCCAGCCGTTGGAGTTGATATTGGCGATGGGGTTGTACTTCGCTATGACGAAGCAACCCAGGAAGTTGTTGGGCTAACGGTGATTGGGTTACGGGCTAAGTTTGCGAAGGTCGCTTAGCACTGCACCTAGGGAAGTAAGGATGGTGGGTTGTCCCTGTATAAAACGAGTATCTCGGTTATCTAAAAGTGAATGATGGGCATCGCCCACCACCACCCCTGCCGTCGCTTTAGTCCATGGTGGGCAGTGCCCACCCTACTACTGCCAGAGCCGAGCTGTTATAGAACCATCGTAGGGAATCAGGAGAAGCTTTACATCAGCAGATTGATCGCAAAAACGAGATTGATCGCAAAAACGCAGACCAGAGAAATCTGATCTGCGTTTGAGTTAGTGAGCATCTAGCCAAAGTTAAGCCGCCTGGGGCGATTGTAGTAGCGCCTGAATCGAGCGCTTCTCTAGCAGACCCGCCAGCGACCCATTGTTATCAATCACCGCTAGGGCGTTGATTTGGCGGGTTTCCAGGGTCTTGACCACCTCCATCAACGGTTGCTCTACCCCCACCGTGAGAATGTCTCCCGCTGATTCCATGATGTCCGCCACGGTGGTGGTGTCCCACTGGTCGCGGGGCACCTGCTTTAGGGCATCCACCAGCACCGTGCCTACCAGCAGCCCGGTTTCATCGGCCACCAGGAACTTGCGCCAGGCCGAAGGAGCCGCTAGCAGCACATGATCGGCAAACTCTCGTAGGGAAGCGTTCGCTTCGATGATGGGGCTGTCCTGCGCTACGGCATCGGCGGCGGTAAGGCCCGTGAGGCGACCTTGCACTGCGCCAAACTGCGCTGTGCGGTTAGCATTTTGCAGCAAAAACAGACCAATCAACAGCGTCCAAACACTGCCCACGGAGCTAAGGCTTAAAACCGAGGCCCCACCGACCGCAATCGCCGTCCAGCCCAGCAGTTGGCCCACGCGGCTGGCAAACACCAGACCCTTGTGGGGTTGTCCGGTAATTTTCCAGACAGCCGCCTTCAGCACATTGCCGCCATCCAAGGGCAAACCGGGGATCAGGTTAAAGGCTCCCAGGGCTAGGTTGATATAGGCCAAGAGGCCGACGATTCCGGCCATCGGGCCAGGGAGGGGCAAGGCCAGACCCGCCACAGAGAACAGACCAAAGAGGGCAAAGCTCACCAGCGGGCCAGCGATGGCCACCTGAAACGCGCCTTTTGGGGTTTCAGATTCCTTCTCTAGCGCGGCCAACCCTCCAAACAAAAACAGTGTGATCGAGTTCACATCAATGCCCTGCTGCCTTGCGGCAAAGCTATGCCCCAGTTCGTGGGCCAACACCGAGGCAAACAGCATCAGCGCCGAACCTAGCCCCAGCACCCAGGGCAATGTCCCACCTAAGGTGGGAAACGCGGCGGCTAGACCGCTGCCGTACTGCCAAGTCACCAGCAGCAACACCAAAAACCAAGACACATTCACATAAAAGGGAATACCAAATAGATTCCCGACCCGTAAGTTGCCGTTCATGGGGCACCTCTCGTTTAAAACCTGAGGACAGGGGGTGAAATCCTAGGATTTGTGTCCTGTCCATAGGTGTTATTGTAACGAACTGTTAACTAAGCTCTCATCTATCGGGGGTAGTGAGAACCGAAGGCCCCAGGATGGGTTTAGCGACCTCAATCGGGCAACCAGAGCTTGACCAGAAAGGCCGTTGCGTTTATCACCAGCGCCACCGCCGCTGAAATGAGTAGAGCAAAGGCCAATGTGGATAACGTGACCGATCTGAGCGGCAAGTTGGGCATCGAACTGCCTTTGCCGCCCCAGTCCTAGTCCATTGGCCCAGGGATGGGAAGGTGCGAGGGGTGGTCTTGGCGATCAGCCGCGTCCAGATCGATAGATTAGGTGGCACGGTAGCCAACGGCCTTCCTCAAGAAAGGTTGTCGGATGTAACGACATTTCAAAAAACGTTAAGAGTTGGCGGTATTGCGTGGAGAATCCTTAAGACTGGAAAGCTAGAAGCATTTCAGCCGTCTTTGAAACCGCTATGGAACAGCAAAAAACCGTTATTGTGACTGGAGCCTCGTCTGGGGTGGGGCTGAATGCCGCCAAGGCGTTGGCCGATATGGGTTGGCATGTGGTGATGGCCTGCCGCAACCTGGAGAAGACCCAGGCCGCCGCCAAGGAAATTGGGATGCCCGCCGGAAGCTACAGCATCATTCATTTGGATTTGGCTTCCCTGGCCAGTGTGCGCCAGTTTGTCAGTGATTTTCGGGCCACGGGCCGCACGTTGGAATCCTTGGTGTGCAATGCGGCAGTCTACCTGCCCCTGGAAAAAGATCCGATCTACAGCGAAGATGGCTACGAAGTTAGCGTGGCCACCAACCACCTGGGCCATTTCCTGCTGTGCAACCTGCTGCTGCCGGATCTAAAGTTCTCCCCCGCCGCCGACAAGCGCCTGATCATCCTCGGCACCGTTACCGCCAACCCGAAGGAACTGGGCGGCAAGATTCCCATCCCCGCCCCGCCGGATTTGGGCAACCTGGAGGGCTTCGAGGCGGGCTTCAAGGCTCCCATCTCGATGATCAACGGCAAGAAGTTCAAGTCGGGCAAAGCCTACAAAGACAGCAAGCTCTGCAACGTGCTCACCATGCGCGAACTGCACCGCCGCTACCACGACGAAACTGGGATTACCTTCAGCTCCCTCTATCCGGGCTGTGTGGCCGATACGCCCCTGTTCCGCAACCACTTTAAGGCGTTTCAAACCATCTTCCCCTGGTTCCAAAAGAACATCACGGGGGGCTATGTGACGCAACAACTGGCCGGGGAACGGGTCGCTGCCGTGGTGGCCGATCCCGACCTGAAGGAATCTGGCATGTACTGGAGCTGGGGCAACCGCCAAAAGCCCGGTCGTCGTTCCTTTGCCCAGGAAGTGTCTAACGAAGCCCAGGACGATGCCAAGGCCCGCAAACTGTGGGATCTGAGCGCCAAACTGGTGGGCTTGGATGACGAATCGGCCAAGGGCGTGCCTGCGGCGGCTGGCTCGGTTTAGTGGATACCGATTAGTGGATACCGAGGGCATCCTCTGGGGATCGTTCATCCCCAAGGGCCTTCACCCCAAACCCCTCTCCCCCAAGGAGAGGGGCCTTTGTTGCTGTTCCCCCTACCTGAAAAGTCAACTGTCAAGATCCATCCAGGGTGATTCGGCGGGGCGGATTGGCATGGTGGGGCGGATTTACATAACAACAAATTACGTCGCACTGGCTAGAGTGCCCCTTGCACCGATGAGAACTTCGCGCAATGATCCCACCGCCCCCCGGTAATTAGCAGTAGGATGAGCCTGGGGCAAGGAAACCTGCGGGGGCTTCGGAGTCCGTTGCGGGACGTAGGGCTATGGCCTCCCACGGTAGACGAGTTCGCCTCAGTGTGTCGGCTACCGATATTTAGTGTGACCGCTATTCATTTGCCCCCACCCATGGCCCACGATTGCGTGGGCAACAGTGTCGTGTCGGTCTTTGGTCTTTGGGCAGTCGTGGCTGAAAAGCCCTCTGTCCAGGCAGCGACGCTGGGTTCTGTATCCACGCCATAAGGGAGAACCGGACATGCTGACTTCAGCCCATCAAACCCAACAGCAGCGAGTGGCCATTGCTGGAACGGTGATCAATGCCGCCACCCAGGAAGGATTGCCCCAAGTTGTAGTGCGCATTACCCAAGCCCCGATGGAATGTATTCAGGTTTTTTTGGAGGTTCTAGGGCAATCCCTCGTTCCCCACCCGCACCTGATGGCGAACTATCAACGGCTGATGTGTGATCGCCCCATTACCCCCGATACCCTCAAATTGGCCCAAGTGCTGTTCAACACCTTTGAGCGCAACCAGTGGCTGGTTGCCCCCCGCCCTGACCAAACCCTAACCGGGGGTGATGGCCACTACTGCTTTTTTGATCTGCCACCGGGAGACTACAGCTTGTCCGCCACGCTCACGATTCCCCATGGGTGTCAAGGGGCAACCCAGGGGCAGGTACGGGTTCATTCGTCGGATCAATGGCTGGCGTTCTCGGCGCTGGATCTCACCCTTTCCCTGCGGCCTTGCCAAATTTCGATTCCGGCTACGAACTTAGAGGATTTGCTGCCTTGGCCCCATCTGGCTAGCCTGCAACAGGCCCAGGCAGCGTTCAGCCAGCGGGTGTAGATCATCCCCATTGAGAGAACCCCGGTTTCTTCGTCGGTGGGCCTAGGAGATGCGGCCTTGCCAAGGGTGGAAACCGGGGTTCTGTAGGGTGGGATGTTTAACCCCTAGGCCCGGTATTGAGGATCGGGTTGGTAATAAACCTGAGAACCTTGGTCGGGCACGTAGCGGCATTCCCAGAAGGCTCGCCAGAAGCTCGTCCAGATCGAGTCGCTGGATTTGCGGTAGTAGCTCCCCATCACGGGTTTGATGGCCTCGGTGGCGGTTTTCAGGTGGTAGTGGGGAATGCCCAAAAAGATGTGGTGGGCAACGTGGGTGCCGATGTTGTGATGAATATCGTTGAACACACCGTAGTCGTGGTCGATGGTGGAGATGGCCCCCTTGAGGAAGTTCCAGTCTTCGCCACGATACCAGGGCATCTCAGGGGTGGTGTGGTGCAGCAGGGTGACGAGATCCAGCCAGACGACAAACACCAGGTAAGGCATCACGTAGAACTTGACGATGAAGCCCAGGCCAAACTGCACCGTTAGCCCCACCAGCAGCGCCACCATGGCCGCGCAGCAGAGGGTGCTGATGAGGACACCACGCCGTTCGGAGGGGCGGAAGAGGGGGCTGCTGGGCAAAAAGTGAGACCCCTTGCGTCCGGGAGACCGCAGGAACAGATAAAACGGATAGGCCAACAGCCCAAGGTAGAACCGTACCCATTTTTGGGCAGTGGGCAGGTGCCGATACTGGGTTTCTGTGAGGGGGTACCAGCTTTCGTCGGTGTCAATATTTCCGGTGTTGGCGTGGTGGGTGCGGTGGCTGATGCGCCAGCCGTGGTAGGGCACCAAAATCGGCGTGTGGGACAGGTGGCCGACGAGATTATTCAGCCAGCCCAGCTTGGAGAAAGACCCGTGGCCGCAGTCATGGCCGACCACAAACAAGGCCCAAAACAGGGTGCCTTGCAAAAACCAAAAAATCGGGTAAAACCACCAGGCATCCAGGGTATAGGCCGCGACATAGAGGGCTGCAATCAAGCCGATATCCCGCAGGAAGTAGGCGATGGAACGCCCAACGGAGGGCTGAAAACAAGCGTCTGGAATGGCGTTTTTTAGGTCTTGAAGGGTAAAGGGTAGGCCCGAATCGGCGGCGCTATTTCCTTGGGATGACCCCTCTGGTCGAAGATGAAGAGACTCTAATTGCACGAAAGTACCGAATTTAACCGTAATAAAGGAATGGCCCCGTGCCAGAACCGACACCGAGGCTGTTACGTATCTTAACCTTTGACGATCCTGAAAACCGCCTTGATTGGGCCTATTGGGTCTGCATGGCCTTCAAAACCAGGGCCGGATCGACCCAAAGCCCCTGATATTTCATGCCCCAGTGCAGATGCGGCCCAGTGGTGCGTCCGGTCATCCCCACTCGGCCAATGCGCTGTCCTGATTGCACGGTCTGCCCCTGGCGAATTTCCAAGCCTCCAGGTCGATCCACCATCACCCGTCCGCCCTCCTTTTCCACCACAATGTGCCCGTGCATGTGGCAGTACACATGGGTCCAATCGCCCGATTTCACGGTGACGTAGGTGCCGCAGGCGTTGTCGCTACCCACCCGAATCACGGTGCCATCCCACCAGTTGCGAATGTAGCTGCCCAGGGGCGCGGCTAAATCTAGCCCGTAGTGGAACCGATAGCCCCCCATGGGATGCTGCCGATAGCCAAAGGGGGAGGTGTAGGCCGTAAATTGCTCCACCGGAAAGGAAGCCCCCTTCTGCCAAGGGTTTTGGGGTTCCGGCGGAGGATCATCCGCCGCCAGCGAAACCTCTGGCCGCAGCGATTGCCAAGGAAGGGGAGCCATCTCAACCATCACGCCTAAACTCACACTGAAAAGAACTATCCAGCCCCAGCCAAGGACTACACTGCGCCGTACCACCATGTCACATCGATCCTAGGAAGTCAGGAATCCGCTATGCACAAAAAATTAGGACAAAGACGGATACAAAATTAGTACAAGTAAACTATATCGCAGTTCGGGAAATAGTACAAGAAAACTATATAGACCGCAGCCCTAAGAATCTTGGTCTTTTGTGATTTAGGGCTAATGCGCGGAGGCTAAATCCGGTCAGTTGGCCCCTCGGTATCGGTGGGCGGGCTGGCCGCACCCAGCCTTGTTAAGGTGAGGCAGGTTTTGAGGGCGATCCCCAGGATGGGCCGATGAGCCAAGGCCTAGAAGTCCCAGGCTCAACGTCGAAATCCTCTGGAGAGGATTGGCCTCTGAGTTTCCCAGTCTGCTTTAGCAGACTTCTGCAATGAGCCGGGGAGTTTACTCCCCGGTGGTCGTGGCCGGAGTCTCTGAGTCTATGGGCATTGGGGGAATCGCTAGACTTGGGGCGGTTCCCTTGGTTGGGGCGGGATATTGCCCCTGGGCTGGGCTGGCTTTCCTCCCTTGGGTGGATGGGACGGGTGCGATAATCTGGGACTGAATGAGGGGTGTGTCCTGAGGCAGTTCCGGGGCTAGTCCCGCCACCTTTGGCCCACCACCGTTGGGAGGTATCGCCCGTGACCAGTGCCCTGATTAACCCTACCCTCGTCGCCTATCGGGATGACCTTGACCACCTCCTGGCCCAGGTGCAGCAGTTGGCCACCCGGATTAATAATCCCGACCTGCAAGGCACCACCCAGCGCCTGCGCCACAACATTAACGAGCCGTTTCTCTTTGTGGTGGTGGGGGAGGTAAAGGCGGGCAAAAGCAGCTTTGTGAATGCCCTGCTGGGGGCGGAGGTGTGCGCCACCGACATTGAACCCTGCACCGACACGATTCAGCAAATTGTCTACGCCGAGACCGAGTACGAGCATCAGGTGGAGCCAAAGCTGCGGAAGGTGGGGCGGCCCATTCCTATCCTGCAAGAGATTTCCATCGTGGACACCCCCGGCACCAACACGGTGATTGCGGAACACCAGATCATCACCGAGCGCTATATTCCCAACAGCGACCTCACGTTTTTCGTGCTGTTTGCCAAAAATCCCTACCAAAAAAGCGCCTGGGACTTCCTGGATTTTGTCAGTGCCGAGTGGCGCAAAAAAGTGGTGTTTATCCTGCAACAGGCGGATCTGCTGCGCCCCACCGATCTGCAAACCAACCTTGAACGGGTGCGGGAATATGCTCACCAGAAGAACATTTCCGCACCGATCATCTTTCCCACCGCCGCCGTTCTAGAGGAGGAAGGCGACCGGGAAAACAGCGGTTTTGAACCCGTGCGGCAATATATTCAAACCATGGTGGCCTCTGGGGAGAGCTACATCATCAAGCTACGTTCCGTCAGCCAAACCACCCAGCAAATTATTGATCGGCTGCAGGGGGATGTGGAGGGGCTGCGTCAACAGTTGGCTATCGACCAAACTACGGCCCAGAACCTTCGCACCAAAATTGATGCCGGGAAGGCCCGATCCCGCTACGAGGTCAACACCCTGGCGGATCGCCTCGCCGCCCGTTATGAGGTGATGTCGGCCCAGATTAAGGCCGAATTTCGCAAAAGCCTGTCCGTGGGCATGGTGATGCGCCGATCCTTTGTGGGCCTGTTTGACGAGGAAGCCTCCATGCAAGCCTGGGTGGATGAGTTTCGAGATCACTGTAGCCAAACCCTGCGGGATTCCCTAGAAGAGGTGTCCCAGGAAGGGGCGCAGCACTTTGTAGACGGCATTCGCCAACTTTTTGAGGGGCTGAACCAGGATCTCGATGCCGTGAAATCCCACCAAATTCAGAGTAGCCACATTTCCCTCACGGTTTTGGAGCGGCGGC
This sequence comes from Spirulina sp., assembly GCA_044070495.1. Taxonomy (GTDB): domain Bacteria; phylum Cyanobacteriota; class Cyanobacteriia; order Phormidesmidales; family Phormidesmidaceae; genus Nodosilinea. The sequence continues at coordinate 118,423 of JBIPSI010000013.1, read as the reverse complement.
AGGAGGTGATCGAAACGGTGCGGGCTAAGGTGGCCAAACTGCTCACCAACCAGGGCATCGGGGAAATGCTCACCACCCAGGCTGGAGACATGGCCAACGAAATTGTGGGTGGGGCGGTGATGGCGGTCTCCGGGGCGATTCTCTACGCCATCGAGTTTGCGGTGGCGGAGGCGATTCTCAGCGCCATTGGACTTGCCTTTGCTGGGGTGGGGGCGGTGGTGCTGGCCATTGGCATTCTGTGGCAGCGTCGCCGCATCATCGCCAAGTTTGAGCAAGCCCTCGATGGCGAAAAACAACGCTTTCAGTCCGCCATTGCCACCCGCCTCAACGAAAAGCTAGATTTGATCTACGAAGAGGTGGAGCGGATCTTTACCCAGTTCTACGACTACGTAGAGCGCGAGACCGAGGCGGTGGAGCCAATTCTGTCTGAGTATCAAGACCTAGAAGCTGGGGCAACCCACCTCTTTAGCCGTCTCGATCAACGGCTGACCAGGGGAACTCACACCTAGGGAGCCATCGGGAGTTGGGGGTAAGAGCAGTATAAAAGTTTACATTCTTGATAGGCAAAATGTTCGTATTAGTCTTAATCCGGGAACGATAAGGGGGTCTTCCCTAACCCTCTCCATCCGTGGCCATGAGTTCTCTTATTTCCTCTGCCCGTGGGCCGTCCCCTTCCGACGTTGCTTCCCCAAGCTGGTCTTCCGATGTGCCTCTCTCCCTCTCCCATGCCAACCGATCCCAGGCTCGATTAGAGGCCATTGTGGCCCTCGGCCTCGATGAACACCGCAGCATTCCCGCCTTTGAAGAGGCGATTCAACTGGTGCGGGAGCATTTTGGCATGGCCGTGGGCTGGATCAGCGTGGTTCTAGACGACATCGAGGCTTTCAGGGCTACCTATGGCCTGTCTAACCTGGGGATCGGTAACCCCCTGGCGACGGGACGAAAACTGCCCCTGGTTGATAGCCTCAGTAGCTACGTCCTAGACAGCCAGCAGCCCTGGGCTGTAGCCGATGTCACCCAATGTCCTGACCTCAGTGCCACCTCCATGATGGCCACCTATGGATTAGTGGCCTACTGTGCCGTGCCCCTGATCACCAGCCAACACCAGTGCATTGGGGTGCTGGCCGTGATGGATCGTCAGCCCCGTGAATTTAGCGCTCAGGATGTCAGCTTTTTGGCCATGGCCGCCCGCTGGGGGATAGGCGAATACGAACGCCAGAGGGGTGCCGTTGGCCATGGGGATCAGGCCCTGACAGTGCAGTCGGAACAAGCCGCCGTAGACTCTGTGCGCCTGCATTTGATTGGTCAACTCATTCAAGATCTGCGTAACCCCCTCACCGCTGTGCTCGGCATGACCAGTATGCTCAGCCGGGAGATTTACGGCCCCCTCACCGAGAAACAGCGGGAGTATGTGGCCATTGTACGCAGCAGTAGCCAAACCTTAATGAACCAGGTGGATGAAATTTTAGATCTGGGCCTGATCAGCCCTGAATCCACCCATCTCGTCGCCGCCCCAGTGGACATCAACCGCCTGGGGCATCAGGCGCTCGACACCCTAGCCCCCCTAGCCGAAACCCTTTCCCAAACTCTAGATTTCACCGTGGAACCCAACCAGGGCCTCTGGATCTTGGATCAGCACACGGTCAAGCAAATCTTGTACCATGCCGTGTTCAGTCTCATGCACATGGCCAGCGAAAACAGCATTCTGCGCATCCACAGCTCCCGCAAGGGCCAATCCCTCGCCCTCGCCCTGTGGGTTTCCAATCCTTGGCTGGGGGAAGGCCTCCCTAACAGTATGATCCACCTTTGCCAAGCTCTAGATCAGAGCAATGGATCCCGCAACCTAGAGATTGCCCTCGAAAACCATGGCTTGCTCGGCAATGGTCTCACCCCTGCCGCCATCTCCAAGCACTGGCTAGGCCTGCTCCTCTGCCACCACCTGGCCCAACATCATGGTGGTCACCTGCGTCTTCAGGGCAACGACGAAGCCGGTTATCGCCTCGTGATCACCCTGCCCGCCCTCCGTGCTAGTACAGCGCAACCTCCCAGTACCGACGACATTCTGGGTGACACTCTGGGATTCCCCCAACTCGCACCGGAGGATCAAAACAACCGTTAACCAGGAAGCCCAAAGCAGCGTTAGCCCCAGCCGCCTCACCCCTGGTAGCCGGGGTTTAACTTAGGAGTTTACACAACGCTCGTTCATCCACTAAGATAGAAGACTGTGTCTGTACTCTAAGGTTCTACGGCTAAGAAACCCCATGGCGAAGAAAAGCATGATCGCCCGCGAGCACAAGCGGGAAAAACTGGTGGCCAAGTACGCCAAAAAGCGGGAAGCCCTGCTTGAAGAATTTAACAACGCTCAGTCTCAGCAAGAGCGGGTTGAAATTCACCGCAAAATTCAACAACTGCCCCGCAACAGCGCCCCCACCCGTCTGCACAACCGCTGCTGGATGACCGGACGCCCCCGTGGGTACTACCGTGATTTCGGTCTCTGCCGCAACAAGTTGCGAGAAATGGCCCACCAGGGCTTGCTCCCCGGTGTGGTTAAGTCGAGCTGGTAATTTTCTGAGGCTGAGGGTTTTTCGGTCGCTTTTTTGCCTAGGGTTTGCCCATCGCAAGCCTAGGGCCTGTCATCAATCAATCGCTGATAGCCCAGAAATCAATGGTTACAGCCCCTAGCCTGCTTCCCATAATCGAGCGTGGCAAGGCTTGTCCTACAAAGGTTTTGGCTGGAATTGATGACACACCCTAGGGCTATTTCAAAAATGGGTGTCGGAAAAGCGGTAGAACTAAGCCCATTGGGCAACAAACTCAGGGGGTGTGGGGTTACTCACACCTCCTTTGTGTCTAGGGTGTTGGAGCGCCCACAGCAGCGATCAATGCCCAGACGATCACAGATTAAATCCCCCACCGCATTGGCCACCGCAAACTCGCCATAGAAGCTCTGGGAAAAATCGAAGGATTGCAACTCCGTCAAAATAGCCATCACCAGGGAACCCAGATCGTCTTCGCCCTCCATGCGCTGCCGGGTAAACACCTGGGCTGCCCGTTCTGCAATGGCTTCGTTGGCGGGTTCCGGCAGATATTCGGCATTCAGCCACCGCAGCAGCACCGACCGCAACCACTCGCCCTCCTGCTGGGCATCGTCGGGCAGGGGCAGGGTAATGGGGGCAATGGGTTCCGTCATCGGCCTAAAAACCTCTTCTGGCAAGGGTTAAATCTCTTGAATTCATCCTAACCTGAGCCGCCCCATGGCTAGGATGAACTTCTCAGAAAATGGTTGAGAAATGCAACAAAATCAGCCGGTTCCGGGGTATGGTCTCTATGGTTAAGCGACTTGGTGTCAAGGGTACTCCCAACGCTTCTGGGGGTAGCTTGCGATGATAACATTGGCAGATTGAGGAGGATGGCCATGGTCTTGGCAAATCGGTCGGATGCGATAAAAACCTTGAAGGTAATGGGGCTACCTGTCCATGTGGGTGTGGACTACGCAGGTTGGCTATTGACCCAGTATCGGGCCGGGGTGGGTGCCCATGTGGTAACGCTAAATGCGGAAATGGCGATGCAGGCGGATCGTAACCTGGCCCTGCGCCACATTATTCTGGGAGCCGATTTGGTCATTCCCGACGGTGCAGGGGTGGTGCTCTACTTTCGGGCCAAGGGCAAACGGATTGAGCGCACTCCCGGTATTGAGCTAGCGGCCCAGGTCTTGCAACGGCTGACCCCCCAGGAGACGGTCTTTTTCTATGGTGGTGCCCCCGGTATCACCGATCATGCCGCCCTGTACTGGCAGCGCCAAGCGTCAGGGATTCAAATTGTGGGCAACCAGCACGGTTTCCTCAGCCCTGAGGATCAACCTGCCTTCCTGCAACGGCTAGCGACCCTGCAACCGAGCGTCATTCTGGTGGGTCTGGGCGTACCTCGTCAGGAAATGTGGATCCGTGACCATCGCCATCTTTGCCCCAACAGCGTTTGGATTGGTGTGGGTGGCAGCTTTGATATTTGGGCGGGCGTTAAAACCCGTGCCCCCGAATGGATGGGCAAAAACCACCTGGAATGGCTCTATCGCCTTTACCAAGAACCTTGGCGCTGGCGACGAATGCTGGCCCTGCCCAAGTTTGCTTGGCGTTCGCTCACCTACTCCTCCCGCTAGGCCCCGTTCAGCGGTTATGGATAGCCTCCTTGGCCCATCCCCCTTGTCCCGATCTGTGGGAACAGCGATTTTGGCTCTCTCCAAGGACAGCAGGATGGGCCAAATCTCGCTATGCTAAGAAAACAGGCTTATCTAAATAGGAATTTTTCCTATTTAGATAAGCCAAAACCTTAACCGGAGAGAATTCATGGTTGGAACCCAGATCGCGGCCCAGGATTTATTTCGCGCCGCTTACGAAAACCGCTACACCTGGGATCGAGACTTTCCAGGCTACACCGCCGATGTGACCTACACCGACAACGGCAAAATCTACACGGGCAAGGCCAAGGTTAGCGCTGACCTGAAGCCAGAGGTAGCCGGGGTAGACGATGACGCCGCCCAAAAAGCCATCCACGGCCAGTTGTTTGAGGTAGCCATTCACCGCATCCGCCGTAGCTTTGAAGACAGCCACGGGGCCAACACCTTCCGCTATGGCGAAACCCTAGCCGAGGGCGGGGTGGAAATCCTGATGGGGGGCAAAGCCGAGGGCGACAAGTACCACGTTCGCGACAATGAAGTGTCTATGGTGCATCGCCACATCCATGGCGTAGTGGTCACCATTCACACCTTCAGCAGCCACGATACCGGGGCGGGCTACCTCTCCCATCGCTACGATTCGGTCTACCACGATCCGCAAACCGGCGAGCAAAAAGGTGGCCTCAGCACCTTTGAGGACAACTACGAATCCGTGGATGGCTACTACATCCTCTCCCACCGCCACATTGAAACGGTGACCCCCAATGGCCCCCAAGTGCAGGACTTTGTGTTCTCGAACATTGCCCTGATCGAAAAAGCCTAGGGCCAGGCTCGTCTTCATGCCAAATCCGAACTCCGCATCCCCGATTTCAAATTCGCCCAACCGTGCGTAGGGGCGAGGTCTCCTCGCCCATCCAATCCGGGGATAGCCAACCAGGATTTGGTATCTAGTCCTGATTCATTTCCCAAATTACTCATTCTCAAAATTACGAAGACCCCGGTAGTTCAGCACTCCGGGGTCTTTGGTTTGGTAGGCTATTCCTTTGGCATACTGTAGGCACAGGGTTTCGCCCACATTGACCCATGACCCAAAGCAACGACCGTCTAGACCGTATTGAAGCCCTTGTGGCTAAAAACAGTGAGACCATTGATCGCATTGGTCTCACTGTAGACCGCATCACCGCTGACGTGAACCAGCTCGCGGAGGACGGCAAACGCCGAGATCAGCAGTTGGCCGAGGAGATTAAGCGCTGGGATGATCGGTTCTTTCAGCTTTTGCGGGATAACCTGATGATTGCCCGCACCATTATTATCACTGCGGGCACGGTCGTCATCCTGTCCCCTGTGCTGCAAGCCTTGGCCCCTGCCATCGAAACCGTGGTGGCGCGGCTGTTGGGTGTTGAGTCCTAGGGCAGACGCTTTAGGTCAGTAAGGGGTAGAAATGGCCCACGGGCCCCTGGCCCTGCCCAATGGTAAGGGAGTGCTGTAGGGCGTTGGTAACGTACTGTTTGGCGGCTCGTGTCGCATCGAGGGGAGTCTGCCCTAGGGCGAGGTTCGCGGCAATGGCGGCGGAGAGGGTGCAGCCGGTGCCGTGGGTGTTGGGGGTACAGACGGTTTCGGTGGTGAGGACTTCTAGGGTTTGGCCATCAAACCAAACATCGGTGCCCTTGAGGTCGTCGGTCATGCCGCCCCCCTTCACCAGAACGGCCTTGGGGCCAAGGCGGTAGATTTGGCGAGCGGCGGCTTCCATGTCGGCCAGGGTGGTGAGGGTGAGGCCGGTCAGCAGTTCGGCCTCGTAGCGATTGGGGGTGACGATGGTGGCTTGGGGAATCAGCCGCTCGGTGAGGGTGGCCACGGCGACATTGTCAATCAGTTGTGCCCCAGCCCGAGACACCATCACGGGATCCACCACGACAGGAACCGTTGAAGGAAGCTGGGAGACCAAGGTACTCACCGCGTCAATGATGCCCCGATTCAGCAGCATTCCGGTCTTGACGGCCTTGACAGTGATGTCACTGGTCACCGCATCCATCTGAGCCACCACGGCTTCAGGGGACAGGGCATCTACCCGTGTGACGCCCACGGTGTTTTGGGCGGTAACACAGGTCAACACGCTAGTCCCGTGAACCCGGTGGAAAGCAAAGGTACGCAAATCGGCCTGAATTCCGGCCCCGCCGCCGCTGTCGGAACCAGCAATGGTCAGGGCCACCGGCCAAGCAGGGGGCAAGCTCATGGTGTTACGGTCGGATGGATGAGTCGGTGGTAGATCCTAGGATGGGCCACTAACGATTGTTGGGGCGTCGTCGTTGCAGAAACTCAGGGATATCAAGTCCTGCACCTAACCCTCCTCCACCGCCGGGGGACGTGGGAGGGGGTGGCGTCAGGTTGCGCTTGAAGGGCGTGACTCGCTCGGCTTCTACGACGGGCTGCACCCCCGGTCGGGTATTAAAGCCCGTGGCGATGACGGTGATTCTCACTTCCCCTTGCAGTCGTTCATCGATAACGGCCCCAAAGATAATGTTGGCGTTGGGATCGACCCCTTCGTAGATAATTTCCGCCGCTGCGTTAACCTCATGGAGGGTGAGGTCGGTGCCGCCAGTGACGTTAAAGACGGCACCGGACGCGCCATCAATGGACGCCTCTAGCAGGGGTGAGGAAATGGCCGCAATGGCCGCTTCCCTGGCTCGCGACTTGCCGGAGCCAACGCCAATCCCCATCAGCGCCGTACCCGCATCCGCCATCACCGCCCGCACGTCGGCGAAGTCTACGTTCACCAAGCCGGGGATAGTAATGATGTCGGAAATACCCTGAACGCCCTGGCGCAGGATGTCGTCGGCGGTGCGGAAGGCTTCCTGGACGGGGGTTTGCTCGGAAATCACCGACAGCAGCTTGTCGTTGGGGATCACAATCAGGGTGTCTACCCGGCCCTGGAGGGCGGCAATGCCCTCGTCGGCTTGGGTCATGCGACGACGCCCCTCAAAGGTAAAAGGACGGGTGACAACCCCGATGGTGAGGGCTCCAGCTTCCTTGGCAATCTCCGCCACAATGGGAGCGGCTCCGGTTCCGGTGCCTCCCCCCATCCCCGCCGTAATAAAGACGAGGTCAGAATCTTCTAGGGCCGCTGCGATATCCTCACGGGATTCCTCGGCGGCTTTTTGGCCAATGGCGGGGTTCCCGCCTGCCCCCAAGCCACGGGTCAACTTTTGACCAATGTGGAGCGTGTTAGAAATGGCAGAGTTTTCTAGGGCCTGGGCGTCAGTGTTCACAGACCAAAATTCGATGCCAGCTAGGCCGCTATGGATCATGCGGTTGACGGCATTACAGCCGCCACCTCCCACCCCAATCACCTTGATACGGGCAACGCTACTGGGCAATGCGGTGTTGTGGTTTAACGTATCTCCGGGCATAGCGGTAGCATCGTTAGGTTGACTGGGCTGACGTCCGATAGGGTGGAAGGTATTGAGATCAGAGCCGGGATGTTCATTAACCGAAGCTACAGCGTCGCCCGAGGGAGGGACCACGTGGTTATCGGAGTGAACGGAGTTAGAACGGGGATCGGCACTGGGGAAATCGCCAGAATTTGGGGGCTCAAAAATCATAGGCAATCGTTAATACAGGTTATGAACAATAGCACTAAGCACTGTTCTGGCTAACCCTGGCTGATTCTAGACAACTATAGATTACTTCAGTTGAAAAAAACAAACGAAATCTAAAAATGGAATCCTTTGTCCGTATTTCTAAAGAAAATCTAAAAATGCCCCCCCCTTAAGCCTTCGGTTCCCGGCGACGCAGACCCGAAAAATGTCCTGGATATGAGGACAGTCAGCCAGTTTGGAGGGGAACCTATCTGCGGATTAATGGGGATGGTGCTGCCATGACCTTGGCCATGGTAACGGCATAATGGCAGGGCCCCCTAGGGCTGGTCTTCCGGTTGTGATGGGTTGGTCAGGGCCAGGGAAGGGCGGTCGGGATTGGTCAAGTCAATGTGGGACACCTGGGCCTTGCCTACCTGCTCCGATAGATTGCGCATTTGGTCTAGGGTGGCTAACTGGCGCTCTAGGTCAGGGCTGTAGGCCCCTAGGTACACGACGCCCAGATCCGTATGGAGAACGAGATTGCTGGGGTCGTGCCAGTCGAGTTCTTGGATCGCCACGGGGCTGGTGCGGATAGTGGCGTAGATCTGAGGCCAGTAGCGCTGGTACTGGGATTGGATTCCGCGTAGGCGCAGCGTAGGCAGTTGGGCATCGCTGGCGGATTGGAGGCCAAAGCTGGACTTCGGCATCCAGGCTCCCTGGGCATCAATCAGCCCAGCCTGAAGGTACTGCCCATTCCCCTCCTCTCCTTCTCCCCTCGCGGGCAAGACTACCGCCACCGGCACCCGCTCCTGCACCTGTACCTTGAGCCGAGGGGGCAAAATTTGGCGGCTCACCTTGGCCTCCACTAGGGGGGCACGCTGCCGCAATTGCAGGGCAATGTCCTCGGGTTCAACCTCTAGTAGGGACTGGGGATAGTCGATGGGCACTAGGGCTTGCAGCGCCTCATCACTGAGCCGTTCGTTGCCGCTCACCTGGATTTGGCGTGGGCTGTGGATCAGCCAGATGGGCCGAGTGGCTCCCCAAAACACCGCCCCCGTTAGCCCTGCCATAGCCAACCAACGCCAGAGGGATTGGCTGAGGGTTAGGCGACGGCGGCGGCGTAGGGTTTTACGACGGGCCTGGAGTTGGTCGCGGGAAACAGAGGGGACGTCGGACATAGCGGCGCTGGCAGGGACTGAGGGCCATTAAGATGATGCCGATTTTAGCGCCTGTAGCGATTCCTGCAAGGCTTTTTTCCACTGTTGGGCCATGGGAAACTCAATAAATGGAATCCGGTGGGCAACGGCTTGAGGGGTAGTGAGAACGATCTCAATCCGCTGCCCCCGCTTGACGTAGGTGCCCGCCTGCACGGGTGCACCGTTCACATGCAGGGCAATGGTCTCAATGTCCTCTAGGGCAACGCTAGCCAGATCAATGGGGCCTTGGCGAGTGGGCTTGCCCCAGGTGAGGGTGGTGCCTCGCTGGGTGAGAACGGCGCGAATATCGTACTTGCTGCGGTCGGCCCCGGTGGCCCAGGCCTCGTAGGTTTGCACCTTTTGATACTCATTCCAGCCCGCCCAGGCCAGCCAGATAAACGTCCCTAGCAAAGGGAACCAGGTTAAGGCATGTTCCATTAGATCTACCGTCGTTACTTTCCAAGATTGTAAATTCTTGCAACAGTCCTTCACCGAAATCTACAACCCCGTGGAAAAGTAAGCCTAACGGACGCGCCCCATCCGGCTAGAGAGGCTTGGGGGTAGCGGTTCGGCGCATTGGCCTTCCGCCCTTTGGGGTGATCGCCGCCCTTTCATCTCGATTGTGTTTTGGAGGTTATTCCTGTGGCATTCCTACCTGTTCTCGCGGCTGTTCCCACCACCCTCACCTGGAGCCCCAAGGTGGCAGCGGTGATGATTGTCTGCAATATCCTGGCCATCGCCATTGGTAAGTTCACCATTAAGTATCCCAGTGTGGGGCCAGCCATGCCCTCCTCCAACCTGTTTGGCGGCTTTGGGGTGGGTGCGGTGCTGGGCACCACCAGCTTTGGCCATTTGCTGGGGGCTGGGGTCATTTTGGGCCTCGCCAACTTGGGTGCTTTGTAACAACTAGGGAACTTAATTTGCGAAAGTTCGTCTAACAGACCTTTTGACAAAAAATACTCCCAAAACGAACTTTTCTGACGTAGTCGAGGGGCCATCCCAAGGTCAGAGAAGTTCGTTTTTTGTGGCTCAGTTTTGGCGAAGATAAATTAATCGTTAATCCGTGGTCAGAAGGGATGATTGGGGTAAAGATTCAGACCATCAACTAAGTTCGGGGGGCGGAATAGGGTTCTCCCTGGATGCCCGCAGGATGGATCGGCTGGGAGATTGACCTACCTTCCTTGCTGCTGGGTGACCCCGTATACTTTGCTTGCGATCCTGCGCTACACCGCACGGCTAAAAGATTGCCTAGCGCTGGTCTGGGCTGGTTGCTTCGGCGGCGGAGCCCCGTCGGATCACATCCTGAACCGAGACCCCCTCGGTTTGGTGGCCAAATCGCCAGAGCACGGCGGCGGCTTCGGCCTGGGAAACGGCTCGCTTCGGCTGAAAGAGCGTTGTGAAGCCAAAGGCCCGCAGAATGTTGGCAAAGTCTCCGGTTTGGCGATCCGCCAGGACGGCGCGTAGGGCTAGGGGTTCGATTTCCGCAGCATCCTGGAACCCCCAGGCCGCTTGCACCGCCTCCACCGTGGCCACGGGCAGCACGGTGCGGGTATCGAGGGGCACCTTCCACAGCAGCAGGCTTTCGCGGGTGAGGGTATCGTCGGGGCGAAAGGTAACGGCGACGGCATTGCCACTGAGGGCGCTGGGAATGATCCCCGCTTCGGCTAACCCCTGAATGGCGGCGAAATAGGGATGACCGGGGGGCACATCCTGGAAGGCGGGGGTGCTGTTGGGCGAACCGGGACGAATTCGTTTGGTGGGCTGATCGCGATAAAACTGATTATTGGCGGCAAACAGCCAGTGGGCATATTCCCCACGGGTAATGGTGCGGCTGGGCTGAAAGGGAATATCTGCAAAGCCCTCCCCAGCGGTGATCCCCAGGGTCAGCCAGTCCTGCACGTAGGGTTTGAGATCGGCGGGTACTTCGGCAAGGAGGGTGTTGGCATCGGCAATCTGGGTTGGCGGTTCCCCTGCGCTCTCCGCTGCACCATCGGGTTTAGATTCCCCCCAACTGGCTGGGGGCGGAGGGCCAATGAAGGCCGGATCGCCCGGTATTGGCCTAGTATTCGTTGAATCCTGATTAGACGCGGATCCGGTGGAAGCTAACGAATCGGCGCTAGCCCCATCCGCCGCCCCGTCTACATCGGTGACCCCTGGAGGGGCGGAATCGTCCGAGGTCGATTCTTCCTGGGCAGCTTCGTCATCAGCGGGAAATTGGGCTTGCAGTTGGGGATCGGCCTCCAGGGATTGCTGGACGGCATCTCCAAAGGAACCGCCAGCACAACCCGTGGCCAAAAGCGCACTGGCCAACGCAAGACAGACGGAACGAGACGACGCAATCCAGGCCAAGGCGATACCCCAACGCAACGTAGGATAATCTTACGTTAGCAGCCGTCCAGTACCGTTGCAGAGGGCGGAAGACCGACTATTGCCGACGGACGATTTCCGCCTGAGCCACTATTCAACCTTGGAGCCAACCCATGGTACGGCGACCCCTGATCATTGACTGCGACCCTGGCGTTGACGATGCCATTGCCCTCCTCCTCGCCTTGGCCAGCCCTGAGGATTTCAACCTACTGGGCATTACCACCGTGGCTGGCAATGTTCCCCTAGATTTGACCCAGTACAACGCCCGTCGCGTTTGCCAACTGGCCCAGCGACAGGAGGTGCCTATCTATGCCGGATGTCCTCGACCCATCCTACGCGCCCCCGTCACCGCCGAGCATGTCCATGGCCAAACGGGTTTGGATGGGGCTGAATTGCTGGAACCGACCCAGCCCTTGCAGCCCCAGCATGCCGTTGGTTTCTTAATTGACCAGTGCAAAGCGGCCCAGGAGCCAATCACCCTGGCTACCCTTGGCCCCCTCACCAACCTGGCGGTGGCGCTGATTCAGGCCCCTGAGATTGCCCAAACGATTGATCAGGTGGTGGCCATGGGGGGTGCCCTGGGCCGAGGCAACGTCACCCCCAACGCCGAGTTCAATATCTATGCCGATCCCCACGCCGCTAGGGTGGTGGTGGAAGCGGGGCTAAATTTCACGCTGATTCCCCTCGACGTGACCCATCAGGTGATTACTACTTCCGAACGCCTCGCAGCCCTGGAAGCCTTGGGCACCCCCGTAGGCCGATCCGCCTCTGGACTATTGCGCCATTACGGCCAGCGGGAGGGCGAATGCTACGGCCTAGCGGGTGCGCCCCTCCACGATCCCTGCGTGATCGCCTACCTGCTTCAGCCCGATCTCTTTGCAGGTCGCCCGATGCACCTGGCCATCGAAACCGATAGCTCCCTCTGTCTGGGCCGTACCGTCGCCGATCCCCACCTGGCTGAGGACAGACCCGCCAATGCTACGGTCATCGAGACGCCCAACGCCCCCGCTTTCTACCAGATGTTAACCGAGCGACTGGCCAGGCTGTAGAGGCGTGGGTTGGGTACGGTGGGAATCACAAAGTCCTTACGACACGAAGAGCCTGTTTACGATCTACTGAGGCCATAAAACTATAGTGGGCCACAAAATTGCCCTAGCCCCCTTGCTAGGATGGGTCTATCGCTGAGCGGGCATCCCTACGGCAAAGGCCAACTATGACCTACACCACCGAACAACTGCTGGCGTTTTTAGATCAAGAACTACGGGCCACCTGGCGGGGCGAACGGGTGGTGCTGTCCTCCGATCAGCGGCTGGATAACCCAGTCATTGCCAAGGCGTTGGGGGCCAATCAGCTCAGTAAGGTGTTTGCGATTCAGGATTTTCGAGCGCAGATCCACGACTATCAGCGGCAGCACGGGGTCTCTGGTTTGGTGTGGCACACCTGTCATTTCCAGGGCCAAAGTCTGCGGGTGCCGGAACTGCATCCCCAACTAATTGCCACCCCCGACGATAAGCTCACCCTCACCGCCGCCAAGCCCGCCATTGTTCAATTTTGGCGAGCGGCTGTTCCCAAATTGACACTCTGGCTGGCGGGTCGTCCGGCCCGGCCCATCTCCCTCAACCAAGTAGAAGCCCTGATTGCCGCCTGCGAATGGGCGGAACTTGCGGCGGCTCGTACCGAAATTTACCTCACCCTCTGCTGGGGCGATCCTAAGGACTGCCACTACGACTGGGCCAAACCTGAATCAGGCTGTGATCGCATCATCGCCGCCCCCGGAGAACCCAGCGGCATTAAGGTCTAGCCCTCAGGGTATAGTGGGTGTAGCGTTCTTTTGACCCCCCAAGGATACCCCTGATGACCATTGCGGTTGGCGTAATTGAAACCCAAACCTTTCCGGCGGTTTTGGCCGCCGCCGATGCCATGGTCAAGGCCGGACGGGTGACGTTAACCAAGTACGACCGTTCCGAAAGTGGGCGGCAATTTGTGGCGGTGCGTGGCCCCATCGGCGAAGTGAACCGGGCCGTTGCGGCAGGGCTAGAAGCGGCCAATGCCTGTCCGGGCTACGCCGAGGTGACCACCCACATCATCATCCCCAATCCTCAAGAAAACGTGGAAGCGGTGCTGCCCATCGAATTCACGCCCCAATCCGAGCCGTTCCGGGTTTAGGGTTTCCGCTGTTGGGCCGGATCCAGACCGCACGACAGTCTTCGTTGCACCTGCCTTGGGTGCAGAACGTTACGATGAACTAAGACGAACGATGAACCCATGGGCCGTACCCCCACCCTCACCTACGACCGGGGCACGTTGATCTTGCATCCGCCCCCACGGGGTAAGGGCTGGATGGATTTTGCCCATTGGGATGACCGGGTGGAGAAGTTCCGGGTTCCGGCCCATCAGTACCGTGCCCTGGTGGAAACCCTGCGGGCAGATCAGGTGAGCTTTAACGACCAGGCCCAAACCTTTCAGCCCTTGGATTTAGCGCCCAAACTGGCGATGGAGCCCTACCCCCACCAGCGGGAGGCCCTAGCGGCCTGGGTCGGGAACCGTTGGCGAGGGGTGGTGGTGCTGCCCACGGCCTCCGGCAAGACCTACCTGGCCCAAATGGCAATGCAGGCTACCCCCCGCAGCACCCTGATCACCGTGCCCACGCTGGATTTGATGCACCAGTGGTATGCCCACCTAGAGGCCGCTTTCCCCGATGTGGAGGTGGGGCTGTTGGGTGGTGGGTCGAAGGATCGCAGCCCCATTTTGGTCGCCACCTACGATAGTGCTGCCATCCACGCCGAAAGCTTGGGCAACCAATACGCCCTACTGATTTGCGACGAATGCCACCACCTGCCCAGCGACTTTAACCGCGTGATTGCGGAATATTCCATCGCCCCCTACCGCCTGGGCCTCACCGCCACCCCCGACCGGGCCGATGGTCGCCACGAAGACCTAGCCCACCTGCTGGGATCTGTGGTCTACGAGAAATCAGCGGCGGATCTATCGGGTCAAGCCCTTGCCCCCTTCGAGATTGTGCCGATTAAGGTGAAGCTCTCCAACCAGGAGCGCCGCCGCTACGATCACCTGATCGCCCAACGCAACCGCTTTTTGCAGGAGGCTAACATCTGGCTCAGTTCCGCCCAGGGCTGGCAGCGGTTTGTGCGGGCCAGTGCCCAATCCCAGGCCGGACGGCGGGCTATGCTCGCCCACCGAGAGGCCAAAACCATCGCCCTTGGCACCGAAGGTAAGCTGCGGGTGTTGGAAGATCTCTTGGCCCAACACCACCCGGAACGCACCCTGGTCTTCACCAACGACAACGCCACGGTGTACCGCATTTCCCAAAACTTTTTAATTCCCGCCATCACCCACCAAACCCCAGTGAAGGAGCGCCACGCCATCCTGCAAGCCTTCCGACAGGGCGACTACCCCACCCTGGTGGTCAGCCATGTTCTGAACGAAGGGGTGGATGTCCCCGATGCCCGCATCGCCATTTTGCTCTCTGGTAGTGGCTCCACTCGCGAATATGTCCAGCGCCTAGGCCGCATTCTGCGCAAGGGCAGCGGCAACAAACAGGCCATCCTCTACGAAGTGGTGGCCGAAGAAACCACCGAGGAAGCCATTTCCCAACGCCGTCAGCTATCGGCCCAGCCCCAACGCCCCCGCCAGCTCGAACTGGTGCCCACTCCACCCCTCTACGCAGCGGAAAATATCCCCACACCCCGCGCCGCCGAAGCCTCGGAAGACGAAGGGCTATGGCCCACGGGAGCACCCAACGACCCGCCAGATTAGCCGTTTCTAATGGATTCTTAAGCTTAATTGATAAGGACTATAGCGGATGTCACATGGGTAAAGTACATTGCTATGATCCCCCCTGCCCCCTTAAAAAGGGGGGATAGCGTGAGACTTAGACAACTAGGCACTGGGGGGATCTAGAACTCAGCAACGGTGTATCTCACTCCATTGGGAATCGCTATATATGGCGCTATTGCAATGACCTCTGAATTCAAACACAACCTATTTTCTGACATTCCCCGCCAGCTTCCAGACGAAGTTTTCCAGACTATCCTTCAACACAAAACCATCAAGATCGAAAGAATCCTGTCAAAAGGTCAAAAATCTGAAGATGGTTTTTGGTATGACCAAGATCAATCGGAATGGATTCTGGTTCTAAAAGGATCTGCACTGTTAGAGCTTGAGGATCAAATCATAGAACTTGAAGAAGGTGATCATCTAAACATTGAAGCTCATCAAAAACATCGTGTGAAGTGGACAACACCAGAGGAAGAAACCATTTGGCTGGCTATTTTTTATTGATTTCATGAATTGGTGCTCCTTGGACGTGGTGTCTAAAAAACGGATCTGAGAGGACGTTTGAAAGGCTGAGGTATGTGCAAAGCTATACCAATAAGGTCAGCCTCAGTCGTTAAAAAGCGGATTTTAGCGGCTAGCGTTGCGGGCTATATTAGGCCAGCGGGAGTAGGGGGTATGGCAGGTTATCGATGGCCGCCGCTTCCTTGGATGTGGCAACGGCGGAAAACAGCGCACTCTTCGCCGTTCCTAGATCTGCTGTAAGCACTAGGGGAAATCCCGCTTCCTGGGATGCGGCTTCGACCCGTTGCTTGAGCTTGTTTACCATGCGGCGGTTGCGATCCGCCAGGTTGGTTTCCTCGCTAGGATCCTGGGCGATGTTAAACAGTTTAGTCTTGGAGGGGATGGTAATTTGGCAAACCAGTTTCCAGTCGCCCTGGTGGACGGCGGCGCGAAAGGGTTCAACATCGCAGCCCAGGGTCTCTCGATCCAGTTGGGCTGACCTCACCCTGTCAGACCAGGCATTGGGGATGATTCGGGATCATTTTTGGCGGACAGAATGACAAGACCGAGGCTTAGGAATAGGCGTAATGGCTATCTAGGCAAGGGTTTTCAGGTTGTATACAATGATAAATTGCGGCTCAAATTCGTTGATTTTCCGTAATTTCCGTCATCATTGCTTAACACGAGTTGGGGAAAACCCGATCTAGGATGGATGAGGGGAAACCGTGTTTTTAAGCACATTTCTTTGTTGAGCGACACATTAGAGGTTGACGGCTAAACACTGAACCAGCAAGGCAGCACTCGCCAACTGTGGCGCTGCCGGGGCCAAGCCTTGGGGGATTCCCCTGTCGTCTTTTGGGTCTGGATGCGCGTGGTGGGTCGCCGTTTGTCGGGGAGATGTTCAGTGCTGGGTTGCTGACCTCATTACGCACTACTTCAGAGGTCGAAGGATGGGAATTGCCAGCATTAATCCAACCACCGGAGCCACGATTCAGGTTTTTGATGACATCAGCGATGCCGACCTGGAGGCCAACCTCGCCCAGGCGGCGGAGACTTTTTTGACCTATCGCCACACCCCCTTCAGTCAGCGGGCGGAGTGGATGCGGGGGGCGGCGACGGTGCTAGAGACCAACAAGCAAGCCTACGCTAAGCTGATGACCCTAGAAATGGGCAAGCCCCGGTTGGCGGCGGTGGCGGAGGTGGAAAAAAGCGCCTGGGTCTGTCGGTTCTATGCCGATCACGCCGAGGAATTTCTGGCCGATGTACCCGCCAGCACCGATGCCAGCCGTAGCCTGGTGCGCTACCAGCCGTTGGGGGCGATCCTGGCGGTGATGCCTTGGAATTTCCCCTTTTGGCAGGTGTTTCGCTTTGCGGCCCCAGCGCTGATGGCGGGGAATGTGGGGTTGCTGAAGCACGCGTCCAATGTGCCCCAGTGCGCCTTGGCGATTGAGGAGGTGTTTCAAAAGGCGGGCTTTCCGGTTGGGGCGTTCCAAACTCTGCTGATGGGGGCATCTCGCATTGAAAAGCTGGTGGCCGATGACCGGATTAAGGCGGCGGCGTTGACCGGGAGCGAACCCGCTGGGGCTAGCTTGGCGTCGGCCTGTGGTCGCCAGATCAAAAAGACCGTGCTGGAACTGGGGGGTACCGACCCCTTTGTGGTGATGCCCAGCGCCCATTTGGAGGAAGCCATTGCCGCCGCCGCCACCGCCCGGATGCTGAACAATGGCCAGTCCTGCATTGCCGCCAAGCGGTTCCTGGTTCACGAAGCGATTGCCGATGC
Source organism: Spirulina sp. (assembly GCA_044070495.1). GTDB lineage: Bacteria > Cyanobacteriota > Cyanobacteriia > Phormidesmidales > Phormidesmidaceae > Nodosilinea. The sequence goes on along the minus strand of JBIPSI010000013.1, from coordinate 101,038 downwards.
CTTTGAAGCGGGACTGCGGGACAAGTTTGCGGCCCTGACCGTGGGCGACCCCATGGCCGAGGACATCACCGTGGGGCCGCTGGCGACGCCTTCGATTTGTGAGGAATTGGAGCAGCAGGTAACGGCTTGCCTAGCCCAGGGGGCAACGGCGTTGATCGGCGGTGATGTCGCGGCCTTGAAGGCGACCCTACCCGCCGAATTCCAAAGCGGCAACTGGTTCCCGCCCACGATTTTGACCCAAATTCCCCCCGGCACCCCGGCAGACCAGGAGGAATTCTTTGGCCCCGTGGCCCTGGTGTTCCGGGTCAGCAGCCTGGACGAAGCCATCCAGATCGCCAACTCCACCCCCCTAGGGCTGGGGGCTAGCGGCTGGAGCCAAGACCCCGCCGAACAGGAGCGGATGATTAACGAACTGGAGGCGGGGGCGGTGTTTATCAACAGCTTTGTCAAGTCTGACCCACGCTTGCCCTTCGGCGGCATCAAACGATCCGGCTATGGGCGCGAACTGGGCCGCGAGGGCATCCTGGAATTCGTCAATACCAAGACGGTTTGGGTGAAGTGATGGCTGATCCCCCCTAGCCCCCCTTAAAAAGGGGGGAACTAAAGTCAAAGTCCCCCTTTCTAAGGGGGATTTAGGGGGATCTCCAAGAATTGGCAATGAGGGCTGATCCCCTCTAGCCCCCCTTAAAAAGGGGGGAACTGAAGTCAAAGTCCCCCTTTCCAAGGGGGATTAGGGGGATCAACTCTAGAAGAGGGTTAGGGTGAGGGATTCCGAGAATTAAGGAGGGTGAAGGTGGGCAGTGCCCACCCTACTGGGAGAGCTTTCGAGTACAGCGCAATTGTCTGAGAACACATTACGAGGGGCTATGAATACTGCGGAATTGTTGGTTCAGTGTTTGGAAAATGAGGGTGTGGAGTACATTTTTGGCCTGCCGGGGGAGGAGAATCTCCAACTCCTGCAAGCCCTGCGGCGGTCGTCGATTCAGTTCATCACCACCCGCCACGAGCAGGGGGCGGCGTTTATGGCCGATGTCTACGGACGGCTGACGGGCAAGGCGGGGGTGTGTCTGTCTACCCTGGGGCCGGGGGCCACGAATTTGATGACTGGGGTGGCCGATGCGACCCTGGATCGCGCTCCCCTGGTGGCGATTACGGGCCAGGTGGGGACGGATCGGATGCACATTGAATCCCACCAGTACCTTGATCTGGTGGCGATGTTTGCCCCGGTAACCAAGTGGAACGCCCAAATTGTGCGGCCCAGCAACACGCCGGAAATTGTTCGCAAAGCCTTCAAGCTGGCCCAGTCGGAGAAGCCCGGTGCGGTTCACATCGATCTGCCGGAAAACATTGCTGAGATGGACGTGGAGGGGTTACCCCTGCGGCGGGACAGCCAGGAAAAAACCTACGCCTCCTTGCAGAGCATTCAGCAGGCGGCGGTGGCCATCTCCCAGGCCAGCAACCCGATGATTTTGGTGGGCAATGGGGCCATCCGTTCCCGCTCCAGCGAAGCCCTCACCGAGTTTGCCACCCAGCTCAATATCCCTGTGGCCAACACTTTTATGGGCAAGGGTGTGATTCCCTACACCCATCCCCTGGCCCTGTGGACCTTCGGCCTCCAGCAGCGGGACTTCATCACCTGCGCCATGGAGGCGGCGGACTTGATCATCGCCGTGGGCTACGACCTGGTGGAATATTCTCCCAAACGCTGGAACCCCGACGGCAAGCTGCCCATCCTCCACATCAACCTCACCCACGCCGAAATCGACAGCAGCTACATCCCCAAAGTGGAGGTGATTGGCGACATTTCCGACTCCCTCCACGAAATTTTGCAGCGGGTGAAGCGCCAGAATTATCCTGAACCCGCCGCCCTCAAAATTCGCGACGAAATTCGGGCCGATTACGAACAGTACGCCGACGACTACGGCTTCCCCGTCAAGCCCCAAAAGCTGATCCACGACCTGCGCCAGGTGCTTGGCCCCGACGACATCGTGATTTCTGATGTGGGTGCCCACAAAATGTGGATGGCCCGCAACTACCACTGTCTGCGGCCCAACACCTGCCTGATTTCCAACGGGTTCGCCGCCATGGGCATCGCTATTCCGGGGGGGCTAGCGGCCAAATTGGTGCATCCCAACCGCAAGGTGGTGGCGGTGACGGGGGACGGCGGCTTCATGATGAACTGCCAGGAACTCGAAACTGCCCTCCGCATTGGCACCGCCTTTGTGACGGTGATCTTCAACGATGGCGGCTACGGCCTGATTGAGTGGAAGCAGATGAACTACTACGGCGAGTCGGCCTTCATCCACTTCAGCAACCCCGATTTCGTCAAACTGGCGGAAAGCATGGGCCTGAAGGGCTATCGGGTAGAATCCACCGAAGACCTGATCCCGACCCTGAAGATGGCCCTGGAGGACAACGTCCCCGCCGTGATCGACTGCCCCGTAGACTATCGGGAAAACCTGCTGTTCAGCCAAAAGACCAAGGATCTAAGCTGCCTGATTTAGGTCTAGGAGTTTTAGTAGATCATAAACGTGCTCTTTGGCCACGATCCAGCCCTCACCCCCAACCCCTCTCCCACGAGGAGAGGGGAGCCGGAAATGGCCTTCAAAGTCCCTCTCCCCCAGGGAGAGGGATTTAGGGTGAGGGCTGCGGGGACTTTGTGATCTACTGAGTCTAGGGTTCAAGGCTCTCGTCTTCCCGCCCAAGACCATCCATGGATGTTGGGGACGGCCTTGGGCGGCGGGGTCGATGTGTCAACACGCCATGGCGAGGGCTGAAGAGAAACGCCAGGGCAAAGAAAATCGACACCACCAGCACAATGGCGGGGCCAGAGGGCAGGTTGAAGTAGTAGCTCAGGTACATGCCGCTGATGCTGGAGATTATCCCAATCCCCGCCCCCAGAACCATGACTTGGTGCAGGCGGGGCACCAACAAATAGGCCGCTGCACCGGGGGTAATCAGCAGCGCCAACACGAGGATAACGCCGACCACCTTCATGCTGGCCACCACGGTGAGGGCAATCAGCACCATCAGCCCGGTGTTGAGCCAGCCCGTGGGCAATCCGCTGGCCTGGGCACCGAGGGGATCAAAGCTGTAGAAAAGAAGTTCTTTATAGAGCAGCAGCACCACCACCAACACTAGGGTCGCGATGATGGCCGTATCCCGCACATCCCCCGCCGTAACGCCCAGAATATTACCAAACAGAAAGTGATTGAGGTCAATTTTGTTGTCTTTTTGAATAGTAGTAATTAACGTAATGCCAAGGGCAAAAAAGGCCGAAAACACAATCCCCATGGCCGCATCTTCTTTGATGGGAGATCGGCGGTGAATCCAGGCTATCAAAACGGTGCTAAGCACCCCAGCGATGAACGCCCCCACAAAGATATTTACCCCCAGCCAAAAGGCAATGGCCAATCCGGGCAGCACCGAATGGCTAATGGCATCCCCCAGCAGGGCAAGGCGCTGCACCATTAAATAGCTGCCTACCACCGAGCAGATGATCCCCACCATAATCGCCACCGCCAAGGAGCGCTGCATGAAGGCAAATTGCAGGGGTTCATAGAACCAATTCAGGAGGGCCAAACTAGGCGGCATCGCGATATCAATAGCCCCACTAGGCAACATGGCCAAAGAAACCAATGTGGCCACCGTAGGCACGGGTCATGTTATCGCGGGTGAGCACCCAGTCGCGGGGGCCAGCGGCAATCAGTTCTTTGTTGAGCAGAATAATCTGATCAAAATTGGTGATGGATTCGCCCAGGTCATGGTTCACCACCAGGACAGTTTTCCCAGCGTCGGCTAACTCACGGAAAATCTGGAAAATCACCGCTTCCGTTTTTTGATCCACCCCTACAAAAGGTTCATCAAAGCAGAAAATATCTGCCTCCTGGGCCAAGGCACGGGCCAAAAATACCCGCTGCTGCTGTCCCCCCGAAAGGGCACCAATGGGGCGGTCTTTAAACTCCAGCATCCCCACCCGATCCAGGGCATCCTTAGCAATTTGGCGGCTGGTGACGGAAAAGCGGTTCAGCCAACCGGTTTTCTTCACCCGACCCATCATCACCACATCCCACACCGTGGCGGGAAACGTCCAGTCAATCTGGGATCGCTGGGGCACGTAGGCCACCCGATCCAACTGATGCGCTAGGGTGTCGTCGCCGTAGGTCACCATCCCCGTCACCACCGGAATTAGCCCCAGCATGGCCTTCATCAGGGTGCTTTTGCCTGCGCCATTGGGGCCGAAAATGCCCACCAACCGACCAGGCCGCACCGTTACGTTGATGTTCCGCAACGCCTGGGTGTCGCGGTAGTTCACCGTGAGGTGATCCACGGTGATGATGGGGGTGCCTGGGGCGGCAGGATTGGGGATGCGGTTAGAACGGGGTGCCATAGGAGTTTCCAAGGATAGCCGAGTCTGGGTGGCCCTCCCCTCCCTGGGTTACCGCTTATACACAAGTCGCTATTCCGCTGGGTTCCTAGAGATGATCCCCCCTAGCCCCCCTTGGGAAGGGGGGGAACCGGAATCAAAGTCCCCCTTTTCAAGGGGGATTTAGGGGGATCTCCAAGGACTTGTGGCATAAAAGCAAGATGTGTATAAGCAGTAGCCTCCCTGGGAGAGGGGTTGGGGGTGAGGGCCAGAAACGAGGTTTTTCAAAAATGAAACGATTATGAAAAATATTGTACCGTAAAAATGAAAGGAATATGAAATGTAGCCCATGCAACGAATGATGAACTTCTCCCTATCCCCACGCTATCGAGCCTTTGTCCTGTTGTTATCGGTCGTTGGGGCAGGATTAGCGGGCTGTGACTCCGTCGAACAGGGGAGTTCTGGCGTTAGCGGGTCTGACTCGGAGGAGCGGCCCGCCGTGGTGGCCACCAGTACCCTCATTGCCGACTGGGCCGAGCAGATTGGCGGCGACCAGATTGAACTCACCAGCATTCTCCAGCCCGGTACCGATCCCCATGTGTACGAACCCGTCCCCGCCGACAGTGTGGCTTTCGAGCAGGCCGACCTGATTCTCTACAACGGCTACAACCTAGAGCCAGGGCTGATTCGCCTGTTGACCGCCGCCGGAGCCAATGCCCAGCACCTCGCGGTGGCGGAAGTGGTGCCGCCCTTGAATTTGGAAGAGGAGGGGCAATCGGTACCGGATCCCCATGTGTGGGGCGATGTGAGTAATGTGGTGCCCATGGTGGAAGCGATTCGGGATGCGCTGATTGAGTTAGATCCTGATCAGGCAGACACCTTCACCGCCAACGCCGCCGACTACATTGAAGAACTCAACCAACTGCACGACTGGATTGGAACGCAAACCGCCACCATTCCCCCCAATCAGCGCCAGCTTGTGACCACCCACGATGCCTTTCAGTACTACGCCAACGCCTATGGCCTCACGGTGGCCGGAACCCTGATCGGCATTAGCACCGAGGAACAGCCCAGCGCCCAAACCGTGCAGCAGTTGGTGACGGTAATTCAGGATTTGGGCGTGCCTGCCATCTTTGCCGAAACCACCCTCAACCCTCAGTTAATTCGCACCGTGGCCCAGGAAGCTGGAGTGACCCTAGCTGAACAGGAACTCTACGCCGACTCCATCGGTGTCCCCGGCAGTGAGGGCGACAGCTATCTCAGGATGATGGCCGCTAATACCCGCGCCATTGTGGAAAATCTCGGTGGCACGATCTCAGAACCGTAGCCCTCGCCTCAACAAGGTTTTCCCTAGGCCCGTCATTGTGAACTTTATCCGCTTTTCCTATGGGTTTCCTAGGGTTACGGCTTAGGCTGCTAGGGGCATTACAGGTTTGTGGCGAGGTATGGGCTGGTGGCCCTCAGTTTGTACAGAACTGCTTGTAAAAGAAGGCCTGCACAAAGCTGTGTGTCCCAAGCCCATCCATAGGAACGAGTGAATGATTACCCGCCATGATGTCAAGGAACTGCAAGCACTGACAAAAGTTCCTGCTCTGTCGATTTTGCTGCCTACCCACCGCACGTCACCGGACAACAAACAAGATCCCATCCTCGTCAAAAACCTGGTGAACGAGGCTAAGGATCGGCTTTCCCAGGAGTTTTCTACCCGCGACCTAGAGCCGCTGCTGAAAAACCTAGACGATCTCGTCAACGATATTGACTACACCTACGCCCTCGATGGCTTGGCCCTGTTCGTCAGCCACGACATTGCTAAGAAATTCTACCTGCCCTTCACCGTGCCCCATCGGGTGGTGATTGATCAAACCTTTGCCACGCGGGATTTGGTCTACGGTCTGCACCGCGCCCAGCGCTACTGGGTCTTTTTGCTGAGCCAAGGGCTAACCCGCCTGCTGGCCGGAACCGGGGACACCCTAGAGGAAGTTACCGATGGCCAATTCCCGATGGCGATGGAAGGCCCCGGTGCTACCACCGCCCTACCCGACAGCGCCGATTCCGCCTATGTAGACGACCGTCACCGCCGTTTCTTCCAGCAGGTGGATCAAGCCTTCACCGCCTATGCCGAAGATGACAGCCTACCCATCGTGCTCGGTGGCGTGGTGCGACAAATTTCCTTCTTCCAGGAGGTGTCTCAATACACCAACCTGGTGGCGGGTACCCTAACGGGCAACTTTGACAAAGCCACGCTGTCTGAGCTAGCGCCGCAGGTGTGGCCGATGATCGAAGGCGTACGCACCCAACAGCGGGAAGCCGCCCTCCAAGACCTCGATACCGCCACGGGCGAAGGTAAAGTGGTTTCCACCATCGAGGAAGTCTGGCGACTGGCCAACGATGGACGAGGCAAACTGCTGCTGGTGGAAAAGGGCTACCACGTTCCCGCCATCGTCACCGCAAAGGGTGGCCTCGAAACCGTAGCTGAACCGGGTGGCACGGACGTAATGGATGACGCCGTAGACGAAATCATCGAAGCGGTTCTGGCCAAGGGTGGCGACGTGATGCTGATGGAGGACGGCTCTCTGCCCAATGCTCAGCGCATTGCCCTAACCCTACGCTACTAGTTCTCCATCCAAATTCCATACCCCGATTCCCGATCCGTTTAACCCTACGTGGGGGCGAGGTCTCCTCGCCCACCTAAACTGGGGATAACCTACTGGCGGGTGTTGGGTTCTGCTGCGCTGCCCCTAACCCACAGGGGCGATGTATTCGGCGATCAGATCGCCAGGGGTTAACGTTAGCAAGTTCTGGAAAGTTCTGAATTATTCAGGTTAGACTAGGCCCTAACCATCAGGGGTTGCTAGCGGGCCTTGTACCCATGGACTTTGAGGATATTGCAGGGCTGATCAATCAGGTGGCCCTAGAGCAAATCGGACGCCCCCTTAGGGACGTTGAGCGTTTGGTGCTGAAGGGGGCCTGGGAGAACCAAACCTACGGGGCCATAGCCAAGCAGGCGGTGGGCTATTCCGAAGATTACTTAAAAAAGGATGTTGGCCCCAATCTGTGGCATCTGCTGTCGAAATTGGTGGACATCAATCACCAGGGCATTAAGGTCACGAAGCGCAATTTGCAAAATGTGCTGCGTACCTGGGCCAAGCAGCGGAAATCTAGTCAACCTCGCGATGCTGAGCCACCCGTCAATTCAGCTTCCTCAAGGACGGTGGGGGCGACGGTAACGACTTCGGTGCAGGTCGCCCCTGCGGTGGAGGTGGCAGGTTTTTGCGGTCGCGCCGAGGAACTCGCTACCCTGACCCAGTGGATTACCGGGGAGGGGATGGCCGATGGTTCCTGTGGGCTAGTGCTGCTGTGGGGATTGCCCGGTTTGGGTAAAACCGCCCTGGCGGGGCAGCTTCTCCAGCGCCTTGGCCCCACTGTGGAGCGCTGTGGCTATCTAGACATGGCGGATTGCCCCGGCGATGAGGCGCTGTTGACCGCCCTAGCCACCTGGTTGTCTCCTGGGGAAGTTGCCCAGACGGTTTCGGTGGATGGGGTGATGGCAAAGTTTAGCCGCCAGCGCTGTCTGCTGGTGGTGGATCACCTAGAGGGGTGCTTTGTCCCCCACCAGCGAGCGGGCCACTATCGACTCCACACCGAGGCCCTTCAGCAGCTCATCCAGCGCTGGGCGACGGGGCAACACCCCGGCTGTGTCGTCCTCATGGGTCGCGAACCTCCGGCGGATCGGTTCCAGTGGATGGGGCCACGGGCGCGGGACTACCGTCTACAAGACTTGGACGCGGCAGATACCCAGACCTTACTTCAGCGACAGGGGGTGCTACCCGCCACGCCCGACCAAGGGGAAGCCTTCTGGCAGCGCTACGGCGGCAATCCGATGTTTCTGCGTAGTGTGGCCACCACTCTACAGACGGTCTACCAGGGCCAGCTATCCCCCCTGTTGGCCCAAACCCAGCACCCTATCCCCGACGCTGTGCGTCGGGACCTAGCCGCTCTGCTGCAACGGCTCACCCCTGAGGAAGAAACCCTGCTGTATTGGGTAGCCCTCGCCCATGCCCCCATGGCCCTGGCGGATCTGCAAACGGCAATGCCGAATCGCCCAGAGCCAGCGGTGGTGCAGTCCCTCGTGGATCGATGCCTTTGCCAAGCCCAAACCCCGGCGTCCGCCATTCCATCGGCCCCAACCCAACCCCTCATTGACCTGCCACCCCTGGTACGTGCCCTGGTTAAGGATCAGCTTCTGACGCAATTGACCCAGGAACTTTTGGCCGGGGAGTTCCACTGGCTTCAGCGGTTGCCCCTAGTGACGATGGCGGCCCAGGAAGCGGTGCAGGAGGCCCAGCGGGCGGCCTACGTGGTGCCCCTGGCTCAACAGTTGCAGCGCCAGTTTCCGCATCAGGCGGATTTGGTGCAGGCCTGCCATCAACGGTTGCAGACCCTGCGCCAGCGGTATCGGGGCCAACCCGGATTTGGGGCGGCCAACTGGCTGCATCTCTGCCAAGCCCTGGGCGTCAGCGTCAGTGGGGTCGATTTCTCTGATCTAGCCCTGTGGCAGGCCGACCTGCGGCAGGTAAGTTTGCAGGGGGCCAACCTCAGCCAGGTGCAGTTTCGCGAAACCGCCTTGGCCACCGCCCTCGGTCGCAGCCCCAGGGTGGCCTTTTGTCCGCTCCCTTCTCCTCGGTCTAAGGCTGCCCCCAAGCCCGACGAGCGGCTGATGGTGACGGGCGATCAGGATGGTCGCCTGCTGCTGTGGGAGGTGAATCGGGGGCGACTGGTGCAGGTGATGGATGACGGCGAAGCCCTGGCGGTTCAGTCCCTCGCCGTTAGCCCCGATGGTGGCACCCTGGCCATTGGCAGCGATACCGGACAAATTTGGCTGTGGCCGATGGGGGGCAAGGCCCGATCCGACACCCTGAGCGGCCACGGGGCAGCGGTGCAGACGGTGGCTTTCAGCGGCGATGGGGCTTGGCTGGCCTCTGGAGACCGTAACGGCGAACTGCGGCTATGGGAAGTGGCTTCAGGGCGGTGTTGGGTCTGTTGGAACACACACCAGGGAGCCATCCACAGCATCGCCTTTAACGAGGCGGGGGATCGCCTCGTCAGCGGAGGGGATGACCAGGTTACCTGTCTGTGGGATCTCTCCCAGGGCGGCCAAACCCAGGACAGCCCGATTACAGCATTTCAGGCTCCGGTCACCGCTACTGTCCGATCCGCTGGTTTTTTGCCCGACCCCAACGATCCCACCCTGCCCCCGATGCCCTTTGCGGCGGGCTACGACGAGCACTGCCTCACCCTTTGGGATGTGCGAACCGGGCGTTCTTGCTGGATGCTCCCCGCCGACGTGCGCACCCTGCCTGCCCTCACCCTCAGCCCCGATGGTCGGTATTTGGCCTGTAGCCGCCAAGACTTTAGCGTCGTCGTGTGGGATATTCCCAGCCGATCCCTCTGCTACACCTTGCCTCCGGCGGATTCCCCCGTGTGGCTGCTAGACTTTAGCCCCGATAGCGACTATTTGGTGACGGGCGGCGACTATCGGCTGCACCTGTGGCAGGCCAATACCGGCACAGAACTGCGGCGTTTCCTCAGTCAGGCTCACCCCGTCAGCCACCTGGCGGTGAGTGCCCAGGGGAATCAGGTGCTCACGGGGCACCGAGACGCTCGCCTGCGACTGTGGCCTCAGGCAACAGGGGATCGCAGATCCTCCCAAAGCCCTGTACCCCAGGTTCTCAGTGCAGCCAGTCCTAGTCCCCACAGCCCTCTTCAGGCCGTTGCCCTGAGTGCCGATGGCCAGTGGTGCGCCAGGGCCGCCGCCGATTCTGGCCTGAGCCTGTGGCACATCCCCACCGGAGAATGCCGCTGGTCGGTTTCTGTTCCTGTTCATCTGATCGCCTTCAGCCCCGATGGCCAGTCCCTTGCCACGGTTGGCCCAGAGGATACCCTTCACCTGTGGTCGGTGGCGGATGGTCAACGACGACACGAAGGGATCCGTCGCCCTGTACCCCCGATGGCCCTGACCTTTGGGGAGGGTAGCGACAACCCGACCCTGATTGTCGGGGCTAGGGATGGCACTATCGAAATCTGGCCCCAGTCAGCCGCTGCCTCTGTTCCTCAACTGCTAACCGGGCATCAGCGCCTAGTTCATAGCCTGGGGGTGGGGGCCGATGGCCAATCTCTCGTCAGCGCCAGCCACGATGGCACCGTGCGCTGGTGGAATGTGGCCCAAGGCCGCACCCTGGGAATCTGGTCTCCCCCCGATGGCCACTGGGTTCACAGTGTTGCCGTAGACCCCAGCGGTGTCGTCCTCGCCATCACCAGCCAAGCCGCCGACTTGGCCATCTGGGAGGTGCAAACCCACCGTCTGCGCTACACCCTCAGGGGCCATAGTCAGCCCCCCTGGACGGCCCTAGTTTGTCCCGACCGTACCCATTTGGCCACCGCCAGCCAAGACCATGAAATACGCCTCTGGAACCTGGCCCTCGGCCATTGTGAGCGTGTTTTTCATCCCGACCGCCCCTACGCCGGAGCCAACATCCGCGATGCCAAGGGGCTTTCACCGTCGGAAATGGCTATCCTGAAATCCCTCGGAGCCGTTGTGATCTAACCCCAAAGCCGAATTCCATAGTCCCAATTCCTAACCCAACCCAACCAACCGTAGGGGCGAGGTCTCCTCGCCCGCTAATGCCGGGGCACGCACGCAAGATTCAGGATCACAGGCGACCCTGACGTTTTAGCATGAGACCAATCAACACCGGGGCACCAATCAGGGCGGTAACGGCATTGAGGGGCAGCATCACCTGGCTACCGGGCAGTTGGGCAATACCATCGGCCACCAAGGCCAACAGGGCACCGATGAGGATGGAGGCGGGAATTAGCACCCGATGGTCGAGGGTGCGAAACAGGCTGCGACCCAGGTGGGGAACGGCCACCCCCAAAAAGGCAATGGGGCCGCAGAAGGCCGTGACGGTACCCGCTAGCAGCGAGGAACTGAGGATCAAATACAGCCGCGTTAGCCTGAGGGAAAGACCGAGGCTAAGGGCCTGTTCTTCCCCCAGCAGTAGTAGGTTGAGCGGTTTGCCCGTCAGGTAGGCCAGCCCTAGCCCGCCCAGGATAATCGTCACCAGTACCGGAATCTGCGCCCAGGTGACGCCCGCAAAGCTGCCGAAGGTCCAGCTTAGGTAGGCCAGGGTTTGGTCGATAGAACTGAAGTGCAGCAGAATCGTGACCAGAGCGGTGGTGACATAGCCCAACATGAGGCCAAAAATCAGCAGCGCCAGGGAATTGCGGACACGGTGGGCCACCCCCATCACCAACACCATGGCGGCGGCGGCACCGAGGCTGGCGGCCCCTACCAGGCTAAACTGCCCCAGCCAACCCACCGCCGCCCAACCCGTTAGGCCCCCAGTCAGCACCACCAGGGCCGCGCCCAAACTCGCCCCAGCGTTGATGCCCAGAATCGACGGCCCCGCCAGGGGATTGCGAAATAGCGCCTGAAGCTGCAACCCGCTGACGGCCAGAGCCGATCCGGCGGCCATGGCGGTGAGGGATCGGGGTAGGCGAAAGTTCAGCACAATGTCGCGCCAGGGGGCACGGCTGGGTTCTCCCCCCAGCAGAATGGTGACCACCTCCGACAGGGGAATCGTTACCGACCCCAGGGCCAAGCTGACCAAAAAGGCGAACAGCAAAACCCCCAGCAGCCCCCATAGTCCCAGGTAATGGCTAGGTCTGGGCGCGGGAATCGGGCTGACGGGGGGACAAAGGGATTTGGCCGAAGCTAGTTTGGGCAGCGTCAGTTTTAGCACCATAGCCCTAGCCCCCCACCGCAACCGTAAGGGCCACCCGCCGCACCTCGGTCTGGTGCTGGCCGTTGGGATGGAGGGTGATCAGCCGAAAGCCCGGTTGATCGTGGTTGGGGCTGGGCTGGGTGGGCGTCACCTGGTGCACGGTGGAGGGACAGCCGTAGTAGCAAACCTCGCCCCACCGTTGATCAATCTCTAGGTGGGCATGGCCAAAGGTCACCACCTTCACCTGCTCAAACCGTTCTAGCCGCGTCAGAAAATCGTCGGCCCGCTGAAGCTGAATTTGATCCAGCCAGTCGATGCCCGTGGAAACCGGGGGATGGTGCAGGGCAACGGCGGTGGGCTGAGCGGGGTGCTGGGCCAGGGTGTCCTCTAGCCAGGTGAGGGTGTCTGGGGAAAGATGTCCCTCGCCAAACTGAGCTGTGGGCAACACCGAATCGAGCAAAATCAGCCGCCAGTGGCCTAGGTCGAGGCTTTGGTTGGGGCCATGGTAAGGAACATCGGTAAAGACCTGGTGTAGCAGGGCCGGATTATCGTGGTTGCCGGGAATCCAGTAGATGGGGAGATCTAGGGATTCCGTTGCCGCTCGCAGATGCTCGTAGGCTTCTAGGCTATCCTCCTCGGCCAAATCCCCTGTCAGCAAAAGACCATCGAGTTGGTACTCTAGGGCCGCCGCCAGCACCGCCTGGAACGACTGCCAGGGGTTGAGGCCGCGCAGGCAATCGGTGGGCTGGGCTAGCAGATGGGTATCGCTGAGTTGGGCGAGGGTTAGGGGCATGGCGTTGTTGGTTATTGGTTGTTGGTTGTTGGTTGTTGGTTATTGGTTGTTGGTTGTTGGTTGTTGGTTGTTGGTTGTTGGGGATAGGAGCATTAAGTCCCCTTTTCGTTAGGGGGTTAGGGTTAGGGTTAGGGGCGAGGGCACCTCGCCCTAATCTAACGGTTAGGGTTCTAGGCGCTGGTAGTAGATCAGTTGGTGGTCGGGCAAAAGGTTGGGGTGAAAAATGTGGATGAGGTCGGCCAAAATCCAGTGGGGATAGAGGGAACCGCTTTCCCAATAGTCGTTGCCGCCGCCATCGTTGAGACGAGCGTTGTTGTTGAACATTTGGTTTTGTTGCAGCGCTCGAAACTTGCCGTGGCGGGCATCGGCGGCTAGGGCATCGCCCAGGGTTTGCCAATCTAGGCCGCCATTCAGCCAAAAATCGGCCATCGCTGCCCGATCATAGACCGCTTCCACATCCAGCGGCAGGCTATTGGCCTGGTCGAGATCGGCCCACAAGTAATCGGCCCCAGCGTCCCGAAACAGTTGCGCCGCATAGCTTTTGCCCCCTGGTACATACCAGGTGCCTTCATAGCTCGATCCCGAAAACACCGTTGGCCGATCCGTCAGGGTGGTTGTTAGCTCGCGCAGGTCTTGGTATTCCGCAGCAATGGCTGCAAACCGCTCCTCGGCGAGGGCTTCCTGATTGAAAAACAGGGCGGTAAATTTCAGCCACTCCGCCCGTCCTAGGGGCAGGGTCTCCTGAAATTCCGCCACCGCCACCACGGGTAACCCCGCCTGCTGCAATCGTTGAGGACTATCGGCCTCGGTATTGCCTGTCGCAATCGCCATCACCAAATCCGGTTCCGCCAGCAAAAGCTGCTCCAGATTGAGGGACTGACCGCTGGCTATCTCCACCAGATCGCCCTGGTCAATCTTGCGGCGCACGTTGGGATTATTAACAAAGGCAAACTGCCCCACCCCCACCAGGGCCTCCACCTGGCCCAGTTCGTCTAGGTAGGGCAGATGGGTGGTAGACAGCGCCACCACTCGCTGCACCGGAATTTCAATCACCGTCGTTGCCCCCGGCACCTCCGGCACCGGAGTGCCGCACTGCACCAGCACGTAGCGCAGCGGCGGCTGATTTTGCTGCCAGGGCATGGCCACCGTCACCACCTTGTAGTGGCGGTGATACTCCACCGTAAAGCCCGTGGCATAGTCCACCTGGGCCTTGGCCGGAAAGTAATCCTCCGTCTCGCTGTACTCGGCTACGCACCCCTCCCGATCACCCGCCTCTGGGGACGATCCTGTCGGGGAAGACACCCGTTGGCAACTGGTGAGTACGAGCACCAGCCCCAGGAGACCCGCAGCCCAGGGGCGAAGATGGTGGTAGGAGGGGGGTGAGGTCATGGGGAATCGGGAATTGGGAGTCGGGAATTGGGAGGCGGGAAGGGAGATTGGTGGGCAGTGCCCACCCTACTAGAAGGTGCGGCTTACCCCCAGTTGGAAATTGCGTCCTAGCCCTGGCACCCCTGGAAACTGCTCGAATTGGGTGTCGAACAGGTTGTTGAGGCTGGCATTGATCACCAAAACATCGCTGATGGGGGATCGCAGCTTCAGATCAACCACGGTGCGTCCGGGCAGGGTTTCCCGGTTGGCCCGATCCACAAACACCGAGCTGACCGAGTGGACAAACAGCCCCGTGTAAAAGCCCTGGGGCGTTTCGTAGGCGAGGCCCAGGTTCCAGGTATCGGCACTGGTAAAGGGCAGTAGGTTACCCTCTTCGCTGGGGGAGGATCCGGCCAGAATTTTGGGGTCGTTCCAGGTGTAGTTGGCAAAGGCAAAGACGTTGTCGAGGATTTGATAGTTCACCTCGGCCTCTAGTCCCAGCGACCGCACCCGACCAATGTTTTGGGGGGTGAAGGTGGCCAAATCAAAGTTGATGGCGTCGCGGATGTCGTTGCGGAAGAAGGTGAGCCGCGCCAGCCCCCGATCCCCGATCTGCTGATCCACCCCCACATCAAAGCTCCAGCCCGATTCGGGGCGCAGGTTGGGGTTATTGAAGGGGGCAAAAAACAGGTCGGTGAGGGTGGGCACCCGGAAGTTGCGGCCAAAGTTGGCCCGCAGGCTGGTGGTGTCGGTCACCTGCACGCGGCTGCCCAGGTGGAAGGAGGTGAAGGATCCATCGGCGAGGTCGTTAAAGTCCTGCCGAATCCCGGCATTGGCGCTCCAGCGGGGGGTAATTTCCGCCTGGTATCGGGCAAACAACCCCGTCTGCCGCAGAGAATCCGCGTAGTTTTCCGTGAGGTCGTTGGTCAATAGGTTGAGGGTGCGGTTGTCGGCGTTCACCTGGCGAAAATCGACGCCGTAGGTGAGGTTTTGGTTGCTGGCCAACTGCCAGTTGTGCTGCACCTGGGCACCCACGGAGGTTTGATCCACTAGGTCGCGGGTGGGGTCGCCAAAGCTGGGGCTAGGGCGGTTGAAGGTTAGCCCCAGCAGGTCGCCGTAGAGCCGCGCCGTTAGCCGCGAGTCATCCCCTTGGCCCAGGTCGGCTTCGTAGGCCAGATCTAGCAGCCAGTTTTCGCTGTAGCTGCGATCATCGGCGGAGAGGCTGTTGAACCCGCCCGCGATACTACCGGGGACGGGCACCGCACCGGGTACCCCCAAATCCTTGCTGAGGTAGAGCAACCCCAGCCGCAGCCGACTGCGATCACTCAACTCGGTGGTGGCATTGAAGTTGACGTTGTTGTAGAGCACATCGGCATTGGTGCGCACCCCGTCAACATTCGTGCTGGTGAGGCTAAAGGGGAAATTGTTGCGCGAGGCCGTGCGGTTGTAGCCCAGTACCCAACTCAGGCCGTCGTTGTTGCCCCGGGCCTGGAGAATTTGGTCATTAAAGCCAAAGCTGCCCACCGCTGCCGAAGCCGAAGTTTCAAAGGTATTTTCCCCCGGTCGGCGGGTGATGATGTTGATCACGCCGCCAATGGCGCTAGACCCATACAGCACCGAACTTCCCCCCGGCAGCACCTCAATCTGCTCAATGGCATCCACCGTCAGCGTAGACAGGTCGAAGGCCCCAAAGGAACCGATCTGATTGAGGGGCCGACCATCCAGCAAAATCAGGGTTTGCGCTGAACTGCCCCCCCGAATGAACTGCCCGCTCTGCGTCCCCAACTGCCCGCCGCTGGTGCTTTCGCTCAGCACACCAGGCAGGTAACGCAGGGCCTCATTCACCGTACGCGCACCCTGGGCCTCCATTTGCTCACGGTTGATCACGTAGACGGGCTGGCTGGCCTCCCGCACTGTGCCCTCCCGCCGAAAGGGGGAGAAGACGGGCTGATCCAAAATTTGCCCCGTCACGTTGATCCGAATCAGGGGTTCTTCGTCCTCCCCTGCCGCCCCATCGGTGGGTTCGGTATCTCCCAAGTCTTCCCCAGCGTCATCGATCTGGACATCCCCGGCATCATCGACCTGGGCATGGTCTGAGCTATCGACCTGGCCATAGAAGTCCTCTGGGTTGGCCACCGACGGCATTGGGGTTAGGGGGGCTGAGGTCGGGCGACTCTGGGTCGCACTATCCTGAACGTCCTGCTGAGCCAGAACACTGTCCGACGACTCCCCTAAATCGCGATCTTCAGAGCCTGGAACAGCCACCAAATCTGCTGCCGTCACGGATACCTCGGCCATCTCATCCTGGGAAAATTCCTCAGATGTCGTTGTTTCCGCCTGGGCAACCCCCAGCCCTGCGCTCCACAGCAGCAGCGCCAGCCCCCACCTCGAAGTCTTCATCCACCGCAATTGTCTTACCATGGTTTCTCCTCAATACTCCTCAACAACTCAATTCAATATTTGGGTCAATATTTGGGCCGCTGCTACTCTCAACTAACCACAGGGGAAGACGGCTATTTGATACTCAAAACTGATGCTCAAAATTGAATGAATCAATCCCTCGACTTCAACCCAATTGCCTTCATGACGTTGGTTGTGAAATCTATCGTTAACCTTGCAAAAAACCTGAGTCTTTCTCCCTGCCATGAACGAATCAAAACGTGAAATTAGCGCTATTGCGTAGGAAAAATCCAAAGGAAAACCCAGTGCGTTAGTTAAATCCACAACGCACCATCTCGCCATTGGAATAGTGATCCTAAATTTCCCTAGAGGGCAGCAGGGTAGACCCCTCCCTCAGCCAAGTTTCGATGGATTTATGGGAATGATTAGCGGTATGAGCCGAATCTCATCCCCATACTGAAACTCAAAAAACCCTTGCCAGGAGGGGCTTTCATCGTTTCATAGAACCACCATCAAGTAACCGAAGCCCCTTACGTGAAGCAGACTTAGATCCCTTGATGCTTGCCTCGGCGGCAATTTTGTAGGAATACTTTAAATTCAAAAGCTGCAATCGCCTGATGTGCGATTGCCCTAACGCTAAGGACAGCATCCGTACCTCGCAGATGGATTATGTAGAGAACATCTATCGGCGGGCATTCTGACTTACTGAGGCTGAATTCTTAAGGAGTTCAAACCTAGCTTACAGCTGCGGGACAGCGGCAGATTTTCACTGCTCTTTCCCCGTTTCCTCTAGTGGCTGATCCCCACCAGAACCGACAGTGCTACTCATCCTACCACCGATTGAAGGGATTCAGGTCTCAGGGTTATCATTAGTCACATTGGTTCCATCCATTCACCCCATAAAAATACCCCAGGGTTTAGAATTCCTAGGGTATTTTTGTAGAACGTCGGTTTTAAAGGGTGTGACCTGATTGCCTGACGCATCTCTAAAGTAGGTTGGGTGCAGCGAAGCGGAACCCAACACTCGCCAAGGATTTTAGGCTTGTTGGGTTCTGCTATCGCGCCACCCAACCTACCAGAAATCAAGCTATTGGCCGCCCCACAGTTCAGCCGATCCGCCTAGCGCAGGAAGCTACTCACCACCCACAGCGCCAGACAGGTGATGGCGGCGGCCAGGGCATCGGGGGTAGCCCAGGCAAACTGTGCCCCTTGGGGAATCAGCAACTGGCCCACCGTTAGCCCTAGGGCTAGACCCGCCGCTAAACCTGCAATGGTCAGCAGAAGCGAGCGCCAGAATTTATTTTCCTTGCGGTTGAGGAAATAGACTGCCGCCCCCAAGGCCACCGCCAACGACAACGACGGGGCCGCAAACCCCAGCAGGGCCAACCCCGCAAAGGTAATGGCAGGCCAGAGAATATCGTCGCGGCTGGGAGTATCCACCAGGCCAGAAAGCCAATCGGGTCGGGGGATAGAGGGGGGAGCCTTGGTCGCTGGAGCGGGTTCTGGGGTATTTTCCGCAAACCGGATGCGGTCGGGCACCTTAATTTTGCCCTCCTGGCGCAGCCGCAGCCGTTCCATGAGGATGGCATCGTAGGCCGCTTCGATATTGGCCTTTTGCTGCGGTTCATCGCCACAGGCTTCAATCAGGCGATCTCTAGCCGCCTGAATCTCCTCGAAGGTAGACGCTTCGGTTAGCCCTAGTAGTTCGTAGGAATTTTGATCACTCATCGGCAACACTCCGAGATCCCCAGGGTCGGTCGTACGTTTGGCTCAGCAGAATGGCTTTACTCTACCAAGTTGGCGGACACTTTCATTTCCAGTGTACATACCGATCTCGAAAATTAAAAAAATGACCCCCTTTACCATGAAGTCGGGCCTTGAATTTGGGAAGCCCATCACAACGGGGTGACGAATGGAGACCAGGGGGCGGCGGTACAACCCTCTCCGCAAAGACCTAAAGCCCTGCTATGCTTAAGCCCTGATAGCCTGAGGGCATTGGCTAAAGACCCCATGGCCGGGGGATGCGTTCATTTAATATGGTGATCTTAAGGACGGGTTGTTGTGCGTCTAAGTCTCCTTTTTCCTGTTGTTTCCCTGATGGCGGCTCCCCTTGGGGTGCTGTCGGTGCTGCTCAACATGGGAGAATCTAAACCGCTGCAAACGACGGGGTTGCAGGGCCAAGCCCTAGTGGCGGAGTGGCAATCCCCCTGGGTGGTGGGGCTGGCCCCCGATGCCGCTGTGGATCAAATTTTGGCCCAATATCTAGCTGGGCTGGAGCGCCAGGGTTGGTCGATTCCAGATCAGGGGATTTGGATCCATGCGGGGGGCAGTGCTGTGACCCAGCACCAGGGCCAGGTGCCCATGTCAGCGGCTTCCTTGACCAAGTTGGCTACCACCCTAGCGGCCCTGAAGAATTGGCCCTTGGATCACCGCTTCGATACCCTGGTGGGAATGCAGGGTCGCCTAGAAAACGGTGTGCTGCAAGGAGACTTGATCGTGCAGGGGGGCGGCGACCCGCTGTTTGTGTGGGAGGAGGGGATCGTCCTGGCCAATCACCTTCAGGCCCTAGGGGTGCAGCGGGTGACGGGGGATTTGGTGATTGTCGATGGGTTCACCATGAACTTTGCCGAGGATCCCAATGGGTCGGCGGAAAACCTGAAGCGGGTGATGCACACCGACACCTGGAATAACGACATTCGATCCGCCTACCGCAACCTAGAGGCCAATACCGCCCAGCCCAGCCTCGCCATCGAGGGCACCGTCCGCCGTATCCCTACCACCGCCCTACCTGCCGACACCACCTGGCTGGTGCGCCACCAATCCCTGCCCCTGGTGGCTATCCTCAAGGCCATGAATATCTATAGCAACAACGTCATGTCGGAACAGATGGCGACCCTGGTGGGGGGGGCTAGGGTGGTGACGGAAACCGCCTCGGTGATGGCCGATCTGCCGCCGGGAGAATTGAGCTTGATCAATGGGTCGGGTTTGGGCGTAGACAACAAAATGTCGGCCCGCGCCGCCGTAGCCATGACCCTAGCCCTCCAGAGTGAAATGGAACGCCAAGGCTATTCCGTGGCCGATGTGTTGCCCGTGGCCGGGGAAGATGTGGGTACCCTAATTGACCGTCGCCTGCCCGCCACCGCCGCCGTCAAAACAGGTACCCTAGCCGAAGTCAGCGCCCTGGCTGGCATGGTGCCCACCGCCGACAAAGGCCCGGTGTGGTTTGCCATCATCAACCGAGGCTGGGCTATCCCCGATCTGCGGGTGCAGCAGGATCAGTTGGTGCAGGCCATTCAGGCCCACTGGGGCACCGCTACCGTCCCCGCCACCATGACCACCAAGGTCAGAATGCAAACTGAGGACTATCGCTACGGCGATCCCCGCCGCAATGTTGCGCCCTAGGTCAGCGGTACGATCAGGGCGACACAACCTTTGGCTCTCCTGAGGTTAGCTATCTAACCGAAAATCTTGCCCTTTGCCCTGGCGCAGGGTGGGGTAGTAGCTGGCAACAATGGCAATGGAGAGCCACCAGAGCGTACTAATTTGGGGACGATACATCACCGTATCCGCGATGCCCTGGCCCAGAATGCCCACCATGGAGGCGATGGCACCCATCAGCCAATAGCCTTGGATAGCCTGGGTTTCCCGCAGTTTTTGGAGCTGCACCCAGCCCTGCTGAAACACCACCAACAGCATCCACAGAAAGGCGGTAAAGGCCACGATGCCGCCCTCCACCAGCACCTCTAAAAAGACAGAGTAGGCGCTGAGGGCGGTGTAGCGGGGGCGTTGGTAGAGGGGGTAGACGGCGTTGAAGGCATCATTACCGGGGCCAATGCCGAGGATAGGGCGGTCGCGAATCATCTCTAGCACGGCGGCCCACACATTCATCCGAAAGTTATTGCTGCTGTCGGCCCGCCCCACAAACATGCTCAGCACCCGCGCCCGTAGGGCATCGACGGAAATCACTGCCAGCACCACAAAGGCCGCCGAACCACCCAACAGCAGGGGTAAGGCCCAGCGTTTCCAAAAGGGGGTAAACCACAGACTCCAATACTGCACCGCCAGGGCCAAAAGTACAAAACCGCCCAGCAAAAAGCCAATCCAGCCCCCCCGGCTCAGGGTAAGGATGAGACACAGGGTGTTGATCATCGCCGTCAGAGCGGCCAAGCCCTTGGGCACCCAGCGCGGCCAAGCAAATACCGCCATCACCGAAAACATGACGGCGGGAATGAGATAGCCCGCCAGCAGGTTGGGGTTGCCCAAAAAACTGTAGACCCTGGTGGTATTGGCCAGGGTGGAATTGGCATCGACCCAGGTGGCTAGGGCCGTAGCCCCAAAGAAATACTGCCGCAGCCCGTAGATGGCCACGGGCAGGGTGGTGAACAGATAGGACAAAATTAAGAGGCTTCTGACCTTGGGTTGGCGGCTGACCCGGGCAATCAGCAGGAACAGCAGGATATTGAGGGTGAGCTTAATTAACCCACTCACCGCCGCCCCCCGCACTGGAGACAGCGCCGTAGCTAGGGCCATCGCCCCCCAAAACACCGCAACCGTGACATGGATGGGCGTCATCCCCACCCCGGCCTCATCGGTGAGGGTGAGCAACACCCAAAAGGCCGCCACCGCCAACAGCAGCACGCCAATCAACGTCGTAGAAACGTAGGGGGCCAGAATATAGATAATCGCCACCAGGGCCAGCCCAATCCAGTCTCCCCAGGGCAGCAGCCCACTTCCCTGTCGCCACTGCCGCAGCGGGGCTAGTAAACGATGGATGAGGCTCACCTGTCGCCACTGGTCGAAGGCAAAGGTGGAAAGGGTTAACTGCTGCCAGAGGGAGGTCAACATGGGGCAATCGACGGTTTCGCAATAAAGTCCCTCCCATCATGCCAAGGTTTGGGCCAACTGGGGCAGAACGTTTCTCCTTTGGAGCAATGCATAAAGGTTTTGCGTGGAATCGCATCCCTCTGCGGGCGGATTGAGTCATTTACGGATAGCCTGAGGCCGACTACACTCAGTTAGCACTTCATGCAACCTGGGCAAGGAACATCATGGGCATAGGGCGGCTGGGCAAGTCTGTTTTGGGAACGCTGGCAGCAACGGTGGGCGTGGGGCTAGGGGGACAGGCTGCCATCCAGGCGGCGGAAACCGTCGTTTTGGAGTTCGGCCCCTTTAGTCGTTCGGTGCCCGTATCGGCCCTGGTGGAGTTTGCCGAGGGCAATGAGGCCAATTCTGAATTAGCTCCGCTGTTGCGTCGCCTCAGTGCCGACCAGAAAGAGGGGTTTCGGGCGGGTCTCAACGCTAGCCGAGAGGTGGATCTGATTCCCCTCAGTCAGTGGTTCCACGATCCCATGGGGGAACGATCCCTGCTGTTTTTGGGCAAGGTGGTTCGCACGGATGCTCGGTTGAACGGCCAGCAGGCCCTCCGATCCGCCCTGATTGCCGCCGCCGCCGAGGATGGCACCCTCTCCTTCCTAGACGTAATCCGCCACTTTCCCACCGGCACCCTGCGCCTAGACTTGGCCCAACTGCTGCGGAATGCCCAGCAAACCCTCGACGAAGCCGAAACTACCCAGGTGGTGGTGGAGGCGGTGCGATCCCAGGCGCGGCAGGAGGCCGCCCAGCAGCCCATCGACCTCAGCCGCCTGCCCGACATCATCCAACCCGGCCCCCACGGTAGTCGTCAGCTTTCCCTAAGCCTCACCGATCCCTCCCGCAATCGCACCTACCCCGTGGAAGTGGTCGTGCCCCAGGATCTCGCCAATCTTCCCGGCCCCATCCCCGTGCTGGTGCTTTCCCACGGGCTGGGGGATCGGCCCCAAAGCTTTCTCGATATCGCCACCCACGCGGCCTCCCATGGTTTTGTGGTGGCCTTACCGGAACACATTGGCAGCAACTATGCCCAGCAGCAGGCCATGCTGAGCGGGCTGGTGCGAGAAAGCTTTAGTCCCCAGGAATTTCTAGATCGGCCCCTGGATATTCGGTTTTTGCTAGATGAACTCAGCCGCCGCAATGCCTCCGACTTTGGCGGTCGCCTTGCCTTGGATCGCGTGGTGGTCGCAGGCCACTCCTTCGGTGGCTACACGGCCCTCGCCCTGGCCGGAGCCACCATCGACTTCGAGCGCTTGGCCCAGCGCTGCGATCTCGAGGCCAATCTCCTGGCCGATGCGGCCCTGCTGTTGGAATGTCGTGCCCTAGAGCTACGGTCGCAGCCCGATGTGATCCAACAACTTGGCGAAACGGGCGTTCAGGATGACCGAGTGGCCCTGGTGATGGCCTTCGCCACCGTCTCTAATTTGTTTGGCCCCCAGGGGATGGCCGCCATTCAGCGCCCCGTGGTGATTTCCGGCGGTGCCCTAGACGTGGTAGCCCCCGTGGTACCCCAGCAGGTCGCGGCCTTTGGCTGGCTCACCACCCCCGACCGCTACCTCTACCTGGCGGATAACACCTCCCACGGCCCCGAATTTACCCGATCCCTCAGCCAACTCCTCGACTTCGACCAAAATCTAGAGCAGGGCATTGATGAAGCCCTCGGCATGACGCGAGGGGTCAACCGATCCTTGATTGTGGCGTTTACCCAGGTCTACGGTGCTGGCAACCAAGCCTATGCCCCCTTCCTCCAAGCCAGCTACGTCGAAGCCGTGAGTGCCGATCCCTTCCGCCGACACCAGGTCAGAACCCTGCCCCCTACCGTCGAAGCGCTTATCAACTCCGACTAGCCCTAGGAGATGATGCTAAGTCCGGCTTGCTTACCCCCGTTATCCTCGATAGTGTGGGCGAGAAGACCTCATCCCTAAGGTTTTTCGGGTTGGGCCTCAGGGTGTTTGGCCTCGGATTGGGTATGGCCAGTTTTGGCATATCACCACCCCTGGGGATACCTAGGGAATTTTTTGTGGCGTCTTGATCCCTAGGGCGAATCAATTCTGCAAACTAAATTCTGCAAAATAGCCGCAAAAAAGTGATCCGTTTTTTGAAACCTCCGGTACAATCTAACCGCATTACCGCCACGGCCCAGCGCAGCCCCCGCTAGTCGAGGAAATTACGGTCGTCATCCAGACAGGCATCCCAACTGGCCGACAGGGCATCTGCCACCATGGCCTCCAGGGCGGCAGTGTTGACGGAGCGAGTGATGTGCTCCTTCATGGGGTCAGATAGGGGAACCAATCGCAGCCGTCGGTTGTCTTGAACGAGGTCGAAGTGGCTTTGTTCACCGTCACTTTTCCCCATTTCGAGGTAATCGAAACTGTGAACGTTGATATAAAGCGTATGGTTAGCAACGAGGGTGGCCTGCTGAGGATCGGCAAAAACTTCCATGATCAACCCTTGATCGGCGGACAGAATCCGATCATCCTCAAGATGGCTGTAGCTTACCTGGCCGAGATCTTGGAGCAACCTAAGCATATCGGCCTTATTAACCACCATGCCCGTGTCTACCAAGCAGGGTGCGAGGGTGCCTAGGTCTCTAACACGCTCGTGACTCATAGATTTTTAACCACGCTACGGCAATCCGTGGAGCAGGTTGAGCAAGCTTTGCCCCCGCCGCTCTACATCCACGATACTCGATATCTCTGGGAATGATCTGCCCTTTCTAGCGTTTCCTGGGGCCAAGGGTGGGTTTATTAGGGCAAAAGCCGCCTCCAGAGGGAATTTTGGCAGGCCATCGGTATCTACGTAATTGTGCTGAAATATTTTGTTATACCTAGGAATTTTCCGGCGTCGTCATTTAGGCGGCAGAGTTGATTTAGGCGGCAGAGTTGCACAAATTAGAGTCCCATACAGGCTTCCCATATAGGGCGTCTCATCCATAAAGCAGCCCCCCATAAACCGGAGTTCTCCGAAGGGAATCGGTTAGGGGATCATCGGATCGCAACTAGGGCTGGCCCCACCTCATCCCCTGCATCCCGATTCATCAGGATCGGGGGCCACGGATAGCGCTAACCCTAGGCCGATCTAACGCACCATAGGCCTGTAGCCGTAAGCCCACTTTGGTAGGAGCGCTGTCCTTGAAGTCCCGTCACCGCTCAGTCTTGGCCGCCCTAGCCCGTGGATGGGCACAGTTGGGAGGGGCCATTATTTTCTATACGATTCTGCCCCTGCCTCGGTGGTGGAAGCCCCAGTTTGAAGGCATTGCCGCCCTAGCACCGTGGATTGGCCTGGGGCTGGGCCTAGGTCTCGCCGGAGTAGACTGGGCCTTGCAACGCCTCGGACTGTCAACCCTGCTGTGTAGTGCTCTGGTGGTGGGGCTGTGGCTGTGGCTGACGGGCGGGCTGCACCTGGATGGGGCCATGGATACCGCCGATGGGCTAGCCGTACAAGATCCCAACCGGCGGCTAGCGGTGATGGCCGACAGCCACAGCGGAGCCTTTGGAGTCATGGCAGCCATTGCCATTTTGGGGCTCAAAACCCTAGCCCTAGCCGATTTAGTCGGAGGGCGACCGGGAAGCATCATCCTAGCGGCCCTCTGGGGACGGTGGGGGCAGGTGGTGGCTATCCTTCGCTATTCCTACCTCAAAGCCGCAGGCAAGGGAGCCTTCCACAAACCCCATTTGCAACCACTCCCAGCGGTGATGAGCGGCCTAGGAGCGACTGTATTAGCCCTGGGCCTATGGATCGGGATCGACCCCGATCAGGGCTTCTTGGCGCTGGGGGTTTGGGCTGGGGGACTAGTTCTAGCCATGCTGGTAGGGTTTGATCTGAATCGTCGCCTGGGTGGTCATACGGGGGATACCTATGGAGCCACCGTAGAGTGGACAGAGGTGTTGGTGCTCATCTGGGCGGTGATCTTGGCCCACCAACTCCTCTAGGTCAAGGCCCAGATTCTATCCCGATTACGGCCCTTCACCCCTTCGGGGAAATACCGTTTAGATGAATCTCATTAGTATTAATCGCACTATAGCGGATTTCACACGGGTCAAGTACATGGCGATGATCCCCCCTGCCCCCCTTAAAAAGGGGGGGATAGCGTGAACTTAGACTACTAGGCACTGGGGGGATCTAGAACTCAGCAGTGGTGTATCTCATGCTATCGAGAACCGCTATAAATTAATCACACTAATCGGCTATACACCTTGGATCACAGGCTCTAATTCGTCCCACCGACGGAGTGGCATGGACAATTGCCATGTAAAGCTGTTAAGTTCTGCTCAGCAATGTTACAGAAAACAACACCTCAGTCAGTTTTTTGAGGAACAACAGTAAAATCCAAATCTCAGGCATATTTAGCCCTGATCTAGTCAATGAGAGATCAAGGGCTTTAGCACTTACCTAGCAAAGTGTCTAGGGTATTGATAGCAGCGTCGATGGGATTCCTGCCATGCGGTATCGTCGCCTTGGAAAAACAGATCTTTGGATCAGCACCGTTGGTTTTGGCACCTGTCAGCTACGTTTAGTACCAGAACAGCAGGCCATCGACACCCTCAAGCGAGGCTTTGAGTTAGGAGTTAATTGGGTTCATACCGCCCCAGATTATGAAGGGACTGACGACCTAGTTGCCCAAGCCATTGCTGAAGCTCAGAAATCGGTTCTAGTATTTACCCAGGGCTATGGGGATCGCCCTCATTTTGAGTACTTATTTGAGGAAACCTGTCGAAAATTCAAGAAAGATCGACTTGAGGTGTTTGGCATTGCCTGTATTGATGACCGTGAGTATCTTCAAGAACCCGTGTGGGAGCCTGACGGCATTATCGATTTTCTGATTACTAAGAAAGAAGAGGGAAGACTAGGTAGTATCTTTTGTACGACCCATGGCAATCCAGACTACCTGAAGAAATTAATAAAATCAGGTGTTTTTGATGCACTAATGTTGGCCTACAATCCCCTTGGCTTTCACCTGCTGTCCTACCATCCTGACAGCAGCAAAGCCTTTGAAAATATCCCTGAAACTCGCCGTGATATCTTTCCCCTAGCGCAACAACATCAGATTAGTCTCTTAATCATGAAGCCCTTGGCCGGAGGCTTGCTAGTTCCAGGCAAAGCCTTTCCTTCCAGGCATCGATTCTCAACGGAGTCTACGCCCCTAAGCGCTAGTCAAGTCTTACGATTTATCCTCAACCAACCTGGAGTTTGTGGGGTTGTACCAGGGACAGCCTCCATCACTGAAGCAGAAGAGAACGCCTTGGCTGGTTATGAAACTTCAAGCGACCCCTTAGAGAGCAACCTGGTTGTGCAAACCAGCGTTCAGGAAATGCAGACTTCCCTATGTAGTCGCTGCGGTTACTGCGATACATTATGTAGTCAATCTCTGCCCGTATCTTGGCTATTTCGTGACGCTTACATAAACCACTACCCTTCAGAAACCTTTGAAACCATCGATGAATGTCGGTATTTTCACCTCCATCCTCAAGATTCAGCCGTTTGTCGTACGTGCGAAGAGCAGACCTGCCACTGTCCCTATGGCATAAATATTCCTAATAGCTTGATTGATATTCACAGCCACATGCAAGACCTGAGGAATAAAAAACTTCTTCCAAAACTCCCAGCAGAATTAAACACGAGTTTGATTGATGGAGACTTTAGAGTTCAGGTTGTTAGTCGATCTATTCCGAAACACGTCTCGGTTTCTAACCCTGTTTCCTGTCAATTTTATCTCCATAATGCTGGGCAAGAAACCTGGCTCAAAAGTACGTTCCCAAAAACAAGATTAAATATTCTCATCAATGGACAACTAGAGAAATCCGTCTCTCTACGCCACGATGTTCATCCCGGAACGCGAACGCATCTCACCTTCGATCTTACTCCAAGCTGGCCTAAAGGATTATATAAAGTTCAATTTGTTCTGGTAAACGTTGATGATTCCCATGAGCATCCTATAGGCTCCACTCAAATTGACTCATCGATCATCGAGGTCACAGATGATTTGACTGTAGCAAGTCCAGCATCTTAGGTTTTGTGGTGATATTATGCTGCCCTCAATGGAAGTCATGGCTTGCTGTTAACCAAACTGAAGGGCCGATCATGAAGCATTCTTTTTTTGAGCAAATCATAAAAGCCTTTAGGTCTAAAATTGTTGTCACAAAACTAGCGGCAATAAACCCAGATAATTTTAGGAAAAACTTGATCGAAAGCCCGATTCAAATCGATAGCTTTGAAAGCGTTGCGGAGTCGCCATCTAGACAGAATCGTTACAGGGTTAATTTCATCGATAGTGATATCCCAGATCAGGTGATGGCTGGTCAAACCTATGGCGCTTGGGTTGCCCTAGAAAATAAGGGTAATTTTCCCTGGCTATCCACAGATGCTACCCAGCCAGTGAATGTATTTGTTCAATTTGATCGCCAAGTCCTGTTGACCCTTCCTTTTCCCCGAGGGCAAGTTCTTCCAGGAGAGCGTGTGGAGATTTATTTTTCAATAACGATTCCCAATGTAGTGGGCGACCACGAATTAATTGTTGATCTAGTTCAGCAAAACGTTACTCGATTTTCTGACCAGGGGGCAGATCCGCTGAGAATTTCGGTATGGGTGACCCAAGGCAATCCGAGTGAAACCTCAATGTTAGTCAGCCTATCAAGGCAGGTCAACCCGTGGTTTTACCAACCCACTGGGGGTATCTGGCAAGGACGATCAGGAAATACCTTTCCTGTCTTTGTCTCCAAAGCTCAAGGATGTCATATCTGGGATTCTCAAAATCAGACCTATATTGACTACGTCATGGGTTGGGGGTGCTATCTCTTAGGCTATGCTGATCAGCGCATACAGGATGCAATTCGATCAGTTTTAGATACGGGTGCCGTGACGCCATTTCCCTATGGTCTGGAAATGGAAGTTTCCCAAATGCTCATAGATGATTTTCCCTGTGCAGAAATGGTTGTATTTGGGAAAAATGGTTCCGATGTTTGTACAGTCGCAGCTCGTTTATCGAGGGCTTATACCGGCAAAAGGATTATTCTCTGTAGCGGTTATCACGGCTGGCAAGACTTTTGGGTAGAGCGTATGGGCTTTGAGTTTACGGGTATTCCAGATCGACCTGAAGCCTTAATCCATGCCTTTAAATTCAACGACCTAGAGGATTTCAATTGCCTCTATGAACGTTATCGAGATGACCTAGCGGCGGTCATGCTGGAACCCGCAGGCCCAGCTCAATCAATACAGGGACATTTCCAAGATGCTAGCACCGAGTTCCTCCAGACCATTGCCGAGAAAACTCGTCAAGCGGGTGCCCTTCTCATTTTCGATGAAATCGTTACGGGCTATCGCTATCCAGGGGGAAGTGTGCAACGGGCAACGGGTGTAGTACCCGATTTGGCTTGCCTAGGAAAGGCGATTGCCTCTGGTATGCCGCTTTCGGCGCTAGTGGGAAGGGCAGAAATTTTTCGTAAAAGCATGGGGCAAACCCACTATGGACCTACCTTTAAGGGCGAGATGTATTCCTTTGCAGCGGCCAAGGCTGCTATTGAAATCTATCGTTCAGAGCCCATAGCCGACTTCATTTGGGATTATGGGAAAAAGCTGCAAACAAGAATTAACGCTCTCTGTTATGAGCGTAGTGTAGGCGCTCAGTGCCTTGGACCGCCCTTTCGGATGGGATTAGTGTTTGATGAACCCTCTCCAGAGCTACTCAGACTTAAGCGTACCCTCTACTATCAAGAACTCCTTAAGGCAGGTATCGTTACCTATAATGGTATTATGCTGCCCAGCTATGCCCATAACGAAGCAACGTTTCACACAACGGTTCATGGCATTGAGATGGCACTCGATCAAGTTTGCCATGCTACAAGCAAACAAGACTTTCACAGAAGAATTGAAATTCCTCTTCTCTAAATCTTTCAAGACTGTCTTTTTGTGTGAATCGATTAGAAATCAGCCCATTCTAATGATCTAAGTGCTGATGACTAAACTGCTTGGTGGCAACCTCTAAACACTGGAATTCATTCGGGTCGCGAGTGTCCTTCGCTTGGCACAGATCGCAGACTTGACAAACATCCCGTTGATGTTGAGCCTTACGAAGGTGTGAAAATATAGGGTTATTCCAAAGGGCGATAAAACCATCAGAGTCTGGAAATCTAAAGCTAGTTTTCCGAGAAAAATCTAAGCCAGACAACGGCCCTATGCAGGGATATAAATAATGGGTCTCTTCTTCAGAGTGGCCACAGTTATGAGTGCTACCAATTCCAACCTGTCTCCACAGGAAGTGGCAGTAACGATTAGGAGATTCTAACGGAATAAAATCAGCGAGAAATCGTGCCATTGGCCATTCGTTGGTCTCGATTCTAGCAAAATCATTAAACTGTCTTATTTCTACACCAAAAGCCGTTTTAGCATGGTCGCTGGGGGGCGGCATTTCAATGGAAATCTGATATCTTTGAGCGGCTTCAATGGTCGGCCAGTAAAGTTCATCATAGGTTTGCCGACAGGTTGCTAGGGTCATCTCTGCCCCATATTTACTGTCTCCTCCATAGCCTAAGGCAAAAAATGGAAAGACGGTAAAGCGATCAATGCCTAATTGATGGCATAGCGCTGGCATCTCTGGCAGGTCTGTCACGTTATCCTTGTTGATAACCATAGAACCAAAGACAACAGGCCAGAGCGATTTTCGAGCCTTCTTCGCATTCAGTAAGGCTGTCAGATTATGGCAGACACGATGAAACTGATCAATCTTACATTGCTGTTTCCAAGATTCACGGTTTGACGCATTAAGCGAAACATTAATCCAACGCACATTGCCGACTAATGCATCAATCAGCCCTGGCCGATTTAAGTTAAGTCCATTCGTGAAAAAATTAATGCCTACGTGGGGGTAGTTTTGTGCAACATAACCAATGATATCTCCAAGGTTTTTATTTGTTGTAGGTTCTCCTAAGCCACTATGAAGTCTTAGCGTTTGAACCTGTTTTAACCAGTCAAGGCTTGAAACTCTTTCTACGTCAACAAATTCAAATCGACCGACAGAACGAGTATAGGTACAAAAGCGACATTCTATATTGCAAAAGCCAGTCGTTGAAAGATGTACTTCTGGCGGAAAACTTTGAACATCTACAGAACCCGTATAATATTCAATCTCATTTAGAAGCGTATTAAAGATCCAGGGTACTTTAGAACTTAATCGCTGTCCATGCAATCTTTGCTTGATGGCGTTAATGTCAGTTTCAGGTGTGGGTTGCGAAGAGGAAAGAAGTTCTTGTATAGCCGTATTGAGAAACTTAGGAGCATTGGCCAGCGATCTGCTGCGCAAGTCTGATATTTCTTTCAGGGCTGGAGAGTGCTCAAAACATGAAGTATTAGGCGTCAGAAAAAGATGTTGGCATATTTGGGGCCAGCTATTCTCGATATTCTCATCAATGGTTATCGTGATGCTATGAATAATCTGCTTTAGTAACGCTATGGAATGGGCTGGCCTATGTTTTCCCTTGATAAAAGCGCAGCCGTAAATATCTCGACTGCTCTGCAATCCACACCAAACGATTTTATGGTGGTTGACGCCAGTCAACATTTCTTGAATAGGTGGATTGTCGGAGCAGAGAAAGCCAAGGTTAATGAGAAAATGAATGCCGTTTTTCTGAAATTTTGTTACTGAGATCTCTTGATTGCTATGTAGATTCCACAGTCTATTAAGACGAGAATTAAACCATAACAGATCTACTGGAGCATTAAATAGATTTTGCGCATGCTGAAGGGAATTGCGGAGTATAGGATTATGAATCTGACACTGATGTTCTGTTAGATCAATTGGCTGATCGGTCGGTATGAGAAGGTAGTAAAAGATATTTTTCGGCTGCCGTTGCTGAGGTTTCCCGATGGGCAAAAATTTGGCTATACGGTGTAACATAGCTCACCCCAAAGACGATCTAAAAGGCAAAGGTCTTAGATCCCTATCTGACAACGTTTAACGTTAGGTAGATCATCAAATATCACTAAAACTCGATGGGGCTTAATCTATCTTTACCCTGAACAAAGTTAGCCTGTATTTGATGGATTGACCTATTGCCGATTTCCCTGGCCAAAGCGTCACAGAGCACCCTGTCACTCAAACGGATGCCGAGCACAATCTTGGCTAGATAAACCTTCATTTCATTTAGTCAAGATTGTGTTCAGACTCTGCCGAGATTAATGATGGCACCAGTCAGAAGAGATTAAGGCTTGCTGTCGCTTTATCCCTTAGAGGACGTTTGAAAAGCCGAAGCTCGTCCCAAGTTATACCGATGAGGTCAGCCTCAGTCGTCAAAAATCCCGTAGATTTGCACCGATCTAGCGACCAATCGCACCTGAGGCAACCCTTTTCAAACGCCCTCTTAATTCGATGACTATCACAGTCTAATGGAAGTTGCTCCAAGAATGTGTGAATAATGGTTTAGACACCCACAGGCTGAGCTTCCCGACTCGTGTCGCGCACTCCCTCAATGGCCCACAGGGTCGCCTCTGGAGTAGCGGGGAGACCCAAGGGCACATAATCGGCATCACCAAAGGCAGCCACGGCGGCACGGATCGCCTCCCGCACAGACATGGCCAACATGAAGGGGGGTTCCCCCACGGCTTTGCTGCCGTAGATGACACCGTCTTGGGAAGCGCGTTCTAGCAGATGGATAGTGAAGTTTTCGGGGATTTCGCTGATGGTGGGGATTTTGTAGGTGCTGGGGGCAAAGGTGCGGAGGCGACCTTCCCCATCCCACACCAGTTCTTCCATGGTTAGCCAGCCCATACCTTGGACAAAGCCGCCTTCGATTTGTCCCTTATCCACCAAGGGATTGAGGGATTCGCCGACATCGTGGACGATATCTACCTGGCGCAGCTTGAAAGTGCCCGTAAAGCCGTCTACTTCTACCTCAGACACGGCGGCACCGTAGGCGAAGTAGTAGAAGGGGCGACCCTTGCCCAGCTTGGGATCCCAGAAAATGTTGGGGGTGCGGTAGAAGCCCGTGGCGGCGAGGCTGATGCGTTCGCTGTAGGTTTGCTTCACCACCTCATCGAAAGAAATCCGGGCGCTGGGGTAGGTGCGGCAGTAGATCCAGTCGTCCTCAAACACCATGTCTTCGGGGGCGTCCAGATTCAGCATTCGCACCGCCACCGCCGCCATGCGATCCCGCAGAATTTCGCAGGCATTTTTCACCGCTTGGCCATTCAGGTCTGATCCGCTGGAGGCCGCTGTGGCCGAGGTGTTGGGCACCTTGTCGGTGCTGGTGTGCATCATGCGAATGCGGTCGATGCTGACCCCAAGGGCTTTGGCGGCGACTTGGATCATCTTGGTGTGGAGCCCCTGACCCATCTCGGTGCCGCCGTGGTTGAGCTGAATGCTGCCGTCGGTGTAGATCAGCACTAGGGATCCAGCCTGGTTGTACATCACCTTGTTGAAGGAGATGCCGAATTTGACCGGGGTGATGGCCAGCCCTCGCTTTTTGTAGGGGCTGCTGGCGTTGAAGGCGGCGATTTCCGCCTGTCGAGCCTCGTAGTTGGAATTGGCCTTGGCCTCCTGCCAGACGCGGGCGATGCGGTTATCGACGATTTCCTGGCTGTAGTGGGTGGTGCTGGTTTCCCCGGTGCCGTGGTAGAAGTTGCGTTCGCGCACCACGTCCGGCGGCAGGTTCAAAGTACGGGCAATGCG
Organism: Spirulina sp.; assembly: GCA_044070495.1. Classification (GTDB taxonomy): domain Bacteria; phylum Cyanobacteriota; class Cyanobacteriia; order Phormidesmidales; family Phormidesmidaceae; genus Nodosilinea. The sequence goes on along the minus strand of JBIPSI010000013.1, from coordinate 67,799 downwards.
GTCTACCACTTCTTCAGCGACGATCATCCCCTGTGGCCCGCCAAAGCCCCGGTAGGCGGTGTTGGAAACTCGATTCGTCTTGGCGATGCGCCCCTCTACCTCCAGGTTGGGGATGTAGTAGGCGTTGTCTACATGGAGCATGGCCCGCGCCAGCACCGGAGGCGAGAGGTCGAGGCTCCAGCCGCCATCGGCCACCAGTAGGGCTTTCATGGCCAGGATTTTGCCCTCGTTGTCAAACCCGACCTCGTACTGGTTCAAGAATCCGTGGCGCTTGCCGGTGATCAACATATCGTGGTGCCGCCGCAGCCGCACCCTGGCCGGACGCCCCGTTTTGTAGGTGGCCAAGGCTGCCGCCGCCGCAAAGGGATTGGCCTGGGATTCCTTGCCGCCAAAGGCCCCGCCCATTCGCAGACAGGTACAGACCACCTGGTTTTTCGACAAGCCCAGTACCCGTGCCACAATTTCCTGAGTTTCGGTTGGGTGTTGGGTGGAGGCGAAGACCTGAAGATTACCCTCGCCATCGGGCACCACCCAACTGGTCTGGGTTTCTAGATAAAAGTGATCCTGTCCACCCACCTCAACTTCACCAGAGAAGGTGTGGGGTGCCGTCGCCATGGCGGCATCGGCATCCCCCCGGCGAATAAACTGGGCATCGTTGTGGTAGCTGCTGGCGGCAATGGCTTCCTGTACGGTCTTTAAAGCAGGTAGAGGTTCATACTCAACGATCACCTTACCCGCCGCTTCCCGTGCAGCGGCTTCCGTTTCCCCCACCGCCCAGACCACGACTTGACCGTAGTAGTAGACCTCATCGGTGGGCAGCAAAATTTCGTCGTGGACAATTACCCCGGTGTTGTTCTCCCCCGGCACATCGGCAGCGGTGAGCACCGTCACGCAACCCTCGACCTCTAGGGCCGGACTGGGATCTAGCTTGGTGATGGTGGCGTGAACGTGGGGCGAAATCACCGGAAACAGCGACAACATCCCCAACGGTTCCCGCTGATCGTCGGTATACACCGCTGTGCCGCTAACGTGGGCGGCGGCGCTTTCGTGGCTCTTACGCTGACCAACTGGACTCATGGGGGATTACCTCTTAAGCGAATGGGGCAAGGGGTTGGGGCCGGGTTGGGGCGCACTGCGGTGCGCCCGTACAGAGGATGATGGTTATTTCCGGCTCTCCTCTCCCACAGGGAGAGGATCTGGGGGTGAGGGCCAAGGGAGGATGGTGGGCAGTGCCCACCCTACGGGAATTCAGGGGGATGGTGGGCAGTGCCCACCCTACGGGAATTCGGAGAAGAATTTCTCGAACAAGTTCACGACTAGGCGCTTGCGGTAGTCGGCGCTGCCTCGTAGGTCGGTCAACGGCGTAAAGGCATCTTGCAGGATGGGCTTTACGGCTTGGATGGTGCTGTGGTTCCAGGGTTTGCCGACTAGGAAGGCTTCGGCTTCGGTGGCACGGGCGGGGGTGGCGGCAACTCCCCCGTAGCCCAGACGGGCATGGAGAATTTGGTTGTTGGCATCCACATCCACCAAAAAGGCGGCGGCGACGATGCTGATGTCGTCGGTGCCGCGTTTGCCAATTTTGTAGGACTGGGCGAGGCGGCGATCTGTGCCGGGAGTGGTGGCCTTGGGAATCGTCACCGACACAATCACCTCGCCAGCTTGCAACTGGGTTTGGCGATAGCCGAGGAAGAAATCCGCCAGGGGCATCACCCGTTCACCGCTGGGGCCAGCCAGTTTGAGGGTGGCATCGAGCGACAGCAGCACCGGGGGCAGGTCGCCAATGGGGGAGGCGGTGCCGATGTTGCCGCCTAGGGTGGCCCGATTGCGAACTTGCCGCGCCGCAAACCAGTGGATCATCTCGTCCATGCTGGGGAAGATGCCGTGCAGGTTGGTTTCGATGTGGCTGAGGGGCACGGCAGCGCCGATTTCCACAAAATCCGCCGTGTTCTGCATCTGTTTGAGTTCCGTGACGGCTTCTAGGGAAATCAGAATTGGGTAATGCTGCCGATGCCAGCTCATCTCTAGGCCGAGATCCGTGGCTCCGGCGACCAGGGTGGCGTTGGGGTGCTGTTGTAGCAGGGTCAACACTTCAGCGAGGGAATCGGGACGGTAGAACTGCTCTTCGTGGCCGGTGTAGGCCAGGGGCAACAGATCCGTAGAGGCCGAGGCCAACTGTGCCGAAAAGCTGTCCTGGGGAGTGTCAGCGGCTACCATTTCAGCGGCGCGACGGATGGGAATATAGCCTGTACAGCGGCAGAGGTTGCCCTCCACCGAGAGGTCATCTGGCCCGCCGTTGTAGTAGGCGGCAAACAGGCTCATGATGAAGCCGGGAGTGCAGTAGCCGCACTGGGAGCCACCCGTTTCCACCATCGCCGCTTGGACGGGGTGCAACTGCTCGACGGTGACGGGTTCTTTGACGAGGGGACTTTTGGGAATGCGGCACTGAGCAATGCCATCCGCCGTATACACCTGCCGCCCCGCCACCGCCCCGATGGGAATCAGGCAGCTATTCACCGCCTGGTAGTGGGGTTTGCCGTCGGCCCCTTCGCCAATGATGGCCACGGTGCAAGCGCCACAGTCGCCATCGCCGCAGCCTTCCTTGGTGCCCGCCCGTCCGCTCAGGCGAAGATATTCCAGCAAGGTCATCGCCGGAGACAGGGCTTCGACGGAGACAGGCTCTCCGTTAATGGTCAGGGTGAGTTGGGTGTCGAGTTGTTGAGTCACAGATTGCTGAGTCACAGAGCTGCTTCGCCTAGGGAATAACCTTGCACAGCGCCGCCTTCGATGCGGGAATGAGCCCTTGCTAACCGCCATACACCAGAAAACCGGGTAAGAAACGTTATCTAACCCGGCTGTTGTTGAGGAAGCTAACGAGACAGCATTCGTTCGTCCATCATCGTTGTCGCTATAACCGTTGAGGCTAGCGGGTTGCCATAGACAACATAAGTAGCCCTGACTACAAATTGACGATTTTTAATGCCAAATTTGGTTTTAGCCCGTAGCCTCTATTCTGGAGCAACAGAGCGATGAGGGGCACGGTGCTAGCAATCCCCTTAAGCCCAGACTCGCTTCAGATTGAGCGTAAAGCCCGGTAAAACGGTTTCCCCAGATACGGTACTCGGATGCTCCAAAATTTCAACCGCTTTACCAGGACGGTAAATTTCTACTCGTTTATGTTTCGGGTCAATGAGCCATCCCAACTTCGCCCCGTTCTCGATGTATTCGGCCATCTTGGCTTGGAGGTCTTTGAGGGTGTCGCCTTCAGAACGTAATTCCACTACAAAATCAGGACAAAGGGGGGCAAAACCCTTGCGTTGATCTGGGGTTAGGGCATCCCAGCGATCTTGGCTAACCCATGAGGCATCGGGGGATCGGTTAGCCCCATTGGGCAACTCAAAGCCGCTCGAAGAATCGAAGGCTTTCCCAGGTTCTCCAGCATTTCGCCACCAGAGATACAACTCTCCAGAAAGATTCCAATTTCGATATCCTGTCTCACTTCCTGTGGGTGGGTTCACAACTAATTCTCCGGTGGCAGTGCGTTCTAGACGAAGCTCACGGTTCGCTGCGGCTAGGGCCTCAAACTGAGCCGGAGTGACCTGAAGCGCAAGCTGATCAGGGACGTTGAGCATGAGCGGAGGATGGTTTCTTCCCATCGTTGACCCCATAAATGTCTTTAGTACCCTACTCGTAAAGTAGCCATTCATTGCCTAAACACTTAGCCTTCAAGAAGACTGTCTTCGTTCAATAAGGCGTTGCCATTCTTCGTCGATTTTGTCTTTGTTGGCAATCTCTTGATCGACTAAATCCGTTTCGGTGCTGTAGGCCAAGTTTTCGGCGGTAACGATGGTTTGGCTAGCCAAGGTTTTAGCAAAGGACAGCTTTTCCCGCACCGGATCATCGAGTTGAGCCAGAGTTTCGGCCCGTTGTTCACGGTCTTGGTTGCGACGAGCGATTTTGCCGTTCTGCCGTTGCACCCAAAAATAGCGAATTAGGGGAATACCCAAAAAGGCAGAGCCATAGCCCAACAGCAGCACGTAGATAGAGTTAACGAAAATTACCAACTCTCCGGCACTGGCTACTAGGGATTGATCCTGCAACATAGAACCCAGAACTAAAGCACCGATAAAGTTGGCACTGCCCAGGGCGATGGCTCCCATAATTTGCCCAGAACTGGCGTGGCTAAACTTGCGGGGAAGTTCTTGTAAAAATTGAGGCGGCGAAATTTTCCGACGCTCCTGGGCTGTCACCTGTAGCTCAGGAAATTGGTAGACAATGCCTCCCTCTGGGCTGACTTCCGGCACACCATTAAAGCGGCTCAGCACCGGAATCATAAAGTCCTCAAATTCCTTACTCCAGCCTTGACCCAGATCGCTCAGAAAAGGGGCGACCTGTTCGGCTACAACGACACCACCGTTAGCCTTCACGACTGACGCAATGGCCTGCCAGCGACGTTCTTCTAAATCGGCATTAGGATCACCATCGCCAAAGAGGAAGGAGAAAATCGCTTCCAGAAAATTCATCTTGCTGTCGGCGGCAACGGGTTTGGCAGGACGACGGGAGTAGCGATAGTCGAACATCCGAAACAAATCTGGCCCAAACCACATTCTGGGGATAAAAATCATGCCCCCACCGGAACGATTGTCCCGTCGATCATTGCCCTGTTGGGAGGCCGCTGTGGCCGCGATGGCCAGCGCAATAATGGCTAACACAATCAGCACTAGGGAGAGGATCAACACAATCCCAAAGGAGATGCGGATTAGGTAAAACAAAATTCGCCACACTTTTTCCCAGGTGGCTTGCCAGCGTAGTTTCCAGGATTTGTTGAGCAGGATGGCCTGGATATTTTTAGGAAAGACGTAGGCGATTTCCCCCGCTTCAGACACTTGCAGGTGGGCCTGAACGTCGCTGGCGAGGGCCAAGACGCCCTGCTGGGCTTCGTGGAGGGGTAAGCCTGCCTCGGCGGCCACATCGCCGATGGTGACGCGATGGTCGAGGCGTTCGATGGCTTTGATGAGGACTTTGGAATCGGCCATAGATGGAAATCCCCTGGGTGGGAGGTCTAACGGTGGGCGTTACTCACAGTATAGAAATTCGACCTCAAGACCGCAGGGGACAGTAACCGTACTTGATTGGGGGAGTGGGGCGCTAGTTTTTGCCGAGCACCTGATCCCGAATGGAGGCAATGTCGTCGAGGAGTTCTTGACGGTTGGAGGCCTTCAGCAGGTAGCGATAGAGGAACCAGCCGGTATAGAACAGGCCGATAAGTTCAAAGGTGGGGGCCAGCAGGGGCAGATCGTTGATGGCGTCCAGCAGCGCTAGGACGATCTTCACGGCAATGATCGCCGCCACAATCAGGCCAATGGTGACGATGGGCCGACGGTATTGCTTAAAAAACTCAGACACATAATCGGGTAGGTCGCCCAGCAGGCTAGAGACCTTTTCCCACACTTGCTTAATTTGCCGGGTGGCTTCGTCGCCTAGGGTTTCGGCGGTGGATTCGGATTCTTTGATATCTACCATGGGCTTTTCCGGTTCCGAGAAGGAGGTATCCGACTGAAAATCTGTGCTCATAATCCTGGGGCTTCCATAACGAACGACGGGGAGGAGGGGCGAACCGAAAAATTACGAAAACAGAATACACCCAATCGACCTTTCGTGTTAGCTTAGTCGTCCACGGATCTTACCCAACCTTGTTCCCATCCACTTCCTTCTCGGACGGCGGCAGATTCTACTCCCCAGATAAGCTTTCTAGGGAGGATAAATAATGATAGAGCCGCTGCCGATCAACCACAAAGCCGGGATCGGGCCGTCGGCTGGGAGGTTGCCCAGAGGAGGACACCGCCGACCACTGAATAAAGGAACCGCCACGGCGGTCTTGCTTACGAGAAGATGAGGTCATTTAATGGTTACCATTGATACAAAACCACTATAACTAACCCTGTATACGGCAGACGCAATTTGTAATGAACCCCAAATTTTAGCGTCCTTAGACCTGGGGGCAAACCGCTTGTAGAAGGAGGGTTTCTAGGCTTCTATCCCAGATTGCAGAAAGATTAAGAACCGTTACCGCTGCTGGAAATGGCTTCGCCGCTGAAGGTAGCGATCCTGCGCAATCTTGAAGGAGGTTTCCGACCCTAGGGCGGCTCCTGATCGTGAGAGCGGTATAGAGTGTTTACCTAGGAGCCTTTAGCGTTGGCAGGGATAGAACGATGAAAGTATTGGTAGCCGGGGCCACCGGAGCAACGGGATCGCGGATTGTGGCGCAATTGGTGCAGCGCGGCATTCCGGTCAAAGCCCTGGTGCGAGATGTGGACACCGCCCAGGCCAAACTGCCCCCAGAGGTAGAACTGGTGCAGGGGGAGGTAGGCAACAAAGCCAGTCTACAAGCCGCCCTAGGGGGCTGTACGGTGCTGATTTGCGCCACGGGTGCCCGCCCCAGCCTCGACCCCACGGGGCCGTACCAGGTGGATTACGAAGGCACCAAAAACCTGGTTGATGCCGCCAAAGCCGCCGGAATTGAGCACTTTGTGATGGTATCTTCCCTCTGTGTCTCCCAATTCTTTCACCCGCTGAACCTGTTTTGGCTGGTGCTCTACTGGAAGAAACAGGCGGAAGCCTACCTGCAACGCAGCGGCCTAACCTACACCATCGTGCGCCCTGGTGGCCTCAAAAACGAAGACGAGGATCCGCGCCCTCTGGTGATGGCCCCAGCGGATACGCTGTTTGAGGGTAGCCTGCCCCGCATGAAGGTGGCGGAGGTTTGTGTAGAGGCACTGTTTGAACCCGCTGCCCGCAACCGCATCGTAGAAATTGTGGCCCAGGAAGAGGCCACCCCCCAGGCGATTTCCGAACTATTTACGGCCCTGGCCACCTAGGCTAAATTCTAAATTCCTGTGTCCGCACCTGGGGGCTAGGATTTGGGTGTCCCCTAGCTGACCAGACCATGTTCTAGGGCAAAGCGAACCAGTTCGGTGCGGCTGTTGGTGCCGGTTTTGCTGAATAGGCGGCTGACATACTTTTCTACATTGCGAACGCTGGTATCGAGGCGGCTGGCGATTTCTTTGTTCATCAGCCCTTCGGCCACCAAATCCAGCACGCTTTGTTCGCGGGGGGTAAGGTCGATGCGGACATCGGAGGCCATTTTGACCACACCGCCCTTTTGGGTGAGCATGGCTTTAATTTCCTCAATTTGGCGGGCCATCACCGCAATGTCGGGTAGGTCTCCGGTGTCGGGGCTTTGGGCGGCGCGGCGTTCGATTAAGTTGCCCACCACGGCCACTAGTTCCTCCGGGTCGAAGGGTTTGGAGAGGTAGGCATCGCAGCCGGAGTTGTAACCCTGAATGCGGTCTTTGGTCATGCCGCGTGCGGTGAGGAAGACCACGGGCAACCCCTTAAAGCGCACGTCCTCTCGCACCTGGGCCAAAAAGGCATGGCCATCCACCTGGGGCATCATGATGTCGGAAATCAGCACGTCTGGGGTGCCCTCTTGAAGCAGCGCCCACCCTTCCTGGGCATTGCTGGCGGTGCGCACGGTAAAGCCACTGTCCTCTAGGTAGGCCTGTACGGCCTCCCGTAGACCGGGCTCGTCGTCAACCAGCAAAATGTTTCCAGTGTAGTCAGACATGGCGTTCTTGGGGCTGCATGGGATCAATGCCCAATGTAACCCGGAATGCCAGGGACAGGGCCATTTACTTCGGTAGAAATATGCCCCCTCTGGGGATGGGTTTTCCTCCCCCAAACGCCATCAAAACGGGTTGAATCCGTCGTCATCGGGCGTCATAAATGGGGGGATATTCGCTACAGTAAAGGCACAAACTGTTGTCGGGGTGCGTTTGTGTGCAACCCGCTGTGGACAGAGGATGCTGTCGGAAATAGGCGATGCTGCCGGAAGGAGGTCGTATGGGCGGAATAGGATCGCAGGGGGTCTGGATTGCCGCCGCCTTAGCCTTGGGCGGTGGAGTCGGTTGGGCGGGCCATTATTATGTCGATCATCTTATTACCACAACGGCCCCAGGCGTGGATCTCAATCCAGCGGAGTCTTCCCTAGCCACCCTGGCGGCCCCTGCGGAACCAGACCTTGAGACAGCGGTGGCTTCGGCCCCCCTGGCTATTGCCGCCTCCAACTTCATTGCCGCTGCGGTGGAGCAGGTGGGGCCTGCGGTGGTGCGCATCGACTCGGAACGGGCGGTCTCCCAACTCAACCCAGAAACCTTTAACAACCCCCTCTTTCGCCGCTTTTTTGGCGAAGAATTGCCTCCAGATATGGTGCCCGACCGTTTAGAACAGGGCACCGGATCTGGGTTTATTCTCAGCGCCGATGGTCGCATTCTCACCAATGCCCACGTGGTAGACGGCACCCGCACGGTAAAAGTCACCCTGCGCGATGGTCGCACCTTTGACGGGGAAGTACTGGGCATCGACTCGGTCACCGATGTGGCGGTGGTCAAAATTGAAGCCACCGATCCCCTGCCCACCGTTCGTCTCGGCAGCACCGCCAACCTCTCGCCCGGTCAATGGGCCATCGCCATTGGCAACCCCCTGGGCCTAGACAACACCGTCACCGCTGGCATCATCAGCGCCATTGGCCGCACCAGCAACCAAGTCGGCATCCCCGACAAGCGGGTGCAGTTCATCCAAACCGATGCCGCCATCAATCCGGGCAATTCCGGTGGCCCCCTGCTCAACGACCAGGGCGAAGTGATCGGCATGAACACCGCCATTCGCGCCAATGCCCAGGGCCTCGGTTTTGCCATCCCCATCGAAACCGCCAAACGCATTGCCGACGAACTCTTTGCCACCGGAGAGGTACAGCATCCCTTCCTGGGCATTCAAATGGTGGAACTCACTCCCGAAACGATTGCGGAAATCAACGCCCAGGATCAACTCAACATTGCCCCCGACCAGGCTGGGGTGTTGATTGTGCGCGTGTTGGAGGGTAGCCCTGCCCAGGCCGCCGGACTGGTTCCCGGAGACATCATCCAGCGGATCAACAGCACAGCGGTCACCACCCCCACCGAGGTACAGGCCCAGGTGGAAGCCAGCCGAATCGGCCAGGACCTCACCGTCGAATTCCATCGCGATGGCGCTGACCAAACCCTCACCGTCAAACCGGCGGCCCTACCTGAGGAACTGCGCTAATCCTGAACGACGGGACACCTCCACCCTGGAGAATGCGATGAACCCTAGCAAGATTAAGTTGTCTCAACTGCGGGCGTTGGTGACCATTGCCGACTGTGGCAACTTTAGCGAAGCGGCCCTAGAACTCGATTTGTCCCAATCCACCATTAGCCACGCCATTGCCACCCTGGAGGAAGAACTGGGGGTGATGCTGTTACAGCGGGGTCGCCATGGAGCACGGCTAACCCCCGTAGGCGAACGCATTACCGACCACGCCAGGGGCATGTTGGGCCTATTGGGCCAGATCGCCGAGGAAGCCGACCACGCCAAGGGATTGCAAGGGGGACGGCTGCGGATTGGTACCTTTCGCAGTTGCGCCACCCATGTGCTACCGGGGGCCATTGCCCGTCTCCATCGTCGCTACCCGTCCATCTCGATTAGTCTCATCGAAATGGACGAAGTCCATGAGTTGAAAGAAGCCCTGACGAAGGGAGACGCAGACCTTTGCGTGGCGGAAACCGTTGAAGGCGACGAGTTTGAAAGCCTACACATTTTCGATGATGATTATGTGGCGCTGCTCCCCCCTGGGTACCAACTCAAACAGGGCCAACTAAGCCTGGAAGATCTTCGCTCTACGCCGTTGATTGGGTCATCCCACAGCAGTTGTGGCCTGCGGGTGCGGCGTGAACTAGGAGCCCAGGATGATCCCCTCGCCCTCGCCTACTGCATCCGCCACGATTCATCCATGGTGGCGATGGTGCAGCAGGGCTTGGGCATCGCTATCCTGCCACGCCTAGCCGCTGAGCCTGTGCCGCCGGAGGTGCGAATTTGTTCCCTACCTTTCCGCATTTCCCGCCCCATTGGGGCCACCATGCTCAAAAACGCCCTCCACACCCCCGCCCTCTACGCCTTTTTAGATGCCCTGCGGGAAACGGGAGAATTTAGCCGCGCCCAAGCCGTTTAAAATGCCCCCATGCGACATCTCTACTTCCTCCTGCCTGGTACCAGCAAACGCTACGCCTGTGGCGGCTTGTTTGCCGAACTCAAAACCCTGAAGCTAGCCCAGCAAATCTGTTCTGCTGAGGTCGTCACCTACGAACAGCGGCAGCCAGACTCCCTGTTTTTGGACGATCTGCTGCAACGTCCCGACCTGGACAACAGCATTTTTGTGATCAGTTGGGGCTTCCATGTGCCCAAGTTGGCCAAACGCCTACGAGGCCATCACCTGGTCTACCACGCCCACAGCAGCGGCTACGGATTTTCTCTGCCCAGCGATGTGCCTATTATCACCGTCAGCCGCAACTCCCTCGGCTATTGGGGCCAGCGCCAGCCCAACGGGCTACTGTTTTATCTGCCCAACCACATTGACGCCACCTTCACCAACCGCCAGCTACCCCGCGACATCGATGTGCTGGTGCAGGGGCGCAAATCTTCGGAATACCTGATGAAAACCCTAGTGCCCGCCCTACAGGCGCACTGTAATGTCGTCTGCCTGGAGGGCTTTGTAGACGATCTCAGTGAACTCTTCAACCGCAGTAAGGTGTATCTCTACGATTCAGCAGAATATTGGGCGATCAGCCGGGTTAGCGAAGGCTTCGGGCTTCCCCCCATGGAGGCCATGGCCTGCGGCTGTGAGGTGTTTTCTAGCGTCAACGGTGCCCTAGCCGACTACCTCGATCCGGGCTTTAACTGCCAAAAAATCGGCGTCTATTCCACCGCCTACGATGTTGAACGCATCCTAGCCGCCCTCAACACCCCAAATCCGAAATATATGACTCCAGAAGCCCTACAGCCCTACCGCGAAGACGCCCTAGTGCCCAGGCTGCAAGTAATTTTGACAGAACTCAACCAATTCTTCGATCACCGTTCCAAACATCGGGGCGATATTCCTGGTCTCAACCCGCCTCGCCTCGCCCGACTGTACCTGCAAACGATGGGCACCAAACTACGGCGCAAGCTCGGACTGGGCTAAACCCAGTTCCTAGGCAACATTGCACCAAAGCGTTGGCTGACAAGGCCCCATGGGAAAAGCAAAACCCCTGACCTTCCTTGCGGTAGCCAGGAACACCGAGCATAACGATTAAGTGACTCATAAAATCGGGATGGCGGGATTCGAACCCACGGCCCCTTCGTCCCGAACGAAGTGCGCTACCAAGCTGCGCTACATCCCGTTTTGTCTTCCTAGCGTACCACAGTCAGATTCGCCTTGGTGATGGGAACCCTGCTCGAAAAAAATGCCGCCCAACCCATGGTGGACGGCATTGGGACTAGGGTGAACCTCTGAGGTAACGGGAGATCCCATCACCTACCGAGGGCTTGCATTTACTCAGCTGAGTTGACCAGCTTCACTTTCTTGGCCAGACCCACGATTTCCAGCAGGCGGATGGTCATCCAAGTGATGTCAATTTCCCACCACCGGAGGCCATGACGAGCGGAGTATTGGAAGGCGTGGTGGTTGTTGTGCCAGCCTTCGCCGTAGGTGACGACAGCCACCCACCAGCAGTTGGTGGATTTGTCTTCGGTTTCATAGGTGCGGTAGCCGAATTTGTGGGTGGCGCTGTTCACCAGCCAGGTGCAGTGGTATACAGCGACCAAGCGGACGAAGATACCCCACATCACAAAGGGCCAGCCGCCCAGGAAGTATAGAACCACACCTAGGACAATTTGCGTGGCGAGGAAATATTTTTCAAAGAACAAATAAACGGGATCTTCGGAAATATCGCGGGTGAAGCGGCCCATTTCTTTTTTGGCAGGCACGTCGCGCAGCATCCAGCCCATGTGGCTCCACCAGAATCCTTTGTTGGAGTCGTGGTGGTCGTTGCTTTGGTCAGAGTAGGCGTGGTGGTGACGATGCAGGCCCACCCAGGTGATGGGGCCATGCTGGCAGGCCAGGGTGCCGCAGAAGACAAAGAAGTATTCCAGCCACTTGGGCACCTGGAAACTGCGGTGGGAAATCAGTCGGTGCCAGCCGAGGGTAATGCCCAAACAACCCGTCACCCAGTGCAGCAGCAGGGCCACCCCTACCGCAGCCCAGGAGAAGTTTCCGGGCAGAAAAGCTAACAGGGCCATGGCGTGCATCGCGACCATGAACAACAGGGTGACCCAGTCGCGGGAAAGACGAGTAGAGGGAGTGGTTGCTGCAGTCATGTACTAAATCTCAGAACTTTGGGACGGTCAGATTAAATTTGAGGGACAATGGGACTCCCTCGTTTCTTAACGAAAAAAATTAACCTTCGCAACGATCAAACACGATGATGCTATCAGAGTCCTCAATGTTTCCGATTTTTTACGGAATTGACGCCCAGGTCAAGCAAAATTTAGGGCGGGTGCTGAGGGCCTTTCGGCAGCATCGGGTGGGAAGCCACCATTTCAGCAGTGTTTCGGGTTATGGCCACGATGACCTGGGCCGAGACACCTTAGATCAAGTCTTTGCGGAGATTGTACAAGCGGAGGCGGCTCTGGTTCGAGCCCAATTTGTCTCTGGTACCCATGCCATCGCTTGCGCCCTGTATGGCGTGCTGCGGCCTGGGGATGAATGTCTGGCGGTAGCGGGCACCCCCTACGACACCCTGGAAGAGGTGATTGGCTTGCGATCATCGGGCCAGGGTTCGCTGGCAGAGTTTGGGGTCACCTATCGAGAACTACCGTTGACCGCCGCAGCCGCCATCGACTGGGAGGCACTAGAAACAGCTATCCAACCGAATACTCGGCTCGTGCACATCCAGCGTTCCTGTGGCTACAGTTGGCGTTCAACCCTAACCATAGCCGAAATTGAGCGGATTGTAACAATTGTGAAACGGCAGAAATCCGACGTGGTCTGTTTTGTGGATAACTGCTATGGCGAGTTTTTGGAAGACCGCGAACCCACCGCCGTGGGGGCGGATCTGATCGCCGGGTCGCTGATCAAAAATCCAGGCGGCACCATTGCCACCACCGGGGGCTACGTGGCTGGACGGGCGGATTTGGTGGAAGCGGCGGCCTGTCGCTTGACCGCACCGGGGATTGGCTCCAGCGGTGGGTCGAGCCTCAATCAAAATCGTCTGATGTTCCAGGGGTTGTTCCTCGCTCCGCAGATGGTGGGGGAAGCTATGAAGGGCAATTATCTGTTAGCCGCCACTTTCGATGCCCTGGGCTATCCGGTCAAGCCCAGCCCCAACGCGGCCCAACGGGACGTAATCCAAGCGATTAAGCTAGGGTCGCCGGAAAAAATGATCGCCTTTTGCAAAGCCATTCAGCAGCATTCCCCCATCGATGCCTACGTGGAACCCGTCCCCGCTGTCACCCCCGGTTACGACACCCCACTGGTGATGGCTGGGGGCACCTTCATCGACGGCAGCACCTCGGAGCTTTCCGCCGATGGCCCCCTGCGCAAACCCTACGTGGTCTACTGCCAGGGCGGCACCCACTGGACCCATGTGGCCCTAGCCGTGGAGGCCGCTGTGGCCGCCATTGGGCCAGCCTAGGGCTAAACCCAGATTCTGCACAGGGTCAGGAGACCTGACCCTGACATGATTCAAACGGCGTAGGGGAAGTTAGGGGGGAAGTCATATCCTCAACACAACCTCAAAGGGCGGTGATAGGATAAGAAGCCGGAATGAAATCAACCTGGCGGCTAGGCTTGGCTCACCTAGAGTCATCGCTATCATCAGGGCACCTTTGGGCATCCGGTTACGTCACTGGCACAGGTGGCCCAATGGCCTAGGATCGCAAGCGTTAAAGTCTTGACTGATCCATCAAAATTTGTATCCATCTAGACGGTTTTTCCCGGAGGTACTCCATGACATCCCTCAAGCGACCCCTGCGGCTAGCCGCGATTTTCCTCGCTGCCGCTACCGTGGCGACGAGTGTTGGCGTGGCTTTACCGCAACCCGCTCCCGCCCAGTCAGGCCTGACTATTTTCGGTGGTGTTGAAGCCGAATATCGCCTGCGCTACTTCATCGACTTCAACACACCCCGTAGCCGCAATGCCCGCTACTACCTGCAAGTGAACCGCATCAAACTGCCCCGCGAAGTGGTGTCCCTCAAAATTGAATATCCTGAGTCCTTCACCCAGCGGCGAGGTCGTCTGAATATGGACGCCATTGAGCTGCGCCAAGGTGAATGGCGAGGAGGCGAAACCATCCCCCTGCAAAGCATCGAGTGGCTTGAGGAAGAAGGCGTGATTGAGATTATCCCCGAATCACCGATTCCAGCGAATACGAACTTCGTAGTGGTCATGAACAATGTGCTCAACCCCAACCGCTACGGCTACCACTATTTCAACCTCAGCATGACCTACCAGGGCGATGTTATGGATCAGTACGTCGGCACCTGGCCCCTAGAATTGGGAGCCGACTAAGGACAGCATCCTAATCAACCCAGACCAGCGCTTCTTGTACTGGAAGACTGGCTGGTCTGCGGTTCTGTCCAAGCCTAAGCGTCAACATTAACTAGGTCGGCGGAATCTTAAGTAAGCGTAGCCGTGACGCATCAAAGTCTCGGCCAGCATGGGTTACCCTGCGCTAACCCATGCAAGAGGTCTTACATTTAATCTGTCCTACCGACCTAAAGCTGCTGATCTCAGAAATCCCAGCAACCTTGTATCGCAGCAAGCCTCAATAGATGGTCTGTGTGGGCTGAGCAATTGATGTTATGATAGAAAACCTGTGACTTTTAAAGATTTAGATCAGCGTACTGAGGTAGCCCGATGAGTAAGCGCACCCTAGAAGGAACCAACCGCAAACAAAAGAGAACCTCCGGCTTCCGGGCTCGGATGCGCTCCCACACTGGCCAAAACGTGATTAAGGCGCGGCGGCGTAAAGGTCGGGCTAAGTTGGCCGTTTAGGTCAAGTTCAAGCTTGTGACCATTGGCCTGCCCCTATCCTAGGATGAGGGGTGGGCTTTGGTTTATCTATACTTTTTCCGTTCTTCTGGCCATCGTGCTGCCGAAATCCCAGCGACTAAGACGTTCCCGTGACTTTTCCAAGGTGTATCGCCTGGGGAATAAAGCCGTGTCTACTCACCTGGTGGTCAGGGTGCTCGATACGGTGAATCCTGGGTCGCAGCCGACCTCCCAAACGGAGGGTTTATCGTCCCAAAACCATGCTGAAAATCGTGCTGTCCTCGGTCGGGTGGGCATTGTGGTCAGTCAAAAAGTCAGTAAGCGGGCGGTGGTGCGAAATCGCCTCAAGCGCCAGGTACGCGCCATCATGGGGCAGTTTCTCCCCCGGTTGCGCCCCCACCTGTGGATAGTGGTGAACCTACGGCCTGGGGCAGAGCAGTGCGAATATGGCGATTTTTTGCAAGAATTAAAACAGCTCTTTACACAGTTAGAGGTTTTCCATGGGCATTCGTGAAGACGTATTCTACGAGGGCGGCCCCCACATTGGCGACTTGATTATCAATGGGCTGCTGGCCTTTACTATCATTTGCATTCCTCTAACGGTAGGGGCTATCACCCGTGCCCTATGGCTGCGCTACCGCATCACCAACCGCCGCATTTCCATTACGGGGGGCTGGAAGGGCCAGGACCGCACCGATATTATCTACTCGGAAATTCGCAAGATTGTCACCGTGCCCCGGGGCATTGGGCTTTGGGGCGATATGGTGATCACCCTCAAAGATGGTAGTCGCTTGGAATTGCGCGCCATGCCCCGGTTCCGCGAGGTTTATGATTACATCAACGAGAAAATTTCTCCCCAGGCCCAGGCCGTTAGCGGAGCTGTTGGCAGCAACTAGATTGTCGCTCCCTACCCTACGGTACCCCGCACCGTTTTGGTGGGGTTGGGGGCAAATAAGTAGGGTAGATTAGGTAACTGAGCAAATTGACGTCGTAATTCCCCTGGCGGGGTTAGGTGCCCATGGATTTTGGTATTGGATTTCTGTCAAACAACATCATGTTGCCGATCCTGGATTTTTTCTACGGGATCGTGCCCAGCTACGGCTTGGCGATTGTGGCCCTTACCCTGGTCATTCGCTTTGCTCTATACCCCCTCAACGCTGGGTCTATTCGCAACATGCGCCGGATGCGGGTGGCTCAGCCGCTGATGCAAAAGCGAGTGAAGGAGATTCAAGACCGCTATAAAGACGACCCCGCCAAGCTCCAGGAGGAAATGGGCAAGGTCTACAAAGAGTTTGGGAATCCCCTGGCGGGCTGCTTCCCAGTGCTGGTGCAAATGCCTGTCCTCTTTGCCCTGTTTGCCACCCTGCGGGGATCGCCGTTCTCCGATATTGCCTACGACGTCAATTTTCAGGTTTTCCCCCAGGAGAAGGTTGAGCAAATTCAGCCCCAAATCTTTAGTACTTCTCCCAAGGCCATCTATGTGTCCGATGGCTCTCACTTTCCCATTGCGGCGGTAGTGCCTGGCGGCAACAAGCTGGTGGTGGGCGAAAAGACCGATGTGCGTCTGCAAACCCCTGAGGGCCAACCCATTGGGGATCTGGTCGCCGAGTACAACCAGGAAGCGGCGGACGAGGTTCAGCCCCGCTGGGAAATTGCCAAGGGCGAGGGCGTGATTGAGGTTGATCAAGATGGTCACATTACCGCTGTGGCCCCTGGGGAAGCGTCAATTAAGGTCTACGTACCCGGCCTAGCCTCCAACAAGGGCTTCCTATTTATTGAAGCGCTGGGTCGAGTAGGGGTGACAGGCGACAACGGCGCAATCCACTGGGATATCCTGGCTATGATTTTGGCCTTTGGGGCTAGCCTCTACCTCAACCAGGTGTTGTCGGGGCAGGGATCTACATCGGACAACCCGCAGCAAAACGCTGTCAACAAGTTTACGCCGGTGATCTTCTCTGGGATGTTCCTGTTCTTCCCCCTGCCCGCTGGGGTGCTGATGTACATGGTGATTGCTAACATTTTCCAAACCTTACAGACCTTCATTCTGTCCCGCGAACCACTGCCGGAAAATTTGCAGAAAATCGTGGACTCTGAAACCCGTAAGGCGGACGTTGATGATCGCAAAACCCTACCCTTTGAACCGGGTCGGGCCAAGAAGAAAAAGGCATAGGGGCACCATGGAGGAAGCGGTATACCAAGCTGGGGTTGAGTGGCTCACGTCACTGCTGGCCATGCAGGGGCTACAAACGACGGTGTCCGCCCACCTCGTTGAGGATGAGACAGGGCATAGCTGCTGGCTCACTATTGATGACTCAAAGCTCACCCCAGAACAGGTGCAGACCCTGATCGGGGATCGGGGTTCCGTGCTGGACTCGATTCAGTATCTTGCCAATACCACCCTGAACCTAGGTAAAGAGGCCGATCAGCAGCAAGCCTTTACTCTGGAGTTGGCGGGCTACCGGGCCAAGCGTCTGGAGGAGCTTAAAGCCATGGCCATGGCGGCGGCGGAACAGGTTTTGGCTAGCCATGAAGAACACGAAATCAAGGGGCTTTCCTCCGCTGAACGCCGCCAACTTCATCATTTTCTGAAGGCTCAGGAAAGGCTATCGACCTTCAGCCGAGGCAAAGAGCCGGATCGACGGTTGGTGATATGCCTAGAACATCAGGCCCATGACGAGGAATAGGGTACAGCCATGGATTGGGATCGGGTGTACATCCCTCAGCTACTTCAGCAGCCAGAGAAGACTCTCAGCATCGAGATTGATGGTCACTTTCCTGAGCTGGAAACCTTAACTCCGGTGCGTGGCGAAGTGCAGGTGACCCACCAGGCGACCTACCTGGCGGTGAAAGGCTTTGCGGAAACTATCGTGACCCTAACCTGCCACCGTTGCCTACAGAGCTATAACCACCGAGTTTCCATTGCCCCCCAGGAACTTATTTGGCTAGAGGACGCCCCTGACCCTGCTACCCTGCCCCTAGAGCGGGAGGTAGGTATGGAAGATCTGATGGAAACCCTGCCCCCCAACGGATATTTTGATCCAATGGCTTGGATCCATGAACAAATTTGCTTGGCTCTGCCTCAGCGTCAGTTGTGTGATGTGGATTGTCCCGGCATTGCCATCCCCACTGAAGCACCAGAACGTCAAGGTAACCTGGCAGTAGATCACCGCTGGGCGGCCCTGGCCCAGTTGCAAAGCCAGCTTGATTCAGGAAAAACCTCTCTAGAGGACGAACGTTCCTAGGGGTTGTCCTGATCAGCTTGTTTATTTGTGTGGGTTAACTACCAGATTTTGCCCCGTAGTCCATCGGGAGGGGTAATACCGTAGCGGTGCAGCAGGGTCGGCAGCACATCATAAAGTTGTGCGCCCTCTAGTTCCCGACCGTTTTGGGGCTGGGCGGGGTCGTGGAAAATCATCAGGCCGAAGGGGGCGTGGTTGGCATCGTCGGGGCCAGTGTCGTTGTCCACGGTGTAGAAGCTGTTGAGGCCAACGCTACCGACGGAACGCCAAGCGAGATCGTCGAAGTACACAATCAAGTCGGGTGCCCGTCCGCGTACCTTTTGGTAGATGTCCTGGGGTTTGAAGACCTTGATGGGCAGGGGATTGCCGCTGGGGTCGGTCAGGGTTTTGAGCTTGTCGGTGAGTTCCTGGCGCAGGGCATCGTAGTCGGCCATGGCTACGGTGCCCTGGGGTTCGCGGCCCTTAACGTTGAAGAAAATGCGGGCATAGTAGCCCCCGGCACCCCACACCTGGGTTTGGCCCCAATCCACCGCCGCCTGGTCGAGGGGGATCACCTGATCGAGGTCTTCCTTAAGCGTCAGATAGCCTTGAGCGATTAACCATTCATTGATGCAAATGCCGCCCATCAAGGGTTGTGCCCCGTGATCCGAGACTACCAATACCGCAGTCTCATCGTCGCAATGGGTCAGCAACTCGCCCACCCGTTTGTCCACATGGACGTAGTAGTCGTGGATGGCAGTGGCAAAGGGGGAATCGGCCTCGTATTGGGGATGGCGGGGATCCATCGGTTTCCAAAAGGCGTGGTGCAGACGGTCTACCCCCATATCCACCAGCATCAAGAAGTCCGGCTGATCCCGATCAATTAGCTTTTCAGCCAGCGTAAAGCGCTGATCGCACAGGCTGTAAAGGTTGGCTAGGATGCGGTCTTTTTCGTCGGAGCGAAAGTTGGGCACATCCATCATGAAATCTGGCATCCAGGCTTTGATTTGGTCGCCCAGTTCCGGCGGATGGGTGAAGGGGACTTCAGTGCTGGGGGTGAGGAAGCAGGACACCAGGGAACCGTTGACGGCGTAGGGGGGCGAGGTTCCTGGCACACTCAGCACCGCCACCGACCAGCCCGCCTCTCCCAAAATGTCCCACAGGCGGGGAAATTTTACGGCCCGTCCATCAGAAATCGCCATGGAGTGATAGTCGCGATCCCGCCGATTGCGAAACCCATAGATGCCCAGTTCTCCGGGATCGCGCCCGGTCATCATGCAACTCCAGGCAGGCACAGTAATGGCGGGAATGCTGCTCTCCATACGGCCATACATGCCCTGGGCCATCAATCGGCTGAGGTTGGGCAAGTCCTCCCGCCAACGCTCGAATACCAGGGACGGCTCCATGCAGTCGAGGCCAATAATGATCAGGCGGGGCGTAGGCATAGCAAAGCGTTAGGGATACATCCTGGACGACTCCATTGTACGGGCGCACTGCGGTGCGCCCCAACCCAATCACCAATTGCTCCTAAGCCCTATTTCAAGGGCAACCTGATCCATGGCAACAAATCCATGGCAACGGCCTCGTACGGGCGCACCGCCGTGCGCCCCAATCCACTGCCTAATCCCTAACCCCGGATGGCCCGAAACATGCCAAACCGACAGAGTCCCGTCCCAAAGGCAAGGCGCATCAGCAGAATGGTGGGCACTTCGCGCAGGGATTTGATGAAGCCTGAGAAGCCGAACTTAATCAAGCCCTTGGGCCGCACGATGCCCTGCCAGATGGAATCGAGCCAGGAGGGCAGGGTTTCCTGCGACCAGTCGGCGGTGGTGACGGTGCCATCAACGAGGCCCGTGGCTTCGAGGTGTTCGGCAAAGCCTTCGATGCTGGCGAACTGAGGGTGCGCCCACTGATCCAGCAGTTGCTGCATGACGGGTTTTTCCCAGAAATTCAGGGGCTTTTTACGGTCGTCCCGCTGGTTCCAATCGGCCACGACGAGAAGGCCACCGGGTTTCAGCACCCGCATGAGTTCCTTGGCAAAGATGGCCTTATCGGGCATGTGGGGGCCAGCCTCCACCGACCACACCACATCGAAGCTGGCGTCGGGTAAGGAAAGATTCATGGCGTCATCCACCTGGAACTGGGCGGTGATTCCGGCGGGGGTGAGTTCCGTGGCCCGCTGCACCTGCTGGGGGCTGATGGTCACCCCTGTGACCGCAAAGCCATAGTCTCGCGCCAGAATTCGGGCGCTGCCGCCAATGCCGCAACCCACATCCAGGACGGTGGTTCCAGAGGGCAAGCGATCCAACCCGCCCCAGCGCACCATTTCGTGGACAAAATCCGCCTTGGCGGCCAAAAACGGCTTGCGGCGCGGCGGCGACCCATAGTGCCCTAGGTGAATATGTTCGCCCCAGTAAAATTCGAGGATGCCGTCCTGGGTCCATTGGTCGTAGGCGTTGGCCACGGAATTAGCGGACTGGTAGCGGCGGGCCGTCAAGAAATAGATCGCCAAGCCCAGCCCTAGTAGCCCCACGAGAAGCCCCAGAATCGACAGAAATCCCATGCTAGAAATGTTTCCAATACTTAACAATCCTGCCCTTCATTGTGGCAAGGTTAGGGAACCGACGCAACGATGGCGAGATTAGGGTTGGGAGGGGGCCGATACCCAAAGGCACAGTTCAGCCGGGGGGGTGGAGGGCATAGTCAAGTTGTGGGCAGACACCTGGGCCTGGGCGGCACCGTTCAAGAATACGCTGTTTAGCAGCACTGCCAAGCCACCCGATACGGCCATTAACCCTAGCCACTCCACGTAATCTCTCATGCGCGTTTCCCAACTGCTAATATCCATGGGGTAGGCCATCGGCCCAGGGTTCGAGATCCCAAGGCATTTCTCCCCAAATCCATTCCATCATAGGACGGCTTTGCTGATTTCTCCCCCTGCGCTGTGCCGTCCTGGGAAGTGGCTAGGGAAGATCCTTCTAGAACAAACTTTTAAAACTTTTAGAACGATTCAAAGAGTTTTACCCAGGTCAGCGTTTCTTTGCCAACAAAGTTAAAGATTTTTTGTGTTCTGCGCTACATTTACTACCAATCACTCCGCCTAATATCCACTCTGGAGGTTTGGTGGGTGATGCCATAGCCCAATTGCCCCTATTTATTTGAGTCAGGAGTGAGGTTGAATGGTCGCACGATTTAATCGACGGAAGTTTTTGGTGTACGGGTCTGCTACCCTGGGCACCTCAATGTTGTTGAAAGCCTGTGGCAATGCCACGACAACCCCCGACGCGGGAACCACTCCTGAGGGTGGCGATGCCGCAGCGGGCGGCGGCGAAACGGTTAAGGTGGGGATCCTCCACTCCCTCAGCGGCACCATGGCGATTAGCGAAACCACCGTGGTAGACGCGGAGAAACTCGCCATCAAGGAAATCAATGCGGCGGGGGGTGTCCTCGGCCAGCAGATTGAAGCGGTGGTGGAAGACGGCGCTTCGGATTGGCCTACCTTTGCGGAGAAGGCTGAGAAGCTGATTGATCAAGACCAGGTGTCGGTGGTGTTCGGCTGCTGGACTTCGGCTAGCCGTAAGGCTGTGCTGCCCGTCTTCGAGTCGAAGGATCACATGCTGTGGTATCCGGTGCAGTACGAGGGACAGGAATGTTCCAAGAACATCTTCTACACCGGGGCGGCACCCAACCAGCAAATCGAGCCCGCTGTGGATTGGCTGTTGGAAAACAAGAGCAAGGACTTCTTCCTGGTGGGGTCGGACTACGTGTTCCCCCGCACCGCCAACACCATTATCAAAGAGCAACTGGCGGCCAAGGGTGGCAACACCGTTGGGGAAGACTACCTGCCCCTGGGCAACACCGAGGTCACGCCGATCATCACCAAAATTCGGGCCGCTCTGCCCAACGGTGGGGTCATTTTCAACAGCCTCAACGGCGACAGCAACGTGGCTTTCTTTAAGCAGTTGCAAGGGGCTGGCATGGGGCCAGATCTGTACCCCGTGATGTCCGTCAGTGTGGCGGAGGAAGAAGTGCGCCAGATCGGGCCTGAGTTCCTGGTGGGTCACCTGGCCTCCTGGAACTACTTCCAAACCGTGGACACCCCCGAGAACACCAAGTGGGTAGCCGACTTCAAGGCTGAGTACGGCGAAGATCGGGTCACCAACGACCCTATGGAAGCCGCCTACATCATGGTTTACCTCTGGAAACAGGCCGTGGAGGCCGCTGGCAGCTTTGACATTGCTGCCGTGCGTACGGCAGCCTATGGCCAAAGCATGGCCGCCCCAGAAGGCCCTGTGACCATGAATGCCAACCACCACCTCTCCAAGACCGTACGGATTGGGGAAGTGAAGGAAGACGGCATGTTCGAGATCCTGTGGTCTACCGATGGCCCCATCGATCCCCAGCCCTGGAACCAGTTCGTGCCCGATACCAAGGGTTTTGCCTGCGACTGGTCTGACCCCGCCAAAGGTGAGAAGTTCGAGATCTAGTCCATCCCGCTACGCTAGGGCGATCTAGCGTGGTCATCTCGCCGCGAGGATACAGCTTGTCTGTATCCTCGCGCTTTTGCGCCGTTCTGTGACCGTCCTGGTTCGGGTGACACCCCATCCGCATGGCCAACACTCGATGCCCAAACCCCAGCCATGGTAGGGGGTGAGGTTTCCTCCTCCACCCATAACCGGGAAGCCATCAGGGATGTAATCTCAGCCTCCATAATTACCGTTAAGCTTCGTTGCACAACCTGGGGCGGGGTCAGGGGTTATGTTAACTTCGTTATCGTTGCGTATTTCCCGATCTTCAGTAATACCGAGGTTTTCCCGTGGCATTGTCAGAAAAAGCTCCCGTCCTGACCGAAACCCGCGAAGATTTTTCCGAGTACGTTGCCCATCTACAACTCCACATGGCGCTCCAAGCGCGTAATCTGGTGCCCTCTCTTCATAGCGCTGGTGATAGCCGTCATAGCCTGCTCCACCAAACCCAGGCCAATATCGAAAAGATGGTCTCTCGCCAGGGTCTATAGTTCCTAGGGCAGGCCGAATCAGCCCTAGACTGGCCGCCGCTTTCTCCTCAGAATCTTCCCTGGATAATGCTTCACGCTGGTTGTGTTGGGAGCCTAGGATATGCTGTAGACCTAGGAAGACAGAGCCTCACGAAGATAAAATCTTAGGGAGATTGAACCTGTGTAGGGTGGTGGCCTAGGTGATGGCCGGAGCAAGTTGTACTTGGTCTCGCCCCCCAGCTTTAGCGGCATAGAGCGCTTCATCGGCCCGTTTGAGGAGGTTGGCTGCCGAACTGTCTGTGGAGGGGATACAGCTCGCCACCCCTAGGCTCATGGTGACAATAGTATCAATGGCGGAACTACGGTGGTTGATGCGTCGATCCCGAATCGCCCGACGGATATCTTCGGCGACGGTCTCTGCCCCCTTGAGATGGGTGTTGGGCAGAATGACCGCAAATTCTTCACCACCATAGCGAGCGACTAGGTCTCCTGGGCGTTTGGCCGCGTGGCTGAGGGTGCGGGCCACCAGGCGGAGGCAGTTATCGCCAGCTTGGTGACCGTAGAGGTCGTTAAAGCCTTTGAAATAATCAATATCGGCCAGGATGATAGAAAGTGGCTCCCGCTGACGGGCCATCCGCCGCCATTCGCCGTCTAGATGCTGTTCAAAGCGACGACGATTGGCCACCTGGGTGAGGCCATCCAGGTAGGCCATCCGGCGCAACCCTTGGTTAGCCAGGGTAAGCTGACGATGAAGTTTAGCCTGCTGAATGGCAATTCCCACCTGGGTGGCTAGGCTTTGCAGCAGTCGTACATCGGCGGTGCCCCACGGGCGGGGAGCGCTGCATTGGTGGGCAATCAACAGGCCCCAAAGGGTTTGTTCATGGAGTAGGGGAACCACCACCTCTGCCTGGATTTTAAAGTATTCCAAGAACATGAGCTGGTTCTCTGAAAGCCCCTGTTCGTAGACATTGGCCACGGCCATGCCCCGACCTTGGCGATAGTGGGCCAGAAATTTTTCGTCCACGCTCCAGGGATCGCGCACGGCCCAGCCCATCATGGCCGGGTAGGCCGGAGAACAGGATTCTTGGATGACCTCGCCGCTCATGTCTGGCGAACATTGCAGGATGATCACCCGATCCGCCTCAATGAACTCGCGTACGGCGATGACCGTCTGCTCTAGGATATTGTCTAGATCTAGCAGGTTGCGGATGCGCTGGGCCATTTCGGTTACCAGGCGCTCTCGCTGGGCTTGGAGCTTTAGTTCGGCCTCTGCCTGTTTCTGGGCCGAAATGTCCATTGTTACCCCCACTAGGCGCGGAGCTAGGTTAGGGAGGCAAAACACCTGCCCCTGGGACAGCAGCCACCGCACCAAGCCATCGGGCAGCAGAATACGAAACTCAACGTCGTATCGTTTTTGATGTTGAATAGCGTACTGAAGCGCCTCGTTCACCTTGGCTCGATCCTCTGGGTGAACATGCTCAAAGAGACTCTTGGAATGGCCGTCGAACTCGCCGGGGGCCAGGGCCAAGAGCTGCTGTAATTCCTCAGATACCACCAGAATATCGGTGCTAATATCCCAGTCTAAGGTGCCCATCTGGGCTCCCTTCAGGGCTAGGGTAAGGCGTTCCTGCTGCTCATGGAGTGAGAACGTCTGCTGCTGACAGGCATTTAAGTCTAGAGAACATGCCGAATTAAGGGAGGTCTCTGGCAAAACATAGGAGCCTGTAGGCGTAATCAGCCCTACCCAGTGCCCTCCCCCGTTCACCACCACTCGGTAGGGTGGGGCGCAGGCTAAAGACAGCGGAGAACTGAGGGCAGACTGTAACGCCGGACTAGGAACGAGACTGGCCAGGGGGGTCATCCAGTCCTTGAGGGGCGTGTGGTTAAAGGCGGTGTTGTGGGCGGCGGCGGCGGCCACATTGGCATAGGTCAGCACTCCCAGCAGATGGCCACTCTCCTGCACAACCAGGGCATAGGTCTTAGTCGATGCCGCCATCGCCATCAGCCCTTGCCCCAGGGAGAGATGGGCCTTCATCTCTAGGGGAGCATGGTCAACAACAAGGGGCTGGTCAAGGGCGTTGGCCAGAGGAGACGGCGTTGGCGGGCCTTTTGTCGCAGCGGGATCAGGGGATATCACAGGTTCATTTGTCACGGAGAGTGACCTTGCTGAGGCCATATCAGATGATCCATAGCACCACCGGGCAAACCCGGATGGGATTATGGGGGTAAGTCCTTGACGATAAATCAAAACTACGCCATGTACACGATTCTCCAAATCATGGGTGTTGACTTGCCGCGCCAATAGGTCTTTGCTAAGCAAGGGGATCGCCTCACCGATGGTTCTAGGATCACCTGCCCCTATGGACAATAACGTTTGGTGTAGTCTACAGAGTGCCCACCCCCATCCTATAGAATCGCATTGGCAAACAACCCTTAACAAAATCGCTAGAGCCTAATCTTTCGCAACAATTGAAAAGAAAGGGCTGTGGGAGGGAAAGCCTTGCGGTATGGTGAAGAACAGACCACCCCTTAACGTTCCTTCACTGCTATGACCCTGGCCCAGCCGCCCCATCACAAAGCTAAAGCCCTGCGTCCCGGTGCCCCCCGTCCGGCCAAGGAACTGTGTAGCGAATGTGGCTTCTGCGATACCTACTACATTCACTACGTCAAGGAAGCCTGCGCTTTCCTCAACCAACAGTTTCCTACCCTAGAAGAACAAAGCCACGGTCGCCAGCGGGATCTGGATCAGGATAACGAGGTCTATTTTGGCGTCCACCAAGACATGATGGCGGCCCGCAAGCAGCAACCCATCGAAGGGGCACAGTGGACGGGCATCGTCAGTTCCATCGCCATTGAAATGCTCACCCAGGGCAAGGTAGAGGGCGTTGTCTGTGTACAAAACACCGAGGAAGACCGCTTCCAACCCAAGCCCGTGATCGCCACCACGCCGGAGGAAATCCTCGCTGCCCGTGTCAACAAGCCCACCCTGTCACCCAATCTATCGGTGCTAGAACAGGTGGAACAGTCGGGCATGAAGCGCTTGCTGGTGATTGGGGTTGGCTGTCAAATCCAAGCCCTGCGTGCGATAGAAGACAAACTTGGCCTAGAGAAACTCTACGTCCTGGGCACCCCCTGCGTGGATAACGTCAGCCGGGCTGGGCTGCAAAAATTCCTAGAAACCACCAGCCGCTCCCCCGAAACCGTTGTGCACTACGAGTTCATGCAGGATTTCCGGGTGCATTTCAAGCACGAAGACGGCTCCACCGAAACCGTGCCCTTCTTCGGCCTCAAAACCAACCAGCTCAAGGACGTTTTTGCCCCCTCCTGCATGAGTTGTTTCGACTACGTCAACGGCCTTGCCGACCTGGTGGTGGGCTACATGGGTGCCCCCTTCGGCTGGCAGTGGATTGTGGTTCGCAACCAAACTGGGCAAGAAATGCTGGATTTGGTGATGGATCAGCTCGATACCCAACCCGTCATGTCCCAGGGGGATCGCCACCAGGCCGTGCAGCAAAGCATCCCCGCCTACGACAAAGGCGTGACCCTACCCATGTGGGCCGCCAAACTGATGGGCCTGGTCATCGAACGAGTTGGCCCCAAGGGTCTGGAATACGCCCGCTTCTCCATCGATTCCCACTTCACCCGAAATTATCTCTATCTAAAACGCAACCATCCCGAAAAACTAGCGGCCCACGTACCCGACTTTGCCAAGAAAATTGTTGGACAGTATAGGCTGCCGGAGTAGATCTGAGCTAGGGAATAAGAGGACGTTTGAAAAGCCGAAGCTTGTCCCAAGTTATACCGATGAGGTCAGCCTCAGTCGTCAAAAATCCCGTAGATTTGCGCCGATCTAGCGACCAATCGCACCTGAGGCAACCCTTTTCAAACGCCCTCTAAGTCGGTGGATGGGCATAACCAGCAAGGTAGAGTTTTTCCCACCAGATAGCTTCTGAATCGGGAGAAGTTTGAAAAATCATCCGAAAAGAAGTTGTCTCGCCCTGGTCTGATGTGCTACTCCAGGCCCGATGTACTTCAACGAGGAGGTCTAAAAATTTCTTCAGCATGGTGGTAGGCTCATCGCCTAAAACAAGGTGAGCGTCGCTAACTAGCAGGAGATAGTCCTGAGCCTTGGCCCAGTCTAAATCGGTCAAACAATCGTAGAGGGCGACCCAATTTTCGCCAAAGTAGTAGGGAAATTGAAAAGCTGCGGAAATCTCATCGAATAGGGCTGAAAGAGAGCGCATTTTGCTCCCGCGCACTCGAACGATACGGGCATTAGGATAGTCAGCCTGAAGGGTCATATAGCGAGTAGCAAAGTCCGACTCGTCTTCAGCTAGAACATAGAATATTTCAGGGTGAGTCAGCGATAGGGGGCTAGCCATAGTCTATGAACCATTGAACGAAGGTTGGTACTAAGTAAATTGCTTAAACGTCTTGTAGTGATCGCTAGTGTAGTAATAGCGACCATCACTCCCTTTCACAAAGCGTTCTCCGCCACGGTTTTGTCCTGGGTGGTAGGGCTTAATGTCATATTCTGTGTAGGTAATCGCCTGTTTAGTCGTTGTCTGTTGAGGGAGCAGCATATCGGGAGGTTGGGTATTTGTTCCATAGGCACGATTACCTGCATAGCCCCCCGCCGCAGGAGAGGAAGAACCAGTCTTAGGAACAGCCACATTTTCAATCTGATCTCTCGTTGTACCCGTAGGCTGAAAGGCTGGGGGATTTGTCGTGTCTCCTGTCCACACCTTACCATTCTTCTTCAGCCAGTCCTCTAAATTAATAATCTCCTGGCCACCATTACCACAGAGTAGAAAATGAACCTTGTTGGCATCATTATTATAGGCTTTATATATGCGAAGCAGGGCAGGCAAATTACGCTTAGACTTTTGAAGAATTTGAGCCAACTTACCTCGATCAGTCGTATTCTCCAAAACAACATTAAAGCCGTCCAATTCATCCAGTTGATTAGCATATCCAGTTAGAGTTTTAGCATTAGATTCAGAAGCGATAATTTTGCTGATGGTACTTTTTTTGTTGCTAGTGATTTTCTGTTTTAGTAAATCGAGAGCAGTATTTTTTTGACTAGGATTTCCAGTCAAGCTTTGTTTGATACTATTCTCATCTATTGGTGTCTTTCGATCAATTTCTTTGGCTAGCTCCTTAAATTTTTCATCAAGAAGAGTGGTGTCGCGAGTTGATTGCCCACCGTTCGAGAGAATGGATGCCCAAGCCTGCGACATATTAGTATTGATGATTGTAGTATCACCCTGCTTAAATCTTTCAACACCGGATATAATATCGGCCTCAGTACGAGGCTGGAGTTGGTTCATCCAATCAAGATCCTGATTAGCCCTGAGGTTGACGGCTACAATGGCAGTCTGCGCTATTTGAACACGGGGAGCGATGGCATCGATGGTATCAGCCAGCGGTGCAGCAATGGCATTAAACGAGTCTTGGGCCGTTTGGCTAAGTTTCTCTAATTCTGTTGTATCCCAACTGGCAGCTAGTTTTGCGTTATTAGCTAGGGATAAGGCATCCTTAAGCATGGCTGAAAAATTAGCCTGTTGGGCTTTCGATTCATGCTCAATAACCGCTTTGAGTCGAGCTGGTTCACCATAGTCCCAAACAGCTTTATCAATAGCTTGCCGTCCTTGACGATGGCTATCGAGTTGTTCGTTATGGGTGTCTGACAAGTCCTTAAAAGATGAAGCTTTATCCACTTCTCGCTGCCGATTCTGATTCATTAAAGTAGCCAAACCTTGACTACCTAATGCACCGCGAGTTGCAATTTTTTCCTGTAGGGCTATCCGATCCATCATCGGATCACCACTCACCCCTTGGGCCTCCTCAGTGGCTCGTTTCCCGGCAGAGGTAGTAAAGTCTTCTAGGCCAAATTCTTGACTGACCTCTTCACTACTTTGGCCCGTAACCATACCCCGACGTTTCCGCAGGTTACTCTTCAAAAAACTGTGCAATTCTCCAGATTGCTGCTGCCGTTCGTTGCTAGTCGTCATGGCAGTATGACGTTCTTGGGCTTGTTCTCGGCGAGTTGTTTCACTGTCTTGTCCGGTCGCTAATCCTCGTCGCGACAGGATAGCTTTACGTAAGTCCTCATCCATATCTCGCTGGACAGCGTTGGGTGAGCGGCGCAACGTCGTTTCTTTGCCCTGCTGCACCACATGGGTTAACTCATGGGCAATGAGTTCTTGCCCATTCTGGCTACTCGGCTGATAGGCTCCTTGGCGGAAGAAAATATCCTGCCCAGTAGTAAACGCCTTGGCTTGAATGGAGCGATTGAGCTGGTCGGATTGACTATCGGTGTGAATGGTAATGCCGCTGAAATCGGCTCCTAGGGCTTGGCCCATTTGCCGTTGTAGGTTGGGGTCTAGGGCTTGGCCGCTGCCCCTGGCTTGGTGAATGGCGGATTCTAAATCTTTGGAGGCTGGTCCACCCTCAACAGCTTCCGTGGCGGGGCGCATTTGCAGTTCCTCGTCGTCTTCGATGGATTCCCTTTGCAGGAAATTGGGTTTCATTTGCAGTTCTTCGTCTTCAATCGCTTCTCGCTGAACGGAATGGTTGGTTTGTGGCCCATGAATTTGCTGCACCACTTGGCTAGCCAAGCGATCCGCCTCTTGTTCATACCTATCGCCCGGTGCGCCGATGGTGAGTTTGGGCTGGATGGGGACAGACCGAGGCGGCGGTGTTACGAGTTTATCGAGAATTGGAGGGGCGCTATTGGCTGGGGAGTGGGTAATCTCATCCACCGCTGGATCCGCAAAGGGACGAGGTTGGAATGGGTCGGAAGAGGGTTTAGGGGATGCAGCGAAATCGTCTTTTTTGCGAATGGATGAACGATGGCGCGCCATAGTAAACCTCCGGGGATGGAGAGGGCCATTCTATTGTCTGGGAATTGTGCGGAATTGCCCTTAGACTATGGTCGAGTTGTGGCCCACCCAATGGTAACAACCTGGTTGACTGACAAAAGATTCTGCATTGGGCGCGGAAACCGCGCCCCTACAGCGTTGGAATAAGGTGGGGGTCAGGTTTCCTGACCCTTCGATGGAGTTGAGTTCTAGCAAGTTTTGTCCGTCCAGCAGGGTAAAAACTTACTCTGACCGCCCTTCTGTGTAGATCAACTTCCACAAGAAACTCATTCCCTAGGCCACCTTAGAGGCGCGAAGTTGGCCGCAGGCGGCGTTTTCCTCTAGCCCTCTGGAATAGCGGACACTGACGGCAATGTGGCGAGATTCGAGCTGGGCCACAAACTCGCGGATGCTGGCTTCGGTGGGGCGCTGGTAGTCCACCTCGTTGATGGGGTTGTAGGGGATGAGGTTGACGTGGCTTTGGAAGCCGCGCAGATGTTGGGCCAGTTCCACGGCGTTTTTGGGCTGATCATTTAAGCCCGCCAGCAGAATGTACTCAAAGGTGACGCGCCGCCCAGTCAGTTTGACATAGTCGCGGCATTCCTCCAGCAGTTCCGTCAGGGGATAGGCCTTGGCGCTGGGGATGAGGTCTTTGCGCTGGGCTTGGTTGGAGGCGTGGAGGCTGACCGCCAGGGTGACCTGAAGTTGCTCGTCCGCCAGTTTGCGAATGCGGCCTGGAATGCCCACGGTGGAGAGGGTCATGGATCGCTGGCTGATGCCCACATCCTGATTCAGGCAGCGGATGGCGGCAACCACGTTGTCAGTGTTCAGCAGCGGTTCGCCCATGCCCATAAAGACGATGTTGCTGACCCGCTGGCCAAAGTCTTCCTGTACGGTTAGCACCTGATCGACGATTTCGTGGGTGGCCAGGTTGCGCAAAAAGCCGCCCTTGCCCGTGGCGCAAAAGTCGCAGGCCATGGGGCACCCCACCTGAGACGACACACACACCGTCAGCCGCTTGGCCGAGGGCATCCCTACCGCTTCGATAATCTGCCCATCGGCCAGCTTCAGCAGATACTTGACGGTGCCATCCCTGGCCTCGGTGCGGTGGTAGATTTCCGAGCGACCCACCGAAACCCCTTCCACCTGCTGCCGCCACGCCTTGGGAAAAACGGTGATATCTTGCAGCGACCGCGCCCCCTGCTGATAGAGCCACTGGTGCAACTGCTTACCCCGATAGGCGGGTTGCCCTTGGGCCACCATCCAAGCCGTCAGCGCTTCCAGGGATTGGCCAAGAAGGGGTTGGCTGACCTGAGTTCCTGACATGGTTGAACGCTCCGCATTCTCTGTAACCGCTGATTCCGCCTGCTGGACAGCCTCAGGATTCTCCCCGCTGACGGTTGGGGTTAGGGAAGTGGCGGTTGGTAGGGAAGAAGCGGCCATGACAGGAAGAAGAAAGAGATGGTCTTCTATGATAGCGAGAGGTTGGAGTGTCCTGGGCGATTCCCCTGCATCAGCATCGTTCATAATTAGGAAGCAGCCCTATACCCCCTTATCTCCATGACAGCGGCCACCGATCTACGAGCGCTGAATGTACAGGACTATCACCGCATGGCAGAGGCGGGAATTTTGGCGGCGGATGAGCGGGTAGAACTGATCGAAGGACAACTTTATACCAGGTTAGCTAAGGGAACGGCCCACAGTGCCGCCGTAACGCGGTTGGATCGAGTCCTGTCGCAACGGCTGAGGGGTCGGGCCTTGCTGCGATTTCAAGATCTGGTGCAGCTCAGCGATTTTTCTGAACCCGAACCCGATGTAGCCGTGGTACGCATCGACCCGCTGGACTACGAAGATCACCACCCTACCCCCGCAGAAATCTTTTGGCTGATTGAGGTGGCCGATAGCACTCTGCGACGAGACCGTGACCTCAAGGTGCCGTTATACGGACGTTCGGGTATTGCCGAATACTGGATTTTGGATGTGCAGGATCGCTGTCTTTACCTGTTTCGGCAACCAGGGGCCGAGGGCTACGGTATAGAGCAGAAGCTCTACGACCAAGACACGATCATTCCCCTGGCGTTTCCCGATTGCGCCCTGGCTGTGGGGGATTTTTTGCGGCCCGCGAACCGTCAGGAACCCTGAATATCCACGACCATGGCACACCAGTTTGTAACCTTAGAACTTGTAACCTTAGAACAAAGCTTGTAAGGGAGGTGCGGATGATGGATTTACCTCAGCCAGATGTATCCCCGCCCAATTCGTCCCGGTCAGTGAAGGTTGATCCTAAATATATCGACTACTGGCGGCAACGCACGGCAAACCAAGCCGAGCAACAAACCCAAGCGATGGATCAGGCGTGGCGGGAGGTGCGGCAGATGGCCCAATGTTTGCGTCAGGAGTTTGGTGCACAGCGCATTTTAGTGTTTGGATCGCTCGTCCGAGGTCGTTTTACGCCCGATTCTGACATTGACTTAGCCGCAGAGCACATCCCCCCTGAACGATATTTTGAGGCGGTTGCCAGGGCTAATGACTTTAGCCAACGTTGGGTTGATCTCAAGCCCCTAGACGCGCTCACCCCCCATTTTCGAGATCGCGTTTTGGCAACAGGAGTAGAGGTAGATGAAAGTGATTAGTGCCGATGCGGTGGGCGAACTTGCCGCCGACATTGAAATGGATTTAACCCGTTTAAGCCAGTTAGAGCAAGAAATCTACCGGGTACAGGGTGAAATTGCGGGGGATTCATCCAGGCAAGACTTGTTTTACGAAAATCTGGCCCTTAAGCTCCATAATTTCTACACAGGCTGCGAGAAGATTTTACAACTGGTGGCTGTCGAGCTAAATGGGGGGCTACCTTCGGGATCCGATGGGCATAAACGACTTTTGGATCGCATGAGCCAAGAGCGGGACGGCAGACCCGCCATCCTAACGCGAGAAACTGCTGCGAGTTTGCGGGAATTCTTGGGGTTTCGGCACATTGTCAGGAACTTGTACGGATTTGAACTTGACCCCAATCGAGTCGCCGTCTTAGTCGAAAGCTATCCTGAGGTTTGGTCTAATGTGCAAAAGGATGTCAGGGCTTTTGTAGACTGGCTCAGGGCCTTAGCGGCTGAGATTCCTTAAGCAAAACGCTCAATCGTGGGCACGATGAGGCCGATCCGTGGGCAATCTCTAGGATTTCTGAGCAAGCTAAGCGGCTCCTAGACCCAATCTTTTAGGAGCCAGCGCGATGGCGGCGGCTGGGGAAATCGTCGTCGTCGGCCTTGGGTTTGTTGGGGACATCGGGTTCGATTAGGCGGGCGAGGCCTTCGGTGAGGTTTTTGGGATCCATGAAGACGACTTTGGAATTCTCGCTGGCTCCGAGCTTTTGGTTGGCTTCGACGTAATCTTGGGCGATTAGGAATTGCAGGATACTGGGGCCGTTTTCTCGCTGTTGTAGGGCATCGGAGAGCATTTGGATGGATCGCACGGTGGCCTCGGCCCGTTTGATGGCGGCCTCTTGATCCCCCTGGGCTTTGAGCACGGTGGCCCGTCGTTCTAGTTCGGCGGCTTGCTGCTTCTGCATGGAGCGGCGTACTTCTTCGGGGGGCACAATTTCCTGCACCTCCACCCGCGTCACCTTTACGCCCCAGGGTTCGGTGGCTTC
Organism: Spirulina sp.; assembly: GCA_044070495.1. Taxonomy (GTDB): domain Bacteria; phylum Cyanobacteriota; class Cyanobacteriia; order Phormidesmidales; family Phormidesmidaceae; genus Nodosilinea. The sequence goes on along the minus strand of JBIPSI010000013.1, from coordinate 34,141 downwards.
GTCCAGTTGAGACAGCAGCGCCCGGTTCAGTTCGTCGCGGGAGGAAAAGGTGTTTTCAAACTCCATTTTCCCGATTTCCGAGCGCAGGGTGGTGATCACCAATTCCTGAATCGCCTTTTCTACATCTTCGATGGCGTAGTAGGTGAGTTCTAGCTCCAGGATGCGCCAATAGACCACCGCATCCACCTCTAGGGATACGTTGTCCTTGGTGATCGCCCCCTGTTTGGCCACGTCGAGGATGCGTTCTCGCACACTGTCCTTCAGTCGAATGTAGTCTAGGGTTGGCACAATGAAATTCAAACCGGGCTTCAGCTTGCGGTGGTAGCGGCCAAGGCGTTCCACCAGTGCCTCTTCGCCCTGGTTGATGATTCGCACCGAGCTAATTAAGTAGCCGATGATAATAAACGAGAGAATCCCAATAACTGACGGCACAGTTTAACCCTCGCCCTCGCCTGGGGCAATACCATAGCAATTAGTCTAATGGGTTTCTCCGGCGGGGGGGTGTCTCCGGTGGGGAAGTGGAAACGGCCCCCGCCTAGACCGACCTAAAACTGAATCCCCACGCCGCCCTGGACGGAAATAGCCGTATTGCCGCCATCGCGGTAGGCATCGAAGGCGAAAATGGCGTTGCCAAAGGCCACTAGGTTGCTATTGGGGAACATGTAGTCAATCCCTGGCTGCAACACAAAGGCGGTTTTGTTGCCCACAAGGCTGGGGTCGTCGCCGCCGCTGGGAATAGAAACCCCAGCCCCAATGTAGGCGTCGGCGTTCCAACTGAGAGGGAAATCGTAGGAAATAGTGGGCACTACGGCGAACCCATCGCCAAACACAAAGGCCTGGGCACGGGCCGATACGGGCATGGTCAAAAAACGATAGCGTCCGGCGATCACGCCCTGTACCCCAGTCCCCCGACTGGTGGCGGCATCGCTGGTGAGGCCGAAGCCAGCCCCTAGACCCACGTAGCTACCGTAGGCCACTTGGGCTTGGGCCGCCTCTGGGCGCAGAACAAACCCACTCCCTACCACCGCCGTGGCCAGCAGCGAGGCGCATGCTGCCCGCCCCATCCAACGCTGTACGCTGTTCATGTGTTTTCTCCTCACCGTTGAACTATCCCAGTATCCCAAGGCTATTGCCAACCATCTCCGATTGATTCCCCCAGACACCGCCTTACCGGCAGCCAAGGCCCCACTAAGGCCATTCACCTGAGGTGCTTTCATGGATCAGAGGATAGCTAGCGCATTTGCCGTTAAGCTTACTCCATGGCCAAAATTTCGGCACACTCAGTTACCCAACTCCGGGGCTATTGAGTAGTTAAGATTTGTGAGTCTTGCTCCAGTCTAAGCCTACAGCCCTAGGGAGAAGCGCATCGCCTAGGATGGAGAGAGGATCTGAAGTATAGTCATTCCAGCTAAGCTTAAACCCCTGAAAAGCCTACTAATATTGAGGTTCTCATCATCTAGCTTGTCTCATTCTTACGAGAAGCAACTATACCCTCAAAGTCCCTCTCCCAATATGAGAGAGGGACTTAGGGCGTAGCTTAATTCCCGCAGGATCGGTGATCCGCGACGTTGGGATCGCCTAAACCCCGATAATCACCTTAGTGGTGATGGTGCCCGTGGTCGTGGTGATGGCCGTGATCGTGGTGGTGCCCATGATCGTGCCCATGGTGATGACCTTGGACAACGGCGGCTTGCGCGGCGGCAAGGCTGGGGTTCACCGCCAGGGCTTCGGCCTCTAGTAGGTCGGCGATGGGTTTATCGGCCCAGGTGGCGGCCATGGCCAAAAATTCGGGATGGTCGTTGACGCAGGGCATTTGTACGTAGGTGACATCCGGGCGACGGCGACGCAACCCGCTGATGATGTGCTCTACATCCAGCAGGGTTTCGTGGTTTTCGGTGGCAAAGCCGATGGGCATAAACACTAGGGCGGTGGCCCCCAGGTCGATCAAATTGCGAGCCGCCAGATCGGCGTTGGGCTGCGTCCATTTAATCAGGGGCGTATCGTGATTCAGCCAGCCTACGGAAATCAGGGGGTATTTTTGAATCAGCCTATCCCGCACCCGGTCGTAGAGCTTTTGGCTTTCGTCGATGCCGGAGGTGAAGCCCTTAGCCTCGTGGGGGCAACCGTGGTTCATCAGCACAATGCCTGTTTGGGAGGGCAAGTGAGCGACGGCTAGGTCTTTGCGAATTTTTTCTTCGACAATGTTGGCCAGCAGATCGATGTAGGCGGCTTCGTCAAAGAACGATGGGATATAGCGCATCCCCTTCACCCAGTGGTCGGTGCCGTCTGAAAGCTGGGTTAGGGCGGCGTTCACCTGCTCCACGGCAATGCCGCTGGTGAAAATAGAATCCACCACCAGGAGGGGATAGATCAGCAGCTTGTCGTAGCCCTCTTGTTTGACCTGTTCGAGCACCTGTTCCGGCAGGAAGGGCTTACAGAAGTTGAAGGCCTTGAACACCTTCACCCGATCTCCCCAGCGGTCTTTAAGATGGGCTTCGATGCCCGCCCGCTGGGCTTCAAAAATGGCATTGTGGGGGGAAATAAAATTGCCGTGCTGGTGGCTCCACTCGTGCAGATCAAAGGCCGCCAACAGCTTGGCCAGGGGAGGATACACCCAGGTGGGCACCGGAGCAAACTTGGCCGTCAGCAAGTTGAGGGCTTGCTCGTTGTAGTTGGCGAAGTCGTCGTAGCTTTCCACTTCGCCGTAGCCCATCAGCAACACCGCCACCCGGTTCTTGCCGGAGGCCGCCACTGAGGTATCTACACTTTGGATGATGTCGGGGGTTGCAACCATACGCTTTGCTCTACTGGGAGATTTCCTACAGGCTAACATCCCCCCCAAGGGGATAGTGTTAACAGATTATGGATGTTCAGGAATTACCGGCGGCGCTGTTTGCTGACCATTTTGCGGGAGAGGCGCAGGTTGATCTCCTCCTTGTCGGCCCAGTCTTGCAAGACGCGGAAGAAGATGTGCTTATCTGGGCCTTGTAGAACGGCGGTTTGGTCGGCGGTTTCAATGCCGTAGGGGTAGCCGCCGCCGATGATCACTTCGCCGCGCACCCAGTTCAGGTAGCGGGGAATCTGACCGCTTTCCCACATCCACAGGGGCATTTCTAGGCGCACGGGGTAGCCGTCCCGTGTGGTTTTGAGGTAGGTGAAGGCGACTTGGTTACGCTGCTCCTCATAGTGTTCGAGAATGCCCCCTCGGTCGCAGCGGAACAGAGGGGTGCGATCTCCCCAGTCCATGACGTAATTGCCAGATTCCATCAGTCGCGCCAAAAGCTGGGCGTCGTGGATGCCCTCGGTGGCTTCTAGGCCGCAGGCGTGGTGCAGCATGGTGGTGAGATCGTGGGCGTAGGAGGTATCCACATAGCCCACTAGGGGCACCCGCCGCCGTTCGCTGGCCCGTAGCAATTCCAGCATGGCCTGCACGTAGGCTTTTTGGCTGTCGGGGTCAAAGGCTTCGGCGAAGGTAACGACTAAGGCCCCATCAAAAAAGACCAGGGTGCGATCTGGTTCCTGGCAGGCGTCGATGTACTCCACCAGCCGTTCGGCTTCCATTTGAAATCGGCGAATATTCACCCGTCGCTCTACGGGTTGGGCCGGATTTGGCCCCAGATCCTTCGGCGTCAGCAGGTCTACCCGCACATCCTTTTGGTAGGGGCGGGTTTTGCTGTGATGGTTCTCAAACCAGCCGATCTGAATCAGGGCAATGGGAATCGATAAATCCTTCCCCGGCGCAATCTGCGAGCCATCCACCGCAAAGGTGGTGATGTCCGACAGCACCGCCTGTACCCACTGGGCGCTCGATTCTCGGTTTGACCAGCGCTCTGTGGCTGGGGAAGATTCGGCAAAGAAGAAGGGAATGATGCCCTTTTGAGCCAGTTTCGACGCTTCCAACGGCAACGCCCCCGCTGGCGAGAAACCGCCGAGACGATCCCGCTGCTGGATGAGGGGCAGGGCCGCAAATTCTGCCCAAGCCTGGTGATAGGCGGTCAGCAATTCAAACTTGGCCTTATTGAAAGAACTGAAAGCCTCCCGCTTCTGGTCGAGCAGGGCTTTGATGTGGGCCGGACTCACTGGCATACCCCATGATCCTACAGAACGCCTGTATTGATGGGCATTCTAGCGGCTTTGGGGCCAATTGTCATAGGCAGGGTCGAAGGTTGGCATGGATGGCGCGTCTCGCCGCTGGGCGTGGAGCGGATCTTCCCAGAGTGGCAATGGCATAATAGAAGCCACGCCGTCCCGCTAAGGATGCCGTCCCATGGCCGACACTACCGGACTCACCGCCGCGCCCATCCTCTACCCAGATTGCGATGGCCAACCCATGACCGAAAGCGACGCCACCCGTGATTACTTGCTGTACTGCGTTGAGGTGCTGCAACTGTATTTCAAGGGGCGTCCCAATGTTTATGTTTCCGGCAACCTGTTTGTGTATTACGAAGAGGGCAACCCCAAGGCCTCGATTTCGCCGGATGTGTTTGTGATTTTTGGCGCGAGCAACCGCAAACGCCGCAGCTACAAAGCTTGGCAAGAGGGCAACAAACTGCCCAATTTTGTCCTAGAAATTACCTCCCGCAGCACCAAACGCCAGGATCAGGAGGAAAAACCCCGCCTCTACGCCAGCCTAGGCATTGAGGAATACTTTCAGTACGACCCCACCGCCGACTACCTCAAGCCCCAACTGCAAGGATTGCGGCTGGTGGAGGGCACCTATCAACCGTTGCCCCTGGCTACCAACCCCGTAGGGCTCCCCTTCATCCATAGTGCCGTTCTCGGCCTAGACTTGCAGTTGCACCCTCCCTATCCCGAACTTGGCTTGGCCCCAGCGGCCCAGGCACTCCGGCTCTATGACCCCCAAACCGGGGCAAAGCTGCTCACCCGCTACGAACTGGAACGACTGCGCGAGGCTCTCCAGGAGGAAAACACCCTGATTCAACAGGAACGAGACGCCGCCCAGCAGGAACGGGACGCCGCCCAACAGGAACGGGACGCCGCCCAACAGGAACGAGACGCTGCCCAGCAGGAACGGGATGCCGCCCAACAACGGGCCGAAGCCCTCACGGCCCGACTCCGCGCCTTGGGCATCAACCCCGATGATCTTTAGGGCAAGGCTCGACCGGTCAAGCCGCGCCTAGGGAGGTCAGTAAGACCACCTGTAGGATGAGCTAGCGGAGCGTAACCCATGCTGAGTTCAGGTTAAACGCCTCCTGCATCCGTCTCTATGCAGGAGGCGTTTCGTCTGCTTCAGCAGACATGGGCGATCAGCCAGGGAATTTATTCCCTGGTGGTTGTGGCCAGCCCAGGACTAGAAGTCCTGGACTTTACCTTCCCCCTGCCTCATACCGCTTGGTACATGAAGCAACACCTACCTTCGCGGATGCCTTAGCCTTTGTCCGGCGCTATCTATGGGCCTCTCGGCTTTTTCAGACATCACCAGATGATGTTGAGTACGTTAAAGTCCCTCGCCCTATCTTCGACACCTGGACCGAGTTACTCTGCCATGCCGCCTGATTGGATAAAGTCGAGCTTAGGGTCACGTATCGATTTTTTGCATAGAACGTATCTATTTCATGCTTTGGCAGAGGTTGAGCCGCCGAGTAGATTGGAGTCATCGGTTACGACAGTCTGAAACAACGGGTAGCCGCCTATCCACCAGGCACAACCGGCTGCGGCTAGCCATCTTAGTTTTTCCTACCTCGTTTATCCCCTATTTCCCTTTGCGGGAAAATGCCCCACCCCTGCTAGGCGGCAGGGTAAAGGGTCTGTGCCGATTTTGCCTGCCCATTCCCATCTACTATCACGGAGCCAAAGGAACGATGAACAGCACCCCGTATTCTCAGTCCAATCTCGACCGGCATTCCCAGGACAACCTAGAACGGCAGCGGCAGCGGCTTGAGGCGCTGGTGCAAGCCCCAGGTAGTCGGTTCCATCGTCTACAAACTTGGGGACAGAGGGTGCTTAGTGCCTTAACGGCTCACAATGGCCCTCGCATTCGGCAGCGCATGGTTCAGGGGCAGATCCAGTGGGTCGCCTACGATCCCATCACCCAGCAAAGACATGTTTTCATCACAGAACAGGATCTACGGGTCTGGCTAGAGGGTCGCTATTACGACTAAAAAATAGGGCCTTGGGACATTAAAAACCCCATGGCCCTATCGTGACTCAATGATTGGGGAGAGCTACTGGAATAAGCGGCTCTTGCTCCCTGCCGAGGATTGCTCAAACGAGGCCACAGCGGCCTACTCTGCCATTTCGTTGTCTCGGTGGAGTGGTATGGAGGCCATCTCCACTGGGTTGGCCTCAGACCTAGAGGTCGCCGCCCCGGAGGAACAACAAAAAGACAATGGTAGGGCCAGCGATGACAATCATGGCCAGCATGGCTAACTGGGCAATAAGTTCAAAGTTGATGCTGCTCAAAAAGCTCATGGATCCTCCCAACACAGACCTATTAAAATGAAAGCTGGCAAGTTGCTTGTGGCTTATTCTACCTGCTTACGCCCCGTCTATTTTAGATAACTTAACAAAATTCTAAGGCGGCTCCGTCGTTTAGTTTCTGTCCCAGGCCCCTTTGCCCAAGGAGTTTCCAGAGCACATCTATGACCAACTGGCAATGCGTGACTGGCTGTGGAGCCTGCTGTTTTCTTGACCCCAGCGAACGGCCCGATCTAGAGGATTACCTCACCCCCGCCCAACTGGAGCAATATCTGGGCCTGGTGGGAGAGGATGGCTGGTGCATCCACTACAATGCGGCGGATCGAAACTGCGCCATTTATGAGACGCGGCCTGAATTCTGCCGGGTAACGCCCCACACCTTCCAGGCGATGTTTGGGATTGATCCAAGCGACCTCAACGACTTCGCTATCGATTGCTGCCAACAGCACATCGAAGACCGCTACGGCGACGACAGCCTAGAGATGCAGCGCTTTAACCAAGCCGTTGGCTGGGTGCCCCTAGAGGATTCTGAGTCCCCCGTGGAATAGTCCTAAGCCCTTGTCCTATCTTGGGGTAACGGTTCTAGGGTGAATGCTGGGGACGGGTCGCTCGTCTATAACGACAAAGCCCGTGACGATAAAGCCCGTGACGATAAAGCCCGTGGCTACAAAGCCAGATAGTCCATTGCCGATGGGCGGATCGTTACAGATAATGAAAAAATAATGAAACAAATCGGCGAGTCCGGGGGCCAAGATGCCCTAGCTAAGCTCGCCGTCCCTGTCCTTCCCTATGGCCTAGCCCTGTGTCCTCCTCGCCGCCGACCCCTGCTACTACGGATCAAGCCAACCCTGCGCCCGCCGCCAGTCCTTTTCGGCGGATATTTTTGTCCACCTTTATCACCATCTTTCTAGCGGAATTGGGGGATAAAACCCAGGTTACCACCCTGTTGATGAGCGCCCAATCGGACGCTCCCTGGATTGTCTTTTTGGGGGCGGGGTCGGCGTTGATTGCCACTAGCTTGATTGGGGTTTTGCTGGGGCAGTGGTTAGCTCGTCGCCTAGCCCCCCAAACCCTAGACACCGCCGCTGGAGCGGTTCTCCTGGGCATTACGGTGTGGCTGCTCTGGGATATTACTCATCTGTAGCCTGTCTCTCCGTTGTCCTGATCTCAACGCCCCATTCTCTCCTCAACGCCATGGACTGGAACCTACTTGCCCTCAGCTTCACCGCCGTGTTTATCTCCGAACTGGGGGATAAGAGCCAGTTGGCGGCCATTGCCCTGGGGGGTAGCTCAAGCTCTCCTAAGGCGGTTTTCCTCGGCACGGCGGCGGCCCTGCTGCTGGCTAGTTTTTTAGGGGTTTTGGTGGGCGAGGGCACTGCCCAGATCCTACCGGAGCGCTTAGTAAAAGCCGTTGCCGCCGTGGGGTTTGGCCTGCTGGCGGTGCGCCTGCTGTGGCCCGGCGAGGGAAGTGATTAGGGCCAAGGAGACCTCACCCCTACGGTTTGCCCGGTTGGGAATCGGTTTTTTCGGATTCGGTATAACCTGGATTTAGGAGATCGACGGTGGATTCGTTTGCCCGTCTCCGACGATGGCTCGCATTCCCTCTAGGGTGGCAGGAATGCTCTTGGGATCCATGAACATTACCTTGCTGCTGTCGCTACTGCCGATCTTGAGGCCCATATCGAGGTACTGCTGGGCCAGGATGTACTGAATCGACTCGCGAGCATCGGGATCTGAAGCCAGGGTTTTGGCGATAATTTGGATGGCCTGGGCCGTCGCCTGGGCGTGGAGGACTTGCTCCTGCTGGATGGCTTGGGCGCGCAGAACGATAGATTTTTGCTCGGCTTCAGCATCGAGGATGGCGGCTTTTTTGCGGGCTTCCGCATCCAGCACCGCTGCTTCGGCCTTCCCCTTGGCCGAGTTCACCGCCGATTCCCGTTCCCCTTCGGAGGTGAGAATGGCAGCGCGTTTTTTGCGTTCAGCGGCCATTTGCAGTTCCATGGAATCCTGAACCGCCTTGGAGGGCACAATGTCCCGCAGTTCCACGCGAGTGACCTTCACCCCCCAGGGATCGGTGGAAATGTCGAGTTCGCGCAGCAGGATCTCATTAATTTCAGATCGGGCGGTGAAGGTTTCGTCGAGTTCCAGTTTGCCCATCTCGGCCCGCACCTGGGTCAGCACTAGGTTCACCATGGCCGATTGCAGGTTTTCTACTTTGTAATAGGCTTTTTCCAAATCCACAATCCGCCAATAGACCACCGCATCGACGCTGATGGAAACATTGTCGCGGGTGATGCACTGCTGGGGCGGAATATCCAGCACCCGCTCTCGAATGGTTTGCTTAAAGACCACCCGATCCAAAAAAGGAACTACAAAGTTTGGGCCTGGAGACAGCTTTTTACCACTGTATTTCCCCAAGGTTTCCACGAGGGCTTCATCGCTCTGATTAACAATCCGCAACCCACTAGCGGCGATGGAACCGCCCAATATCATCATCGTTACGATAAATCCAAACAAGGTTTCCATGGTTCAGAGACTCCTATATCTCACTCCCCGACCCTACTCCGTTTCTGCCGTTCTCGCCCGACCCTAAGGCTTTTCTACAGATTTTGGTCTACGGCATTTGGGATTTCGTTTCCATCGCGTAGGATCCAGATGCTGTAGAGGCACGGTTGTCGCACTCGGTACGGAATCGTTTGTTAGTCAACCAGGGTTGCGATACGTGGATCATGCCTCAACCGTGGGAAATAGTTAGGCCGCCTATCGAAGCAGGGTTTACCAGGTTGGATCCACGTATAAATTGACGATAACGGGATCAAGCCCTGGGGGCACCGCCGAAATGCAGGCGCAAATGGGATCGGTCGCGCCGTCTAGCTCCACTTCGCAGGCATGGCAGGAACCCATCAGGCAACCCGTGGGAATGGTAACCCCCGCCCGATCCGCCACCTGCAACAGGGGTTCGCCCACCTCGGCGGTTACCGTAATGTCGTCGGGTAAAAACTGAACCGATACCATGGCTCAACCCAACCTACGCTGAGGCCGACCGAGCCTTGAGCATGGCCACCAGGGTGTGGTGGGCGTCTTCGGCTCCGCTAAGGGTGTGGTCGAAGGTGACGCGCACCGTCTGGGGTTGTCCGTCCACCGTGGCGGTAAGATCCATGCCTTCCGGGTCAATGGCGTTGAGGGTGGCGGCGGTGGCGCTGGGCAGATTGCCGTAGGCGGTGGCGTAGAATAAAACCGCCTCAGCGTGATCTTTATTCATGTGCTTACAAATGCGGTCGCTAACAGCGCTCGTGATTGGCTCGGCCATGGAAAATCTCGTAAACTACATCAACATCGTGTGATATCAATCCGTCGTGGCAGGCAAGCCAGTCCTGGAAATCCCCGACAGGTGCCGACTTCAAGGCTATTGGTAGCCCTAGGAAATGCCCTAGGCCGTGGTGGGGGGTGTCCTTAGGTTTTGGTTGAGCCACGGTTATTTCTGTCGTTCATTAATGTAGCGCACCCGATTCCTCCCATGGCACCATCTTCACCCACCCAGGCTGACCATCCCTGGCCCACGGGCCATCTTTTCCAAAGTCCGGGGGCGCATCTCACCTATCGGGTGGTGGGGCCTTGCTGTCGGCTGTTTGACCGGGAACAACTGCCCTGGCCCTGTTGCCGCATTCAGTGGCGGGGCAAGGAACCCAGCTGGCGGCGCATCGGTAAGCGTTTGGTGCCCGATATGGCCACTCGCAAGGCTCCCTCCTACTGTGTGGAAATTGTCGGCCAGGGCTACCATACTCAGCCGTTTGTGACCACCCTATACACCACTCCCCTAGACCCAGCCACCCGCCGCTGGTGGTACACCCAAGCCGCCCATCTCAACCCGGGCATAGATCGAGTCGCCCCCGATTCCCCCGATTCGTCAGCCTGTTTAGCCCATCAAAGCGGTTAGGCTAGGGCGCTAGGCTACGGGGGAGGGGTTCTCCCAGAACCGGAATTGACGGGGAAAATCAGCTTAGAATAGTAAAGCTTCGCTGGGGCAACTCCAGGAGGGTTGTATTCCTCTAGCCAAGCGCTTGACCATCGAATTTATCGAACACGGAACGCGCCCATGATCATTAAAACTATTCTGCAAGTGCTGTGGCTGGTTTCTGCCCTAGGGCTGACGGCCCTGGTGATGCTCCATAGCCCCAAGGGCGACGGCCTCGGTGGTCTAGGCGGGCAGGCCCAACTCTTTACCAGCACCAAGAGTGCCGAAACCACTCTTAACCGAGTGACCTGGGCACTCACCGCTCTGTTCATGGGGCTGACCGTTATCCTCAGCGCAGGCTGGCTTGAGGCTCCGGCCAGCTAGGGGTTGTCCTGGGGAGAATCCGGCGGCGGATCCGAGGGAGTCTCTGGATCAATCAGGTGGGCCTTGGATCGCTTCAGGGTTTTCCAAAGCTGCTTAATTTCGTCGTAGGCCTGCTTGGGCGGAATTTTGCCCCCGGTTTCTAAATTGCAAATAAACGAGACCCGCTGGGCAAACTCTTGCAGGTTGGCATTAAAGGTCAAATGTTGAGGACTGAATTCGCCCCAGTATTTGCTGCGCGGAAATAGAAAATCGTCCTTGGATGGCGGTTTCTGCTCAGTCATGGGCTAAGGCACCTGGGGGTAGTAAGGTTGGGCAGTGGCACGGACAGGGAAACAGGCATCAGCGATCTGACCCCATGGGTTAGGCTGAGCCTTGACCCGTAGGAGCCATGGAATGGGGCGGCGAACGACCCTGGAAATCTATAGCACTGGGTCGTGGCACTGAGTCGTGGGGCTTGGCGCTGAAGGCATCACCCCTTAAAGCAGGCTAGACAACAGCCAAGTCCCGTGGCTAACTTGCCTAGATCATAGCGGCAATCGCTGGGATGGGGATGGGGTCGCCTGGGCTTTTGTGGGCAACTCTAGGAGCCTTGAGACGGCGTTGTGCCACAGAACTAGCCGCTGGGCGTTGGCTGGGCAAGCGTGCAACGAAACTTGACGATTCTCTCCCCATGCCACCGTTCCCCTGTCGTTTAGATTAAGCTAAGCCATAGAGTCATTAACCCAGTCCTCAGAGAAAATTTGGGATGGGGAAAATTTGGGATGGGGCACAGCCTTCGATTCTTGGCCGTCTTTTCCTCCGTAATGCTTGATCCTGCTAGCGTGGTGACTGTGCTGTCCTTCCTCCACCTACGTTTTATTGATCGATCTAGCGCTGCCCGATGGCAGGTGAAATCCGCACTGGGCTTTGCTCTGGTGATGGCGGGTTTAACCTGGGGCCAAGGTGCCATGGCTGCCGATTTCCTTACCCTGCGGTGGGGGATGGTATCTAAGACCATTCGGGTAGACGATCTGGAGACCTTTGCCACCACAGGGGAAATTCCTGATCGGCTCTGGTTGTATCGCCCTCTCCTGAATGCCAACGTGCAAGCGACCCTGCAAAATGAACTGGTGGTCGATCCCGCCGTGGGGCAGGTCATCCTGGACGAAATTTTGCATACCCCTGGGGGCACGCCCCTGCTGGCTACCCTCCAAGCCTTGGTGCCCAACCTCAAACCCACCGATCTACAGCAGGCGCTAGAACAGGTGGCCAGCCAAGGAGGCCGCCCGACCCTGATGGCGGTGCTACGGCAGTTGCCCCAGGAAACCCTGGAGGTGGACGTGGGGGCCTGGCTAGCTTGGGCTTCCCAATTTCAGCTCGCCCAGCAAGAGAGTACTCTGTTGGGTCAAATCCTGCGCCGTGAGATGGTGTCTTCGGCGGCGGAGGTGTGGCCCCCTAGCAGCGTGAATCCCTTTTCCACGGGGCCAGCGGAGGTGGAACGCTGGGAAATGCTGCTGCGAGATCGCCATCGCAATCGCAGCATTCCGGTGGATATCTATTGGAGCCGGTCTACCCACGGGCCGTTGGTGGTGCTGTCCCATGGCTTTGGGGCCGACCGTCGCTTTCTAGCCTACCTGGCTGAGCACTTGGCCTCCCACGGGCTGACGGTGGTGGCCGTGGAACATCCCGGCAGCAATGTAACCGCCCTGCTATCGCTACCCAAGGCCGGGGATCGATCCGCCAGTCAAGGCAGCCGGGTTCTACCAGCTACGGAGTTCCTGGATCGCCCTCGGGACATTAGCTACGTTCTTGATCGCTTGGAGCGCATCAATCGCTATTCCTATAGTTTGCGGGGTCGCCTCAACACCGACCAAGTCACCCTGGTGGGCCATTCCTTGGGGGGGTATACGGGGCTAGCCTTGGCCGGAGCGCCGCTGGATTTGCGCCTCCTGGATCAAGCCTGTCAGCAGATGAATCCGGTGCGTCTGTCGCCCTCGGATTGGTTCCAGTGTGCCGCCCTGGATCTCCCGGTCAAATATGCCAATCTGCGCGATCCTCGCATTCGTCAGTTGATTTTGACGAATCCCTTAACGGGTTTACTATTCGGAGAAGCGGGCCTCAGCCAGGTACAGGTACCGACCCTGATGTTGGCCAGCACCCAAGACGGCGTCACCCCCATGGCGGCCCAGCAACTGGGGCCATTTACCCAACTGGCGGGGCCAAAATATTTGATTACCGCCCTGGGGGGATCGCACCTCAGCGTAGGCGATCCCGATAACCTCAACCCCAACCTGCAAGCGATTCCCTTTATGCCCGCCCTGCCCGATGCCAAAACCAGTAATTTACGGGTGTTTTTGCAGGGCATCAGCCTCAGTTTTATTTTGCAGCAGACCGATCAGGCCGAGTCCTACGGCGGATTTCTGTCTCCCCGCTATGCCGAGGTCTTTTCCACCCCGGAATTGGCCCTAGGGCTGAATCAAACCTTGCCGCCTCAGTTGCTCCGTTGGCCACGCCTTCAGCACCAGACCCACTATCAGCAGGCGAGTCGGCTGAGCTATGGACAATCCTTGCTGCGGCTTCAGTCGATGCTGTGGCAGGATCAGGTTCATCTTCTCCATCGTCAGATGATCACCTACTTGAGGGCACCCTTGCCCCTAGCGGCTTTTCCCTATTCTGCTCAACCCTGGCCCATGCAGGCCAACTATCCTGATGGCAAGCCCCCTACTCCCTAGCCGTGAGGTGATCCGTCCTGGCTAGGTGACTCGCCTTGGCCCAGCTAACGGGTAAAGCCATCGGGTAACACCGTGCCCTGAACATCGGTGTGGCGCAGGTTGGCGTAGTCTAGCTTGGCGTTAATCATCACGGCTTCCGTCAGGTCGGCCCCGCTGAGGTTCGTCCAGCAGAGCTTGGTGCGGTACAGAGTAGCCCCCCGCAGGTTGGATCCGCGCAGGGTACTCCAGCTTAGGTTAGTGCCGCGCAGATTGGCCTTGGCTAGGTTCACGTTCACCAAATGGGAGCCGGTCATTTTGGCGCGGCTAAGGTCGGCTCCTTGCAGATTAGCTCCTTCCAGGGTGGCTCCGCCCAGCAGGGCCGCGACAAGGCTAGCCTCCTCTAAACCAATACCGTTCATGAGGGCACTGGTAAGATTGGCGTGGTCTAGGATGGCGTGGGGCATGGCCACCGCCAGCATTTTGGCGCGGCTGAGGCTGGCCTCCGTCAGGTCGGCGTGGGGCAGCACCGCGTGGTCAAAGGTGGCTTCATTCAGGTTGGCCTCCCGCAGAATGGCGCGACTGAGGTTGGTGCGAATCAGGTTGACGCTGCGCATTCCGGCTTCGGTGAGATTCGCCTCCACCAGGGACGCTTCGGTGAGGTCGGCCCCAATGAGATTGCTGAGGGTGAGGTTGGCCTTGTAGAAGTTGGTTTCGCCCAGCTTCGCCTCTCGGAAGTTGACCCCCACCAGTTTGGCCTCAGAAAAATTGCTGCCTCGCAAAACCGCCTGTCGAAAGTTGGCCCCGCTCAGATCTTGACGAGACAGATTGGCCCCCACGAGTTGAACATTACGGAAGTCCCGATCCCCCAGAGCATAGCGCTCAAGCAAAGCTTCGGTGGTGATTTCCGTGGGTGGCGGCGGCGGCGGCAGGGCGGAGGGCAAATTGTCCAAGAGAAATCTCTAACGCGACGATAGACGGAACTCAGGAGAAGCGAAATAAATTTGGTTCGATTTCCCTATGCTCTTAATTTTGAGGGAAAATCTAGGTCTGTGGAACAAAGATTATAACGAATTGCACCCAGAGGATTGACTATGTCCGAGAATCGCAGAAGCCAGGTGGTGACCCAAGGCGTTCAACGCACCCCCAATCGTGCCATGCTGCGGGCCGTAGGCTTTGGCGACGATGATTTCACGAAGCCCATCGTAGGTATTGCTAACGGCTTTAGTACCATCACCCCCTGCAATATGGGGCTAGATGACTTGGCTCGTCGCGCCGAGACCGGAGTCCGTGCGGCGGGCGGAATGCCCCAACTGTTTGGCACCATTACCATCAGCGATGGTATCTCCATGGGCACCGAGGGGATGAAGTATTCCCTGGTGTCCCGCGATGTGATTGCTGACTCTATTGAAACCGTGTGCAACGGCCAAAGTCTCGATGGTGTGCTGGCCATCGGCGGCTGTGACAAGAATATGCCAGGGGCCATGATTGCGATGGCCCGGATGAACATTCCGGCCATTTTTGTCTACGGCGGCACCATTAAACCCGGTCACTACGACGGAGAAGACCTGACCGTGGTCAGCGCCTTTGAGGCGGTAGGCGAATACAGCGCTGGCAAGATCAGCGAAGAACGGCTGCTGGGGGTGGAGCGTAATGCCTGTCCGGGGGTGGGTTCCTGCGGCGGCATGTATACCGCCAACACCATGTCCTCCGCCTTCGAGGCCATGGGCATGAGCCTAATCTATTCCTCCACCATGGCCGCTGAGGATGCCGAAAAGGCAGACAGCACCGAAAAATCCGCTGAGGTGCTGGTGAACGCCATCCGCAACCAAATTCTGCCCCGCCAAATTTTGACCCGCAAGGCCTTTGAAAACGCTATTTCCGTGATTATGGCGGTGGGCGGTTCCACCAACTCGGTGCTGCACCTGTTGGCCATTGCCAATACCATTGGCGTGGAGTTGACCCTAGACGACTTTGAAGCTATCCGGCAGCGGGTGCCCGTGCTGTGCGACCTTAAGCCCTCTGGTCGCTACGTAGCCACCGATCTGCATCGGGCCGGGGGCATTCCCCAGGTCATGAAGATGCTGCTGGTCAACGGCTTGCTCCACGGCGATGCCCTCACCATCACCGGACAAACCATCGAGGAAGTCTTGGCCGACATCCCCGCCGAGCCCCGCGCCGACCAAGACGTGATTCGCCCCTTTAATAACCCCATGTACCCCATCGGCCACCTGGGTATCCTCAAGGGCAACCTGGCCACCGAAGGCGCTGTGGCCAAGCTCACAGGCGTCAAAAATCGCCACATCACTGGCCCCGCCCGGGTGTTCGAGTCTGAAGAAGAATGCCTGCGGGCCATCCTGGACAAGAAAATCGTGGCGGGTGACATCGTCGTGGTGCGCTACGAAGGCCCCAAGGGTGGCCCCGGTATGCGGGAGATGCTGGCCCCCACCTCCGCCATCATCGGCGCAGGACTGGGCGATTCTGTGGGGTTAATCACCGACGGGCGCTTCTCTGGCGGCACCTACGGCATGGTGGTGGGCCACGTTGCCCCCGAAGCGGCGGTGGGCGGCACCATTGGCCTCGTCCAGGAGGGCGATTCGATCACCATCGACGCCGACCACAACCTGCTGCAACTGAACGTCTCTGATGAGGAACTGGCCCAGCGCCGCGCCGCCTGGGTACCCCCTACGCCTCGGTATAAGCGCGGGGTGTTGGCCAAGTACGCCAAACTGGTGTCCTCCAGCAGCCTGGGGGCCGTCACCGACCTAAACCTGTTCTAGACGTCATGTAGGGTGGGCAGTGCCCACCTACGAAAATCCCGGCGAGGGACAAAAGGGGCGGGGTAGAATGGCTTTCGAGCCTGCCCTGCCCTCTCTTGTCCTTGGCCCTTACTATGCCTCGAACCCTGCGTATCCTTCTCCGCCGCCGCCTAACCTGGCTGCTGTTGCTGCTGACGGTGTGGCTGTTGTGCAGTGGCGAGGCCCTAGCGATGCCCCTAGCGGTGCGTTTTCAGGAATTCCCGCAATGGGAAAAACTCCCCCTTCCCGCTGCCAAGGGGGATCTCATCTACCCCGACTGGCTGGAAGGTACCTGGGAACTAACGAGCACCCTGGTCGATTTGGCAGCACCGCTCGCTCCAGATATCGTCACCCCCGGTTTTGAGAGCAACCAAGCCATGGTGGATCAGCCCATCACCTGTGCGGTGCGGTTTGTGGAAGCGCCCAATCTGCTCAGCGGATTTTTGCCTAGGATGATTCGCCAGCAGAACATCTTGGCCGACCGTGCCTTTAACGGTCTGAATATGGCCCAAGCCTATCTGGGGGAAGCCGTCGTCAAGGCCGTGAAGATAGATCCCAACAATCCCAATCGCCAGTTAACCGTGTTAGAACAAGGGCGACAGATCGAATCCACCGTTACAGGTCGCACGACGGAGTCCCCCCAGGAGGATCGGTTCATCACGGCAGAACGGTTCCAGCAGGTATTTCGCGGCACCGCTGTCCCCTACCTCAATGAAGTGGAGACGACGACGGACTATTGGAACCTAGGCGACCACATCGAAGCGGATCAGGTCACCGCTGTGTACCTCTCTCCCCAGGATCCGGATTTTCTAGCCACCTTTGGGCACCCCGTAGCCCTCTATCGCTATCACCTCCACCTGTTGCCCCTGCCCTCGGTAGAGGCAGCCCCCTGACCCCTAGGGGCTTTCAGGGCACATCGCTGAGACCCCCCGAAGACCCATCCGTCCTGATGGCAGGGTCGGCCAGCGTGAGGTCCGAACATGCTTTATTCCCGAAGTTAATGGGGAATTACGCGCCTTATTTATCGCTTTATGAGAAATTGCTGAAGCTGACCCTGTTCTTCAGGAGTGTATTTTTGGGCATTGATAACATAGGTAGGTGATTTTTCTGACGTTTTGGGAGGACAGCTTCGGATTTACTCACCGCATTCTAACGCTCTAGACTGAATTACCCCAAAGCACATGATTCTAAGGACGCTGTCCTTGCCAATTGTTTCGCCGTAAAGTTTAAGGACTGTAATTTTTATGAAAGCGATGATTCTGGCGGCTGGTAAAGGGACTCGGGTGCGTCCCATTACCTACACCATTCCCAAGCCCATGATTCCTATCATGCAAAAGCCGGTGATGGAATTCCTGCTGGAACTGCTGCGGCAGCACGGCTTTAACCAAATCATGGTGAATGTCAGCCACCTAGCCAACGAAATTGAAGGCTATTTCCGGGATGGTCAACGCTTTGGGGTAGAGATCGCCTATTCCTTTGAGGGCCGCATCGAGGAGGATGGCCATCTGGTGGGGGATGCCATTGGCTCGGCGGGCGGGATGCGCAAAATTCAAGACTTCTCCCCCTTCTTTGACGACACCTTTGTGGTGCTCTGCGGCGATGCCCTGATTGATTTGGATCTCACGGAAGCCGTGCGCCGCCACCGGGAGAAAGGATCCATCGCCACCATCATCACCAAGACCGTTCCCCTCAAGCAGGTGCCCAGCTATGGCGTGGTCGTTACGGATGACACCGGACGGGTGAAATCCTTCCAGGAAAAGCCCTCCGTGGAAGAAGCCCTGAGCACCGAAATTAACACCGGGATCTATATCTTCGAGCCAGCGGTGTTTGACTACATCCCCTCCGGTGTACCCTTCGACATTGGCGGAGATTTAATGCCTCGTCTGGTGGCCAACAACGCCCCCTTCTACGGCATCCCCATGGACTTTGAATGGGTGGATATCGGGAAAGTGCCCGACTACTGGCGCGCTATCCAAGACGTGCTGACGGGGGTTGTCAACCTGGTGGATATTCCGGGCCAGGAAATTCGCCCTGGAGTCTATGCGGGCCTGAACGTAAAGGCCAACTGGGACAAAATCCACGTCGAAGGCCCCGTCTACATCGGTGGCATGACCCACATTGAAGACGGGGCTACCATCATTGGCCCCAGCGCCATCGGCAACAACTGCGAAATTTGCAGCGGCTCCATCGTAGATAAAAGCGTGATTTTTGAATACTCGCGCCTTGGCCCCGGTGTGCGCCTGGTGGATAAGCTGGTGTTTGGTCGCTACTGCGTAGACAAAACCGGGGCCTCCATTGACATGAAGGCCGCCGCCCTCGACTGGCTGATCACCGATACCCGCCAGGATCTCCCCGCCGATCCCCCCGTAGAGCACCGCGCCATCGTGGAGCTCCTAGAACAGCACATCTAGGCAAAAAGACCACCGTAGGGACGAGATTTCCTCGCCCCTATGGTTTGATAAGTGGGATTGACGAGTGGAATTCGGGTAGGCGGCCCCTGCCTAGGCGGTGGGCCAGTTCACCCAGTCCTGAGGCGTTAGGAAGGTGTCGTAGAGCTTGGCCTCGATGCTACCCGGTTCGGGAGTATAGCCATATTCCCAGCGCACCAGGGGCGGTAACGACATCAAAATCGACTCGGTGCGGCCATTGGTTTGCAGGCCAAAAATGGTGCCTCGGTCGTAGACCAGGTTAAATTCCACGTAGCGACCCCGGCGATAGAGCTGGAACTGGCGTTCTCGGTCGCCGTATTCGTCGTTTTTGTGGCGCTCGGCAATGGGTACGTAGGCGGGCAGGAAGGCGTTGCCGCAGGCTTGGGAGAAGGCAAAGAGTTCTTCCCAGGAGCGCTGGGGCAGTTCGCCAATGGCTTGGCTCACCTGATCTGCACCCTTGCCCTGGTCGGGGCCACGGTAGAGCAACCCTTGGCCATCTTGGTAGTCGAAGAAGATGCCGCCTACGCCACGGGTTTCCTGGCGATGCTTGAGGTAGAAATACTCGTCGCACCAGGGCTTGAAGACTTGGTAGTAGGCAGGATGGTGGCGATCACACACCTCCTTCATGGTGCGGTGGAAATGCACCACATCGGCCTCGGAGGGGTAGTAGGGGGTGAGGTCGATGCCGCCGCCAAACCACCACACGGGGCCAGCCTCGAAGTAGCGGTAGTTGAGGTGGACGGTGGGGATGTAGGGATTGCGGGGGTGCAGCACCATGGAGGTGCCGGTGGCGTAGAAACGATGGCCGACGGCTTCGGGCCGTTGCACCAGCACCGAGGGCGGTAGGGTATCGCCCCACACTTCCGAGAAATTAACGCCGCCCTGCTCGAACACGCCGCCCTGTTTCATTACCCGCGAACGACCGCCGCCGCCCTCGGGCCGTTCCCAGCTTTCTTCCTGGAACTTGGCCTCGCCATCTAGGGCTTCTAGCCCTTGGCAAATATTGTCCTGAAGCTGTTTAAGCATGGCGCTCGCTCGCTCCCGTGAATCGGAGGGAGGAGGGGCGGTCTTGTTAGGGGCGGTTGGGTTGGGTGCTGAGGAAAGGGTCATAAATACTGAGCGTGCAATGCTAAACCGATAGTAACGATATCTGTTATCCGTGGTTTCTTCACGCTACCGTGAAACCCTCCCCCAGCGCTAAAAGCCCTAGGAATAATGTTGCGAAACTCAACATTTTACAAACTGGGGTTTAGATCAAAGGTGGTTCGAGGGCTATCCTAGCTGGGGCAGGGTAGGTAGAATGCTCAGAACAGTCGATTTTCAAGGCTAGAGCGATTCTCCTGCGGAAAACGGTTAATTTTGAACTACGGGGGGATGCTGTGCCCCCTAGAGTTAGTCCATGATCAGGAAGACTGAGGTCGCAGGTTAACCTGATAAGAATAGGTTAAGGGGTACGGCTCTGTAGCCTCTTGTCCATACGGGTACTGCAACCCGACCTTTGCTGTCTGTGGAGACCGCTTATGTTTGCTGCCATCTTTAGGGCTTGGTCACCTCAGGAATGGTCGTTTCCTCGGCCCTTTTTGTCGTTGATGCAAATTATTCAGCGCTGGGTGCAGGTACAACAGCGGTTGGAAAAGTCCTACCGCATCGTCAGTACGGCATCGGTGGAGACCCTGTGGCAAACCATCAATAATTTGGCCGATGTCTCCTGGCACCCCTTGCTCAGCAGCACCAATGCCCCCCAAGGGCTCTCGCCCAAACCCGGTTTGATCTACCGTGCCTTCACCCGCTTTTGCCCCATTCCGGTATCCATTTTTGTGGAACGGGTGCTGCCCCAGGAGTTGATTAGCATTCGGGTGTTGCCCGTTCCAGGATTAGAAGAACGGGTAATTTATGAGCTGAAATCTACGATGCGGGGCACCCAAATTTCCTATTCGGTGACGCTCCAGGGCTGGCTGTCTCCCCTGGCTTGGTCGTTGCTGCGCCCCTATGCGGCAAAGGTGGTCACGGCCCTAGCAGCGGCGGCAGAAGACCCCCCTCCGATCCAGGAGGCTAGGTCGCGGTTTCAGGCTTGGTAGGGTTTACAGCCAGAGGACGGCCAAGGCAAGTGGCGTCTTCTGGCACGAATAGGGGTGTGTCGCTGTAGGGACTCTGAGTTGGGGCCTAACCCTGAAACAATCGCTAACGTTAGGACGCTAGCCTTGTCTGGCACCGGACGAGCCAGTCTTACAACTTCCGACTACTGGATACCGATGAGTTCGATATCAAAAATCAGGGTTTCTCCGGCGAGGGGATGGTTGGCATCGAGGGTCACGTCACTTTCGGATAAATCGGTGACTAGGACGGGGACGGCCTGACCATCTGGCCCCTGAAGCTGGAGTTGGAGTCCCACATCTAAGGGAATTTCGGCGGGAATCTGCTGGCGATCCACCACCATCACCATTTCATCGCGGTAGGGGCCATAGGCTTGCTCCGAGGGAATCACCTCTGTTTTCGATTCCCCAAGGCTCATCCCCATCACCGCCGCCTCAAAGCCGGGAATCACCTGGCCGCCACCCAGGGAAAATTCCAGCGGATCACGGTTGCGGGAGGAGTCGAACACGGTGCCATCTTCGAGCTTGCCGGTGTAGTGAATGGCAACGAGGTCGCCGGTTTTAGCTTGGGTCATGGCAAAGTCCTTCGGGTTTGACTAGGGCGTGCCCACCTAAGCTAGCGAAGATTCTGACCATTCAGGGAAATTTGAGGATTTTTATAAGGTTTGCTGAACCCGCTAATATCCGGCTTGTTTACCCGGGTATTAGCGGGTGAAGAGACCTTGCTCCTAAGGGTTTTCGGGCTGGGAGCCGGGGTTTTTCAACTCGGTTTTGGCATTATCCGCCCTCGCCCTGGCGCAGTTTTTCCTGGGATAGGCGTTCCCGCTCTAGGGCCAACTCCATTTCCATTTCCTTGCCCAAAAAGTAGTTCAAAAACGTGCGAATGACGGCAATAATGCTCAGCCGCGCCAGATCTTGAACCGTAGGAGCCACGGTGGTGCCCAGAATATCCGCCCCTAGCTGGAATTCCAAAGCTAGGGCCAACCAACTGCCAAAGGATAACCGCACCTGGTTAAAGGGAAACTCTCGCCCCCGCGATTGTCGCCGTAACCGCACCCACAACTGCGCTGTTTTGACCAACCCTGCGACGATACAGAGCACTGAAATCGCTTCCAGCACAAAGGTCGTCATCACGACGATCTGCTCTAGCCCATGCTCTAGGAATGCCATTGGGGTCATCACCTTTCCTGCTGAGGGCGATCCTACACCATTGGTCCTAGAACCCATGGATTCGACGTGGTTCCATCACCCATGGCCATGGGGCACGCAGGATCCCGCGTGGTGGGGATTGCCCTTGGACTTTAGCGCCCATCCCCTAGGATTTGATACCCTTGAGAACCTAGGCCCTACGTCAGTCGAGCGAGTGAACCCATGCCTGAACCTTTGGAATCCCCCGATCAGCAAATTGCCGTGCTAGAGGCCAATGCCCTGAAAATTTGCCAGGTTTGCGACCGAGGCTACCAGGAATTAGGGGAAAAGGGCACCGTCGTTGTACTGCGCCAACTGGAAAATCCCCATCTGGAATTGGACGACTGGCAGGTAAAGTACCGCCCTATCAGCCGCATTGATGACATCCTCTCGGACTGGAAGCAAACCCCGCTCCAGGACATGATTATCCGCTACAACCCCGATGTGTCGGTGGTTTGCACCTTTCTGTACCCCAACGGTGCCCACGCGAGCTACCACTTCGGCAAAGTGGCTCCATAAAGATCCCCCTAAATCCCCCTTGGCAAGGGGGACTTTGAATCCGGTTCTCCCCTTTTTTAGGGAGGCTAGGGGGGATCAAACCTAGGAACCAAGCAGCATAGAGACTTGTGTATAAGCGGTAGAGAGAGGCAGGGAGGGCCGCCCTGGGGAGAGGCGAATTGCCCTAGAGAACCTGGCGACTGGTGACGAGGTCGGGCTCTAGGAGCGCGGATTGGGGCGGCTGGTAGGTGAAGTAGGAGACCAGGACAAAGGCGATGAGTCCCAAGATGGGGCTGATCATCGTCGGGAAGCCGTCAAAGCTGCTGGAAAATAGGCTATTCGGGATATACAACAGGGTGTTATCTACGCCGAACATGGTGGGCATGAGAGAAAACATCAGTAGGCGCGAAATGGATCCTACGGCAATACAGGCCAAAGCCCCTTGGCGGGTGGCCTTGGGCCAAAACAGGCCACCCAGCAGTGGCACCACCAATCCGGCGAAGCTCATGTCAAAGGCTAGCAGCAGTAAAACACCGGTCTGGGGTACCCGCAGCCCTAAAAACACGCCGAGGCCAGTAATGACCACCGCCATCCAACGGGTAATTAATAGGAGCTTGTCTCCGCTGTGACCATGCTCGACCCCGTGGCGAATGCCAAAGACATTGTGGGCGAGGACAGAAGAGGTGCCCAAAATGGCTCCATCAGCCGTCGAAAGCGAAGCCGACAGAATCGCAGCTAGTACCAGCAGCCCGACCACAACGGGGACGACGTTTTGCAACATTGCAAACAGGACTGGGCCATCGGGGGTGATACCCACTTGGTCAAAAATTCTTCCGGCGGATAGCGCAATGACCGAGAAGGGAATGCCAATCAGGAGGGTGCCAGCGGAGGCAATGTAGCAGGCTTTTTGTGCCGTTTCAGGACTTTCTGAGGCAAAAATCCGGGCCATAAAGTCAATCGCCACCATGTTGCCAAACCCTAGGGCAATGATGCTAGCCCAGTTAATCGCCGCTCCAGCCTCCACAGAGGTCAGTTGTTCTAAAGCCATCGGCCCCGTGCCAGCGGGAATATCTAACCCAAAGGTGGCCATCAGATAGATGACCAATGCCCCGGCCCCTAGGGCGGCAATGATCATCTGAATAAAGTCGGTGTAGGCGACGGCAAACAGACCACCAGACACCGTATAGACCAGTACTAGGCTGGCTAAAAGGGTGATCCCCCCCATGTAGCTAGTGCCTAAGAACGTCTGGAACATAAAGCCCCCGGCTACTAAGTTGCCCGCCAGCAAAAACGAAAAGCTCACGGTCATGATGCAAGCGGCAATCACTTCAACCAAACGGCCATACTTGACTCGGTAAAAATCTGGAATGGTGATTAGCCCCATACGATTCATGGGCTTGGCCAAAAATGTGCCCGTTAGAAACAGGCAAAGCGCTAGCCCTACGGGTAAAGCTGCACCGGCCCAAAAGCCAAATTCTGCGGATAGGTCGGTGTTGCCCAGGGTGGCGTTCGCGTCTACCGACTGGGCCATCAGGGTTGCGGCGGCAAGGGGTAAAGCCAGCCCCCGACCTGCCACTAAAAAGTTAACGCTATCTCCTTTAATTTGTTTTGAGGCCCAAACCCCAATGCCCAGGGTACTGAGGAGAAATAAAATGATTCCCCAAAATAAAATTCCGTGGTGGATAGGTGCTGTTTCCACTGTTTGATCTCCAGTTAATCCGTTAACGCTTGTTTAGAAATCCCGCTATGGCGACTCTTAGATATAAGAAAGCCCGAGAAAAACTGATTACCTGCGGGTAATCCAGCTCTCCCGGGCTTTTATCCCTCCGTGAACCCAACAGACCAATCTGGTCTGCTGGGGGCTTCTCTTGGACCAGGCATCTAGAACCAAAGCCCTAGATCGGAACCCTAGAAGCAAATTTTTAGCCTATCTAAGGACCTATCGGTTTACAAAATCGTGGAGCTTTAATACGTACTCTAGAGTTGAAGTTCCAAATCACGATTAGCCTTTGCCCTTGTTAGGCTATTGTTATCAGTCACGGAACCCCCAGAAAGTATTTCTTGATACGTTATTCCAGGGAATCTGTCACGGTAGGCGATCAAGATGACCATCATCCTTACGTCAATTTGATGACACAAAACCACCCCGGCCATCGGCTCGCCATCCTAGGCCCTGCCCTACATCCGGTAACCGTAGGGTCATCAAGCCTAGCTAAAACAATGGGTATTTTAGTTGATTTCTTGTGTCACGAAATTTTAACAAATGCCCAGATGATCGGGGAATTAATGATAGGTTGACCGAGATCCCAGTGGACTTATATCATCTGGGAGCATAGGAAATTAGTGTTTCTAGGGTTCCGATTCGGGTTTGGGTTCGCCTCAAGACGCGGATGTCTGGTCCAAGAGAAGCAGGCTAGGGACGTAGGGTAGGTGATCGGGCCTGCCTGCGTACTGGTTACACGGCGGGAAAAAAGCCCGGGAGATTTAGGGGAGCTAAGCAAAGTAGCGTCCTAGTTTCCTGGGCTTCTTAGCAGCTTCCCCCGCGATGACGATTGACTTGGCTCAGCACGATACTGTGAGGCATTCCCATGACTACCGATTCATCGAATGATCCGGTTTTTCAAAGCCCTAGTGGTGATTTATCCGAGGCGCAGCGGGCTTTAAATATGGAAGCTCGGCTGCCGCTGACCGGCTGGCAGCAAGAAGTTGACCAAGGGCTGGAGTACGGCCTAGAGGCGGCGGCCAGCATTCGAGATCGCACCATTCCCACCTTCTCCCGTGGCGAACTGCCCCACTACGCGGGCATCAACACCTTCATGAAAGCGCCCTACCTAGAGGACGTGCGCAAGGTGGGCAACTACGACGTGGCCATTGTTGGCGTGCCCCACGATTCTGGCACCACCTATCGCCCCGGCACCCGCTTTGGCCCCCAGGGCATTCGCCGCATTTCGGCCCTATACACGCCCTACAACTTTGAGCTAGGCGTTGACCTGCGCGAACAAATCACCCTCTGCGACGTGGGCGATATTTTTACCATTCCCGCCAACAACGAAAAATCCTTCGACCAAATTTCCAAGGGCGTGGCCCATGTGTTTGCCTCCGGGGCGTTTCCGATTCTCCTCGGCGGCGACCACTCCATTGGCTTCCCCACCGTGCGGGGTATCTGCCGCCACTTGGGCGACAAAAAAGTTGGCATCATCCACTTTGATCGCCATGTCGATACTCAGGAAACCGACCTAGACGAACGGATGCACACCTGCCCCTGGTTCCACGCCACCAACATGGCCAACGCCCCGGCCAAAAACCTGGTGCAACTGGGCATTGGCGGTTGGCAGGTGCCGCGCCAGGGGGTGAAGGTTTGCCGCGAACGGGCCACCAACATCCTCACCGTTACCGACATTACCGAAATGGGCCTAGATGCCGCCGCCGACTTTGCCATCCAACGCGCTACCGACGGCACCGACTGCGTCTGGATTAGCTTTGATATTGATTGCATTGATGCGGGCTTTGTCCCCGGCACCGGCTGGCCAGAACCGGGTGGTCTGCTGCCCCGCGAGGCCCTCTATCTGCTGGGCAAAATTGTCCAGAACGTGCCCGTCTGCGGCATCGAAATCGTGGAAGTCTCGCCCCCCTACGACATCAGCGACATGACCTCCCTAATGGCCACCCGCGTGATTTGCGATGCCATGGCCCACTTGGTACTGTCTGGCCAGTTGCCCCGCCGCGAAAAACCCAGCTACATTCACGAAGAAGCCAATATGAATGTGGATGAAGCTTGGTTGTAAAGCCAAGCTAAGAGGAGGTTGCGAGTAGAAGGAAGATCCAGATTAACTAGGTGATGTTTAGTGTCAATGAGTGGAATTTCCAGGGAAATTATTCCGGACTCTCGGCTCAGCTTGATCTATCGTCACCTACCTGGAACCCCTCAAGTTGATCGTTTACTGAAAAAAGAGGGTAGAGCACATGTTTTCAATAGCCTTGAAACCTTGCAACGAGTTACCGACGCTATCATCGAGATCGGAGAACGGACAAATGCCAAGGACGACGATGACGACTATGAGCGATATGGCCTCTACTTTTCCGAAGCAATCGGCTACATACTAAGCGCAGATGGAAGCCAAAAACCCCTTTACTATGGGGAAATTAAAATTGTGAAAGCCACAGGTGAGTACCATGCTATCCCACGAACTGGCCCTCGCAGAACAAGCTGAGACTTGGGAATTTTTAGAACTATGGATCGATCCAGTACTTTTTCCACCCAAGGTTTTGATGTTAATTGGAGATCAAGACGGAACGTGTAGAATTTTTAGCCCTAGCTCAGACTACAAATTACTTGTAACTCATGCCAGTTATGAGGCCGCAAAAGCGTGGCTTTTAGAAGACGAGTACGAGCGAGTTCAGGGGCAACTTTTCGCCGCAGAAGTACTGTAGCTTCTTGCCGAAACTTGTTACACCATAACAATAAAGTGACGTAACTATCCCAATGCCGCCCTTCTTTGCTCCCTGCGATGCACGAAACCGATATGACTAAGGCGCTCATCCTCACCGTGCGCGATTGGTGGGAATCTCAACCCGGACAGCCCGCCATCGAAAAAGTACATCTCACGGTGGGGAAATTTACCTGCGTGGAACCTGTGGGTCTGCAATTTGCCTTTGAAGTACAGACCAAGGGCACCTTTTTGGAGGGGGCGGAATTGGTGATTCGCGAAACGCCGCTGCTTGCCTATTGCCATCCCTGCCAGCAGGAATACCAGCCCGACATTGGCCTGCAATACGCCTGCCCCACCTGCCACGCCCCCATGGAGGACATCCGCTCTGGCCGAGAACTTAAAATCGACCGGGTGGAATATGCAGAGGCGGCTAGCCCAACAACTCCCCGATAGGTCTGGGATACACTGAGATCCAGAAGCAACAGGCTACTCGCCATGACGACCCAAAACCGCTTTTCAGACCACTCCCATGCACCAAACCTTTGACGCCGCTCTCGGCATTGACCTCCTCCACGTTAACCAGTCTGGGGCCGACCACAACCGTGCCCACTTTGACGAATGGGGCATCACCTGCTTCAACATCATGAGCAGCCCTGGTGCCGGAAAAACCGCCCTGCTAGAACGTACCCTAGCGGGTCTCCAGAGCGACCTCAATATGGCCGTGATTGAAGGCGACATGACTACCGAACTAGATGCCGACCGCCTGCGCCAGTACGGGGTTCCCGTCATCGCCATCAACACCGGGCGTTCCTGCCACCTGGATGCCAAAATGGTGGCTGGGGGCATCCACACCCTCTCCCACAACTACGACCCCACCACCTTTGATTTAGTATTGGTAGAAAACGTCGGCAACCTGGTTTGCCCCGCCGAATTTGAAGTAGGTGAACATGCCAAAGTCGCCCTACTCAGCGTCACCGAAGGGGAAGACAAACCCCTCAAATATCCCATCATGTTTCAAGAGGCGGACTGCCTGTTGATTACCAAAGTCGATCTCGCCCCCTACTTAGAGATCAGCATTGACCAAATTGCCGCCAACGTGCGTCAGATGAACCCCAAAGTCACCATCATTCCGGTTTCCGCCAAAACCGGAGAGGGGCTAGACCAATGGTTCGACTGGGTGCGCTCCCGTTCTTATTCAGCCCGTTCGGTTGAATAATTACTTGGTCGTTCTCGATGGATGGCCACCTGACGATTGAATACCTCTGAATCTTTAACGTTTAATTAGGGGCATCTACTTATTAAGAAAACACCCATTAAAACCGCGTAACAATCCACAATATCCTTGAGGAAGGACACTATTATAGACACAGATTGGGACTACATACTTAGGGGGGATCGGCGGGTGACTAAAGCTACAGGGGATCCCTTTTCAAACGCCCTCTTATGCCATTGTTAAAGCGTCAGCGCGATCACCAATTGTATTGAGTTCTGCTTCGCTGCCCCAACCTACTTTGGAGATGTGTCAGTCAATCAGGTCGTTACGTTCTCATTCTGAGACTCCCATGAGTTTTCTGCACCACTAAGCTCCCAGACCTAGATCCGTCGATATAGGCAGGTTCGTTATCCACAGGGAATGTTTTGCCCCACAGTCATATGACCTGCGACCTCACAGGTCATATGACTGGTCTTGCTACCTAATCAATCGCCCTTGTTGCTCAACTCAACCCAAATTGCTTCACTGTCCTACTGAATAGGTTTGTCTTTGTAGCGCTATCCTCGTTCTGTTCCACTGGTGCTGAAGATCATTGTGACTGTCTGTTGCCTATGAGCTTTTTTCCTTGAGCGAGGTGTGCGACATTAATTGGCTTCAGTCTTTGAACCGCTGGTTTAGAACGAGGTGTCTATGGCCGAGCTAAATGGTGCCGCTGCTGTCAATGTTCCCACCCCGGAGGAAAACGCCTGGGCCAGGAACAAACGTCGCCACATTGTTCTTACGTCGCACCCTAGCCGCTCTGGGCAGCGGGGGCTACCGATTCACTGGGGCGAGGCCGATCCGCTGAAGCGTGGCCCGATTGTGGCAACCGTCAGCGACCCCAGCCAGCGCAATGTGATCGGCACCCATTCGGGATCCTATGCGGTGTATCGGGCCTTGGCGGTGGCCAGTGGTGTGCTTCAGCCCGACCATCGCCCCGACCTGACCAATACCTCCCCAGCGGTGACCCTTGGCCCCCATCCCAGTTGGGCCGATCCCAGCAAAATTGTCTCCCTCGATCCCTTTGGGGCCAGGGTGGGGGAGGTGTATCAGCCCTTGCTGGATCAGGGTATCGACATCCGGCCCACCATCGCCATCACCCGCGCCCACATTCAAATGCCGGAACTCAACGAGGCCGTGCGCCAGGGGCGACTGGTGGAGGATGGCGAGATTATGAAACCGGGGGGCGACCTGGTGGTGACCAAGGCTGCCGTGGAACCCGTGTGGTATTTGCCCGGAGTGGCCCAGCGCCTAGCGGTAAGCGAAGACGACCTGCGCCATGCCCTGTTTGAGCAAACCGGGGGCATGTTTCCAGAACTGGTGACGCGCCCGGATTTGAAGGTGTTTTTGCCCCCCATCGGCGGCATCACCCTCTACTTTTTGGGGGATATCGCGGCCATCACCGACCCCAGCCGACCGCTAACCGTGCGCGTCCACGACGAATGTAACGGCTCCGATGTATTTGGCTCTGATATTTGCACCTGCCGCCCCTACCTCGTCCACGGCATTGAGGAATGTGTGCAAACTGCTCAGCAAGGGGGCGCAGGGCTGATCGTCTACTTCCGCAAAGAGGGCCGCGCCCTGGGGGAAGTGACCAAATTCCTGGTCTACAACGCCCGCAAGCGTCAAGAGGGCGGCGACCGCGCCGATGCCTACTTTGCCCGCACCGAATGCGTGGCCGGGGTGCAGGATATGCGCTTCCAAGAGCTGATGCCCGACGTGCTGCACTGGCTGGGCATCACCCGCATCGACCGATTCATTTCCATGAGCGACATGAAGTACAACGCCGTGGTGCGCTCCGGCATTGAAATCGTCACCCGCGTACCCATTCCGCCGGAACTGGTTCCCCCCGATGCCCAGGTGGAAATTGAGGCCAAAAAAGCAGCGGGTTACTATACCGATACCGGAGTACTCACCGAGGAAAGCCTCGCCCAGGTGAAGGGCCGGGGGCTGGCAGAATAGCAGGATAGTCGTAAGCAGGAGGATGCCCCATGGTGCAGGTATTTCCCCAGAGTGTGAGGGATTTGACCCTCAAACAATGGACGGTGGAGGACTATCACCGGATGTTGGGGGCGGGCATTTTGTCGTCGGAGGATCGGGTGGAGTTGCTGGAGGGGCAAATCGTCGAGAGGGTACCGCAGAACCCGCCCCACGCCTCCCGCATTGACGATGGCGGCGACTACCTCAAGGCGCTGTTTGCCCAGCGGGCCAAGGTACGGGTGCAGCTTCCCGTTACCCTGGCCCCAGGGTCAGAGCCAGAGCCAGATTTCGCCATCGTTCGCCCAGACCCCAACCGCTACCGAGATCGGCACCCCGGCCCCCAAGACATCCTGCTGCTGATCGAAGTGGCCGATGCCACCCTCACCCGCGACCGCACCCACAAAGCCGCCATCTACGCCAAAGCAGGCATCCCAGAATACTGGATTATCGACCTGCCCCAGCGACAGATGATCGTCCTACATGATCCCCAGGGCGAAACCTACCAACAGGAGCAAATTCTAGGGGCCGATGACCAACGGGCACCCCTCCAGTGTCCAGAGGTGACGGTAAATCTGCGCTACCTCCTGCTGTAGCCGAACCCGTCATGGTTAAGATCGCTTCTGGCCGACTCTCCCTATGGGCTACTGCTTATACACAAGTTTCTATTCCGCTGGGTTCCTAGGGTTGATCCCCCCCTGCCCCCCTTGAAAAGGAGGGAATCGGATTCAAAGTCCCCCTTTTTATAGACGCTTGCGGCTTCCCGCAGGGTAGGGGGATTTAGGGGGATCTCCCTTAATTTGGCCAATCACCACAGGATAAGGACGGTATTGATGCAAGCCACGACCGAAAACATCGCCCCAATAACCAAGACCGATCTAACCCAACCCGCCGAGGTCGTCGCCTATCTGCAAAGCCCCCAGGCCATCCGGGAGCGCTGCCGGATGCTCTATGCCCTGGCCGAGGCGGATCAGCTACGCCATCTGCGGCTGCACCCAGAAGCCCTACCCACAGCGGCAGACTATGTGCGGCGGCTGATGGATCGGGCCTATCCCCAGGGCGATGTGCCCTTCCATTCCCGCTGGCGACACTTTGAGGTGGATGGCGTTTCTCGGTTAGCGACCCTAGAACCGGGCTTATCCCAGCTCGATCCCCTCGAACAAGCGCGGCTAAAGGTGGATCTGGCGGTAACCAGTGTTCTGTTAGATGCTGGGGCCGGGGCCACCTGGCGCTATGTTGAACCAGGAACGGGGCAAGTCTTTCAACGGTCGGAAGGATTGGCTATCGCCAGCTTCCACAGCTTTGTGCAGGGGCTTTTTTCCAGCCAACCCGATCACCCCTGGCAGGCGGACGCCCTCGGCCTCAGTCACCTCACCCCGGAACGACTCGGTGACGCTTTTCAAGTCAATCCCGAAAACCCGCTGTTGGGCCTAGCGGGTCGGGTTTCGCTGCTGCAAACTTTGGGTCATGCCCTGCAACAGCAGCCCCACCTGTTCGGTGAAACAAATCCTCGCCCTGGAAATTTGGTGGATCATTGGCTGAATCAGTCCGAGGATCAAACCCTCTCAGCGGTCACGGTATTGCATACTGTCCTGCAAGGATTTGGCTCCATCTGGCCGGGGCGCACCACCCTGGGCGGTGTCAACCTGGGCGATGTGTGGCTCCATCCCCAACTGCCGGATACGGGCTTGGGGAGCCAACTCGTCCCGTTCCACAAGCTTTCCCAGTGGCTCACCTATTCTTTGTTGGAACCTCTGCAAGACCTGGGCCTCACCATCACCGACCTGGATCGGCTCACCGGACTGGCGGAATATCGCAACGGTGGCCTCTTCCTCGACAGCGGCGTCCTCAGCCTCAAAGACCCTACTGACCTGGAGGTTGCCCATCCCCCCAACTCGCCCCTGATTGTGGAATGGCGTGCCCTCACCCTCTGCCTGCTGGATGATCTAGCGGATCTCCTGCGTCAACAACTCCACCAATCCGCCACCGAATTGCCTCTAGTGAAAATTCTGCAAGGCGGCACCTGGGCCGCAGGCCGCGCCCTCGCCGCCGAAAAACGCCCCCACGGTGGGCCACCGATTACCCTGGCGAGTGATGGCACGGTTTTTTAGGGTGGTTGGGCATTTTCGCGCTACCCAACCTACTAGCGCTACGGACAGGGAAGTTTCCCCCCGCCGCTGGTTGCCTAATACGGAAATAGGGAAGTCGCAGTAAAAGCACCGCCTCCGACAAAAGGGAATGTGAACGTAGGCCGAAAGAGGAACCGCAGTCATGGGTTTCTCAGCCTAGGTTTACATCTTCATAGAGCACAGATAAGGGGGCCGAGAAATCGAGGCTAGCGAGGATAAACTGGTCTTCGGTATGGTATCGCAATACCCATAGTCCATCCCCATTGCGCTGAAAGCATTCCACCCGTTGATGGCGAGTATTGATCAGCACATATTCCTCTAAGGTTTCCAAGGTTTGATAATCGGCAAACTTATCCCCTCGGTCAAAGGCTTCGGTGGAATCAGGGAGTACTTCAATGATTAATTTGGGAAAGCATTTATAGGTATCATTTTCCTGATCCCGTTCGTCGCACGTTACCATCACATCGGGATAGTAAAAACAGTTTCGGGCTTCGATTCGGGCCTTCATATCGGCAATATAAACCCGGCAGCCGCTACCCCGCACATGGTTACGCAACAAGGCCGCTAGGTTAACGACAATGGTGACATGGGCATCGCTGGCCCCTGCCATGGCGTAGGCTTCTCCATCAATATACTCATGTTTGATGGGGCTTTTGGCTTCTAGGGCAAGGTAATCCTGGGTGGTGAGGGAAGGCTGGGGAGAGGCAACCATAGGGCATATTTACCAAGTCTTCGGTTTAAACGAGTCATCATTTAGAATGACCACACTATCGCCCGATTGCACCATTACAAATAGCCCTTTACGGTAGGCATAGCGGGCTACCTCATCGGGTACTACCATGGCGGCCACGGCTCCCATGGCGCGCACATCGTTATAACGGGGCATCAGTCGCTTAAATTTGCTCAATCGTTCCAGGTGTTCATCCACGTCGGTTTGGGTGAGTTTACTTTTCACTTCCACTAAAATCGCTTCTGTGGTGTTGACCACTAGCAGATCAATTTCAATACCTTCATCCCCACGCTGCACCGAAATCCCGTCATGGAATTCGTGGACAGCAATGCCCCGTGCTTGAAACAGGCGCACAACCGCAGGGCGCACCTGCCATTCCACAAACTCGCCCAAACGATTCCCCAACTTGCCCAGTTGCTCGTTTAGCTGCTGGTTTTGTCGTCGCAACAGCCGCTCCGTTTCTCGGAATCGCTGATCCATGCGTTGATCCGTTTCCCGGAATCGCTGATCCAGACGTTGATCCGTTTCGAGAAACCGTTGCTCGGTTTCTTTTTGGGCTTCGGCGAGTTCGCCCAAAATACGCCAGACTTCTTCGGAGGTGGTGGTCATGGCCTTAGCTATCGTCAGGTTCTAGGTCGATGGGATCTATGGTAGCGGCTATAGGGAGCGCCCGTATAATGGACGTATTGGGTGTTTGCCTGCTGGGTATGAACCGCTGGGTTAATTTTCTGTCGCTGCTTCCGGGCACCGTCCTAACGATCCTGATTATCAGTGTCGCCTTTTTGAGGGTCTACGATGAAACCGATTTCACCTTCCTCGGATACGTCGCCAACACCCGAACCTGGGCTAACCGAGGTACCGTGGCCGCCATCGTGGTGGCGCTGGTTGGTTTTTGCGTTGAATGGGACCGTCGAAATCGAGAAGCAGCACGCATTGCGAATGAACGAGCTGAGGAAAGAGCGCGAAGAGAGGAGGAAACTCGACGAAGAGAATCGGCAGACGCACGAGCAGCGAATGAGCGAGATGAGGAAAGAGAACGAGCGGCTCGCCGAGCTAGAATCCAAAATCGATGGATCGTTCTTCAAGCACGGTATTTACTCGAACCCGGTGCCGAAGTCGAAACAGCCCTAGGGGATTTTGTGCGGTTTTTGCA
>JBIPSI010000012.1:0-153807 GCA_044070495.1 Spirulina sp. | reverse complement strand
TCGTCGCCTCAATGTCGATTACGAGCGCTTACCCGAATCCTCGGAGGCCTTCATTCACATCGCCATGATTCGCATCATGCTACGGAGGCTCGCGTGAGGGGTTTAATACCTCATCTCCGTGTTTTTAAATATCCTCTAAGGGCCACAGACATGACCCTATCTGAATACCCCTGAAAGGGGGGGCAACAGGCTGGCCTTGGCGGTTCCACAGCCGTACCATGCCATCCAGACCGCCACTGACGATAGTATTGCCATCTGCACTAAGGGCCACAGACATGACCCAACCCTGATGATTACCAACTATCCGAGTAAAACGTGCATGGCGATTCCCTGGGTCTAGAACGTTGGGAGATACTAGCCCCCCTCCTCTGAGGCGAGGTAACTTGACCAAAAGATGGCGTCCTAGACCAATCGCTGCCAGACCATTCACCATGCTGCCCAGGGGATCAGTTTCAGCCAGGTTCCTAGCCTCTTGTGCATAAATCTGCATCTGCCGCAGTTCGGCCTGTCGCACCTGATACCCAGCAAACCCCGTCAACGTTGTGGTTAACACCAAGCCCACTGCCAGTCCAGCAATGCCCAAGCGTTTCAAGCGTCGCTCCCGTTGTTCAGCCCGGTCAGAGGCATGAAAAAAGTCTAGGCAGCGTTGGGAGAGATTAGCAGCGTAGGTTTTGATAAAAGTACGCAGCAAATCCAGATCAGGAGGTCGCCACAGCAGGCCAGCGGGTCGGCCTTGGTCGTGCCAATATTGGGCGGCGGCTTCTAGGCGGCGTTGAAAACGAATATCGTCCCGGCTGCTGTCCAGCCAATCGTTAAGCTGTTGCCAGTGGCCAAACAGAGCTTCGTGGGTCACTTCCGCCACATCTTGGTTTTCTTGGTTGGCCAACGTCACCAGCCGCGCTCCAGGGGACGAAAACCTCGCCAACACTTGCTTCACCACCTCCGGGCTGTCCTGGCTGGCGATTAGGCTTTCCACCGAGGTACGGCGGCGGGTGTCGCGGGTGCCTTCCCCCAGTTGCACCAGACCGATAAAAATGCGGCGGGCCGTCTCCTGTTCCCCTGGGCTGAGGTGGTCGTAAATCTCCTGGGCCTTTCCGGCTAGGGCACCGCCCACACCCCCCATCTGGCGATAGGTCTCCGCCGGGGCCAACCCCTGGGCCAACCCCTCCCAAATGCGGCTGAGGGCAAACTGAAGCAGCGGCAACGCCCCCTCCCGGCCCTCGGTATCCGTCACCAACAGATCCACCGTGGCCTCATCCAGGGGATGTCCGGCCCGTTTGGCGGGTTCGGCAATGGCACGGCGCAGTTCTGCCGTGGTCATGGCGGGCACAATCACGCTTTGGTCGGAACCGATGATTTGGTTTAGCCCTGGGTGGCGCTGGGTTTCGCCCAAAAAGTCGCTGCGGAGGGTGATCACCACCGAAACCTGGGCACTGGGGTCTTGGGCAGCGGTGAGCAGATTGTCGATGAAGGCTTGGCGTTCCCCAGCCTCTTTGCAAAGGGAATAGACCTCCTCGAACTGGTCTACCAGCACCACCAGCGGAGCATCCTGGATTTGAGGAATCAGGCTGGCGATGCGGCGCAGACCGTCGTAGGTACCCTCTGGGGTGGCGATGCCCAGCTCTGTGGCAAATTCCCGCGTTTTAGTGACGGGCATGGGGTCTTGGGTCGCCGTTTTGGCCAGCACCCCCGCCAGCGCCTCCAGGGGATGGCTACCGGGCACCAGCACCGCCACCCGCATCTGGGCCTTGCCCAACAGGGGCCGCTGGGCCAAGGCTGGAATCAACCCCGCCCTCGCCAGGGAAGATTTACCCGAACCCGACGGCCCCAAAATCGTCAACAACCGAGGCATTGCCGACTGTTCCATCAGCCGTTGCAACCGTTCCCACAGGCGTTCTACCTGGGCTTCGCGGCCAAAGTAGCGGTCGCCATCCTGCTCTGTAAACGCCGCCAGCCCCTTGTAGGGGTTGGGGCCAAGCTGGGCGGGGGTATCGGCGGAGGCTTCCGGTTGCGACTGGGTGGTTTGGTGAATCACATAGATCGTGTTGCCATCGCCGGAGACAATGGCACTGCCCACCGCACTCTCTTGAATGTGAATGCCGCGATTCGACTGATCTACCATGCCCCTAATGCCCCTTCCGCGTAGGCTTCACCCTTTAATAGCACAAACTGACGGATCGGCTTAATCTGGCACAGCCTAGAGGCGATCAATTAAGATTTAGGATAATCACTCAAGAGCAAGAGCAATGCCCATCATTAAAATTCCTAAACAGTATTTAATCGATCAAAATGAAGAGTTCATTACCGTGGATGTACATGCATCAGTAGTATCGCTCTGGCAGCGGGACTATGCCAAAATAACTAAGGCCAAGGGACTGCTAAAAGACAAGCGAAACCAAATGCTGGCCCATCTCGATACCGTGCGCCAGGAGTGGGATCGGTGAAGTATCTCTACGATACCAATATTTTTATTTATTATTTTGCAGAAGAGCCAGAAGTATTGCGATTTTTCTTAGACTCATTTCTCAGCCAAAACTCAACAATTCAATTCGCACAATGGGAGAATTGAATTGTTGAGTTTTCCAGATTTATCTGACGAAGAAGAAACGATAATTAATGACTTACTGACGCAGTTTGAACGCATTCCCCTGTCGCCTCAAATCGAAGATCGCACCATTCAATTGCGTCGCTATTATCGCCTCAAACTTCCCGATGCCCTAATTGCGGCAACGGCTTTACATCGCTCTGCCTGTGTAATCACCAGTAATGTGGACGACTTTAAGCGAGTGCCTGAGTTAACGCTGTGCAATCCCTTTTACGAGTAACGTAGGCAGACCATGAAAAAGCCGTCCATGTTCTGGCGGTGGGGCCAGAGTTTCAGCCAGCCTTCCGGGGCGGGGGTAAGTCCTGGCATCAAATCCGCCGCTGGGGGTTGGATGTGCCAGTGGGGATGGGTTTGCAAAAAGGTTTGAATCACCCCTTCGTTTTCGGCGGGGTGGAGGGTGCAGGTGGCGTAGACCAGGATGCCGCCCGGTTTGGTGCAGCGGGCCGCTTCGGCCAATAGGGCTTGCTGCTGCGGCACTAGGGTTTGGATAGAATCTGGGGTTTGTCGCCAGCGGGCATCGGCGTGGCGGTGCAGGGTGCCCAGGCCAGAACAGGGGGCATCGACTAGAACCCGATCCCCTTGGCCATGGAGTGGGACTAAATCGGTGCTGTCGCCCAGGTGGGTGCGGATGCTGTGGAGCTGCAATCGCTCGGCATTGACCGTCACTTTTTTGAGCCGGGATGCCGTGCGGTCGCAGGCCCAGACTGTGCCCTGGTCGCCCATAATTTCCGCCAAATGGGTGGCCTTGCCTCCCGGTGCGGCGCAGAGATCGATCACGGTTTCCCCCGGTTGCGGATCGAGGAGTTGACCCACCAATTGAGCGCTGGCATCCTGTACCGCCCACCAGCCTTCTTCATAACCTGGTAGGTCGGTGATGGCCCCAGAATGCTGGCTCAACCGCAAGGCCCAGGGCAGACCGGGCAGGCGTTCTGTGGCGGTTCCCGCTGTGGCTAGGGCTTGTTCCACCGCTTCCACGGTGGTTTGTAGGCGGTTCACGCGCAGATCCAGGCTGGGCACTTGGTTAAACCACTGGCAAAGCTGGTCGGTTTCCGGGTCGCCAAGCTGTTGTCGCCACAGGTCTACGATCCAGTTGGGATAGCTATGGCGCACCCCCAACGCTGCCGTGGGGTCTTCGGGCAGCACCAGGGGATCGGTGCCCTTGGATGTCAGCCGTTCGTACTGCCGTAGCAGGCCGTTCACCACCTTAGACAGTTGCCCCAAACCGTTGGCCTTGGCCAAATCTACGCTGGTATTCACCGCCGCCGAGGCCGGAATCGCTTTGAGATAGCGCAGTTGATAGAGGCCCAACTGCAACACCAGCCGCAACACCGGGGGCTGCTTCTCCGCAGGGCGGGTGCCCAATTGGGAAATCAGCCCGTCCAACGTCCGCTGCCGCCGCACCGTGCCGTAGACCAATTCCGTTACCAAGGCGGCATCCTGGGCCGAGAGCTTCGCCTGGGCCAAGGTGCGATGCAGGGCCACGTCGGCATAGGCTCCCCCCTGCACTTGAAGCAGGGCGGACAGCGCCCATTGCCGCGCCGTTGGAGAATCTGTCTTGGGAACCGTTGCCGCCATCAAACCTAGCTAACCTCAGGTAAAAAATCTATCTTTCGTGGGGCGCAACCTCCCCGCCGCCCTTACCCCTGCGACCAACGCTCAACCTTAGACCCCAAGTTTGAACCCCCCAAAACGTAGGGGAGAGGTCTCCTCGCCTGCCCATTTACCGCGATGCACATCCTGTTCTGATACAGCCATAGCTGGGAGATCCCCCTAAATCCCCCTTAAAAAGGGGGACCTTGAATCCGGTTCCCCCCTTTTTAAGGGGGGCTAGGGGGGATCAATTCCCTGTATCGTCTACGTTAAGGACTGATGTGTACACAGTAGCTTTCCAAGGGGGCAGGGGGGATCAGCCGAGTACCCACCCAAAGCAAAAGCCCGGACGCCAGCCAGTCACCGACGATCCGAGCCATTTGCAATGGGAATGGGAGGAACTATTTTTTAGCAGTCTTGGCGGCCTTAGCAGCCTTGGCGGGCCGACGCTTGACGGAATCCTGGTCGTTTTTGCGGCGACGACGATCTCGCCAGTCGGCGGCAGTGAGGTACGCAACCCCTCCGGTGACGACCACTAGCAAAACCAGGGCCAGCACGGCAAGGACGCTAAAGGCTTGTGCTTCTAGGGTGGCTTCCATGGCTAATGTGATGGCTTACGGCAGGTAAACAACCTTAGAAGCCGTTGCGGCCCCAAACCACCATCGACAGGGAGAAGGTGAAGACAACCAGCAGAGATACCCAGCCCAAGGTCAAAATGTCCATAATTGCAATGAGTTGATAGAAGACAACACAGCCGTTCCTATCATACGGTAAAGGCTTGCCTAAAATAAACGATAGCTTGAAAGCCCTGTCGATTTAGCCCAGGGATGACAAGCGAGGGTCGTTCCAGCCGCCATGCCTACGGGGCTGGCCTTGAACACGATTGGTAAAGGAAGACATCCATGGATACCGCATCAGGAAACACCCGCCAAGGACAAGCCAGCCAAGACCGCATGGCCTCGGTGCAG
Organism: Spirulina sp.; assembly: GCA_044070495.1. GTDB lineage: Bacteria > Cyanobacteriota > Cyanobacteriia > Phormidesmidales > Phormidesmidaceae > Nodosilinea. The sequence continues at coordinate 148,644 of JBIPSI010000012.1, read as the reverse complement.
GCGGCGGGGCTGACAGGGTTGATTGCTGGGGTGGTGGGGGCGAAGTTACTGCTGCTGCATCGGGCGGCGGCCTTGGGTTGGATGGCGGCGGCGGCCTCAACCCTTGACGGACTTGCGGGCGCAACTTTCTGGATTAGCGTGGCCATTGCAGCCCTGTCGGGGGCGCTGTTTGGCATCACCTACCGCTACGCTGTGCGCCAAGACACCAGTTCCTACCTGCGTTCTGGGGTAATTTTTGCCTTTAGCTTGGTGAGAGGGTTGGCATTGGTGAACGTGGGAGCCGCCATCACGATGATGGGCTGGCCGTTTTTGATCGCCATTACCGAAAGCCTGCTGATGTTTTCCGTGACGGCGGCGGTGCTAGAACTGGCCCTGCGTCGCGGCTGGATTGCCACGGTGGCAGGCCGGATGGATGAGGGATTGTAGGAGATGGGAACCGATGGGGTGGGGCGATTACGACCGGGCGGGATCACAGGTTTGCTAGCGGATATGGCTACAATGGGCGATAGCAGTGAACAAGTGGCCTATCCTCATGATTCCTACCGTTATTGAGCAATCCGGGCGTGGTGAGCGCGCGTTTGACATTTATTCCCGTCTGTTGCGCGAGCGGATTATTTTCCTCGGCCAAGAGGTAACCTCCGATTCCGCCAACCTGATTGTGGCGCAGATGCTATTTCTGGAAGCTGAGGATCCCGACAAGGACATTTATCTCTATATCAACTCCCCCGGTGGGTCGGTGACGGCGGGCCTCGGCATTTACGACACCATGAACCACATTCGGCCCCAGGTGTGCACCATTTGCGTGGGCCTTGCCGCCAGCATGGGCGCGTTTCTGCTCGCCGCTGGGGAACAGGGCAAGCGCATGAGCCTACCCAACTCTCGGATTATGATCCACCAGCCCCTCGGTGGTGCCCAGGGCCAAGCCACCGATATCGAAATTCAGGCCAAGGAAATCCTCTACCTGAAGCAGCGCCTGAATGAAGCCCTGGCCAACAACACCGGCAAGCCCATCGAAAAAATCGCGGAAGACACCGAGCGCGACTTCTTTATGAGCCCCCAGGAGGCTGTGGAATATGGCCTCATCGACCAGGTGATTGACCGTACCTCCGTGGGTGGTCGTCCCTTGGCTGTCGCCTAGGTTAGAGGCAACTTAAGGGCCAGGGGTGGGCTGGGTTTCTAGGAATAGCAAGAACTCCAGCAGTTCTTCATCGGTCAGATCGTGGCGGGAACGTTTGCCGTAGGTCTTTTCTAGGAACTCTCTCCCCTGGTTCACGTTCCAGCCCAGGCGCTGAAGCTCTACATCGGTTTGGGCAATAATGTCCGACAGATCAATCGACGGCGTCGGGATGCCCTCTAGGGAAAGCAGGTCTGGATCGAAGGGGAGCGGAGCATCAGATGTTGGCTCCGCAGGTATTGGCTCCACTACAGGCCGCAGGTTGGGGCTGAGATCGGCCTCAGGTGTCAACGTAAAATCAGAGCCAGTACTGTCAGGGCCATGGCTGACGTAGGTCTCCGGTTCAAAATCCGCTGCTGCCCTTTCTAAGTCAAGGCTGGGTAAAAGGGCTGCTGCGTCGGGGCGAACGGCACCATCCTTTGTGGTCGCCGTGGATAACATCGCCGCTGTAGGTAAGGCCACTGACGGAACGGATTGAGGCGCTTTGGGCGATGGGTGAGCCGCCGGAAAATCGGTGGGCGGCACCGCAAGGGTGGGTGGAGTCGCGTAGCCGATGTCGGCTAAACCGAGGTGGCTTAGGGCGCGCACGGAGGCCGTATCTTCGGCGGTTTCGAGCACCCCATGGGCCGCCAACCCCGTAGCCAGGGTTTGATTCTCCACCACGACAACGGCACGCACGATGTATAGCCCATCGTGGATGCGGAGAAGCTCCGATACTAGGCCGCCCTGGGGATAGTGCTGGCGAAAGGCGGTGAGCATTGACCTCAGCACAGGGGATAGCTCCTAGGGATGAACGAGACCGTGGACAATTAACCGTACTACGCCTGGGCCAACGGGGCAGGTTAGACTAAAGCCTATTACCCTTATTCCCGGACTAGATACCATAACGCTAACGGCTGCCCAAGGTAGCTAAACTCATCCATGCTAGACCAACTGCTCGACATTTCAACCAACTTTGGGGTAGACACACTGCTGCTATTGCCTGTGTTGATTGCCCTAGAGGCGGTGCTTTCCGCCGATAATGCCATTGCCCTAGCGGCCATTGCCCAGGGCTTAGAGGGGGAAAAACTGCAACGCCAAGCCCTCAATTTTGGGCTGTTGATTGCCTTTGTCCTGCGGGTGGCGCTGATTTTGGCGGCGGGGTGGGTGCTCCGGTTTTGGCAGTTTGAAGTCCTCGGTGCGGCCTACCTGCTGTGGTTGGTGTTCAAGCATTTCACCGCCGAAACCGACAGCGCCGATCACCACCATGGGCCTCGTTTTGCCTCCCTGATCCAGGCCATTCCCATCATTGCCTTTACGGATCTAGCCTTTTCGCTGGATAGCGTCACCACGGCCCTAGCCCTGTCGAAGGACACGCTGGTGATTTTGTTGGGCGGGCTAATTGGCGTGGTTACCCTGCGGTTTATGGCGGGGCTGTTTATCCGCTGGTTGGAGGAATTTGAGCACCTAGAAGACGCGGGCTTTGTCACCGTGGCCTTTGTGGGGCTGCGGCTGCTGGTGCGGGTGGTCGATCCATCCCTAGTGCCCCCCGAATGGTTGATGGTGCTGCTGATTGCCGCCGTCTTTACCTGGGGCTTCTCTAAACGCACCGAGGCTACCCCTCTGGAAGCCGCTGACCCTGAAGCGAGCCGTGGGGCCACCGCAATCCCCACCCTCGCTGATCTAGAAAAATCCCATGCCGACAAGGCCGAACGGACTACCACTCCGACCCCAGAGAAGTCCGATGTGGAGTATGCCGAACCCTCCTAGGGATCCATGGGCAAGGTCGGCCCCCTACCACCGCTACCATGGCCTTGATTGAGTCCCCCCTTTCCCCGTGAAACCGAGGGGATCCCCCCGCCCCACTCCCCTGGGCTTGGGTATCCCCCCGCTATTGGTAGCCTTAATCCTTGACTAAAATTAAGAAAGACCTTAGAAAACATTAAGTAAACATTAAGGGGGGATATTATGACTGGCCTCAATCCATCCTCGAATCGTCAGGATCGAGATCGTCTGTTGTTCCCTCATAGCCGGTATTACGGGGAGTTTTCGCCCCAAAATCTAACCTTTAACGCCAACCTTCAGGAGTTCGCTCACCGAGTTGGCTATATTTCTAGCCTCAACACCGGCGGGAAAATTTCCCCGGAGGAGGCTTATCAGCAAATTAAGGGCCTCTACCAGCAGCTCAAGCAGAGTAAGCAAAGCCTAGGGCTCTAGCGGTGTCCCCTTCAGGATAGGGCACGTATCTCACAAGCGTCTGGCCCATAAAAAACAGAGGCAATGGTTAGGGTTGCCTCTGTCGAAATGGGTTAGATGACTGGATGGGGGAATTTAATCTGAGCTAGACCTGGGTGGGAAGCACGGGGCTAGAGTGGGTAGGCGCAATCTTAAACTTAGCCAAATTGGCGAGTTCTTGAAGTTGCTGGATGGCTTCCGCTCCCTCTAGCTTCATCAGCTCTCGATCATCACGCATTTCTGTCCAGGTGATGCCGTAGTCGGACACCAGAAAGCGAATCAGGTGGTTATCGCCCAGGCTAACCATAAAGGAAGCGCTGTTCATCTGGCCGCCGCAGGTATAGCAGGAGGCAAGGTAACCTAGGCCCTCTAGCACCGTGGCTAGGGCCTGAAGGTTCATGACTAGATCTTTAACAAATTGTCGGTGCTGCTCGGCTAGCCTGACAAACATACCCCACCTCTCCGTGATTCCTTTCGATTGTAGCCCAAAAGTAAATTGATCCTTAAGATCTTGACAATCCGAGTCAAAACCTGCATGACTAGATTCTCCGTTGAGCTGCCTCCAGGATCAGGATATTCACGGGACATGCTCCTCTATAAAACGCAATCTAGGGGGTTAGATCCGTAGTGTGGGCCACGAAATGGCAAGTGCCAAACGGGGCAGGGGCAATGGTGTGGGGTCAGAGTTCCAAGAGCTGGCGGTATAGCCCTTTGATTAGGTTGTCCAGTTGTTCTTCGGGGCAGCAGTCAATCAGGGCATGGAACACGTCAAGCAGTTTAGCGGCGCTATCACCCATCATAGGGCTAAGGCCCCACACATCTTGCACCCAGTCTTGGGGGTCGGTAGTATCGAAGATGAGTCGCTCTAGTAATTGCTGGGCTTCAGCCTTGGAAACGGACATGGCATCCCTTGCGATAGTGGCACCTAGCCATCTTAGCGGCAAGCCTGAGCGGTGCGTCTAGTCCTGCCCTTCACTCCCCCATTCCCTTTGCCATGACTGCCTATTCTTCGCCCCCTGTTGCCGCCTACGCCCTGGAAGAGGAAGCCTGGTGGGTACAGCGCTGGGTCGATTTGTTAAATGCCTATCGGTTTAAAAAGCGGCTAGAACGGGGGCGCATCTATGCTCGGGAGGGGCACATTCTTAGCCTAGAGTATAAGGGAGCCAAGGTGTCTGCCCTGGTGCAGGGCACCGCTGAGGAGCCCTATAAGCTCTCAATCTGGCTGGATGCCTTCAGTGCCGAAGACTGGAACTATGTGATTGATTCTCTGGCCGAGCAGGCCATTTACTCTGCCCAACTGCTGGCGGGGGAGATGCCCGCCGATATTGAAGCCGTCTTTACCGCCAACGGGCTTAGCCTCTATCCCTTTAACCTGAGCGAGGTTCATTCTAAGTGCAGTTGCCCAGACCCGAAGAACCCCTGTAAGCACATTGCGGCGGTGTATTACCAACTGGGGGATCTGTTTCGGGAAGACCCCTTTGTGCTGTTTCAGTTGCGGGGTCGCAGTCGCGATAGCCTGCTGGAAGCCCTGCGCCAGAAGCGCCAAGCGGCGGCCCCCTTAGAATCAGAGGGGCTACCCAGTACGGAACCTAGCCGCCCGACCACAACGGTGGATCTCAGCGCGTTTTGGCGCTACGACGATCCCCTGGACGCCGACCTAGTGGTGATTGCCCCCTCTGAAACCACGGTGCTAGACACCCTCGGTAAAATTCCCTTGCCGCCAGAGGATGCCCCTGCGGTGATGGCTCAACTCAAATCCCTCTACCAATCCGCCGCCCAACAGGCCATGGTTCAAGCCCTGGGTTAACCCAATGGCCTAGGGCCAAATGCGCTGGGTGCGAGAATACCAGCGCAGCAAAACGCGGGCTAAATGGTCGGGGTGGTGGCGCACCGTGAGATCGAGGCGTTCGTCCATAATATTGGCGGCAATGATCCGGCGACCGGACTCCATCACCGCCTCTCGGTCGAGGATAACCGGGCCAACCCCCTCCTGGGCATAGTGGCGAATAATGGCTTCGGAGGGGGGCGTTTTTTGTACCAGGACGGCATCAAATAAATAGTGGCCACAGGCGGAGTCGATGGCACGAATGTGGTCGGACACGGCGAACCCCTCGGTTTCCCCCAGTTCAGTCATGACGTTGCAGACGTAGATGCGGGGCACCCGCTGGGCGGCAATGGCCTTGACTAAATCGGGCACGAGCAGATTGGGAATAATGCTGGTGTAAAGACTGCCGGGGCCAATCACGATGTAATCGGCCTCCTCGATGGCGCGGATGGCCTTGGGCAGGGCCGGAGGATTGGGCGGCAGACAACCGATGTGAACAATGCGGCGGCGGGCCTCGGCAATTTTAGACTCGCCCACAATCCGACGACCGTTATCCAACTCCGCCCACAGTTGCACATCGCTGAGGGTAGAGGGCAAGACCTGACCCCGCACCGCCAACACCTTGGAACTGGCGGCAATGGCTTGCTCTAGATCGCCGGTAATTTCGCTCATGGCGGTGAGGAAGAGGTTGCCAAAGCTGTGGCCCACTAACCCACTTCCGGCTTCAAAGCGGTACTTAAACAATTCCGTCAGCAGCTTTTCTTCGTTCGCCAAGGCCGACAGACAGTTACGGATATCCCCTGGGGGTAACACCCCGATTTCTCGCCGCAGCCGTCCTGAGGATCCGCCATCATCGGCTACGGTGACAATGGCGGTGATGTTGGCACTGTAGTGTTTCAGCCCCCGCAGCAGGTTAGATAGGCCGGTGCCACCGCCAATGACAACAATTTTTGGCCCCCGCGAGAGCCGCCGCTGGGTCAGCAGGGCATCCAGCAGTTCCTCTTCCTGTCCCGGAATCAGCACATCGGTGATGGCCCCAACGGTGCGGGTTTGCCCCCATAAAATTAGCCATAGCCCCAGCAAAATACCGAGAGGCCCACTGATGTAGTTAGGAACGTAGGTGGTAAACAGACGCAAGGCAGCACCGAGCACCTGTCCCGTATAAAAAACGGGGGTGAGCTTCAGCCAGATCATGGTGCCTATACCCACCAAGAGCACCCCGGCAGCACTGAGAAACAACCACCGCTTAACCAATAGCCCCGGAGCCAGCCACCAAACCATACGACTGGCCCGCCGCGACGATGGTGGCCCAGGGGATCGCCTCCAGCGGCGAAAGGTCTCAAGGATGGTGGACAGAGGGTTGGGCCGCATCAGGGAACGTAGGATCAACATCAGGTCAGATGGAGCCGCACCCTACCCCTAAGGCATGGGGCAGGGCTTCGGAAGGCCGGGGACAAGCCTGTCAGGGACAGTGTAACTTCTATCACTTCGGGCAAGTGCACGCCCTGCGCTTCCGATTCTAGCGGCTATCTGATCGGAGCGTTAGGAAATCGCCAAGGGGACCTGTGCCTAGCCGTCTAGCGGATGCAGCGACCCTGGGCCAAACCTCCTGCCTGGGGAACCCGATCCAAGACCCTGGTTGTCTGACCAAACTTACCAGAGCCCAGATCTATCACCAGATCTATTAAAGGGGCAGGAGACCTGCCCCCCATTGTCCAAATGCTGTAGGGGTGCGGTAACCGAGCCGGGCGCGGGGTCTTTTGCCTGCAAATCAAGCCTGAATTTGTGGAAAAGCATTGATCCCCGTATAATAATTTCTTTACATTCCTTCACTAGAACGCCCTTGCCATGGTTCTTCGTCCACTCAAACCCTACACCGTGCTCATTACGGCGACGGGCAAGGAACCCATTACCATCACCCTCAACCCTTGGGCTGTCCTAGCCTCTGCAACCTTGCTGATCGGGATACCGACGGCCTCGATTGCGGCACTGGCCTACCACAATTGGCGGTTGGCCCAGCAAAACGAAGCCCTGACCCATACGGCCAATGAGGTGTTGACGGATCTGAATGCCATCGGCAGCGAAATTGAAGTGCTGAAGCATCGGGCCGGGGTTGGTGAGGAGGAATGGGACGTTTCTCCAGATCCAGAAAGCACCCCCCAGGGTGGCCCAGCGGCCACCGCACCGCCAGAATTGATGTTGGCCGCTGCCCAGCGGCAGCTTCCGGTGCTGTCGGCGGTGTTGACGGCGGATGTGCGTCCGGCCTTAGAAGCCACCCTAGAGGCCGAGGCCGATCAGCAGGCGGCGTTTCCCGATGGCAAACCCGTAGCGGGGGAGGCCAAGGTCTCGTCAGAATTTGGGCTGAGGTCGAACCCCTTTGGCGGCAGTAGCTACGAAGTCCATGAAGGAATTGACTTTGCGGGGCCAGTGGGGCAACCGATTTTAGCCACCGCCGATGGCACCGTGGTGAAGGCCGACTATGATCGCGGCTACGGTAACCACGTCACAATCGACCACGGCTATCAGTACGAAACCCTGTACGCCCACCTGTCTCGCATGACGGTAACCATGGGCGATCAGGTGCAGCGCGGCGACATTATTGGCTATCTGGGCAACACCGGACGTTCCTCCGGCCCCCACCTGCACTACGGCATCTATCGCAACGGGCAGGCGGTGAACCCCCGCTACTTCCTCAAGCTCGAAGATCGGGAAGATAAAGAAGATAAGTAGAGGGGACAGGTTGATGGGACAGGTTAATGATCAGGGCTCAGGCAGGATGGGTTAACCAACCGTAACCCTTGCTAGACAAGGCTTTGACAGGTTACAGCTAGGTCTAAGTCATCCTCCGCAGACTCCCGCTGATCGACCTACCCACTAGGAAAATACCCAGGGAGGGGAGTGAAATAGTAGGATCGAGAAACCTTACACCTTAAATTCTGGCAAGACCGATCCTATGGGCAGTACTTTTGGGCAGCTATTTCGCATTACCACCTTTGGCGAGTCCCACGGTGGCGGCGTAGGAGTGGTGATTGATGGCTGTCCACCCCGGCTAGAGCTAAGCGTGGAGGAAATCCAGGCGGAGCTAGATCGGCGACGACCGGGCCAAAGCAAAATTACCACCCCCCGCAAGGAAAGCGACCGCTGCGAAATTCTCTCCGGCGTATTTCAAGGCAAAACCCTGGGGACACCCATTTCCATCCTGGTGCGTAACCAAGACACCCGCCCCCAGGACTATAGCGAGATGGCCACCACCTATCGCCCCTCCCACGCCGACGCCACCTACGACGCCAAATACGGCTTTCGCAACTACCAGGGCGGCGGGCGATCCTCGGCTCGGGAAACCATTGGCCGAGTGGCGGCGGGGGCTGTAGCCAAGAAAATTCTCCAGCAGGTGGCCGAGGTAGACATTATCGGCTACGTTAAGCGCATCCAGGATTTAGAAGGCACCGTCGATCCCGAAACCGTCACCCTAGCCCAGGTGGAAAGCAACATCGTGCGCTGCCCCGATGCCGCCGCCGCCGAGCAAATGATCGACCGCATTGAAGCCATCCGCGACCAGGGCGACTCCATTGGCGGCGTGGTGGAGTGCGTGGCCCGTGGGGTGCCCGTGGGCCTAGGGGATCCGGTGTTTGACAAGCTGGAGGCGGACTTGGCCAAGGGGGTGATGTCTCTCCCCGCCAGCAAGGGCTTTGAACTCGGTTCCGGCTTTGCGGGCACCCTGCTCCCCGGCAGTGAACATAACGACGAATACTACACCGACGAAAACGGCCAACTGCGCACCCGCACCAACCGTTCCGGCGGCACCCAGGGCGGCATCTCCAACGGCGAAAACATCATCATCCGCGCCGCCTTTAAGCCCACCGCCACCATCCGCAAGGCCCAGAACACCGTCACCAACAGCGGCGAAGCCACCGTCCTCTCCGCCCGTGGCCGCCACGATCCCTGCGTGTTGCCCCGTGCGGTGCCCATGGTAGAAGCGATGATGGCCCTGGTGCTGTGCGATCATCTGCTGCGCCACCACGGTCAATGCACGTTGTTTTAGCCAAACCATTTTCTGAGTCCGCAACACCTCCCTGAATCCGCAACCCCGATTGGCGATCCCGTGGGCTATTCCTGAAACGGTGGAACTCCAAAGCTTGCCGATTCCTCCCAGCCTCTAGGGTTAAGGCTACCGTTGGTGGCTGCCCCTAGGATGGGCAAGATAGCCCCAAGGGCAGACAAACAAAAGCGCTAGGGTGTTTTTGACCCTAGCGCCACCTTAAGCTTGACCTTAATTGTGAGATTCGTTGAGTACCTCAGCGCCCTCTACGGAACTCGGCCTAGCGCCCGGTAGCACCGGGGAGAATGGGCACCTCCACCGCCTGACGGTAGATTTCCACCTCTTCATTGAAGTCGATGGGCAGCACCGCCACTACGTTTTCGTGGGGACGGGGGATGATTACCCAGGTTTCGAGAATGCCGCCGGGGGTATTTTCCGCCGCTTCCACGCCTGCGGCCATGGCGGCCTTCACCTCAGACACATCGCCGCGAATATTCACCACAAACCGGGCACTCCCCGCCCGAATATAACCGATTAATGTGACACGTCCGGCCTTCACCATCGCATCGGCGGCGGCTAGAACGGGGGGAAACCCTCTGGTCTCTAAGGACCCTACGGCCTGTGGCATGGCTGCTCTCCTCGAAATCCTGTATGCGAAAAAATCCATCCTATATTGTACGAGGCTGAGGGGCGATCCGAACGCGAGAGGCTGTCGCAGGTTGTGCGGCCTAGCCTCCCTTAACCAAGGGAGAACCCAATTCTAAGTCGCCGTTGCAAAGGGGGATTCGGAGTCCAAGTCTCCCCTCCTACGGGGGATTTTAGGCGAGGAGCTAAATATTCGGTCTCTAAACTATCCTGAACCCAGGGCTAACGCTGGACGAGAAATCGGTTTTCTGCCAACAAGGGTCAGAATCAACGGCGATAAGATAAAGACATTGTCCTAGCCTGATCGCCATGTCCTTGTCTGCGCCGCCCTCTCCCGTTGTGCCGTCCTTTGCCTGGGCGAAGGCGCTATCCCAGCCCGCCTCGGAGTTTGCGGCCACGCCGATCCAGTGCTTGACAGGACAGATCCCTGCCGGATTGCAGGGCACCCTCTACCGCAATGGCCCTGCTCGGCTAGAACGGGGTGGGCAGAGGGCGGGCCACTGGTTTGATGGCGATGGGGCGATTTTGCGGGTGCAGTTTGCCGATGAACAGGCCGTAGCCACCTACCGCTACGTGCAGTCGGCGGGCTTCCAGGACGAAGAAGCCGCCGATCAGTATCTCTATCGCGGCTATGGCAGCTTTGCCCCCGGTTCCCTGTGGCAGCGCTGGCAAAGTCAGGTGAAAAATGCCGCCAATACCTCGGTGCTGGCCCTACCGGATCGGCTGCTGGCCCTGTGGGAGGCGGGCTTGCCCCACGGGCTGGATTTAGAAACCCTGGAAACCCACGGCATCGACACCCTGGGCAGTCTGCGCCCCAGCGATACCTTTTCGGCCCACCCCAAGCGCCACCCCCGCACCGGGGAGATTTTTAATGTGGGGGTTATCGCCGGAGGGCGACCCGTTCTGCAAATCTACCGCTGCAATCCGAGCGGTCACGTTAAGGACACCAAACGTATCGACCTCAACGGCATTCCGCTGATCCACGACTTCGCCCTAGCCGACCGCTACCTGGTGTTTTGCGTGTCTCCGGTGCGGCTGAACCCATTGCCAGCGGTGTTTAGCTTGCAAACCTTTAGCGACGCCCTGCAATGGCAGCCCAAGTGGGGCACCCAAATTATTGTGGTGGAGGCCGACAGCCTGGAAGTTCTAGCCTGGGAGCAGGCGGAACCCTGGTATCAATGGCATTTTGGCCACAGCGTCCTGAATAGCGACGACACCATCGGCCTCGACCTGGTGCGCTACGCCGACTTTGCCACCAACCAGCAGCTTCAGGAAGTCGCCGCTGGCCAAATCCTCACCCCCGCCGAGGCGCGGCTTTGGCACTACCGCATCGACCCCCACAGCGGCAAAATTTTGGAGCAACACTGTGGGGTGGATCGCCACTGCGAATTCCCCGTTGCCTATGCCCCCGCCGAAGGGCCAGCCCTTACCTACCTCAGCGCCCACCGCACGGTACCCACCCCCACGGGCGACTTTTTCGATGCCGTAGCCCAGTTCAACCCCCAAACCCAAGCGTTAACCCTGGCCGAAACTGGCCCCGGCTATTACCCCTCGGAGGCGATTCCGGTCTCAGATCGCCATGACCCCGGCCAGCACTGGGTGATCACCGTGGTCTACAACAGCCACGACCACCGCAGCGAAGTGTGGATCTACGACGGCAACGCCTTTGGCGGAGATCCTATTGCCCGTCTGCCGCTGCCGGAGGTGATTCCCCACAGTTTCCACGGCACCTGGCAAGGGTGATTGGGGGGAGGTCGAACTAGATCGGCGGGGGGGAGATCTTGCGCCCTGGCCATGGAGTAGAAACGATGGGTCTGTGAGCCCTAGACACCGGACACAACGCCGCAAAGCCTCGCACTCTACGGGTATTTTATTGACATGGAGTATCAATAAGACTAGGCTGATCTACGCTCCCATAATGGCTAAAGCCTAGGTCGATACCCATGAAAACATCCCTCAAATCCGTAGAGTTGTTCCTGACGCTTGGCTTAATGACAACAGTTGCGGCTTGCGGTGGCCCCGCTAATCCAGGTGGCGATGGCGGTACAGGGACGCCCCCCGCAGAAACCATGAATGAAAATGCCCCCAATGCCGATGATGACGAAGGCGGTGAGGAGGGTGACGACAGCGAGGAGGGTGACGACGATGATGGTGGCGAGAACGGTGAAGGTGGCGAGGACTAGATCTACGGGCGACCGCCAGGGCTCAATCCTGGCGACGGGAGCGATACACTAGACTATCTAGTCCCTGCACTGCATACCGCTGATCATGACTGCTTCTCCTGCCGCCCAATCCTCCCACTCCCCACTCCCCACTCCCCACTCCCTCACGCCCTTGGCCCAGGCTACCCGCCGCGCCGCCCAGGGGCTGGCCACCGCCACCACCGCCGACAAAAATCGCGCCATCGAGGCCATCGCCACCGCCCTAGAGCAACACGAAGCAGCGATTGTGGCGGCAAACCAGGCGGATTGCGACGCAGCCCTGCGGGATCACCTGGCTAAGCCCCTCTACGAACGACTGAAGCTGGATGCGGTGAAGCTGCGGGGGGCCATTACGGGCCTGCGCGATGTGGCCAAACTGCCCGATCCGGTGGGGACGGTGCAGATTCATCGGGAACTAGATGCGGGACTGGTGCTGAAGCGGATCACCTGCCCCCTGGGGGTACTGGGGGTGATTTTTGAGTCGCGGCCCGATGCGGTCATGCAGATTTCGGCCCTAGCCGTGAAATCTGGCAATGGGGTGATTTTGAAGGGCGGCAAGGAAGCGGTGCAGTCCTGTATGGCCCTGGTGGTGGCCATCAAACAGGGCCTCGAAGCGGCGGGGTTTGATCCGGCGGCGGTGCAGTTGCTCACCACCCGCGAAGAAACCCAGGCCATGCTGGCTCTGGATGAATACATTGATCTGATTATCCCTAGGGGTTCCAACGCCTTTGTGCGCTTTGTGCAAAACAACACCCGCATCCCCGTGTTGGGCCATGCGGACGGCATTTGCCATCTCTATATCGATGCCGAAGCCGACTTGGCCAAAGCCACTACCATCGCCGTAGATGCCAAGGCCGCCTATCCCTCGGCCTGCAACGCCATCGAAACCCTGCTAATTCACCAGGCCATCGCCGCCACCGCCCTGCCCATCCTCGCCAGTGCCCTGAGGGAGGCCGGGGTGGAACTGCGGGGGGATGAGCCATCTCGGCACATTCTGCCCGACCTAATACCCGCCGCCGAGGAGGACTGGGCCACGGAATACAGTGACCTGATTCTGGCCCTCAAAGTGGTGGATGATCTGGAGGCCGCCGTGACCCACATCAACACCTACGGCTCTCGCCACACCGACGCCATCGTCACCGAAAATGCCGCTACCGCCGCCCAGTTCATGGCCGAGGTGGATGCGGCGGGGGTCTACCACAACTGCTCGACGCGCTTTGCCGACGGCTTCCGCTACGGCTTTGGGGCCGAGGTGGGCATTAGCACCCAAAAAATGCCGCCCCGTGGGCCAGTGGGTCTAGAAGGTCTCGTCACCTACAAATACCAAGTGGTGGGGGATGGCCATGTCTCGACCACCTACAGCGGCCCCAAGGCCAAACCCTTCACCCATCGGGATTTGTAGGCATTTCCACCCCAGGCCCAGGCTTTGACGTCGGGGTTTCGTCCTACCTTCGTCTATCAACCCAAGCACCCTAGGATCTATAGCTGTAGCCAGTCTAGTTAAGACATTGCCCCTTTCAAGGTTAGAACGTTCCCCCGTTTGAACGTCGTCTGAATGTCCTAGCCCAAGGGACGATAGCTATGGTCTGTCCAAAACCCCAGAATCTTGATTGTTCAAGCATCCTAAGCATCTAGAACCTGGATATAAGGAGGGACATTAGGATGGCCAAACAACGCTCTAAGGCAGATTTGCCGACCAAGGTTTGCCCGGTGTGCCAACGACCCTTTACCTGGCGCAAAAAGTGGGCCGACTGCTGGGACGAGGTGAAATACTGCTCCGAACGCTGCCGCCGCCGTCGCTAGGGGGGTGCCTTGCGGCCAAGGGGGTGGATCTCACAGGTTGAAAGAGATCTGGTGCCGCGACTGCACCCTGCGGGATTGCGGTGGGGTTGCTTATTGGTGGCGCTGGACTTCGAGGGCTTCTAGGATTTGGCGATGGCGATCTCGGTCGATGGGGTAGCGGTAGGCAAACCAGAGGCTACCGATCAACAGGGTGGCGGGTAGGGGGCCAATCAGCAGGCGAATGGCCCAGAGGGCTTGGGGGGGTTGAGCGGCGGCTTGGGGGTCGTAGCCTGTCCAGTGCAGTAACTGGCCGGATAGGAAGATGGCCGCCGCTAGGCCAAACTTTTGCAGAAACACCAGGGCGCTGAAGTAAAGTCCTTCCCGTCGGCGTCCGGTTTGCAGTTCGTCTAAATCCACCACATCGGGCAGCATGGCAAAGGGGATCAGGTAGAGGGTGGCCACGCCCATCCCGGCTACCACACCTAGGGTATACATCCAGCCCTCCTGTCCGGGTTGCACGGTGATGAGTCCCATCAGCGCCATCATGGCTAGGGGTGCGCCTAGCATCAGGGCGGTACGTTTGCTCGTCCAGTGGGCCACTCGGTTCCAGACCACCAGCATGGCGATGGCGGTTCCCTGTACGGCTAGGGCCATCTGGGCAAAGTGGGTTTCGGGTAGGCCCATCCAGGCCCCCACAAAGTAGGGCAGCATGGCGGCGGTCACCTGCACACTCATCCAACTGCATAGGTATAGCCCCAACACCTTCCGAAAGGCGCTGTTGGCAAACACGCTTCGCACATCCGCCAACAGGGAGGTGAAGCCCTCTGGGGGGTGCAGGCTGGCGTGGGCTTTTTGGGCCTGCCAGTAGCGGCGGTAGGTACCCGCCACGCAGAGGAGCACCATCACAATCGCGAGGCAGGCGGAGAGGATACCCAAAATGGCGTACTGTCGTTCGGGATCCGCCACTCGGCCAAACACCACCTGGGCCATGACCAGCGCCAAAATGCCCCCGCCAATGCTGAAGGCCGCTTTCGTCCCAATCAGAGTGGTGCGTTCGTCGTAGTCATCGGAAAGCTCGGCGGCGAGGGCGGTGTAGGGCAACTGCACCGCCGTAAAGGAGGCAAAGGCAAACAGCGACAGCACAACGTAGTAGGCAAAAATGCCGCCCTGGGTTTGGAAGGGCGGCACCACCCACAGCAGCATAGCGGTGAGAGCCATGGGCACCATGCCGCCCAGCATCCACGGAAACCGCCGCCCCAAGGGAGACACCGTGCGATCACTCAGCCAGCCAATCAGGGGGTCGTTGATGGCATCCCACAGCCGCCCGATTAGAATCACGCTCCCCGCCAGGGCCGGATTTAGCCCCGCCACGGTGGTAAAAAAATACAGCACAAAAAAGGCCGACAAACTAGCCGGGACAGCCGCCGCCAGCTCTCCCATGCCATAGGCCAACTTCACTGGCAAGGGCAGAGGCGGTAATTTAGACAACGACGGACTCCCAACTCTCAGTGGGTTGATCTTGCCACATTGCGAGGGCAATACCCACTCTCCCAAGGCAGAGCACCGGATGGGCCACGGGGTGAGCCACAATGACAAAGGTACGAGGTTTAGAGGAAATCGCTATGGGTCATGGATTCACCGGGTCACGATGGGCTGGACTGATCGGTGCCGTGCTGTTAGGTCTACTGCCTGCGGCCTGTGATCGCCCGGTTCCCAGCGGATCGGCCCCTGCCGAATCTAACCCGGCCACCGGAGATGCGCCCAACTCCATGGCCCTGGAGGCCGACCCCCAATCCCCCGCTGGCGAGAACGATCCATTGGCCCCGCCGCCGCCGCCCCCAGGAGCCTTCCTGGCCCAGCTTTCCCCCGACCAAGTGGCCCAACTTACCAGCCTAGGGATTGATGTGGTGGTGCCGGGAACCGTGCCGCCTGCCTTTCAGGTGGCCGATCTACGCATTACCCAAGGCGACATGGGTACCAGCTACCTGATTGTGTACCAAAACGCCAGTAACCAGTGCTTTGCCGTGGAGTATGTCGATGGTGGCACCCTAACGCCCCTGGCCACCGAAAACCGGGTGCCCATCAAGCCCCCGCTGTTTACCGACGAAAACGGTAATCCCAGCTACGGACTCAACTACGGCAAATATTCCGACCCCGAATGGCAGGCCAAATTCCCCGAACCCAACCTCTATACCGACTGGCTGGCTGGCCCCTCCGGCTACTATCGCCTCACCGGGGCGGCGGAGATCAAAGCGCTCTTTGCCACCTTTGACGCCTGCAAGGATATTGATCCCCAAGACGCTGTGGCCATTGCAGAATCCTTCACCCTGATTACCACAGAGCCGATGGGCGAGATGTTTTAGCCCAGCATACGGTAGGGGCGCGGTTGCCGCGCCCGGTGCAGAATCTTTTGTCAATTAAGAGGGGCGTCACTGTGGCGACAAGAAACGTAATAGGAAAGCCGAAAAATACGAGAAATTACTGAGATAGCCTCCTATCAAAAAGCTCGTTTTCCTTAAATTAGGAGAGTCTAGACCTATGAATTAAGCATCTAAAACAAAGAGGGATCAAAGAAAACTCAATAAAATTAAGAATATCAACAACTACGAGACAGTCGCCTATAGGCGTAAAGACAATAGAGTTATGGTCGCCATTGGAACTAACTACCCATGACCACTTCCCTTCCTTCCCTAGCCTATTGCAACGAAAGCCAAGTTACCATTGTGGGGGCTGGTAATGTTGGTAGCGCCCTTGCCCAACGGATTGCCGAGCGAGATCTCGCCAACGTGGTTCTGTTCGACATCATTGCCGACCGACCCCAGGGGCTTGCCCTAGACCTCACCCAGGCCCGCAGCCACGGACGCTATAGCCACACCCTTATCGGCACCAACGACTACGCAGACACCGCCCGTTCCGATCTGCTGGTGATTACCGCTGGGCTGCCTCGTCGTCCTGGCATGAGCCGCGAGGATCTCATGCTCACCAATGGCACCATTGTGGCGGAGGCCGTCCAGAAGGCCGTGGCCTACTCTCCCCAGGCCAGTATCCTGGTGGTCACCAATCCCCTCGATGTGATGACCTACCTGGCTTGGAACGTTAGCCGCTTGCCCGCCCACCGGGTGATGGGGATGGCCGGGGTGCTCGATTCAGCCCGGTTCCAAACCTTTTTGGCCATGGAGTTGGGGGTGCCCTCCGGGGATGTGGCGGCGATGGTACTAGGCAGTCACGGAGACTTAATGGTGCCCTTACCCCGCTATTCCACCGTTAGCGGCATTCCGGTCACCGAACTGCTGCCGCCAGATCGTATTCAAGCCGCCATCGAACGTACTCGCCACGGTGGAGCGGAAATTGTCTCTCTCCTGAAGCTGGGGGGAGCCTACTATGCGCCAGCGGCGGCCACCTGCGCCATGGTGGAATCCATTTTGCTGGGGCAGTCTCGCATCCTACCCACCGCCGCCTATCTAGAGGGGCAGTATGGCTTGAGCGATCTCTATTTGGGCGTTCCTTGCCAACTGGGCAAACGCGGGGTGGAACGCATTATCGAGCTAGCGCTAACTCCGGCGGAGGAGGATGCCTTACAACGATCCGCCGCATCGGTGAAAGCCAGTCTGAACGGGGCCTTGGCGGCGATGTTGTCTTAGACCCCTGGCCGAGCATGATGAAAGGTGGGGCAGATCGCTCAGGGCGTGAACGAAAAAGGTGGCTGTAGGGGATGGGACGACGGGATGGGAAAGGGGATTGTCCTGAATCTGTCTGGATAGGTCTAGGGAGAATCGTAGAACCCAGGCTGGTATTGTACGGGGAGAGGGCTAGGCTAGCAGGATAACGAGCAGCAGAAACCCAAAGACCGAAACACCCGATTGCCAGAAAATATGAAACGTTGTGTTGCTAACCATGAGTATTTACCTCAGTAACTAACGATAGAAACACCCTATTCTATTAGCATTCCCAAAACCGAACTGAAAAACATTGTGTCCTTATCTTTAGATTACTCCCCTGTCAAGAGGGGTGAAATGACCTGTCGCAGGCCCACGGGTGATCCCATCGATCCAAGGCGCTGATATCCATCACCCATCGCCGTGATAGGGATCACTCCCCAGGGCTGATAACGGCCCCTTCCTCTCCTTGAACCCTTCTTCTGAACCTCTTTCCATGCCCCCCCAGCCCCCCTTTGCCACGGCGACGGATCACTACTGGCTTACCCACGTTCGCATTCCCCTGGCCTGTCTCGATGCGTCCGTGGGGTGGAAAGTTCCCATCCCCGCCCTAGCCCAGCCCCCCTGGCGAGAAGACCTGGTGTCCGCCCATCTGGAGGTGTGCCAGGGGCAGATGGTGTCTATTGTCCCCGCTAGCCAGTCGATACCAGAGGATGTCCCGACCTGGGACTGGCGGCAGGGGTTGGTGTGGCCCTGCTTTGTGGATAGCCATACCCACCTCGACAAGGCCCACATTTGGCCTCGGCAGGCTAACCCCGACGGCACCTTTGGCTCAGCCATCACGGCGGTACGGAAGGACTACGCCCACTGGTCGGCGGCGGATTTGCGCCAGCGCATGGACTTTGCCCTGCGTTGCAGCTACGCCCACGGCACCCAAGCCCTCCGCACCCACCTCGACAGCCTGGGCGACTGGGCTAAAACAAGCTGGGTCGTCATGGACGATCTACGCCGCCAATGGGCGGGACGCCTAACGGTGCAGGCGGTGGCGTTGGTGGGGATGGACGTGTACGACACCCCGGCAGCGATAGATTTAGCGGACTGGGTCGCCGAGGCAGGCGGCTTACTGGGTGGGGTCATCTACCCCCAACCACGGCTGCGGGAACGCATCGACCAAGCCTTCCGACTGGCCCAGGAACGGGGTCTGGATCTGGATTTTCACGTGGACGAAAGCCTTGATCCTGAGGCCAAAGGACTGCGCTGGGTGGCTGAGGCCAAGCTTCGCCACAACTTTAGGGGGCAGGTCACCTGTGGCCATGCCTGTAGTCTGTCGGTGCAGTCGGAAGACCAGGTACAGCAAACCCTGACCCTACTAGGGCAGGCCGAGATCACCGTGATCAGCCTGCCCATGTGCAATGCCTACTTGCAGGATCGCCAACCGGGACGAATGCCCCGCTACCGAGGGATAACCCTGCTGCCCGAACTGGCCCAGGCGGGGGTGCCCGTGGCTTTGGCCAGCGACAACTGCCGCGATCCCTTTTTTGCCTACGGCGACCACGACATGCTGGAGGTGTTTACCCAGGGGGTGCGCCTCGGCCAGTTGGATGCTCCCTTTGGCCATTGGCCCCAGGCCGTCACCACAACCCCTGCCCAACTAGTTGGGCTACCCCAGGGAGGACAGATCGGCCTAGGGAAACCCGCCGATCTTGTCCTATTTAAAGCCCGCAGTCTCAATGAGCTGCTGTCTCGCCCCCAGAGTGATCGGGTGGTGCTGCGTCGGGGGGCCGCGATTGATCGTACCCTGCCCGACTATGCCGAACTGGATGAGGTATTGCAACCTCAGGGATTGTCCGCCATCTAGGGCAATCCTCAACCTAGTAGCGCGTCAGGTCTACAATGTTGGAGCTGGTTTCTCCAGCCAAGTCCCTGGGTGGTGCATTGCTTCGCGAATGCACCCTACGAATTTGACTGGACTTGCTACTACTTTGGAGATGTGTCAGGCAATCAGCCCGCTGAGTGGGCAAACCCAACGTAGGACAGCCATTCTGACGACCTCTGTATCTCGCAGAGTGGCCGTCCTAGATAGACAGCCTCACCGGGGTGCGATTGGCGCGAATGTCCACATCGGCGGAGAGTAGCATGGATCGTCCGGTCATTTCCGGGGGCTGGGGCAGGTTGAGGATTTGCAGAATCGTGGGAGCCACGTCCGAAAGCCGACCGTCTTCCCGCAGTTTCACATCCCCCCCGTGGGCGGGCACCTTCAGCTTTTCCCCTTCAATCAAAATGAAGGGTACTGGGTTGGTGGTGTGGGCCGTCCAGGGTTTGTGGTTTTCGTCCCACATCAGTTCGGCGTTGCCGTGGTCGGCGATGATGATGGCCGTCCCCCCGGCTTTGCCGATGGCGTCGATCAATTTACCCAGGCTGCGATCCACGGTTTCGATGGCGGAGACTGCGGCGTCCATTTTGCCCGTGTGGCCCACCATGTCGGGGTTGGCGTAGTTGATCACCACCAGGGAGTAGACACCTTTTTCAATGGCGGCGATGGCGGTATTGGTGACGGGTTCGGCGGACATGGCCGGAGCTTTGTCGTAGGTGGCCACCATGGGACTGGGTACCAGTTCTCGATCTTCGCCCTCTAGGGGATCCTCTAGGCCACCGTTGAAAAAGTAGGTGACGTGGGCATACTTTTCGGTTTCGGCGGTGCGGAACTGCTTGAGGCCGTGGTGGGCGACGACTTCCCCCAGAATGTTGCTGAGGTTTTGGGGATGGAAGGCCACATCCACAGGCAGATCCGGGTCGTACTGGGTCATGGTGACGAAGGCCAGATCGGGGACGAGTTCCCGATCAAACTCTTTAAAGTTGGGATCCACCAACGCCTGGGTAATCTGACGGGCGCGGTCGGGCCGGAAGTTGAAGAAAATCACGCCATCCCCAGCCTCGATGGCACCGGGGGCCAGTCGGGTGGGTTCCACAAACTCGTCATTGATGTCCTGGGCGTAGGATTCGATCAGGGTTTCTACGGCGGTTTTACCCGTGCCATGGCTAGAATCGACCAGCACCTTGTAGGCTTTTTCCACGCGATCCCAACGGTTGTCGCGATCCATGGCGTAGTAGCGCCCGCTGATGGTGACGAGGCGACCGAGTCCGGCTTGATCGACGTAATCCTGAATTTTTTGGATGGCGTTTTTACCCTCCGTGGGTTTCGTATCGCGGCCATCGGTGATGACATGGATGCAGACTTCATCGATGTCTTGGGCCTTGGCCATGTCAATCAGGCCAAACAGGTGGTTGAGGTGGGAGTGAACCCCGCCCTCGGAACACAACCCGATCAGGTGCAGCTTGCTTTTCTGGTAGCGCACCGTCTGACACACCTTCAGCAGGGCTTCGTTTTCTTGCAGGGTGCCATCTTCCACGGCATCGGAAATTCTGACCAGTTCCTGGGGCACAATGCGGCCTGCACCAATGTTCAGGTGGCCCACTTCCGAGTTGCCCATTTGCCCGTCGGGCAGACCAACATCCTTACCGGAGGTGCGGATCAGGGTGTGGGGATAGGCGGCCCAAAGGCTGTCCATCACAGGCGTCTTGGCGGTAGCAACGGCATTACCATCTGCGGTGTCTCGATATCCCCAACCATCGAGAATAATGAGCACCATCGGCGGCACAGACGTCTGATTCATGGGTGAGAATCCTTGTGATTGTGACTAGCGTCTCAGCGATCATAGCATTGGCATTTTAGGGGATATCGCCTGGAAAAGGCGTTTTCCTAAACGGCTAGAGCCGCACATCCTGGCGAATCCTATGCTTTGAAACAGACCTGAAAGCCCTTGACCTAGCCAGGGAGAAGATACTGGCATTTGGGGGGCTACACCCAGGGAAGATAGCCTTGGGCACAGGGTCGGAAAGATAGAAAAATTGGTTAAAACGGGCTTTATAAAAGTTTTATAAGAGGGATTTTACTCTACAACCGCCAATTTTTATAATCTGCCCAACATTTGCCCCTGTGCCATGCGGTACCCCCAGGGCGGGGATCATTGCCTAGGCTACGGATGCAGACGATCAGCCCTTGGGCTACGGCTCATACACAGCTTGTTCTCATACCGTCATGCCTGTGGGATCCCCCTCAATCCCCCTTGGGAAGGGGGACTTTGAATCGAATTCCCCCCTTTTCAAGGGGGGCTAGGGGGGATCAACGCTTGGTACAAAGCAGACTAAAGGCGCATGGATCAACGGTAGTCAGTAGCCTACTTGGGAGAGGAACTGAGGGATTGAAAGCGGGGATCGCCTAGGATTGGGGTTTTCCAGCTTTGGCGGTCTGCTTTTCCTTCAGCTTTTCCTGTTGCTTTTGGCGCTTGGCTGCGGCCTTGGCTTGGCGCTCGGCTTCTAGGGCGGCTTGCTGTTCGGCGGCGGCTTCTTCGGCAATTTTGTCCAAATAGTAGTGGTAGTCGCCCCGGTAGAGGCGCAGTTCGCCATCGCGGATTTCTACGATTTTGGTGGCCACGCGGGAGATAAAGTAGCGGTCGTGGGAGACCAGCAGCACGGTGCCGTCGTAGTGTTGCAGGGCTTCCTCTAGCATTTCCTTGGCGGGAATGTCGAGGTGGTTGGTGGGTTCGTCCAGCATCATCAGGTTGGCAGGACGCAGCAGCATCTTGGCCAGGGCAAGGCGGGCCTTTTCCCCACCGCTGAGGGCGTTCACCTGTTTGTACACCATGTCGCCGCTAAATAGGAAGCGCCCTAGCAGGGTACGCACTTCTTCGTTCGTCCAGTCGGGCACTTCGTCGTGGACGGTTTCCAGGACGGTTTTGTCGAGATCCAGGGCTTCCGCCTGGTTTTGTTCAAAGTAGCTGGGGATGACGTTGTGCGCCCCCATGGTCACCTTGCCGTCGGTGGGGGGTTCCAGTCCGGCAATCAGGCGCAGCAGGGTGGACTTTCCGGCTCCGTTGTGGCCCAAAAAGGCGATCCGATCCCCCCGCTCAATCAGCAAATTTGCCCCCAGGAACAGAATTTTCTCGTCGTAGGTGTGGGTCAGGTCTTCGATCATTACCACTTCACGACCGCTGCGGGGGGCCGGAGGAAAGCGAAAATGCAGCGTCCGCACCGAGCCTTCTGGGGCTTCGATGCGCTCAACTTTATCCAGCAGTTTCTCGCGGCTTTTGGCCTGGGTGCTGCGGGTGGCGCTGGCTCGGAATTTTTCCACAAAGGCTTCCTGCTTGGCCAGTTCCTTCTGCTGCCGCTCGTAGGCGCTGAGTTGGGCGGCCTGGTTTTCTTCCTTTTGCAGCAGGTAGGCGCTGTAGTTGCCCAGGTAGGTGGTCGAAACGCCCCGCTCGGTTTCCACAATTTGGGTGCAGAGGCGATCCAAAAATTCCCGGTCGTGGGAAACGATCACCATCGGCGTGGTCAGTCCTTTTAAATAGATCTCCAGCCACTCGATGGTGTCCAAATCCAGGTGGTTGGTCGGTTCGTCCATCAGCAGGATGTCGGGCTTTTGCAGCAAAATTTTGCCTAGGCCCATCCGCATCTGCCAGCCGCCGCTAAATTCGCTGACGTAGCGGTCGCCATCCCCCGGCGCAAAGCCCATCTCCGGCAAAATTTTCTCGATGCGAGCCTCTAACCCGTAGCCGTCCATGGCCTCAAACCGCCGTTGCAGCTTGTCCATCTCGTGGATTAGCTTGTCCAACTCGTCGGGATCGGCCTGCTCCATCAGCGCCGGGATATGGTGCAGCTTCGATTGCACCTCGTTGGCTTCGTGGAACACCGTCCAAAATTCCTCCCGCACCGTGCGGCTAGGATCCACCTCAAACTCCTGGGACAGGTAGGCAATCTTCAAACTCGGTGCCCGCACAATCGCCCCCGCCGTGGGCTCCTCTTTTCCAGTGATGATCTTGAGTTGGGTGGATTTTCCCGCTCCGTTCACCCCCACTAGGCCGATGCGATCCCCTGGTTTCACCTCCCAGTTCACATCCTTGAGAACTTCCCCGGTGGGATAAATTTTGCTGATGTGCTCTAAACGCAGCATGGAAGGTCTCCAAAGGTGAAGGATGGCGGGGAGTCTTTACAGGGATCTTTACAAAGAGTAACTAAAAGTGGGGGCAGTCGGTAGGGGGCAGGGTGGAATGGTGGGAGGTCTGCACAGCCTTGGGCCCCAACCACTCCTGCACGGTGGGAATATTGTCATCATTTTGCAACGCCCTCTATCTCCCCCGGTGGCTCCATCGAAGGGGAGGGTAACAAAGCACTTAAGTCCACTAAATATGGCTTTTTCGTAAAAGTAATGTCTGCCCCCCAGCACCTGATGACCTTGATCAAACCGCTGAGGAGAGAAGGCTATCGCAGAGTAGGTGTACTCAGGTTGCCGATGCCAGCCGCAGGGTATTCCCATGCGATTGAAATCTGAATGTTTCTAGAAGGTTTCCGTACAATTGTCCGACCCAGGTGTACCGCACGGAAACTGTCGATATAACTCCCTACCTAGGGTGAATTATACGAAAAACATCGGGATAACTACTTCAGAGGAGGCAGGTACAAGGAAAGAGTCAGTATAATGAGTTTCCCTTCCGCAGTAGTACAAATGCTTGAAAGTATAGGCTAAAATCTCGAAACTTCGGAAGAACAATCTCGCTGGAGCCGACGAACACCGCTAGCTCGACGACATCGTACTCGACGGCGTTCGCGGTTCAGCTTGATGTCATCTGCAAGGGGTTGCGCAGTTTAGCTAATAAACAATTTCGTACTCTGCACCCTCGGTAATATGCAATTTCCAGTACTCTTCGGCAATGAGATCGCTACTGTACTTGGGGTCTTCACCGTTGACGGTGCCGCAGATGGTGACGGTTCCGACTTTAATCGGTGAGTCTTTGAGAGCTTCATGAAGGGTATTTGCTAGGACACGAATTCCCGCCTTGCCAATGGATAGTGATACAAAATCAGGCTGAGGATAGAGGGAAAATCCGCCTCCGGTTAGCAAAATCGTGCCGCTTTGTTGCTGTTGCATCCCTGGCAGGACAGATTGAACAGAAACCATTGCCCCTGCGACATTTGCTCGAAAGTCGTTCACGAGTGTTTCGTAGGTTGTTTGGAGGATGTTTTCCATTCGGGGTACGGCAGCGTTGTAGATGAGTACTGCTGGTGTTCCCAACTGATTTTGGATACGGGTAAAGGCGGCGGTGAGAGCAGCTTCATCCCCCGCATCGGCGAGGAAGTAATGCGAAGCAATGCCTTCAGCTTGCAAGGTGGCTTGATACCCCTGAAGCTTTTGCTCATTCCTTGCCAGCATGGCGATCTCAAATCCTTCCTTGGCAAATCGACGGGCGATTGCCATGCCATTGCCTTCGCCCATGCCAACAATCGCGCATAAGTTAGCCATGATGATTTCTCCTTGATTGACGGCAATGTTTAACGTTGGGGATACAACCACCAGGCCAACAGCTTTGTGAGCCTTGGCATCACAACGTAGGTCATCAGTGTGGTTGTTAGAAAAACCAGAATTAGAAGGTGGATTCCAGGCGGTAACTGCTCCAACCACGCCAGGGGCAAAATAGCCAAGATTTGATTAATGCCAAAAATGGCGATGCCGGAAACCAGCACCATTTTGTAGCGCGGTGGGGGCGGTATCCCTGGCTTTGCGGGCAGCGTGAACCAGGTTTCCAGCCCGGTAATAATTGAGAATGTACCAGCATCTACGGTGAAATGACGAACCTCGGTCAGAAGGCGCTGGCGGACTGAGGAATGTTCCCATCGTTTCAGGTTTTCTAAGCGGTCAAACTTGAAGACGATGCGGTATTCGCCGTCATTTGGTAGGCTAGGGCGAAATACCGATGACCCTAGATACCCTTCAAAGGTGCTAGCCGTACTGATAATGTGCTCTAATAGCACTTCAAAGTCTCGCTCCTTGCTCGGTCTGACGCGCTGTACCACATCTACGGTTACGGGAGGATCGGTGTGCATGGTTCTAGCCTTTGCTTAACAAGGGCGCACCATTCACACCAACCGCTAGACGAACCACCTGAGCGGGTTCCACTCCAGTTTTAGGGGGTAAAAACATCCCGCCATTATTGACAACGTATAAATCAGTGCCATGGAAGGCAACAGCCGTGCAACCTGTGACCCCCTGTTCTGCCTGGGCAATGATAGTCGTATGGTGATCGCGATCAATGCGAATCACACTGTTGTAAACATGGGTAGCGCCATAGAGATTGCCGTGACTATCAAAGGCAAAATCGTCAATATTGGTTCCTTCGATGACAATCTCTGGCTCTTGTGGTTTGAGGCTCTCATCTAATGGAATCTGCAATAGCAACATCCGCTGGGTATTAGAGGCATAGAGACTCTTGCCAAAACGCTTGATGCCATTAACGGCTGGAAACAGGCTAGTCGCATCACTGCGAGCGAGGAGAGGATGTTCCAACCAAAGATCAACGATTTGGGTGGAGAGATCAAACGACCAGATTGCGCCTCGATAGGAATCGGCTATCAGGTAATGGCGGGGAGACAATGGCGTGATGCCATTGAGAAACTGGGCCTGTGGTAACGTCTGGAGGAATTGCACCTCACCCTCTGATAACACGGCAAGAAAGGGAACACCGTCTGCATTCCAGCCATTGACGAGGAACTGATCTGGCTCAATCCAGGCAATGCCGCTGACTTTGCCGCTGAGTTGAGCATAGGTCGTCCAGTGACCATCTAGATTTACCTGAACAACCGCCCCAGCTTCGTGGTTAGTAAGATAGATTTCACCCGAGGGAAGGATCACCAAATTTTCTAGAAATGTATTCACAGGAAATGTTGCAACGGACTGGGCAGACAGCAAAGAAACAGGTGTTTCAGCATAGATATCAGGTAATTGCATGACTTTTACCTCAACCTCAATCCGTAGCGAATTTAGCAAAATAATTTGCGCAGTCAGTCATAGGAACTATCGCTCCTGTATCTAGAAAAGCTTGTTTAAAAATTAGAATAGTGGCAAGATTAGGATAAATCAAATTGATTATAGAGATTCTTGAAATCAATGAAATCGATTGAGCTTGGTGCCGTGGATCTCAATCTCCTCGTCGCCTTCGAGGCCTTGTACATCCATCAAAGTGTTACCCTCGCTGCTCGACATATTCACATCGGGCAACCCGCGATGAGTGCAGCACTAGGGCGATTGCGCGCACTCTTTGGCAATGAATTATTTGTGCGTGTAGGGCGAGAAATGAAGCCAACGTCTAGGGCCGTGGAGATCGCGCCACAGGTGATCTCTGCCCTAGACACGATTCGGGCCACATTGGCTGATCCGCAGACCTTTGATCCGGCCTCTTCGCAGAAAACCTTCACCGTTGCCACATCAGATTATTTTGCCAGCATGATTCTCCCAGTGTTACTAGACATTCTCAGCCATCAAGCTCCACTGATAAATCTACGCTTTCTACCAGTGGAAAAGGAATCACTGGTTAAGTCAATCGAAAACGACAAGGTGGATGTGGCCGTAGGAACGTTCGATGATTTACCGCCCTATATTCTTCAACAAACGCTACTGTCAGAGAAGTTTGTTGGTATTGCCCGTAGCGGACACTCGGCGCTAAAGAATGGGGTGATAAGCTTAGAGGATTTTGTTGTTTTTCCCCATGCGCTATTTACGTTACGGCGAGATGATACTGGGATCATCGATCAAGCCCTAGCTAATCAGGGGTTAAAACGACGCATTGCCCTCACGGTTCCCTTCTGGTTTGCCTTACCTTCGGCCATCGAGTCTTCTGATCTGTTAGTAGCTATCCCCTCCTGTATGGCAGCCCATGTTACTCGGCACTATTCCCTGCAGACATTCGATATTCCACTCAATTTATCGCCTTGGTCAATATCCATGATTTGGAATTCGCTTGACGATCAAAATTTTGAAAACCTTTGGTTGAGGCAGACCATTCAGTATGCTTGCCAAAGAATTATCGAAAATCGAAATGTCAAAATTTGAGATAACAATTCCCTTGCAGCTTAATCAAAGTTGTCTACCACCGTTGAAGAAGAACGTTAGGCACATAAATCTTGAGGTGAATACAGCATCTTGCAATTGGCAGAACCCGGTGAGGCAAGGTTCCCACGCCAACTTGCGGTTATTTTTGGCGAACGATCCTGCCCAGGCTTTTTGGGGAGATCGCGATAGCGCAATAAATCTACAAAGAAAACAGGACATAGCTAAAGAGCTACATCCTGTTACAACGTTTTGGGGTTAGCGTAGGCAATGGACTACTTTTTGATGTCCTTAGCCATTTTGCGGAACATATCGAGGTTAGTGTCGGTTTTGAGGTTGCGGCTGGTAAAGCTGCTGGGGGTGGTGGACGGCACGGTGGACTCGGTGGGGATGGTTTTGGCCTTGGGCAGACCGCTCTCATCTAGCTTCACCGCTTCCATGGCGGAGACTTTGCGGATGCTTTCCTTTTCCTCGGTTTCGCCCCGCTTTTTGGCAAAGGTACGGCGCACGGTTTTGGAGGAACGCATGTATTCGATGTTGCCAAAGCTCTTGGCGTCATCGGGATCGAGGTAGTAGGAACCGCCAGCGGATTCGATGCTGGGCTGTGGCTTGGCCTTGGCGGGACGATCCGCTTCGCCGGGGTTCTTGGCCTTGCCGCCAAACAAACCGCGAATAAATCCAGTCATAACTCAGTAGCTCCTGCGTCGGTAGGGTGAGGGGGGTGTCAAGCCTAGGGAAAACGCGTCTGTGGAGGACGACTCAGCCCTATCTGACCTGACTAAAGTTTTGTTAATACCTATGTTAACTTTTGTTGGTCAAACGCGGGGGCTTATGGGCCGAAAAGATTGAATTTTCTGCGGTTGACTGATTCTGAGAGACTTCTCCCCCAACCCGTGAAAGCCAGGACGAGTTCTCAGAAACGGATCCCATGCAAGATTTCGCCGACCACCTGCTACCCAAACTCAAACCGCAACGGCGGCACGGCTCACCTCAGAACCTTCAGCACCTCCCCCATGCACCCAACGTCTCGGCTGAGAGTACGGTTTGATCAACGGCCTGGGGATTAAAATCATGGGAAATTAAATACAGTAGGCCTTGGTAGCCTCGTCCAATATTCTATGTCCCGAATCTTTGATCGCCTGAGCATCTTGAACCGTTACAGGCAACGAGAACCGTGGATCTAAAGTCCTACCCACTCCAACGAGTAATGGATAACCATGGATGAATTGCGCTGGCATTCTTATCAAGCCTGATAGGCAACAACAGTCAGCCTGCATCTTCTAGGTGGCATTACCTGATCCGCTTATTTAAGGATATCCTTCACCACACCAAGGCTGCCACCCCTCCGGCCTTTGGAACGTTTATCGCTACAGCGCTTCCATCAGCCCAGCGTATAGCCTTTTGCCAAAGACCTAGTGCTTGGGCAACCTGCCTGCCTTGCTCTTCCTCAATCAATAAAGGCAAATCTTTCTGCCATGCCAGTTGGATCGCTTGCCTTTCTCCGATATCTAACCGTTCGCATCCTGGGAAGGCTGCCATGTCGGCCATATCCACAACAACGATAAAGCCCCTGATGCCATAGTGATTTCGGTAAGCGTCCCAGTTAGGGAACATAGCTTGATAGAGTTCCTAGGCTACAACGTTAGGAATCAAAATCTGCCCATAGATTTGTTGCATCCAGCCGTAGCCCACCGATAACTTTTCCAGGCTGATCAATGGCCCAGTATCACTCACAATTGCAGCTAATGTCATTCAACATCCAATTCAATAGCTAGGTTATCGTCGCTATCGACTAGCACCGAGACACCATACTGAGGCGGCATTTCCTCAAAAGACCGACGAGTTCGATTAAGAATTTGACAGGCTTGGTGGGCAGATACCTTGCCCGTAGAGTACAGCACCGCCATCAGGGCCTCTTGGACATAGGTCGCATCAACGTTGATGGAGTCTGGCAGATCAAGGTGTACCTGCATCGAAAATCTCCTAATTGAGGTTGGCGGTTCAGAGTGCTTGAGGCTGCTCTACCCAGCAGTTACTAGCGCTTGGAGGGGATCTCCGGTAAGACTAAAAGGCCGGACTTCGGTGATTTTCACCTGGATTAATTCACCCTTCATTGTGGCGATGTCTCCAGGGAAGAAGGTGAGGCGATTGCCACGGGTGCGGCCCATCACCTGGGCGGGATTTTTGGGGTTGGTGGCTTCCACCAGCACCTCTTCGATACGGCCCTGGTAGCGCTGGGAGCGTTCGGCGGCCTTTTGGGCGACGAGGTGATTCAGCCGTTGCAGACGGTCGGCCTTGACGTCTTCGGAAAGCTGGTTTTCCCACAGGGCGGCGGGGGTGCCGGGGCGGGGGGAGTAGGCGGCGGTGTTCAGTTGGTCGAAGGCGATGTCGTTGACCAGATCGAGGGTGTGCTGGAACTGTTCCTCGGTTTCGCCGGGAAAGCCCACAATGGCATCGGCACTGATGGCGGCGTCGGGCATGTAGCGGCGGAGGGTGTCGATGATGCGGCGATATTTTTCGTGGGTGTAGCCCCGTGCCATGGCTTTGAGAACATCGTTGTCGCCCGACTGGAAGGGGATGTGGAAATGTTCGCAGACCTTGGGCAGTTCGGCACAGGCGCGAATCAGCCGCTCGGTGAAGTAGCGGGGGTGGCTGGTGGCAAAGCGGATGCGCTCGATGCCGGGGACATCGTGGACGAAGTACAGCAGGTCGGTGAAGGTGTGCTGGTGGCGGCCATCGGCGGTGGAACCGGGCAAATCCCGTCCGTAGGCGTCGATATTTTGGCCCAACAGGGTCACTTCCTTAAAGCCCTGGCGACCCAGTTCCTCCATTTCTGCCCGAATAGCTTCCGGCGTGCGGGATTGCTCGATGCCGCGCACACCGGGTACCACGCAGTAGGTACAGCGCTCGTTGCAGCCGTAGATCACGTTCACCCAGGCCGTTACGTCGCTGTCGCGGCGGGGCTTGGTGATGTCCTCCATAATGTCGATGGACTCGGTGGCGACGACCTGGTTGCCGTCCATCACCTGTTCCAGCAAATCTTGCAGACGGTTGGCGTGCTGCGGCCCCATAATCAAATCCAGTTCTGGCACCCGCCGCAGCAGGGATTCCCCTTCTTGCTGGGCCACACAACCCGCCACAATCAGGGTCAGATCCGGCTTCTCCTGCTTGCGTTTGGCCTGCCGCCCCAGATAGGAATAGACCTTTTGCTCGGCGTTGTCGCGAATGGTGCAGGTGTTGTACAGCACCACATCGGCCTGGTAGGGGTCATCCGTCCACACCATGCCCATGTCGTCCAGAATCCCTGCCATGCGTTCAGAGTCGGCTTTGTTCATTTGGCAGCCGAAGGTGGTGATGTGGTATTGACGGGCGGAACCAGACATAGGGTGTCGCTCTGGAGGTAATACTAGGACGCAGCTTCCTATCTTAGCGCGTTGCGCCAGCCCCAGAAATGGCCCTGCCCAACACCGCACCGCACCGCCCCCAGGGCCATGGGGATATCCGCTAGAATGGTAAATGTAAACAATAAGAAGTTGTTAACACGAACTTCCCTCACTCGACTATGAAGCTACATTAAGGGGTAGGGTGTCGTTCTCTCAAAAGTGGGAACTTTATTCAATAGGGGGACGCCTAGATCCCCCATCGTAGTGGAGCCATTACCAAAAGACCTATGCTTCAGGATGCCAAAGCGGTTCGTTACTATCAGCGGATAACCGATGCCTTTGTAGACCATTGGCACCGAGGCTATCGCACCAGCGACCTCCGCCTCTTCTTAGAAGGCTACTTGGCCGCCCTGCGCCACGCCGATGCCCTAGAGCCTTACCTTATCCATCGCCTAGAGGAAGACGCCCTGCGCTACCTCAACGACCCCTCTAACTTCGCCGTCCCCCAGCCCGAACCCGAG
Organism: Spirulina sp.; assembly: GCA_044070495.1. Lineage (GTDB taxonomy): Bacteria > Cyanobacteriota > Cyanobacteriia > Phormidesmidales > Phormidesmidaceae > Nodosilinea. Next base: position 117,267 of record JBIPSI010000012.1, on the reverse strand, counting down.
ATTTATTGATCGATCTAAATCCCTTCGATGCCCGACTTTAACAGCGGCCATACTCACGCACGATGAACACGGGCTGACTGAGTCCAGGCTGATTCCGTTGCATAACCCTTAGTAATCGGTCGTTTAGGGTGTCCTGCGTTGCGAGGTAGTCGTTCAGAGCGTGGCTGAGCTTTTGCTCATCACTGTTGTCCTTGCACACCACAATGCCGCTGTGATTGATTCCGCTACGATGCAAGGCTAAAAAATCATCGCGATTGAAGGTGAGCACCGCCCGTTCGTCAGCGGTAGCATTCGCTAAAACCTGATTATCGGGAATGCGTTGATTGGCAGTCCCCGCTTCGTAGGAGGTCAAAACATCGTGACCCAGTTTTCGTAGTGCCTCGACTAATTCTGCCGTTAAGTTCTCATTGGCATAGAACCTAAACCTCATCCCAACCATCCTCGCTGTGGTGAGAGGTGATCAAAGCATCAATTTCGGCCTGGCAGGTCTGGTAGTAGGCTTTGGCCGCTAAAAGATCTAGGGGGGTTAACCCTGGAAAGTTGCTCAAGATCCGCTCATCGTCCATTCCTTGATGGGTGAGGGAAATCAGTGTCCACACAGCAATGCGGGTCTGGCGAATGCAGGCATGGCCCCCAGCGACCCCCGGCGTTTTTTGCACCATATGATCCAGTAGGGCTACCTGAAACGCCTGAAAGTCTTCCAGAGGAAGGGCTGATACGGCTTCTGCAAGGGAATTGGCCAGTTGGGTATTCATGGGCGATAGCTTGCTGTGAGCCAGAATTCGAGATCGGTAGGCTACATTAGCTCCAGCGTAATGCATCAGCGCTTGAGGGTGGGTACCAGTCTTAGGTAAAGGTGCGTTACCGCTTCGCCTAACAGTGTCCTACAACGGATGAAAACCCGCTTTACATGAGCTTTCCCGTTCCAATTCTCGAATTTTCTTGAAGATTGCGGGGGCAAGCCCTAGGGCTGGTCTAGCTTAGGGGCAGGGCCGTGGATTGCTGGCTAGACTAGGAGCAGTCCGTGTCCACCATCCTTCACCTACCTTCGGTGTCCCAGCTATGAGCGAATACACAGGCATGACCCCCACCGTCATCATTGGTTTGGGGGGAACTGGCAAAGAGATTTTGATTAAAATCCGCCGCATGATTGTGGAGCAGTACGGATCGTTGGATGCGTTGCCAATTGTGTCATTTCTGCATATCGATACCGAGCAAAATGCGCGGGTATCTGAGGCGCAGACGGTGCTGAAACAGGATATTTCCCTGCGACCCATTGAGCAAATTTGGGCCAAGGTGGAGGATGCCAAGGCGATTTTGAATAAGCTTTCCGCCTACAGCTATTTGGATGAATGGTTCCCCAGCGAACTGAAGGGAACGGATTCTATTTTGGCGGGGGCGGGGCAAATTCGTGCCCTGGGGCGATTTGCTTTTAGCTTGAATTACCCGCTGATTAAGGACTATTTCAATAAGGCCAAGGGACGCATCGTTGGCCATGAGAAATTCATGCTGGATCGGTGGAAAGTCCAGTTGGATAAGGGCATCAATATTTTTGTGGTCTGTTCCCTATCTGGCGGTACGGGTTCCGGCATGGTGTTGGATTTGGCCTACAACCTGCGGGACTGGGTGCCGATTTCCGAACTACCCCAGACCAGTGCCTTTTTGGTGTTGCCAGGGGCCTTTTCGGGCCTGGGGGATCGGGTGATTGCCAATGCCTACGCGGCGCTGATGGAACTCAATCACTTCAGCCGAGGCGATACCCGTTTTGATGTGCAGTACAGCGACAGCCAGAGCGACCGCATCACCAGCCAAAGCGGCCTGGATATGCCCTTTAATTTCACCTATTTGGTGGGCAACAGCAACGACAAGGTGACGTTTCCTACCCTGGGTAACGTGCTAGAAATGGTCTCCCAGAACGTGTTTTTGGATTTCACCTCCGGCTTTAGCCAGTACAAAAAAATGGTGCGAGACAACGTCCGCAAACACTGGGCCAGCCCCGATGCCCTGGGCTATCCCCAAAACTTTATGAGCTTTGGCCTGTCGAGTATTCAGTTTCCGGTGGAGCGGGTGTTGAATGCTTGTTCGGCGCGGCTGGCGGGTAAATTGGTGGACTGGTGGAGTAATCCCACCCCAGCTCCTTCGGCGATGTCGGATTTGATTCGCACCGAGATTTTGCCGGGACTGTTTTTGGCAGAATCTGAGCACGACCACCAGATCATCGACAGCATCAGCATGGGCGATAACAAGAAGCCCTACGCTAAGGAGGTGGCGGACTGGGCGGCGGGCATCCGCAAGCGTCGCAACGATCTGAATATTCCCTTCGAGAATTTGCAGCGGTTTATCTCCAACGAGCAGGAGAAATACGCCCCCCACTTCCACGATACGGGCACCGACCCCAAACGCTGGAGCGACTACTTCCAAAAAATGTGGGATAACCTCAGTTGGCTGATTCCTGAAAAGCGCAAGGAACTGCGGGCCACGGTGTATCAAATGGTGGAAGATCGCTTCCGGGGGCCAAAGTTTACTCGGCAGTTTTTGGAAGTCTTAATCGAAGTTTTTGCCGACTTCCGCAGCAAGTTTGATCAAGATCGTCAGAAAAACTGGTTGCCCAAAGAACGCTCGGCCCAAAACGCCCTACAAACCCTGCTGAAGCAAATCGATAACCACGCTCAGCAAATGCTAATGCTCAATCGCAAAAAGGTGATTGAAGACGATTTCAATGGCATTATGCAGGCGCTAGAGCAGATCTATGTGTCCAAAGTAGAAGTCAAAGCCCGCACCCTGGGGGTCATGCTGCTGGATGGCCTACGGGAGGAAATTGATCAGCTTTTGGTGGATCTCACCGCCTTTGAAACTGTCCTAGCCAACGTCCACACCGAGCTGAAGGACAAAGAGCGCGTCTACACCCGCGAAACCGGGGGACTTACCGTCAACGGCATCTTGCTCTACGACGAAAAGGAAATCGACGCCGCCTACAGCAAAACCGTTGCTGATCAGGAAGAAACCCTCTGCCAAACCCTTTCTCAACAGGTGCTTGAAGAGTTGCGTCTGCGCCTGTTTGATCTCTACCAATTTGATACCCTAAAAACCAAAGACCTCTACGAACGGCTATTGGGTCAATCGATGGAAGTGTTCCGTCGCCGCAGCCAACTCGACATTTCCACCGCCCGCAAGTTCCTGGAACAATACCCCACCGTGGAAATGCAGGAAGCCCAAATCAAAACTACCTTCGAGAAATCCGAAGCCTTTCTGCGCCTCAGCCAAGAGCAGAAAAAACTGGGCTGGGACGACAAACTGGAGAAATACCAAAAGCTGGTGGGCATCCAGGGTGGCAGCAAACCCACCGACCCCGCCGTGTCGGCCCTGCTGCCGATGATCCGCAAAACCAGCACCGTCACCGACAAGGAAATTCGCCCCCTCAACGACCCCTACCACATCTATTTTGTGCAGGAAACCGGAGCCTTTCCCCTGCGGATGATTGAGGGCATGGAACGGATGCGATCCCTCTACCGCGCCGTTTCCCAGGCCGACCACAACCCCCTCCACACCCACCAAGATTACCGCCAGTTCGGCGACATCATGCCCGAAACCAGCAACGAACGGCAGGCCCGCTATAACCTGATGCTGGCCAACGCCCTGGGCCTGGTGCGCGAGGAGGAGAACCGGGTGACGGGCTTTGGGGAAATCAAATTTACCTACCGCGACAAGCTCACGGGCTTCGACAAAACCGACGTGATGGGGGCCACCTGGCAAGAGGCCGAAGACTTCCTCCTCACCGACCAAAACCGCCGCCTCGCCGAAACCCTAGACAATGCCATTCGCGCCATTGGTGAACAGGCCGCCACCAAACCCCAAAAACAAACCCTCTACGCCCAGGTGATGACCTACCTACAACAGCAGGAACAAACCCTCCCCGGTGGCCCCGACAGCGACGACTACAAACGCATCCAGGCGGCGATTTCTAATTTCGTCACCACCCACCGACTGTTTATTCCTGGCGAAAATCCCGCGCCCCAACCTACCGCCGCTCCCCAAGATCCTGTACGGGCGCACAGCAGTGCGCCCCAACCCAACCCAGCCTCCGCCGATGAAAATCTGGGCAAATACACCAAACTGGTCGATACCTGCTACCGTCGCGGCAATCCTTCTGCCACGGAACTAGAACTGTTGGAGAAATTCCGGGTGAAGTATGGGGTTTCGGTAGAACAGGCAAATGCGATTGCGGCCCAATACCAACCCCAAGACACCATCGAACAAGCCGCCGCCGAATATGGCCTGATGTTCCGGGCGTTCATCGAAAATGATGGCGAAGTTGACCTGGAAGAACAGGCCCAACTGCTGGAGCTTCAGGAAGAACTGGGCCTGACTAATGAACAGGTGGCCATTATTGAGGAGAACGTGCGATCAGAGTTGGCCTAGGAGTATGCCAAGATCCCAGGGTTCTCCGAGAACCCTGGGATCTGATCAGTTAGTTTCATTACTTCAGGGTTTCTGTGCCAGCAAAAGACATTTACCATGACGCTGTAAGACGTGCTCTACAAAAGGATGGATGGACAATCACCCATGATCCCTTTCCACTTCAGATCGGCAAGAAGCGTCTATCGGCTGATTTGGGTGCTGAGCGGCTAATTAGCGCTGAACGGGGATTCCAGCGCATCGTTGTTGAAGTAAAAAGCTTTGTAGGTCAGTCAGATGTTAGAGATTTGGAACAGGCACTAGGACAGTATGTTCTGTATCGTCAGATTCTCAATGAAATGGGCATCGAGCGTAGCCTTTATCTAGCCGTAACTCAACCAACCTTCAACAGTGTGTTCACGATAGAATTAGGACAGGTATTACTCAAAAATCAGATAGTCAAATTATTGGTCTTCGATGATGAAAGTGAGGCAATTGTACAATGGATACCCGACTGAGATACCAAGCCATCATCAAAAAAGTTTTGCAAAATCACGCTGATTATCGTGCCGCATTGCCTGATGGTTACACCTCTCAACTCGTCTTTGATGATGAACGAGGACAATACCTGATTCTAGATATGGGCTGGAACGGTGATCGTTACCTTCACTCAACCCCAATCCACATCAGCTTAGTTGGCGATAAGGTTTGGGTGCAATATGATGACACTGAAGAAGGAGTAGCCACAGATTTAATGCAGGCAGGGGTTTCTAGAAAAGATATTGTATTAGGTTTCCGTCATCCTAGAATACGACAGCATACAGGTTTCGCAGTGGCTTGATTCGTTAGAATACCAGAAAATCTTGAAAAGATATTCTCTGGAGTCAAATTCCTGGAGTCAAAATCTCTTTGAGGTCAAGATATGAGTTTATTTGCGACAATAAATGATTTACAGCTAGATCAACTTAAATCAGTAGCAGAAACTCTAGGTGTTAACAAGGCTAAAGAGTATCAATCATTCAATGAAATTAATCAGAAGAGCCATCTTAATGCAAGAATAAAAACTAAACTCAGAGAGCATTATGCTTCAGCAAAGCAGAAACTACCTTCAGAGTCCTATAGAGTTCTTGTTCTGTGGAGAGATTACGTTCTAGAAGTTTTAGGTAAGAAAACAGTCAAGCCTGAGAATCAATCTCAGAGAGATCAGGTAGTCAAAGATCTAAAAGCACTAGATTCTAAAGATAAGTTGAATGACTCTGATTTAATGGTTACGGTTGCTAGAGATATATTTTTACTTCTTTGGAAAGAATCTAGCGATCAGGATAAAGATAAATTTGTTGATACGGTAAAAAAGGATCTAGAAGGAAGGTATAATCGGAAATTCACAGAGCAAGAAATTAATAATTCAGTCTATTATTTGCTTTTTGGTGGTATTGGTGGCGCTGTCCCCATTGCCGTTCCACTTGTTGCTGGCGTAATGCTTCAGCAGCTTACACGAGGATTTATGGCATGGCTTTTGATTAATGTAATGGGACAGAAAGCACTCCAAGTAGCTGTTCTTGGCGCATTAGCAGGGCCTATCGGATGGGGGATTGCCATTGGCACTGGAGGATTAAGTATTGCTCTATCCTTAATTAAGCTCGGCAGTGAACAAGAGAAACTGCGCTTTATTCAGGCAATTCTTTCTATTTACACTTTTCGTTATCAAAATGAACTCAAAGAAAGAGGAAGAAAGGGTCAACTAACATGACATATCAATACTTGCTTCAACTACCTCAGCATTTAGAATCTGCCTTAAAAGCAGGAAAAATTATAATTGAAAGTGGAGTGGTGAGAGATGCAGGAACTAAAGCGATAGTTGCTCATCTTGAAATGGCGAAAGCCGCTGGCCCACAGACATTAGGTGCTCTTGGTGCCGTACATCCAGCCTTTGCCGTCGCAGGTGCTGGACTTAAAATGGTTGGCGATACTTCAAAACTTAATAAAATAATCAGTCTAACCCAAGAAATTAAAGCCTTGAGTACTCTCAACCTAGCTATTTCTGGCACGACGCTAGGAGTGGCTGTAGTAGGCTTTGCAGTTGTCGTATATCAGTTAAATAAAATTGACAAAAAACTAAATGAGATTTGCAATCAGATTCGCGCTTTAGACACCAAAATTTCAGAACTCATCAAGCATGAGTTAAGCAAGCTAGTCGCAGACGTTAGGTGTCATATAAAAGATTGTATAACGCTCATACATCAGATGGAAGATTTAGGATGGAGTGAGTATCTAGACAACGAAATCTCAAAATTATTTAATAGTATTGAGTCTCTAATAGAGATGCTGATTGGAAAGCATCTTGACAGAGATGAAATTAATGTTTCTCTTGATTTAACACAATGCTTGCAAAGTGCTTATGCCAATTTACTTAAAGCATATTTAACAAAACGCTATTTGCAAGACAAGAGTCTTGACTATCCGATGCTGAGGCTTCAAACATTAGAGAATTTTTCAAGCCAACTTTGCAGTCCAGGCATCTTGGATGAATTGTACGAACAGTATCTTTTAAGCAAAGAACATAAGTTTACTGAAGGTGAACTTGATGTCATTCTAGATCTTTACCGCTACGGATGTAAAAATACAAGCAACAATGTCAATGTTCATTACGAGATCCTAAAGATAACTCCGCGTGAGAAGTTTAATCACTGGCAAAATCTATTGAAGGACAATAACGAGCCGTTCATTTGGTTGGAGCATTAGCAGATCTACAAAAATTTCAGGTGTCTCAGTTTACTCTGAGTTGCTCACAGATCCTTAACCCGCTGCCGACAACGCCTAATTGATTACCAAATTAGAACTAACAACATGAAGAATGATTATGATGCTTCAAGATTACCCACAGAATGTTGACCTTGAATCATGGAGAGTGACTTTGAGCTAATTAGTAAACTGACAGACATTGAAGTTATCGCCGTCAATCTGTCAATTCGAGAACTGCGAAGACTTAAGGATGAATTTGGAGGTCGTCGCTGGCGCAAATTGAAAGGTACTGGCTTAGTCCAGTTTTCCAATGGAGAGGTTTGCCAAGCCGAACTGCACTGGTATGAAGCTCACGGGGTAGGTCGGCGCAAAATGAAAGTTAAGCGTATCCTGGACTAAAAACGATGTATACCATAGATTCAAACATCAAATTTGCCATCTGTATTGCCGCTGAAGAAGATAGTGATCTGGAGGCATGGAAGATTTATCGAGTCTTACCAGATACAAAAGCAGCGGAAGTCGAATGTCTACGAGTCATTGATGAATCTGGCGAAGACTATCTTTATCCACAAAAACGGTTTGTGATTGTGGAATTGTCCAAAGAAGTTCAAGCAAAATTGCTAGAGACTATCGAGAATTGATGATTAATTTTGCCTGAAAACCCTTAGCAGTTCTGGTCACTCACTTGCTTGAAGATGTATGAATATACGGGGTTCCCCTATGCAAATCATTCTCGATCTGCCTGATTCACTGGCTCAATACTTTAACCCAGACAACCTTTCCCGCGAAATTCTAGAAGCCCTTACAATACAAGCCTACCAAGCAGAAAAAATTACCAGTGCCGAAGTGGGTCACATACTAGGCTTACCCTCTCGTTGGGCCGTAGATAATTTCTTAAAGCAGCATAATGTTGAACTACATTACGACGAGGCAGATTTAGAGCAAGACCGTGGCACTCTCCGTCAACTCCGCGAAAAGCAAGTTCACAGTGCTTCATGATTGTCGTTTCCGATACCTCGCCCATCAACTATCTACTGCTGATTGGCCAGGTTCATCTCCTGCCCCAATTATTTCAGAAAATCATCATTCCCGATGTTGTTCGAGATGAAATGATCGACCCTGATGCTCCCCTCATTCTCCAACAATGGATTGCCAAACCTCCTTCCTGGCTTACCGTGCAATCTGTTCCCGAAGTTGATCCAACCCTCAATACCCTTGACCCAGGAGAACAAGCCGCCATCACCCTGAACCCGGAAGAGCCCAACTTATCTTGAAGTGCCTTCGACATCGTTACCTTAGGAGACGGCAGCGAAACCCTGTTCGATTTATACACAGTTGTTGTTGTTCAGGAATATGTTTGTAAATTTCTTTGTTTTCTTCCTAGGCTTGGCGTAAATCGTACTGAGACTGTAGGTTCATCCAAAACTGAGCGCTATTGCTAAAATATTTTGATGGTCGCAGGGATGTATCGGCTGTAATGCTGCGCTTTTTAGAGCTTTTCAGATGAAATTTCGCTAATTCGCGTCTGGGCTACACCAATATCTTTACTTAATTGGTAGGGTGTAATATCAAGCGGCCTTAGAAAAGCGGCTCTAGAAATTCTAGCCGTAGAATTTCGCCGGGGTGAATATTTGACAGACGTGCGTTATCCATAGCCGTTCTCAGTGATAATCTACAATTTCAACTTGATCTGCATTATTTTCATCTGTCCACAAAAAACAAATGCGCCACTGATCGTTGATACGAATACTATCTCCTGAGCTTCTTGATCATGGTGGCCTTATTGCCAAAGGCTTCCAGGAAGGCAAAGGGAAACGCTTCGGGGTCAAAGGGGGCTTCGGCCAGTTGGGAAACGGCTTCTTCGATTTCGACGGCATTCATGGTTCAACCAAGGATTGCTCAGGGAATGGCCTTGCCTAGAACGATGGGCTAGGGGGCACCGTGGGCCAGGGCTACGCCCGATGTTCCATGGCGGGGGCTAAGGGCGCGCCAACAACTGCTGTCTATCATAGCCACTGCACCCCAGAACGCTAAACCTTTCTCCTTCCGGTGAATAGGTCTTCCCTGCTCAGAAATACGGTAGAACAGCTTTAGCCGAACTAGCCCTTACCCTAAATCCCTCTCCCACGGGTAGAGGGATGTTGAGAGACCGTTCAACTTACTGTGATAGGCAGAATGTTTGCCCTGCTATGAATAACGCTTCACGATATTGGCACCTGGTGCGGCTCACCAGTGGAGGCCAGCTTCAAACCCTGGAACTGGCGACGGTGAAACCCTGGCTTCAGGAGGCCTTCGCCCCTTGGTTAGACAACCTGGAGGAGCAGGAAGCCCAGCTTCAGCGGGCGCTGTTTGACCGTTGGCAGAGGGGGCAGGCGGAGGCCGATCTGGCCCAGTTGAGCTTGCGCGGTTGGGTGACCCACCAGATTCGGAGTTGCTGTATGGGGTTGGCCCAGCGCCATGGAGAACGCTACGGCTTTACCACCGCCGACCTGCTGCCCCTGGTTTTAGAGGATGATGGACGCCCTCGCCCCCGCCATCAGCCCTTCACCCTGCGGATTTTGGAGAGCTACGACCCCACCAAGGGGCGTCTCAGTGCCTGGAGCCATCGCCTCACCAAAACCCATCCCGACCTCAACCAATGGCTGCTAGAAAAGGGACTATACCAGGCCAGCGATTGGGCGATTTTGAACGACACCACCCCCGCCCAGGTGCAGCGCATTTTACGCGACTATCATCTGTGCAGCACCTACGAGGTCGATCAGGCGGTGGCCCTGCTGGAGAGCTACCATCGGGTCTATCGCCAGGATCGGCTGCGCCAGCGACAACAGGGTAAGGCCGGACGCTGTCCAGAACCCAGCCCCGACCAATTGCAGGCCATGGATTCCACCCGCTCCCCCAAACAGGTGAAGGCCAATCTGCGGCAGTTGGCCACCCAACTCCGGCAATACCGCATCCACGGACGGGGTGGACATCCCCAGCTTTACCAACCCCAGGACGACTCTGAACTCGAAAGCATCGCCCAAACCCGCCAAGCGGCCCCAGTCCCGGATGAACAGATGGATTTTTTGGATCGCTATCGGGCCAGCCTGAATCACCATTTGGGGGGCACCCTACGCCAGGTGATCGCCGACCAAATGCGCCAGCTTCGCCAGCGCACCCCACCCCAGGACAGCGCCTACGTGCAGGGTCTCTATCTGCGCCAGTGTGAAGGGTTGGCCATGGGGGCCGTAGCTCCGCGCATTGGCCTGAGTTCCCAGGTGCAGGTGACGCGGCTGCTGAACCTGAAACGGCTGCGGGCGGAGGTGCGCCATCGGCTGATTCCCCAACTGCACGCCACCCTGCGCCAGGAAGCCCTGAATTACGTCTCGGCGGATCGGCTCCAGGCCATCGATCAAACCTTAGAAACCCTGTTAGCAGAAACGGTGGATGACCTAATTGCCGAAGCCGCCGCCGAGGCCCAAGCGCCCAAACCCCGCCCGGTAAAAAGCCGCTTTAGCCAGCACCTCTGTACCGAAATCCACGCCTTTTTACCCCCTCAACCCTAAGCCCTCAACTCTAATGTATTCCTACCTCACCCACCCCATCGCGAGTCTATGCCCTATGAGTGCTTCCCCCGAATTCCCAGACCTCGCCCCCGATGTCGAGTTTGATCGCCTTCACCCCGCCACGGTTCACCTCTCCCCGGCAGAGGTAGATTGGGCGGTGCAAATCGGCCAATCCGAACCCGAAGCCCACCAGTGGCTCACCTTTTTGCGGGCTATGGCGCTACGGGGGGTCGATCACTGGCTGCGGCAGGGCAGCACCGGACTAACCCTCACCTACGACCCCACCCAGCCCCCAGGCACAGGCATCCAGGCCGAAGTCAACGGTTTTCGCCTGTGTTTAGTCGTGCAAGGCAGCCTCAGCGACGACCAAGTCACCATCCCCCAAACCACCCACCACCCCACCACCCACCACCCCACCACCCCACCACCCCACCACCCCATCACCCCACCATCCTTCGCCCACATCTACCTCTTAGTCGAAGTGCGCGAAGAAGCCGACCAGGTGACGATACTGGGTGGCCTACGCCGGGATCGCCTGTTGTCCCACCAAGCCAGCGGCCACCTGACCCATAACGGCGACACCTACACCCTGCCCATCGCCCTGTTTGATACCGAACCGGAGGAGATTTTGCTCTACCTCACCTGTTTGAACCCCGATCAGCTTTTGGCGGCGGCACCGGAAACCGCCCCAGCCCCCCCGACCTCTCCGACGATGGCATCCGTCCCAGATTCGCCCACCAGGCCATGGATCAATGTGGGGCCATGGCTTCAGGATCGGCTTGATGCGGTCACCGCCCATGTTACCGAAACCCTGACCTGGAACCTGTTGCCGCCCCTTGCCCTCTCCCATGCCCTGATGGCCGCACAAAGCCCCGCCGATACCCTAGAGGCCGTTTTGCGCGAACTGGCCCCCGCCGGAGTGGAAATCCCCGCCGCCGCCAGGGGAGCCTACACCGATCTCCAGGCCACCGGATTGCCCCTGCGGCTCTATGCCCTGATCTGGCCTGTGTGGGAGCATCCTGAGCCAGAATGGTGCCTGTTTCTAGTCCTAGGGCCAGCCCCCGGCGATACGCTACCAGATGGGGTACGCCTCCAGGTCAGCGATGCTACAGGGCTGCTGGCGGATAGTTCCCTCGATGCCCAAAGTTCCGCCCAATACCTCTATGTCCAGGTCTTCGGCACCTGGGAAGAAGCCTTCACCGTGGCCATTCAACTCCCCAACGGCGCAACCCTCCATTGGCCCCCCTTTGTCTTTCGCCCAGAGGATCCGGTTCAATAAATAGGGCATTGCTTCGTGAGTAGATGGTGCATTGCTTCGCCCTGGCGCTAGTCTCACCCTGGCGTTATGCCCTACGCTTTGCCCCATCCCGCCATCCCGCCATCCCGCCATCCCGCCATTCCGCCATTCCGCCATCCCATGCCCTACCGCCTTACTGTTCACAAAATCGATCAGAGCGGCCTGTTCGATCTCACCTGGGGCGAGGGGCAGCGAATCACGGCGACGGTGGCCTTTCCTGACACCCTGTTGCCGCTCTACGACACCTGGCGGCGGGCCTATTTGGGCTATTACAAGCAAGCCCTGCGGGGGCGGGCCGGGGCGATGGGGCAGGTGGTGGCGGCTCCGGTGGATTGGCACAGCCAACTGGGGCAGGCGGAGGCGCGGCTGTTGTCGGAGTTCCATCGCTGGCTGCGGCAGGGGGATTTGTTTGATCTGCGCCAGGAAATTGTCAGGGCCGCTCAGTCTGCGCATCCCGCCGCCCCGCTGGAGCTATTTCTCACCTGCACGCCGCTGGACTTGGCTCGGTTGCCCTGGGAAACCTGGGAATTTGGCCCCCCAGTGCAGATTTTGCGGTCGCCGCCCACCATTCGGGCCGAGGCGGTGAATCGGCGTTCCTTTCGGCGGGGCAAAACGCGGGTCTTGGCGATTTTGGGCGACGAAACCGGGCTGAACTTCACCGAGGAACGCAACGCCCTCGCCGCCCAGGCAGTGGTGATGGACATTCACTATGTGGGCTGGCAGCCGGAGGAGGAGGCCAATGCCCTGAAGCGTCGCATCTACGAGGCTATTGCGGATCCCCAGGGCTGGGACATTCTCTTTTTTGCGGGCCACAGCAACGAGGCGGCCTGGGTGGGGGGCGAGGTGGCCATTGCCCCCAACTTGGCCCTGTCGATTCAGGATCTCACCCCCGCTCTGCAACAGGCCCAGCGGCGGGGGCTTCAGTTTGCCCTGTTCAATTCGTGCAGCGGCCTAGACATTGCCCAGGGGTTGATTAACCTCGGCCTCAGCCAGGTGGCGGTTATGCGGGAGCCGATCCATAACCAGGTGGCCCAAACCTTTTTAGTGCAGTTGCTCCAGCGCCTTGCCCGTGGCGAAAACGTCCAGGCAGCCCTGCGCGGAGCCTGCCAATTCCTCAAGCTAGCGCAAAACCTCACCTATCCCTCGGCCTACCTGGTGCCGTCGCTGTTTCGCCATCCGGCCTCGGTGCCCTACCAACTCGAACCTACGGGCTGGCGTAGTCGGTGGCGACGCTGGCAACCCACCCGCCGCGAAGCCCTGATCGTTAGCGCCCTGGCGGCGATTAGCCTAATTCCTGCCGAGGCCAACTGGGTACCCCAGGCTTGGCTGATGGATCAGCGGGTGGCGGCGCAGGCGGTGTATCGCGACCTGACCGGACAGCTACCCCCGGCTAACCCGCCCGTGGTGCTGGTGCAGGTGGACGGCGAGAGCTTTATTCGCTGGGGGGCGACGGACTATACGCCCATCAACCGGGCCATGCTGGCGACGATTGTGGCTGAAATCAGCCGTCGCCAAGCCCCGGTCATTGGCCTAGACTACATCCTCGATTTGGCCCAGCCCGCCCACGATGCTGAACTGCGCCAAGCCCTAGAATCCGCTATCAATCAAGGCATCTGGCCCGTGGTGGCTACGGCTCGTCAGGGGGGCGCTTGGTTGACGCCCCATCCCCATGTCATTGCCCCGGATCGTGTGCTGCTGGGCAATGTGCGGGTGCCCTGGTGGCGGATGTTGCCCCAGCGTTCAGCCCCCCATTTGCAAAACCCCTTCAGCTATCAACTGGCCGTGGCCCACCGTTTGCACCAGCGCCAAACCGCCCCCGCCGCACCGCGCCCTGCTTTGGATGGCCCACCCCTGGCCGACCAGGTCGCCGCCTACCGCCAACAGCACGATCTGGGTCTGCCCCGTCGCGCCACCCTCCACCCCATCACCTATGCCTCAGATTGGATTTGGCAACAGTGGCTTCAGCCCTTGATGGACTTTTCCCTGCCGCCGGATCGGGTCTTTGTCACCATCCCCGCCTGGCAGCTTTGGGAAAATGCCGCCGATCTGCCCGACCTCACCAATGCCGTGGTGGTTGTGGCCCCCGGAGGCTACCATGCCGCCGGACTGGTGGCCGCTGGCGAAGACAATATGCCCATCCCCCCCGCCCTGGCCCACTGGCGACGACGGGCCAACCAACCCGCCACCCACATCACCGGCGGCGAAGCCCACGCCTACATGGTTCACCATTTACTGAACAACCGCCTGGTAGTGCCCATCCCAGACCTGTGGCTGATTCTCGTTGCCGCTGGGCTGGGCAAAGCCCTGAGCCTGCACCTGGCTGTCCATCCTCGCCCCCGCTGGCAGGTGAGCTTGGGCCTGGGATTGGCCACCACTGGCTACGGACTGCTGTCGTTACAGCTTTACATCAGCGGGGCGGTGCTGCTGCCCTGGCTGCTGCCGTCGCTGGTGGTGGGGTGTTATGGTTTGTCTAGTCTAAGAGGAAATACGGATGCAACCCATTAGACCGATCACGATTACCGCGAGCCTGGGACTAGGTGCCGTGACCCTAGGGTTAGCCTCGATACTCGTTAATGGGCCGTCCGCCGCCGCCCAGGTAGAGCCGACCCAGCTCAGCCCAGACCCAACCATCATCGAATTTTTCCGGCGCGACCCCGAAGACCGCAACCGAGGCCGCGATGGCACCTCCAGGGGCGATGGCTGGGTCGAAACAGCGGAGGGTAGCGAAGCTGAACCCAGCCGCACCTGCATCCTCAACCCCGGCAGAAACGATACCCTCTGGCATCTCCAACCCCTTTTCCTGATCCAGGGGCGGGTCAGTCGTATGGAGGTGAAGGAATTTCAGCCCTTTCTGCGACGCCGCATTGACCCACCCCCGCTTGTGCTCTGGAGCGTTGCCCCCAATGCCGTCGGTGATGCTTTGGTTAAAGCGCCCTTTGAGGCCACCCCCCTAGAACCGGGCACCCGCTACGAGTGGCGCATCTATCAAACCTCCGCCCGTGCCGAGAACTCAGGTCTACCAACCTACATCCTGCCCTTTCGGGTCATGTCCAACGGCCCAGATCGCGACCAAATCACCATCGACCTCGCCCAATTGCACACCGACTTGGTGGCCCAAGGGGCGAATAGTGCCGCCATTGCCGAGGCCAAAGCCACTTACTTCCTAGAACAGGACATGCCCGCCGATGCCCTGCACATCCTCTTTTCCGTAGACGAAACCGACCTTACCCCGGCCCTCACCACCCTACAAACCACCCTCATCGACACCATCTGTAGCGAAGAAATCACCTCCTAGCATCCTAGATGCCCAGTTGCTTCAAGAAACCGGGCATCTAGGCATTACAAATACCTTAAACCTGATTTGCAAAACCTCTTCTACCCTAGAAATAGGAACTTCTTGCTGGCTTTTTCTATGGATGCTGCCCTTGCTGTTATCTTGGCTCAACTTAAGCAAGCGCTCTCTGACATCTACAGGGATCGCTTAGTCCATCTCACCCTGTTTGGTTCCCAATCTCGCGGCAATGCGACACCCGAATCCGATATTGATGTTTTAGTGGTGCTCAAGTCCCCAATCAATCCAGGTGAAGAAATCCAGCGAACGGGTAACGTTGTAGCCGATTTATCCCTTCATCATGATGTCGTGATTACCTGCCTATTTATGGATGATATCCAGTATCAAACTCGCAATACAGCCCTGCTTCGCAACATCCGTAAAGAAGGCATTTTATTATGACCTCAGAGCAACAGGAACTCCTGCAAAAGGCCAGACAAAGTCTAGAAGCCTCAAAACTGCTCCTGACCAACAACTAACTATCCAGACTATGCCGTCTAGCGGTCTTACTACGCAATGTTCTACATCGCGGAGGCTTTTTTAGATGGTAAAGGGCTTTCCTTCTCTAAACACTCTGCGGTGATTGCTGCCTTCGGACGAGAATTTGCAAAAACCCAACAACTGCCCACGATATTTCATCAATTTTTGATTGAGGCCCAAGCGCTGCGAACGATGGGTGATTACGGTCAGTTAAACGCTGTAACCGTTGCACAAGCTGCCGACCAGATTGATCGCGCTGGCCAATTCCTAGCCCTAGCCATACAAGAAATTGGAGAAATCTAGCCCATCCGTGAATAGGTTCGCCTGCCCCAGAAATAGATCCCCATGACCGCAGTCAACCCCCGTTATGAGGATATGGTCTATGTCTTGGTTCAACACGTTTCGCCTAGGCGCTGCCCTACCCACCTTGGCCCTGGCTTCCTGGCTAGGCACCGTTCCCGGCCTCGCCGCCGTCACCCCTGCTGAAAGCACCGCTACTGCCGACGATCCGGCTAGGGTGGCCAACCTGTTTGATATTTTCCAAACCGTCCACGATGGACTGCAACTCCTAGAAGGTATCACGCAGGGCGGACAGGCCCCTCGCGCTACGCCCAGAACCCAGACCCCCCATTCTGGAGCGCAGGTACGCACGGAAATGCGCCAGGATCGGCTAGAACAATGGCAGCAAAACAGTAGTGAATTTGCGAACGATTATCAGCGTCGCCGAGCCGAAGATGCCGCCCGCCGAGAAGCCCGTCGCCAAGAGCGAGAAGCCTTTCTGCAAACCCTAACCCCCGAAGAACGAGAGGCTTTTTTGCAGGCAGAGCGGGACACGGTCAATGGCCTGTGGAACTTCATGTTTGAAGGCTGGGCCGCCGTGGAAGCCTCCAGGGCTGAGCATGAACCGACTGGCCCCAGCCACCGTCGAGGCATGAGCCGTGAAGAATGGGTTTGCTACATCGATCCTGTTTGCTCACGCTAGTACTAAAGATTAATCACTGTAGTTAATGTCCTATTTTGTCAGGGCAACTAATGTACCGATGACGGTGGGGCCATTAGCGTCAGGGGCAGCGTGTTTCACACCGTTCAGCTCAATGGCCGCACCATTGAAGCGGATATCTACAGCAGGGGTGGGGGCTATGGATCTCTAGGCTATAGAGTTAGCTACGCTTCGGCAGAAAGAGAACTACTGACGGGTCTATTGGACACGTTCATTCGGGATTGGCGATCCGTGCAAAGCCCAAACTGATAGGCCACGCCAACATCGCCCCTTTGAATAGGTTGAAGTTCTCCAGCAATACGTCCCTTCAGCAGAAGTCAGCATGCCGTCTGTGTATAGATGATCTGGGGCCAGACTGCATCTCTGACATTCGCCGCCTCGACATCTACTCGGTTGAATAAGTTTATTTGACCCAGAACTAGAAGCAAATAATTGACCCTAACGTATTTATGAGGATATGTCCCATGCAGAATCTATCCCCTCGTTACCTGACCCTAGCCCTGGGGGTGCCCGCCCTAGCGCTGGCCTCCCTATTGGTGGGGTCGCCCCCTGCCAGTGCGGCCACCCAGGCCACCATGCAGACCACGTCTCATTCGTCTGAGCCTGTCATGGTCGCTAACCTTGGCAATATTCTCCGAGACATCAACCGTGGTGCCCAACAAGTGCAGCGGGAAATTGAGCGGCAGCAGCGAGAGCAAGAGCGACGAGAATGGGAGGCCGTTCGACAACAGCAGATTCAACAGCAAGAGGCCATCCGTCAAGCGGCGGCTGAGCAGCAGCAGCTAGAAGCCGAACGCCAGCGCCAGTACTTTGAAAGCCTCACCCCTGAACAGCAGCAGGCCTATCTGGCAGAGCAGCGGGCTCGGCAAGCTGCCCAGGCGGAGGCCGCCGCCGCAATAATTTTGTGGTTGTTGGAGAATGGGGATAGTTCTGATAATTCCAGCAGTAGCGACGAAGTAGACATTTGCCTAAGACACAGAATTGCAGCGTGTAGACAGGATTGATTAAGGAAGAATTGATCCTTTTGTTTTGATTAATACTGCCCATCTCCAGAATTTCTCATGCCCATAAAAAAGCTAACCAAGCTAATAGTTCTTACCTGTATTTCCAGCACCTTTACGCTGGGTGCGATGATTCCCAAACACGTTTCAGCACACCATGCGCCCAGTCACTTCATCGCTGATCTATCGGAAGCCATGGAAAATGCTTCGGACACCTGCGAAGCGGCGTTGCCCTCATCCATGCAGTCCGGACAGGGAATTGTCGCGATGGTTCGATCCAACTGCGCTGTAATGGTTCGCCATGGCTATGAAGCCTTACAAAAGGCTAATTTGTCACCTCGCGGCTACAATCTCGCGACCGATAGCGGGTTTATGCGATACATGGCGGCTGCGGATAGGATACTCTCTCGTGATGCTGCTTTTATGACCTCAATCCTGACTATGGTGAATACCCTCCACAGTTTGACAAAGAAGAAGAGGCTAGCCGTCCACTGAATATCCATCAAGGCAGTATTCAGCAGTTGATGAATGCCCTGATGCAAACAAGGCCCTGATATTGAATAGGCTCAAACGGGTGAGAAATATACCACCTTGAGCATGATTACACTCAAATCATTAACGAGGACAACACAATGCTATTCTTAACGACCCGTTATCGTAAAAGTGCCAGCTTTGCCCATAGACTCAGCCTCTCCGGTATCCTGCTGGTTTCCCTTTTGGGGCACTCTCCTAGTGTTGCCGCCGCCCAAAGGACTGAATCTGCATCTGTCACTGAATCCGATTCTGTTTTAGTCGCCAATATTTTTCGCCAAATTGGTGATGCTATTCGGGATGCAGGTGCGGTCATTGAAACCATCAATACCGTTGATTCTTTTCTTCAGCAAATTGGCGGTGGAAATCAAGCCCCCCAGGCCGCTCCTCCGGCACCTGCGCCCAGTGCGAGTTCTATGCCAGTGACTTCCCCACCAGTCCCTTCTGCCACTGCCCAGGCATCGGACGATCTCCAAATTATTCATCACGATAACCGCCCCACCCGATGCCATACCCAAGGCAGTAATCCTCTCCAATGTGAAGCCTTTCGCATGACCATGATGCCCTCCGAAGGTGCCCTTGTCTTTAGCTACTACTTTGACAATCAGCCCTTTTCCTTTGTGACCACCACGGCCTCTGAATTTGAGATGGGTCATGGTTTGAGCTATCGCGTAGTTGGGGTGATGTATAACGGCGAAACCGCTGAAAAAGAGGGTACTTGTGGGGTCACTCGCATTGGTGGACAATATCGTGCGGCGATCTGTAGCACTCGCGATGGCAGCATTGAATTTACATACACCAATCTTGATTAATGTTGATGCCTGGTTCAATGCTGAAAATTGTGCCTAAGAATCACAAAAAATGATTCATTGCGCTGGCGTTAACCTATCCTACCAATCGCAAAATACAGGCTTCCCATTTCCTTGTTCCGAGGGTGACGAATGCTAACTTGTCTAAAACAATTCCCCCTACGCTGGCTCTGCCTAGGTTTTGCCCTGGCCCTCTGGCCCCACCCTGCCCAGGCCAATAGTGGCAGCGCCATGCTGTGGGTGGGGTTTTGGCCCTTGATGTTGGGCAACTTGGGCATTGGCTATCTGGAGTCCGGGATTCTTGCCAGAGTATTCCATACCCCCCGGCGATTGTCGTTTGGAGTGATGGTGTTCGCGAATTTGGCCTCGGCCTGGGTGGGGTTGGCGCTGTTGCCGGGGTGGCTATCGAACCATCCCAGGGTGGCTTTATCGACGGCCTGGGGTTGGTTGCTGGGGGCGCTGGGGCTGGCCTTGGTGATCACCCTGGTGATGGAGTATCCCTTTGTGTGGGCGCTGTTTCGACAGAAGCCCCAGGCCGCCAAAACGGCGCTAAAGGCCAACTTACTCATCCACAGCATCAGCTATCTGGTGCTGGTGGGGTGGTATGCCCTCAGTAGCCAAACCACTCTGCTGACTCAGTTCAGTCTGGTGCCTGCCCAGCAGTTGCAGCCCAGTGCGGCCTACGTGCTGTATTTCAAAACCCTGGAGGGCCAGCCTATGCAAATCAATTTGGATGGTACTGGGGCTGAGCACGTTGCCCCAGAGGTCTTTGCCGATCTGGAACCCCAACGGGTAGACCGCTTTGGCCCCGTGCCCCAACTGCTTCCTCCGCAGGGAATATCCAAGGCCGAAACGGGTAACTGGCAATATTTTCTCAATCGCTCAAAGCCTGGATTAACAGGCCAAAAAACTAGCCAGAATGAACGATTTCACCTGGCCCTAGAAACTCCGATGTTGTCTTGGCAAATTCGCTACGTTACCCACCTAACTGGAGACCTAGCGATCTTTCAGCTTGGAGGGCACCAGATCGCCCTCCTCCAGCCCCAAACCCGCCAGATTGCCATCCTGGCCCAAGGCCAAGACCCGATTGTGGTGCTTCGTTGATAGCCCCTCGCCGCCAGACCACCGCGATTGCTGCCCATCCTAACACTGAGATCACGCATAGGTTCCCATAACCCCAGATTTTTCAAGAATCCGGGCTTCTCTCTTCTCTACTCACAGCGCTCAGCCCATACCAACATTACCCAGCACCAGGCCACTATTCCCTGTGCTAGCGTCAACGTAAGCCCCATCCCTCAATCGGGAGGTACATGCCATGCTGAAAAGCTACGAAGCCATCTACGACAACGGGCAACTCAAATGGTTGTCCGACCAACCCCAAGTCACCTCAGCCCGCATCATCGTCACCATCCTAGAGGAAGCAGACAAGGAAGAATCCACAATCTCCGTGCAGCGACAGTTTCTTGAGGCTTCCCGCGTCACCATCTTCGAGAAAGAAGACGAGGAAGAATCCCCTGCTCCCTTGAAACGCCGTTCTCCTGCGGCTTCCATTGCAGGCAAGGCCAAAATTCTAGGCGACATTGTTAGCCCCATCGTTGACGAAGAAGACTGGGAATGTCTGAAGTAATTGTGGATAGGCTGTTTCCAAGGTATCCAGAACTGCAAGGCCACCTCATGGGGTGAAGATCCAATCATCTAAGGCTTCCACGCTTTATAGATCCCAGGGTTCTTCAAGAACCCTGGGATCTTTCCACCACAAGGCTTATCCCCCATCGCCTTCACCGCCAGCCCACCCCTTACAATAGAAGTCCCCATCCCAAGACTGAGTATTGCCGTGGCTGCCCCCTCTTCCTCCACCGAAACGCCCACCCTG
This sequence comes from Spirulina sp., assembly GCA_044070495.1. Classification (GTDB taxonomy): domain Bacteria; phylum Cyanobacteriota; class Cyanobacteriia; order Phormidesmidales; family Phormidesmidaceae; genus Nodosilinea. The sequence goes on along the minus strand of JBIPSI010000012.1, from coordinate 96,263 downwards.
CTGTTGGTCGATGGCCATTCCCTGGCCTTTCGTTCCTTCTATGCCTTTGCCAAAAATGCCGAGGGCGGCCTGCGTACCTCCACGGGGGTACCCACCAGCGTCTGCTACGGCTTCCTCAAATCCTTGCTGGACATGATGGAGGTAGAGAAGCCCCAGTATGCCGCCGTGGCCTTCGATTTGGCCCAGCCCACCTTTCGCCACGAAGCGGACACTACCTACAAGGATGGCCGTCCCGAAACGCCGGAGGGCTTCATTGAGGATGTCAACAATCTGCAAGAACTGCTGACAGATTTTGGCCTAAATATCTATACCGCACCGGGCTTTGAGGCTGATGATGTGATTGGCACCCTGGCCCACCAGGGCAAGGCAGCGGGTCTGCGGGTGAAGATCCTCAGCGGCGACCAGGATTTGTTTCAGCTCATCGACCCGGAGGAGCAGATCACCGTGCTGCACCTGGGTAACGCCTTTGCCAAAGGGGCCAAAAACGGCCTAGCCCAGGAGTTTAAGGCCGATGAGGTGAAGGCGAAGCTGGATATTCTGCCTTCCCAGGTGGTGGATTACAAGGCGCTGTGCGGCGACTCTTCCGACAACATCCCTGGCGTGAAGGGGATTGGGGCGAAAACGGCGGCCAAACTGCTGGCGGAATTTGGCGATTTAGATACGATTTACGCCAATATTGACAATATTAAGGGAGCCACCCAGAAAAAGCTGATCGAAGGCAAGGAGGCCGCCTACCACTCGCGGTTTATGGCCAAAATCGTTACCGATGTGGAGTTGGGGGCGGATTTAGCCACCTGCAAACTCACAGGTTTCGACCCCGATGTGGTGATTCCGGCACTGAAGAAGCTGGAGTTTCAGAATTTTATTAACCGCCTGGGCAAGTTGCAGGTGGCCTTTGGAGGGGAGTCGGGAGTCGGGAGTCGGGAGTCGGGAGTTGGGAGTCAGAAGTCCAATTTGGAGCCGGATTCGGGGGATGGTTTAGGGGCGGACGTTGCGTTTTTTTCGGCAGCAGAAACGGACGAGGCCCAGGCGGTGCAGGCGGTGGCGATTCGGCCCCAGATTGTTACCACAGAAGCCCAGCTTTATGAGTTGCTGGATATTCTTTCGGCCCAAACCAACCCCGAAAACCCCGTTGCTTGGGACACGGAAACGACCTCGTTGGAACCGAGGGATGCCCAGTTGGTGGGGATTGGCTGCTGTTGGGGCAGTGGTCGGGATCAGATGGCCTACATTCCCGTGGGCCATTCTGAGGGCGATCAGTTACCACTGGAAACCGTCCTAGAAGCATTGCGCCCTATTCTGGAAAATGTCGAATTTCCTAAAGCATTGCAAAATGCCAAGTACGACCGTTTAGTGCTGCGAAATCAGGGCATCCAACTGGCCGGAGTCACCTTTGACACGATGCTGGCCAGCTATGTGCTGAATCCAGAATCGAGCCACAATTTAACTGATCTCAGTCTGCGCTATCTCAACCTGGTTGCCCAGAGTTACACCGATCTGGTGCCCAAGGGAAAAACTATCGCGGATATTGCCATTCCTGCCGTAGCGAACTACTGCGGGGCCGATGTCCACACGACCTATTTGCTGGTGCCGAAGCTGAGGGCAGAACTGGAAGAAAATCCGGATCTGTACAGCCTATTTACCGATATTGAACTGCCCCTAGAACCCGTGTTGGCGGAAATGGAAACCATTGGCGTGCGGGTGGATGCGGATTACCTAGCCACGTTCTCAAAAAGGCTAGAAACTGACCTGGCCGACATTGAGAAAAAAGCCTACGAGGAAGCCGGGGAAACCTTTAACTTGGCCTCTCCCAAACAACTCAGCGAAATTCTTTTTGAGAAAATGGGCTTGGATAAAAAGAAGTCTCGCAGAACCAAGTCCGGTGCTTACTCTACTGATGCTGCCACTCTAGAAAAATTTGAAGGTCATCCATTTGTAGATTTAATCATCGACCACCGCACTCTGTCTAAGCTTAAATCCACCTATGTGGATGCTTTGCCCCTCCTGATTCGGCCCGATACTCACCGGGTGCATACCGATTTTAATCAGGCGGTGACGGCCACGGGGCGGCTGTCGTCATCGAACCCCAACCTGCAAAATATTCCCATTCGTACGGCCTTTAGTCGGCAAATTCGGGCGGCGTTTATTCCCGCCGAGGGCTGGCAACTGGCGGCGGCGGACTATTCCCAAATCGAGCTACGAATTCTGGCCCACCTCAGCGGTGAACCTGTCCTCGTCGAGGCCTACAACAACAATGACGATGTTCACGCTCTCACCGCTAAATTATTGCTAGAAAAAGATGATATTTCCACGGAAGAACGTCGCCTCGGCAAAATCATCAACTTTGGGGTGATTTACGGCATGGGGGCGTCCCGCTTTGCCCGCGAGGCTGGCGTCAACCGCACCGAGGCCAAAACCTTCATCGACCGCTACTACGAGCGCTATCCCAAGGTGTTTGAATACCTGCAACAAATGCAGCGGGAGGCCATCGCCAAGGGCTATGTGCAAACCCTCTGCGGACGGCGACGCTACTTCAATTTCACGGATGGCAAACTGCGTTCTCTCTACGGCACCGACCCTGCCACCATCGACCTCGATAAACTTCGCACCAACGGCTACGAAGCCGGACTGCTACGCGCCGCCGCCAACGCTCCTATCCAGGGCAGCAGTGCCGATATCATCAAAATCGCTATGATTCGCCTGCATGAACTCCTGAAGGACTACCAGGCCAATCTGCTTCTGCAAGTTCACGATGAATTGGTGTTTGAAATCCCCCCCGATGAATGGGACGAACTGCAACCCAAAATCACCGCTGCCATGGAATCTGCCGTTACCCTAAAAGTGCCCCTAAAGGTAGACGCCCACACTGGCCCCAACTGGATGGAAGCGAAGTAGATTAGGCGTAAACGGCGATTTTATACCAATTGATTCGCTGCAATGCATCCCTGGGGAACGGGGGTCGCCAAGTAAGCTTTGGTATCCTCTCCAGGTATCGCGATTGCCAGGTATCGCTATGGATTGGGAAATGCCGTCAAATGTCTATGATACTTGCGTGATCCTACGTAAAGCCTCAAGGGAAAAATAGACTCGGGTTCAGTATGACGGCATAAATACTGATTTTTGTCTGTCTTCTTGGTTTATTTCCGGTTCTGGAGGATGGTGCTTAGAAAAGTGGTTTAGAAAGCAATTACTTGCTACGAACTCAAGATACAGCGCCTCTCACGCCCGTGAGGTACAGGCAAGGGGATCATGCCCCTTGTCATCAAGCCATTTGCCCCCACAAGGATGTACCTCATTAGACAGAGCAGCGCTATAGGGTGGTTGGCGGTCTATCGAAGGGCACTAATCCCCTGGTGTGTCCTTTGCTGAAGTGGGAAGTGCTGTATATCCGGAAAAACCATGGCGAAACGGTCGTTCAAGGCATCTCAAGACGGCATCATTAGGGCCAAGCGAGCCTTTGACTTGCGAGGATGGACCCAGGAATATTTGGCGGCTGAGGTGGGTTTGCAAACCCGTCAGTCGGTGTGGAAATTTTTTTCTGGGCGTCCGGTAGAACGCCACATTTTTATCGATATCTGTTTCACCCTGGATCTGGATTGGGAAGATATTGTTGACCGATCCGCCTTTGTTGCAGATACGCCGGATCTGGTGGCGGAGGAATCCCAGGCTGCCGTTGCCTCGACCGCCGAGAACCCAGCGGGTGATTTAGCCGAGGCGCGGTTGCACCTGATCACCCTGGCCCAATCCCAGTGCCACCTGCTGGAGATCCCCCTCGATCTGCACCAGCCCATCACCCTGGCCCAACTCTACACAGAAGCCTATTTACGGCCCCACCAACGGTTTGGAGCAGCGGCTAGCCTCGCCAAAACACCCGCTACCGAAGCCATACAGCCCCACTCGCGGGTGTTGATCGTGGGGGGGCCGGGGGCGGGTAAAACCACCCTGTTGCAGCATCTGGTTTTGGAAATCAGCGCCGATGGCTGGCGGGGCGACGGGATGGCTTACCTGCCCGTTTTTCTGCGCCTACGTCAGTTGGCCCTGGTGTCTGAGACGGACATCCCTGTGCAGCAGTACCTCAACCAGCGCTGGTTAGCCAGTGGGTTAAGCCCATCGCAAGTGGATCATCTGTGGCAGCAGGGCCGGATCTGGCTCTTGCTGGATGGCTGGGACGAACTTCCCATAGAGCAGCATCGGGCCGTAACGCAGCAAATCCAGGCCCTATTGGATACCTACCCCGGCCTGCGGGTGCTGATATCTGGGCGCAGCGGTGGGCCTCTGCCCCAGCTTAATGGCTTAGTCACCCTGGAACTGACGGAATTTGCCCCCCAACAGGTCGAGGCCTTTGTCTATAAGTGGTTTGCGGCCAGCCAGCCCATCCAGGGAGAATGGTTTGCCCAAACCTGCTTGCAAACCCTCAACCACCCAGAGAACGACCGCCTGCGGGAAATGGCCCTCACCCCCATCCTGCTGCATTTGATGTGTCTGGTTTTTCAGCGGTTTGGCCAGTTTCCAGAGCAGCGCAGCAAACTGTACCAGCAGGCGCTAGATTTGCTGCTGGGGCAGTGGGATCAGCAGCGGGGCATCCATCGCAGCCACCCCCTACGACACCTATCTCCCCTAGATTTGACCGGAGTTTTGGCCGACGTTGCGGCCCACAGCTTTGAGCAGGGCCGGGTGGTGCTAGAAGAGGCGGAACTGCTGGGTCTGATTGCCAAAAGCCTGGTGAATCGGGGTGCCCAGGGCGATACCCTAGAGCGGCTGTGGGCCGACAGCAAAGCCATGCTGCAAGTGTTGATTGAACACTACGGGATGTTGACGGAGCGGGAATTGGGCAGCTATGCCTTTGCCCACCTCAGCTTTCAGGAATTCCTCACCGCCCGCCGATGGGCCTTAACGGCGCTGCAAAGAACCGGGGCCGAGGACTGGGCCGACCTGGCCAGCCACGTTGCCGATGCCCGCTGGCGGGAGGTGATCCTCCTCACGGTGGAAATGGTGCCCCAACCCGACGCCCTGTGGGAAGCCCTCTGGCGACAAAGCCAGCAGTACGTCCTAGCCCATCCCCGGTTGATGGCGCTGGTAGGTTGGGCCAAAGATCAGGCGGAAGCCATCGCCGAGGACTATCATCCAGCGGCGCTGCGGGGATTTTACCTGGGCCTGCGGTTGGAGCAGGGAATCGACCTAGCTACCGCCTTAGAGGCCCGACTGGCGGTAGATTTGCCCCCCAGCCTCGCCCTAGATGAGGCCCTGATACGCCTGCTGCACCAGGCTCGGCACTGGCTGAGGGTTCCCGATGGGCAGCGGGGGTTTGACCTGGCCTTTGCCATGGATCTGCACCAGCGATTTTCCCTGGGGCAGGATTTGGCAGATGCGCTGAGCCAACTCCAGACTCAACTGCTGGATGTGCTGGAAGAGCAGGGGGACTTGGCGACCTGGTGCGAGTCCGAGGGGGCGGCGTGGTGGCAAGGTCTTCAGGAGGCCGTGTTCCGCTATCGCGGCTGGAGTGGCGATTGGGGTGATGGGTCTACGGACGGGTCTACGGACGGGTCTACGAATGGATCTACGGGCGGGTCTACGGACGAGTCTACGCGCACCTACTACCACATGCAGCGGCTGCTGGTGGATAGTTTGCGACACAACCGATCCTTCACCGCCGACAGAATCCAAACCCTTGAACAATGCCTATTCGTGCGAGAGGTGCAGTATGAGTCTGCCTAGCCCCAGTGGTGCGCCCCACTTTTTGGATTTTGTTTCTGCGACGGCCCTACGGTTGTACCAGGCCGATAGCCTGAAGGAAATTCTGCAAAACACCGTGGATGATGTCCAAAAGCTGCTGGGAACTGACCGGGTCGTCATTTACCAGATGGATGCCTCTGGTCAGGCTCAGGCAGCGGCTGTGCAGACCAAGGCTATCTTGCCCCCCTTGCCGGACAATTCCGTTGATTTTTCCCAGTGCCTACAGCGCTGGTTGGCGGAGGCAACCCTGCAAACGCCTAGGGCCATTGATGATCTGACTAAGGCCGATCTGACCCCCTGCGAGCAGACCATGCTCTCGGCCCTAGGCATTCAGGCCAGTGTGCTCGTTCCTATCTACCTCAGCCTAGATTGGCAAAAGCCCTCACAATGGCAGGATACTATCCCCTCCACCCTTGAGGTATGGGGGTTCTTGGTGGCACAGCAGAGCCATTCTCGCCACTGGAGCCCGCTAGAACTGTCGTTTTTGCGGCAGTTGGCCCAACACCTGTTCCACGCCATTCACCAGGTGCAACTGCGGCAATTTTCTGACCGGCTGATTGAGAGTGCGGTGGATGGCATTATTGCCCTAGATACCAACTTTCGCTATCAGGTCTGGAATGGGCCAATGGAAAAGATGTCTGGCCTATCTCACAAAGAGGTGATCGGCCAGGTGGCTTGGGAGGTGTTTCCCTTCCTGAAAGACAAGGGCGAAGACAAGCTGATGGCCATGGCCATGGCGGGGCATTCTGTCGTGGCCCAAAATCGAGCCTTTACCGTACCCGAAAGCGGGCAGAAGGGGGTGTTTGAAGCCCGCTATAGCCCGCTGACCGATCCATCGGGCAACGTATTGGGGTGCCTGGGGCTGGTGCGGGACATCACCGAACAAAAGCAGACGGAACTGCAACTGAGAAAGACCACATCTCGCCTGACCACCCTGATTCAAAACCTGGAATCTGGCATTTTAGTAGAGGACGAAACCCGTCGGATTTTGCTGGCCAACCAGACCTTTTGCGATATCTTTCGGCTGCCCCTTTCCCCCGAAGCCCTGCGGGGCCCCGATTGTGAAAGTCTGCTGCGGCAGGCGGCGGCCCTATTCCAGGATCCCCAGACTGTTATTGAAGACATTCAACAGATTCTCCAGATCCGCCAACCCCTGATCGGCCAGGAAATTCAGTTGATTGATGGTCGCACCCTGGAGCGAGACTACATTCCCATCTTCATTGACAACGACTATCAGGGGCATCTCTGGCAGTATCGCGACATTACCGAGCGCAAACGGGTGCAGCAACAGCTAGAGCAGGCAATCCGGTCTACTGAAGCGGCAAACCGGGCTAAATCAAACTTTTTAGCCACCATGAGCCACGAAATTCGCACCCCCCTCAATGCTATCATCGGCCTCACCGATCTGCTGCGCCTCACCCGCCTGGATGACGAACAGCAGGATTTTGTCGATACCATCCACAACAGCGGATCGATGCTGCTAGCACTGATTAACGACATTCTAGACTTCTCGAAAATTGAGGCCGACAAGCTAGAACTAGAGCGGCGGGGCTTTGACCTGCATCGCTGTGTGCAGGATGTGGTGCATATGATGATGTCCCTGGCGGAAGAGAAGGGACTGGAACTGCGGGCGCACATCGCCCCCGACGTTCCCCGCCGCATCATTGGCGATGTGACCCGATTGCGGCAGGTGCTGATTAACCTGGTCAGCAACGGGGTGAAATTTACCCAAAAAGGTCGCGTCATTATCGACGTAGCCGTTCAAAACGACGCTACAGCCCTTGAGCATACCGTTGAAATTTACTTTGCCGTTCAAGATACGGGCGTAGGCATTCCTGAGGAACACTGTGGTGGATTGTTCAAAGCCTTTTGCCAACTGGATACTTCCGTCAACCGGCGCTTCGGCGGCACGGGGTTGGGGTTAGCGATCTGCAAAAAGCTCGTAGAAGCCATGGGGGGCACCATCGGATTCCAGACTCAACCGGGCGTGGGCACCACCTTCCACTTCACCATTCAGGCTCCGCTGCTGCTCTCTCCCCACCACCCCGATGCGGCCAAACCCGTTGAGGCCGAGACCTCTACCCCGGCGGATAGCCACCCAGAATGCGCCCGACGCCTGGGAGATGCGTTGCCGCTGGCGATTCTGGTGGTCGATGACCTGGCCGTAAACCAGAAAGTTGCCGTCAAAATGCTGCAACGGCTGGGGTATGAGCCAGACTGTGTCAGCGACGGCCTATCGGCCTTCGACCGGGTGCAGCAGGTTTCCTACGACTTGGTGCTGATGGATGTGCAAATGCCGGGGATGGATGGCTACGAAACCACCGAGCTGATTCGCCACCTGCCTGCCGTTACGCCCGAACGTCCCTGGATTGTGGCCATGACGGCCCACTCTAACCAGCAGGATCGCCAGCGGTCTTTGCAAGCGGGGATGAACGACTTTCTCAGCAAGCCGATTCTGCTGCAATCCCTGACGGATGGTCTGGTGCGCTACGGACGGATCTACCACCCGGATGCCATGGCTCAGTTTTCGTGGCCTACCGCTGACCAACCCGATCCATCTGCCCCCAACCCCGATCAACCGCTGCTGGATCGGGAGATGATCAACAGCATTCGCGCCATGGCGGGCGAGGAGGCCGACATCCTGCTGGCCGAGTTAATCGCCAACTATCAAGAAGATGCCGCCCGCTGCCTTCAACAACTCCACCAGGCGATTCAAGACCAGGAGGGTAGCCAGATCCGCCACCAGGCCCACGCCCTGCGGTCGATGAGTTTGAACCTGGGGGCGCTTTCCCTAGGGAACCTTTGCCAGGGTTTGGAACTGCGTCATAGTCAGATGTCGCCCGACGACCAGAGAACTACCCTGGCTGAAATCGAGCACCTCTACGCCGAGGTCATGGTGGCCCTACAGTCCGAAGTGACCGCTCTATCCTTCCTGTAACATGACCCTTCCTTACCATGCCCCTTCCCCAACCTACGGTTCTAATTGTGGACGACGAGCGTAACCTGCGCCGCCTACTCACCCACGCCATCACCGTCGAAGGCTACCAAGTCGAAACCGCCAGCAACGGCAAAGCCTGCCTCAGCTTCTGCGAGCAACACCTACCCGACCTGATCTTGATGGATGCCCTCATGCCGGAGATGGATGGCTTCACCTGCTGCGAGACCCTACACACCACCTTTGGCGACCACTGCCCCCCCGTCCTGATGATTACGGCCCTGTCAGACAATCCCTCCGTAGAACGGGCCTTTGCCGTAGGCGCGGTAGATTACGTCACCAAACCGATCCACTGGGCGGTGCTGCGTCAGCGGGTGCGGCGGGTGTTGCAAACCCACTTCCTCACCCAAAACTTACTCGTCGCTCAGCAAACCATTCACGAACTGCAAGCTCAACTCGATGGCAAGCGAGATTTCAAATTAGCTAAGGTTCAGCATTAGAACGTAGCAGCATGACATCGCAAAAATGAGATATCAATGACTTCTCGTAGGTTGGGTGGCGCGATAGCAGAACCCAACCAGCCCAAAATTCTCGGCGAGTGTTGGGTTCCGCTTCGCTGCACCCAACCTACTAGCGCATCAGATCTAAAACGCTGGATCTGATTTCTCTGGCCAAGGCTCTGGGTGGTGCATTGCTACTTTGAAGATGTGTCAGGCAATCAGGTACCTAGCGGTCTAGGTTTTACGCTTTACCCCCCTTGATAAGGGGGGCAGGGGGGATCATCACAATCAACTTCATCCAAGTGAAGCTCGCTATAAAAGAGTAGGCTAATCGTATAATTTAGCCTCGATCAACCGCAGGGAAAGAATTAACTCCGCCACCACCCGCTGAAAGGCGTAGTACCATCCGGCCCAGCCATCGAGAATTCCCCCTTTTAGGATCAAACAATAGACCAAAATAATGGGGGCAGACAGACCAGGAACGCGACGGATACGATCACTCCATCCCAATTCCTTTAGGGGGATATTGAATTGCTTTTGAACTTCCAACCGAGCATAGCGATCCTGTGCCCAAAGCCAGCGACTTAGAGGCTTGCGATCATCATGTAGAATAGAACTTTTGAGGGTAGCGGCCTTGCCCCAGCACTGCAACAACTGGGTATGGCCATCGTCAATGTAGGTGGCTTTATCCCGGCGAAATAGGGCCGCTCTTGGCGGCAGAATGTTTCCCCTTAGGGGCTTGCCAAAGACACAGTATTGAAAGGGAATTCTGTAGCAATCCACCTCACTTTCTGAGTCAAGGGAGGTCAATTCATCGGTCAATTCGTCACTCAAACCATAGTCGGCATCTAAGGAGAGTACCCAGGGAGTTGCGACTAAAGATAGCCCATAGTTCCACTGATTCGCATGGGTATCAAAGGGGCGCTGATACAAGTCTACTTGGGGATAGTTCTCTAGAATATCCAGGGTTTCGTCGGTGCTGAAACTGTCTACCACCACAATGCGATTGGCCCAGGTTAACCGTTGCAGGGTGCGGCTAATGTTGTCGGCCTCGTTGTAGGTCAAAATCACTGGCGTAATAGAGGCCAGCATGGGGTTAGCGGCTTGGGTAGACAGGGTGAGAGTTTGCATAGGTTTTGGGTGGGTAGTCGGGTGTAATGGCTAGTCAGTAGGTTGGGTGACTCGATAGCAGAACCCAACCAGCCTGAAACCTCTGGCGGGTGTTGGGTTCCGCTCCGCTGCACCCAACCTACGTTAGGGATGTGTCAGGCCATCAGGAATTTGGGATGGTTCCGGGCTATTTGAAACTGGGGATGCATCGGTTTTCTGGTGGATTAAACGAGCGTATTGCTCCATCAACCTTGCGGCCTGGGTTGGCCAGCTAAATTGGGTTTCCACCAGGGTGCGACCGTTTTTGCCATCCCTGTCAGCGAGGTCGGAATGGTATAGATAGTGCTGAATTGCCCCCGCCAAGGCGGGGGGATGAGCGGTGGTCACTAGGCCCGTTTGGTGGGTTTGGATCAAGGGTGAAATGGCCACCTCCGGCGTTGTAATGACGGGCAATCCGGCGGCCATGGCTTCTAGCACGGCAATCCCTAAATTCTCTGAGTAGGAGGGCAGCACAAACAGGTCAGATCCTTGGAGCAGGAGGTTTTTCCATTCACCGCTGACGAAGCCAATTTGTCGGATTTTCTCGCTCAATCCGGCCATTCGGATGCGCTGGTTAATCGCTATTTCGTAACTAGAATCGCCACTGCCTGCAATCACCAGGGTAAAATTTTCCTCCGGTAAATTGGCTAGGGCATCGATTAAATGCTCAATTCCTTTTTTGGGATGCAGCCGCGAGAGAAACAGCAGAATGTGGTGATCAGCGGGAATCTGTAATTCGGCCTGCAATTGTTGACGGGCATGGCTTAAAACGGTGGGCACCTGCACCCCATGGGGCAGAATAAAGTTCGACCCGCTGAACCCAGCTTCCAAGGCCTCTTGTTGTTCTTGGACGGTAGTGAAATGGAGGGCATCGCTGTTCTCTAGCAATCTGCGACCCACCGTGTTTAGGTAGAGCTGTTTTTTCGTGCGGCTCTGCTCCAACGACCAGCGGCACAGGGAACCGATGGGACGCACGACGTAGGGCACGCCCCTCGCCTTAGCCACGGCCATCGCCATCGTGGTGGGATAGTTAAAAATCGCGTGGATGTGAACCAGGTCAAACTCTGGGACATGCCGCCACAGCCAAGGGGCCAGGGCCGGGGCGATGGCAAATTCTCGCAGGGCCGCCCGCTGGAACAGCACCCTTGGGAAAACCCAGACGGGAACGGAGGGGCCGACCAGTTCAGGAATCGATCCGCTGTCGATGCGCTGCCCAAAGGGGGCTGAGAAGGTGGTGTCTCCGTGGTCGTTAGTGGTGGCGATGACGGCATCCATGCCCTGCTGGCGTTGGGCTTGCACCATTTCTAATAGGGCCTGGCTGGGGCCACCCCGGACGGGGGACAGGGAAGGGATGATGTGGAGGATCTTCATCATGGATGGGCCTGGATGGGGGTGGGCGGGCGGGGAGACCCTGCCCCTGCGGGGGGGTGGGGATCCCGTAGATTTGGTGTCATCGCGAAACCAGTAATCTCGCGGGATGCAGGGGTTCTGCGGATTGGTCGAGGGGTGGGGCGGCAGGCTGCAAGAGTTGGGAGAGATGTTCCGCCAGAATGCGCTGAAAGGTGGGCTGGCCAAAGGCTTGGATGACGTTTCGCCGGAGCATTTGGGGTTCGTACATCAGGGCATTGGGGTAGGTGCCGGACAGAATTTGGGTCAGGGTGGTGGCGATAGCGTCCACGTTGTCTGGATTGACCAGGGCACCGAGTTCCCCCTGTTTGAGGGCGTTGCGGCCACCGTCGAATCCAGCTAGGACAGGTTTGCCGCTGGCCAGGGCTTCTAGGTAGACAATGCCGAAGCCTTCGAGTTTGCTGGGCATGGCAAACACATCGCAGAGGGCGTAGTAGTTGGGCAGTTCGTCGTCGGCAATGAACCCGGCCAGGGTGACGCAATCTTGTAGGTTGCCTTCGGCAATCAGCCGCTCTAGGCGGGGTCGGTCGTCGCCTTTGCCAACAATCAGGTAATGCACGTTGGGGAGGGATTGGCGGATGGCGGGCATTGCCGCCAAAATCTGGTCGTAGCTGTGGAAGGGTTCGCCTGCTGCCAGTCGGTTAACGGTGAGGATGACGGGCTGATCGGGTTGCAGCCCATAGCGCTGGAGGAGGTAGTCTGGTTTGGCCTTAATCTGAAACCGATTGGCATCAAAGGTATTGGGCAAAATGCCTAGGTTCTGAAGCCCTTGGGACTGGCGGATGCGGTCGCAGGTAAAGCCACTCACCGCCAAAATGCGGTCGGCCCCGGCCATGCCCCGCCGCACCTGGGGCTTCTTCACGTCCCAGGCTTCAAACCCGTGGGCGATGCCAATGTAGGGAATCCCAACCAGCGTTTTGAGGGCATGGGCGACGGGCGTGAAATTGACGTGGGTGGTGATGATTAGGTCGGGCCGCTCCCACAGAGCCTCTTGAAACGTCTGGGCGGCAAAGTAGGCCGTCCGTAACCGGGGATGAACTTGCCCTGCCGTGTGAAAGGTGAGTCGGGAGACGCCCTTTCGAGATAACCCCATGGGCCGATCATGCATGGTAAATACGCGCAGGGTGGCCTCCGGCAAGACGGCCTTTAACGCCTGAAGCAGAAAGCCTGAGTAGGTTTGAATGCCGCCTTTGAAGTCAAAGAGGCCAGGGGTCCAGAGGTGGATGGTTTGGGACATGGTGAGGGTGGGGGTGAAGGGGTGGGAAGGTGGGGAGGTGAGGGGGTGGGGAGGTGAAGGTGAGGGGGGATTTTTTATGGACTGACGGAGGGGAGACTGGCAAGGGTTTCTTCTGGTTGGGGCCAGAGGGTGCGAGTGGTGAGGGTGAAGAGGGCGAGGGCCGTTCCCACCAGCCACCAGCCCGCGTTGGTATGCTGGAGCGCCATGGCTCCTAGGCCGGATAGCAGGGTGAGGCCGTAGATGCACCAGACGACGGTGGCTTTTGGCAACTGGGCGTGCATCAGGCGGTGGTGGATGTGGCGTTGGTCGGGGTGGAAGGGGGATTTGCGGTCGCTTAGTCTGGCCCCAATCACTAGGGTCATATCCAGCACAGGAACCAGGAGAACCATGAAGGGCAGCAGGGCGGTGGTGAAGGATCCATTGGTGGGGAGGCCGATGGTGGCCAGAGCGGCGAGGGCAAAGCCTAGGAAGTAGGAACCGCCATCTCCCATGAAGATGCGGGCGGGGGCGGCGTTGTATTTCAAAAAGCCTAGGGTGGCACCGCAGAGGCCCAGGGCCATCAGCGCTAGGGCGGGATGCAGGGGCCAGATCATGGCGGCTAAAACGGCGGCAGCGACGGTGGTGGTGCCTGCGGCTAGGCCATCCATGCCGTCTAGCCAGTTGATGGCGTTGGCCATGCCCGCCAGCCAGAGGAACGTCACCAGCAGGCTCAGCCAGGGCGGTAACGCTTCCGTCAAACCGGGCAGGGGCAGAGCCTCCAGCCGGATACCCAGACTCCACACCGTTGCCGACAGGATCGCCTGCATCCCCAACCGCACAAAGGGCGATAGGTTAAACAGGTCATCCAATAAACCCGTGGCAAAAAAGCCCAGACCGCCCAACAACAGGCCCAGAAAAATAGAGCTGTCTAGGGCATTTAGGCCCAATCTGCCCACCAGTAACCAAGCCAAAAAGGTGCCCGCAAAAATTCCGACCCCACCAATCCGGACGATGGGTTGTTGATGAATCTTGCGGGCGTTGGGCTGATCCACACAATCTAATTTCAGGCCCAGACTTTGGACTATAGGTGTTAGGCTCACAACCGTTAGGGCCGCAGCCCCCAGAACTATCAGTGGAAACATAATGTGTGGGAAGAGAGTTGATAGTTCTTAGTTTGGGGGAGGCAAGTTTGCGTTCGGGTTTAGCATCGTGTTCGTGGATGTATGACTTTATGAGGCCGAGAGGGCCGAGAGTAATCCCTCGGTGGCGTAGCGATAGCTGTAGTGGGCAATGTGGTGTTGTCCGTTTTGTCCCCATAATGTGAGTTGCCGACCACCCTCGCTAAAGGCAGTCTGTAAGCTGCGGCTCAGGGCATCAACATCCCCGGCAGGAAAGATTAAACCCGTTTTTTCGGGTATGACGAGATCCGACGCGCAACCCACATGGTCGCTCACGATCACGGGTACTCCCAAACAGAAAGCTTCGTTAACGGCTAGCCCCCAGGTTTCGCTGGGGCCATAGCTCGGTAAAACCATCACATCCCCCGCCGCATAGGTGCGGGGCATCGTGCTTTGATTTTGAAAGGGTGCAAAGTAAATATGGGGATGTTTAGATAGCTGGGCCTGTCGTCTGAGGTCATCTTCCAATTCACCCGCACCGACAAAGAGTAGCGAGACGTTAGATAAGTCTGCCTTGAGAAAAGCCTGAAGCAAATCTAAGGGACGTTTTTTGGCAATAAACTTGCCCGCAAATAGAATGACTTGGTGATCTAGGAGGATACCCAGATCTTTCTTCCACTGAACAGCTTCTAGGGCGGCTGTTTTAGCCTGTCCGATAAACCGATCATTGTCGATGGCGTGGGGCGAAAAGAAGAGTCGATTTTCCTCAACGCCGTGATATCGAAAATAATCTCGATTCGCCTTACCCACATAGAGACAGGCATCAAAGCGTCGATAAATCTGGGTAATCCACTGTCGCTTCAGGTTAGCCTTTAGACCGATTTCAGGGATCAGGCGATGGGAATCTCCCCGAAACAGCAGCGGCGTGCCTTTCCAAGAAGATAAAAACCTGTACAGGCTGGCGTAGTTGTAGTTCATCATCAACACCGCATCCGGTTGGAAAGCTTTCACCTGTTGGATGAGGGTTGGATTTTGTAATCCCCAAAAGTGACCTGTCCCCGGTCTGTGGCTGATGTTGGGGACAAATTCATAATCATGGCCTTCTAGTAAAGGAATATCCCATTGCATACCCCCCTTAAACTGTTGATCGGCCTGATTTGTGACCGTTGAATCCAATAAATAAAAAACTCGCAGGGTTAAACTAGAGCTTGTTTGCAGGTAACGAAACCAGGGTGCGTAGTATTGAATTGGGTGGGAGGTGATGACAGCAAGGCGAGCCATGGGATTTTACCGGAACGAAGGTTTTAAAGAATCGGTACGATAGAACCCAACACTAGACTGTTGGGTTCCGCTATCGCTACACCCAACCTACAGATTTAGCTGTGTCGGATCACGACTCACGGCCTGATGTTCTTGTCTTTTGGGCTGTATTAAATAGGGATAGTAATTTTTAACTGGAGATTTATAGGCTAGGAGATTATTCGGTTTTCGACCTCGCGAGTTAGGCCGATAGACTTTCATAAAGGCATACTTGATGCCAACAATGGGCACTGACGATTGAAAGAGCGTGGCAGCATACACACCTGCCGTCCATTCTGTAGAGGCTAAGGCCAAACTCATCACCAAGACACAAAACATCATTCGAGCGGAGAAGGGTGGAGTGCCAATGGCCGCTAGGGTAATGGTGCCGTAGAATGCGCCCATAATGCCGCCAATCAGCAGGCAGCCAAAATAGCCGAAGTTAGCGTAGGCTTCTGGCAGTAATCCCCAGGCGATGGTGGTTTTCCAGGTTTGTTGGTAGGTTTGCCGCCGCACATGGACGTTCAGCATGTGAGTGCCTTCGTGACTGCGGGGTTTTTGAGGATTCAAAATTCTTGGTACCAACAGTCCAGGAATAATGGCGTAGGTTTTGCCGCCTAGGTAGGGGTAGGGTTCTGGAATCTTTTCCTGTGCCATCATCAGCATATGGATAACGCTGGATCGTTCCACAAAGGACTCTTTTTTTTCGACTTTTTCCCACCGTTCAGGAACATGATTTTTGTTTTCTTTGGCATAGCCATGCCACTCGCTAAACCAGGCTGGATACTGCCAAGGCTGCACATAGTGAGCCGTTTCACTTTCCCAATATTTATGGCGCATTTCGTGTTTGCCATAGTGGAGAGGCAGCAGCAGAAAAAATCCCATCAACAAGCCAATCACAGGAAGTCTTTTGCCGCCAATAACATAGGCCATCACCGACAGCAAAAACAGGGTTAGCGCTGTTTTGAGGATCAATCCTGCCGCAGCGGTGGCGATATTGGCCACCAGGGCCGCAAAGAAAATGTACTGCTTGGTGCGCGGCATGGAATTTTGCCCCGCCCGGTAGGCCAGCACAAAGATTCCTAAAAAGCTCAGCCCCAGAATGATCCCCCGCACGATGGTAAACAGCTTGTCGGGGATGCCGCTCCAGCCGCCGACCACGTACATATTCAAAAAAGCTCCCGCCGCCACCATGGCGATGAAAACGTTATCGGCGGTGTCGGTTTTTAGGGCACGAAAGGGCTTCTTGATGGCCTTCGGTGTGCGCACAATTTGTAGCCAAACCACGGTGCCACTCACCAAAAACAGCACCGTGGATAGGGCGGCCCGAAGCTGCGCTTCGGGGCTGTAGGCCCACACATTGGGATTTTCGCTCAGCAGGGGTAGGCAAAACGTCCACAAATAGGTGAGCGAAAAGAAGGGAAAAACGGGCAACCCCTGCACCTGGCCATCGCACCAGAGATACACGGGGAACATGCAGGCGACCCCAATCGCTAAGGCCCCCAGGGCAGTAGAGGGGGGCACAGACCGCAAGCTGTCTAGGTTGGCGAGCAGCAACGCCGCCATTCCAGCCCAGAACAGGAGGGTCATGGTTTGGGGTTTAGGGGGAGGGGGAAGGGCCATGGTTTGGGCGTTAGGGAGAGGGAACCGCTTGGTCAAACACTCGGCATAGGGTTTGGGTCATGGTGTGGGCGGTGTAGGGCGCGAAGGCCTGCCAATCGGTGGGCGGTGGGGTGTTTTGAGGGTGGTCTAGTAAGGTTTTCAGGTGGGGAATCACTTGCTCCGCAAGGTGGGCGGGGTCGGTGTGTTCATCAAAGGTGACGGCTTGGCCCGCTTGGGTTTGGTGCAGAATGTCTACGACGGAGCTGGCTTGATGGAAAATGGCCAACATCGGCTTTTTCGCCAAAATGGCTGGGTAGAGCTTGGAGGCCGTGTATTGGGGGTCGGCGGAACCAATCAGCAGGATGACATCGCTGTCGGTGAGCAGCCTTTGGGCCTCAAAGTAGGGGATGCGTTGGGGATGCTCGGTGACGAGGTCATCGACGCCGCAGGCCGTGGCGATGGGCTGAATGGTTGGGGTGCCTTGCCCAGCGGGGGCGTAGCTAGTGCCGACGAAGTGAAGGTGGAGCCGCTGGTGCAGGTTTGGGTCTTGGCATCGCCATTGCTTTAGGCCCAAAAACAGGCCGCGCAACGCCAGGGCCATATCTGGCCCACCCCGACCCACGTAAACCCAATGCTGGCGGCCATCCTGGGGATTGAAGTGGGTCTGACAAATAGGTAGATGGGGCAACCGATCAAAATCTGCCTCCGGGGCACCAAAGGGCAGCACCGTAAGCTGATAGGCCTGGAGCCAGGGATAGTGGCGCTGCAAGGTTTTGGGATAGGCGGGGGAGACCGAAATCACCTGGCTGACCTGCCACATCACCCTGGGTTCCCAAAAGGCGGCGAGGGCTTTATCCAGGGCGTATTTGAGGCGTCCACCGGGGCGGTGTTGTCCGGCGGGGGCGGCCTCCACGCGCCAGGGGTCTTGAAAATCCACCACAAAGGGAACGCCAAACCGCCGCCGCCAGTAAGGCCCCAAAATCATCACCGGAAAGATGGTGGTCGAAAAAAAGACTAAATCGAAGGATTGCTGCGCTAAAAGCTGATTTCCGGCCTGGGCCAGGTAGGGCAAACAACGCCAGCCCACATTCCCTAGGCCCACCAGCTTGGTTAGCCGCTTCGGCAAGGCATTGACGGTGTGGACTGCTAGGGATTCCGGCAGGGCTTGCTGCAGCAGATCATCCTGGGGATGGGGGACTTCTTTTGGGGAAACGGTGAGGATTTCGGCCTCCCAGCCAAATTCGCTGAGGTAGGGCAAGGCGGTGCGAATGCGCTGGTGATCGGGCGCATTGATCGGCGGAAAGTGGGGGCTGACGATCAGCACGCGACGGGGCAAGGGCTGGGGATCAGAAGATCCAGACGGGGATAGCTTTTCGGTCTGAGAGGCGGCCAACGTCATAGGGAGATCCGGTGCGGCATGATTTCTATGGTGCGGGTCGGATGTTTGCGATCACGTTTGCCCAACCATTTAGGCAAAACGTAGGGGCGAGGTTTCCTTGCCCGTTGATGCCGAAGACAAGTCAGCCCATACCCGCAGGTGTCGGGCGTATCCAGGGCTTGGGGGACTAACGGCTCAGGCTGGGGATCCCCCTAAATCCCCCTTGGGAAGGGGGACTTTGAGGCGGACTCAGATCCCCCTTCCCAAGGGGGGCAGGGGGGATCCCCCAACGGTTGCATACACCCGCAGGTTTCTACCCCGACCGGGCATAGAAATCTACGGCGTAGTTCTTCACCTGGTTCACCACTAGCCCGATGATGGGCACCCGCGCCACCTGCATTCGTTCTAGGGTGCGGTTGAGGGCATCGGCAATGCGGCGGCGACCGAGGGAGGTGACCAAGAGAACGCCGTTGGTCTTCGAGGCCACCAGACTGACATCGGCCAGACCCATCAGGGGCGGCATGGTATAGACCACCAGGTCAAAGTTTTTTTCCATGCGGGCCATCAGTTCTTTCATGCGCGACGACGACAGCAACCGGGTGGGGTCCATAGACGGGGTACCCGAACTGATGGCAAACAAATTCGACTCCCACGACAACCGTTGGGTAATGTCGTTGAGGCTGGCCCGGTTGTTGATGTAGTCGCTCAGGCCCGGTTCCGCCCGAATGCCCAGTAGGGAACTCAGCCGAGTGCCCCCCCGGCGAAACTGACCATCCACCAACAGCACGCGCTTTTCCATGGCGGCGGCGGCCTGTACCAGGTGTACGGCCACGGTGGTCGATCCCTCACCGGGGAGGGCCGAGGTGACCACGAGGGATCGCAGGGCGAAGGGCTCCAGGTTAGCGTGCAAGGCCCGAAAGGCTTCCAGAAAACCGTAGCTGTCGTATTCCATCAGCCAGCGGTCGGCGGGGGAGGGCGAATCGGAGGACGGATCGGATTTCGCGGATTTTGCCGAGGTGGGAGCCTGGGCATCTGTCTCGGCCAAGCCTAACGGAATCGGGTCAGCGGCCTTTTTCTCCAGGACATAATCCTGCCAGTTGCCGAGTTTGGGGCTGATGATGCTCTTGAGCTGAGCTTTGAGGGCCTCTGCATCGGCGGCGAGGGAGGTGGCGGCGGTCTCTGGCCGCAGGTCTACCACATGGGCTTCGGGCTGGGCATCCATTAGTTCGGGGTACAGGGGAATCGCCCCCAGAACGGGCAGGGGCACCTTCCTTTTGATGTCGTCGAGGGTGTAGTAGGTGTTGGCCAGCTTTTCGATCAGGTAGCCCAGGGCTAGCCCTAGAACGGCTCCCATGGCAAACCCCGTCATCAAGGCTTTGATCGGAGAGGTGCCGGGTTTACGGCGGGCGTCGGTGGGCGGAGTAATCAGTTCCCAGGGAATTTCATTTTGGGAGGCCTGGATTTGTAGAATTTCCTTCGTTTCCTGGAAGCGGGTCAGGCTGTTGGAGGCCAGCATTAGCTCCCGCTGTAGTTCTTGGTAGCTGCGAGATACCCCCGGCACCGCTTGAATTTGGCTTTGCAGGGCCGCTTCGGTGGCCGCTAGCTCCTCATCACGGGCGGCGATCACCTCCATGCTGCCCATCACCTGGGCAATCTGGTCTTGAATCACTCGCTCGGCTTCTTCAAAGAGGAGGGGGGCCAGGTTTTCCTGCTGCCGCTGGATGAGCTGAATGGTGGGGCTATTGGGGCCAAAGCGGGCCGACTCGATGGCGAGTTGCTGGCGCAGCACTTGGTATTCCTGGCGCAGGGTTTCGTAGGCCTCAGACTGGCGCAGGGTGGCCGAGGCACTGGCCTGATCGAGGAGCGCGTTGTACTGGGCCTCTAGGGCAATGAATTCATCCCGTAGGGCCTGTCGGGCGCTGGTAATGCCTGAGGTGCGATCAAACAGGTCGGCGGCGAAGTCGTCGGGTTCTAGGAACTGGTAGGTTTGTTGTAGGTTCTGGATATTTTGCTGTAAATCGTTCACCCGCTGTTGCATGAGGGGAATGCGTTCATCCACAAAGGCGATGCCCTGCAACAGTTGCGAACGCTGGGATTCTAGGCTGTACTCTAGGTATCCCTGGGCAACAACCTCCAGCAGCGCCTTCACCCGATCCGGGTTGCTGTGGGTATACTTCACCTCCAAAATTTTGGTTTCCCCTAGGCGATAGACCGAAAGCTTGCCAATCACGCCGCCATAACTCACGTCGGGATAGCGATCCGTCGCCTGCGCCAGAATCGGCTCAAGCACTTCGGGGCTGAGCAGCACCTCGATTTGGGTCGTGTAGTCTAACTCCTGTTTGGTGCCGCCCTGTTGGCTATCCGTTAGGCGGGAGAGATTTTTTTGATCCCTCACCGGCTCCACCAGCAGACGAAAGCTGCTCTGATAAACAGGCACCACCTGGGCATTCTGAACCACCGAAATCGCCCCCATGGCCAATCCTAGGGTCAGCATCAGCCAGAGTTTGCGGCGCACCACGCCCAGCACCGTGCCCATCAGGCCGGAGTCGGTGCCCGCCATAGGCGACATGGGGGGCGAGGGTTGGGTCGTAAT
This sequence comes from Spirulina sp., assembly GCA_044070495.1. Taxonomy (GTDB): domain Bacteria; phylum Cyanobacteriota; class Cyanobacteriia; order Phormidesmidales; family Phormidesmidaceae; genus Nodosilinea. The sequence goes on along the minus strand of JBIPSI010000012.1, from coordinate 75,333 downwards.
GTCGAGATCGTGGGTCATGGTAGATGGGGAGACACCCGCAGGTTGGCTTAGCGAAGTAACTTAGCGAAGTAACAGAAACGGCAGGAACAGGTTCAACAGCGAAGACGCCCCACTCAGGGGTTGCAGCACGGTGCCAATGGAGTCGCTTAGGGAGGCTGACCAGTTGCGCCCCACCAAAATCACATCCCGGTCTTGCAGCAGGGGATTGGTATCGTCGTTGATGGCGCTGGCAAAATCGACGGGTAGGGTGCGCTGGGTCACGGTGCCATCGGGGTTGAGGCGAACCAGTTGGACATCCACCCGTCGGGAGCGGTTGGTAAAGTTTCCGGCTAGCAGCAACGCTTCCGAGAGCGAGGTGTCGGGGGGCACTTCCATCACCCCAGGGCTGGCAATTTCGCCCACCAGGTTGACCCGAATCTGGCCCGACGAAAAGGTAGACCGAGCCATTTCCCGCGAGTCTGCAATGGCAATGGGGTCTGCCCTCGGCACCACAATCGTGTCGCCATCCCGCAGGGAAATATTCTGATTGCGGTCTCCCTGGGTCAGCACATCCCACAGGCTAACGGTGAGGGTTTCCTGCTGGCGATTGCTGGGGCTGACTCGGCGCACCTGAATCGAGCGCAGGTCGGTGCGCTGGGTAATGCCCCCCGCCGCATCCAAGGCAATGGCGACGGTCGGCAGCTTGCCCTGATCCGGGGAGAGGGCATAGGTGCCGGGACGGGTGACTTCCCCAATCACCGCAATCCGCAGAGGGCTGATCTGAGACAGGGTAACGGTGATGCGGGGTGCCACCAGAATTTCGGCGGTGGTGTAGGCCTCGGTAATGACCTGCTCCACTTCGGTCAGGGTTTTGCCCCAGGCTTCCACTCGCCCCAGCACGGGCAAGTTCAGCGATCCATCGGGCATCACCTGGAAGGTGCCGCTGTAGTCGGGCACATTGGCAACAATCATGTAAATGATGTCGCCCACCGTCAGGCGGTAGTCGTCGAGGGGATAGACGAGCGGGCCATCCAGTGCCGTCGGTTCCGCCGGTTCCAGGGGCCGTAGGGATGGCATCCGGTTCGGCAGAGGATCGTCGGGATAAAGGGCATCGTCCGGGTAGAGGGGCTGGCTCTGGGCGGTGGCTTCGCCCATGGTGACGGCTTGGGCTGGCAGGGTGAAGCCGTAGAGGGCCAGGAGTGATCCATACAGCGGAAGGCACCAGCGATGGAGCGAGTGGTAGAGGCTGGAACGGTGGCGAGACCCCATCCAAATTTGGGAACTCCGCTTCCCAGCCCGACCAACCGTAGGGGCGAGGTCTCCTCGCCCGCCAATACCAGGGGCAAACAAGCCAAATTGAGGGTGAGGCAGTATAGCGGTCATAGTGAGATCCCTGAACGTAGCGCGGTGGGTGGGTGGTGGGCAGTGCCCACCCTACGGGAGAGAGGAATTTCTCCCATCCGTTTTGCAGATTGGGCCTGTTTCTTTCTTCCTGAAAGGAGGGACTGAATCCGCTTAAAGGGGGGGCTGAAACCTTGAGAATTATGGAACTTCCGTAGATCTGCGTAGGCGATTCAGCGGCGGGATGAAGGCTTTTGAAGATGAACGAAAGCGTGGACATGATCGCAATCATGCCCACGCCACCGTGGGAACAGAGTCCTCTCAAGGCCCTGACTATGCCCTACCCATCCGCCGAACTTGTGATCACCGCCGGACGCGCCCAGCGTCAGTACTGGCAAGACCTGTGGCGCTACCGGGAACTGTTTTACTTTTTGGCCTGGCGCGATATTTTGGTGCGCTACAAGCAAACCGCCATCGGCATTGTCTGGGCCTTGATTCGCCCCTTTTTAACCATGGTGGTGTTTACCGTGGTGTTTGGCAAAATTGCCCAGCTTCCCTCCGATGGGGTGCCCTACCCGATTCTGGTGTTTGCCGGAATGCTGCCCTGGCAGTTTTTCGCCAATGCCCTATCGGAATGCAGCAATAGCCTGATTTCCAACTCCAACCTGATCTCGAAGGTGTACTTTCCCCGCCTAGTCATCCCCACCAGTGCCGTCATCGTCAGCCTGGTGGATTTCTTCATCTCCGGCTTCATTCTGCTGGGGCTGATGGTGGTCTATCACTTTGTGCCCAGTTGGCGCATCATCACCCTGCCCTTCTTCATCGCCATTGCCTTCGCCGCCGCCATGGGAGTCGGGCTGCTGCTCGCCACCCTGAATGTCAAATACCGCGACTTCCGCTACGTGGTGCCCTTTATTTTGCAGTTCGGCCTCTATATTTCCCCGGTCGGCTTCAGTAGTGCCGTCGTCCCGGCCCAGTGGCGCTGGCTCTATTCCCTCAACCCCATGGCCGGAGTGATTGACGGCTTCCGCTGGGCCATCCTCGGCGGCGAATCCCAGATCTACCTACCGGGCTTCCTGGTGTCGGTCGGCCTGGTGGTGTTCTTCCTCTGGTACGGCATTCGGTACTTCCGCGCCTACGAACGCACCTTTGCCGACGTGATTTAACCCTGGATTTTGCCCCTCCCAGCGCCATGTGTTGAGGCTCTCCCAGGGCCATGGTTCAAAACTGGTGGGCAGTGCCCACCCTACGGATTCCACCCCTCCACCTTCCACCTTCCACCCCTTCACCTTCCACCCCTCCACCTTCCACCTTCCACCTTCCACCCCTTCACCTTCCACCCCTTCACCTTCCACCCCTCCACCTTCCACCTTCCACCCCTTCACCTTCCCCACCCCCCATGACCCACCCCATCATCACCGTCGAAAATCTCGGTAAATACTACAAACTCGGTCGCAGCCCCGAAAAGTATCAGTCCATGCGAGATACCCTCGCCCGACAGTTGCGGCAAATGCGACGGGGGCTGACTCGGCGGCGACGGGTGGCTGAAACCCCAGAGGATGGTTTCTGGGCTTTGAATGATGTCAGCTTTGCGGTTAATCAGGGAGATCGTCTCGGCATTATTGGCCGCAACGGGGCAGGCAAATCCACCCTGCTAAAAATTCTCAGCCGCATTACCGAACCCACCACCGGACGCATCGGTCTGCGGGGTAGGGTCGCCAGTTTGCTAGAGGTGGGTACGGGCTTTCATCCAGAACTGTCGGGGCGGGAGAATATTTTTCTGAATGGGGCCATTTTAGGCATGGGCAAGGCCGAAATTCGCCGCAAGTTTGATGAAATTGTGGCCTTTGCCGAAATCGAAAAATTTCTCGATACTCCTGTTAAGCGTTACTCCTCCGGGATGTATGTGCGGCTGGCCTTTGCGGTGGCGGCCCACCTAGAACCGGAGATTCTCGTGGTAGATGAAGTCTTGGCGGTGGGCGACATGGCCTTCCAGAAAAAGTGCCTCGGCAAAATGGAGGAAGTGGGCAAAGCCGGACGCACGGTATTATTCGTCAGCCACCACCTGGCCACGGTAGAGCGGCTCTGTACTAAGTCCCTATTGCTGAACCAGGGCACCTTAATGTTCTACGGCTCTACCCACGAAGGGTTGAAGCAGTATGTGGATTCCTTTGGGCAGTTTCAGTCCGAAAATGTCAACAGCTCGGTCTTTTCAAAAACCCACCGCATGGGCCTGTCTGGGGCTAGAACTCGACTGATTGAAAACGGGGCAGAACTCGACCTAGAAGTCTCGGTAGACATCACCTCTGAACAGGTACAACAGGGCATTGGTGTTTCGGTGATTTTATCCACAGAAACGGGGGTACGGGTGTCCTTTATTGGGCCACGACTGCATCGCCAACTGCTGCCACCGTTTCAGGGCACCATCACCCAAACCTTCTACTATCCCAACATCAGCAAAATCCTAGCCGGAGGCACCTATCTCGTTTCCTTTGAGTTGGTTCGTCCCAAGGTAGAATGCATTGCCTCCCTAGAATACCCCGTCGATTTCGAGCTACCCTCCCGCATTTACTACACCGATGGCGTACCCTTCACCTACAGCGATTTCGGCACCGCTCTACTACAGCCCGAAATCAGCTTCAACTCAGTTTCTCAACCCCTAGTGTTAACTCAATAAGGAGGCCAAATTTGCTATAGAAATACCATGAAAGGACTATCTGATAGGCCACCAGACACCAGAATATTCTTACCGTTGCATCCCTCTTAAGTCAGTTTATTGCCCTCATCCCCTAACCCCTTCTCCCTAGGGGAGAAGGGGAACCAGATTTTCAAAGTTCCTCTCCCTCAGAGCTACAGCTTATACAAATCTTGTTTGCATGCCACAAGTCCTTAGAGATCCCTCTAAATCCCCCTTAAAAAGGGGGACTTTGAATCCAGTTCCCCCCTTTTTAAGGGGGGCTAGGGGGGATCAACCCTAGGAATCCAGAGGAATAGAAACTTATGGATAAGCGATAGTCCTCAGGGATCGGGATTTAGGGTGAGGGCAATAAACCTAGGCCGTCCCGCATCTTACAACTCCAAGCCTCCCATCTATTCACAGGTAAACCCCATGGAATCCGTATCAAATAAGCTCAAGCGTACCTATATCATCTGTGCCACCCAACGCAGTGGAAGCACACTTTTATGCAGTCTTTTAAGCAATACTAACCTGGCGGGAAAGCCCAAAGAATTCCTGATTTCTACCCTGGAAACCGTCGAGGAGGAGCCATCCATTGATTTGATTGGTGTCATTCAATCAGAACTCACCCAAAGAGCGTCAGATAATGGGGTGAGCGGCGTTAAGCTGATGCAGAATCATTTTGACATTCTGCTGCGGGAATTAAGACGACTCTATCCCGATCCTTCGCTGTCGGAGATTGACCTGATTGGCAAAGTTTTTCCTAACGTATCCTTTATTTTTATGACACGGGAAGACAAGCTACGGCAGGCCGTTTCCCTCAGCCGAGCAGAATATACTGATGCTTGGGAAAAACATCATGCTGGACAGGCTAAGCGGCCTAGTTGGTTAACCCAGGTCACGCCTTTTTATCTCAAGACAGCCCTACGGCGAGTTAAGGATCGTGAGCAATACTGGCACGATTTTTTTGCTCGATATCCACAGAACGTCATTCAGCTTTCCTACGAAACCCTAGTCCAGAATCAGTCTGAGAGCTTATTGCAGTGTCTAAACTATCTAGGGTTAGAAGCACAACCCAATACCCCGCTAGAACAAACCATTCTTAAGAAGCAGGCGGATGTATTTACAGAATTTTTAATTGGCTACTACCACCTGTATTTTGCCCTTTACCACCTGTTGCCAGAACCGATTTTTGCCCTGTTGCGACAGTTTAAACATATCTTTGTGGCCCCATGAAAATTGCCCTGATTAGCTACGAATATCCCCCCGATACCGCCGTTGGGGGAATTGCCACCTACACCCTGCAAATCGCCCAACTCATGCAGCAGCGAGGCCATCGGGTGGAGGTGTTTGCGGGCAGTGACCATCGGCAAGGAGCCGTTTTAGAGCACAACATTCTGGTGCATCGCGTACATTGCCAAAACCGGGCTGCCTTTGTGGCCGCCGTGGCCCCGGTGTTTGCGGAACGCCATCAAGAGGCCCGATTTGAGGTGGTCGAAAGTCCTGAAATTGGGGCCGAATCCCAGGGCATTACGGCGTTGGTGCCGGAGGTGCCCCTGGTGGTGAAGCTCCACACGCCCACCTATTTAATTCGGCAGGTGAATTACGTGCCGCCCACTGTGGGAATGCAGGGGCGGCGAGTGGTGGGGGCCTTGCGACGGGGGCAGATGCCCTCACTGTTGTCGAGGCCCGACTACGATCCAGCAACCGACCCAGAACGGAGGCAAACCCTCAAGGCCGATTTAATTACTACACCCTCCCAGGCGTTGGGGCAAGCGTTGACGCAGACCTGGCAGATCAACCCCGACCGCATTCGCGTGGTGCCCAACCCCTACCTGCCCGCCCCGGATCTGCTGGAGATTCCTGTGGCGACCCAGACGAATCGCGTCACCTTTATCGGTCGGATGGAGGTGCGCAAGGGGGTGTTGGAACTGGCGGCGGCCATCCCCCAAATTCTGCGCCACCATCCCAAGACGCAGTTTCGCTTGGTCGGTGCGGCTTGGCCTTCGCCAGTGCCCGGTTTAGATATGGAGCAGTATCTTCTCAAGCGGCTCCATCGCCATCGGGGGCAGCTTGAATTTACCGGGGCCGTCCCCCTGACCGCGATTCCCCAATTGCTAGCCGAAACCGATATCTGCGTTTTTCCGAGCCGCTGGGAGAACTTTCCTGGGGTATGCCTAGAGGCGATGGCCGCCGCCCGTGGCATTGTCGGCAGCACCGCCGGGGGCATGGTGGAAATGCTGGATCAGGGTGCCGTAGGACGGTTGGTCAACCCGCAAAACCCCCAGGCCATAGCAACGGCGGTGGGCGAGTTGTTGCACGATCCTACCCTGCGGATGCGCCTGGGCCACGCCGCCCGTGAACGCATCCTCACCCACTACAACCGGGCCACGATTGGGCAACTACAGGAACAGATCTACCGCGAGGCCATAGCACGTCATCCCCAACGGCAGGGCCAAAAGACAGACATTCCCGTAGGCGTGATCGCAAACGCCCCCATCCCACACTAAAGCTAAGGTCTTTAGGGCTTCTCCCCATGTCGCCACCCCTCACCGTCATTATCTGCACCCACAACCCCCGTCAGGATTACCTCACCAGGGTGATCGCCGCACTCCAGCAACAAACCCTCACCCCCGCCGCCTGGAACCTACTGCTAATCGACAACGCCAGCCCGGTGCCCGTTGCATCGTGGCTGACGCTGGATTGGCACCCCCAGGCGCGGATGGTCGTCGAAACCACCCTGGGGCTGACCGCCGCCCGACAGCGGGCCTTTCGCGAAACCCAAACCCCCACCCTGGTGTTTGTGGATGACGATAATGTGCTGTCGCCCAACTACCTCGAACAGGTGATCGCCCTTCTGGATCGCCATCCCCAGGTGGGGGCCATGGGCGGTAAATGCCTGCCTGAGTTCGAGCGGCCCCCCGCCGAGTGGTTTCAGGAGATTCAGATTCCCATGGGGCTGAGGGATTTTGGGGATACCGAGCAACGTTGCCAGTGGGGGCCATCGGAGCCAAAACAATACCCCTCCTTTGCGCCCATCGGGGCTGGCTTGGTGGTTCGCAAAGCGGCGATGCAGGCGTATTGTCAGGCATTGGAGACCGATGCTCGGCACTTGGCCCTAGGACGCACGGGGGCCAGCCTCACCTCCGGCGAAGACAACGACATGATGTTGACCCTGCTGGAACAGGGCTGGGCCGTGGGCTACTTTCCCCAGCTCAGCTTGCTCCATCTGATTGCCGCCCGCCGCCTGGAGGCCGATTATCTGCGGCGGATGAATCGGGCCTCTTGCCGTTCCTGGGTACAGGTGTTGGATCTCCACGGCCTGCGCCCCTGGCCCAAAATTCCGGCCTGGACGTTGCCCCTGCGCCAGTTGAAAAGCTATCTGGCCCTACGGCCCTGGACGGGAACCGCCGCCGCTATTCGCTGGCAAGGAGCCTGTGGTCTGTTGGAGGGCCAAGCTCGACTGTCCTAGGGGGCTTTCACTGAACGATAGCTGGTGGGCGGTGCCCTACGGCTGTCAATGTCCCTGAACGATGCTGGTGGGCAGTGCCCACCCTACTCCCTACGGCTACTGGACTATGGCTGGTGGGCAGTGCCCACCCTACGGCTGGTCGTTGTGATTCCCTGTTTGGCTCGATCCCTCATCGGACTTTTACTATGACTCTCTCACCATCGCCTTCTCCTGTGCAAACCCTGGGCCGCCACCTGGGATTGGGCAAACTGGTCTACAGGCTGGTTTATGCCCCGCGAGGGTTCGTCAAAACTACCTGGCAACGTGGCCCCCTAAACCGTTATCTGAGCTATCGCGGCAGGCAGCAGATGGAAGCCGCCGTCAGCCAGCTCCCGCCCTTGGCCATGGTGGCCGACCGCCCCACCTACGACCTCTATTTCATGACCGGGAGCAAATATTGGTACCAGACCTGTTTTTGCGCCTACTCCATGCAGCGGCATTCCCCGGTGAATCTGCGTCCGGTGATCTACGATGATGGATCGTTACAACCGGAACAAACGGTTGAAATTCTGCGACTCTTTCCCAACGCAGACCTTGTTTCTCTGGATCGGGTCGAGGCTCGTTTAGACCAGGTACTACCTGCCGAAACGTTTCCCTGTTTGCGATCCCACCGCCTCAAACAACCCCTGATTCGTAAACTGATTGACTTCCATGCCGGGGAAACCGGATGGAAACTTTTCCTCGACTCCGACATGCTGTTCTTCCAGACGCCCCATTTTTTGCTGGACTGGCTGGCCCATCCCCAAAAACCCTGCTACATGGTGGATGTGAAAAACGCCTACGGCTATTCCGAAGCTCTTTTACAAAAACTGGCCCCAGGCCCACTACCGCAAAAAGTGAACATTGGCATTTTTGGCTTACAGAGTGAGGCCATGGACTGGCACCAGATTGAAGCCTGGTTGCAGACCTTTCTCGAACAGGAAGGTGCCCACTACAACGTGACCCAGGGGTTGAGCTGTCTGTATCTGTCTGGAAAGGAATGCGCGATTGCCCCTCAATCCGACTACCTGCTGTTGCCAGATCGTCAAGAATCCCAGCATCCTCAATCGGTGATGCACCACTATGTAGCGGAATCCAAACCCTGGTATTTCCGCTACGGCTGGCGACACATCATTCCATAGTTTGCTAATACCTATTTAGCCAAATTTAGCTCCAGATTCTATTCATTCTTTCGCGCCAAAATGGAAGACCCCATCATGCCGACATCCATCCATTACTCCGCCAGTGAGGCTAACCCAACACGGGGTTTTGTCTACGTTGCCACCGGAAAAAAGTACGTTGACGAAGCGGCCCTATCGGCTGAATCCCTACGCCGATTCCATCCAGAACCGATATGTCTGATCACCAATGCCCCAACGGATCATACCGTCTTTGATCAGGTCATTATTCAAGACCATCTGCCTAACACTGTCGCCTCAAAATTAGCGATGGATGCCTGCCCCTACGACCGTTTTGTTTTTTTGGATAGCGATACCTACATTGTTGCGCCCTTAGACGAACTGTTCCAACTCCTGGATGTTTTTGATATTGGTGTCCCTCCAGCCCTAGGAGGCTTCCATTACGATCTTCCCGGTGTTTCTCCAGCCTTTAGAGAACCGATGACGAATGTCATCGCCATGCGTCGTAGTCCTGCTTTGATTAACTTCTTTGAGAAATGGCGACAGTATTTTTCGGAATACGAATCGATCATGGGGCGAGAGTGGGATCAGCGCAGCTTTCGCCATGCCGCCTATGAAACGGAACAGCTCAGAATTACCTTTTTGGGGGATGAATGGAGCTTGTCTCCCTACCCCGGCGGTTTGCTCTGCCGCGATGTGAGAATTTTTCACGGTCGGCCCAGGGAACTACTCTATGAAATGGAAAAAATGGTGAATGGGCGTTTAGGCTATCGCGTGTTTTGGAGGGGCTTTGGCTGTATTTATGAGCCTTACAAAATGCAGCCTATCGAGCATTTGCGAGTTCTACTGAGATCCTTAGTGCAAAGCGCAAAAGCCACCATCAGGCCCTTGAGAAATGCCATGGCCAGTCGTTAACCAGATCCGAATCGGCTACGGCTAACCGTTAACATCGCTGTCCAAAACTACAGACCTATGCAACCGCTCGTCTCTGTCCTGATTCCCTGCCACAACGCCGCCCCCTGGCTGGCCGAGACCCTGGAATCGGCCCTGGCCCAAACCTGGCCCAACCTGGAGGTGATTCTGGTGGACGATGGCTCCACCGATGACAGCCTCACCGTCGCCCATCGGTTTAATGGGCCGAATCTGCGGATTATCGCCCAGGCCAACCAGGGGGCCGCCGCCGCCCGCAACCGAGCCTTGGAAGCGGCCCAGGGAGAGGTGATTCAGTTTTTGGATGCCGACGACCTGCTGGCCCCGGACAAAGTTGAGCGGCAGATGGCCCTAATTCAGGATCATCCTGATTGTCTAATTTCTGGGGCCTGGGCCAGGTTTCGGCACCAGCCCCAGGAGGCCACCTTCACCCCCGAACCCCTCTGGCAAGACATGGCCCCAGTGGATTGGCTGGTCTGCGCCTGGTCGGGCCATTGGATGATGCACCCCGCCGCCTGGCTGGTGCCCCGCGCCCTCATTCAAGCCGCTGGCCCCTGGAACGAGGCCCTTTCTTTGAACGACGATGGGGAATACTTTGCCCGCGTCATCCTCGCCAGCCAGGGGGTGCGGTTTTGCCAAGAAGCCCGCAGCTACTACCGATCCGGCCATGCCGTCAGCCTCAGTGGCCGCAAGACCCCGGAAGCCTGGGCCTCTCAATATCGGGCGGTGGCGTTGCAGAGCCGATATTTGCTTGCCGCCGAAGACAGCCCCCGCACCCGGCAGGTTTGCGCCAACCTGATGCAGCGGTTCATTTACGAAGTGTTCCCCGACGTTCCCTCCCTGCGGAACCTGGCCGCCAAGCAGGTGCGCCGCTGGGGCGGGGCCACCGAAAAGCCCATGGGTGGCCCCCTCTTTCAGATGGCGGCCAGGGTCGTGGGGTGGCAAGCGGCCCGCCATGCCCAGCTTTTTGTCAACCAGTGGGGCTATCGTCGGCTCCCCCTAGGGCGGATGTTGCCCGCCGCCGAATCTGCTCCAGCATTACCAGAGGAGCCGCCCCAATGGCAAGAATCCTGATTTTAATCGGCGGCCACCTCTGCACCGCTCCCCGCCCCCAAAAGGAAGCCACTGCCCTCGCCGCCGCAGGCCATGAGGTGAAGGTGGCGGGCCTCTGGTTTGACGAAACCCTGGCCCAGCGAGACCGGGCGGTGTTGGCCGATCAAGCCTGGGCGTTTGATCCGGTTATAGACTTTCGGCCCGGACAAGCCAGCCGCTTTGGCGTTCGTCTTCAGGCTAAAACGGCTCGGAAGCTCTACCAGGGATTGGGCTTCCACCATCCGGCCCTGCTGGGCTATGGTGCCCCTCGCCTGCTTAAAGTTGCCCAGGCCCACCGTGCCGATCTCACCATCGTCCACTCCGAGGCGGGGCTATGGGTGGGCCAGCAACTCCTGAAGCAGGGCTATGCCGTGGGGGTCGATTTTGAAGATTGGTTTTCGCAGGATCTATTACCAGCGGCCCATCACCAGCGGCCTATCCGGTGGATCGCCGAGCTAGAAGCCTTTCTGTTGCAGCACTGCCGCTATCGGCTGACCACCTCCCAGGCCATGGCGGCGGCGATGGCGAACCATTATCAGGTCACGCCGCCGACGGTGGTTTACAACGTCTTCCCCAGGTCGGCCCCCACCTTAGAGGACTTATCCCCAGAAGAAACGTCAGAAAAAACGTCAGCCCCGCCCCCAGCCAAGCCTTCAGACCATGGCCTACCGATGAGAACGGGTGAAGCGGTGCGGCTGCACTGGTTTTCTCAAACCATTGGCCCAGGCCGAGGACTGGAACTTTTGTTTGCCGCCCTCTCCCATCTCACGGTGAGCGTTGAGGTGCATCTGCGGGGCCACTGTTCTCCCAAAAACCAGATCTGGCTGGCCCAGCACATCCCCCTGGGCTGGGCCGATCAGGTTCATATTCATCCCACCGTACCCAACGACGAACTGCCCGCCCGCATTGCCGAAAACGACATCGGCCTCGCCCTAGAGCAAACCCATCCCCCCAGCCGCAACCTGACGATCACCAACAAGCTGTTTCAGTATCTCCAGGCGGGGTTAGCCGTCATCGCCACCGACACCGCAGGGCAGCGGGAGGTTTTTCAGCAATTCCCCGATATTGGCCATCTGGTAGCGGCCCAGGATGTCACCGCCCTCGCCGCCGCCATCGAAGACCTGGTCTGCCATCCTGCCCAACTGAGAGCCGCCCAAGCCGCCGCCCGCCACGCCGCCGAAACCCAGTTTTGCTGGGAACTCGAAAGCCAAACGCTGGTAGCCGCCGCCGAAAAAGCCCTGTCCGAGGTTCCAGATGGTGGGCAATGCCCACCCTACAACTCACCCTCAGTCCGGGTTCAGTTCAGTGGCCTTAGCCCCTGGCAGCCCTCACCCTAAATCCCTCTCCCAGCGGGAGAGGGACTTTGAAGCTGTCTACCTCCCCTCTCCCATAGGGAGAGGGGCTGGGGGTGAGGGCTAACGTGCCAGATAAAAGCAGTTTTTTTAAAGATTGCAGTCCGATTTTCCCTACTCCTATCCCATCAGCCATGAAAATTCTTCTCACCGCCGACCCCGAACTGCCCGTACCGCCCACCCTCTACGGGGGCATTGAACGCATTATTGATTTGCTCATCGAGGGCTTGCGGCGACGGGGCCACGAGGTGGGCTTGGTGGCCCATCGCGACTCCACCTGTGCCGTGGATGCCTTTTACCCCTGGCCAGGGCTGAGCTCTCAGTCGGCCTTGGATACGGTGCGCAATACGGCCATGCTGCTGGGGGCGGTGCGGCAATTTCAGCCGGAGGTGCTGCATAGCTTTTCGCGGTTGCAGTATTTGTTGCCGCTGCTGGCCACGGATCTGCCCAAGGTGATGTCCTACCAGCGCCAACCCACCGAACGTACCGTGCGCTGGGCCGCAAAACTCGCGGGAGACAGCCTCACCTTCACTGGATGCAGCGAACACATCTGTCGTCAGGGACGGGGGGCGGGCGGCATCTGGCACCCCATCCATAACTGCGTGACGCTGGAAAAATTCACCTTTCAACCCCAGGTTGAGGCCGATGCACCGCTGGTCTTTCTCAGTCGGTTAGACCCCATTAAGGGGGCGCACAACGCCATTGCCGCCGCCAAAGGGGCAAACCGTCGGCTGATTATTGCGGGTAACCAGGTCGATTCCCTGGAAGGCATGACCTACTGGCAAACCCAGATTGCGCCCCACCTCGGCCAAGACGGCATTGAGTACGTTGGCCCGGTGGATGATCGCCAGAAAAACGACCTTTTGGGCCAAGCCGCTGCCATGATCGTCCCCATCGAGTGGGATGAACCCTTCGGCATTGTGTTTGCAGAAGCCTTGGCCTGCGGCACTCCGGTGATTTCTACCCCACGCGGATCGCTCCCGGAAATTGTCCGCCCTGGGGTGGATGGCTTTTTGGTGAACTCCGTTGACGAGGCTGTAGCGGCAATCAATCAACTGCCATCCATCCAGCGCCACCACTGCCGTCAGCGGGCCGAAGCCCATTTTTCCGCCGAGGCCATTGTCGATCAGTATGAGCGGCTGTACCAACAGCAGGTGGGTTCCGTCTTGGCTGAAGCGGCCCTGGTTTAAGGGCTGCTGTGGATTCCCTGAGAGGGCGTTGGGTGCCAAATCCACATCCCGTGCCCCCGTTTCCCAATTCGTCCAACCCCCGGAAGGACGAGGAGACCTCGCCCCTACCGCATTTGGGTAATGTAGGGGTCAGGTCTCCTGACCCTTAACCCAGATCTCCTAACCCTTGAACCAATCTGGGTTCTGGCCAGTTTTGTTAGTCAACCAGGCGTGTCATCCCGGTAGGATGCGTTAGGCCTCGCTGTAACGCTAAAGCCTTGCCCCCCATGGGTTACGCTCTGCACAAGACTTTCCGGCTCCCCTCTCCTTGTGGGAGAGGGGTTGGGGGTGAGGGCGGGAGCATGGCAAAAGAGCACGTTTGTGATCTACTGAACCGTCGTAGCCGATCAGGCTGTTGAGTAGCGTTGTTTTACCCACCCCAGAGGAGCCTAGTAGGCCGTAGATTAATCCACTTTTTAGTCACATCCTGTGACAGCATCAACATTGTCCTGGTTCAAGTTACTAAATGCCATCACACAGGTCTGGCAGGATTCACCGACAAACCGTTGCACACCATCACTGATGGTTCCACCAGCTAGGTGAGCATTGGAGCTTGTAACGACTAGGAGAGTAAACCAGAACAGCGTGACTAGCGGCTGATAAATTCAGTATGGATTCCAGGCTGTTTACAAAGATCAGCTAAGGTACCCATCGACAAAAGTTGGCCAGATGCCAGAGAAATAATCCAATCTGCTCTTTGAACTACCTGAGGACGGTGGCTAATCATCAGGGTGGTTTTACCGTAACGGTGAGCAATCACCTGTTCTAGAACCTCTGCTTCGCTGGCTGGGTCGAGAGCGCCCGTTGATTCATCCAGAATCAGAATCGGAGGATTGGTGATTAGAGCGCGGGCAATCGCCAGCCGTTGTTTCTGTCCTCCCGACAGATTAACGCCAAACTCACCGAGCACCGTTTGGTACTTATCTGGCAATTGACCAATGAATTCGTCCGCTCCGGTGACTTCGCAGGCCGTGATAATGTCTTCAAAATTCGCATAGGGGTAACTGAGGCGAAAGTTTTCAAAGATGGAACGGCTCCAAAAGTGAGGCTCTTGGGGGACAAGAATAATTTGCTGGCGAAGGCAGTCGAGAGCCAAGTCACTCTGGTTATATTTATCAAAGCGGATGTTGCCAGAATGAGGTGTGTAGAGCCCGGCGATGAGCTTGGCCAGAGTACTTTTGCCACAGCCTGACTTGCCGATAATAGCGGTGACTTTGCCGCCAGGAATCGTCAGGGAAAAGTCTTTCAGCAAGTCTACTCTGCCCGCATGGTGGAAGGTGACATCAATACAGGTAATATCGCCATCGTCGGCAATCTCAACCCAGGGTTTAGCCGCATCGGCTGGGGTTTCGGGCGGGGCATCGATGATATCGCCTAGGCGCTGCATGGCGGTTTTGGCGCGGGCGAATTCATCGATAAAGCGAATGACGGTGCCCACAAAACCGGTGACGTAGCGATAAAGAGCGTTAAACGCCAGCAGTTGACCAATGGTGAGTTGCTGCTGAATCACCAACCAGCCGCCAAACCAGAGAATGGCGATCGCCCCCATCCCTGACACCAAGCTAGAGGTGAAGCTGTTCCAAATGGCAATCTGCACGGTGCGAAAGGTGACGTTGGCTAACCGGCCAAAGCGACCCTGCAACTCATCCCAGGCTTGGGGAGCACCATGGCTGGTTTTCAGGGTCATAGCCCCCTTAAAGTTTTCCACCAAAATCCCCTGGTTTTCGGCTTCGGTGACCAGCACATCGCGGGTTTTACGCTGCAACGTCGGGAAAAACAGCAGGCTGGGCAGAGTCATCAGCACGGCGATCGCCAGCGCCGCCAGGGTGAGCTGCCAGCTATAGATCACCATTAACCCCAGCGACACCAGGGCAATAAAAAACTCGCTGGGTAGGCTAATCACCACCTGCGACACCAGGAAATTCACCTCACGAATATCGCGCAGACGACTGACGATCTCGCCGCTGCGGTGCGATTCGTAATAGTGCATCGGTAGACGCAGCAGTTGCCGCCCAAAGTCGAGCACTAACCCCAGCTCTAGCCGCTGGGCAAAATGGGCGATCAAGTTGCCCTGAATCAGTTGCAGCAGGCTACTGAAGCCGATCAGCGCCAGGGCTCCTAAGGCCACTGTGGTGAGCAAATCGGCATCGCGCCGTACCAACACGTCATCGGTGAGAATCTGAATCACCAGGGGCAGGGCCAGGGCCAGCAGGCCGATGACGAGATTGAGGAGCAGCGCCTCTGACAGAATTCCACGATAGGCCCACACCCGCCCCAAAAAGCGACTGAAGCCTTTCACCTGATCGTTGGGTTGGGCGGAGAAACGTGACTCATCGGGCACCAGCAGCAGCATGACGCCGTTACCCCAGGCTTCGGTCAACTCCCGGCGAGACAGGTAGCGCACCCCCACCCCTGGATCGGCGATGACATAGTGTTTCCCCCGTTGACCGTATAGCACCACCCAGTGGTAGCCCTTCCAGTGGATGATGGCAGGCAGTGGGGCTGATTCCAGTTGGTCAATCAGTTCTGGAGAGGCTTTGACCGGACGGGCATCGAAGCCCAGGGTTTCGGCCCCGCGTCGGAGCCCTAGCAGGGTGGTGCCGAGTTGCCCAGTGCCTACGGCTTCACGAATGCGGCTAATCGAGAGGGTGCGCCCGTAGTGCTTGGCAATCGTTGCGAGACAGGCTGCACCACAGTCTTCTTCACTATGTTGTTGGACGCAGGGGTAAGTCCTCATGAATCTAGCCAGTTTAGAGGTGTGACCCCGGTCAGTCGCTTGAAATGGCGATGGAGATGACTCTGATGGTTGAAGCCACAGCTTATGGCAATGTCTGCCAGGGGCATTGAACCCTGCTTAAGCAATCGTTTGGCGCGTTCTACCCGTTGTCGAATCACATATTGATGGGGACTTAGACCAGTAGAACGCTTAAATGTACGGCAGAAATGATGCTGGCTCAATTGAGTGATCACAGCCAGTTCTTTTAAACTTAGTTCCCTGGCTAAATTGTCGTTGATATAGTCAGTGACAAGCTTCAGCTTTTTCGGCGACAGTTTTCCTTTGCAGGTAGGATAACGATCGCCAAAGGTGGAGTAATGCCTTAAGAGATGGAGTGCTAGCGTCGTTGCTAAGGCCTCAGCATAGAGGCGATCGGAATTAGCTTGCCTACATAGATCTGTCTGCAGGGCTAGGCCAAGTTGGTAAATCAAGCCATCTTGAATGCCCATTTTGGGAAGTAACTCTACGCGATCGCGACCAAACAGTTCCGTAGCATGGGAGTGCAGCAGATCGGGCTTGAGATTCAGGCAGAGGGCTTTAGAATTACCATTCAACTCAAAAAAGTGGGGACGGTGAGTCGGACAAATTGCCGCCGATCCTAATGATAATGTTGCTTCCTCGCACTGATTTTCAGTTATTCGCCTCAAGCGAACCCCTGCTTCTGGCCCAGTATGAATACTCACGACGTGATGTTTCAAGCAATATTCAGAGGTCTCTCCAGCCGCCAGATCAAAAGTCTCTAGCGTAATACTTCGCCAACCTGTGTGATGGCTATGTAGGGTTGGGTTGGGTTCAAGGACATCTGTCAGTCGATTTGATATCGCAGTAACAGAGGACTGCGATTGCTGCAAAGACATGGCTCAACTCCCGCTCTCCTTTTCGACTGATTCGATTTATATGTTCCTACGCTACTACAAGCGGTCTGTATCGACCTAGCTAGTGCTCTTATAGAGTCTTGGGTAGCCAAAGGTCAAGCTAATTATCAGAGCCTCAAGATTGCTTCAGGCTTTGAGTCTGCTCCTAGAAGTACCTGCGTCCATTGCCTGCAGTTCTCCGCAAAGCTCAGATAAAGTTTTGTTAACTCGCGGCAAGAATGTGCAGCGATCGCAGAACTGTGCAAGACAAACTCAATGATATTGCTTAGGGTTGAGCTATAGATTAAGTCGTTTAAGGAGGTCAAAATGAACTTAATATCCCCTAATCGGTCACAAGCTATCAACAATAATGTGCTGTTAACGCCACTGAGCGATCAACAAAGTACCAAAATTTATGGTGGGCGTAAGATTGATCTCAGAACAGTCTGCACCGAAAAAGGATGCACCATTTGGAATAGCTATGACATGCTGCCCCCTGGATTGTAATTGGTTGTAGTTCGGAAACAGGGAGAACCTAGCTGAATGGGGAACAAGGAGAGTGATCGGTTTTTTGTGTAAATTTTGACAGACAAATTAGGCCCAACTCCTAAAGGTCTTGTGGGATGGGCCTCTGGCCTGTTCCTAAGGGGACAGCCGAGACGGCTATCCCACAAAACCATGAACACTCCCGAGCAAGAATTTCGTCGAGACTCCAATTCTAAAACGAGAGTTCAGAGGCTCTAGGACATGGTTCTGAACACTCTCTAACTAGTCAAGTTAGAGGTTGATACTCACTAGACTTCCTGCATGATATCGTTGCGCGGCGGAGCCGCGCAACGACTCATGACCCCTAAAAAGCATTTATGCAGGAGGTCTACTCTCTAAGTCTTTGTTGTATTGAGGCAAAATCATGAAATATCACCATCGCAAATCGACTAACGCTCAGTCTTCAAAGGCTGCGCCTTGGCAGCCCCTCACCCCAGAGCAGTCACAGTCTATCTCAGGTGGAGTGTTGCTATTTGCCAATCCTTTTGCTCGTGCTGAACCGCCCAAAAAAGATTTTGGCTTTTCATCATTCCCCTGTGATGGGCCAGGACGTCAGGCATAGACTACATAAAACGAAAAGAAGCCAATATCATGGTTGGCTTCGCAGCATTTACTAACCACTGCCTACTCACATAGTTCTATAGAGCCAAAACCATGAAACATCATTCACCGAAATCAGCTAAGCTACAACTTCAAAACGATCAACTGTGGCAACCTCTAAACACAGATCAGTCACAGACTATTTCGGCTGGAGGAAAGACTAGATGGGAAACAACCAAACCCCATATAAACGTTGGTGGGTATGAGTAAAATATTCCCATATCTCGATTTCCGACATGTTCCAATCTAAATAAATACGCTTGTTTAATGGAGGTAAAACCATGAAATATTACCCACCTAAACCACCTAAGCCGCAATTCAAAAACAGTCAATTATGGGAATCACTTGATAGTAGTCAGTCGCAGTCCATATCGGGTGGCGGGCCGCTGCTCTTTGCCAATCCCTTCGCCTATATTCCTGCACAAGCCACATCGAGTTTGTCTGGCAGATTAGGAATAGGAGGGTAATTCTTCAATGATTTCTCCTAATCAACAACCCAATCTCAACCAGATCAATCTCAACTTGCTACAACCTCTGACCGATGAACAGTCAGGAACCTTAGCAGGCGGCGTTAGCAAAGCTGTGATCTTCGCGCTGAATCAACCTTCAGAGAACTCTGCTATCTTTGACGAACCTAGTGGCTCTATTGTTGATTGCCTTATCTTTGATCTTGGTGGCGATGCGGTTGTCGCTGAAGCCCCAACCTTCTTCACCCGACTGCCCTTTGTTTCTGCAATGCCAAGACCGCAGTAAAACAGAAAATCACTAAACCTCAGGAGAATTGGAAAATGGATTCTTCCAATCAAAAGTCCAAGCGTACCCAGATTAATCCTGCTCTCTTTCAAGAATTAAATGACGAGCAATCAAGAACTCTTGAAGGAGGTGCAACAATTGCACTTTCTTTGATTTTTATAACAGCAGAATTAGATCGGTCTTCCACCAAGAACAAAGGTGCTGTTGGCCTTGGTCTTGGCATCGGAGGAGGCTAATACCTACACTTTCCGGGATTATCTTGCCGAAAAGTGATTACATAAGGAGTCATTCATGTTCAAGAAAACCAGAAACTCAATTTCACAACATCCAAATTCGTTAGATCCGCTGTCTGCCATTGGAACCACAGACTTGACAGAAGACCAAATGCAAGCCTACGCAGGTGGGGAAATCCGAGGCACTATCCTACTGTTTTCCACCTTACCTGAAGTTAGTGATCTGGGCTTCAGGTTCCCCTCCGATGGTCCTGGAAGAGGTGGCACAGTTTCTGTTGGTCGCAATCTCCTTGCCCATGAGCTAACCCATCTCATCCAGTAGCCGTGCGATCGCATAACCTTAAAAACGACTTCAGGGACTCCTCGGCAGTTCAGTTGTTCGGCTGAGAATTTGCTAGTTTGTCAAGGATGGTTAGTGATGAAATTTTTCTGCAAAAACTCGGTAATTAAACCTCAAAACTTCAAGCATCCGCAAAGCCAAAATAGCCATCTCTGGGAAGAAATGCCCGAAACTACTCAAGGTGACATCCGAGGCGGTATGTTTGACGCTTTTACTAAGGTTGTTACTCAAGTAGATAGTGGGAGGGAGTATTCAACAACACCACATGTTCGACTTCGAGAAGAATTTCAAGCCGAATTGAGTCCCTTAAGACAAGCCAACAAAGGTGGCGTAATTCGAGGCACGTTGCTTTGGTGAGATTCCAATCAATATCTGGAGGAAATAGATAATGCAACCCCGACAAACGCCTAAATCTAATAATGTCACTGCTCTCCAAAAACATTCCAGCAGTTATATTCGCGATTTGACTGATCAAGAATCAACTCATATCAGCGGTGGTGGAGATAGCAGTATCCCGTGGGCTCACGAGAAAAATTCCTTGGCCTTAAAGGGATCACAGTCTTTTGCTACGTGGTCGTTTATTTTGCTTTTTTAGAAAGCTAAGGCTGCTGCGATCGCCCCCTCTCTTAGAGTCAACCCGTGTCTTCAACCACCCCCGTTGCCAACACAACTATTGCCTCTAGAATTCCCGGCTTACAGGATCTCTGGGATATTACCCTGGGCTGTGAGGATGTTCTGATCGCGATTCTGGATGGGGAGTGCGATCGCGCCCATCCCCATCTGGCAAAAGCCGACATTACCCTGTCCAATGCCCTCGGAATCAATCGTTCCAGCCCTGGGGCTGCTATGTATCACGGCACTCACGTTGCCAGCATCATCCTAGGGCAGCATCACGGAGACATACAGGGAATCGCTCCCCATTGTCGAGGCTTGTCGATTCCTATCTTCACCGATGGTCAGGATGGTTCTCTAACCCCTTGTTCTCAAGTGGATTTAGCCAGAGCCATACTCACGGCGGCTAATCAGGGAGCACAAGTCATCAACATCAGCGGGGGACAACTCACCCCTAGTGGCGAAGCCGATCTGTTACTCACCAATGCCGTGCGCCATTGCACCGACCAAAACATCTTAATTGTGTCCGCAGTGGGCAACGACGGCTGCGATTGTCTCCACATTCCGGGTGCGATGCCATCGGTTTTGGCGGTGGGTGCCATGAACAGCGAGGGCAAACCCTTAGATTTTAGCAACTGGGGTGAAAAGTACCGAACTCAAGGCATTTTAGCCCTTGGCCAGGACATTGTTGGCGCAGTACCGGGAGGCGAAACCGCTCCCCAAACCGGAACTAGCTATGCCACAGCCATTGTGTCTGGGGTGGCCGCCCTGCTCTTGAGCCTGCAAGTCAAACAAGGCCAGCGCCCTGACCCCAAAGCAATTAAAGCTGCCATTTTACAGAGTGCGATCACCTGCGATGACCAACCCATTGAGGAGTGCGATCGCCTGCTGGCAGGGCGTCTCAACATCCAAGGAGCCCTATCTATTCTTCGTTCACCAGGAACCTCCATGAGTGAAACCACAGATCTACAAACCAACCAACTAGCCCCAGATACGGCACAAGCATCACCGTCTCCCATGCCCCAACCGCGTGCCGCCATCCAGGCCGCCAGCTACAGTCCTGCTCCCGCCGAGGTTGCAGTCTTAGAGCCCGATCTGCCCCGGTCTCCTCAGTCCCCCACTCAAATTAGCCCCAGTGCCGTACAGCCTGCGGCCTGTAGTTGTGAAGGGGGAGGCGGTGCTCCTGCCCAACTCGTCTATGCATTGGGCACGCTGGGCTACGACTTTGCCACCGAAGCACGCCGCGACTCCATTCAGCAACACATGGGAGAAGGGGCTAATCCCAATGACCCGCAACAACTGCTGCAACACCTCAATACCGATCCCTGGGATGCCGCCGACATCCTCTGGACCCTGAGCCTGAATGCCACCCCCATCTATGTCGTGATGCCCCAGGGAGCCTATGCGGAACAGGGCTTTGGGCGGTTGCGTCAGTTCCTGCGGGAACAGATCGAAGAAGGCGTTGAACGGGTTTCCATTCCTGGCATCATCTCTGGACAGGCCATGCTGATGTCGGGACAGGTCGTTCCGGTCATTTTGCCGACCCTCCGCTGCATGTATAGCTGGACCACTTCGGCCCTAGTCGAAGCGGTATGTGGCAGTGAACCCGATGAGGCGGCGGTGCAGGGAGTGACCAATTTTCTGGACAGGGTCTACTACGAACTACGCAATTTTGGAATTACGCCCCAAGAGCGAGCCATCAACTATGCCGCCACCAATGCCTTCAACATTGAACGCATTTTTGAGTCGGCCATGAATGAAGAAATCGATCTGGAATCGATTGATGTGGAGAAAAGTCCCCTCTGCCGCCCCGGAGCCGATTGTTGGGATGTGAAGCTAACGTTTTTTCATCCCCAACGAGTGTTTGAACAAGCCAGAAAATGCTATCGCTTTACAGTTGACGTGAGTGATGTTTGTCCAGTAAATGTTGGGAGAGTGCGATCGTGGTTCGTGAGGTAAATAAGTCAAACAAGCATCGATTGAGAATAAGATTTTGAATTCTAATAGTTATTGAATGGGGATGAAAAATGAGAATTCCGATGCAATCCAAGGCAAGCCTTCGTAAAGATGTGCTTACGTCAAGAATTAACACTTTGCGCGGGCTGTTGCCACAGGAAGAGTTTTCAATTGAAGAGATCGAGGAATTTTTGCCTCGGCAACAGCTCTCAATCGAAGAGATTGAAGAAGCGGCGGCAGGACAAAGAGTAAAACCGGGAGGAGGGAGAATCGCCAGATTTTTGTGGTGCAGGTTTGGGCCAGAAGGTGGCTCTCGGGACGATTGCGCAAAGAGAGCTAATCAATGATGAATGGCATTTGTCAAAAAGGCCATTTACTTACAAATTTGACTGAAAAAGAACCTTATGAGAGGGTGCAACATAAGGGTTGATATCATCCTGCACCCTCTCATAAGGGTTCTATTACTTTGTGCGCTGAGCTGAACAAATTTATTTTAATGCCGTGAGGAAGACGTCCATGAAAATACCCGCACAATCTAGTCCTATCCTGCGAGATGACCTGAACACAGCACCTTTAAGTGAATCGATATTTCTAAAGGGTGAATCAAGTATACAACCCTCCGCGTGTACCAACACTTGTTTATGGCCAGTGACAGGGGCTACTGGTCGTGCTTTCAGAAAGTCAACCGCAAGACTATTTGCACGCATAAAATGGCGTAGTCGTGTCCGTATTGCCGCTGGTAAAGACTTCGCTAATTGGACTTGTGCAATCAACAAAACCTCTGACGACTGCTATAAAAGAGCTGGGCTTTGGCGTTGTAGAGCTACAGGAACTCCATGTAAAACCTCTTAGAATAGCTGTCTTGATACTTTGCTCTGCTGCACCAGTCTGCAAGAATCTTGACTTCACTTTTTACGCTGAATCGAAGATTTCTAAAAACCGATTTTAATGAAGAGAATCGGATGAAGACGACTCAATCAATACGACTCTCTTTAGTTGATGCAGATGAGTTTTTGCCGCGTGTTTCTCATTGGTCGAGGCTGGGAGGATTGGCCTTGGTCGGCATCTTCGGCAGCGCGATCGCACTCTCCGCCCTGCTCAAATACAACGTTACCGTCAAAGCCCCCGCCGTTGTCCGTCCCGAAGGCGACCTGCGGATTGTGGAGTCAACTGCAACCGGGCCGGTACGGCAAATTTTGGTGACAGCCAACGATGAAGTCCAGCAGGGAGATCCGCTGGTGGTGCTCGATGATGCCGAGGTGCGATCGCGCCAGCAGCAGATCCAGGCCGAACTCGACCAGCTTCAGCGGCAGCAGCAGCACATTCAGCAAGAGCGGGTTGTCCTCGACAGCCAGATTCAGGCAGAGACAAGGGCGGCTGAAGGTGCGATTGCAGCCGCCCAGGCCCAGCTTGACCTCCGCCAGCGCAACTACCGCGAACAACAAGCTACCACTGCCGCCGACCTGCGAGAAGCGAATGCTGCCATGCAGTTTGCCCAGGAAGAACTCAACCGCTACCGCCAGTTAGCCAATACCGGGGCACTGGCTGACCTACAGCTTAAAGAAAAAGAAGCGGCCTTAGAAACGGCTCTGGCTCGATTGGATCGAACCCGAGGCCGGATCAATCCTAGTGCTGCCGCTATTGAGCAAGCTGAGGAGGAAATGCGGCAAACCCAGGCCAGAGGGGAGTCTACCCTGGCTAACCTGCGCCAGACGCAGCAGGCACTAACCCGCCAGCAGGCCGAACTAGAGCAGCAGATTCAATCCCAGCAGCAAACCCTCCAGCAAGTGAACCTGGAATTAGCCCGGTTGGTCGTGCAGGCTCCCGTTACCGGCACCATTCAGTCCCTTAACCTGCGCAATCCAAACCAGGTCTTGCAAGCTGGAGATGTCATTGCCCAAATTGCGCCCTCGAATGTCGCGTTGATTATCCAGGCCCAAGTTAGTCAGGCCGATGCGGGTCGAGTCCAGGTTGGACAGCAGGTCAACGTGAGAATCGATAGTTGCCCTTACACAGACTACGGTGTTCTGCATGGACAGGTAATGGCCATTGCTCCGGATACGGAAACGGAAAGCCCAGATCCTAGTTCAGCCAAGACCCTTCCATTCTATTGGGCCGAAATTGCACCCCAAACAAGTGCGCTGCCAGCGGCTAACCACACCTGTCACTTGCAAGCCGGGATGTTGGGTCGAGCCGATATCGTCACCCAACGGGAGACCTTTTTGAAGGGTCTGGCCAGAAGACTCTGGCTGGTGACAGACTTATAGCAAAGTTTTGAACCGGGCAAGAGTAGGTCTATCTAGACGATAGCCTTTTTGCTGATTGCCTGACACATCTCTACAGTAGGTTGGGTGCAGCGAAGCGGAACCCAATACCCGCCGAAGATTTCGGGCTTGTTGGGTTCTGCTATCGCGCCACCCAGCCTACGAGAGAACAATGCTTTTCGGGGTTGTGTCAGTCAGCCAGGCTAATGCGTTCTACCTACCGTTGTGGGTCGCCCATCGTTCGTCTTTCCCAAGGGTTCTGTAGCTGAGGATGGCTAGGGCGATGAGGGTGAACAGTTGCCCCCCGCTAGACCCATGCCAGAACTGGAAGAGGGCTTCATTCCCCACTACCGCTGCCATAATGGCGACGCGCACGGTGCTGAGTAGGGCCGCAATGGCCACCGACCCCAGGATCAACCCTCTGATCTTGGCCCAGGCTGTCACCACGGCGAGCAGCACCGAAACCTGTAGGAGTAGTCCCAGCAGAGCGGCCCCGGTGCAGGCAAACTCTACCTCCACGGTGCCGCTAGGGAGTTGGATGAAAGTCCCCTGCTGCGCCACATCGAATCCTAGAAAATGCAGGCCAAAGGCCGCTGCTGCCGCCGTCGCCCCCCGGATCGGCCTATCCAAAACCGTTTCTAAAACGAGCGGCAACGCCCTGGGGGGCACCGAGAGCGCCACGACTAAGGCCCAAACCTTCCAGCCGTGGCCGTTTTTCCCCTGGCGCACTAGCAGCGACCACCCCACCAAGGCCAACAACGGAAACAGCCTCACAAAGGCCGATTCCGTTGCGGGGATCGGTAAGGACTTCAGGCCAAGGAGACCCAGCAGTGCAAGGCCCAATATCCGAGCGAGGGGAGATCGCGCCCACCGAAGTGGGCCACCCTGACGGACTTGGTCGGCGATGGCTCCCCAAAACAGCAGGCTCAACACCACCTGATCGGCATTGCCCGTGACACTGACGATTAAAGCGATATGCAGACCCACTAGGCCCAGACCTAGAAAAGCAATCCTTTGTGGCACAGGGATTGGGATGAAGGTGAAGGGGGGATCTGTCATTGGAGGGGGTGAAGGGTGAAGGAGGAAGCGTGAAGGGTGAAGGGGGGACTAGATGGCTCTACCGAATGCGGTGCTTCATGCGTTTGGGTTTGCGCCCCACCATGCGCCCTACCCGACGACCAAAGGCGGTGGCGGGATTGACCTGGGGTTCACTGGTGTTGGCCGTAAGGGTACCCTTGCCCCGTCTTGCCCAGCGGCTAACCAACCAAGCATAGAGGAACAAAAAGCTGCCTAAAGCACTTTCTGCAATCAGTTTCAAGCTGTTTTTAATCAGGTTTTGCTTCACATTGGCGCGGGCCTGATTAGCCTGGGCGGCGGCCTGTTCTTTTGCCTGGTTGAGGTTGTCTAAAATTTGGGCGCGGGCATCTTCGGGGTTGGCCGGGGCGTTGGGCAGTTGGCCCTGGGCATCGGGGGTTAGCACTAGGCTTTGCAACTGCTGAGGCGTTGCTTGTTCGAGCTGGGCACGGGTGGCTTCAATTTGCTGGCGCTGCTGATTGACTTGGGTGCTGATTTGCTCGTTGTTGAAGCGGTGAATCCGCAGGGTGTTGGCGGCGGTGAGGGGAATTAACAGAAACAGCGTGATGCTGAAGAACAGCGTCAACCAGGACAGGAACTTGAGGATAGGCCACTCCACATCCTGCCGTTCGACGTTATCGCCCCAAAACGCCAGAACTAAGGCCAATAGGGGCACTGGAACCAATTTGACTAAGTCACCGGTAAACTGATATTCCCAAACCGGATCCATAAAGTCGGCAGGAATCAGCACATACAGAAAATCGACAAACGACAACAGCAGCAGGCCATACCCCACCACCCTAGCCAGCCGTAGGAGATGTCCCATCGTGATGGTCTGGCTAACGGTATCCGATGGATTAAGGATGGAGGAATCTTCATAGGTCGGTGGATCGGCCCGAAACGAATTCACTCTCGAAGAAGAAGCCATAAACATGCCCTCATAACCGATAAGAGAACTCTAACCACGGCATGTGTGCGTTCTGGTTTGCGTTGTTTGGCGAAGAGAGCAAATGGGATCGCAATCATGCCCCCGGCACAGTAGGAACAGGCTTGGTTTGTTGTTATGGAAATTTGGCATGTTTGTATCCAGCCGCCCTACCCCTCATCAGAGAAGTCTTCGGAGTCGTCGCTGGCTGCCATTTCTGCGACGGGTCGTGCTGGGCAGCCTGGGGGTGTTGATCCTGTATGGGCCGATCAACCTGGCCTTGGCCCAGGTGCTCTGGCCCGCACCCGACAGCATTCTGGTGCTGGGTGGGCATCCCCACCGAGAAGCCACTGCCGCCCGATGGGCCAGGTTGCACCCCAGCTTACGGGTGTGGTCATCCTCCGGCTTGGGGCCAGATCAGGCCTATCCCATTTTTGACGCCCTAGGGGTGAGCCGGGATCGCGTCACCCTCGACTACCAGGCCGTTGATACGGTCAGCAACTTCACCACCCTGGTGAAAACCCTCCAACAAAACCATGTGCATCACCTCTACCTGATCACCTCCGATTACCACATGCCCCGTGCCCGCGCCATTGCCACCGTCATCCTCGGCAGCCACCGCATCGCCTTTACCCCCATCGTTGCCCCCTCCATGGAGCCCGCCGAATCGCCCCTCCGCATCTGTCGCGATGTGCTGCGCTCCTGGCTTTGGCTCACCACCGGCTGGAGCGGTGCCAGTTTAGGCGCAGGTTTTAGGGATGTTTAGCCCCAGGGGGAACGTCAAATCACCATGAATTAAGGCTGGTGGGCACTGCCCACCCTACGGTTTCTTCTGGTGGGCAGTGCCCACCCTACGGCTTCTTCACTCTTCACTCTTCACCCTTCACCCTTCACCCTTCACCCTTCACCCTTCACCCTTCACCCTTCACCCTTCACCCTTCACCTCACCCATGACCCTATCCGTTGGCACCATTGAAACCTACGTTCCCGGCTCCACTGAGTTTTATGAAACCCAGTACGGCAACCTAGGCACCGATGAACGAGAGTCCCTCAGTCTGTCAGACAGCAATCTCTGGCTGGTGGACAGCACGGCCTTAAAGCAGAGCAGTACTGACGATCTAAGCCTACTGGCCCTGTATTCCGCTAGCCCGACAACGGATACCGAGGGCTATCTGGCCCCGATGGCCTCGACCACCATGGCCTCAACCACGGGCAACGTCACCATCTACGGCAGCACCCCGACCGCCGACAGTGTTTTGTACACCAACAGTTCTGCCCTACAGCTCAGTGACGGTTCGCCTCTCCTGGAGGTGCAGGGCGGCACCCAGAGCAGCGCTACGCTGATTTCTAATAGCGGCGGCGGTTTGAGTCCGACGACTCTGACGAATTTCGGGGGTACCTCTGGAACCAGCACCACAACATCGGGTACCGGATCCACCGGCAGCTTCACGGGGGGCGGCACGGATGACCCGTCGATTACCGATGGGGGAGATGGTGTCGGCACCGGAGATGGCGGTGGTTCTGGTACGCCAACCACGGGCGGATTGGACGGCACCCCGGACATCCCTGGAGAGGTGAAACCCGTTCCCTTTGAACTTCACACCAGTCTGGGGCTGCTCACCCTTGGGGCTATTGTCATCGTGCGCCGCAGCGGCTGGTGGCGTCGTCGCCGACCTGTGGCTCAGCCTTAAGGCCAGATCGTTGAATTGAGGCTTCAGTCTCCATGAATTAAAGCTGGTGGGCAGTGCCCACCCTACGGCCCCACCACCCCACCACCCCACCACCCATCACCCCACCACCCCACCCACCTATGTCTCTATCCGTTGGCCCTATCCAAAGCTATGTACCCGGTTCTACCTGGTTTGACCTGACGAAATATTCCAACTTAGGCACCCAGGAGCGGGTTTCGCTTAACCTGACAGACAGCAATCTCTGGCTGATCGACAGTAGCGATCTGTATCTGCCCTATAACTACGCTCCCCGTATTGCCTTTATTAATGAAGGGGCGGGCTATCAGTCTCCGGTTTCGATGACGGCGGCGGGCGCTACCACGGGCGAAGTCACGGTATTTTCTAACCTGTCGGGTAGCAATAGCATTCTGCCCAGTAGCAATGCTCCGCTACGGGTGGGCGACTGGGTGCAGATGTCGGAAATTCAGGCGGGAACTCAGCTTCACTTTTCGGTCACCCCCAATGGTGTCGTTAGTTCCAGTAGAGCGCCCTTAAGTACGGACTACACCCTTAACCCGACCGATCCTTACAATCCCAACAGTCCGATTTTCTGGACGGCTTACGCGGATCCTAAGGCGACCAGACCCATCATTTTGCTGGGCTATGAAGATATCGCTGGTCGCGGCAGTGACAACGACTTTAACGACGGCATCATCGCCATTGATGTTGGCGTGGAAAACTTTAGGGCGATTTTTACCACGGCCAACCTGGGTCAAGATCCGAGCATTAACTTAAGGGATGCCCAGGCCCAGGCCGTTCCCTTTGAAATGCACAGTGCCGCTGGTCTTTTGGTAATTGGGGCGATGGTCATCGGGCGGCGATGGGGCTGGGGGCGGTCTCGGAAAACGACGCCATCAATGCAAACCCAAACGCAGACGCCCCCCCTTTAGCGTTGACCCATGGGCTTATTGCCCCATCCGCCCTATTTTCTTCCCCTGGCAACACCATGTTTAAATTCCTGAATCAGTGCTTCCGACCGAATGCGTCATCGCAACCACCGCTGGAAAGCCATCCAGAGCATGACCATCGCCCGCTTCGGCTCACCATTGTCACCCAGTTTTTCCCGCCTGACTTTGCCGCTACCGGGCAGTATATGGACGAGTTGGCCACCCACCTAGGCCAGCAGGGGTTTGAGGTAAGGGTGTTTACGGGCCAGCCCAGCTATGCCTTTGAGGTGGCCGAAGCCCCCGCCGAAGAGCAGAAAGGCCCGGTTCATATCACTCGCTCCAACTTTTTGCGCAGCCGTTCCCGCAGTATGAAGGGCCGCACCCTCAGCAGTTTGGCCTTTTGCCTGCATACGGCCTGGCACCTGCTGAACAAGCGCAACCGGGGGGATATTGTCCTGTTCGTCAGCGAGCCGCCCTACGTGCAGGTGGTGGGGTTTCTGTTTAGCCTACTTTTTGGTACGGCCTACGCGGCCCTGGTCTACGACCTCTATCCCGATGTGGTGACGGGGCTGGGAATGCTGCCCCCCCATCACGGGGTGGTGCGCCTGTGGGATGCGGTGAATCGTCGGGTGTGGCAGCGGGCGGAGGCCATCATTGTGCCCTGCGAAACCATGAAGGCGCGGATTGGGGCCAAACATCCCACCCTAGGGGATCACATCACCGTGATCCACAACTGGTCAGACCCGGACTGGGTGAAACCCTTGGCCAAGGCGGACAATGACTTCGCCCAAGTCCATAGCACCGACCAAGTCTTCACCGTGCTCTACTCCGGCAATATGGGCCGCTGCCACGACATGGACACCATCCTCGGTGCGGCCCAAGCCCTGCGGGATGATCCGGTGCAGTTCCTCTTCATTGGCGGTGGCCCCAAACGGGAGATCACCCAGCGGCAGGTCGAAGACCTCGGTCTCACCAACTGCCGTTTCCTGCCCTATCAAGACAAAGCCCTGCTGCCCCAGTCCCTCACCGCCTGCGACCTGCACCTGGTCAGCATCGACACCGATATGGAAGGGCTGGTGGCCCCCAGTAAGTTCTACTCGGCCCTGTCCTCCGGCAGGCCGGTGGCGATCCTTTGCGAAGGCCATTCCTACCTGCGGGGGCTGGTGTCCCAGGCGCACTGCGGAGCCGCCTTCAGCAATGGCGATAGCCAGGGCCTCGCCAGCTACATCCGCTACCTGATGAAAGATGGGGAAGCCACCCAGCAATTGGGCCTGTCGGGGCACCGCTTTATCCGCGAAAACTTTACCGTCGAGGCCATCAGCCGCCAGTACTACCGCCTAATTCAGCGGGCCGTGGTCAAAAATGCTGACCTCTACCAGGCCTTGGAAAAGCATGAATTTGAACTCTACTACCAGCCCATCGTAAATCTGGGCAATGGACGCATCGACACCCTAGAAGCCCTGGTGCGGTGGCACCATCCCCAGAGAGGAATGCTGCCCCCCGAAGACTTTCTCTCCGCGGCCAAAGACACCCATCTGATGATTCCCCTGGGCTGGTGGGTGCTAGATCAGGCCTGCCAGCAGTTGGCCACCTGGCGGCAGCAGTTCCCGGAACAGCGGGTTCGCCTCAGTGTCAACCTCTCCACCCAACAATTTCTCCATCTCGATCTGATGACCCACCTAGACCGGGCCTTGGCCACCCACCACCTGCGGGGAGACGACCTGGTACTGGAGATCAAAGACCACACCATCGTTACAGATACCTCAGCCACCATGGGAGTATGGATGCAATTGCAGGCGCGGGGCATTCAAATCTGTATTGATGGCATCGGCACCCGCTACGCCTCCCTCAGCTTTTTGCATCGGTTCCCGGTCAACAGCCTCAAAGTTGATGCCAAAACCGTCAATCGTCTGGATATTGACCCCAAACTGGCGGAATGGCTGAAAAGCCTAATTATCATGTCCCACGATCTACACATTGACCTCGTGGCCATGGGCATCGAAACGGCCTTTCAGCACCGCCGCACCCGCGAGATGGGGATGACCTACGGCCAGGGCTACGGCTTCTCAAAACCGGAGCCAGCCTCTGTCATCACCCGCCTACTGGCCCACAGAAACCCCTTTTCGTTTTTGCTTGAGCCTTTACCTGCACCTACCATGCCTACCTCTATCGATGCGCCCCTCGTGCTGGTTGTAGACGATGACCGATCTCTCCGTCGCTTGCTGACCATGGCGGTTCAACAAGCGGGCTACCGCACCATCGAAGCCACCAACGGCCAAGAAGCCCTAGAACGTTACCAACAAGAGTCCCCCGACCTCGTTCTCCTCGATGCCATGATGCCCGAAATGAACGGCTTCACCTGCTGTCAGCACATTCGTCTGCTGCAAGCCACCGAGGACTTAGGCTATGCCGAGCAAATTCAGGGCCAAATTCAGGGTTCACTACTCACTCAGCAGAGTTGTCAAACGCCCATCTTGATGATCACCGCCCTGGACGATGAAACCTCCGTCGAAAATGCCTTTGCCGCAGGCGCAACCGACTACATTACCAAACCCGTCAATTGGTCGATTTTGAAGCAGCGGATTAAAAAATTACTCACCCAGAATTGATTGACGCAGTGACCCATTGCGAATGCCAACCTCCTGGTGTAGAAAGTGCTTCAAGGCCGACCCCACCGTGGGATCCAGATTGGCGTAATAGATCTCACCACGCTTCATCGCTCTCTGGGCGAGTCAGGCGGTCGCCGCTTTCCACGGGTGGGGCCACCGTGGGTTTGGCCGATTGAACGGAAGTTAGGGGAGAGGTCGTCATGGGACGGGCCATCGGTAGGGTGGTTCTATGCTAGCCAATGGCCCTGGGCATGGGATACATTCCTATGGTTGAGCGCACCAGGCTCCCGGCGCACACGGTCTCTAACCGTATCGTATAGAGCATCCCATCAAGATTTTGCCGACCTACTGCGTTGCATGGCTAGGCCCGCCACTTGAGGAGTTGCGTTTTGACGGGGGTGACAAACTCTCGCGCTTCGTCCTGGGAGCGCTGGTATTCCTTTTTAAGCTGGTAGTACCAACGGGCCAGGGTATCGGAGTCCTTAATCAGCCGCAGCACCGATTCGTGCTTTAGGCCCTCCTGCTGCTTGATCACCACATCCCGATCCTGCCCCAAAAAGGAGCGAATCAGGGTCGGTAAAATCGGCTTTAGCAGGTTGCCCCAGGGGATATCCCAATACAACTGAAAGGTGACATCGGTTTGGTCGTCGGTGAGGGGTGTTACGGTCGTCAGGTTCACTACTCGGTTCTTGGCGGTGGTGGTTTCTTCGGTGCGCACCCCCGGCAGGTAAAAGATAATCTCGTTTTCGGGCACGCCGCCAATCAGCCAATAGCCTCGGCCCATGTGTTCCGGCATCTGGTGCTTGCGCATGGTGAAACCGTAGGGCGAGGGGTCGAACCATTTGATTTCGTCATTCAGGGTGCCGCCCCGCCACCACCAAGATCGATGGACAAAGGGCGAGTGGGCCGGATCCATCAACCCCACCACGGCATGGTCGATGTAGCAGGGAAAACGCATGGTATAGGTGACGTTGGGGGCCACCTCATCGCCAAAACCGGGCACCCTGGGCACATCAAACCGGGGCGGTTGCGCCTTGCTGCGGTCGGGGTCGGGGATGTACACCCAAACGTTGCCCTGCACCTCTTTGACCTCGTAGCCCCGCACATCAAAGCGGCTCAAATCCATCTCCTGTTCTGGCATCAGGGAGGGGATTTCGGTACACTTGCCATGCTCATCAAAGCGCCAGCCGTGGTAGCAGCACTGCACGGTCTCGCCATCGTACCAGCCGCAGCTTAGGGGCACTGCTCGGTGGGGGCAAATGTCTCGAATGGCAAAGGCTTTGCCCTGGTTGGTGCGGCCCAATAAAATCGGCTCGTTCAATAGGGTCTTGGCCACCATTTTGCCGCGCTTGAGGTCGGCGCTGGGTATGGCGTGGTACCAAATATTGCGTAGGAGGTAGATGTCGTTAACGGCAACCACAGGCTCTCGACCCTTCGATTCAAACAGCACCCCCTAATCTAGCAGAGTCCCTTTCCCTGCGGATCTCGCCCCCAGCCAGTCTGCCACTTTGGCACGATTCCCCGTACGGGCGCACCGCCGTGCGCCCCAACCGCCCCAACGGCTCTAAAAGTTCCTGGCCAGATACCCCGCTCAGCCTGCTATGATAAGAGACTGTGTCATTGTGCCGTTTGAACGTTGCCGGAGAATACCCATGGGTCGTAAGTGTCAGCTAACCGGAAAAAAGGCTAACAACGCCTTCGCTATCTCCCACTCCCACCGTCGTACCAAGCGTACGCAAGAGGCGAACCTGCAAGAGAAGCGGGTGTGGTGGCCCCAGGGCAATCGCTGGGTGAAGCTGCGTATTTCTACCAAGGCCATCAAGACCCTACAAACCAAGGGCATTGACGCCATGGCTAAGGAAGTGGGTCTGAACCTGAATAAGTGTTAAACGACTGACAGCTTAGACTATTTAACCAACTAGACACCTTGGGCAAACGCGAATCTAGGGTGTCTGTTTTGTTGCGGGCCGTTTGTTGTGGGTCGTTGCCTAGGGTACGCCAGTGGCACAATGGGAAAGCCCCCGCTTAGACCCCTGTTATGTCTACCCTTTGGCCCTACGCCACCCCTGGCATCCCTGACGCGCTGTTTGAGCAGCTTCCCGGCATTCCCCTCAGCAGCCGGGAGGTGCGCCTATTGTTGTTGGGCTATTTGCGGCTGCGTCCTACGGATGTGTTGTGGGATATTGGAGCCGGGACAGGCACCCTAGCCATTGAAGCGGCGCTGATGTGTCGGCAGGGGCAGGTGGTGGCGGTAGAGCGCGACGAGGATGTGGCGGATTTAATTCGGCGCAACTGTCAGCGGTTTGAGTTAACCAATGTGACAGTGGTGCAGGGCAGCGCCCCCGACTGTTTAGCCAGTTTGGCCCCCAGCCCAAACTGTATTTTTGTGGAGGGTGGGCGATCCCTAAAAACGCTTCTGAATGCGGCCTGGGAGTACTTGCCCTCCGGGGGGCGTTTAGTGGTCACGGTGGGCAACCTGGAGGGGCTTTACGTGGTGTCGGAAACCTTTGCCCAGCTTCAGGTACGCAACATTGAGGCGGCTCAACCTGCCGTGAATCGCCTAGAGGTGAAGGGCAATCACCAGGTGTTTACGGCGGTGGATCCGATTTTTATCCTCAGCGGCGAGAAGGTTTAGCGTTGCAGCCAGTTGCCTACGTTTCCGGTGCCCCGCTGTCCAGGGGTTCTATCCCCCGGTTACCAACAGCCCCACCCCCACCAGGGCCAGCAGTGCCCCCCCTACGGCCCGCAGGCTCACTCGGTCGCCCATGGCAGCGGCAAGGGGTAGCACAAACAGGGGGCTGGTGGCTAGCAGCGATTGGGCAATGCCCGTGGGGGCAAACTTGAAGGCGGTTTGTTGCAGATAGATACCCAGGTAGGTGCCGAGGAAGGCGGCAAGAACCAGCCAGCCCAGCACCCGACGGTTGGGCAGAATTTGCCGTGGGGTGGGCAACGGGCCTTGGCTGCGGAGAATCACCAGCAGGATGACTAGCCCTCCTACCAGTCGCAGCAGGGTACCCCAAAGCGGGTCAATGGTCGTATCCGCAAGGGCCGCCCGCGACAGCACTGCCCCCACCGCCGAGGCCAGGGCCGCCAGCACTCCAAAGACCGTATCCTGCCACCGAGGCCGCACCATGGCCGCGCCCGTGGGTACACGCTCGGAAATCACCCAGACCACGCCCAGCAGGGTGAGGCCCAGGCCAGCCCAGTCTCGCAGTGATAGGGTCTCCCCCAACAGCCCCAGGGCTAGCAGGGCCGCTAGGGGTGGGGCCAGGGTTTCGAGCAGCAGTGCCCGCCGGGGGCCAAGCCGATTGATGGAAGTGAAGTAGAGGGTGTCGCCCACACCAATGCCCAGGCCACCGCTAGCCAACAGCAGCCCCCAGGCCCGACCATCCAGCCCCGTGGGTGCCCGTTGCAGTACGGTCAGGGTCGCTACCACGAGGGCAATGGCTACGATTCCCTTCGTAAAATTCAGCACCAAGGGGGGCACCTGTTTGCCCACTTGGCCAAACAACACCGTGGCCACCGCCCACAGAAACGCGGCCCCTAGGGCGGCTAGCTCACCACGCATGGGTTTTCTCCATCAAAACACCCCCTCATCAACGGCGTTGCCCCTGGCCTAGGGTTGGCTAGGGTCTCGATAACTATCCCACGCCCTATCCCACGCCGGAGAACTATCCCATGCCGGAGATGGATATCGCGACCTGCCCCAGCGTGGCCCTATGCGGTGGCCCTATACAATAAAGCCAGGTCTGATGATTCCCGGTGGAATGGTTCCAGGCCACTGATGTCTTCCCCTATATTTTCCCCTAATCGAACAGAACCCCCATGGCCTTTGTTGAGACTGACCCCGACCTTGCCCAGCGCTATCCTGCGGCCTCCTGGCGACGGGCCGAGCGAGCCTTTAAGTGCTCCCCCTTTCGCCTGGAGTTGCTGACCACCCTCCGCCACCAGAGCGTATCGACGCGCCAGATTTGCCATCCCCAGGGGGTGAAGCATGGCTACGTGCGTCAATCTCTGTCGGAATTGCGGACTGAGAATGAGTTGATGTGGCTGATTGCCGTGGGGTTGCTGCGTCGGGAGGTGGATGGGCAGGGGCTAACCGATAGCTTTCGTCTCACCCCCCTAGGGCGGCACCTATGTCAGCATTTGGAGCAAATGCCTGCGAGTCGGTTGCGGCCCACTTGGAGCGATCAGCTTTACAATGCGTGGCATCGTTGGCTGCGTCCACCGAGTTGGTGGCAGGGGTAGCGCCCATCCCGACACCGGTGGCCGCGTGGCAACCGGCCCCTAGGGCTGTCCTGAAATCGTCCCGCTAGGGCTGAAGGTATTGACGGTAGATGGGTTTGATAGCTTGTCAATCGGCTTAAATAGCCCCTGGCGGTGGCTTAGTGTTGCATTCGATAGTCTGGACTTTGGGAGGAGCGTCATGCGAGCAATTATGGTGGTGGGCACCGCGTCCCACGTAGGTAAGTCGCTCATTGCAACGGCGCTCTGTCGATTGCTAAACCGGCGGGGCTGGCGGGTGGCTCCCTTCAAGGGGCAGAACACCGCCCTTAATATCTATGTGACTGCCACCGGGGGAGAGATGGGCTATGCCCAGGCGGTGCAGGCCTGGGCGGCGGGAGTTCCTCCCCAGGCGGAAATGAACCCCATTTTGCT
Organism: Spirulina sp.; assembly: GCA_044070495.1. Lineage (GTDB taxonomy): Bacteria > Cyanobacteriota > Cyanobacteriia > Phormidesmidales > Phormidesmidaceae > Nodosilinea. The sequence goes on along the minus strand of JBIPSI010000012.1, from coordinate 39,286 downwards.
CAAGCCCCAGGGCGATGGGGAGATGACCCTCGTACTGAAGGGTAAGGCCATCGGTAGCACCACCCTCCAGCGCTACCACGACGACTACCTAGACCGGGGCTGGCAAGCGATTCAAGAATCCCTAATTGTCCTCAGCCAGGACTACGACTTTTTGGTCTGCGAGGGAACGGGAAGCCCGGTGGAGGTGCCCATCGCCCACCAAGACTTGGCGAATATGCGGATTGCCAAACACCTGAAAGCTCCGACGATCCTGGTGGCGGATATCGATCAGGGGGGAGCCTTTGCCCACGTTGTGGGAACCCTGGCCCTGATGGAACCTGAAGAACGGGCCTTGGTGAAGGGGATTGTCCTCAACAAATTTCGCGGCCAGCGAGAAACCCTCGAACCCTCCCTGGCCTGGTTAACCCAACGCACGGGACTTCCGGTGCTGGGGGTGGTGCCCTGGCTGGCCGACATCCTGCCCGCCGAAGATTCCCTGAGTTTGTTGGGGCGGTTACCCAATCGCAAAAAGCAGGCCGAACTCACCATTGCCGTGGTGCGTCTGCCCCGCATTGCTAACTTCACCGATTTTGACCCCCTAGAGGCCGAACCCTCGGTGCGGGTGGTCTACCTCAACCCCAAGGAAGCCCTGGGCTATCCCGATGCTGTCATCATCCCCGGCACCAAGGCCACCATTGCCGACTTGCTGGCGCTACAGCACACAGGCATGGCCGAGGCCCTGCGTAACTATGTGGCGGCGGGGGGCACGGTGATGGGCATTTGTGGCGGGTTTCAAATGATGGGCCAGTTCATGGCCGATCCAGAGGGCATCGAAGGCCACGAAGGCCGCTTCCCCGCCCTGAACCTAGTGCCCATGCGCACGGTGATTACCCCGCAAACCATTGCCCGCCAGCGCACGGTCACCTCCCGCTTTCCCCAGGAAGGCTTGCCCGTTTCTGGCTACGAACTGCACCAAGGCCGCACCCAACTCAGCCTATCCGAGGCCAAGACCCAGACGGGCTACGAGTTTGAATTTCTTTTTGAAGACCGCAGCCTAGGGGTGGTAGACAGCACCCAGTCCCTCTGGGGCACCTACCTGCACGGCATCTTCGACAATGGCCCCTGGCGACGCGCATGGCTAAACCGACTGCGCCAACAGCGCGGACTCGCCGCCCTGCCCACGGGCATTCCCAACTACCGAGAGCAGCGCGAAGCCGTCCTCAACACCCTCACCGAGGCCGTGGGGCAATGCCTGGATCTCGGCCCCCTGATCGGGCAATAGGCCATCCCCATCCCTTTGAATCGACCTAGGTCGTTCGGGAAACCAGGGGTACCGTCCTTTGGGGATGCGGTTCTCAATAGCGTGAGAGGCACCGTTGCTGGATGCGATTCCCCCAGTACCCAGCGGTCTCAGGTTCACGCTATACCCCCCTTCGTAAGGGGGCAGGGGGGATCATCGCAAGGGACTTCACCCAAATGAAATTCGCTATAAACTTGCTTCGGGGGATTCAGCGGGTTAGAATGATAGCTTTGGAATTCTTCCAAGTCTGAATTTTTCGGAGAGTAAACGTTTATGGCGCGATATCGCGGTGCCCGTCTACGGGTAGTTCGGCGGTTGGGTGAGTTACCGGGTCTGTCCCGCAAAACTCCCCGCAAGGCTAACCCCCCTGGGCAACATGGCCAAGACCGCAAGAAAAAGTCTGAGTATGGGATTCGTCTAGAGGAAAAGCAAAAGCTGCGGTTTAACTACGGTTTGACCGAAAAGCAACTGCTTCGCTACGTGAAAAAGGCTCGTCGGGCCGGAGGATCTACCGGACTCGTCATCCTGCAACTGCTGGAAATGCGGTTGGATAACACCATTTTTCGCCTAGGTTTTGGGCCAACCATTCCGGCGGCTCGGCAAATTGTCAACCATGGCCACATCTGCGTCAATGGCCGCGTGGTCAGCATTCCCAGCTACCAATGCCGCCCTGGCGATGTGATTACCGTGCGTGACCGTGACGCCTCCAAGAAGCTGGTGGAAGCCAACCTAGAATTTCCTGGTTTGGCTAACGTTCCTAACCACCTAGAACTCGACAAGGCAAAACTAACCGCCAAGGTCAATGGCGTGATTGAGCGCGAATGGGTCGCCCTCAACATCAATGAACTGCTGGTGGTTGAATACTACTCCCGTAAAGCCTAATGGCTGCTGGCTTACGGAATGGTTCTGGCTGCTGGCTGATAGTTTCTATCACTTACCGCCCATAACGCCTTACTCTTAATTTGCTCTAGCCCCCAGGTCCGTCAGCCAGGGGGCTATTTTTGTGGGGGGCTTAGCGTTCAATGCCCCAGAAATTTATCAGGGCCACGGCGCGTTCGGCCCCTTCGGTGTTGCCCTGACGTTCGTACATATAGCGGGCCAGTTCCACGTTAGATACCGCCTGGGCCTGAAGCCCTTGGCCCCACAGGGCTAGCCCCAGGTTGTAGAAGGCCGCCGGATCATCGGGACGGGCATCCACTACACGGCGGTAGGACAACACCGCCTGCAAAAATTGCTCGCGTTCTAGCAGCAGTTCCCCCAGCAGGGCATGGGCGGCGATCAGGTCGGGATTAAGCCGTACCGCCCGTACCAGGTGCTCAAAGGCCGATTCGCGGTCGCCCTCTTGGTAGAGAATGTAGCCCATCTGGTTCTGGGCCTGGGCATTGGTGCTATTCAGCGCTAGGGCCTGGGTCGCTGCCGAGCGAGCGGCGGGGAAGTTCTCCTGCAACAGGTAAAGGCTGGCGATACTGACATAAAGGCTATCTTTATTGCTGCTGCTGGCCCGAACGCCTCGGTTTAGGTAGGTCAACGCTTGGTCATAGTCTTCCTGCTGAATGTAGAGGTTGCCCAGGGCTTCGTAGGCTTGGGCATTGCCGGGGGCGAGGCGCACCAGTTCTTGGTAGGTGGCTAGGGCGGCATCGTTATCCCCTTGCTGAAGCTGGATGCTGCCGATACCCAGGTAAGCATTGGCCTCGCGGGGGTGGCTGGCGAGGATCTCGCGGTAGGTGGCGAGGGCTTCCGTGGGTTGGTCGCTGTGGAACAGGCTGTGGGCGAGGCCGTAGCGGAAGGCCAGATTGCCCCGATCCAGGGCCACGGCGCGACGGTAGGCAGTGACGGCCTCGGTATAATTGCCCTGCTGAATGTGCAGATAGCCTATGCCGGAGAAAATACGGGCGTTTTGGGGATCGATCTGGGCGGCCTGCTGGTAGGCGGCAATGGCCCCCGCCGGATCGTTGGCGGCAACCCTAGCTTGGCCTTGGCGCAGGAGTTCATCGAGTTGCTCCTGCTGGGCTGCGCTAAGGTTACTGGAGGAATTTTGGGCGATTAGGCGCGATTCCTGTGCGGCCCAGGCGGTTAGGGAGGGCCGAGTTGTGGTGAGATCCGGTGCGGCGGCAAACGCCCCCGAAGCCCCCATGCTCCCCACTAAACTTACCATCACCCCGGCAAAAACGTGGCTCCGTTTCACAGGCTGTTCTCCTTGATCGTACGCATCGATCATGTGTCGCAATTCTTAATAATACCCGTTCCGCCACCCACCCTAGGTTTGTGATCCCCAAGACTGCTTCCAGAATCTCGCTTTGGCTAGGGCTGATTGGCCTGAGTATCTTGGCCCTAGGGCTTCGGCTGTGGGGGTTAGGACGGTTTAACCAGCTTGTTTTCGACGAGGTTTACTACATCCCCTTTGCCCTGGGCTACCTCAACCAATCGCCCCAATTCGATGCCCACCCGCCCCTAGGCAAATACCTGATTGCCCTTGGACTTTGGTTGGGGCAATGGGGTGCGGCTTGGTTCCATTGGCCCCCGCTGATGGTGGAGGGTCAGACAATTAGCTTGCTGAGCGGTCGGCTGATCAACGCCCTGGTGGGGGCCACCCTACCCGCACTGGTTGCGGCCTTGGCCTACGGCCTCAGCCGGGGTTATGCCCACCCTCGCCGGATTCGCTTTGGCCTGGTGGCCGCTGCGTTGATGGTTCTGGAAGGGCTGACTCTGGTGGAATCGCGGCTGGCCTTAATTAACCTCTACTGGCTGTGGTTTGGGCTGTTGGGGCAAGTTTTTTGGGTGATGGCTCCCTTGAGGGCGCATCCCTACCGCTGGCGGATTGCGGCTGGGATCGCCCTGGGAGCGGCCATCAATGTCAAGTGGAATGGAGCGGCGTTTTGGTTGGGCTTGCTGCTGTGGGAGGTCGTTCGTCCTCAATTTTGCTTGCTGACCGCTGGGGTGGGTGGGCGAGGAAACCGCGCCCCTACAAGGTGGTGGGTTGGGAAGCGGCGTTGGTGGTTGTATTTGGGGTTAATTCCCTTGATGACCTACGGCCTACTCTGGTGGACCCACCTGGCGATGACTGGGGAAACCTTTTGGGGCATTCATCAACAGCTTTGGCAGGTTCACCAAACCATTGGCGCGGGTGGTGCTTCCCATCCCTACTGTTCGCCTTGGTTTACCTGGCCGCTGATGCTGCGTCCTGTGGCCTACTTGTACCAAATTTTGACCGATGCTCCTGGAAAGGTGGTAGCGATTCAAGCCATGGGAAACCCGATGCTCTGGTGGCTGTCCACAGCGGCGATGCTGGTACTTGGGCTGAGTTGGTTCAGCGGTCGGCGGCAGTGGTGGATTATGGCTCAGCCGAAACCCCAGATGTCCCTGGAATCTTCCCTAGAATCGACGGCCCATGCGGATTCAGGAGACTCCAGTTCAGGGGATGCTTCGTTCGGTGGAACCACCCGTGAGTCGTCCTTTGCCGTCGAGTCCTTCCTGGTTCTGAACTACTTGGCTCAGTGGTTGCCGTGGTTGTTGGTGAGCCGCTGCACCTTCCTTTACCACGCCCTAGGGATGGTGGCCTTTAGTGCCCTGGCCTTGGCCTGGTTAATGTCGGGTTGGCTGGGGCATCGTCGCCGTTCCCATCGGGTAATGGCCTGGGCGATGCTGGGGTTGATTGTCCTGGGCTTCTTGTTTTGGTTGCCGCTTTTTGTCGGCTGGCCTATCTCGCCCGATGCCCTACAACGCCGTTGGTGGCTTCCCACTTGGATTTAGCGTCAGGGCAAACGATAGCAGATTGCACTTGGGTGAAATGCATTATGATGATCCCCCTGCCCCCCTTAGCAAGGGGGGTACAGAAGGACACTCAGACTACTAGGCACTGGGGGGATCTAGAACCCAGAAATGAGGTATCTCACCCCATCGAGAACCGCCATAGCAATACAATTTTTCTAGCCTATCCCCACTCTCCACTCCCTACTCCCCTTTCCCGACGCCCATCAAATACAGCAGGGCCATGCGTACCGCCACGCCGTTGGTGACTTGTTCGCTAATCAAGCTCAGGGCAGGGTCGTCCATTAAGTCCGAGCTAATTTCGACGCCGCGATTGGTGGGGCCGGGGTGCAGCAGTTTGACGGTAGGTTTGCAGACTTGTAAACGGTCGCGGGTAAGACCAAAGCCGTCGTGGTATTCGCGCAGGCTGGGTAGGCGGTGTTGGGTCATGCGCTCCTTTTGCAGGCGCAGGGTCATGACAAAATCAGCATTCTCTAGGGCAGGGGCGAGGCGACTGTGCTGCACCACCTGGCGCTGGATGGAGAGGGGCGACTGCTTGACGAAGGCTTCGGCAAAGCCCGGTGGCAGCAGGGTGGGCGGGGCAGCGAGGTGGACTTCAGCCCCGCAGGCGGTGAGTGCCCAGAGGTTAGACCGGGCCACCCTGGAGTGCAGAATGTCGCCCACGATGGCAATTTTGAGTCCGGCTAGGGCTTGGCTGGTGGGTTGGTCGGGGTTGAGGGCCAGGGCCAGGGTGAACAAATCTAAGAGCGCCTGGGAGGGATGGGCATGGAGACCATCGCCGCCGTTGAGCACCCCCACACCGCTTTGGAGGCGATCCATTTCGTCGGCAATGGTCTGGGGCACTCCGGCATCCTGGTGGCGAATCACCATTAGGTTGGTGCCCATGGCCAGGTAGGTTTTGGCCGTATCTAAAATGGTTTCGCCCTTGGTGAGGGAGGAGGTGCCGGGGGCAAAGTTCAGCACATCCGCCGACAGCCGTTTGGCCGCTAGTTCAAAGCTGCTGCGGGTGCGGGTGGAGGGTTCAAAAAACATATTGGTTACCACCAACCCTTGCAGGGCGGGCACCTTGCGGGTGCGGCGCGACAGCACATCCCGAAAGCTAACAGCGGTTTGGGTCACGGTTTCCAATTCCGCCGCCGTAAAATCTGCCAAAGACAACACATGTCGCCGTTCCCAGGTGGCTTCCGTCATGGCCTGTTTACCTTTTACCCTTTTGCTAACCCATGCAACTGATTGGCTGACAAAACTTACTAGCCAGATCCTTGCAAGCCCTCACCCTAGCCCTCTCCCACGGAGAGAGGGAACTGGAAAGCTGGACTCGGCTCCCCTCTCCCTTTGGGAGAGGGGTTGGGGGTGAGGGCCATCCGTTTTTGCTAGTCAACCAACCCATGCCGTTTCTAACCATACCTGTAAGCGCCCCCAGCCCACCTCACCTTTTAATGATTCGCTTTTAAAAATCTGCGCTAACATCCACTTGACGAAGGTCAGAAATGGTAGGTAACCATTTCTCGATTCAAGTTTTTGTGATGGCTCAGTTTTTGTGATGGGTAGGAGTGGTGATCCCTATGCAGCGTTACTCCCGGTTAGGTGAAGGGTTGAGTCGGTTTGGCCAGAAAGCCCGGAAAGCATTGATGTCCCCCCAGACCCATCGAGCTGGGTTGGGAATTCTGTCGGCCTTAACGCTGGCCTCGGTGATGGGTCAGGGATCGGCCCAGGGCCAGGGCTACGATATTGTGCCGCCGCTCCCCGCTGGGGTGGTGCCCGTGCCCAGCAGCCCCATGCCCCAGACTCCGGCTAGTGGCCAGCAGTTTGTGGTGTTTGTGAACGACACCAGCGAGGCCACCCTGCGCCAGGTGCAAATGGTGGAACCCACCGCTTTTCGGACGACCTTCCAAGGGCAACCCGTGATCCAGGCGGGGCGCTTCAACCACTCGGCCAATGCCCAAATGCGGGTCAACGACCTAGCCAGTCGCGGCGTTTCAGCCCAGATGAGCGCAGCTCCGGCGGCCCAGCCCGTCTTTGCCCAAACGCCGACGATGCCGAATAATGTCTATGCCACTTCAGGTTCCCTGCCGCCGCTGCCTGGTGTCACGGTGATTCCTCCTGGTGGGGGTGCATCCACCCTACCCATGCCCAGCGTTCAGCCGCCCCCGATGAGCCAGCCCACCTCCGGCAATGTGGAATTTGGCCAGCAGTTGTCTTACACCGCCCCCGCCAGCCCCGCCAATAGCTACCCGGTGAACATGCCACCCCCCAGCGGCAGCACCGCTATGGCTACCCCCGCAGAGGTTCCCAACGCGCCTTTTTATGTGGTGATTCCCACCGCTGCGTCCAACCTTCAGTCGGTTAGCGCCCAGGTGATTCAGCTCGGCACGCCAGCGGATCGGGTGCAGATGCGCACCGCCCCCCGTGGCCCCCATGTGGCCGTTGGCCCCTTTGCCGACCGGGGCTTGGCCAACCAGTGGAACGACTTCTACCGAGGTGCGGGTCTCTCTAGCAGCCGAGTCTTCTTCCAGCGTTAGGATCAGGGTTCACGCCATGACGCTATAAATACCCAGCCATGTCCCTGAACCCGTTGTCACCATCCGCCTTCGCCAAGGATTTGGACTGGGTGGTGACCGCCGCAACCATGCAGGCCATTGAAGCCGCTATGTTTGAGGCGGGGATGCCTGTGGCGGCGCTGATGGAAAAGGCAGCCCAGCGCATGGCGGCTTGGGTGATGGCTCGGTTTCCGCCTACTGCCTATGCCCAGGTGGGGGTATTGGTTGGCCCCGGCCACAATGGCGGCGATGCCCTGGTGATGGCGCGGGAGTTGGCCCATGGGGGCTACGGTGTCCAAATTATTTCTCCCTTTGAGCGCCATAAACCTCTGACTGCCGATCATCTCCGTTATGTACGCGCCCTGGGTTTGCCGATCACGTCAACGTGGCCCCTAGGTGGTGGTCGAGGAGACCTCGACCCTACGGGTGATCGGTCTGGAAATTGGGGTTTGCCAATGCGGATTGGGCATCAAACCGTGGATCTGTGGATTGACGGGCTGTTTGGCTTTGGCCTAGAACGTCCCATCGAAGGAGTCGTTGCCGATCTAATCGCAGCGGTGAATGCCCATCCGGCCCCGGTGGTTAGCCTAGATTTGCCCTCTGGTCTACACACCAACACCGGTCAGATGCTCGGCACCGCCATCCAGGCTACCCATACCCTCTGCCTGGGGCTTTGGAAACGGGCCTTTTGCCAGGATGCCGCCCTGCCCTACCTCGGCCACCGCCATCGGATTAATTTCGATATTCCCCCCTTTGCCCTAGATGCGGGGTTGAAAAACGAGCCTCCCGTCCGTCGGATTAGCGCCCCAGAAGCCCTAGCCCGTCTACCCTTGCCGCGCCCTGTGAATACCCACAAATATCGGGTGGGGCAACTGTTGATCGTGGCTGGATCGCGGCAGTATGCGGGGGCGGCTATTTTGGCTGGATTGGGGGCAAGAGCGAGCGGCGTGGGAATGCTTACCCTCGCAATACCCGAATCCCTGCGGTTGATGGTGGTGGCCCAACTGCCGGAGGCCCTGGTGATTGGCTGTCCTGAAACCGAAACCGGAGCCATGGCCCAGTTGCCGGAGGATCTCGCTGATTCTCTCAGCCGCTACGATGCCATTGCCTGTGGCCCCGGTCTTTCGCGGCAGGCGGGGGCTGTGGTGGATGGGGTTCTAGCCAGCAATGGCCCCCTGCTGTTGGATGCCGATGCCCTGAATCACTTGGCAGTTCGGGATCCCGAATCTACCCTAGCCCAGCGCACCGCACCGACCCTGATTACCCCCCATCCCGGCGAATTTCAGCGATTATTCCCCCATCTCCTAGGCCAATCCCTAGACCCTGGCCAAGCCGCCCAAACCGCCGCCGCCCAAAGCCACAGTATCGTGGTGCTCAAAGGAGCCTGCACCGCCCTGGCCCACCCCGATGGCCAACTTTGGTTTAATACCGAAAGCACCCCTGGCCTTGCCCGTGGCGGCAGTGGCGATGTGTTAACGGGGCTAATTGGCGGACTTTTGGCTCAGAAAATCGCGGCCCAGAAAGTTGTTCAGACCTCCCACGAGTTACCCCATCCTGAGGACGACTCATCCCACTTCCGTCCCGCTGCCCAGGACAACTCCCAGGACAACCGCTGGAACCTAGCCCTAGATGCCGCCCTGGCTGGGGTGTGGTGGCATAGCTATGCCGCCAGAGAAGTCGCGGCTCGTCATACGGTGCTAGGGGTGGATGCCTCCCACCTGGCTACGGCTCTTGTAGATGTCTTGGGCAAGGCCCTTGCTGCTTGACCCAATCAGAATTCCATATCCTCGGAGGAAAGCTGGATCTCAAGCGATGGGACAAGTTCTGCGGGTTTGCTTTTGTTGATACATGGCGAGGTCGGCCTCGGCCCAGGCGGCCTTGAGGCCACGACTAGGGTGACGGGCGGCGACGCCTACGGAGGCATGAATCTCCTCGTCTAGGAGGGCCTGTTGGAGGCGCTTGCAGAGCCATTGCCCCTGCAACAGAGAACATTCGGTACAGAGCACCACAAATTCGTCGCCGCCAATGCGGGATACCACATCGTGCTTGCGAGTTTCCTGGCGCAAAATCTGTCCGGCTTGCTGGATTAGGGCATCCCCAGCCTCGTGGCCAAAACTATCGTTGACCACCTTGAGATTATCGAGGTCAACCACCACCACACAGGCTGGAACGCCGTAGTTGGCGCAGATGTCTTCCTCCTCGGCCAGTAGTTGATCCCAGCCTCGGCGGTTGTAGAGACCCGTGAGGGCATCGGTAAAGGCTTCGACCTGGAGACGGTCGGCTCGTCTAGCCTGTTCGGCGGCGGCCATATCGGCGTGCAGAATGGAACTCAACAGTTTCGCCAATAATTCAATTAACGGCAGGTGATCCGTGATTGCTTCCGGTTGGGGCCTGGGGTCAATGGCGCAGAGGGTGCCGAATAATCGACCATCCTCGGCGGCGAGGGGCACCCCCACATAGGCCCCAATATTTACCTGGGCGGCAATGGGAGCCTCGGCATAGGCCGGAACCCGTACAGAATTGGGGGCAATGCGAGGGCCATTCCCTTCCACCATGCGCGAACAAAAGGAATCCGTCCAGCGAAAGACATCGCCCTGCTTAACGCCATAGCCCTGATCCTGGGCATGGAGGACGATCCAGTCTTCGCCCTCCGTGCGTGTAACCATCCAAAGTTCAAAACCTAAGGTCTGTTGTAGATAGCTTAAAACGGCCTGGGACGCGGCGTTAAAGTCGGGAAACAGATCACCCTCAGGAAGTATGACCACGATTTGACCACCATGAGAACATCACACCCTAGTAATGCCCGATTTGGGATGAAGATGCTCGGCGGGATACAAATCTAGACAGGAGTTTCCCCCGTCTACCCCTAGCGATAGACCGTCCAGAAAATCTTACTCAAAACCACCCCTAGCCTAGGCTGAGGGGTGGTGAAGATAGGTATTCTCTTAAAACTTGAGCATCCTAAACGAACGCACCCTAGTGGGGCTCGTGGTTTAGTGCCGTTTAGGCTTCCCGGTTCAGGAAGGCTTGCAGTTGGCCTAGGGCGGCCCGACCAATGTTGAACACGGCCCAGCTACCGGCAATCACGATGGGAAGTAACACAACAACAACCCGCCAATCCATAATGCCCGACCTCCTAAATTTGGGTTCGCTTAAATCGTTGTCACAATTTTCTCATAATGTACACCACTGCGGTCGGGAACGAAACGGTTTTCCTAGGGTTTCTTGGGGTAAAGCTTTAAGTTCGGTAACGCTCCTAGGCCGTTCGGTTTACAGGGCTAAGCGTTGATGGGGGGGAGACTATAGGATAGGGGCGTAGCCATTGCCGAGGGATCGGATGCCCCCAGAGCCGCCTAACCCCAGCCCAGACGCCCTTCATCCGTCCACCCCCGCCAGGGGTAATCCTGCGGTGGACGGTGCCGCGATGGATGGGGCTTTGATTAACGATTCTGTGATAGAAAATCCCGCTGGGGAGGATGCCCCAGAATCCCTCGCCGTCCTGGAATCTTTAGAATCCCCAGCGTCCCTAGATTCCTTGGAGTTCGTAGAGTCTTCAGAATCCCTAGAGTCTCCGGATCTTCCAAAATCCTCAGAATCCTCAGAATCCTCAGAATCCCCGGAATCCCTGGCGCTAGAGACCTCAGGGACAAGGAAAGCCAGCCCAAAGCGGCGGTTGAAAGCCTTTGCAGAGGATGTCACCAAGATTTGGCCAGAAAAGGTGTGGCAGGGGGCGGCATCTAACCTGGGGCGACTGCGGCCCTCGCAGCAACTCACCCGCTGGTTTGCGGTGGATGATGACCGGGTGGCGGAGATTTTGGCGGCGGTACGGGAACAACTGCCCACCACCGAAGCCCTGCTAATTGGCAAACCCCAGGCGGGTAAAAGCTCCATCGTGCGGGGGCTAACTGGGGTTTCGGCGGACATTGTGGGTCAAGGCTTCAAGCCCCACACCCAGCACACCGAGCGCTACGCCTACCCCTCCGAAGACCTGCCGCTGCTAATTTTTACCGACACCGTGGGCCTGGGCGACCTGGGCCAAAGTACCGAGGCCATCGTGGCGGAACTGGTGGCGGATTTGGAGGCCAACCCTAGCCAGGCCCGCATCTTGATTTTGACCGTCAAAATCACTGACTTTGCCATTGATGCCCTACGCCAGATTGTCCAGGGGTTGCGCCGCAAGTTTCCCGCTATTCCCTGCCTGCTGGTGGTCACCTCCCTCCACGAGGTCTACCCCGCCGAGGTGAGCGACCATCCCCCCTACCCCCCCGATCTGGAGGCGGTACATCGCCCCTTTGCCGCCCTCCAGGAGAGCTTTGGGGCCGTTGCGGATCGGGCGGTGCTGATTGACTTCACCCTGGAGGAAGACGGCTTTACCCCGGTGTTCTACGGCCTAGAAGCCCTGCGCGATGCCCTGGCCGACCTGCTGCCCGCCGCCGAGGCCCAGGCCCTCTACCAACTGCTAGACGAACAAACGGAGGCCTCCCGCCAACTGGGTAGTCTGTATCGGGACGTGGGACGGCACTATATTTCGGCCTTTGCGGTGATGGCGGCCACCTTGGCGGTGGTGCCCATCCCCTTTGCCACCATGCCCGTGCTCACGGCCCTGCAAGTGTCGATGATTGGTGTTTTGGGCCAAATCTATGGCCAAACCCTCAAGCCCTCCCAGGCCGGGGGCTTGGCCAGCGCCATTGCCGGAGGCTTTTTGGCCCAAATGGTGGGGCGAGAGTTGGTTAAGTTTATCCCCGGATTTGGCAGTGTGGTGGCGGCCTCCTGGGCAGCGGCCTACACCTGGGCCTTGGGGGAAGGGGCCTGTGTCTATTTTGGCGACCTAATGGGGGGCAAAAAGCCCGACCCCAAACGCATCCAAACCGCCATGGCCGAAGCCTTTGACGCCGCCAAGGAACGCTTTAAAGACAGCCCTGCCCCGTAACCTTGGCTACAATGAAGGGCGTTGCCTCGCCCTCCAAGCGTTTCCCTACTATGGATTTTCCTGCTGCCCAGGTTTGTCCCACCTTGGACGAATTGCTGCATCGCTATGCGGTGACGCTGGAGGCGTTGATGTCCGCTACCGCCTGTCCTCAAGTCGAGGCCAATCCAGCGGATGGGCAGGACAGCCAGAACAGCCCAGTTACTCCAGAGAATCCCGAAGCCCAACCTGACCTGACAGCTTTGGACGGCCTAGCGTCCCCAGATGATTGTGTAAGCCTAGGTGAGCCAGCGGCTCAGGAGGATTTAGCCATCCATCGCGAGTCAGCAGTCCAGGAGAATGCCCAGGAAAATTCGGGCACACCGACAACCCAAACCAGCCACGGTAACAACCTAGCCGCATCCCCACTTCAGCCCTTCGTGTTAGCGGCTTTGCTGGCGAGAGATGCTGTGGATCGGCACCTGCGGCAGACCCATGGCACAGGCCAACCCACCGCCCAAAACTACGATGATCTGATTCGGCTGGATGGACAGTTGCGGCAGGCCATGGCGAGGGTACCTGTGGATCTTGACTTGGCCAATGCGCGGCAGACGGTGGGGGCCAGCAGCACAGATTGGTGGTGGTTTTTGGGTGCCTCCCAGGATGCCGATCCACCGGAGAACACCCCCCAGGGCAGTTCCGTGGATTGGTTCTTCAACGGGCTTACGGTGGTGTCTCTGGCCTTGACGGCCAACTTTGCGGTGGGTACCTTTCGCGCCTTCTCATTTTTGGGTCTAGATCTGCTGGGGCTGACCATGACCTTTGCCCAGGGGGCGGGTCTGACCTTTGTCGCTGGAGGACAGTTCACGGCCCAAGGACAAGCCGGAGTTGAAAGGGTCTATCGCTGGCTAGCGAAACCGAGGCTGCGGGGGGCAAGGTTCCTGGGATCGCTGGGTCAGGGGCTGGGGCAACGGGTACCGCTGCTGGGGCAACTGGGTCGAGGTTTAGGGCAACGGCTGTCATTCCTAGGGCCAGCTCGGCCTAGTCTGGCCGCTAAAACCTTTGGAGCTTCAGTGGTGCTGTTGCTGGTCTCCAGCTTTGTGTATCAAAACCTGGGCTGGTGGGCAAATCGCTACTATGCCTGGGGAAAACAAGAGCGGGAACAGGGGGATAATATCGCCGCCCTGCGCTCCTTCCAAAAGGCCCTAGATTTCGACCCTAACAAACGCGAGGCCTATTCCTCCCTGGGGCAAATCTCCGAGAAGATGGGTCGCTTAGATGAGGCGAAAACCTACTATCAGCAAGGTCTCGCCCTTGCCGATCCAGCTTCGGCCCTGGGCTTAGCCCGCATTGCCTTGTTCCAGGCGTGGCAGGAAAGCGACTGGACAGGCAACCTCTCCCCGGACAGCCGTCGCGATGTGGAGTTTTTGCTGGCCCTTGCCGACCAACTCAATCAACAGGCCGCTGTACAGGGGGCCGCGTTTATCGATGTCATCATCGAGCAAAAGACCCACTATGGGCTGTTAGAAATCGCTGAAATAGATCTCAGTACGTTGGTTCAGGTTTCTAGCCAGTCCTCCCTTTCTTCGGAACAGCAGGCCCAAATCGATCACATCCAAGACCAGTTAAACAGCGCCCAAGCCCACTTTCAGAGGGCCTACTTCACGGAAATGGTCGCCTTGGCCATGCAGCCCACCGACCTAGAGATGGCGGCGGCGGCCATAGCGAAGTCTCCCCGAGGTCAGCAGCTTGCCCGCCGTGACTATCGCATCTGGGAAGAAACCACAAACGCCAACCGCCCCCTCTACGATTATTACAATGACCTCTTTAACGCCCTAGGCTACGGCCCAGCGGATCGCCTTCAGGTTTTGCAAACCTTTCTCGAATCCCTAGACGAAGCTGAGCAAGCGGCCCTGCGCGAGACAGTGATCTTCGACTTGGGCAAACCCCGATGCTACCTAGCCCTAACGCAATTCTTAAATCAGGCCCTCGAATACTACGATCCTAGCCAAGGGAATAACCGTCCTCCCATGGATGCCCTACGCCAACAGCGCCAAGCCACGGATCAGGCCTGTGGGGCAAACGTCGGCCCACCGCCCATCAGCACCATCGATCTCTTTACCCTCAGCATCTACGACAAAACCCTAATTCACCAACTGAACACCGCCCCAGAGCGCTTCTTGCCCACCGAGGTTTCCGCCGAGATCTACCAAGATTAGCCAACCCTGGCTAGGGTCTGCGCCACACCTGCCACCAGGGACGCGATGGAGGCCGCGTCTGACGCGGGGGCTGACACATTCGGCTGTTCTGAGGCGATACGCAGGAATTCACGTTGCTAGCCACTAACTGCTTCAGATCGGTTCCCTTCGTCCTCATCCAGGCTCGAACGGGATCCTCCGCTGCCCCCAGGTCTCCGGGGGCAGCCATGTCTAAAAGCCGTAAGCCTGTGGATGCGGGATTAACGGAAGGCTCGACTCCACTGGTGGCGGGTAGCCCGTACACCAGGGTTTGCTGCCGTGGGTCGCAGAGGTTAACCCCCAGCCAATCGACCGGATCGAGGTGCTCCACGCGCTCAGGGTTGACGAAAACAGCCCGCAGGTCGTACAAACAAGCGTTAGCCGTCGCTGGAACCGCCACTTGGTCAACGGCTCCGGGCTGAATAATACGCCCTGCCAGCAGGTTGTACTGCCAAAAACGGCCCCCCGCAGGCACGGCATAAAACTCTCGCAACACTAGGTTTTTGCCGACCAGAGCCTGATCGGTCGCGTTTTGTACGGTGACGAGAATAGGAGCCTGTTGAGGCGGCTCTCCCACCACAATGCGGGCCTGTCCATCGCAGAGGTTAACGTCCTGAAGCTTTTCCTGGCGGCCATTGCGGTAGGTCACCGTGACATCGTAGCGCTGGATGGTGGTACACCGCAGGTCGGCAGCACTGGCCAGAATTTGGGTCTCCTGCTGGGGCTGAATACTGGCACTGCCCAACAGCGAAACCTGACCAGAAAAGGTGCTGGTACAGACCCCGTTCACGCAGCTTTCGGTATTGGAAACCTGCTCTTGTTGGGCGCTACCCGTCTCCGTGGTGAGCGTACCAGAAACACGGCTAGAGCCATCGTTACTACTGGAGCGGTTGAAATTGACGCTAGAGGTGCCGCCAGAACTACTACCAGAACTACTGCTGGAGTTGGTGGATTGAATGCTAACGGTAGACTCGCCAGAAGCCGAGGAACCCTGGGACTCCTGAGGTAAGGTAACCCGTTCTTCCAGACATTGATGTAAAGCTTGTAAATCTGGGAGTAAGTTGACACAGTCTTCTGGAGAAAGCTCTGGCTCAGCGCTAGGAGAAGGCTGTGACTGTACGCCAACCGTTGCACCCTCGATCAAAATGCCCGTAATGGGGAGGTTGGTGCCATTAAAAACGGATAGCTTGCCGCTGGTTTCCCCAGCGTTATACAGGCTATATAAACCGGATCCGGCACTACAGAGGTCAACGCCATAATCGGCGAGACGATCACCGTCGCTAAACAGGCTCAGAATGTCGTAGATGCAGTGATCAGACGAGCGGTTCAACGGTACGGTCTGATTAGGGCCAACCCCTGAGCTAGCCAATCGATTCTGACCAAAAGTGCCGCTACCAGCCGGAACCACATACAGCCCCACGAGGGTTTTGGTTGTGCGGTTAACCAGGGTTGGCCCCGTGGTTTGCGCGGCGGCGGGTAAGCCAGCCGTCCCCATGACTGCCAAGCCCAACACCACACAGCGGGGCAGGTTGTTCCACGATATCCCTTGCGGCATCCTTGTTCACCCACCTACTCGAACAGGCCCAGCACGATTGGACTTATCTTATACCCCTCTCCCCAACCCTAGACAGGATTTACCCTAAACCCCCAACATTTGCAGGCGATAGAGGCTGGAGTAGAGGCCATCCAGGGCTAGCAGTTCGTCGTGGCTGCCCTGTTCTACCAGTTCACCATGTTTGAGGACGAGGATGCGGTCTACGTTGCGAATGGTTGAGAGGCGGTGAGCGATGATGATGGCGGTGCGGCCCTCTAGCAGGCGTTCGAGGGCCTCTTGGATCATGGCCTCGGTGCCCACATCCAGGTTGGCGGTGGCTTCGTCAAGGACGAGGATGCCGGGATTGCGGATGGCGGCACGGGCAAAGGCGAGGAGCTGCTTTTGGCCCCCGGAGAGGTTGGCCCCCCGTTCCCGCAGTTCGGTGTGGTAGCCCTGGGGCAATTGCTCGATCAAGTTGTGGATGTTGGTCTTTTTCGCCGCTTCGATGACGGCCTCCAGGGGGTAGTCCTCCCCTAGGGTAATGTTGCTTTTCACGTCTCCGGCGAACAAAAAGCCGTCCTGCAAAATCACGGCCATGCGCCGCCGCAGTTCCGCCTGGGGTAGATCGCGAATATCGACGCCATCCAGCAAAATCGCCCCGCTGTTGATGTCGTACAAGCGGCAGAGCAGCCGAATGATGGAGCTTTTGCCCGCCCCCGTTGGCCCCACCAGTGCCACCTTTTCCCCAGGGCGAATGGTGAAGGTGAGGTCTTTGAGGACGGGTTCTTCGGCTTTATAACCAAAGGTGACCTGGTTGAAGCGGATCTCCGAGGCGTGGGTGGTGGTGGGTGATGGGGTGATGGGGTGATGGGGTGATGGGTGGGCGGGGTCGCGGATTTCGACGGGGATGCTGAAGAGGTCGGTGAGGCGTTCGACGGCGGTCAGCCCCGCTTGGATGGCGGTGAACTTATCGGCAAACTGGCGCAGGGGATCAAACAACCGCTGGGCAAACAAAATAAACGAGGCCAACACCCCAAAGGTAAGGGCATCCTGCATCACCAATAGCCCGCCCAGCCACAGCACGCCGCCGATGGCCACCAAACTAATCCATTCCAGGGTGGAAGACACCGCCGAATCGTAGAAAATCGTTTTGTCTACGGCGGCAACGTAGCGCTGGTTGGTAGCCCGAAACAGCTCGGAATTAAAGCGCTCTCGCCGGAAGAGTTGCACCACGTTGATGCCCGCAATGTTTTCTTGCAGGTTAGCGTTCAGTTCCGACAAATGCTCCCGCGCCTTGTAGTTGGCCTTACGAAACTGCTGCTGAAAGTAAATGATCAGCCAGGTCACAGGCACCAGCAAGCCCAACAGCATCAGGGCGAGCTGCCACTGCATGGTAAACATAACCACCAGCAACACGCCAATGGAAAACAAATCGGTGATAATGCCAACGGCCCCAGTAGAAAACACCTCCCCTAGGGCGTCCACGTCGCTGGTGATGCGGGTGATCAGCTTGCCGACAGGGGTGCGGTCAAAAAATCGCACAGCCAAGGAGGTGACATGGGAGAACAAATCCATGCGAATGTCGGCGGTGATCCGCTGCCCCACCTCCTGCACCAGATAGCTCTGCACCCCGTCTAGCAGCAACCGAATCGCCACCGTGGCCACCAAGGCTCCCACAATCAGGTTTAGCCCGCCCTGGAGGGTGCGCCCCTGCAAAAAGGCCATCACCGGCTCCTGGCGAATCAGGGAAATCGCCTGCCCAATGAGCACAGGCTGGAGGGCGTTGGCCAAGGACAGCGGCACCAGCAAAATCAAAGGCAGCACCATCATGCGGCGGCGCTTGTAGAGGTAGGGCCACATCTGCAAAAACAACCGCCAATCGCTTTCTGGACGACGGGGCATTTCACGATCAGCGGACAGAGAAGACGTAGCCACCATGGCGCATCAAAACCCTTGGCAATCCAACATTCAACATCGGCCACCCAGACCATCCTCGTAGATAGCCCAAGCCTGATCCACTGTAACGTAACCCCGCCCTAGCAGGCCGCAACCCAGCCCAAGGCTACTCCAAGCGCTCAGCCTCGCCCCTGGGCTTTTCAGCGCATCTCTTCTACAGACCGAACTTCCTTATCCGTGACAGGAAGCACCTCGGCAAAGTCAGATTCTAACTTTACAATTACCCCAGCGAAATCTTTTCTGCCAGAGCCTTGTTTTCTAACTCGTAGACTTTTTAAGTTGTATTCTGGCTTTAGATCGTCTTCCATTTATTTCAGTGACTCAATTGTTACAAGTCCTCTCTCAATGACTTCCATCTGAAGGTTAAAGCCGTAAAGCAAGCTCATTCCAACAAGCGGATCTGCCTCTGAAGCGGCTACATCAATAACTTGATTTTTCCCGTCCCAGATTATGGTTGCTTTGTACATATCAAAAATAACCTCACTGCCGTCACCCAACGTGCCCATGTCGCGAAAGTGCCAGGGCAGACCGAGGGAAGTAATGACAGATGACGGAAGCGATAGAAAACCTGTAAAGCCTGTATCAATAACAGCTTCAACCATCTGCTTTGGCCCATTGGCTTGGCCAACTGCAACGCGAAGGATGGCTTCACAGTTTTGATTAACGAAGCCTTGCATCATCGGGGTTTCTTCAAGCTTCGGGAGCCAAAGCGATAGACGACTGGATGCCCAATGCGAATCACCCAGGGTTGAGCATCGGGATGTTGTTCATAAAGCTTATCTGTTGCCAAAATTGGGGTATCGGCAACTTCAAAGGATCCTGTTTCAATGTCGATGGCAACAATCCTACCGATGTTACATTCCTCAACCTTGGCGCGTATTTCAGTTTCGTACAACTCGTTGCCACGTTGGGCAAACTCTTCTTTACTGTAACGGGGCTGGCGAATAGTCATCGGCTTGGCCTTGGGTTACAACCATCTAACTATTTTAACGTTCAAAACCTATGGCTCGCTCAAAATAGACCCAAGAATTTCTGGCGTTAAGCCTCTCTCTTGGACTTTTTGGCTAATTTCCTCCATAACCTCTTCTAAAGGCCGCGCTTCCTTCTTAGCGACAGGAAACATTTCAGCATGGTTGGATTCTGATTTCACAGTTGCCCCAGCAGCATTTTTTCTGCCAGAGCCTAGTTTTCTGACTCGTAGACTTTTTAAGTCGTATTCTGGCCTTAAATCATCTTCCATCGTTATATTTTAGCTAGTGGCGTAATATCATCAGCCGCAATTTCTTGTCGAACCATCTCAGCCATGCGATCCCATTGATCGTCTGTTGTGGCTTCAAACTGGGCTTTCCATTGTTGCTCGTCTTCCATTTCAGCCAATAAACGAGCGGCGATAACGTCTTGTTCTTCGTCTGTCAGTGTTTTTAGTTGGGCAATTGCCTTCTTAAGTAGTTCAGTCATGTCAAGCTTTTCATTAAAAACATTAACAGAGTAGTTAGTCATCTAGATTTAAGGCTAGACACATTAATTGGCTATTAGCAAGATAATTAAAGTCTCCATTGACTCAAAACTTGACATAATGCTTTGCCTCTTCGTGTTTCAGAAATCAAGTATAGTCATTCCAATTAAGCTTGAGAAGCTGGAAAGTATACTAGAGTTAGGCTTTCAGCGTCTAGATTATCTCATTCTTATGAGAAACAACTATAAGTCGGCAAAATTCTGTGCAGGATTCATTAGTCTCCACGGCAATATATCAAAGACTTAGTCTGCATGGGTTGCGCTATAATAACCCATCCTACGACTACTGTATCACATCTTGATTTTTAAAAAGTCTTGTCGTTTCCAGTGAAGATTGGCACATTTTAACCGTCTTCTTTACTTCCAAAGTAAAATCCTAAAGCCGCACCTATTAATCCTGTTTGAGTACTCAAAAGAATAGAAAATATATCTTTTGAGAAATTATATTTACTTTCTCTTTCTGATGCATTACCAGAAGGTACAAGAATGATAATTGCTGAGAGTACTATTGTCGAGAATACAGTTATGCCAAGGAGCCAAACCAGGCGTATAGCAATTATAGATCTAGTCTTCTCTCTGCTTTTTAACAGGAAATCTTTTAGGCTATCTCGTTCTTGGGGAGTTAAGTCTTTCTCGACGAATACGATACCTTCTTCAATTTGCTTCTCATCATCCTCTGGCATCTGTGAACCAGTATATGTATTGTCTTTTGTCATTGTTTCAACTCATGTCAATCCAATGTGGAGACGAACGCAGGAAATCAACCTAAAAGCCAATACGGACAATACACTTTTATGGACTGAGTTCATAATAACACTCATAAAGTATTGGCATCAGGCTTCTACTTTTAGACAAGGAGATAGTTAAGCTTGGCGATTATTTTTTATTGCATCATTTTTTTGTTGCATTGATGACACTACTTGAGACAGTTCCTTGAACAGAAAAACGTTTAATAGAACCATCTGATTTTTGAACAAAAAATTTGTTGCCCCTCTGCTCTTGTTCAACAATGTATTTTGCTAGTGCTTCTGAATAAAGGTTTCTCTGCGATACAGTCCTTTCTGACACTGAGGAAGCTTGCGGATCCTTAATCCCTATGACTTGAACAACACCATCAGGTTTCTGCATGAAGAGATGATCTGCTTCCTCAAATTGATTCCGTGAAGAGATTAAAGAAGGTGTAGTAATGACTCGTACTCTTGAATCAGATGTTGGCTGATTTTTTTTGGATCGAAAGATGAAATCATTAAGTGCCATATCTTTGCTAATACCTATGATGAGCATGATAACTTACACATTAGTAGTATTATACTATGTGCCACGGGAAGGCTAGGGTTAGCTTATTGAAAATTTGAACCAACGTAAGCTTGGGGGCTCTTCCAGATCCGTGGTTAAAACTGTACTAGCTGATACACTTTGCTTGTCCTGCATTCGTTGAAAGCCTTGCTGTGCCTAGATATTAGCTGGGCTTATCACCCTGAACCCGGAAGGGCCGCTTGGGGGAAGACTGTGGAACCCACGATTGGTTCTTGTTAAGCACTGGTTCCGTTGTACTCCCTCTTTCCTGACACATATCTAGAGACATCTGATTTCTTGTGGGATAGGTTGCCCGAAAGCTTATTAAATAAAGTCTTCCATCCTTCAACGACATGCTGTGAATTTTGTCTCTTAAACAACGTATTTTCGAGGCTTTCAAGACTTGTATCAGGGTTCCCCTACTCTCTTCCCTACTTTGCCTTGGCCTCCAACGTCTCCAGCCGACTCTTCATTTCCTGATTTGCCTTCTTCAGATCATCCACCTCCTGGCGCAGTTGTTCCACGGCTTTGTCTTTACCAATCGCCTTTTGCACCTTTTGTACCGCTTCCTGGGCGCGGCGGCGCACTCGGCCATCGGGGGTATGTTCTGCCAGGTTTTGCAGGATGCGGATGGCGCGTGGGCTTTCCACCCCTTCTAGGGCGGCCACGGCGGAAACCTGGGTGAGGAAAAAGGTTTCGCTGGCGATGGGTTCTAGGCGGTCGAGGATGCGTTCGACGGTGGGTTTGGTTTGGCCCTTGGAGATGGGGCCGAGGGCGCGGATGGCGTAGAGACGCAGGGCTTGGGGGGTGCCGAGTTCGGTGTATTTCAGCACTAGGTCGAGGGCTTCCTCGGAGGATTTGAACTGGCTGAGGGCGGTGATGGCCCCAGAGCGCACGGTTTCATTCCAGCCCTGGCGTTCTTTGAGGATGCTTTCCAGCAGTTTGAGGGTCTTTTTCTCCTTGGGTTTGCCCTCCAGGTCGGCAGCTCCCACCGCACCGAGGCCATGGATGGCGGTGGCCTCCACGTAGTAGCTGGCATCGCCCTTTTCAGCAATGGCTTTGAGGGCTTTGTAGCTGTCAGCGGTTTTGATGCCGCCCAGGGCACGGACTACGGCACGACGGACGCGGGCTTCGGGATCTTTGAGACCCTTGAGCAGCGCTTCGGCGGCCTGATCGAGCTTGACGGAGCCGAGTTGTTCCGCCACTTCGGCCCGCACGCCCCAGAAGGGATCCTCGGTGAGGGCAGTGGCGAGGGCGGTGACGGCCTCTAGGTTGCCCTTTTTGGCCAGGGCGATGGCGGCTTCGATGCGGGAGAGGGGGTCGGGGTCGTAGTTCAGTTGGGCCTTGAGTTCGGGGAGAGGATACTCTAGCTCCACGGTTTTGAGGGTGTGGTTGCCCACATCAAAGCTAATGAAATCGGGCTTTTTCTCCAGCGGGAAGAAGAGGGCCTGCTCCCGTTCGTGGAGGCGCACCGTGAAGGGTTTGACCTCGACCTTGGCCGTTTTGCCCTGGCTAACAAAGCCAAAGCCAATGGGAATCCGCAGGTCAAACAGGCCGCTGGTGCTGCTGGTGTCGCCATCCTTGGCCTGGGTTTGGGTGATGGTGAGCTTGGCCAGCTTGCTGTCGCCGTCCCAGCTATAGGCCACTTTGTAGTCGGGGTGGCCACCGCGCAGCACGTACTGGTCGAACAGGGGCCGCAGGTTGCGTCCGGTGGCTTGGTCGATGGCCCGCAGCAGGTCGATGGTTTCCACGGTGCTGTGGGCGTGGCGGTTCACAAAGGTCTGAATCGCCTTCCAGAACAGGGTATCCCCCAGCTCGGCGTGGATCATGTGGTAGACGCAGGACCCTTTTTCGTAGATGTGGCGGTCGTAGAGTTCGATGGCTTCGCGGTAGATGTGCGTCACCATGGGGCGACGGTAGCGGGTTTTGTCTTCGTTGAGGTAGCTCCGCATTTCACCGAGGCGATAGTAGGCGGCTTCATCTGCGCCGTACTCCTGCTCCGTCCACATCACTTCAGAATAGGTGGCCATGCCTTCTTTCACCCAGGCGTGGCTCCAGTGGTTGATCACCAGCAGGTCGCCAAACCACTGGTGGGCCAGTTCGTGGACGACCAGGGACTCGGAATTGCGGTTATCCAGGGCGGCGCGTTCGTCGAGCAGGCAGCGGTCGGTGAGGATGGTCACCGAGGTATTTTCCATGCCGCCAAAGATAAAGTCGGCAGCGCAGACCTGGGCGTACTTCGGAAAAGCGTATTTGTAGCCGTACTTTTCGCTGAGGAATTCGATCATCCGAGGGGTTTTGCCCATGGTGATCTGGCCCTGTTCTTTGCGGCCCTTTTCCACGTAGTAAGTAACCGGAATATCCTGCCACTGGTCTTGAATCACGTCGAATTCGCCCACCGCGAAAGCCATCAAATAGGTGGGATGGACTTGTTTTTGGTGCCAGTGGAAGACCTTGTGATCTTCCTCTTCCTGGGTATCAATCAACTCACCATTGGACACTACTTGGTATTGAGCCGGAACCCGCACCTTAATTTCCGAGGTAGACAGCATCCCCGGATAGTCGAAACAGGGGAACCAGTAGCGGGAATCCTCATCTTCGCCCTGAGTCCACACCTGGGCGGGCTTGTCGGGGTAATGTTGGTCTGGCCCGACGAAGTAAATGCCGCGCTCCGGTTGTACCAGGCGATAGGCAATGGTAAGCGTAAAGGCTTCCCCCGCCACCGTGGGCTTTTTCAGATGAATGTGTAACCGTTCGCCATCGTAGTCAAAGCCTTGCTTGGCGCTGCCGATTTTGACAGATTCGATTCGTTGATTCACCGCATCCAGGGTTAAACTTTCCACCCCATCCCGCACTGGATTGATGCGAAGTTTGCAGGTGCCCGCACAGATTTTGTTGTCCAAATCTAAGCTGATATCCAAAAAAATATGTTCTACCTGGCCCGGACGGTCGGGGTTGTAGTGGGGTTTGGCCCCCGGCATTTCAAAGGATTTGTAGCCGTTGTTGTCGTCTTGGAACAGTTCGATTTGGGCGATGCGATGGGCGTTGAGCATGGGGAATAGGGGTCTTAAACCGTAGAGAAGTGACACAAAAGTCAGCGGTTGGAGGTCGTCGAAACCCGCAGTGGGGCTACACCTCATTCCTAATTTACTCCCTTATCGCGGCTCCCGAAGGGGCACGGCATCCCCAAACCGATTCCCTTTAGGCAATCGATGCTATCAGCGTTGGTTGACGGCCAAAAGATTTTGCACCCAGCGCAGCAACCGTACCCCTACCGGATTGGGATAATGTAGGGGGCAGGTCTTGTGCCCCTCTGGCGAGTTTGGTCAGTCAACCCGCATCAGAGGGGTTAGGCTGGCGGTCTAACACAATGCCAAACAACCTTGATTTCTCGCAGATTGGGCCGCGCTCAAGATTCCCAAAATTCATCTACTTGCAAATGCTTAAGTTCCGCTTTGAGTTCCTGGAAGTAGTCACTTTCCGTAATTTGGGCCACCTGCTTTTGTAATTTCACTTGGTCAATTTCGATGGTCAGTTCTTTCAATTGTTGCTTCAACTGGGTTTCGCGTTGCTCGATACTGGCGGCCATCAACTGAAACATGCGGGCCAACTGCCCCAGTTCATCGTTGCGCTGGGCCACGGCATCCAGACTGGCGGGGACAAAGCGGCCTGCATCAACGGCGGTGGCGGCGGCGGTAACCTGGTCTACCTGTTCAATGTACTGCTGCATTTCCTGGTTGTGATGGCGCAGGGTGGCTTCGGCCCGCTTGCGATTCCCAATTTCTGTACAAATCTGCCCATACATTTGATGAAACGTGGTGATCACCTCCCCCAGTTCATCCCGCCGCCGATAGCGCAATGAGGCAAAGGCTGGGGCCTTGTCGGCAGCGGCTACGGTTGCCCCCGCTAGGGCGAGATCCTGGCGCAGGGTGAGAATGGGGGTAATTAACAGCCGACTGAGCAACAGCAGCATGGCCAGGGTAATGAAGGCGGCAATCAGCAACACCAGGCCGACAATTCTGAGGATGTAGAACATCAGTGCCCGCTGGGTGCCATCGGCGTCGTGGCGCAGCACAATCCCGTGGTTCTCGGTGAGATCGGGCAGCATCCCTTCACCAATGCCCATCGTTGTCCAGGCGATATCGTAGCGGTGACCTGCGGTGGTGATCAAGAACTGGCGGCGATCTTGGCGGGCATTGGCCATGGTCAACTGGGGTGGTTCCCCAAAGGTTTCGACCAGATTGCCCTCGGCATCGTACACCGCGCCCCCCAAAATATCCTGGAGCATTGGATCGCTCTGCAATTGCTGAAGCTGATCCGCCAGTTCCGCACCATCGGCGGTGGGGTAGGTGGTGACAATCCAACGCACCTTGCCGATGGAGACTTCTTCGATTTGGTCGAGCAGTTCACCCCGACGACGCTGCACCGATGGCACTAACAAGATCGCCTCAATCACCACTAGGCTGACAAACACCCCGGCAATAATGCGCTGCGACAGGGGCGATTGAAACAACCGGAGCGTCGTTTTTAGCTTGTTGGCTAAGGCTTTCATAGCACAAACAATGACCCTACAGTTCTCAAGGTAGCGGCCCTGCCTTAGAGCAGCCTGAGAGAGCAGGCGTCCTGGTCTACCAATTATCGGTACCGTCACCGCCTTTGATCCAGGTCGCTAGATCGTGTTGCGGGGCGGCCACATTAAAGGGATGCAACCCAAACTCCTGGGAAAGGGTCTGACAAACTTGAATGCCGCGCACGCTATTGCCCTTGGCATCGAGGGGAGGCGAAAAGGTACCGATGCCCAATTTGCCAGGGGAAACGGCGGTAATGCCCCCGCCGACGCCACTTTTGGCAGGCATCCCAACCCGGTAGGCCCAGTCGCCCGACGAGTCGTACATACCGCAGGTGAGCATCACGCTAACCACATCCTGTACGTAGCGTTGTTCAAGGGCGCGATCTCCCGTCACCGGATTGACGCCGCCGTTGGCCAGGGTTGCCGCCATCAGACTGAGATCGCGGGCGGTCACCAAAATCGAACATTGCTGAAAGTAGAGGTCGAGGGTTTCGTCAATGCGATCACTGACCATGCCGAAGTTGAGCATTAGGTAGGCCATTGCCCGGTTGCGATTGCCCGTGGATTTTTCCGACAAAAAGACTGGCACGTCGATGTCGTGGGGGCGGCCCGTGTAGCGGCGAAACATCTCGAGTACCCGCTTGAGACGCTCGGTGCCATCTTTGCCTTTGATCAGATCGGCGGTGGCGATGGCCCCGGCATTGACCATCGGGTTGTAGGGGCGATTGGTGGCCTCATCCAGCACAATGGCGTTGAAGGCTTCCCCCGTTGGCTCGACCCCAACTTTGCTATTCACGTAGTCGCGCCCGTGATCCTCCAGGGCCAACCCGTAGACAAACGCCTTAGAGATGGACTGAATCGTAAAGGACTGGTCACAGTTGCCCACCTCAAACACCTGTCCATCCACGGTGGCAACGGCAATGCCAAACCAACTGGGGTCGGCCAACGCCAGTTCTGGAATGTAGTCGGCCACGGTGCCATCGGTTAACGGCAGATACCTCTGGTGTAGATCGCTCAGGTAGTTGCGAAAGGGCGACGTTACCGCCGTGATCGAATCCGCAAGGGCTTTAAGGTCACCAGTATTGGCCATCGTGGTCTACTCCATAATCCGGCGGGCCACCGCCTGAAACTCCTGGGTCACCGGATGCTCTGGGTAGCGCAGGCAAAACACCCCTTCGCTGGCCAGTTTGACCACATCCTCGGAGAGGGGAAACAGCCCCGCCACGGGCACCCCATAGGTTTCCTCGACCTTTTGCCGCAAAACCCCAGGTTCCATACTGGAAAGGGCTTTGTTAATCACAATTTGCATATGACGTACGTTAAGCTGTCGGGCGACATCAAGGGTCACGGCGGTGCCCTGGTAGTCCTGTTTGTCGGGCCGCACAATCAGCAGCAGGCGGTGGGCAATGGCAAGCGTTAGAAAGGTTTCCTTCGATAGCCCTGGGTGGGTATCGATGAACAAGTAATCGAGCGCTAGCGTTTTCACGAACTGCCGAAAACCATCGTTGAGCAGCCGCACATCGTAGCCATCTTTGAGAATACGGGCAATATCGTCGGCGTTGCAGCTCGATGGCACTAAAAACAGGTCTCCATCCTGGGTTAGCCCCAAATTGGGACTCACTCTGTAGGCGGCATCCGCCAGTTCGGCCTCGCCCCACAGGTAGCTGTTGAGCGTTTTAGTGATCTGATCTGGCTCTAGGCCAAAGATATTATGAATACCGGGCGACGGCAGATCGGTATCGACCACTCCCACTCGATACCCCTGTTGGGCCACGGTGGTTGCGAGATTGGCCGTCACATTAGACTTGCCAGTGCCGCCCCGATAGGAGTGGATTGCAATCACTTTTGGCATGGCTGATCGTCCACGGATTGAATTACGAAGAGGTCGCCAAACAAGTGCCAGCAGACTACCCAGATCTGCGCCGGGAATGCTGCTCTATCGAATTAATTTCTAGCGAATTAACCCAAATGGGTACCGTAACCCGATGTCGTCGCTCCAAGCCCATGGTGCAACCTGCCCCGTAAACCCGTCAAGATCCGCTTTATACCAAATCCGAACTCCATACCCCCGATCTCGACTTCCAGCCCGACCAGTTCCAGCCCGACCAGTTCTAGCCCGACCAATCCCAGGCATGACGTTTTCCTGCCCTACGAAACCCTTCCCCGATTACCAAGTCGCAATCAGGCCAATGACTCCCGCCAGAGCCAGGTAGTACACCACCACGGGCAGCAGTTGGCGAATCAGGATGCCCTCTCGGCCCAGCAGACCCACGGTGGCGGCGGCGGCGACGACGTTGGACACGCAGATCACATTTCCTGCCGAAGCGCCCACGGTTTGCAGAGCCAGCACCCAATCGGGGGCTTTGCCGATGCTGTCGGCCACCCCAAACTGAAATAGGGAAAACATCATATTGCTGACGGTAACGCTACCCGCCACAAAGGCTCCCACCATGCCAATCACCGCCGCAAACAGGGGCCAGGTCTGCCCTGCCAGCCCAGAAATGCCATCGGCCAGGGTGAGGGGCATACTGCTGAGTCCGGCCCCGTTGGTGTCGGTGTTGATGAACACCCGCGCCATGAGCACTGCCGCCCCCAAGGCGAGGGCCGTTTTTTGCAGGAGCGGCCCGGTTTGCCCCACCGCCTGCCCCATGGCTTTTGCTGGAACTCGGTACAGCGCCCAGGTGATCCCGATGACCACCAAGAACAGCGTCGGCGGCAGGTAGAGCGGTGTGGAACTGATCGTCACCGTGGTGCCGAAAATGCTAGGCCAGGTGAGTTTGGCGCTTTGTAGGGCGGATTTCAGGGGCAGGGCCTCCAGGCGGGACAGAACCAGGATTACCCCCAGCAGCACGTAGGGTAGCCACGCCTTCAGTACCGTCATGGAGGCGGGGGGCTTGGCCAAGGTGGGGGCGGCACTGCCCATCCAGGCATCGGGCCAGGTCTCGGAGGGCGGAAAATCCCAGGGTTCCCTAGGCTGCAACCAGCCTTGACGGACAACGGTGACGGTGATGAGTAGCCCCACCAGTCCGCCCACCATGGTCGGAAATTCGGGGCCAATGAACAGGGCCGTCAGCAGGTAGGGCACGGTGAAGGCCAGCCCCCCTAGCAGGGAAAATTTCCAGAGATAGGGATCGGCAGGTTTGGTTTCTGGATCGCCAAACAGTCGGGTGAGCGTGACCACCAGCAGCAACGGAATGAAGGTGCCGATAATGGCATGAACAATCCCGGCCCGAACGCCCACCTGGGTAATGGCTTGGCCGAGGGTAAGCCCCTGACTGGCGAGATTGGCATTTACCGCCGGGGATCCGCCCAGCCCTGCCGCCATGCCAAACACCAGCGGCGTTCCCACCGCCCCAAAGGTGGAGGGGGTGCTTTGGATAATCAGTGCCGCCATCACCGCCGCCATGGCCGGAAAACCCACCGCCACCAGCAGCGGTACGCCAATTACCGCCGGGGTGCCGAATCCCGAAGCTCCTTCAATAAAGCCGCCAAACAACCAGGCAATAATGATCACCTGCACCCGCCGATCCTGGGATAGCCCCAGCAAACTCTCACGAATGACGCTGAGGGCACCGGACACTTGCAGTACATTCAGCAGCAGCACCGCCCCAAACACGATGTAGAGAATTTCCAGGGCAATCACCACCCCCTGCACCAAGGCCGCACCCAGGTAGGCCAAGGGCACTTGCCAAACAATACCCGCCGCCAGTAGCGTCACCGCCAAGGCACCGGGCATGGCCTGATCCGCAGGGCGACGGGCCACCACCAACAGCAAAAACACCGTCACAATCGGCAGCAGTGCCACCAAAAACGCAACTATTAAGGGCATCGGCACAGAGAGGAACTGAACGGCAGACAGGCCAGATAAATATAGCCGATAGCTGCCAAAACAACGATCCCAGTGAAGTCACGACAACCCTAGAACCAGACCGCCTACTCCGCCCTAGCCAGCCTAGCCCGCAGACCAATCACCGTCAGCCCGACCACCTCTTGGGTGGCTTCGTCGTAGCGCAACACCACCCCATCGCCAATATCGATCCCCACCGCAGGACGAGGCTGACCCAGGGACAGGTAGAGAACATCCGCCTCATCGTCATAGTCCCAATTGGCTTGATGGGAGGCTTGCAGAATCTTTAGCGTGTCCATAGAATTTCCCTCTGCTGTGATGGGCGACGGGTTAAGTAAGCGGTTAAAACAAAGCCTTCTGTAGTGCTGATTTCTCGATAGGCCACGACAATATATTTGCGGCCTAGCTGAGTGGCATCATAGCGGCGGATTGCGAGGATCTCACCCGAATCACCCGCCTGAATGAAATCGGGCTCCGCCAGTGTTTCAAACACCTGGATTTGGCAGGCATCCATTTCTGGATGCCTGCTTAATATATGGCTCCATCGTTCGCTCGATAGGCGAATCGGAACACCATTTCGGGATCGCACGATGTTCATAATATCCATCATATCCTCGCGCCTAGGCTTGGCCTGGGTGCCCTCTGCGAAGCCCAAGCCTTGTCCACCGGGGGCGATGTTTCCCTTGGCCCCCAGAGAGGATAGGAATAGCGTTTCGGCTACCGTTGATACGAATTAGCGAGGAGTGATCTGTTAGGAAAAGGTAACGTTAGTTCGTTCTGGGATGTCCTAGGGCGGCGGTGTCACCCTTCACCTGGGCAGTGGGTTAATGCGGATCGAGCAAATTCAAGCCTTTTTGGCGGTGGCGGATACCGGGAGTTTTCAGGCCGCTGCCCATCAGTGCCGGGTCACCCAATCCACCGTGAGTCGCCAGGTTCAGGCCTTGGAGACCGAGCTGGATGCGCCTCTATTTCACCGAGGATCCCAGGCCAAGTTGACGGTGGCGGGGGAGCGTCTCTTGCCCAAGGCCCGCCGCATTCACCAAGACTGGACGCAGGTGTCGAGGGAGATTGCCGATCTGATGGCCGGGAAACAGCCGGAGCTTTGTGTGGCGGCGATTCAGTCGGTGTGCTCCACCCTGCTGCCCCCGGTGTTACAGCAGTTTTGTGCAGAATATCCCCAGGTGCAGTTGCGGGTAACGGCCCTAGGGAGTGATCGTTCCTTAAAAGTGCTGCGGGATGGCCTAGTGGATGTGGCGATTGTGATGCACAATCCGCGCCTGGTCTCCCAATCGGAAATGGTGGTCACGCCGCTGTTTGAGGAGGCCGTGGAGGTGCTGATGGCGGCGGATCATCCTTTGGCCAGCCAGCCCCAGGTGTCTTGGGAAATGCTGTCTCGGTTTCCCCAGGTGATTTTTAAGGATGGCTACGGGATGCAGCGCCTCGTGCAGGAGCAGTTCCAAAATCGGGGGGAAGACCTCAAAGCCGCCCTAGAACTCAATACCCTAGATGCCTTTCGAGGGGTGATTCGCCAGGGAAACTTCATTGCCCTACTGCCCCAATCGGCCCTGGTAGAATGCTACACCGACCCCACCCTGGCAGTGCGCCCCACCGAAGATCCGGTGCTGACCCGATCCGTGGTGCTAGTGACCACGCGGGATCGGCTCACTATTCCCCCCATTCGGCGGTTTTATGATCTGGTGCAGGGGGTCTCGGCCACGGTATTGGAATCGGTGAAACAAGTGGAAGCCGCGATGGTCAAGCGCTGAGCCTGGGGTGATATCCTCCCAGAGGCGAAAAATCGGGCGGCGGCGGTGTTTCTCCAGGGATTGAAGTCGGTAGGATGAAAGCAAGGGCGGTATGACGGGGGAGCCACGATGAGTCAGGAATTTCGGGATTTACTCAAAAAGGTGGGCAGCGGTAGCCATACCTCAAAATCCCTCAGCCGCGAAGAGGCCGAGGCCGCCACCCGCATGATGCTGACCCAAACCGCCACCCCCGCCCAAATTGGAGCCTTTATGATCGCCCACCGGATCAAGCGCCCCACCCCCGAAGAACTGGCGGGCACCCTCGATGCCTACACCGCCCTGGGGCCAACCCTCCCCGCCATTGCCGATGGCCGCAAAGCCCTGGTGCTGAGTTGCCCCTACGATGGCCGTTCCCGCACGGTTCCAGTCGTGCCCGTGACCACCCTGGTGCTGCTGGCAGCGGGGGTGCCCGTGGTGCTGCACGGCGGCGACCGAATGCCCACCAAGGAAGGGATTCCCCTGGTGGACCTGTGGACTCAGTTGGGGGTCAACCTGGCGCACCTCTCCCTGCCCCAAAGTCACGACTTGCTGAATCAAACGGGGTTCGGATTTGTCTATCTGCCCCAGCATTTTCCCCAGGCCCAGGCTCTCGTGCCCTACCGGGAGCAAATCGGCAAGCGGCCCCCCTTCGCCACCGTAGAACTGATGTGGTCACCCTACGCTGGCCCCCATCGCCTGGTGCTGGGGTTTGTGCATCCCCCCACCGAAGCCCTAGCCCAGGCCACCTTTGCCCTGCGCGGACAGGCCGAGTGGATGGCCGTTAAAGGTTTAGAGGGCAGTTGTGATCTGGCCCGCAGCCGCACCGCCATCGTCGGCATTCACCCCAACCACCACGCCCCTGGCGACCCCCTAGAACGCCTACTGCTACACCCCCGCGACTACGGCTTTGAGGGCGAAGACGTCCCCCTAGAAGACGAAACCAGCCTCGGTGAAGCGCTGCTTTCGGTGCTGGCGGGAGAACCTTCGGAACTGTTCAAAACCGCCCAGTGGAATGCAGGCTTTTACCTCTGGCAGGGGGGCGCGGCGGAGTCCCTAGAGGCTGGATTAGCCCTCGCCCACGACCTGCTCACCCAGGGGAAGGCCATGGCCAAACTGGAGGAACTGCGCCACCACACCGCCGCTCTCACCGCCCCTCTGGTGTCTTAGGACTATGGTCTTAACTAAAACATGAGCGGGACTAAGGTCAGAAAGTTCCTGTTTTTCCGCATAAACGCAAAATTTTTACCGATAGATCCGCTTTTATGGGGAATTGATAACTTTTTTGGCCCTTAGCAACCATCGGCCTCCTCCTCCGTCAGGTCAGAGAGACAGGTTGACCAAAGACATCGTGCTCTACCACGCCACGATTGCCTTTCTCACACCCTAGAGGAGAACGATTAATGATGACTGACCGTACTTGGGCCAAAACCCTACGCCTAGCCCCGCTGTCCCTGGTGTTTACCGCCCTTACCTTGGGCGGTGCTTCGTCGGTGGCCCTGGCTGCCGAAGCCAACCGTGGCCCCATCCAAGACTTCAACTGGCTGAAGGATGCCGGACTGTTGGAACAAGCTCTGGATGGAGCTTACACCAAGGACGACGACGATGATGATGACGACGACGACGACGACGACGACGACGATAACGGTGGCCAAGTCATCTACCAGCGCACCACCACGACCACCACGGTGACGCAAACCCAATTTACCGACATTTCCACCACCAGTTGGGCCAGTGATTTTGTCTATCGGTTATCCGCCATTCAGGTGGTCACGGGTTTCCCCGGTGGCTATTTCCGGCCCACCAATAACCTGACCAAGGCCCAATATGCGGCCATGATTGCCCAAGCCTTTGATCAACCCACCATTCGCCAAACCGTCACCATTCGCAATCTCTCCCGCAATTACTGGGCCTATCAATCTATCCAAAAAGCCTACTCCATGGGCTTTTTAGACCTCGATGACGACGCCTTCAACCCCGACGCCACCATGACCCGCCTGGATATGCTGGTGATGCTGGCCAAGGGCATGGGCATTACCCAGGTCAGCCAAGGCCGTTCCGTCGATGCCATTCTGAGCGTATTCAGCGACGCCAACCAAATTCCCAGCGAATATCGAGTGATCATCGCCGCCCTGGTGGAACGGGGCGTTTTGGTGAATTATCCCACCGTCACCACCCTCAACCTGTCCAGCACCGTATCTCGCGCCGAAGCCTGTAGCTTTGTCTACCAGGCCATGGCCTACCTGGGCAAGGTCGAAAAAGTAGAGTCGGCCTACATCGCCAACGCCACCAACATCACGGGTCTCACGGGTCTCACGACCGTCACCACCACCACCACCACTACCACCACCGAAACAAACACCACCGTTGGGGATAGTCACGACGACGACGATGACGATGATGACGACGATGATGACGACGATGATGACGATGATGATGATGATGATGACGATGATGATGACGATGATGATGATCGCCGCAACTGCAACCAAGGCATTGGCAACGGGGCCGAGGGCTGCGATCCGGGCCGTTCTCAACCCCACGGCGGCAGCAATGACGAGGGGGGCCGTATGCCTGGTAGTCGCTAAACCCTGCGGCTAAATCTGGGTTCTTCAATCTGGCCTATCTCCAGGGGCGGCGTTCAACGTGGCCCCTGTTTTGCGTTTTGCCTAGGGCAACCTTTATTCAGCGAAGGCTTGGCTAGCCCGTCATAAAACTTATCGAAAAATAACCAGAACTTTAGGACCGTCGCTTAGAATCTTTATAGAGATATGGGTATTCTAAGGCGACGACCGCGTTCCAGGGTGACGAGCCAGCGCTTTGAAACACCCGTTCCTAGGTGAAACCACCATGTATGCCCTAGCGACCGACCATCTGCTTTACTACAAAATCATATCGGAGCCCAGCGGACTTAAACTCCGCATTTGGGAAACCCCCGACCTAGTGCCAGACCGCCATGGGGCCTACCTGTATGTTCTCAATCTCAGGGTAGCCGATATGGCAGAGGCCAGATCTATCCTGACACGACACCTAGACCTCAACGGTGGAGCCCTAGCCTGCGACCAAGGAGAACTTCCCCACAAAGGCAAAATCCGTATCCTGGCCTTCCCCACCTGGAATTCGCAAGAAACACCCTAGCCGCCGCCATCAATGGGCCTTGGCTCCAGTGGTTAGCATCATCGTTAGCGGTGGCCCCTTTAATTAACACAGACTAGACGCGCCCTGGCCGCGAAGGACAATCTACAGGTCTTTAATACTCTGGCGTTGGCCATCGCTATCGTGGAAACCGGATTGATTGCCCTCGGCTTAGGGCACTGGTCTATTAGGCGGTGATGCCTAGAATGACTGTCGTGCAACGACGTCAGCATTATGGATTGTCCTCACTGCCAGAGTCGTCACAGGTCGTAAAAAATGAGCGAGAGTTGTCCTTGATACAAACCTCATCGCCGCTTCAGTCGTTTAATAGTTTCTGTGTAAAATTATTTCTTTTTGTTAGGCCATGATTGTCTGTGAAGGGTTTACTGCTTTAATTTTTATTTGAAATCTTTTTTGGTTATCTAAGGCTTTTGGAGGATAGAGTAAAGCCTTAGACTAGAAAGCTTTGATCGCAGATTATTCCAGTTTTCTATCTACCTTTAGCAGGAGCCTTTGGCTGATCACACATCAGCCGATTTTTGTTTTGCCAATTGCTGAGCTATGCATACTGGCTCACTTCCCTCTCGCTCTCAAAAATCTAGGAACGCTCATGACTATCGATAGCAGCTTCATTAAGAGCTATAGCGACGTTGCTTATCAGTACACCACCCTGGTTCGCCATAAGGGTACGGTGATTGCCTTTGCCATGGACGATCATCGCCGCATTTATTAGACGGTGCTGAATCTGGAAGATGCCAAGCAAGTCGATAGTCGAGATGTGAACTACTGGTTCGATAACCCCAAGCGGTTGCCGTTTCCGAAGGAGATTGCCGAAGTCGGGGCCGGGATTTTGGGGCAGTGCCAAATGCCGCTGGTGAAGAAGGATAGCCGCCTTGAGGCCACTGCCGGATCCTTGCAACCGGACGAGCAGGATATCTTTTTGTCTTCAACGGCGCGGCTTACGGCCCAGGCCCCGTTTCAGGTGGTGTCGGATGGCAAGTATGTGTGTGTATTTCGTCAGTCCATTGGCGAGAGCCATGCCGATCAAGTGTTCCTGGGTGGGGTGGATACGGCTACGGGTGACGCGGCCAAAGCGGCGCAGATTATCGGTCGGGTTCAGCCGCTAGTGAATGGGACGCTGCTGGTTGATCGCTTTCTGCTGGTGGGTATAGATCTCAAAAATACCCAGGAAGTGCGTTTTCAGCGGAGTCGCAACAAGACCACTCCCCAGAGTAACAAAGACAGCTTAGGGGCCAAAGACCTGGAAGGCAATACCTTTTATGAGCCAACCCAACACCTGAGCTTTATTCGTAATTTGCAAGATGGGCGCTTTGCGGTGCTGCTGCTGCCGACGCAAATTGCGGAACTGATGCGCTGGCAAATTTTTGCCTATAACAGCAAGACGGAACGCATTGACTCAATCAATATTGAGCAGGCGAAGGATGGCTTGTTTAATACCGTGGCACCCAGTCCTATACCTGCCCTAATCACCCCACCGTGTTTGAAACCAAGGCAGGCACCTGTACAGAAGGCACCAGCAGCGGCAGCACCTGCGGCAAGACCCTAATTTCACTGGTAGAAGAGAAGCGATCGGCAGAGACTGCTCTACAGTTTGACGGCAAGCCAGAAACCCACATCAACTGTGGAAATCACCCCAGCCTAAAGCCAGAAAAGATCACGATCGAAGCCTGGATCAATCTTCATGAAGAAACCAAAGCATGGCAAAGTATCGCTATTTCTTATGGGGATAAAGATGGTGGCAGGGGGTTTTATTTAGCATATTCTCCAGAAGGATTTCTAACCTTTGGAGTCCACAATTCCACGCAAACGTTGGGTGCTGATATTGGCAGTGAAAACACTACAAAAATTCCCCTAAATCAATGGGTGCATGTGGCCGGTGTCTATGGCGGCGATGGCGTTCTCAAGCAGTATATAAATGGTCAGCTCGTCAATTCCTACGATTGTGGCAAGCCAGTGCCCATTTCCTATTACGACAACAACGTATGCCTGGGATTGGAATTTTCGGGAAAAATCGATGAGGTGAGAATTTGGGATCGGGCGCGGGATGGCGAAGAAATCTTGCGGGATATGAATTGCCGCTTGGTGGGCAATGAGCCGGGTTTGGTGGGCTATTGGTGCTTTGATGAAGGAACCGGCACCACCGTTTATGACCAAACGGATAATGCCAACCATGGCAAGCTAGAGGGCAACCCCACCTGGGTGAAATCAGAGGCTCCCATTGGTGAGGGGGCGGGCATCAGCCGCAACAGCTTTGGGTTTAGCGGGCGCAAGGTGGCGTCGGGGCTGTCGGCGCTGATGTATTGTCAGCAAGAAAATAAAGCCACGGGCTACGACAACGAAAGCAAGCCAGTAAAGCAAAATACCCGTGTTATGTTGGCCGTGGCGACTGACGCGGGCAGTGGCAAAAAAGAGGTGACCACGCTAGATTTTGGCGTGTCAAAAGACGGCAAACTAGCCCAGATACCCGATGTGATGGATCTGAAGAAACTAGCCACCTCGTCTGACGCTGGAGGCTCTAGAAATGCTCAGCTCGATCAGATTACCCTTAAACAAAAGACGATAGTCAGCTTAACTCAGGTGGCCATACCGGCCTTAAATACTGAACTTGAAAGTTTAAAGAAAAGCAGAGATGAAACTCAAAAAAGTATTGATATCAATAATGAAAAGATTAATGATATGAATTCTGGAGTAGTTGTGTTTCGGAATAGAGAAGAAGCGACATCAAAGAATTTAAGTGATGTCATAGGCCAGTCTTTTCCTGTGCCTCGCTTAGGGGTCGATACCGTAATACTTCCTATAAGTTCAAATAAGCCTGGGGGAAGTATTTACTTTGTTGTTCAAGGGTATCTTCAATCTAATCAAGCTTATATCCCCTCTGGGAACTCCCAATACAGCAACAAAGATTTTATAGTACGCCAGGGGGGTCGCCTTTACTCTTTTTCTAGTTATAGCTCGACGGATCAAATGTACTTGAAGAATGATTACTTGAAGGGACGTTTTGAAATTTTTTATTTTCCTGGATCTATGCTTGGCGGAATAATTTCTTTTAGTTTTAGTGAGGAATATTCTCGTAGAAAAGAGTCGGTTTCAAGTGAGCTTAATAAGCAAAAATCTCTCCTCGATCAGCAAAATCAACTAATTGCTAAAAAAGAAGATGAGCTAAAACAAAAAACTCAGGAGCTAAATAATTTAGTGCAAGAGTTGGCTAAGCTCCGATCAACCGGAGATGCTCAGGTGTTTATGCCCCTGTGCGCGGTTGATGTAAATGGGCTAACCACTTCGGGGGGTATTTTAGACTTTGCCTGGACTCAAGACACCCCACAACTCTTTGACAGTGCCACGGGCAAAATTGCCCTCTATTTTCGCGGCAATCAAGACGAGTTTTTCTCGGCCTATTACGACACCCAAACCCAACGTGCCCAACTGCAATTAACTAATTCGCTGACCTGCCTTGCCCGCTCTGCCGAGCCGGGATTAGATGACCTGACCATTGCGGTGTCTAACGGCTCGGCAGGAAAGGGGCGCTGTAGAATGACCATTGCCTCAGCCGCGTCGCACATTACAGAAACCTGGGAAGCACTGCCCCGCAATACTCAAGAGATCGCCGCCGTACTGAGCGGAGCCTGGAGTGAGCCGGTGCCCATGGGCACGCTAGCGGCTGATCTGGTGGGTGACGTCACCACGCTAACCCTCCAAGCCGCCCCCAACTATGAGCTAACTCCCCACGGGGTGTTGCTGATGGGCTCACAGCGGGTCAAGGTGTCAGAAGTTCTAAAACCTGTTGAGACGAATGGCAAAGTTGCCATTAGCGCCATCCACCTTGAGCAACCCATACCAGCCAATACTCCCGTGTCGTACCTGCGGTATGACTATGACGCTAACACCACCGTCACCAAACCCAGTAGCCTCAGCCAGGGTTCGCTGTTGGTGATCGCTGTGGCAACCGGTGATAGTACAACGCTCACCAACGGGACTTTCACCGCCACGGAGACCACCAACTGTCAATGGACTGCCGAATCTCCTGGTAATGCCCTTCAGCTAGACGGCAAGACCCAATATGTGGAGATAAGTCTTCCTAAGGACGCTTTGAAATTTGAAAAAGCTAAAAAGAATTGCGTCAAAATTTCAAACCTTACTGATTTAAGTGGTGATGAAATTACTATCGAATATTGGTTTAAAGGTACGTCTTTGCAGTCTGCCGTGAGACAACAAGACAACAGTGGATTCATTGTGGCGGGGTGGGACAACAAACATATTTTGAGCAACGATGGCGGAACGACAGGAATCTCCGTTGGTAGCGGCGCGATCGATGGCAAGTGGCACCACATTGCGATGACCTGGAAGCGCAACACTGCGAATGGCTTTGTGAGCTATTTAGACGGCCAAGTTGTGGAAGCCAGGAAAAGTAATGACTCATCCCTCCCCAAGATAAACACCACAGTTTTTATTGGCGCTTTGAATAATCAAGGAGATGAGTATACCGATGGCTGCCTTGATGAGGTCAGAATTTGGAAAACAGCCCGCACCCCTGAGGCCATCAAGAGCTATCAGTTTGTTCGCGCTATTGGCAACGAGCCTAATCTCGTGGGCTGTTGGCGTTTTGGCAGCCATCAGGCTACAGATTTTTCCAGTCACCAACGACACGGAGAGCTCTTTAACTTTGCCAATAGTCCTCAATTTGAACCTTCTCCATTATCTGATTTAGCCAAAAAACTGAACCCATTTAGTTCCCCAGGTGATTTAACTTTAGAAACCTGGATTGTAATTAGTCACAGCGATAAGTGAGGCTTAATGAGAAAGCCTCCAGAGCCGTAGGATTATCTAGGCAGAAGGGGAGGGGGCGAGCACCCTGAAGAGTCGATGAGCCCAAAGAGCTCATCGACGGCATTTTTACCCTGACG
>JBIPSI010000011.1:0-155855 GCA_044070495.1 Spirulina sp. | reverse complement strand
TGGTTATTGGTTATTGGTTATTGGTTATTGGTTATTGGTTATTGGTTATTGGTTATTGGTTATTGGTTATTGGTTATTGGTTATTGGTTATTGGTTATTGGTTATTGGTTATTGGTTATTGGTTGTTGGGTTGGGGCTAGGCTGGGCGTTGGCGGCGGCAGTATTGCACTAGTCCGATAAAGAGGGCGATGCCTACGGCGTATTTGAGACCGTTGGGAATCCAGGTTTGGGGGGAGAAGAAGCCTTCGATGATGCCTGCAATCACCAGTAACGTGATGATGCCGTAGAGTAGGCGCACCGCCTGAAGGCCGTAGATTCGCAGGGCATCGACGCGACGGTAGGCTCCCGGTAGTAGGATACTTTTGGCCAGTAGTAGCCCTGCCCCGCCCGCCATAAAAATCGCTGGAAGTTCTAGCGACCCGTGGGGGAAGACGAAGGCCCACAAGTCCCAAGCAAGGCCAGCCTGGGCTACCAAAACGCCGACGCAGCCAATCATCAGGCCATTAAACAGCAGCAGGTATACCGTAAAGGCCCCCGGTGGCGTTAGGAGGGGCACGCTGGGCATAAACATGGCAATGCCGCCAATCATCGCCCATAGCGACACGCCAATGTTGTTGATCATGATCTGGCTGGAGGCGACGGGTTCCACGCCCATGATTGACACCGTCCACAGTTCCCGACTGGTTTTGACTTCCTCCACAAACTCTTGGCCCAGCACCATCGTCAGAAAGGCTGGATCTTGCCACGCAAACCACCAGCCCACCAAGCCCCCCAATGCAAACAGGGCGGTGGCAATGGCGATGTAGGGCCAGGTTTGCTGCACGGTTTCGGGGAAGCCGTAGCGGTAGAAGTCCACCAAATCTTGCCATTCTTGCCGCCGTGAGCCTTGGTAAATTTGGCGATAGCCCCGGCTAGTGAGCTGCTGTAAGTCCTTAATGACCGCCTGCCCCACAGCGTTGCTTTTGGCCCGCGCCAAATCCGCCGATACAGATCGGTAGAGGCTGGCCATCTGCCGCACCTGCGCCCCCGACAAACTCTTTAGCCCCTTTTTCTCAGCTCGCTGAAGCAGGGCATCCAACTGCCGCCAACTGGCCTCGCGGCGGGCCATCCAACGCTGAACATTCATGAAGCAAATCGAAAAAAACGGAGACCTCAACCGCAGTGTAGGCTACCCTCAAGGTCTACGACTAGCCCCCGGTTCCCTCGCCACCTGGGCGGATCTTGGGGATGCCGTTCCATCGATGACAGGTTTTTCCCATGGGTTTCTCCGATGCTTCTAGCGGCCCCCTTGGCCCCCTCAACCCTGGCGATGTGGTGAGTGCGGCCCTGCGGCTGTACCGGGATCGCTTTAAGACCTATCTGCAACTGTCGGCCCTAGCCACCCTCTGGATTTTGGGGGGCATTGTGGGGATGGCGGTGGCGGTGGGTCTGTTAGCCGGGATTCTGGGGGCGATTGGTGGCGAGGGGTTGGCCATTGTCGGCGGATTGTTGGGGGTGCTGGTAGGGGTGTTGCCGCTGCTCTATGGCATCGCGAAATACACGATGATTTCCAGCGTTATTGGGCGACTTTCCTTTAGCGATTTAATTAACCAGCCCGAAACCTCCCTGGACGTACGCCGCGACCTCAACCCGAAGCTGGGTCAGTTTCTTCTCCTGGGCTTTCTGCTAACCCTGGCCTTCATGGCGGCTTACATTGTGGCGGCCCTGGCGGCGGCCCTGGTGGGCGTTGGATCTGGCTTGGTGGTGGGCGGCATCCTAGGCGCTTTGACCAATAACACTGTGGGCGGCGTTGTCGGCACTATCCTTGGAGTGCTGCTGGGGATCGCCATCTTTACCCTAGGGCTGATCTGGGTGGTCTCCCATCTATTTATCCCCGAAGTGGTTTTGGCGGTGGAACCCAACCAAGATGCAGGCAGCAGCCTCAGCCGCAGTTGGGAACTCACCCAAAAATCCATTGGCCGCATCCAAATTGTCTTTTTGGCCACCTTTTTAATTCAGTTGCCTGTTCTCTCCGTGACCAACTATTTACCCAGCATTCTCTTCGCCTTTGTGCCCGATAGCGTAACTGCCGTAATTGTTAGCCAGGGGATTGGACTGATTCTCAGCCTTGCAGGCAGCATTTTGATTCTGCCCCTTTGGCAAGCGGTCAAAGGTGTTTTATATTACGACCTCCGCAGTCGCCGGGAAGGCTTGGATCTTGAATTGCGCTAGTGTTTTCCTCAAATTCGATGCTTATAGATAAGCGGCTGATGGCCTAACACAATGCCAAAAAGCCTTAATATCGTGTAGGTTGGGTGGCGCGATAGCAGAACCCAACAAGTCCTAGATCCTTGGCAACTGTTGGGTTTCGCGTTGTTGCACCCAACCTACACGAAAGATGTTTTGGACAATCAGGATTAGTGGTTTACCTCAACGAGGCTATGAATGGCCTGGGCAAGTAGGTGATCCCCTTCTTCCACGGTCTTGATTTGGCAAAGCTGATCCCGTAGGGGAGCCGCCCCTTCAAAACCTTTGACGTACCAGGTCATGTGTTTGCGGGCCTGGTGAATGCCTTTTTGACCTTTGTATTTCCACAGTAAATGCAGATGTTCTTGGGCA
The DNA here is from genome assembly GCA_044070495.1 of Spirulina sp. Taxonomy (GTDB): domain Bacteria; phylum Cyanobacteriota; class Cyanobacteriia; order Phormidesmidales; family Phormidesmidaceae; genus Nodosilinea. The sequence goes on along the minus strand of JBIPSI010000011.1, from coordinate 153,257 downwards.
CAGCGCAGCCGATCTAGGGGCGTAGGCGGTGTGGGTAACTCACCTGTTTTGAGAACGTGATCGATTTCGCCCACCAAAAAGGGATAGCCCAGGGTGCCCCGCGAACACATTACCCCATCGGCTCCAGTTTGTTCTAAACAGCGCAGGGCCGACTCCACTGAAATAATGTCGCCGTTGGCAATCACCGGAATTGATAGGGCCGCTTTGACACGGGCGATCCACTCCCAGCGGGCGGGGCCGTGGTAGCCTTGGCGGCGGGTGCGTCCGTGCAGGGTGAGCATCTGCGCCCCGGCGGCTTCTAGGCGACGGCCAAATTCCACGGCGTTAATGTCGTCGTCGTCCCAGCCAATGCGGGTTTTGACGGTGACGGGTACTGAAACCGCCTCCACCACGGTCTGCACGATGGCCTCCGCCACCTCTGGCTGCCGCAGCAGCGAAGACCCGCCCCCCTTTTTGGTAATTTTGTTGACCGGACAGCCCATATTAATATCAATGGTTTTGGCCCCTTCCGCCTCCGCCATCCTGGCGGCCTCGGCCATAAAGTCGGGCCGACAGTCAAATAGCTGAATGCTGATCGGCTGCTCTTCCGGGCCGATGTCCATGATTTTCTCTAGTTCCTGGGCATGGCAAAGCCCAGAGGCCTGCACCATTTCGGTGTAGAGCATGGAATTTGGCGCATAGCGGCGCACCAGTTCCCGAAAGGCCCGATCCGTCACCCCCGACAGCGGCGACTGCAACACCCGACTGTGCAGCGTTACGTCGCCAATCACCAGTGGCTTTTGTAGGGATGGGGCAATGGCAAGCGGCAACAGGGTGGGGTTCGACATAGGAAAAAAAGAGCAAGGGACAGCAAGATGAGGCGAGGGCAGGGGCCAAACTAGGCAGACGATACGCTGACGTTTACCGCACTTGCAGCCAGCCAAATATCTGCCCCACCGTGAGGGCTAGGGTCGGAGCCAAATCCGCCATCGTTAGCTGATTATCCGCCGCCTCCAGAGAAGCAGGGTATTGGTTAGGCCGATAAACCTGCACCAATTTCTCGTGGGGATCAATCAACCAGCCCCCCAGACTGCCATGGTTAAGGCAGTGAACAATATTGCTCACCACCCGTGTCCAAGATTGGTCGGGGCTGAGAATCTCGATGGCCCAATCTGGGGCGGCGTTAAACGTGTTGGCTAGGGTGCCATCGTCATTGGTGGGCAACCGTTGCCAGCGAAACACAGACACATCGGGAATGATGGAGCGTCCCCCAAAAGTACAGCGCAGTTCGGGAAAAGCCCAGGCTAGATTTCCAGGTTTCGTCACGGCGTTGATGGCGGTCACCAGCTCTCCCTGAATGGTGCTGTGCTGTCCCTGGGGCATAGGTTTTAGAATAATTTGGCCATCAACATATTCGCGAGCAGGCTTGGTCTCTGACTGTTGCAGAAACTCGGCTAGGGTAAGGGTTTTGGCAGGGGTTTTTACCATGGCCAGCAACGTTGCGGGGTGGCGACTGTCTCAGTGCTTCTATTGTAGACTGCCTTTCCGCTCCCCTGAAATCCAGAATATGTTTACACTCAAGGAAACATCTTTGCCCTAGGGAACCATGCTGCTTCAGCCCGAACAACGTACTAAACTGGACGAATCCAACGACACCTATTTCTACGACATCCCTCGCTTTGTCACCCATGTGGATGAGGGCTTTATTCAGCGCTTGACAGATCTCTATCGTCAGCGGCTAACCCCCAACGGTCGCATTTTAGACTTAATGAGTAGCTGGGTCTCTCACCTGCCAGAAGACATGGAGTTTGACTGGGTAGAAGGCCATGGCATGAACGAGGAGGAACTGGCTAAGAATCCTCGACTGAATCATTATTTTGTCCAAAACCTCAACGAAAATCCGCGCCTACCCCTTGAGGATGAATCCTTTGATGCGGTGCTAAATACGGTATCGGTTCAATACCTTCAGAAACCTGAAACTGTATTTAGTGAAATCTATCGAGTGCTGAAGCCGGGTGGAATCGCTATCGTCAGTTTCTCAAATCGCATGTTTTATCAAAAAGCCATTGCGGCTTGGCGCGATAGCAGTGAATCGGATCGAGTAGACTTGGTAAAACGCTACTTCAAATCTGTCCCTGGACTTAGCGCCCCAGAGGTAGTCGCCTACGCTCCACCGATGCCTGGAATTTTGCAAATGCTGGGCTTTGCCATGGCCGATCCCTTCTATGCCGTGATTGCCCAGCGTCACAGTTAGACCGCTAGCCTTATGATCGCGGCTGCGATGAGACCATCCCTCGTAATTTAAGACCTCCGATAAACGACTTCGTTTCCCTTAGATCTGCCTGTGGAGAACCTAGTCTAATATCTATTAGGAACAAAAAATTGCTCGTTATGGGGAGGCCGAACATAGCCCTGGGGTGCCTTTTTACGGGGAGAAAGTTTGAGTGGTGGCGGCGTCATATCCACGTAGGGAATTTTGCTCAGAATGTGGCTAATGCAGTTGAGGCGGGCGCGTTTTTTGTCGTCGGCTTCTACTGTAAACCAGGGTGCTTCAGGAATATTGGTATGGGAAAACATCTCATCCTTAGCCTGGGAATATTCTATCCAGCGATCCCGCGATTCTAAATCCATGGGGCTAAGTTTCCAGCGACGGGCGGGGTCGGTGGTGCGAGACTGAAACCGTCGTTCCTGTTCCTCATCGCTGACGGAAAACCAGTACTTCAGCAAAATAATGCCCGACCGTACCAACATGCGTTCAAATTCGGGGCAGGTTTGCATAAATTCGTAGTATTCTGCCTCGGTGCAAAAGCCCATCACATGCTCAACCCCAGCTCGGTTATACCAACTGCGGTCGAAGCACACAATTTCTCCAGCGGCGGGCAAATGGGCCACATAGCGCTGAAAATACCATTGAGTTTTTTCATGATCACTAGGTGTTCCCAAGGCCACTACCCGACAACCCCTTGGGTTCAGCGGATCGGTAATCCGTTTGATGGTGCCGCCTTTGCCCGCCGCATCGCGCCCCTCAAATAAAATTACGATTCGGGTGCCTGTATGCTTCACCCAATACTGCATTTTCACCAATTCTACTTGCAGCTTGGCGAGTTCTTTTTCGTAGAAAGTCTTGGATAATTTAGAACTGCCCTCCGATTCTGAAGTATAGCGATAGTTCGCGCAGTCGGGGGCTATCGGGTTTGACAAATCATGATCTCGTTTCTGATGTTTCTCACTCTTTTTTTTGTCCTTGGAGGAATTTTCGGAGTGTCCACTTTGTGTCACAGAAGGGGACGGCGTCTGACCTGTGGGGGATATTTCCCTACCTGGGTTAGCCTCTCTAGCCTTGATCCCAGGCTGATCCTTTCCCTTACCTTTTATCTTTGTCATAGGTGTTTGCCCATTCTCCATTACGCTAGGCTCCATGGTGCAAGGATAGCAACCTGGTACAATAAATGCCCCTCGAATATTTAACCCTGTAAGGGCGAATTAGCTGGCCTACCATCCCTTGAACGCTCGGCAGTTTCCTTAATCAATGTCCTCAGGTCGTCTATGGTGCTCCTAAGGTTGACCCGGCTACCCCGTGAATTTCACCAAAGCGATTTACCCGAACCTTTGCTAAGCTAGATGGAGTTTTAGGTAAGGATGCTTAACTATGCCCTACACCACCGAAGAAGGCGGACGCCTGAATAACTTCGCCAACGAACCCAAAATGTACGAGGCGGAACCCCCCACGGCAAATCAGAAGCGCAACTACATCATCTTGGGCGGGCTGGCAGCGGCGCTGGTGGTGGGGCTTTTCGTGGTAGCTATCTCCGTTTCATAGCGGTTAGGGGTCTCTGAATCTCAAGGTTTGAGTATGACAGCAGGGTAATCCTTAGGGGGGTTACCCTGTTTTGTCATGGAGTATGGTGGGCGATAGCGTCCTCCTTTGGTGGTGCCATGGCTGCATCCTCTACGTCCCACAAATCTCGATCTCCCTCAAAAGACTGGCCGCGCTGGTGTGAGGGGCCAACGGGCAGCGGCAAAACCGCTTGGCTGGTGGATCAACTGCTGGAATGGGCCGACCCGGAACCGCCCTCTCCCCTGGCACCGGGGCAAACGATGCTGGTCTTTGCGGCCATTGGCGACAATCGCCTGTGTTTGGCGGACTATCTTTCCACCCGGCTTCAGGGCCAAATTCCCGTTGTCACCACAACCCCCAGTGGCTTCATTCAGGATGAGGTGACCCTATTTTGGCCCTTGTTGGTGCCTCACCTGGGGCCAATGCCTCAATTTCCGTTGTTGCTGCGCCCCGAAAATGAAGAGGAATTCGCTACCCGCTTCTGGCAGGAACGGCTACGGGATGGGTCGATGACGATTGAGGGCTGGTCGGAAAGCCAGACGGTGAGCCGCGCCCTAGACTTTTTCAACATGGCGGCCTCAGCGATGATTCCAGCGGAGGATTTGCCCACCCTCTTGCCGGAGGGAATGCCTGCGGGGTTTGCCCCAGAGGCGGTGTGGCGCACGGTGGGAGATGCGGTGGTGGCGTGGCGCGATTGGTGTCTCAACCACAGCCTGCTCACCTATGGGGTAATGACGGAACTCTACTGGCGCTACCTGCTCCCCCATCCCCTCTACCAAGAAAAACTGCTGGCCCGCTACGGTGGCCTGTGGGTCGATGATTTGGACGAGTACCCCGCCGTTGCCGCCGCATGGCTGCGGGTGTTTATCGACCAAAATCGCCCTGTGGCCCTCACCTGGAATCCCTATGGTAAGGTGCGTCTCGGTGTACGAACCGACCCAGATCGCCTAGAAATCCTGCGCCAGGACTGTGCCGTTGTGAAAACCCTGCCCCTGCCGGAGGGCACCCTCGCCAACCCCTGGGCCGATACCGTGGTGGAATGGGCGTCGAACCCCCTGGCTTTGCCGACGCCGCTGGAGGCTTTTCACAGTATTCAAACCATCTCGCGGGGGGCACTGCTGCGGCAGGTGGGGGAGGTGATTGCCGAGGCCGTCACGTCAAAACGGGTTACCCCTGGAGATATCGCCATTGTGGGGCCAGGGTTAGACACCATTGCCCGCTACACCCTGGCGGAGATCTTACTGGGCCAGGGCATTCCCGTGGCATCGTTAAACGACCAGCGGCCCCTGATTCACTCGCCCCTCGTACGGGCCTTGCTCACCCTGATCACCTTTGTCTATCCCAACCTGGGCCATTTAGCCGATGCGGATGCCGTGGCGGAAATGCTAGTGGTTCTAAGCCAGCGGCCCCAATCCCCCGATGTAGCCCCCTGGTTCGACACCGTGCAAATTGATCCGGTGCGGGCGGAGCTACTGGTGGATCACTGCTTCGCTCCCCAGCTTGATCGGCCCCAACTGCTACCCGTAGATCGGTTCGAGCGCTGGTATCGCCTAGGTTATCGGGCCACCCAATGCTATAACCACCTGCGTCAGTGGATTGCCCAACAGCAGGAACAACAACAGCAGCGGTTCATCCCTGGGGTGGTGGGCTTTTTGGATCGAGCGATTCAAACCTTCTACGGCGGCGGGCATCACCTCCCGGCGGATCAGCTCACCGCCCTGCGGGAACTGGTGGAAACCGCCCAGCAATACTGGACTGTGGACAACCAACTGCGCCAGCGCGAACCCCAAGAGCCTCGCAGATTAGAGAGATCTCGCAGGCCAGACAGATCGGGAAAGGGAGGGGGGTGGAGCAACCTAGCAGGCTGGGCCGATGGAGCGAACGTTACAACCGTAGTGCCCCCAGCAAGCCTGAACCCCGAAAGAAGTGCCCCAGAGCGATTCATTACCCTCCTACGCCAGGGCACGGTAACCGCTAACCCCTACCCCACCCAACCCCTCGATCCCGATCAACAGGGCGTCACCTTGGCCACAGTATTTCAATATCGATTGCAACGACCCCGCCACCGCTGGCACTTTTGGCTGGATGTGGGCTCTCCCCGCTGGCTAGCCGCCGATAGCCTGTTTGGCTTTCCGATTTTTCTAGCCTCCTACGCCGGACGCCCCTGGCGCAGCGACGACCTAGAAGCCCTCCACCAGGCCCGCCTAGAGCGTACCCTCCATGACCTTCTGGGCCGCGTAACGGAACGGGTCTTTCTTTGCCACAGCGACCTAGCGGTGAGCGGACAGGAACAGGTTGGCCCCCTATTGACCCTGTTAGGAGCCGCCACGGAGGAGGTTAGCAACAATCTGGACGACCCTACCTAGGGATGAGAACGCCTCGCCCACCCAAACCAGGGACATCAGCCCCGATTGCGTATCTACTCTCAATAGCCCACGAAAAACCGCCTATTAAAAAACCGCCGAGCCTTGTACTCAGCGGCCTATGGAAAGGCGACTAGCCTAGGGTAACTAGGACAAGCAGCCTAGGACGCGGTGGTTTGGGCTGCCAACATGGCCTTCAACTGTTCGAGTTGGTTGGCCCAGCGAGGATCAGGTTGAGCCGCCGTGCTCGCCGAAGATACCGTTGTTGAGGCAGCAGGCTTGCGGTTGTTGCTGCGAGCACGCTTATTGCTGCCGCTGCTCTCCCGGACTTCAGCCTCAGGCTCCGCCTTGGTGCGAGGCAGAGCCTTCTCAATCTTCATGGGCAGTTCTTCCAGCACCTGGCCATTGAGTTGAGCGACAATCTCGTCGGCCTTCTCTTCGGTTTTGACGGTTACAAACCCAAACCCCCGACATTTGCCCGTTTTCTTGTCGGAAATTAGCTTTACAGAGACCAGATCGTCGTTGTAGGTAGCAAATACGTTTTCAAAATCTGGACGCTGCAAATCTCTAGAGAGATTGCCAACATAAAGGCGGATTGACATCTTAAGATACCTCTCGTGTTCCAACAATCTAAACCAGCATCTATACAGGCAGAGAAGACTGCCAGCCCTAGGCGTGGCGGTCAACATCGGCAACCTGATACCTAAAAATTTTGTTTCCTTAAAGGAAATAAACCCACGACGGGGGATGGCCGCAATACTGTGATAAACGCCGTTAGATTCCCCAGTCGAACCATTTATTAAGGTAACACGGGATTAGGGGTTGTACGAGAGTGCTTAAAAACTTGACCCACTGTCTAAATAAAAACCAGCCCTTGCAGGCTGGCTCATTTGCTGTGTTGAGAGTAGGAGAACCTGATACCTACGAGCACTAAACCATCGTCCAGTTCAACCCTGAACTAGCCGAGCAAACGAAGGCATCGGATTTCGTAAACAAATGTAACATTAGTGCAGGCATTTCGCAACATGATATAAAAAGCTAGAAAATCTGCTCCTAGGTTGAGTTGGTTGGGGGCATCAGTCGATGCAGGAAGGTTTGCTTCTGTCCCTAGATTCCTGCCCAGATAATGAAAATACCCCCTAGGCAAAGTCCTAGGCTCACTAGGGTTGACCACATTGGGGCCGCAATGGTAACCGATTGTCGCTGGGAGGCAAGGCTAATCGTGGCGACATCTAGCCATAGAATGCCATCGCTTCGCCGTCGCCAGCCCGATACTATGACAGGCCGCCCAGTCCATTGCTTGAGGGGGGACGATGTTTGGCGCAGTTCCCACAGCCCGGGTTGCGGCGAAGAAAATCCGAGTTTGACGACACCGCCCAAGGTGGCTAGGTAGACATTCTGTCCCTGGGGGGCACCTAGGGATCCGATTAGGGTGCCCGATAGGCGGCAGGGTTCTCCCTCTACGGGCAGTTGATCGATAGCCCCTAGGAGACGGCGGGCATCAGAGACCGTCTGCGTGGATGGAATGTCGGGGTAGAGGGCGTTGATCCGAACTAATAGCCCCAGTCCTAGCCCTAGAAAGATTCCTCCGTATAACAAGCTAGTGTCCTGGTACCACCAACTTAGGCGCTGCCAGCCAAATCGCATCACCAAGCCCCCAATAAACCAAAACCCTAGGGCGATGCCTCCACCGATGATCAAGCCCAGTATGGGGCTTTTCTGAAGCATGAGCCGAGGAATCGAGAGGGCGGGTGGAAGTGCTGTCATGGCTTCCGCCACGTTAAGGTTGGACTGCTGGCGGTGGAGTGCCCGCTGGCTGAGCCAGAGCAGGCGTTCCCCTAGGGGCACATGGGAAGATCCCCCGACGAGCCAGTGGCGGTAGGGGTTGGCCCAGTCATTGAGGGTTGTGGCGGTTTCTCCCAAGTCGGGGGCAAAACTGCCAGGGCTAAGGGCTGCATGGGGACTTAGGGGCATCAGCACGTCTAAGCTCCACCAAAGGGAAGGTAGGGTTCCCTGCTGGGAGAGGTATGTCGGAAGCTGATGGGCTAGCCAACCGAGGCTGCGCTGCTGAAGATCGGGCTGCTGGAGCAGGGCATCAACGCGACGGTCGGCCCAGCCACTACGGAGCCTGGAAAGCCAAAGCACTCCCCGCCTCAGGCTCCAAAAGAGGCCGTAGAAAATCTGGGCCAAGCCCCTAATCGGCAAGGTCAGCCAGCCAGAGGAACGCTCCCCGGCCAAGGCTAAGTATCTGTAGAGGGTATGCAGGGCCAGTAGCAGGCCCCCCAATCCAGAGATAACCGCTGTGGAACGGTTGATCAGGTGGGCTAGCTCGTAGGCGCACAGGGTACTTAGGATCTCCTCATCACCGCTATTCAGCAGGCCCTGGCTGATCACAATCCGTAGATGACGCGGTCGCCAACCATAGCTGAAGCACAGGGGTGCCTGATCGGGCAGCAGCCGCAACTCCGGCAGATACCAGCCCTGCTGCTGACACCGCTGGCGCAACTGCCGAAGGAACTCTGGGTGTTGCCCTTGCAGTTGGCGGGGGGTGAGGGGCTGCTGGCCGTAGAACTGGGCAAGCAGGCTATCCATCCACCAAGGACTACTGACCATCAGCCCCAAAAAGAGGAGGGTTACTGGCACGGTAAAGTCCCGAACCAGCCAGCCTATTCCTCCTAGATTGAGGGGCCAAGTCACCTGACGTAGCAGGGTATTCACGCCACGCAGCAGCCCATGCAGGCCTGTTATCGTTACCCACAGCACCGCCAGGGTTGTGATGATCTGAGCGGCCCATAGTCCATAGGGCGTTGGTAAGGGTAGTTGACGCTGTACCCGCTGGGATGGGGCGGAGTTAGATGGAGATGTCGTGGTGGCGTTGCTAGGGACTCCAGACCCGGAAGTCTCGAAGTTCGGTTCCTGGGGCGGGGGATTGTCTTCCAGGGGGTCAGGATGGGTGCTCTGATTAAGGTTTTGGTAATGAAACAGGGATGGCCCCGTTGGCGGCGAACTAGCTCCATCCCCAACGTTCTCTAACGCTGAGACCGAGTTTGGTGGCTTTAGAGATATGGCTGGCAATCCTTGTGGCTGCTGATTGACCGGAACGTTGGATTTAGGGGTGCTCAATGGCTGGGGCGACGGTTCCAAGGGCATGAATCCTGTGGGATCTGCCCCAGGATGTGAAGCGGGCGCCGTCGGTAACGCCGTTTCTAGGGGCGGCAGTTCGGCCAACATCGACTCAGCCCATTGCCGTGCCTCAGGGATACCACTCGCCAAGACAAGCTGGCATCCCTCACGGGCTTGATCGATCTGCCCCAGCCGTCGCTGTGCGGTAATTAACCCCATGCGCCCCTTCAACTGCCACTGGGGCGTGGCGGTTGGGAGTTGAACTAATTGCTGAAAGTGATCCAGGGCCTCCTGGTGAAGTCCCTGCTTAAACGCCGCTACGCCCTGGCGATACAGATCGGCAGCCACAGTAGGCTTCGCTACGACTGGCTTATCCCCAAGGCGACGGGACGGATCTTGCGGTTCCGAAGCTTCAGCCATCGGCATTGCCCCCTTTCAACAAATTCAAGATTCAGGACTCTCCCACGACATAACTCTAGCCAATCTCGCCCAACTCTCGATCAAAGCCACCAGAATGCGCTAGTCAGGGAAGAGGTCAAGCCTCTAAACTTAAGATCAGGTAAAGAAACTTAATTCGCCTTTGCCACCTGCGAATATGATCGCGTTTTATCTGTTCATTACCAGTGCTGTGGCCTGGTTTCTTAGCATGTTGGCGGGCGGTGGCAGCCCCTTCATCTTGATTCCGCTCATTTCACTCCTCCTAGGCACCCAAGCCGTTGCCCCCGTCATTACCATCGGTCTCCTCATCGGAAATGCCCAACGGGGATTGCTCCTCTGGCCCCACATCGATTGGTCCCTGACCCGCTGGTATATCCCAGGGGCAGCGGTTGGATCACTAATTGGTTGCTATGGCCTCACCCATGTCCATGCTGAAGGACTCCAATTGGTGTTAGGTCTCGGTCTTATGGCCATGTTCCTCAACGAGATTTTCGGTAAAAAAGAGACACAATTCATCGTCAAAGATTGGCATTTCTTACCCTATTCCCTAGTCAACGCCATTGGCTCAGGCTTGATTGGCAGTACTGGCCCGGTCATGAACCCCCTTTACCTAGGCTACGGCCTCGACAAGGAAGCCATGGTGGCTACCAAAGCCGTCCACAAGGTTACGCTCCATGTGCTCAAAATTGTGGCCTATGCCGGACTGGGCACCCTCAACCTGAAGTATCTGGCCTACGGGCTGGTCATCGGCCTTGGCGCAATTCCGGCCAATTGGCTCGGTAAAATCGTGCTAACCAAGCTCTCAGCCCAGCAATTTCGGCAACTGGTCTATACCTTCGTCGCCTTCAGCGGCCTTCTCATGATTTGGCAGCAACGCAGCTTAATCGCCTTCTGGTAGGTCTAAATCTAAGAGCGTCCCGACAAACTGATACAAATTAACCTCACTATCTCCGCCCAGTTGTCGATCCTTCAGATCCGTCAAGCCCAAAGCCAACTGCTCCGCCCTACCCTTGTAATCTCGATGGGCCGCTAGCATATCGGTAAAAATACCCTGCTCAATGGCCACACGATTTTGGCCCTCGAGAATCGGCATTTCGTAGGCCACCGCCGCTGCGTCGTACTTCAGTAGTACAAACAGCGCCCCGCTGCTGTCTTTGAGTTCTTCCTGGAGGCGGCGCGTATCTAGGTCAAGGCGATCAAAGCCGACTTGGCCCGTAATCCTCAGCTCTAGAATAGGGCTGACCGTCGTCGCTGGGAGTTTACCAATCGCCCCTTCCACAACCTCGTGACATTGGGCACACAACTCATCTACACTCTCATGACCCTTGGCCGTCACCTCAAGCCGAAGAATCGGGCGCTGAAAATAATCGGTTTGCAATTCCGCCTGCAATCCCTGATCCGTGACTTCCGCCAAATAGGCTCCCCGCCGATGGAGGCTCTCCTCCACATTGTTGGCCTCCAGGGAACCCGGATTAAACACCCAGCCCTCAACCTCGTACTGGCGGTGAATATGGCCCAGCGCCAGGTAATCCACCCCAGCCGTCCTGAGCGGTAGGAGATCGCTGTAGCGCAACGCCCCTGCGTAGCGAGCAATTTGTCCTTCCAACCCGTGGTGAAACATCAGAACGGTCGTGGCAGGCCCAGGGGGTAAAGCCTGAATCGCTTCCGCCATTTGCTCAATCGCCCTAGGGGCCGTAGAACCATACCAGTTGGATCCAATGACCCGCACACCGCAGTCTAGGTCGTAATAACTACCCGTGCGGGTTTGGGGATTCCACGGCACGAGGAAATCCTCCCCATGCTTCGGATCCTGAGGCTCCAGAAACATCAACAGCCCCCATTCCGAAAGATACTTTAGCCAACTGGTGACGGTGCCGTAGGGTCGATTGTCATGGTTGCCCTCAATGGCAAACACCGGAATATTGGCCTTTTGTAGAGCCTGGAGACAAAGCTGTGCTTGGTTGAGTGTGGCAGGCTTAATGTTACGGTGCTCGAAGAGATCGCCCGCAATCACGACAAAGTCTACATTTTCCTGGATGGCATAACGCTCCAAGGTTTCTTTGAGAGCGCGAAAAAAATCTTTGGTGCGCTCAGGGCTGCTGTAGCGGTCGAACCCCAGATGAATGTCGGCAATATGCAAAAACCTAGCCATGGGGTAACCTCTAGCGTTCACCTAGACCGGAGATGACTCCGCCGCCAGTTCCTCCAGCCGCTCCTGCTGATCTCGGCTCACACAGGATTCGACTAAGTCCTCAATGTCCCCCTCTAGCACCGGAGCCAGGGTAAAGTTCTGGTTGAGGCGATGGTCGGTAACGCGGTTGTCTTTGTAATTGTAGGTGCGAATTTTTTCAGATCGATCCCCACTACCCACCTGGGATCGTCGCATGGAAGTCACAGCATCCTGCTGCTCCCGCAGCTTGATCTCGTAGAGCTTGGCGCGAAGAATCTGCATGGCGCGTTCCCGGTTTTTGAGCTGGGAGCGCTCTTCGGTACAAAATACGCGAATCCCGGTCGGTTTGTGGAACAGGTCAACGGCGGTTTCAACTTTGTTGACATTCTGTCCACCAGCACCGCCGGAACGAGCTGTGGTTAGCTCAATGTCCTTGGGGTCGATTTCAACCTCCACCTCATCCACCTCAGGCATGATCGCCACCGTGGCTGTTGAGGTATGAACCCGCCCCCCGGCTTCGGTTACCGGAACCCGCTGAACTCGGTGTACCCCCGCCTCAAACTTCAGCTTGCTATACACACGATCCCCAGCGATCTCAAGGATGGCCTCCTTGAATCCGCCCATATCAGCCGCCGACTCGCTCAGCAGCTTCACTTGCCACCCTTGACTTTCCGCATAACGGGAATAAAGACGGACGAGATCTCCTGCCCAAATGCTGGCCTCATCCCCCCCCGCCCCAGCGCGAATTTCAAGCATGATGTTCTTATCATCATTGGGGTCGCGGGGTAGCAGCAACACCTTTAGCCGTGCTTCTAGTGCCGCCAGACGATTGTCCAGCTCCGCAACCTCCAAAGAAGCCATTTCACGGAGGTCAGGATCGCCCACGGATTCCCTATAGACCTCCTTCGCACCTGCCAACTCTACCTGGGCCTGCTTCCATTCAGCATAGGCATTGACCGTCTCCTCCAGGGAGGAACGGGATTTCGCAATGCGCTGAAATTCAGCGGGATCCTGGGCGACATCAGGATCCGCTAGCTTTCGAGTTAGTTCTTGAAAGGTCTGCTCAACGGAGTTGAGCTTCTCAATTAGGTACGCTTCAGCCATGGTGTTCAACGCCTGCCCTATTCCAGGGGGAGATTAACCGCCTCAAAGTCCTGCTGCTGTCGATCCTGAGTTCAATGATGAAACCCAGGGATTCGTTGGCGCAGGAGGCTAAGCTTTATCGTCCTGTTTGGTTGCCGACGTATCGGCCATGCCATACTTCCGCAAGAAGCGCTCAACTCGACCTTCAGTATCGATGATTTTTTGAGTGCCCGTATAAAAGGGGTGATTTCCGGACCACACATCGACGTGAAGTTCGGGCTTGGTAGAACCAACGGTCATAATTTCTTGGCCATCACAGAAAACCTTAGCCTCTGGATACCAGGTGGGATGAATGTCAGACTTAGCCATTGCTGATGCCAAAAAGGATAGAAACAAAAAAGGGAAAACCCTGCTAAAGGGCAATTCCTAGAAATTAACGCTTGGAGAACTGAGGAGCCTTACGGGCTTTCTTCAGACCATACTTCTTCCGCTCCTTAGCACGCGGATCACGGGTCAGATAACCCTCAACTTTGAGGGGCTTACGATTCTCAGGAGCCAGTTCACAGAGCGCTCGAGCTACGCCAAGGCGAATCGCATCAGCTTGACCTGTCAAACCGCCACCTTTAACATTCACCAAAATATCGTAGTCGTTCTCTAGACCTAGCACCTCTAGGGGAGCCTTGGTGGATGTCAAATAGGACGGGTTAAATTGAAGATATTCGTCGCCGGGGCGCTTATTAATGGTCAGTTGCCCGCTACCCGGTACTAGACGCACGCGAGCGATAGCGGACTTCCTACGACCGGTGCCCCAGTACACTGCGCGTTCAGATTGATCGGTGGCCTGCATTACTTCACTTCTCCAGGAATAGTGTTGATAACAAGAGCTTGGGGAGACTGAGCTTGGTGGGGATGATCCGGCCCAGCATAGACCTTCAACTTGGTAAACTGTTGACGCCCCAAAGTGGTTTTGGGCAACATCCCCTTCACCGCTTGTTCAATAATCCGTCCGGGAATGCGAGCCTGGAGCTTATCAAAGGTCTCGGTTTTCATCCCACCAGGACGGCCAGAATGACGTCGATACAGCTTGGTGGTTGCCTTTCGACCGGTGACCACGACTTTGTCTGCGTTCACCACAATCACAAAGTCCCCCGTATCCATATTAGGGGTGAAGGTCGGCTTATTTTTGCCCCGCAGAATGGAGGCGATTTCGGTGGCCAAACGACCTAGGCGTTGGCCTGCGGCATCAACGACGTACCACTGACGATCAATGGACGCTTGGGGAGGAATATAGGTTTTCGTTGTCATTGCACTGTTATCCGTTGTTTAGGCGTTACTTCAGAAACTTCGCACCGAGGCCAAATGGGTCTGATTAGGCGACGGCCCCCAAATAAAACTGAGGCTGAGCGTCGAACCAGACATCGCGGGGAAAGGGAGAGGGCTGATAGCCCACCCTAAGCAAACATAACCCTTGGGCTGGGGCCGAGTATTTTACCTGATCCCGTCGCCGTTCCCGCCAAAGCTGATGGAACATCCCTGGCGACATCTCACCCTGCCCCACCTTGACCAGTAAGCCCATGATTAGCCTGACCATGCCGTACAAAAAACCCTTGGCCTGGAGTTCGACCATTAGGAAGTCTCCCTGACGCTGACATGTGGCTTCTTGGAGATCAACCCAGGAGTGGGATTTGCCAGAACGGGCTCGATGAAAGGCTGTCATATCGTGATAGCCCACCAAGGTGTCTAGGGCGACTTGCACCTTAGCTTGATCGAGATCTTGATGGTGGTAGTGCCACACAAAGGGTCGCACAAACAGGTTGGGGCGAGCACTCGTATAGAGGGTATAGCGATACCGCCGCCACTGAGCTGAGAACTGAGCGTGCCACGCATCCTCGACCTGTGTCGAAGCACGGATGAGAATATCCTGGGGCAAGCGGGCGTTCAAAACATCAGCCCAGCGATGGGCCGGAATGAAGGCAGGAGCATCAAAATGAGCAACCTGAGCTGCGGCATGTACTCCCGTATCCGTCCGCCCTGCACCACTAACTCGGATGGGGCGACCCACCACCGAAGCCAAGGATTGCTCTAGCTCTCCCTGCACGGTTCTAGCATTGGGCTGCCACTGCCAACCATGGAGGTTAGTACCCACATACTGCACAACCAAAGCAACCCGCTGAGTTGGCTGACCAAACTCAGTAGGGTTGCAGGCAAGACTGCGCTGGATAGGGGACATTTTTGACATGGCTAACAGAAAAAACAGCCGCTACAGTGACGTTTAGGTAAGCTCAATGATCGCCATTTCGGAGTTGTCTCCCCGACGCCGCATCGTCTTTAGGATGCGGGTATAGCCACCTTGGCGCTCTGCGTAACGCTCAGGGGCTTCGCTGAAAAGGGCATGAACAAGCTGCTTGTCGTACATGTAACCTAGGGCGCGGCGACGAGCAGGCAGGGAGCCGTCCTTGGCCAAGGTGATCATACGATCAACCTCTTCTCGCACGGCTTGGGCCCGGGCCTTGGTCGTGGTAATCCGTCCGTGACGGATCAACTCAGTGGTTAGTGCCCTCAGGAGGGCTTTGCGTTGGTCGGCAGGCTTGCCTAATTGGTGAACGCGACAACGGTGACGCATGGCTCTTAACTCAGGTGAACAATAGGAAAAACAACTACAAGAAAGCACTGCCGCACCGATGATGACGACGATACGGCGGTGTTTCTATGGGGTCTTGGACGCTTTTTCTAAGGGCAAGGTAATGCCAAGCCGCTCTTGGAGAGCCTCGATCACTTCTTCGGCAGACTTTTGACCAAAGTTTTTGATCTCTAGCAAATCTTCCTGGCTGAAATCCAAGAGATCAGCCACAGAGTTGATTTGAGCACGCTTGAGACAGTTATAGGCTCGTACAGACAACCGCAACTCTTCGATGGGAATCTGGTTGTTAGGATCGTCTGCTACCTTCTCATCATCATCAAACTTGGGCTCAAGGGTAACGTCCTTAAGCGGTATGAAGAGACTGACTAGAATATCGGCAGCCTGACTGATGGCCTGCTGGGGGGTAATACTGCCATTAGTCCAGATATCCATAGTGAGTTGGTCTCGTTGCATCGAACCAGAGACCACTACCTCGTCCACAGTGTAGTTAACCTTCCGCACGGGCATGAACACGGAATCAATCTGGATAAAATCGAGGGCTGTAGCGTCATCCTTACTACGGTCTACCGCTCGGTAGCCTTGCCCACGCTCAATCCTAAATTCCATCTCCAACGTATGTCCCTCGGCAACGGTGGCGATATACTGATTAGGATTGACAACCTCAACCTCGGAAGGCAGATCAAAGTGACCCGCAGTCACCCTGGCTGGCCCCTGTACTAGTAAGCGGCCAATTTGAGACTGACTAGAATGACTCCTGAGAATAATCTCCTTCATATTTAGGAGAATATCGAGCACATCTTCTCGTACGCCAGTAATGGTGGAAAACTCGTGGGTAGCCCCAGCAATGCGTACAGCGGTGATAGCCACTCCCTCCAAGTTGGAGAGGAGAACTCGCCTAAGAGCATTGCCCACGGTGATACCTTGGCTGCGCTCTAAGGGCTCGATGACAAAACGTCCGTACTGCCCTTGATCCGCCTCTACTATTGACTCGATACAATCTACATGAAACTGTGCCACGGTGCCGTCTCCCTTCATCCTCGATAGATCCTAGCTGGACAGATAAACAATTCCACTGTCCTAGACCCGACGCCGTTTAGGGGGGCGGCAGCCGTTGTGAGGAATAGGCGTGACATCACGAATCAAGGTGATCTCAAGACCAGCTCCTTGAAGAGCCCGAATTGCCGTTTCACGACCTGCACCAGGCCCGCTGACCATGACCTCAATTTGTCGCATTCCCTGATCCATAGCCCGACGCGCTGCGCTATCAGCAGCAGTTTGGGCTGCGAAAGGAGTTCCCTTCTTAGCCCCTTTGAATCCGCTCGACCCTGCCGAAGCCCAAGAAATAGCTTCACCAGATTGATCGGTGATGGTCACAATGGTGTTGTTGAAGGTGGAACGGATATGGGCAACGCCGCTGGGAATATTCTTCTTGCTTTTGCGCGGACCAGTCTTTCGGGTTGGTTTGGCCATGGTGCTGTCACTAAATCAAAATAAACATCGACAATCAATAGACAGTCAAAAAACTCGCTACTGATGTCAGCGAGCTTTACCTATCACAGGTGCTCTGGGAAGAATCCCAAAGCTAAAGCTAGGCTTTACTTCTTGGGCGCTTTCTTTTTACCGGCTACCGTCCGACGCGTTCCGCCTCGACGGGTGCGAGAGTTAGTGCGGGTGCGTTGTCCTCTGACGGGTAGTCCAGCTCTGTGACGTCGTCCACGGTAGGAACCGATATCCATCAATCGCTTGATGTTCATTCCTTCAAGACGACGTAGATCCCCCTCGACCTGATAGTCGCTCTCGACGGTATCCCGCAACTTTGCAACATCTACGTCGGTCAAATCCTTGACTCTAACGTCAGGGCTCACACCGGTTTTTGCAAGAATTTCCTTAGAACGGGTAAGGCCAATACCGTAGATATAGGTCAGCCCAATTTCAACTCGTTTGTCGCGTGGCAAGTCCACGCCTGCTATCCGTGCCACCTAAACTATCTCCCCAAACGTTGAGTTTGATTTCACAGCTATGATGCTGCTCGCCCAAAAGGGCTGTCTCACAGAGCCGCCTAGCGCCAGAGGCACTAATCCAAGAAAACGACAGAGTTTTCCGATATCTATCTAATGTCTATCTCTGGCAAGGCTATTAAGCTCACCAGACCCAAGCCAGCTAACCTTGGCGTTGCTTATGCTTAGGATTAGAACAAATCACCATCACTCGCCCTCGACGACGAATGACTCGACACTTGTCGCACATTTTGCGAACAGATGCACGGACTTTCATGCCCAACTCGCACTTCACTACAGAATTGCTATCCTAGCAAAGCAGTGTCCGAATCGTCAAATGTAGATTTATGGCCTAGGGGTTTAACAGCGTAGCCGGGAGGCTAGCCCTGGCCCTCGAAAAGGACGGAGGCCTGAAAGCACAACCAGTCGGGATTAAAAAAACCCGCTATTGGCGGGTTTTAGGGCCTGCTTTAGCCCTTGGTGCGGTAGGACTCGATTAGGCTTCTCGCTTCAGTGCGGCTTCAACTTGCTTGAGTTCTTGCTCGACGCGGGTCTTGAGTTTGTCGGGCAATGGACGATTTGGATAGGAACTGTAGTGACCTGCGATGGCATTTAAAGCAGTGCGCATGGTGGTAAAGGAGCTTAAATTCGCTACCGAAGCGTCCCGACGATAGCGAGAAGCAAAATCACTAATGACCACTTTGGCTTCTGCCTGGGCCTCGGCCTTGGCAGGATCGTCGTCGGGGAGGGTGATGGCGGTTCGGAGGCTATCCACCAACATAAGGGTATCTTGGCGATAATTTCCGGTGAGCAGGCCGCTAGTGCCGGCGCTGCAACCGGTGAGGCCAATGACCGCAACGAGCATTAGCGCGAACAGGCGAGAAAGTAGGGTTTTCATAGGCTTCTTTGAAGTGTTTCAAGGCCGAACGACCAGCGATCAGGACAGATTAATTGTCATTCAGGTGTCCCTATTTTATATTGAGCGGTGTTCTAAGCGTCTTGCTAGGCTAAATCGAGATCCGTCACGCGATTCCCTGGGATGGCTTGAGATCGGCTCACATCCACCCCTTGGGATCCAGGGGGAGTTGAGTGATGGAACTCTAAGGATGGTTAGGTGAGGGCTCGTCGTCTAGACCTTTCTGAAGGACTGGCATCCCCCTGATACCCCTATGAGCTATTGAACTATTTCTGAGCCAGCACCTGTGAGAGGACATTGGGTGGAACCCTTAGGCAGGATAAATTCTCAGCCGTCGGTTGGGTTCCTCGCCACAACTAAGGGATTTCAGTCGGTAATGCTCGGCCAGCTCATGCTGCATTTTCCGAATATGAGCGGATCGAGGTAGCAACTCCACAGGTTGGCCTTTAGGGATGACAATTTGCTCTACGGCGAGACGAGCTTCCTCCAAGGCTTCTAGCTCATCATCGCCGCCATTTCGGGTAAAGATCTCCAGGTTAATGGCCTCGGGGCTGTCGTCCAGTCGTAGCAACCGTTGCAGGGCACGGGTAATTTGAGGAATGCTATTGGACTTAACCAAATGAATCGGCAGATGGCGACCCTGGGCCATTTGCTTTAGCTTGGCCTGGGTTTTACTGTGGGAGCGGAGGGCCAGTACGGCATCGGCGCTATCCAGATCCTTGGTGATGACCAGCGGCATGCCCAAGGTTTGAATCACACGCTCAAGCTGGTGACGGCTGACCCCATAGGGGTAGAGACGCAAGCGATCCTCTCCATCGGGACCTAGATCGTCTCGATCATCCGCTGTTTCTAGCAGATCCATGAAGTCGGATGGTGGTCTCGGTAAGGGATCGTCACTACCTAGGCTGGCCCGCAGGTATGGGCTGCGGTTTTGGGTTGGATGATCTGGGGCAGAGCGACTAACGGTCGATGGGACATTGGTCGGTGTCATCTGGCCAGCCGTTCGCCAGCTTAGACCTGACCGAGAAGGCTTGGCGACCTCCCGCCCTGTTCCGGGTAGTTCGTGGGTAACGATGACTCGTTGCTGCTCATCTACAGTGCGAATCTGCAGACCCGGCTGCCGTCCCCGCAGAAGGTTGTCGATGGTTGCTGTGACATCGTCGTGAATAACCCATCGCTGCCGTTCTAGCATCTCAATGGCAATGTCAAAGGTCGGGGGTGCTTTCCGTTCTAAAACACTTTTTTGACTACCCCGACGCCGAGCTTCCTCATCGCCTAGGGTGACGGATTGAATGCCGCCAATGAGATCCGAGAGGGTGGGATTTTTGATGAGATTTTCTAGGCGATTGCCGTGGGCCGTGCCAACCAGCTGAACCCCTCGTTCTGCAATGGTGCGAGCAGCTAGGGCTTCGAGTTCGGTACCAATTTCATCGATAACGATGACCTCTGGCATATGGTTTTCCACTGCCTCAATCATCACCCGATGCTGTTCTTCGGGGCGTGCGACCTGCATCCGTCTAGCTCGACCAATGGCGGGATGGGGGATGTCGCCATCGCCAGCGATTTCGTTGGAGGTATCGATGATCACGACCCGCTTGTGTAGGTCATCGGCTAGAACTCGGGCAATTTCTCGGAGGGCGGTTGTCTTACCCACACCGGGACGACCCAGCATCAGGATAGACTGCCCGGTTTCGACTAAATCCCGAATCATCCCGATGGTGCCAAAAATGGCCCGACCCACTCGACAAGTCAGCCCAATAATCGCACCGGATCGATTACGGATTGCGCTAATGCGATGTAGCGTCTTTTCAATGCCAGCCCGGTTGTCTCCACCAAAGCTTCCCACCCGCTCAATGCAGTACTCCAAATCTGCATGGGCCACGGGATGGTCGGAAAGATACTCAACACTTCCAAAGAAGCGGGCTTCCGGCAACCGTCCTAAGTCTAGAACCACCTCGACCAAGCTAGATAGTTGAGGGTGGCTGGTCACCCTGTCTCGAATGGGCGGGGGAAGAATGTTTAGGAGTTGGTCAAGATCATCAGTCGTAGCATTGGTCTTCGACGCACTCGGCACCTTGGATGAAGATGCCGCCAAAGGCTGGGAAACCATGCTAGGTGATCCCGCAGAGGGGGATTCGACCTCATGAGTGTTGTTAACCAAAGGCTGGGCGCTGTTATCACTAACCATAGGATACTGGAGACGAATGCCCACAATTTTAGAGTAAATAGCCTTGTTCTGCTTGATCCCTCAGGGCGGACTGATATCAGCAAGTACTAAGCACAGTCACCCATTTTTTAAAGATCCGACGAGCTGCCTTGCCAAGGCAATAGCTTTTTTTAGAGCGGATGTACTATCAATTATAGAAAAAGTTTCTACTTTTGACGATGGCCAGAACGAATGGGTTTTGTCAAATAAAGCTTGGGTAGAGGGAGCTTGGCTGGAAGAGGATCTGTCGGGGACGTCTTGGTGCATAGTCGCTAGCATCTGGGTCACGGCGGGTTCGAGGTGATCCAACAGTGGCATGACTAAAGTGCGGGCATAGCTGCCGTAGGCAATTCCAGCAACAGTTTGGGGTCTAGGAGTCTCCGGAGGTGTGCTGACAACGCTGGGGCGAGGTTCATTTTGATCACGCGCTACCAGTCCCAGACCCCGCAACTTAGACGCCGTATAGTGATTGGTGCCTCCAGCAAGTTGCACATAGCCGGGTAGCTGAGCCGCCATCACTTTTTGAGCTAGGCGGATAGTCGCGTGGGTTGTTCCCCTCCCCAAATCGCCACTCATGGGCCGCCCATCGGTTTGCCAAATTAGGGGGATCTCTAGCGGACTCATAATCCGATGGAGATCTTGCAGATAGGCCTTGATATTTGGATCGTCAGGACAACTGATAGACACAAGCTTCAACTGTTTGCGCCAGGGGACTAGGCGCTGCCACAACGCCGAAAACGCCTCCTGGCGTCCTGCCTGGGTATGAATCTCTACGGCGTCAATAGTCCCTAGAGCCTCATCCGAAAAGTTTTCGGGGCGGGCTTGGTAGGAGTAAGCCTCAATATTCTGGACTGGGCAAACAGTTAGACATCGCCCGCAGCCGTAGCACAGGTCTGGGATAACCCCACTCCAACCACGGGTCTCGAATCGAATGGCGTCGGTAGGGCAAATGGTTTCACAGGGGCGGCGGCAATCGACTGGACAATGGGCGGCATCAAAGAATGCCTTACGAAAATGGGGATCTTCGCTGTCATTAAGGCTAACCATGAGCCACGGCAAATCACTCCCCAGAAAATGCTGGGGCGGGGCAATAGCCGGATCTTCTCCGGAGGATAAATCATTAAATGCCGCATCTAAGCACCTGGCTATGGTGACTGCATCGGCTAGCCCTTGACGAGCCGCACCCACAACCGCGACGTCGGCGGCAACATCCACGCAATCTACACCGGCCAAGGCATACACCATGACTAAACGGCGAATATGAGCTATGTCCTGGTAGCTTGCTCCACAAATGAGCTTAACCCACTGCCCCACCTGTAGCGAACGGTAGGGCAGTGGTAAGGCCGGTTCGGAGCAAGGTGACAAGAATTGCACGTTTTCCTATAGACAGTTGGCTAGCGGTTCCCAGCTAAAGTAGCGCTCTCCACCCATTTCAACCACCACGCTTACCCGGGGCTCTAGGGTAGGCAACTTAACCAAGTAAGCAATCTCCTGGCGAGAGAGAATATGACCTTCAATGAGCCACAACACCATTCCCTTTGACTTAGGAGACATGGTGTCTAAGCGGTAGGTCAACATGGGAGGGACAAAGTAGGTATAGCCTACTGCCGCCGAGTTGCCGACAGTCTTTTTGCCCAAATGGGGGGGGCGTACTCCATGTACATCAGTCAAATAGGCTGCAATGTCTCCTAACCCTCGGGCGGTTAGGTTCATAGTTTCATAGCCCTTGGCTTTCAGCCGACGCTCATAACGCCCCTCAAAGCCTCCTTCCAAGGGCATTCGCACCGCAACTGCCCGATGGGTTTCAACATCGCGAATAAAACCTTTGCCAGTGGTCAATAACGCCATACTCGCCCTCAGTAGTCGATCAGTAACGTCCATCCTATTGTCTCTAGGGCGTGCAGCCTACCGGCAGAACGGCCAACTGCTCGCCTAGCTAGGCTAAAAGCATTGTAGTGCCATTGTGGCGTGAACTCACCCTATGCTTGAGTCTCGGAATCCGTCCTCAAGCATAGGGCAGGGACTTAATTCTCAAAAACTTAGCTTCAAAGTATAGACAGATTCATTTTAGAGCTGTAACATAGTAAGTCGCCGCCAAAATGGATACTGAGTGGTTTGCGTGCTGCTCAAGTCCAGGCTAATGGCTCTAACGCGTTCAGGGCTCAGTAATTGCCAAAGTGGGTTTCTCGCCCCTAGCCCTTGACCGATGGAAAGCCAAGTTTCTTTTGAATAGTGACCGATTGAGTTAAGGAAGCTCATAAGTGGGTTTCCTAGTTCGAAGGGTGTTCAAAAGTTGATGGAGTTCAGGTGTGCGCAGGCTTCGGTTTGGAAGCGTTGGCGCATTCCGTATTGTGTAAGTTAGGGAGAAAGGGCTGTGGCAGTCGGTATTCTCGGCAAAAAGCTGGGCATGACCCAAATATTCGATGACGCGGGCAACGCTGTTCCGGTTACCGTCGTTCAGGCTGGGCCTTGCGTGGTAACTCAAGTGAAAACCCCAGACACCGATGGTTATACGGCGGTTCAAGTCGGCTTTGATGAGGTGGCCGAGAAAGCTCTGAATAAACCTAAGCTCGGTCATCTGGCTAAATCCGGTAGTGCTCCCCTGCGCCACCTGAAGGAATATCGTGTGGAAGTCGCCGACAGTTATGAACTGGGGCAGGCTATTACCGCTGATGCCTTCGAGGCTGGCCAACTGGTAGACGTAAGTGGCAAGAGCATTGGTCGTGGCTTTGCAGGCTACCAAAAGCGCCATAACTTCCGTCGTGGTCCTATGGCCCACGGCTCTAAGAACCACCGCCTACCCGGATCTACGGGTGCTGGCACGACTCCCGGTCGGGTATATCCCGGTAAACGGATGGCGGGCCAGCTCGGCAATACTCAGGTAACGGTTCGCAATCTGGAAGTGGTTCGCGTGGACAGTGAGCGTAATCTCCTTTTGATCAAGGGTGCTGTTCCTGGTAAGCCCGGTGCACTGCTGAGCGTTACCCCAGCGAAGTGGGTCAAGGCCTAACCCATCAATCAGGATGAAATGGGCTGTTTTGAAGAGACTTTGAGCGTTTTAGGGATAGGTCAAGACAATGGTTGAGTGCGCCGTAAAAAATTGGGAGGGCCAAGAGGCAGGCAGCGCGACCTTAGAATTGAAGGTTGCCAATGAAGAAACCGCCTCTCACATCGTCCATCGCGCCCTCGTGCGTCAGATGCACAACTCCCGTCAAGGAACGGTATCCACCAAAACCCGTGCTGAGGTGAGCGGCGGTGGTCGTAAGCCTTGGCGGCAAAAAGGAACCGGGCGAGCCCGTGCTGGGTCTAATCGCTCTCCCCTGTGGCGGGGCGGTGGCGTTACCTTTGGTCCTAAGCCCAGGGACTTTAGTGTCAAAATGAATCGGAAGGAGCGTCGTCTGGCTCTACGTACGGCCCTGCAAAGCCGTGTAGATGATCTGATCGTAGTGGAACCCTTTGCCGACAAGTTAGATCGTCCAAAAACGAAGGATTTGATCGAAGCCTTGGGGCGTTGGGGTGTCGATGTGGATGCCAAAATCTTGATGATTATTTCTGAGCGCCAAGAGGTGGTTTATCTCTCAGTTCGGAATGTCGAAAATGTCAAGCTGATTACGGCGGCTAACCTGAATGTCTACGACCTGTTAGCGGCGGATCAAATTGTAATTACATCCCCTGCCATCGAGGCTATTCAGGAGGTTTATTGTGACTAATGCTGTGCCAACCTTGGCTGACCTAATTCGCCGTCCCCTTGTCACTGAGAAAGCAACACTGCTTCTTGAAAACAACCAGTATGTTTTCGAGGTTGATCCTAAGGCTAATAAAATTGACATTGGCGCTGCCATTGAAGAGCTGTTTGATGTCAGGGTGATCGCCGTAAATACCTACAACCCTCCCAAAAAGAAGCGGCGCTTTGGCCGCTTTGTGGGAAACCGAGCCCACTATAAGCGAGCCATCGTTACTCTCGCTGCTGGGGATTCCATTCCTCTCTTTCCCGACCTCTAAGGAATTTGATCTTAGAGACCTTCGCCAGTTTTGCCGTGTAGTCAGCAAGTATTTCCATGGGCATCCGTTCTTACCGACCTTATACCCCGGGTACGCGTGAGCGAACTGTATCTGAGTTTGCCGAAATTACCCGCAGCGAACCCGAAAAGTCGCTGACTCGTTCCAAGCATCGCCCCAAGGGACGTAACAACCGTGGCGTCATCACCTGTCGTCACCGGGGTGGTGGACATAAGCGGCTCT
Organism: Spirulina sp.; assembly: GCA_044070495.1. Lineage (GTDB taxonomy): Bacteria > Cyanobacteriota > Cyanobacteriia > Phormidesmidales > Phormidesmidaceae > Nodosilinea. The sequence goes on along the minus strand of JBIPSI010000011.1, from coordinate 128,261 downwards.
ATCGCATCGTTGATTTCCGCCGCGATAAGGTAGGTGTTCCCGCCAAGGTTGCCTCCATTGAGTATGATCCCAACCGGAATGCGCGAATTTCTCTGCTGCACTACGAGGACGGCGAGAAGCGTTACATTCTCTGCCCTGCAGGTCTAACGGTCGGCACTACCGTTGTTTCTGGCCCCGATGCTCCTCTGGAAGTGGGCAATGCGCTGCCTCTGCACAAGATTCCTTTAGGAACCACGGTGCACAACATTGAAATGCAGCCTGGTAAGGGTGGACAGATGGTTCGTTCCGCCGGGGCTGGGGCTCAGGTAGTTGCGAAGGAAGGAGACTACGTTACCCTGAAGCTGCCCTCTACAGAGGTTCGTATGGTGCGTCGTGAGTGCTACGCCACCATTGGCCAAGTGGGCAACGCCGATGTTCGTAACGTTAGCCTTGGCAAGGCTGGACGGAAGCGTTGGCTGGGTCGCCGCCCTGAGGTTCGCGGTAGTGTGATGAACCCGGTGGATCACCCCCATGGTGGCGGTGAAGGTCGAGCTCCCATCGGTCGTTCTGGCCCCGTTACTCCTTGGGGTAAGCCAGCCCTCGGCTTTAAGACTCGCAAGAAGAAGAAGGACAGCGATAAGTACGTGGTGCGGAAGCGTCGTCGGGTTTCCAAGCGGGGACGCGGTGGCCGGAATGCCTAAGCTTAGCGGTACTAGGAATTGGACGGTATCAGATTGTTGTGTAGGGACTGAATCATGTCGCGCTCGTTAAAGAAAGGCCCGTTTGTGGCTGATCACTTACTCTCAAAAGTTGAAGCCCTCAACGCTAAGGGTGACAAGCAAGTCATCAAAACGTGGTCAAGAGCCTCGACCATTTTGCCCCAGATGATTGGGCATACCATTGCCGTACACAACGGTCGCCAGCACGTACCTGTCTACGTTACTGAGCAGATGGTAGGGCACAAGCTAGGTGAGTTCGCCCCAACGCGAACCTTCCGAGGCCACGCCAAAAGTGATAAAAAAGCGCGTCGTTAGGTAGAGGAAGTTAGAGACATGGCTGTAGATACCTCGGAGCAGGTTAAGGCAGTAGCGAAATACGTCCGCATGTCGCCCCGTAAGGTGCGTCGTGTGTTGGATCAAATTCGTGGCAAAAGCTATCGGGACGCGCTGATCATTCTGGAATTCATGCCCTACAAGGCTTGTGAACCCATCATTAAGGTGTTGCGATCCGCTGTCGCCAATGCTGAGCACAACAACGGTCTAGATCCGGCTGAACTGGTGATTAGCGAAGCCTTCGCTGATGCTGGGCCAACACTACGTCGGTTCCGACCTAGAGCCCAGGGGCGAGCCTATCAAATTCGTAAGCCGACCTGCCATATCACCATTGCCGTTGCTCCGTCTGTGGAGTAGGTCCTTGGATTAGGGATTGATCAGGTCGCGTTTGTTATTCAGCAACACGTTTTTAGCAACACTTTGCAGAGGGTTAGTTCGTGGGACACAAGATTCATCCAACCGGGTTTCGCCTAGGCGTCGTTCAGGAGCACCGCTCCCGCTGGTTTGCGGAAGGGATGCGCTATCCTGAGCTACTGCAAGAAGATCACCAGATCCGAGAGTATGTTCAGAAGACGCTCAGTAATGCGGGAATTGCCGATATTCGGATCGAGCGGAAAGCCGATCAAATCGATCTCGAAGTTCGTACCGCTCGTCCCGGGGTAGTGGTCGGTCGAGGTGGGGCTGGCATTGAGTCGCTGCGAGCTGGTCTGCAAAAACTGCTGAAGGATTCTAGCCGTCAAATTCGCGTCAATGTGGTTGAAGTCAGTCGCGTGGATGCTGATGCGGCCTTGGTCGCGGAGTACATCATTCAGCAGTTAGAGCGCCGAGTATCCTTCCGTCGGGTAGTTCGTCAGGCTATCCAGCGGGCTCAACGCGCTGGGGTTGAGGGAATCAAAATTCAGGTTAGCGGTCGTCTGAATGGGGCTGAAATCGCTCGGACTGAATGGACAAGAGAAGGTCGCGTCCCCCTCCATACCCTGCGGGCCGATGTGGACTATGCCTACACTACCGCCCAGACCACCTACGGCATTCTGGGTGTGAAGGTTTGGATCTTTAAGGGTGAAATTATTCCTGGACAAGAAGAACAAGTCCCTGCCCCCAGTAACGCGCAGCCTCGCAGACGGCAACCTCGGCGGCGGCAGCAGTTTGAAGATCGCTCCAACGAAGAGTAAATCCTCTGTCCCAAGATTTCCCGAACTAACTTTTAATCTGTGAATTGACGAGTGCCGAGCCATGCTTAGTCCAAAACGAACAAAATTTCGCAAGCAGCACCGTGGTCGTATGCGCGGAATGGCCCAGCGGGGCAGCGATATCAGCTTCGGAGATTTCGCTCTTCAGGCCACCGAGCCTTGTTGGTTGACCTCTCGCCAAATTGAGGCTGCCCGTCGTGCTATGACCCGCTATGTTCGCCGGGGTGGAAAAATCTGGATCCGTGTGTTTCCAGACAAGCCGGTAACCATGCGTCCTGCAGAAACCCGGATGGGTTCTGGTAAAGGTAACCCCGAATATTGGGTTGCTGTTGTCAAGCCTGGTCGCATTGTGTTTGAAATCGCCGGGGTGCCTGAGGCGACGGCTCGTGAAGCGATGCGTTTGGCGGCATTCAAGCTTCCCTTTAAGACGAAGTTTATTGTGCGAGACAGCAAGGAGGCTTGATTTATGGCACTGCCCAAGATTCAAGAGGCGCGAAGCCTCAGTGACGAGGAGCTCCTTAACGCTATTGTTGAGACTAAGCGAGATTTGTTTCAACTGCGGTTTAAGAAGGCAACCCGCCAGCTCGACAAAGAGGTTCATCAGTTCAAGCACGCTCGCCATCGTTTGGCTCAGCTCATGACGGTGCAACGAGAGCGACAGATGGAAGAGATCGCTGACAGCGCCTCTGCATCAACAGAATCGGTATCAGCATAGGGAAGGTAGGGAACTGAGATGGCGGTTAAAGAACGAGTGGGAACGGTTGTCAGCAACAAAATGGATAAGACGGTTGTGGTTGCTGTTGAAAGCCGTACCTCCCACCCTAAATACGGCAAGATTGTGGTGCGAACCAAGCGCTACAAGGCCCACGATGAAGAAAATGCCTGTCAAGAGGGAGACCGGGTTCGTATCCTTGAAACCCGTCCCCTAAGTCGGACAAAGCGCTGGGTCGTGGCTGACATTGTTAATCGATCGGCGGAGGCCTAGTGGGGTAACTCATGATTCAGCAGGAAACCTATCTAAACGTAGCGGACAACAGCGGAGCTCGGAAGCTCATGTGTATCCGAGTGCTAGGCGGAAACCGTCGCTATGCCGGTGTTGGAGACGTGATCATTGCGGTGGTCAAGGACGCTATTCCTAACATGGGGGTTAAAAAATCCGATGTGGTAAGGGCTGTTGTCGTTCGCACTCGCAAAGGGCTACGCCGTACCAGCGGCATGAGCATTCGCTTTGACGATAACGCAGCGGTGATCATTAACCAGGATGGTAATCCCAAGGGAACCCGTGTATTTGGCCCCGTCGCTCGTGAGCTGCGTGACAAGAACTTCACCAAAATTGTGTCCCTGGCACCGGAGGTACTGTAATGGCAACGTCAGCAACGAAAAAGCCAGTGCGCTATAGGATGCACGTTCGCAAGGGCGATACAGTGCAAGTGATTGCTGGGAGAGATCGAGGCAAAGTGGGAGAAATCCTCTCCGTTAACCCTAAAAAAAGCCAAGTGATCGTCCAAGGTGTCAATATTCGGACTAAGCACGTTAAGCCTCAGCAAGAAGGTGAGTCTGGTCAGATTGTGACTCAAGAAGCACCTATTCACAGCTCTAATGTGATGCTTTACTCCGAGAAAGAGAAGGTGGCAAGTCGCGTGGCTTATACCTTTGATAAAGACGGTCGTAAGGTAAGAATGCTGAAAAAGACGGGCGAAATCATTGATTAAGCCTTCTTGATTTTTTCTCACTCCTTGATTCCCTTATTGTCCTCCTGACCAAGCCCAGGAAATAAGCAGAGACTATCCATGACAGACCAACTTAAGCTCCTTTACAAAGACACCGTCGTACCTAAGCTGATGGATCAGTTCAAGTACGAAAATATCCACCAAGTTCCTAAGGTGGTCAAAGTGACCGTCAACCGTGGTCTTGGTGAGGCTTCTCAGAATGCAAAGGCTCTTGAGTCTTCTCTTAGTGAGCTTGCCATGATTACGGGTCAGCGACCTGTGGTGACTCGTGCTAAAAAGGCTATTGCCGGATTCAAAATCCGCCAGGGCATGCCGGTGGGTGTCATGGTAACTCTGCGTTCTGATCGCATGTACTCCTTTCTTAACCGCCTGATCAATCTGGCTCTGCCCCGTATTCGTGACTTTCGTGGTATCAGCCCAAAGAGCTTTGATGGTCGTGGGAACTATACGCTGGGTCTGCGTGAACAGCTAATCTTCCCTGAAATTGATTACGACGGTATTGATCAAATTCGCGGGATGGACATCACCATTGTGACTACTGCGAATACCGACGAAGAAGGGCGAGCGCTACTCAAGGCATTGGGTATGCCATTCCGGGACAACTAACACAGGTTTATACGCGAAATTAGGACTATGGCTGCTAACGACACAATTGCGGATATGCTGACTCGCATTCGAAATGCGAACTTGGCGCGGCACCAAACCGTGAACATTCCTTCGACCCGGATGACTCGGAGTATTGCCAAGGTACTCAAGGAAGAAGGGTTTGTTACCGATTACTCTGAGACGACCGAAGACGGCAGACCTCAACTGGTTATTGCGCTGAAGTACAAAGGTAAGACCCGTCAGCCTATTATTCGGAATTTGACACGCGTTAGTAAGCCTGGTTTACGGGTTTATTCCAATCGGAAAGAATTGCCTCGCGTGCTGGGGGGGATTGGCATTGCAATCGTTTCCACCTCCAGCGGCATTATGACCGACCGAGATGCTCGTCGCCAGGGCATTGGCGGAGAAGTTCTCTGCTACGTCTGGTAGATTCAGGGGCGCGTTAGGTCGGTTGATCGATGGTTATTGAGTGCTAAGGATTTAGGAGTATTGCATCATGTCACGTATTGGCAAACGGCCAATTCCTATCCCGGCTAAGGTGTCAATTACGATTGACGGTCAGGATATTCAGGTTAAGGGGCCGAAGGGTCAATTGGCTCGCACCTTACCTTCTGGGGTTGTTGTGGTTCAGGAGGGAGAGACTCTCCTTGTGAATCGCAAGGATGATTCTCGGCTGGCCCGGGAACGCCATGGTCTGTGTCGCACTCTGGTGGCCAACATGGTTGAAGGGGTGTCTAACGGATACCAAAAGCGCCTTGAAATTCAAGGAATTGGTTATCGTGCCCAGGTTCAGGGGCGAAATCTGAATCTCAGCCTGGGCTACAGCCATCCGGTGGTTTTTGAGCCTCCGTCTGGCATTGAGTTTGTCGTTGAGAACAACACCAACGTCATCATCAGCGGTATTGATAAAGAACTCGTCGGTAATACGGCGGCTAGCATCCGCGCTAGTCGTCCCCCTGAACCCTACAAGGGTAAGGGTGTGCGCTATGCCGGTGAACAGGTGAGACGTAAGGCTGGGAAGTCAGGGAAGAAATAAGCCATGAAAGCAAGTCGTAAGGAACTAACTCGTCGTCGTCATGCTCGGATTCGTCGTCGCCTCTTTGGTACCCCTGAGCGTCCCCGTCTAGCGGTATTTCGGTCTAATCAGCATATCTACGCTCAGGTTATCGATGACACGGCCCATCATACCTTAGCTGCTGCTTCTACTCTGGAAGCGGATGTGTTGGAGAAGGATGCTTCTGGTGCCACCCAGGAAGCCGCAGTGGCCGTTGGTAAGGCTATTGCGGAACGTGCTCTACAGGCCGGCGTGACGCAGGTGGTGTTTGACCGGGGAGGCAAGCTTTATCACGGTCGAGTCGCGGCCCTAGCGGATGCGGCTCGGGAAGCGGGGCTGACCCTGTAGACTAAACGTTGCCTAAACTTGGATTAGGCATTCATCTGATTCTGGTTGACTTAGAGAGGCTGGGGAAGCATGGCAAATCGTCGTAAAGAAGCGCGTACTAAAGAAAAGAAGACAGATTGGCAAGAGCGGGTCGTCCAAATTCGTCGGGTGACCAAGGTTGTCAAGGGTGGTAAGAAGCTGAGCTTCCGCGCCATCGTAGTCATTGGCAATGAAAAAGGACAGGTCGGGGTTGGGGTTGGCAAGGCCAGCGATGTGATCGGTGCGGTGAAGAAGGGCGTTGCTGATGGCAAAAAGCACCTCGTGGATGTGCCCTTGACCCGCTCTTACTCGATTCCCCACCCTTCCAGTGGCGTGGGTGGCGGTGCCAAGGTCTTCATGCGTCCAGCCGCCCCTGGTACTGGGGTAATTGCTGGGGGTGCCGTGCGTACCGTTCTAGAAATGGCGGGTGTTCGCAACGTGCTAGCTAAGCAGTTGGGATCCAATAACCCATTGAATAATGCACGGGCTGCTGCCAATGCCTTAGCCTCCCTACGCACCTTTGCTGAGGTGGCTGAAGAGCGGGATATTCCCGTTGAGAACCTTTACATTTAGACGTTTTACCTTTGTAAGGCTATGAGACTTAATGACGCACAACCCCAAGCTGGATCCAAACGTCGTCGTCGCCGTGTGGGTCGGGGAATTTCCGCCGGACAGGGGGCAAGCTGCGGCTTCGGTATGCGGGGCCAAAAGTCTCGTTCTGGTAGCGGCACCCGACCTGGATTTGAGGGTGGCCAAATGCCTCTGTACCGCCGGATTCCCAAGCTGAAGCATTTCCCGATTGTCAATCAGAAGCAGTACACCATCATCAACCTAAAGTCTTTGTCGGATCTATCGGCGGGAACCGAAGTCAGTCTTGAGTCCCTGCTGGAAGTCGGTATCCTGACCACCAATGACGGTCCGTTAAAGGTACTAGGGGATGGTGATGTATCTGTTGCGCTGAACGTGAAAGCGGCTGCCTTTACCCAATCTGCAAAATCCAAGATTGAGGAAGCAGGGGGAACCTGCGAGGTCATTGGTTAGCCAGGTGTAGCTGTGATCCCTTAGACTAGGGCTAGGGTAGCAACATCTGCTTGTTTAATGAAGACGCTGAGGTTCTAGGAGCTATTGCATGGTTGTCAGTCGGGGTAAAACTCCAAGCGCTCAGGAAACCTTTATGCAGATGGCTCAAGCCGCTGGTTTGCGGAGTCGTTTGCTGGTTACTTTGGGCCTACTCCTGTTGGTTAGATTGGGGATCTTTATCCCGGTTCCTGGTATTGATCGGCAGGCTTTTGCTGCCTCTATTCAATCGGGCAGCCTTGGTGGATTCGTTGGGTTCCTAGATATTTTTGTGGGTGGTGGCCTATCAGCTTTGGGCATTTTTGCCCTCGGTATTTTGCCATTCATTAATGCCTCTATCATTATCCAACTGCTGACCGCAGCGCTCCCTGCGTTAGAGGATTTACAAAAAAATGAAGGGGAAGCAGGACGGCGAAAAATTTCTCAAATTACCCGCTATGTGGCCCTAGGCTGGGCCGTGCTGCAAAGCACTTTGCTGTCCTCTTTTCTGCTTTATCAGTTTGCCCAAGAGCCTGGAATTCCCTTTGTTGTTGAAACCGTTGTGGCTTTAACAGCAGGCTCTATGTTTGTGATGTGGGCTGGGGAATTGATCACGGAGCGCGGCATTGGCAACGGAGCTTCACTGTTGATCTTTCTCAATATTGTATCTACATTGCCTCGATCCCTAGGGCAGACGGTGGAACTGGCTCAAAGTGGGGATCGAAGCATTGTTGGTGGGATTGTCATTTTGATGATTACCTTCCTGGCTATGATCGTTGGAATTGTGTTCGTCCAGGAAGGGACACGCCGGATTCCGATTATTTCTGCGAAGCGTCAGGTGGGACGCAAGCTTTATTTGGAGCAGAGTAATTATCTTCCTTTGAGGCTTAATCAGGGCGGGGTTATGCCCATCATCTTTGCGTCTGCGGTTCTAGTGCTGCCTATTTCGGTTACACAGTATGTCACCAATCCAGCTTTTAGCCGTTTTGTCACTAATTACTTCAACCCCACCTCGATCCTCTACGTGGCGGTCTACCTGCTTCTAATTCTTTTTTTCAGTTATTTCTATTCATCCCTGGTCATTAATCCTGAGGATTTGTCGAGAAATTTGAAGAAAATGGGAGCTAGCATCCCTGGTATTAGGCCTGGGAAAGCCACTACGGAATACATCGGTCGTATTCTGAATCGTTTGACCTTTCTAGGCGCTATCTTCCTAGGCTTAGTTGCTGTAGTTCCTAGTGCTGTTGAAAGCCTTACTCGTATTCCAACCTTTCGAGGTTTTGGTGCAACTTCTTTGTTGATTTTGGTAGGGGTGGCTATCGATACAGCTAAGCAAATTCAAACCTACGTGATTTCGCAACGCTACGAAGGAATGGTGAAGCAATAGTGACTCGTCTAATTTTTCTGGGGCCTCCGGGGGCTGGCAAAGGAACTCAGGCACAGATGCTAGCCGCTGATTGTGCTGTCCCTCATATCTCCACCGGAGACATTTTGCGCGCAGCGGTAGCTGACGGTACTGATCTCGGTAAGAAAGCTGAGGCTTACATGAGCGCTGGTGAACTGGTGCCCGACGAGTTAATTCTGGATCTCATTCGTGAACGGTTGGCCCAGGGGGACGCCCAGGTTGGTTGGGTACTGGATGGTTTCCCTAGAAATGTTTCTCAGGCAGAATTTTTAATTAAGCTGCTTGAGCAAATTGAACAGCCCGCTGACTTTGTGGTTAATTTAGACGTTGCAGATGAAGTGATTGTCACCCGTTTGCTGAAGCGAGGCCGGGCTGATGATGAAGAATCGGTAATTCGTCATCGCTTAGATGTGTATCGCCAACAAACGGCTCCATTGATTGATTTTTATCGTAGCCGACAGCAACTGGTATCTGTGGATGGCAATCAGCCCATGGAGTCCGTCTATGCTTCTCTGCAAGCGGTTATTAGCGGTTAGGGCCGAGTTCAGGGTTCAGATTTTAGAAGAGATGAACTCCTAGAACTTGAATCTTTGCTAATCTTAAGTCAGGTTCTAAGTTAATTGCACTGATAGAAGCCCTTGATAGGATGATTGGACTGCGTAGCATAGGGGGCATGGGGATGTGCTGGTGGGATTGTCCGGGGTTCAGTGAGTATACTAAAGAGGAGAAGTAAACTTGTCTAAGCAAGACCTAATTGAAATGGAAGGAACCGTAACCGAGTCCCTTCCTAATGCCATGTTCCGAGTTGACTTGGATAATGGTTTTAATGTCCTAGCCCACATTTCTGGGAAAATTCGCCGCAATTACATCAAGATTCTGCCGGGGGATCGGGTGAAGGTAGAGCTTACACCCTACGATCTCACTAAAGGTCGTATTACCTATCGCCTCCGGAAAAAGTAGGAACAGCGAACTCTTTACCCCCGGTCTTGTAAGATTTTCTCTTTACGCAATAGCCACTAAGATCTTTCGGGCTCCATAACGAATTGGATCTGTACAGGGTAGTTCCGTGTCTTTCTCTACGGCTTGAATTGCGTCAATGGCGTCTGATTCAGGTAGGTGGCTTGTATTGAGCGCGATACTAACTACCTTTGACTGGGTAAAAGCACCTCCGGCGGTAGCCATCTGTTCATACAGTTTGATGACCTGTGGCAGAGGAGGAATCTTGATGTGGGGAAAATTGGAAATCTGGGTTTGCCCAGCCCGATGACAGAGAACGAGATGGGTTGGTTGAGATCCTCTTAATAGGGGCAAGGTCGCTGTGGAAGCTGGGTTGAGTAGGGAACCCTGACCTTCGATCAAGAGGTAGTCGTAATCGTAGCCGTAGCGCATCATCATCATTTCAACTGCGCCAGAAGCATAGTCTACCCGCACCGCGTCAAGGGGAATGCCATCATCCCCTAGCATGAGGTTGGTCTGACCCGTGGCAATTATCTTAGACTTGAGCCCTTGATTTTGACAGGCCCGATTGAGTTCTAGGATGGTGGACATTTTGCCAACGGACATATCTGTGCCTACGGCAAGGATACGCTTACAAGGAAGCTGCATTGCCTTTCCGGTGCCAACGGTTAGTCCTGGCGGTTCCTGCCGCACGTCCCAAATCCATTGTTCAGGATCGAGGTTGGGTAAAAGATCGGGGTGCTGAGCTAGAGGTGTATGGAGGGCATTCACCAGACTAAGCCCAGCAGCAACGGCCTGCTTCAACTCTTGGAACCAGGGGTCAGGAAGTTTGCCGCCGGAGGGAGCGATGCCAATGGCTAGCACATTGGGTTGGTGGGTAAGAGCCTCAGACACGGATGCCACAATGGGAATGTCCCTCTGAATGCCGGTTAGCGTAGCCAGGGATTGCCCTGCCGACTGGTAGTCGATGACCGCTACGATGGGCGACTTGCTGTAGCGCAGCATGGATAACCCAGTTTTTCCCATGGTGCTTTGGGTACCTTCGTGCATTAGCAGGGCAATGCGGCTTTTAGGGGTGAGGTACATAGGCTAGTCCAAGTCCAGGGTTAGCAGAGGGGAGGATTCGTCCGTCGGAGAGGATGAGCCCGGTGAAGGGATCGTCCTGGAGATTGAGGTGACTATCGAGATCGAGGCAATCGGCCAGGGAGGACAGTTGGGCCATGGCTGCGTTGGCTAGGCTGCTGTCGGAATAACAGCCGAACATGACCTTTAAGCCAGAGGATCGAGCGGTGTGGATCATCCGTAGGGCTTCGGTGATGCCGCCAGCTTTCATCAGTTTAATGTTAATGCCATCGACTAAGGGCACGAGCCGGGGAATATCATGACTCTGGAAGCAGCTTTCATCCACAAAAATGGGAACGGGGGACTGCTGTCGCAGGAGCGGCAACTGCTGGTCGAGGTGAACGGGGAGGGGTTGTTCGAGGTGGGTGATGCCACGTTCTCCTAGCCATTGGGCCATGGTGATGGCTTGGTCAAGGCTCCAACCGCCGTTGGCATCAACACTGAGGCTGAGATGGGCGGGTACCTGATCATAAATGGCCTGGAACATGGCCTGATCGGCGGCTATGCCCTTGGGGTTGCCCAGCTTGACTTTGATGGCTTGGGCCTGGGTTTGGTCGAGCCAGGCTTGGGCTCGCTGAAGGGCGGCCTCAGGCTCCATGATGCCTACGGTCACGGAGGTGGGGGTGATGGCGTTGAGATCCAGGCCCAGCAGTTTCCAGAGGGGCTGTTGGGTGGCTTGGCCACACCAATCCCATAGGGCCATATCCAGGGCAGCTTGACTGGCGGACTGAAGATTGAGGGGCTGGATAGCGGCCTCAATGGCTTGACGATCCCACGGATGATAGGGTGCCAGCACCGTCTGCAAACACGCCATATCTTGCTGGAGTTGGGCAAGGGTTTGGTGGTGGCTGCCAATGGAAAATGGAGCGGCCTCGCCCCATCCTTCTAGGCCGTCGGCCCGAATTTTGATCCAAAGATTGGTAGAAGTGGCGGTGGTGCCGCGACTGATCGTCAGCGGTACGCGTTTGTGCACTGTGAAGGGCTGAATAGACAGTTCCATTGCGGGAGAAAGGATCACGTCAAACGTTGGGTTTGCTAGCGGCGGCAGAGCCGGTGAGTTGGATCGGCTGTAGCCCTTCCAGTTTAGGTTGCAGGGTCGCCTCACCGAGGGGTAGTCCCTAGGCTTCTGAACGATGCTGCCGTGCTGTCACCATGGACACCAGTTGTGAGGTTAGATCTTCGGTAATTCTTTGGGCTTCGGTTTTGAGGGCTTCGGGAGAGATGTCGCTTTGGAGATAATCCTTGACCGCCAGGGGATGGCCGATGTGAACTTGTACAGGGCCGCGCCATCGGGGATAGGCTTTGCCGTAGTGGATATCGACGGGGATAATCTGAACGTTGAGGCCCAGTTGGGCGGCCTCCGCTTGGATGGCTAGGCGAGCGAGGCCCGGCTTGAGGGGATGAACGTGATCCTCGCGGCGGATGCCCCCTTCGGGATAGATCACCAGCATTTCCTGGTTTAGCAACAAATCGATACCGTGGCGCAAGCTGGCGATGGTGGGGCGACGCACATTCACCGGAAAGCCACCCAGGCGGCGGATAAACCAGCCCTGGAGACCTTTCACCTCATCGTCGGTGACCATGAATCGCAGATCCCGTCCTGTGGCGGGGCGACCGGCGGCTAGGGGCAGCACAATGGAATCCCAGCGCGCACGGTGGGTGGGGGCCAGAATGACGGGGCCATGGCGGGGAAGATGGGATTGGCCCGTGATGGTGATGGGGCCAAAGTAGCTCGGCAGCACTAAATATTGCCCCAGCCAGTAGGCGACGGGGGTCAGCCACGGCGAACAGCGGGATTGAGGCGGGGGACTATCGGGTGAAGATAACGATTCGGGCGTTTTGGAAGAGGCCATCGGGAGGGAATGCGGAAACACCATGGGAACAGTGGAGACAACCACTCGGTAAACGGCTCGGGTTTGACAACTTAGGTTTACCGTAGCGCTGTGAGTGCCAGAGTATTTGTAAAAACAGGACAGTTTTGGGGCCGGATATCTGGGGCAGATCTTGGCAATTCGGCTCCAGGAGAGATCCTGGAGCTTAACGTAGAGTTTGACCTTCCTAGCGACGCTGGACAAACCACTGCCGAAGCTGTTGCTCACAGGGATCGGCTAGAATGCCCGCCAGCACAGGCAGAGGGTGGTTAGAACAGGGGCCATCGATCAGGTTGATCTGGGATCGCACGGCTCCACCCTTAGGATCGTCGGCTCCGTAAACTAAGAGGCCGAGGCGGCTTAGCAAGATGGCCCCTGCACACATGGGACAAGGCTCTAGGGTGACGTAGAGGGTGCATTGGTTGAGGTGCCAGTTGCCCAACTGCCTGCTGGCCTGCCGCAGGGCTAGGATTTCGGCGTGGGCCGTGGGGTCTTGATCCTGTTCTCGGCGGTTGTGGGCGGCGGCGAGGAGTTGGTTTTGTGGGCCAACAACAATAGCCCCTACCGGCACATCACCGGCCTGCCCGGCAGCCAACGCCTGTGCTAAGGCCTCCTGCATCCAGTGGTGGTGGCGCAGGTAGGTGGGGTCGGATAAGGGTGGCGGAACGGAAACCATGGCAACGGGAAGAAAGGGCAGGCAGCCCCGGCTGTTCCCTGGCCGATAGGGCAGATCAAGGTAGCCTAGGACGCATGGGCCGATGTTACGGCAGAATACGGCTTAGGCGTGGTTTCTTGAGGAAGGTTTTATCATAGGGAAACGGCCTTTGCACCTGCCGCCACAATGCTAACCCTGCTCCACCTGTCGGATATTCACCTTGGCAGTGGGTTGTCCCACGGTCGGATCAATCCCGAAACCGGGCTCAACACCCGCTTAGAAGACTTTGTTGCGGCCCTGTCCTGCTGCATTGACCGAGCTTTGGCAGAGCCCGTGGATCTGGTGCTGTTTGGGGGCGATGCCTTCCCTGATGCCACCCCTCCTCCCCTGGTGCAGCAAGCCTTGGCCCATCAGTTCTGTCGGCTGTCAGCGGCAGGCATTCCCACGGTGCTGCTGGTGGGTAACCACGATCAACATGCCCAGGGATTAGGGGGAGCCAGCCTGTCGATCTATCGCACCCTGGGAGTGCCGGAGGTGGTGGTGGGGGATCGTTTGGAAACCCACCGCATCGACACCCGTCAAGGCCCGGTGCAGGTGGTGACGCTACCCTGGCTGACGCGATCAACCCTGCTGACTCGTCCCGAAACCGATGGCCTCGCCATGGCCCAGGTGAATGAGCTATTGCTGGATCGGCTACGGGTGGCCCTGGAAGGGGAAATTCGCGGCCTCGATCCGGCCTTGCCCGCCGTGCTGTTGGCCCATGCCATGGTAGATACGGCTACCTATGGGGGAGAGCGCTTTCTATCGGCGGGGCGAGGGCTGACGATTCCCATGGCCCTTTTGGCGCGGCCCTGTTTTGACTATGTGGCCCTGGGGCATGTCCACCGCCATCAGGTGCTCTGCGATCAGCCCCTCATGATTTATCCCGGTAGCATTGAGCGGGTGGACTTTAGTGAAGAATCGGAGGATAAGGGCTATGTCCTCGTTCGTTTGGATCGGGGATCTACCACCGCCGAATTTTGTCCCTTGCCCGTGCGCCCTTTTCGGACGATTCAGGTGGATCTCACGGCGTCGGAAACGCCTCAGGATACCCTACTTCAGGCCATTGCCAGGGCTGAAATTACCGACGCCGTAGTGCGCTGTCTCTATCGTCTGCGGCCCGACCAGGTGGATCACATCGACAGTACCGCCCTAGGGACAGCCCTCTCTGCGGCCCATACCTACACGGTGCAGGCCCAAGTGAATCCTGTAACTCCCGGCCACCGCTTGCTAGATTTGGGTACCGATAGCGCCCTTGATCCCCTCTCAGCCCTGGCCACCTACCTAGACAGTCGGCCTGAGGTTGCCGAGTTGAAGACCGCTATGCTGGCGGCGGCGGCCTCCCTCATGGAAGAGATCGACGATCTCCCCCACGATGGTCTCGCCCAGGATGGGGATAACGTTGATCCTGGAGACTTTCTAGCGGATCTAGCCCTCTGCCCTGACGACGCCCCTGCCCTAGACGAGGCTCAGCAACTCCGCTTGCTCTAGCCCAGTCCTCCTAAGCCCCCGTACGGGCGCACCGCAGTGCGCCCCAACCCCGCCCCCTACCTACCCCACGATCCCCATGTACGATCTGGTCTCCGCTGCTCTCCAGGCGCAACAACTGACCCAGGCGGCCCAACTGATTAAGCAGTGGCAGCAGGAAAAGCCTAAGGATCCCTGGTTAGCCTTAGCCATGGGGCAGTATTGGGAGGCGAAAGGTGAGCTAGAAAGGGCGCAAACAACCTATACGAAACTGCTGCAAACGACGGCCAATACCAAGGTGCTGAGTCAGGCGAGGGAGGGCATTAAGCGGGTACGGGATCACCTGGCTCGTCAGCGAGAGCACGATCTCAACGCCGCTAAGGCCCAGCCAGGATCGGAGGTGGCAGGCGTATTGGTGCTTCAGCCCGTGGTGGGCGATCAGCGACAGGAAGCGGCCCAGGGCTTAGCCAAGGTGATGCAGATTGATCCCTACACGGCCCGCACTCGCTTGCCTAGTCAGTATTGGCGGCTGCACCGCACGGGGGCCATGGGGGAACTGCGCTACGTGGGCGAACAACTGCGTCAGCAACGGGTGCCTTGCTTTTGGTCGTCCATGGAAGACATCAAGGCGCTGCCCGTATTTCGGGTACACACGATCCAAAGTTTTGCCCCGCAGATTACCGTACTGTGCCAGAATGCCAGCGGCCAGAAGGGTACCCTGCAACTGCAATGGTCGGAGATTAGCCAGTGGGTGCTGGGTTTGCTGCCCATTTATGAGTCGGTGGTAGACCTTGGCCCCTGGGGCAAGCTGCAACGGAAGGAAACGACCCAGGACTATACAGAGGTGCTGGACTGGCATCTCCACGGTCGGGGCTGTGTGTTGCGGTTTTGTGATCGTACCTACCGCTATCGAGAGTCGGCCCCGGTGCCCGGTTTGTGGGAACCCCCGGTGGATGGCCCCTTAATTGCAGCCACGGCCTGGAAAGCCCTCAAAACCCTGTTTGAGCAGGCGATTGTACCCTCGCTCTATCGAGATTTCAAAGGTTTTGGCGAGAGCGCCCTCGATTTCATCGACCTGCTACCGGAGATTTCCCCCTACCTGGAACTCAACCGCAGTGAGCCCTCTCCCTGGGATGCTGCCTTTCAGTTGTACAGTTGCCTACGGTTCCTGGCCTATACGCCTCCTAGACATTCAGGGTAGGATGATTAACTTAACGTAAACCTGCAATGAATCCTTGATTAAGGTAATTGTGTTAGGCGACCGCTGGACCAGCCAACGGGAGGTGCCATAGGGCCATGACTGCCGCCGAAGTGCATTCTCTCTCAGCCCAGTGCTGGAGCGATCCGGCCTACTACCTCAGCCGCGAACTCAGTTGGCTGGAGTTTAACCGCCGGGTTCTCCACGAAGCCCTAGACGAACGAACGCCATTACTGGAATCCCTGAAGTTGCTGGCCATCTTTAGCCGCAACCTAGACGAGTACTTCATGGTGCGGGTGGCGGCAGTTAAGCAGCAAATCGAAGCCCAGGTGACGGTCAAATCTCCCGATGGCCGCACCCCCAGCCAGCAGCTTCAATTGATCCACCGTACCCTGGGGCCGATGGTGCAGCAGCAGCACCGTTTTTTTAACCGCGTCCTCCGATCCCGCATGGCCGAAAACGGGATCTATGTGTTGCACTATCGTCAGCTTAACCAGGCTCAGCGCCAGTATCTCAACCACTATTTCGAGGATCACCTCTTTCCCGTCCTCACTCCACTGGCGGTGGATCCGGGGCATCCGTTCCCCTATATTTCCAATCTCAGCCTCAGTTTGGCCGTGGTGCTGGAGGATCCTCGCACCCAGGTTACCCACGTCGCCAGGGTGAAGGTACCCCGAGTGTTGCCCCGGTTTATGGCCCTGCCGGAGGAACTGTGGTCGAAACGCCGTCAGCCCTGCCACTGGTGCGGTATTCCCCTCGATCAGGTGATGACCCACCATATCGGGGCGCTCTTCCCTGGCATGACCATCCAATCCCAGACGCTGTTTCGCCTCACCCGCGACGCTGACCTGACGGTGGCGGAGGACGAGGCCGACGACCTGATGCTGGCCATTGAACAGGAGCTACGGAAACGACGCCTAGGGGGATCGGCGGTGCGCCTGGAAATTCAACGACGCACCCCCCCGGCACTCCGGGCGATGGTGATGGCGGAACTGGGCCTGACGGCGGTGGATGTCTACGCCGTGGATGGTCTGCTGGGCCTGGGCGATGTCGCGACCTTTATGGATTTGCCCCTCCCCGACCTGAAAGCTCCGGTTTGGGTGCCTACCGTTCCCCCGGCCTTCGCCGCCCTAGGGCAACCCCGGGTAATGGAGGCAGAGGGTGATCGAGAGGACACGGCGGATCTCTTTGCCCTAGTGCGCCGTCAGGATCAACTGTTTCATCACCCGTACCATGCCTTTTCGGCCACGGTACAGCGGTTTATCTCCCAGGCGGCCCACGATCCCCAGGTGTTGGCGATCAAGATGACCCTGTATCGCACCTCCGGGGATTCTCCGATTGTGAATGCCCTGATTGCGGCGGCGGCTAACGGCAAGCAGGTGACCGTCTTAGTCGAGCTTAAGGCCCGGTTTGACGAAGAAAACAACATTAACTGGGCGAAAAAGCTAGAACGATCCGGTGTTCATGTCGTTTACGGTTTGATGGGGCTAAAAACCCACACCAAAACGACGCTCGTGGTACGTCGGGAAGGGGATCATCTCCGGCGCTATTGTCACCTCAGTACCGGCAACTACAATCCCAAAACCGCCCGCTTTTATACCGACCTCGGCCTCCTGAGTGCCCAGGCCGACCTAGGGGCCGATATTTCCGATCTCTTTAATTACCTAACGGGCTATTCTCGCCAACACCAGTACCGTCAACTCTTCGTGGCTCCCCTCACCCTACGCCAGCGATTTGTGGCTCTGATTCATGACGAAATCCAGCAGGTACAGCAGGGCCGAAAAGGTCACATCATCATCAAAATGAATGCTTTGGTGGATCCAGAACTCATTTATTTGCTGTACCAAGCCTCCCAGGCGGGAGTCACCATCGATCTGATTATTCGCGGGATCTGCTGTCTGCGCCCTGGGCTACCGGGTATCAGCGACAACATCCGCGTCATGAGCATTATTGGCCAATTTTTAGAGCATTCGCGGATTTTCTACTTCCATGGCGGTGGCGAGGAAAGTTTCCTGCTGGGCAGTGCCGACTGGACACCCCGCAACCTGGATCGCCGGGTTGAGGTGGTTGTTCCCATTACCGATCCAGCCATCCGGGCCGAACTGCGGTTCATTTTGAAGGTCATGCTTCAGGACAACCGCCAAGCCTGGGATATGCACCCCGACGGCACCTATACCCAGCGCCAGCCCCCCAGCCCAGAGGAAACCCGCAGTTCCCAGGCCATGCTGATGGAACGAGCGAACCGCCGAACGCTGGCCTAGCCCCTGGGGGCTGCCCTAGGCGGCGTCGAAGCCTAGGGCCGATCACTCGTATCGGGTGGCTTGGGACTGAACCATCCAGCGGCGGAACCCCAGGGCAAGACTCAGCAGCAAGGTAATGCCCAAAATCCCGGCCAGGGGGTTGCCATCCAGCCCCGTTACCCAGGCCGGAACACGACCCGTGGGCTGGAGGAGATGGCCCACATTCAGCACGTAATACATCCACACTAGGCCGCTGTGCAGCCCTACCGCAGGCCCCAGGCTGCCTTGGCGAGGATGGGGTAGCAGGGCCACCCGCCGCGCCCAAACGAGGGTCATGCCTAGCAGCAGCAGGCCCAGAAACTGGGGCAGCATTTGCAGCATTACCGCCAGGGGTTTGATGAAGTGGGCGACCGCAAACAGCAAACTGTTGACCCCTAGCGCCATCGGTGCCGATAACCCCTGTTCCAGTTCCCCCAGCAGCCAGCCACGAAAGAGGACTTCCTCTGACCACCCCACCGCTAGGGCCGTGAGTGCGCCACCGAAAATAATGGCTATCCAGGGTTCGTTGGCGATGGCCTCGGCATTGGGCACCGCCCAGCCCATCACGAGCTGAATCACCCCTAGGGCCACAATGCTGACAACCCCCAGCCCCAACCCCACCAGCCAACCCCACCCCAGGCGACGAACCCCGGTGAACCCGATGGCCCGCCAAGGATGCCGCAAACCATGCACCCGCCGCTGCCAGAAGGGTAGTAGGGCCAAGAACACCCCATAAAGCATAGCGGTGGGAATGAGATCGCCGCCGGGGAGTCTGCCCTGGCTAGACAGCCGATAGAAGGGCCAAGCCACGGGAAACCACAGGGCTACCGCTAGTACCAAAAACACAAAAACCCGCATCAGGGCGGGCCACTTGGCCACTTGCCATTTATTCATCCAGCTCTTCATCCGGCCTATTCATCCGGCTCAATGGTGCTGGTTAGCCCTAGGTTGCATAGCCCTTCGCTATAAAATTCGGCGTGTTCTAGGGCGCAGGTAATCACTAGAGCGACCCCCGCTGTGTGGGCCTGCATCATAATGTCTACGGCTTGGGGCATGGTGAGGCTAGGCACCACCTTTAATAGGGATTCCACAACGTACTCCATGGAGTTGAATTCGTCGTTGTGAAG
The DNA here is from genome assembly GCA_044070495.1 of Spirulina sp. GTDB lineage: Bacteria > Cyanobacteriota > Cyanobacteriia > Phormidesmidales > Phormidesmidaceae > Nodosilinea. The sequence continues at coordinate 109,108 of JBIPSI010000011.1, read as the reverse complement.
CAGAACCCGATAGCGGGGAGCTGGTTTACGAAGGGTTGAGGTTGACTTCTTTTCAATCGTTTCAACCGACACAGCGACACCTCGCGATTCCTAGAACGAACATTGCTCTTTGGACTCTAGCGGTAGACCAGAACCACTGACAACAGCCACCCCCTAGGACACCGGGGATAAGGATGATAGGGATATCCTTGGCTAAGTCCCTCCCATCATAAAACTTTACGCTGGGTTTGGCATCTTTCCCCCGCAACGCCTCCCAGATGAGCAATTAGCCGAACGATTGAATCCCAGGGTGTTGATCTAGAGTCGCTGGGGTGAATAGGCTCTTGGGGTTGGGAACTAGGATCATCCTAGGCACACCACCACCCATCACCAAAATAGCAACCTATGAAACGACGGCACGGCATCGCAGCTTTTCTGCTGACTGGGCTTTTGGGGGGACAGACTTCAGGGCCAGCTTGGGCGTTGGGGCTTGCGCCGCTGGATCGACAGCCTCGTCAAACGGTCTCCCAAGGAGCCCTTCAACCTGGCTCTCAACCTGTTCCTCAGGTGGCCCATCAGGCAACCTATCAGACCGATCCTCAAACAAATCCTCAAACCGATCCTAAAGCGCCCCCGTTATGGCGGCTGGCCCAGGTGACCCAGCCCACCCTGGCTGATGCCGAACGGCTGTACGAGGAGGCGACGCAACTGTTTAGGGCAAGCCGTTATGAAGCGGCCCTGGATCGGGTCGAAGCGGCCCTGCGGGTGTTGGAGCAGGTGTTGCCGTCGGAGAATCCCAACCTTCCCAATGGCTTTAAGCAGGTGGCCCAGGTGCTTAGCCAGCTAGAGCGCCACGACGACGCTACCACCTACTACACCCTGGCACTGCTGATGTCCGAGGCGGGTCGGGGCGTTCCCATGAATCCGGATGCCATCGCGAGGTTGCCCCAAACCTTGCCCAACAGCGTGGTAGGGCAGTTGGATGAGCGCAGTTTGCGGGCCGATCAAATGGGCTATCTTGATCTCTATGAACCTGTCTTATCGAATGTGCCCTTGGCTGAATTGCCGCGCCTGCCGCTGACCGGAGGTTATCTCAATATCCATCGGTTTGAGGGGGTGGTGGGCCAAACGGTGAACCTGGCCGTAACCAGCGATGATTTTGAGGATTTGGTGGTTCTAGTCTTTAGCACCGAGGGCGGCTTTCTGGCGGCGGCTAGCGGTTCTGCCACCCAGATCACCCTGCCGTTGCTCGCCACCGACGCCTACCATGTCACGGTGGGATCGCGCACACCAGAACGCACCGGGCGCTATCGCCTATGGTGGGATACGCCCAGCGGTGGCCCCGTGGCTAATGCCTTTACCTACCAGGGGATGCATAGCTCGATGCCTTCCTTCGGGCCAGAGACCTCCTTAGATGGCTTGTTTACCCTGTCACTACCGTTCGCAGAAGCAGAAATCGCGAGGATGCGGGCAGAATTTGGGGACAGTTCGCCAGAAGTCGTGGATGCGCTGCTCGGTTTAGGTGCCGTTTATGGGATGCAAGAACGCTGGGCCGATGCCGAAGGTACCTACGCCGAAGCCCTAGCCATGGTGCGGGCCATGCCCAATCCCAATCATCTGGATTTGATCCAGGCGGTGGAAAGTGTGGGATTGATGGCGGAGATGCGAGGGGATTTTGCCCAAGCGGTGGCTCTTTACCAGGAAGGCTTGGCCTTGCAGCGGGCGGTGCTGGAAAATCTGATGCCCCAAGGACAGAACGATGTAAACAATGGATTTGTGACCCAGCGGAGCTTGGTATCTTCACTGTTGCAGTTGGCCAGGGTTTACCAACAGCAACAACGCTATGACGAAGCCGAACCCCTAATTACCGAAGCGCTGCAACTGGCCAATGGCTTGACGGATTCTTTGGAGCGAATGTACTACTTGGATCTTGCCGCTGAGACGTACCGCGCCCAGGGTCGCAGGGGGGACGGGGTAGATCCGTTCGCAAGCATGACCGTCACACCGGGGATAACGGGGGACGACACGGATTTGGAGGGTCAATCTATCAATCACCCGATGACCCTAGAGCAACGGGCCAGAGATGCCCAACGCCAGGGTCGTGATGATGAGGCCGAGCAACTGTACCGGCGGGCCATGGCGGCTGCTGACAGGATGTATCGGGAGAATCTCCAGAGTTATGGGGTGCCTTTTTTGGGGGTGCCTCTTTTTTATGCTCTGGCGGGGCTATACCAGGCCCAGGGTCGTATTGCCGAGGCGGTGGAAACCCTAGGGTTGGGTATTGCCCTAGAACAGCAGCAGTTTGATCTTAGCCTTGCCAACCTGGGAGAGACCGGACGACTGCGCTATGCCAACTCCGTCGCCAGCACCCTCAGCCATGCGGTTTCCTTGCATTTGAAAATGGCCCCCGATAATCCATCGGCGGCCCAGCTTGCGGTCACGACCCTACTGCGTCGTAAGGGGCGGGTCTTGGAAGCGGGCCTGAACACCCTGGAACTGCTGCAAAACAACCCCAACCCAGAGGATCAACGGCTGTTGGCGGAACTGGATCAGCTTCGGCAACAACTGGCGGCAATTTCCTTTGGTGAAACGGCTACCTCTCCCCAGGCCCAGGCCCAACAGCGCACCCTCCGCAGCCAAATAGACGCTATTGAGGTGACCTTAGCCCGTCGTAGTGCGGCTCTAGCATCGGAGATTCCACCTGTAGAATTGGCGGATATTCAGGCCCGCATTCCCGCCGATGGGGTGCTGGTGGAATATGTGCGCTATCGTCCCTTCGATCCCCTGCATCTCCAGCGCAGTGAGGTCGATAACCATCCTTGGGATGTGACGGGTCGGGGGTTTGGATCCCCTCGCTATGCCGCTTACCTGCTGAAGCCCTCTGGGGAGATGCAGTGGGCTGACCTGGGCGAGGCCGCCACGATAGATCGCGCCCTTCAGCAGTTTTTGGAGGTGCTGCGCTGCGGAGAAGCCAACGCCACCCCCTGCTATGATGCCGAAGATATTCAGCCCGTGGCCCAGGCGGTGGAGTCCTTGGTGTTGGCCCCCCTACGGCCCTGGCTGGGCGACGCCACCCACCTGCTGTTGTCCCCCGATGGTCAGCTTAATCTGCTGCCCTTTGCCGCCTTGGTAGATGACCAGGGCCGTTATTTAATCGAAACCTACACCCTCACCCAACTCACCAGTGGGCGAGATTTGCTGCGACTTCAGCGACAGGCGGCTACTGTCCAGCCCCCGGTGGTGGTGGCTAATCCCGATTTTAACCAGGTGGATACGGCGGGGATTTCCCTGGTGGCATCGGCTAGTCGGGGGGCGTTACGGTCGGCGGATTTTGCGAATTTGCGCTTTGGCCCCCTGCTTGGCAGTGAGGCAGAAGTGGCGGCGATTCGGCCCCTGCTGCCAGAGAATACCGTGGTGCTGACCGAGGCAGCGGCGACGGAAAATGCCCTAAAACAGGTGCGTGGGCCGAGCATTCTGCATTTGGCTACCCACGGCTTTTTCTTGCCCGATGCGCCCAGCCCATCATCGGGGGAGGCTCCAGCCCAGCTTGCGGCGGCGGAAAACCCATTGCTGAGGTCGGGGTTGGCCTTGGCAGGGTTTAACCAACGGGACAGCGAGGGCGAAGATGGGGTACTCACGGCCCTGGAAGTGGCGGGGCTGGACTTGCGTGGCACCCGCCTGGTGGTGCTCAGTGCCTGCGAAACGGGCCTGGGCGATGTGGCCAGCGGCGAGGGTGTCTATGGGCTGCGGCGGGCCTTTGGTATGGCCGGGGCCGAAAGCCAGGTGATGAGCCTGTGGAAGGTGAGTGATCGCGGTACTGCTGCTTTCATGGCCCAATACTACGAGCGCTTGCAGGCTGGCGAAGGCCGCAGCGAAGCCCTGCGCCAGGTGCAGTTAGCCGCCCTAGAAACAGGACGCTATCAGCACCCGTACCACTGGGCCGCGTTTTTCTTCAGCGGCGATTGGCGTCCGTTGGAGACACCCTAGGGCGTTCTGAGATGGGCTGAAGGCTGGCGGTTTTTGGATCATAGTAAAACTGGTGGAGATGACCCGATTGGATCTTGTCAATGGCCTCCTCGATGGCCCCTAACGGTACGCAAAACCATTCCTTGGGTTGCACAGGTATCCCCAACCGATCTTGTCGCTCCACAGAGGTTCCCGTCATCTCCCCCACCATCTTTTTGCCCTGCTGCACCAGGTTAAGGGCGGCGATGGCGTGTGGTCGAATCGCTTCCTAGTCTTCCTGCTCTAGGTCAGAAAACTTGTCTTGGACGATCTTTCCCATGCGTACCTGGGTCAGTTCCTCCGGCGCAATCTCTTCATTGAAAAGTCCCTGTTCAAGCAGGGCTATTTCATTCTAAAAATGCGTTTGAGCGTGTCTAGGCCCTGGTTGACTGACAGAAGATCCTGCGCCGGACGCGGAAACCGCGCCCCTACAGGATTTGGATAATGTAGGGGTCAGGTCTCCTGACCCTTTGGCGGATTTGGGTTCTCGCAAGTTTTGTCAGTCAACCAGGTCTAGGCCATACTGACAACATCGCTCTACCTGAGCCATATTGTCGAAGTCATGCGACCGATACAAATTCAGGGCAAAGTTACGGGCAACGGCAAGATTTGCGGTAACTAATACATACGAATGCGGGAAGCATCTTCTCTCTGAGTGACATCGCGACCATGATGAACCTTATTCTCGACGCCCCAGTAGCCCCGAATGCGTTGCGCAAAGGCTTCAGCCGCCTCGAGAAACGAGGCTACATAGTAGCGCGTTTCAGTTTCGACTCGAAGTTGTCCCCCCTGCTTAAACCGACGTGCGCTCTCGACTTGAATCAACGTCTGCAAACCTGGCCAATCGGGGATGGGATCTAAGGTTGTGCACAGACTTACCACCCGATGTTCAATCCGCCCGTGTTTCTTGCTAACCTCGGTATACCTCTCCTCAGCCACAAAATTGGCCTGAACGCTCTTGTGCAGGTTGTCCTGATTCCCTTTCAATACGCCTAGATAGTGATGGCCACTCTCGACAATCAGGCGACAGGTTTTTTTGAGTGCTCATGGCATTAAGGGCAAAGACCACCCCCTGTACGGCGAGGTGCTTGATAAATTCTGGCAAAGCCTTGATTTCATTGGTTTTGCGGTCAACCTGAGAGGGCGTTTGAAAAGGGTTGCCTCAGGTGCGATTGGTCGCTAGATCGGTGCAAATCTACGGAATTTTTGACGACTGAGGCTGACCTCATCGGTATAACTTGGGACAAGCTTCGGCTTTTCAAACGTCCTCTGACACGGCTCTAAATTTAGTCCCCGCTCCACCAGATAGGCAATGTCGATGCAAAAGCGATGTCTAAAGACAAGAATTAACTCAGGCTTGGGTTAATAATCGACAATTTCTGGGCACTTGCGGGCAATGACGATGAGTTGATCTTTGGGGCCAAGGCGGTAGCCCGCTGGGGGGTTTACCAGGGTGTGGCGTTTGGGGTAGCTCAGTTCTACGGCAACCAGCAGGGCATCGTGGGTGCGTTTGAGGCGATCCACCGCCTGCCAAAAGGAGAGATCGATCCAGGAGGGCGGAATGGGCACTTTGTAGAACTGATTGCCCACCTGCACGGTAAGCAGTTCTGCCATCACCTCCACAGACCCCTGGGTGCGGGCGGAGGTGGCGATCATGTGGCTGGTCACTTCGTCGGCTACGATCACGTCATCCACGCCAGCGGCTTTGAGTTGCACATCATTGCGACGATCCAGCAGTTGGGCGCAGGTGTAGACGGCGGAGTTAATTTTTTCGATGGTGAGGGCCGCTAGGACGGTGCGGGCATCAATGTCTTGGTCGCTGCGGGGGCGGGTGGTATCGGCGAGCAAGATGGCGCGGGAGGCCTGGGCAATATTGATGGACTTGAGCACGTCTATGCGGGTGTAGTCGGCGACGTGGAAATAGATGTGGGACAGGTTGAGGTGGCGCAGGGCGCGTTCTGGGGTTTCCTCAAATTCAGCGATGATCAAAATTGGGCTGTCCGGCAAACCGCCGTCAAACAGCAGTTCTTCTACGATGTGTCGTCCGTTGCGGTTCCAGCCGCAGATCACGGTATGGTTTCTCAGTTCATCCAGTTCCATTGTCCGATACTCCATGGTGGATCGCAGTCGTTGTACCATCACCGCCGACACCAGTCCGGTAATCACCGCAAACAGGGTCAGCCCGCCCAGCATCACCATCAGCGTGAGGATACGCCCCCCTAGGGTGACGGGTTCGGCCCCAATCGGTTCGGCGGCGACTAGGGTAAATAGGCTCCACCACAGGGCTTGGGGCAAGGTTTCAATATCGTCGTTGGTTGCCCCCTCGGCTAGGTAGATGCCCAGGCCACCCCCCAGCAGCAACACCCCTAGGATCGCAACTAGGCCAATCTGCGCCCCCAACCCAATGGCTAGGGCAGGGTAAATACGGCCTAGGTTGCGGTTCAACAGAATTCCCGCCCGCAGCAGCCGCAGTAGTCGCAGTAGCCGCAACACCACAAATTGGCTAGGGAAGGGCAACACCGCCAGGATATCCCACCAGTAATGCCGGAAAAAGCGTTGTTTATGGCGAGCGGCCCAGCCGCGCAGGCCCAGTTCTAGCCAAAAAATCCCCGTTAGCCAGCGCTGAAGCCCCACCGCTGTACGATGGCCCCCACTATCAAAGGGCAACCCCACCTCGATGAACACCAGCAGTACCGAGACCAGAATCAGCCCAATTAACGTAAACTCGATGGAGGGCGAATGGAGGGCGCGGTTCATCCGCTGCTGCATGGAAGGGGCTAGGGAAGGGGGCGTCACAGCGTTGCCCCCGCCATCAAAATTGAGCACAGCATCACGATTCTCCTTGCATCCTGTCTGGCGCACTTCACCCTATCGAACCCATTACCCCACAATCCGTACCCTACAGCACAGCCCGCCGTACGGGCACTTTGTGGTACGCCTCAACCCTGACCTTGAGACGATGCGTTTTCTCTGGGGTCTGTATTAGGTCAGTGCCCTTATTAGGGTTGGCTGGAAGCCGATCTCAACTCGGTGAGCTTTTGGTTAGCGTAGGTCAGCAACGATTGGGCTTCATCATAGCTAGTCGTTCCGGGCTGCACTTTTTCCAGTTCATCCACAATGGCCTGAATTTGGCTAGCAATTTCGTTAGGTGCCATGCGGGTTAGGTCTTACACTGCCCTACAGTGGCTAGCAGATTGCCAAAAGTAAATGCTATGATCACTTACACAGTCGAGAGGTCTAGCCTGTTTGGATCGTGGAAGCTTGGTCTTCCCTCGACTGATTTTAATTTTAAAGAGGTTTAAAAAGCTGCGTGTACCTCTTGTATGTAGATGAGTCTGGTACAACCCATGATTCTAACCAACAGTATTTTGTGCTAGCTGGGTTCTGCGTCTTTGAACGACAGGGATATTGGATTGCAAATCAGCTTGAGCAAATTGCGGCAAGATTTGACCCTGCTGATCCATCCGCAGTAGAGCTACATGGCAGTCCTATGTTTGGGGGGAGAGGACGGTGGAGAAGTCATCTTAAAAATGATAGACATCAGGCCATCGAAGATGCTCTAAAAGTCTTCTTAAAATCTCATCCTAGCAACCGGCTTTTTGCAAGCATCATCCAAAAAAACTGCGGTTTCGCCACGTGATCCAGTTGAGGTTGCCTTTGAACAACTATCCAGTAGATTTGATAAATATTTAATGAGATTGCATAGAAATGGTGATACGCAAAGAGGAATCATCATCTTTGATAAATCCACCTATGAAACAACTATTCAATCTTTGGCAACTGATTTTAGGACAATTGGATACACTTGGGGTGTAATTAGAAATTTTTCAGAAGTACCCCTATTTCTAGACTCAAAGGCATCAAGATTAATTCAGCTTTCAGATCTAATTGCCTATGCTGTCTTTAGACATTTTGAGAAAGGAGATAGCCGATTCTTCTCTATCATTGAACCTCGATTTGATTCAGAGGGCGGTGTAGTTCATGGGCTTCATGTTCTGCAATAAAAAATACAGCAGAATATCAGATAAAACATCATCTCTTGTGTTCTCTTGGATCTAGCCTTGAAAGGACGAGGAAGTGCCAAAAAAAGCGGATGGACTGTTCCACCCGCTTTCTTGCTAGCCGGAGCAAGCCCTATGGCCAAGCTCTAGATTCGGTCAAACCAGGCTTACTTGCCTTCGGGTTCGGAGAACTCAGCGTCGATCACGTCGTCGCCGCCGCTGGAGCTATCCCCGGAGGTTCCGGCATCAGCCGCACCCGCTGCATCGCCCCCGGCCTGTTGGTACAGGTTGGTGCTAATGCCGTAGAGAGTTTGCTGGAGCTGTTCGGTGAGGGTTTTGATGGTGTCGAAGTTTTCCGCCGCAATGGCGTCCTTCAGTTCCTTGATTTCCCCTTCGGCCTTGGCTTTATCGGCGGCGGGCACCTTGTCGCCCATGTCGGCCAGTTGCTTTTCGGCCTGGTAGGCAAGGGAGTCGGCCTGGTTCTTCAGGTCAATGCGTTCGCGACGCTCCTTGTCGGCGGCGGCGTTGGCCTCGGCATCCTTGACCATTTTCTCCACATCTCTTTCATCCAGGGTAGAGGCCCCGGTGATGGTGATGGTCTGCTCTTTGCCAGTGCCCTTGTCCTTGGCGGTGACGTTCAGGATGCCGTTGGCGTCGATGTCGAAGGTGACTTCGATTTGGGGCACGCCACGGGGAGCCGGGGGAATACCGGAGAGCTGGAAGGTACCCAGGCTCTTGTTGTCGGAGGCCATTTCCCGCTCGCCTTGCAGCACCTTAATTTCCACGTTGGTTTGGCCATCCTGGGCGGTGGAGAACACCTCGGACTTCTTAGTGGGGATGGTGGTGTTGCGGGTGATTAGCTTGGTCATGACGCCGCCCAGGGTTTCCACACCCAGGGAGAGGGGGGTGACGTCGAGGAGCAGGATGTCCTTCACTTCCCCGGCCAGTACGCCGCCCTGGATGGCGGCACCCACGGCCACCACTTCATCGGGGTTGACGGTTTCGTTGGGTTCCTTGTCCAGGGTGCGCTTCACCACTTCCTTAACGGCGGGAATCCGGGTGGAACCGCCCACCAGCACCACTTCGTTGATGTCGCTCTTGCTCAGCTTGGCATCCTTCAGGGCTTGCTCCACGGGGATGCGGCAGCGGTCGATGAGGTCGGCGCAGAGTTCTTCAAACTTGGCGCGGGTGAGGGTCATTTCCAGGTGCTTGGGGCCGTCCTGGGTGGCGGTGATGAAGGGCAGGTTGATTTCTGCCTGGGTGACGCTGGACAGCTCGATTTTGGCCTTTTCAGCGGCTTCGGTGAGGCGTTGTAGGGCTTGCTTATCCTTGCGGAGTTCAATGCCTTCCATTTTTTGGAATTCACCCGCCAGGAAGTCTACGATCTTTTTGTCGAAGTCGTCGCCGCCCAGGTGGGTGTCGCCGCTGGTGGCCAGCACTTCAAACACGCCGTCGCCCACTTCCAGGATGGACACGTCGAAGGTACCGCCGCCAAGGTCAAACACCAGGATGGTTTCGTTGCTCTTGCGGTCTAGGCCGTAGGCGAGGGCGGCGGCGGTGGGCTCGTTGATGATCCGCAGCACTTCCAGACCCGCAATCTTCCCGGCATCCTTGGTGGCTTGGCGCTGGGAGTCGTTGAAGTAGGCGGGTACGGTGATCACCGCCTGGGTCACTTTTTCGCCGAGGTACTTGCTGGCGTCGTCGGCCAGTTTCCGCAGTACCTGGGCGGAAATTTCTTCGGGGGCAAACTGCTGACCCGCCTGGGGACAGTCAATTTTGACGTTGTTGCCCACGTTCAGCACTTTGTAGGCCACTTCGGTGGATTCGGTGCCCACTTCGTCGTAGCGGCGACCGATGAACCGCTTCACCGAGTAAAAAGTATTTTCGGGGTTCATCACCGCTTGGCGCTTGGCAATTTGGCCCACCAGGCGATCCCCATTTTTGGCATAGGCCACCACCGAGGGCGTGGTACGAAACCCTTCGGCGTTGGCGATGACGGTGGGTTTGCCCCCTTCCATCACAGAGACCACGGAGTTCGTGGTACCCAGGTCAATCCCTACAACTTTTCCCATGTTTTTTGCTCCGGCTTAAGAACTATATCTATAGTGCGTGGTTCCCCCATTTCTCTAAAGGGGAGGATACCGAACCACCTAAGACGGGGTTTGCGCTGGAGCAGGGCCGTTTTGGATAACAAAATAGTTTGTATGTATTAAAGATGTATTAAAGTACAGGTGATTAGTACATATGATTTAGGGTATGAATATCTTAGGATGAACCTAGGCCGCTGTCCCTTTTCGCTGTGCCGCCATGACTAGCACCCTATCGCCCCAAACCCGACTCACCTTCGAGGACTACCTCGCCTATGACGACGGCACCGACACCCGCTACGAATTGGTGGATGGAGAACTTGTAGCCATGCCGCCAGAGTCTCCAGAAAACCTCAAACTAGCCCGATTTTTGATGGTGCAGTTCCTCCAACATCTGCCCCTAGATCAAGTCGCCTACAACACCGAAGTGGAAGTGATGGGACGCCGCGCCCGCTGCCGGATTCCAGACCTGCTGGTACATTCGGAAGAGTCCCTCTTGGCGATTCAGGATCAGCCCCGCGCCACCCTCACCCGCGATATGCCGCCCCCGGCCCTGGTGGTGGAAGTGGTTAGCCCTGGGGAAACCAACCGCAGCCGCGACTACCGCCACAAGCGCACCGAATACGCCGCCCGTGGCATTGCCGAATATTGGATCGTAGACCCCGAAACCCGCCATGTCACCATCTGCCAGTGGGTGGATGGCCAGTACGAAGACACCGTATTTCAGGGCGATGAGGCGATTCAATCTACGGTGGTGCCCCAAATGGCCCTCATCGCTGATCAACTCTTCGCGCATTCGTAAAAAGTACATTCGATCTAAACTGTGAACGTTTTAGGATGAATCTAGGCCGCTGTCCCTTCTCGCCGTGCCGCCATGACTAGCACCCTATCGTCCAAAACTCTGCTCACCTTCGAGGACTACCTTGCCTATGACGACGGCACCGACACCCGCTACGAACTGGTGGACGGAGAACTCGTAGCCATGCCCCCAGAATCTCAACGAAATAACGCCATTGCCAAACGGTTATGGGCTGTCTTGCTTCAGCATGTTCCTTTAGAACGCTTGGCCTACAAAGATACCGAAGTGGAAGTAATGGGACGCCGCGCCCGCTGCCGGATTCCAGATCTGCTGGTGCATTCGGAAGAGTCCCTCTTGGCGATTCAGGATCAGCCCCGCGCCACCCTCACCCGCGATATGCCGCCCCCGGCCCTAGTAGTAGAAGTGGTTAGCCCTGGGGAAGCCAACCGCAGCCGCGACTATCGCCACAAGCGCACCGAGTACGCCGCCCGTGGCATTGCCGAATATTGGATCGTAGACCCCGAAACCCGCCAGGTGACGATTTGCCAGTGGGTGGATGGCCAATACGAAGACACCCTATTTCAGGGCAATGAGGCGATTCAATCTACGGTGGTGCCCCAAATGGCCCTTATGGCGGATCAACTCTTCGCGCATCCGTGAACCGCAGATACAGTTTTTCTAGAGTGGGCCACAATAGAAGGCAATCCGCCGCCGCTCCACGCCCATAACACAGCCGCCCGACCCGAATTCCAGCCCTGAACGTCGCTACGTACAAAAGGCTGTGGATGCTCTGATCCAGTCGTAGGGTGCATTCGCGGCGCTACAATTCTTCGCCCCTGCGGTAAAAACCCCTTGGCCGCAATGCACCACCATCTCGGCCACCCTACGACTCAACCATCAGGAAGCCATCTCGTAGGGATGAATTTGGGCTAGGGCTTCGGCCTCCTCTTGCTGGGCTTTATAGAGATCCCACCGCAATTGCAGGGTTAGCCAAAAATCGGCAGACATCGTAAAAAACTTCGCTAATCGCAGGGCCAATCCTGGCGTTAATTCTTGTTGACCACTAATGATGGCTTCAATCTTAGTGACTGGCACATTAATAGCATTTGCTAATCCTTGGGAAGATAGTCCCAGCGGCTCTAAAAAATCCTCTAGCAACATTTCGCCAGGGTGGGTTGGTGGTCGATGGGTCGGTACTCTCATAGCGTATTTACCCTAGTGATAATCGACAATTTCAACCTCGGTTGCCCCTTGATCTGACCAGCCAAAGCAAATACGGTACTGGTCGTTAATGCGAATACTGTATTGGCCTAGACGATCACCCTTAAGCATTTCCAACCGATTACCGGGGGGAACCTTCAAGTCATCAATATTTACGGCTGAGTCAATTTGGTCAATCTTTCGAGCGGCACGGTTCCAGAGATTTTGTGGGCAAGTCGTCCTCGCAGCCTTGGAAGCCTTGCCGTTAAAGATGTCCTCCGTTCCCTGATGGCGGAATGAATGAATCATCGTTGACCGTCCCTGCTGGCATCAGCATAACAGACGATTCTGGCGATACGCCGCTACCCATTGATGCGTTTACGAAACCATCTTCACGTTTGCGCTATACCTCTCTTAGGGCTTTGGTGCATTGCTTCGCGTATAGCCCTTCGGGCATGGCTGATGCTAGGGCGTTAGCCTAGGGCGTTAGCCTCGCCCTGGTGTTATGCATCCTACGGGATACTGGTCTGCCGCCGCTATGATGAAGGACAGCCAGAATCATCGAGATCCCATGGAATTTAACCACTTACACCTCTATGTTGATGATTTAGCCCACTGGCGGGATCAGTTTGTTCAACGCTGGGGTGGGCAAGCCCAGGCTGTTCCTCCCTCGGTCGCGGATCATACGGCCCTGATTTGCTTGGGACGGGTGCCGCTGGTGCTGAGTGCGCCAAGGACACCCCAGGATGCGGTGGCTACCTATCTGCGCCAACATCCCCTTGGGGTGGGAGATATCGCCTTTTGGGTGCCGGATTTAGAGGCGGCCCTGGCCCGTCTGACCGCCCACGACGGCCCACCGCCCTCGCCGATTGTTGAGGATCTTGCGGGGGGACGCTGGTGCCAGGTGCAGGGCTGGGGATCGTTGCGCCATACCCTTGTGCAATCCGCCCGCCCTATGGCCTGGGTGCCGGGGGTGGGCACTATACCTACCCAAGATGCTCTGTCTACAGGGGATGCGCCGTTCATCGACCACATTGATCATGGGGTGATCAACGTGCCTGTGGGGCAGCTCGCGGCGGCGGTAGATTGGTACGTGCAGCGGTTTGGTTTTCAGCCCCAGCAGGAATTTACCATCGACACGCCTTGGTCGGGCCTACGCAGCCAGGTTTTGGCCCATCCCCACGGTGGAGCTACCCTGCCCATCAATGAACCCACCACCGCCAATTCCCAGGTGCAGGAATTTCTCCACTGGAACCGAGGCCCTGGGGTACAGCATGTGGCCCTCCACACCAGCGACATTACCCAAACCGTGCAGCGCCTTAAAACCCTGGGCATCACTTTCCTGGATGTGCCCGATGGCTACTACCAAGCCCTGGCCGAACGTCCTGGCTATGGAGTTCAACCCCGTGACGGAGCGACCCTGCCCAGCGTTCCTGGGACGGCAAGCTCCGACTATCTATCCTCCCATCCGCTGATTCAGGATCTGGTGCGCCTGAATATTCTGGTGGACTGGGACAGCCAAACGCCCCAAGCCAAGCTGTTGCAGACCTTTACCCAGCCCGTGTTTAACCAACCGACGCTGTTTTTTGAGATTATTCAACGCCAATCGGCCTGGGCCGGAACACAGCCCATCTTGGCCCAGGGGTTTGGAGAACGCAACTTTAAAGCCCTGTTTGAAGCCATTGAACAAGAGCAACGCAAGCGGGGCAGTTTGGTCTGGGGAGGTTAAGGGAACCTAAACCCATCCTTGGGTATCTCGATTTTCGGGTGCGGATCTAGGTCTAGGGAAAGCGGGATCGCCGCCAGTTAAACCAGTTTTCGGCCCAGTCGCGTCGCCAAGTGCCCGGTTGCCAGCGCTGCCGTTGCCAAGCGGCGACCATCTGATCCAGAATTTCGCTGTGGCTGTGGGGTAGGGTCGAGATCCTTTCCCAGTGCTGGATACGGCGGTTGTTTTGCATCATGCCAGCCACGGTTTGAATCAAATCCCTGGCATGAACGCCCCAAATCTGTGCGCCCAGTAACCGTCCATCGCGATGCACCACCCAGCGGCACAGCCCCGTCACATCCCCAGCCAGGTGAGGGGCGAGGGTATCCCCAAGATTCACCTGAAGCACCGAGACTTCAGATCCAAACCAGCGCTGGGCTTGGCTGGCGGTCATGCCTACGCGCCCCAGGGCAGGCACCATGGGCAATATACAAGGCCGCTGGAACACCGTTAGGCGGCGATAGGGCAGGTACAGGGCATTGCGGACAGCGATGGGCACATCCTGAAAATCCGTGGCTGTGGCCCAATAGCCACCGAGGGCAGGCCCACAGGCAAATACACGGGGATGAACCGTACCCAGCCGATCATCCACTGGAATGCCCTGCGGATTGGGCTTCAGGCCAAGGGCGGCTAGATTTAAGCCTGTTGTAACCGGGGTTTGGGCCGTACCCAAGATGAGCTGTTGGCCGGAAAGGGTGGTTTCATCCTCCAACGTCACCCAAAATTGGCCGTCGTAGGCCACCGATGCAGGCCGTTGCCCCAGTCGCACATCCACCCCCGCCGCCCGCAAAAGCTGTTCCCCAAACAGCGACAAATCCGCATCTTCTGTGGGCAACAGCCGATCCCCTCGGCTCAGCAGCGTCACCGAACGCCCCAAGGCCGCTAGGGACTGGGCCAAGGCAATCGCCTGGGGACTGCGGCCCAAAATGATGGCGCTTGCGGGCAGGTCATCCCAAGCCACCAGGTCATCCAGGGTACGGTAGGGGGTGTTGGCCAAGCCCGGAATCGTGGGCACCGTGGTTTGCGTAGGCGGACACAGCACATAGCCCCTAGCCCGCAGACTCCGATCCACCGTGGTAAACGCCAGCCGAGGCTTGGGGCTAAATTGGCCCAAGGCCAGGATCACATCCACCCCCATCGCCGCTAAGGCCCCAGGGGATAGGGTCGCGAGGTCAAGCTCTGTGGCCAGGGCCATGCGCCGCCGCAAATTAGCCCAATCTGCGCCGCTGAAGCCTTTTTGAGGCGCGTCTATCCCTTGAATAGGGGCTACGCCACCGAGGCCCAACCCCGATCCCGCCGCCTGGGCCAGCAGGTCAATGCCCACCTGGGTACCCACCGTTCGCTCCACCGATCCCGGCGGTTCCACCAGCGCCACCCGCGCCCCCTCCCGTGCCGCCAAGGCCGCTGCCCGTCGCCCCTGCACCGTTCCCCCCGCAATAAGTAGGTCATAATCAACGCCCATAGATCCCCTACCGCCAACGTCCTAGGGTGATTATTCCAGGTTTCCAGGATTTGGTTCACCCCGCACCAACTTACGAAACTTGCTTGTTGCTAAACTAAAACCGTTAATCCTTGGCCTTCACCCCCAAGTCCCTCGGCCTCACCCCCAACCCTTCTCCCACTGGGCGAGGAGTGCCAGCCAATAACCAATAACCAATAACCAAATAACCAATCCCCTCCATGCCCACCATCGACTACCTCCGCATCAGCCTAATCGACCGCTGCAATTTCCAGTGCACCTACTGTATGCCGGAGGGCATCGACCTTCAGTACGTGCAGCAGCAGGACTGGCTCACCCGTGGGGAACTGCGGCGGTTGCTCACCGAAATCTTTATGCCGCTGGGGTTTTCGCGGTTTCGGCTCACGGGGGGGGAACCATTGCTGCGGCCCGATGTGGTGGATATTGTGCGCGATATTACCCACCTCCCTGGCACCCAGGATTTGGCCATCACCACCAACGCCTTTTTGCTGAGTAACCTGGCTCAGGATTTGTGGGATGCGGGGCTGCGGCGGATCAACATCAGCCTCGATTCCCTTGACCCGGACGTGTTTCAGCAGATTGTGGGGGGGCGGGGGCGATCCCGCTGGCCAGAGGTGTGGGCCGGAATTCAGGCGGCGCACCAAGTGGGATTTTCTCCGCTGAAGCTGAATGTGGTGGTGATTCCCGGCGTCAACGACCACGAGGTGCTGGATTTAGCCGCCCTCACGCTGGATCGACGGTGGCATGTGCGGTTTATTGAGTTCATGCCCATCGGCAATGATGATCTATTCAAAGACCGGGGCTGGGTGGATTCCGAAACCCTGCGCCAGCGCATTCGTCAACGGTGGGGACTCACAGAGGGGCAAGTGCAGGGCAATGGCCCAGCGGATGTGTTCCAAATTCCGGGCGCACTGGGCACCGTGGGCTTTATTAGCCAAATGTCGGAATGCTTTTGCGACCGCTGCAACCGAATGCGCCTCTCCGCCGATGGCTGGCTGCGCCCCTGTCTGCTGAACGAAACCGGACAGATTGACCTCAAAACTCCCCTGTGCCAAGGCCAGTCCCTGGATGACCTCCGCGCCCAGGTGGCAGAACTGCTGGGGGCCAAACCCGACATTAACTACAAAATGCGAGAATCCGGCGTTACCGGAGCCTACAGCCGCACCATGTCGCAAATTGGCGGTTAGGGCTTGGTGCATTGCGACAGACGGGAGGTATTGGAGTGCTGCCCGGTCTATGGGTTGCCGAAAACGGATCCTACGTTTTGTCTGCCGTTGATAGGTGCGGGGGTAGGGGTAACCGAACCAAAATTCGCACTACCACCACAAAACGATAATTGCAACATACCTTTACATTCTGTAACTATTGCGTTACATTGGTACACATACAAGGCAAGCGCACCTTCGCCATCGTGCAACTCTCGGTTCATCGGCGGTGCTTTTGCCCATGAGCGTTAAGCTCCACAAAGTGAACCATTTAGGAGGTCTTCCATGATTGCCATTCTGATTTCTCTGTTTGTCGTCGGCTGGGTTGCTGTGGCGCTAATCGGTAGCCAAGCCTACTTCCGGGGCGAGCAAACCAAGCCTATCCACGAGCGCAACTGGAATTCCAAGTCCTTCGACCAATTAGCCCAGAGCGTGACTGGCCAAGCCACCGATTTTTCTGACCGGGTGCCCGCCTACTCTGGCGATGCCTTCTCCAGCGGCAACCTGAGCTAGATTCCGCCTCAACTCTCCTCTTTCTCTAGGGATTGTCTCCCAACAGTGAATGAACGACCCAGCCATGCTGGGTCTTTTTTTTGGGCTTCTCGCTTTCTATCCTGAATCTGGTTTGCTGTTGGTTGACTAACAAAAGATTCTGCGTCGGGCGAGGAGACCTCGCCCCTACAGCTTTTGAATAATGTGGGAGTCAGGTCTCCTAACCCTTTGATGGATCTGGGTTCTAGTCAGATTTATCAATCAACCCGTTGCTGATCTCCAATATTGATGGACGAGGAGACCTCGCCCCTACGGTTTGTCGAGTCGGAAATTGGAGTTTTCTAAATCGAATTGGGTATTAGGCTTCTCGTTCTACCAGGATGACGTTTTCGGTGATGCTTTCAAAGGTGTCGTCGTGGCTGATCACGAACAGTTGCTTGAAGGATTTAATCCGGCTGATGGCTTCCGCGAGGCCCTGGCGGCGGGGTTTATCCATGTTGGTGGTGGGTTCGTCAAAAAAGGCGATGTCGATGTCGGCCAGCACCTTCAGCAGGGCAAGGCGAACGGCTAGGGCGGCACACATTTGTTCGCCCCCAGAGAGGTTCACAAACCGCCGCTGGTGGGGGCCATCCTGCACCAGAATGTCGTAGTCACGGCTCCATTCCAGGGCCACATCGGGGCGGTTGAGTAATTCCCGAAACAGCCGATCCGCCTGCACCGAAATGCTGCGGACGTACTGCTCGGTGATGCGGGGGCCAGCTTCGTTGTAAGCCTTGCGGGCAAAGTTGACAAAGCGCTTGATTTTTTCCTTAGCCTTGAGGTCTGCCTGGGCGGCATCCCGTTTTTCGGCCAGGGTAGCAAGGCCCGCCAGTTGTTGATCTAAGTCCGCTAGACGTTGACGCTGCTGGGGTAGACTCCCCGCCAGTTGGTCGGCCTCGGTTTTTAGGGTGGCGTAGCGGGTTTCCAGGGCTTCGGCCTGGGCGGGGTCGTAGGTGGCGATGGCTTCGGCGTAGCGGGTTTCGAGGTCTAGGCGCTGGGCTTCGAGCTGTTCCAAATCGGTTTCGGTGGTGCCCAGGTCTCGCTTCAGAGGGGTGCACTGGTTGGCCTGGTCGCGGTTGCGGAGGTATTGCTCGTAGGGGGCTTGGTAGGTGCTGCGCTGGGCTTGCTGGGCGGCAATGTCGGCCTCTAGGGACTGAAACGCCTCCAGTTGCGCGGCCAGATCGGCCATTTGCTGGGTCATGGTCTGCTGCTGAGCGGTTAATTCGGCACAGGTTTTTTCGACCTTGGCCCGATCTTGCAAGGTGCGCTGCAAAATGGCCTGCTTCTGGCGGGGATGGCCGATGGCTTCTAGATCCTTAGCGAGATTTTGTAGCGCGGCGTCTACCGTAGCCCGTTGTGCCAACTGCTGGGTGAGGGTGGCGATTTGCTCGGTCAGGGTCGTCTGTTCCCGCTGCAATTGATCGGCTTGGGTATTGAGGACTTCCTCCTGATCCAGTTCGGCCCGCCAACCGTAGCGCTTTTGCAGATCGTTGGTTAGCCCTTTTAGACTGATCTTAAGGCTGGCTTCGTCGGTTTGGTCGGCCAGGTCTCGCAGAATGCCATCCAGGGCAGATAGCAGTTCGCCATGGAGATCTGAGGCATTTTGCAGAGCCGTTTGCAGCTTGTGGACGGTTTCTCCAGAAATCAGCGGCACACTGCGAATTAGCGTCTCAAATTCCGCCAAAATGTCTTGAATATCCCCCGCCTGGGCCTGTTGCTGCTGGCGGCTGTGGGCCACGAGGGTTTGAATATCCGCCTCAAACTGACGGGCGGCGGCAAGGCGGCTGAGGTGCTGTTGCAGGCGATCCCGCTGTTCCTCTAGTCCAGCAATCTCACTCACCGCAGGCCGAAGCTGGGCCAATCGGGTCTGAGTCTGGGTCACCTGGCGCTGCTGCTGTTCCAAGTGCTTTTGCTGCTGTTGAAGGGCCTGAATCTGGGCCTCCACCGCCTGAAGCTGATCCCGCTGGGCCTGGTAGTCTCGCTGTTGGGCTTCGATTTGATCCTGCTCGGCTACCAGAGGTTTTAGGGCTTCCAACTCACGGGCGGTTTGATCCAAAGCCTCAATCTGGGTTTGCCAGCGGGCTAGTTCTGCCTGTTTTTGGCCGTAGGTGGTTTGCAGGGTTTGGTAACGGCGTTGCAGGGTTTGGCGCTGACCTTGGCGCTGGTTCAGTTCCACCAGGGCTTTTTCGGCGGCCTGGTAGCCCTCGTAGGCCGTGCGATTGGCCGTACAAATCTCCACCGCCTGCTGGGCCTGCTGCACCAATCCCTGAAGTCGCGCCAACTCCTTTTCCTTGGTTTGCCGCTGGAGGGCAATGGTCTGTCGCTGTTGGCTGAGGGCTTGCACCTGCTGGGCTTGGGCCTTCACCGCGTCCCGCTCGGCCTGAAGCCCTTGGAGATCCTGCTGTAGCCCGGTCAATCGCTGCTCGGCGGTCTGGATATCCTGGGTCAATCCCTGCTGACGTTGGGCCAGTTCCTCCCACTGGGTCAGGGATTCCTCGTACTGCTGAATCTGGCGCTTCACCTGCTCCACCTGATCCTCGGCATAGCGGCGCAGGGTATTCATTTGTTTGTAGGCCTGCTTATACTCCTCCACCTTGAGGATGGCATCAAAAACGGCCTTGCGCTGCTCGGCGGTTTGTAAAAAGTCTGCCGTAAAGGTGCCCTGGGGAACGCCCACCGTACGCGCAAATAATTGAGGCAGGTTGGTCGTCGGGCTCACCCCCAAATGCTGCCGCAGCCAGGGCAACACCTCGTCCTTAAGACGCGTGTAGGGAAGCCGTTCATTCCGCTGGGGATCAAACAGGAGGTAACCCTTTTGGGTGCAGCGCTGCACGGTGTAGGTGCGGCTGTCGAAGTTAGACACAAAGGCCACCGTCACCTGGGCGCTGCTGCTGCCGTTGCGAATCAGGTCTTCCTTGGCATAGTCGCCCTGGTAGTTGAACAATACCCAGGCGATGGCCTCCAAAATGCTGGTTTTCCCGGCTCCGTTCTCGCCACAGATAGCATTGGTACCAGGCTGAAACTCAAAGAACCGATCTTGGTGAGCTTTGAAACTTTGGAGGCTAACGGATAAAATTTGCATGGCGCTATCCCAGGGCTGAAGCCGCGTTTCCTAGGAGTCGAATGGATTTAGGTATCGAATGGATTGCGAGTTGCTAATCTATCCCACACTAATCTATTCCATGCTAATTTATCCCATATTAATAGCTATTTCTTAGGCGGTTTTTCGTGCGAGAACTCAGTTGTTGGTCGATGATATCTCGATCCCGCGAGCCCCAAACATTCATACGCTTTTGGGCTTGATTGATCTGATAGTTATCGGAAAGCCGATTAATCAGATCCGCTTCGTAGGATCGCTGGCGGGAACTCATGCGTGATTTTCCCATGGTGGCATCTACCTGTGGTGAGGGATAACGACCTGGAACGGCCCCTAGAACACCAGTTGTAAATCCCAGGATTTGGGAAGGGTGCTACGCTGGTCGTCGTTAGTAATCCATTGCCCCTGGGGTCAGCCTCGACACCAAGGATTTAGGGACATGGTTTAACTGTAGGCGGCGATCAGGGTTTCTGGGCATTTCCCTACATAAGTTTGCATAACGCTAGGCCACAAAAGCACCTCCCCCCCTCGAATTTATCGGAGTCGGGGATGCGCTTACTCAAGTCTGATGGCTTGCCCACGGTTCACAGGGGCGAGGTCTCATCGCCCCTACCGTGTATTGGCATGATTCCCCTGACCTAGCGGCATCCACTGAGGTTGCGGCGATGCGGTGGGTGATGGCCGAGCACTCCATGGGGATCGCTACGGATTTATCAGGAGAGTCATGGGTTCTTTTTATACCTGACTAGATGCCTGTATCGAGGGCTTCGATCAGTTTTTCCAGGTAGAGCACGACCATATTACACTGATCACCAGGCATGGAACTACGCACCTCTTCCTTCAGTAATTTGTAGGCTACCACGCAGGCATCTTGGCGGTGGAAGGCGCGGATGATGTTCTGCATCCACACCAGATACTCTTCCATGAAGCCGTCTTCATCCCGCAGCAACAGCCCCTTGGCGATGTATTCCAGGGTGTACATCATATCCCGCTGGCACTGCGCCCCATGCTCCTGCACGACTTGCCGATGGGGGGTTTGAATCAGCCGCCGCAGGGCGTTGATTACCAGTTCCTTGCTGTGCTCTTTGATGTACAAATATCCGGTGATGCGCGCCTGGAAGGCTTCAGCAATCTCATCGAAGGGTCGTAGTTCCTGGTCGTTCAGGTAGCGACCATCGGATTTTTGAATAGCCTCAAGGAGTGCGTTGTTCATGGGGTGTTAAGGGTGCGTTCGCAACCCTGGCCTCTACATCCTTCAATGTTCCCAAGGAAGACCGTGTAACTTGTGATACCTCAATAATTCTTCACTGATATAGGAGTGAGGCTTGATGAGGGGGGCTGGGGGCAAAGGCCAGAACCTAGGCTAGGACGCCCTTGGGGCGCAGGATAGAGGCAAAGGACGGGTGAGGTAATCGTAACGATGGGTTAAGTAATGGGTAGCGGCGACGGCAGGTAGGGGCTTGCCCAGCAGGTATCCCTGCATGGCAAGGCAGTGGTAGTGGCTGAGGTGGGCCATTTGCTCTAGGGTTTCTACCCCCTCGGCCACCACGCTGAGACCCAACCCCTGGGCCATGGCGGTGATCGCCTGCACCATGGCTTGGTCGGCAGCGTTGGTGGGCAACTCTTTGACAAAGGCACGGTCGATTTTGAGGCCGTTGAGGGGCAGTTGCTTCAGGTAGCTGAGGCAGGAATAGCCGGTGCCGAAGTCGTCCATGGAAATGCGCACCCCCAATTTCCCTAGGGTCTGCAAACGGTGAATCGAGGCGTCAACGTCAGTCATGGCAACGGTTTCGGTGATTTCTAGCTCCAAATCCTGGGCGGGTAGGCCCGTTTCTGCGAGCACCTTGGCCACAAAGGCAACCAAGTCAGGATGCTGAAGCTGCCGTGCTGAGAGGTTGACGGCGATGCGTAGGGGACGACCTAGCCGCTGTCGCCAGACCATCACTTGGTGGCAGGCGGTTTGCAGCACCCATTCCCCGATGGGAATTATCAGTCCGGTTTCCTCGGCCAGGGGAATGAAGGCAGGGGGACTGATTAGGCCGAGGTTGGGGTGCTGCCAGCGCAGTAGGGCCTCCATTTGCACCACGGTTCCGGTGGTCAGATCCACCTGGGGCTGGTAGTGCAGCCGCAGTTCCTGGCGTTCTAGGGCGTGGTGCAGGTAGCTTTCAAGCTGGAGCCGCTGGCTAACCTCGGTACTGAGGGACTGGGTATAGAACTGGTAGGTGTTGCGGCCCTGCTCCTTGGCGCGATACATGGCGGCATCGGCGTTTTGCAGCAGCACGCTCATCTCGTTGCCGTCGTGGGGGTAGAGGGCGATGCCAATGCTGGTGGTGATGTACAGCTCGTGGCCCTGGAGCAGAAAGGGTTCCCGCAGGTGTTGGGCAATGCGCTGGGCCACCTTGGCGCAGTCGTCAGGGCTGGTGATGTTGGGCAAAATCAGGGTGAACTCATCGCCACCCCAACGGGACACAATATCCCCCACCCGCAAGCTCTTGGCAATGCGCTGAGTCACTTGCTGCAACAGCAGATCGCCCACGGCATGGCTGAGGGTATCGTTGATGGTTTTGAAGCGATCCAGATCGAGAAACATCACCGCTAGCATTTGATCGCTGTGGCGAGCCTGTTTGAGCGCTTCCGGGAGGTGCTGATCAAAAAAGGTGCGGTTGGGCAGGCCGGTGAGGGTGTCGTGGTAGGCCTGGTAGTACATTTCCTGTTCGGTGCGCTGACGCTTGAGCAGACCGCCCAGGCTGGCCGCCACCGCCACCAAAATCGATTCGTCGCTGGTGCTCCATTCCCACTCGCTGAGGCAGGCATCGAAGCCGATGTAGCCCCACAGGTCTTGGTCGATGAAAATCGGCACCATCAAAATCGAGAGAATGTCGTCGCGTCCGAGGAGTTCCTGCTCGTGGGGAGGAAAATGGCGCACTAGGCCGCGTACGGGCTGGTGCGCCAGAAAGGCCGCATACCAGCGCTGGAGGCCCAGGGCGTCGTAGGATTGATCCTGCCAGTGGGCTTGGGCAATGGTGGGGGTAATGCCTGGTCTCGTCCACTCGTAGCGCATACTCATGGCCACAGCCCCGGATTCCGACTGGGGATGATGCTCGTAGAGGTAGGCTCGATCCGTATTGGCAGCTTCTCCCAAAATCGCCAGCACCTCTGGGATCACCGCATCCAGTTGGGTGGCAGTCAGCAAGCAGTGGCTGGCCTGGGCGACCCCCTGCAACAGGCGATCCCGACGCCGCAGTTCCACCTCTCCCTGCTTACGCTCGGTGATGTCCTCTACGGTGCCTTCGTAGCCAATGATGAGTCCCTGATCGTCGTAGATAGACCTGGCCGACTCGGAGATCCAAATGATGTGGCCATCCTTGCGGTACACCTCCGACTCAAAGCCGATCACCGATCCGGTGGTAGCCATCGCCTCAATAAAGTCCTGACGACGGCGGGGATCCACATAGAGCTGGTGGTCAATGTCGGTGAGGCGGGTCATCAACTCCTCAACGGAGTCGTAGCCGTAGATCTGGGCCAGCATGGGGTTAGCCGTGAGGTATTGCCCTGCCAGGGTGCTTTGAAAAATTCCCTCCACCGCATTTTCAAAGATGCTACGGTACTTGGCTTCCGCCTCCCGCAGGGCCTGCTCGGCCTGCTGCCGCTCTAGGGAAAGGGCAATGTCGGCGGTGACCACCTGAAGCAGATCAATTTCCGCCTGCTCCCAGACTTGGGCGATCAGGCATTGGCTAAAGCCCATTACCCCCTGCAACTGACCTTGAATGGTGATGGGCAGCAGCAGCAGGGACTTCACATTGCTGGGGGGCAGGGAGAGCGCCTGGTACTGCATCTCCGAAAACCGATCCTGGGTGAGGTTGATGGTCTGCCCCTGGGCGAGCTGGTGATACCAGTCCTCAAACAGCGGTATCACCGGCATCACCTGAAATTCTGGAATGTGTATGGTGCCTGCAATATCCGGGGCCGACCATTCAAACCGTTGCCGCAGCAACAACTGCCCCGCCTCGCCCTGGAACAGTTCGTAGCAATAGACCCGACTGGCCCCGGATATTTTCCCTAGGGTGGCAAACACCGACATCAGGTTGGGATCGGCCCAATCCCACCGCCAAGACATCAACTGATGCTGAAGGGCCGACACCGTAGCTAGATAGACTTCGCGGTTTTTCAGCGCTTGGTGGGCCAGCAGTTGATCGGTAATGTCGGAAAAGATGCTGAGGATGCCGATCACCTCGCCCTGGGCATTGTGCATCGGTAGGCGGCTACAGTTGATCCAGCGTCGCTGACCATCGGCATAGCGCTGGGGTTCTAGGGCATTAAGATCGGGCTGGTTGCGGCTCATCACCAGTTGGTCGCAGGCCCAGTAGTAGGCCACATCCTCAGCACTGATAGCACTGAGGTCGGCGTCGGTTTTGCCCACAATGGCCGGGGGGTTGGGCAACCCCATCACCTCGGCAAAGGCCCGGTTACAGCCCAGGAAGCGGCTCTGGCGATCTTTCCAAAACACGGGCTGAGGAATACTATCCAGCACCAGTTGCAGAAAGGCTTCCCGATTTCTCAGGGCTTGCTCAACGGCACGTAGGGCCGCCTCCGACTGCTTGAGGGGGGTGATATCGGTGATAAACCCCTCTAGGCCCGTCACCTGGCCCTCTGCATCGGTGATGGCCGTCCCCTTCTCCCATACCCATTTTTCGCCCCCCTCACGGGTTAACAGGCGATACTCCACCTCGTAAGTGCGATGCGTTGCTATGCTGCGGCGGATCGTCATTAACACCCGATCCAAGTCCTCGGGGTGGGTGATTTGGGTATAGTTGATGCCGCCCTCGTCCCCTATCAACTCCTGGGCCGAGTAGCCCGTCAATTGCTCACACCCCGCACTGAGGTACCGCATGGGCCAATCGGCATCGTTAGCCGCCTGAAAAACAATCCCCGGCAGGCTGTCCATTAACCGCTGATAGCCCATCTGGGAGTCGTTAAAGGTATTGAAATCGCGATAAATACCCACGGACGGTTGGCGCAAGACGTTAGGGTTGAACGGGAAACCATGACTACTGTCATCATGCCCAAGAATAAGGGGTTTCTCCCAGGGGCGACGGATACCAATCCTCCATCTCCCCACCCTCTGGGCATCTGTGTCGAGTCTATGGCCAAGGGAACCGTATCAGGAACAGGGGGGGCTTGGAGACCGATTCTCCCCATGGTTAGGGGGCGGGGGAGATCGTTAGACGGGCTAGGCAAGATTACTCCCTTGTCAATCTTTCCAGACCGAAGGCAGCCATTCTGCTCACGGTGGGAGATTTGGCCCAGGAAAACCTAGCGACCCATGCCCCATCCTCCATGTTCTGGAGGCGGCTAGGCCTAATCCAGGGCTTTATGTTCCATCGGGGAGCGGATCGGGAAGGGCATCCCGGCTATGGCTTCCCGGGGGCTGGGCCGCTAACCAGGGGGAAAACTGCTCCACAAAGCGGTCTGCCAGAATCGCCTCCCGAATGTGCTGGGTAAACCGTACCAGCTCTGTAATGTTGTGAATGGAAATGAGGGTGAAGGCCAGCATTTCCTTGGCGTGGATTAAATGGCAGAGGTAGGCGCGGGTAAAATTCTGGCAGGTGTAGCAGGAACAGGTGCTATCGAGGGGGGTGTAGTCGCGGCGGAAGCGTTGGTTTTTCAGGTTCCAGCGTTCTCCGCCCACTAGGGCTGCCCCATGGCGCGCCAGCCGCGTCGGAATCACGCAGTCAAACAAATCGACCCCGGCAGCGATGGCCTGGGCCATTTCTCGGTAGGTGCCCACCCCCATTAGGTAGCGGGGTTTGTTCTCCGGCAGGCAGGGGGCTGTGGCTTGGACGATGGTCTCGATCAGTTCCGGCGGTTCCCCCACGCTGACGCCGCCGATGGCGTAGCCCGGCAGGTCGAATTCCGCCAATTCCTGGGCCGCCCGCCGCCGTAAATCGGGATACACTCCGCCCTGCACAATGCCAAACAGCGCCTGATCGGGCCGCTGGTGGGCGGCGATACAGCGTTTTAGCCAGCGCCCTGTGCGTTCCGTCGAAGCCTGCACCGCCTCGCGGCTGCATGGGTAGGGAGGGCATTCATCAAAGGCCATGATCACATCGGCCCCCAGGGTATTTTGAATTTCGATGGAGGTTTCGGGGCGCAGGTGAATGGTGCGGCCATCCTTGGGCGATTTGAAGGTCACCCCCTCCTCGGTGATGGTGCGAATTTGGCTGAGGCTAAACACCTGGAAGCCGCCAGAGTCCGTCAGCATGGGGCCGCTCCAGCCCATGAAGCGGTGCAGCCCGCCCGCCTCCGCCACAATGTCCTCCCCTGGCTGTAGGTGCAGGTGGTAGGTGTTAGACAACACCATCTGTGCCCCCGTCGTAGCGAGTTGGTCGGGGGTCACGGTTTTGACGTTGGCCAAGGTGCCCACGGGCATAAACCGAGGGGTTTGCACGGGGCCATGGGGGGTCTGAAACGTCCCAGCCCTGGCCTGGGTGTGGCTACAACGAGCCTCGCAGCGGTAGGAAAATCCAGCAGTCAAGGAGTTAACCCAGCCTCAACCAAACAACGCAATTCTTCACGGGCCTGCCCAAATGGACTTGCTTATCCTACCACTGCCCTTCTCCGTCTCAATCCCCAGCATCACAACGTATCGCCGCCTTTTAGATAAAAGCCTCGGGCAGGGGAGACCCTTGCGATATTTTATCTGGTAGCCTGTTCCCAAACAGGCCTAACGCGGTAGAGGGTTCCCAATAGCCATGCCAACCAGACCCCCGCTTGGGCTACGGATAGCACTTACCAAAGGTGATCGTCCTGGGGATATCCCCAGTTTGTGAGGAGTTGTCATGACCGCTGAAGCGACCGTTGTTGTTCAAAATCTAAGCAAGTGCTACCAGGTATATCCCAAACCCCAAGATCGCCTACTGCAAATGATGTGGCGGGGAAAGAAGCAATTCTTCCAAGAATTTTGGGCGCTCCACGACATTTCCTTTGAAGTCAATGCCGGGGAAACCTTTGGCATCATTGGCCGCAACGGCAGTGGAAAAAGTACGCTGCTCCAAATTTTAGCGGGCACCCTAGCATCTACCGCTGGCCAGGTCACAATTCAGGGCCGAGTTGCCGCTCTTCTAGAACTCGGCAGCGGCTTCAATATGGACTTTACGGGTCGCGAGAACATTTTTCTGAATGGGCGAATTCTGGGGCTGTCGCGGGAAGAAATTGAGGCCAGATATGTCGATATTGTGGATTTTGCCGACATTGGTGAATACATCAATCAGCCGGTCAAGTCTTACTCTAGCGGCATGTTTGTGAGGCTAGCCTTTGCGGTGCAGGCCCACATTGATGCCGATGTTCTCATCATTGACGAAGCCCTGGCTGTGGGCGATATTTTCTTTCGGCAAAAGTGCTACGAGCGCCTAGACGATCTACGGAAAAAAGGAACCTCAATCCTGCTGGTCACCCACTCTATGGGCGATATTGAGCAGTATTGCAGCCGTGCCCTCATCCTAAATCAAGGTCATCAGGAATTCATTGGAAATTCCATTGAAGCCGTCAAACGCTACTATTTACTCCATCGATCTTCCACCCAAGACTATCTTGTCAGGCCTGGTGAACTATCATTTCGCCCCTTCTCCTCCAATGACAAGACCGACGAAACGGTTGTTTTTGGCTCTGCCGAATTTCCGCTACCCGATCCAAAGGAGATGATCGATGTAAGCCGCAACATTCAAGTGGGCGAGGGCAAAGCGGTTTGTACAAAATTGATGATATGTGATGCTAACCATCAGCCTTGCCATAGCTTTCTGCAGGGAGACGAGGCCATTTTCTACTACGAATTCGAGGTCTTTGAGGATATTGATATTCCCATCTGCGGTATCATGATCAAAAACGATCACGGCATTACAGTGCACGGCAGAAATAGCTGGCAGCTTGATAATGACGTACCCCAATCCCTAGGGGCCAACAGCAAAGTGATCTGCTACCATCGGGTTGTTCTCGATATTTTGCCCGGTGAATATACCTTTGAACTAGGGCTATCCGCCATTGCCAAGACCTGGTGGCAACAGCGCGAAATGATTTCCCACGAGGAAATGGCGGCAAAAATTCGCTGGCTGTGCTATCTCAACCAAGCCGGGACGTTTTCGGTGGGCTATGCACGGCAAGGAGATGTCAGTATTTTGCGCCACCACGGCGTCGCTAACTTGCCTGGAGATATTCAGATTGCGGTGGCGGCGGGGGCCGAGTTGCCCGTCTAAGCTCCTGTGGATAGGCGGGCATGGTGCGGTTCTTCCCCCTGTGCTGGCCTTAGCATCATCGGTTACCGTGGGGGCATACGCCTTCAAGGCTCGAGCACAGGAGATGAATTACCCCGTAATGGGGCCAACCTGAAGTTGACTGAGGTTGGCGGGATCTACTTCGTAGGCGGCTCCAAAGCCCATCACAAATCGTCCGGCCTGGGGGGTGAGGCTAAACAGTTGGAAGTCTTCTAGCTGGCGCAGCATGGCGATGATGTCGCCAAAGCGGGCCTCAAACTGGGCCATCTGGGTTTCCCAGGGGTCGCTGTGGCGGGCGATGGGGCTAACCTGGCAGTCGTAGGTGAGCCGCTGACGGGCAAAAACTTGCTGAGTCTGGCCTTCGTCTTCAATAATGAGGACACTGGCCCGCCCAGTTCTTAAGAGATTTGGGGTATGGGCAGAAAGGCCACTGGTCAGTAGGTATATCTGATAGGTATCGTCCATCACAAAGGGGGCATAGCTGGCGTTGGGCGTCCCGTCGGCGTTGACGGTACTCAGCATCAGGCTTTTGACCTGTTTAGGAAGCGCTTGGTAGGCGGCGAGGGCGGTTTCAAAACGAGACATGGAACCTTTGGCTACGGAAATTTACAGTGAGCTTCTGCATTATGTCGCGATTATCTCGCCAGGTGCTACCTGCCGAAACCTACCTGGCTCGGCTATCCCCCGCCGATTGGGCCAAACTAGCCCGACGGGAGGTGTTGCTGTGGGGCAGGCAGGGGCAATATGAGGTGATGGCGGCTACCACCGTGGATGGCGATACCGCCTGGGCGGTGTTGACGGACTACGGCAACTTTGCCCGATTTTTGCCCACGGTGGCCAAGAGCCGCGTGATCGAAGTGGACGGCCCCCGCACCATTGTGGAGCAAGTGGATCGGCGGCGCATTTTGCTGTCCACCATTGAATCCGTCGTCCGCACGGAAAACCTAGAGATTGACCAGCAGCAGATCAGCTTTCGCCTGCTTCAGGGTAACCTCCAGCATATGTATGGCCACTGGCGCTTAGACCAATCCACTCCCCCTAGCAGTGTCACGCCCCTGCTATTGGTCTCCCAGCAGGTTCACGCCGAAGCCGACGTGGGGCCGTTCAAAACCATGTTCTACACCCTGTTTGAGACCAGCTTGGTCGAAACCATCCAAGCCATTCGCCAGGAAATGGAACGCCGCGCCCAGATCCGCGCCTCATAAACGCATCCGCATCCTATAACCCTGATTGCCAAACGACAGACTCGTAGGGTGCATTTGTGGCTCTATCCCCTACCCGTCTACCTCCTGATCACCTTGATGAGCCGCAATGCACCGCTGAGGAAGCGGGAGGAGCCAAGTAGGATTTGCTCCAAAAATAGATTTTCAAGATTTTCATCGTTGAGGGTGCAGCGTCAGCAGCATGGACGATTGGTATCAAGCCCAGCTGCATCATGGAATACAGTTGCGCGATCCCCACCAAGGCAGGATAGGACTGTTGTTTGGAGGAAAATCTCCTATGAGCGGACTGGGTGGTCTCAACAAATCTCCCAATGGGGTGGTGCTGGGGATGGTGCAGTTGCAGTTGCCCACGGTGGTCAGCCCCGATGATCTATCCGCCCAAACCCAGCGCATTTGCGAGATGGTCGGCAAAGCCCGTCGCAACATGCCCTCCATGGATTTGGTGGTGTTTCCCGAATATTCCCTACACGGGCTATCGATGGACACCAACCCAGCGATCATGTGTCGGCTCGATGGCCCGGAGGTGTCGGCTTTTCGGCAGGCCTGCATCGACAACGATATCTGGGGCTGCTTCTCGATTATGGAGTACAACCCCGACGGCAACCCCTACAACAGCGGCATCATCATCGACAACACCGGAGAACTCAAGCTCTACTACCGCAAGCTACATCCCTGGGTGCCCGTGGAACCATGGGAACCAGGGAATTTGGGTATTCCCGTCTGCGATGGGCCAAACGGCAGCAAAATTGCGCTAATTATCTGCCACGACGGCATGTTCCCCGAAATGGCGCGAGAATGCGCCTACAAAGGGGCGGAAATCATGATCCGCACCGCAGGCTACACCGCCCCGATTCGCCACTCCTGGCAGATTACCAACCAGGCCAACGCCTTCTGTAACCTGATAGTGACGGCCTCGGTGTGCATGTGCGGCAGCGACGGCAGCTTTGATTCCATGGGCGAAGGCATGATCGTCAACTTTGACGGCGTGCCGATGGTGATGGGCAGCCACCGCCCCGACGAAATCATCACCGCCGAAGTGCGGCCCGACCTCGTCCGCGAGGCCCGCATCCACTGGGGTGTGGAGAACAACATCTACCAGTTTGGCCATCGGGGCTATGTGGCGGTGCAAGGTGGTGCCCAAGACTGCCCCTACACCTACATGAAGGACATGGTAGACGGCAGCTATCGCCTGCCCTGGGAAGACGAGGTGATTCACACCGATGGCACCTCCTGCGGATTTCCGGCCCCCACCCGCCCCTACAAAGGCGAGGAACTGCCGCCGGAGCTTAGCCAGGTCGCCCTTTAATCGGCCCTTTGCCCTCACCCCCAGACCATCTCCTAGGAAGGAAACCTAAAACCTTTGGCGGGTTTTGGGTTCCGCATTTGGACAATGTAGGGGGCAGGTCTCCTGATCCTTGCTCAGGTTTACCTAGGGCTAAACCGTAGGCCCATCGCCATCGATCACGGTGGTGATCGTTTTGCGAGCGACGAGGGCAGCGGCCAACAGCGAAATGCCACTGAACAGGATGCTAATCCCCACGTAGAGGCCAATGAACCAAATGGTGGTGCCGGGCCAGCCGTTGATCACCAGAATGCCCAGAATCAGCGTGATGATCCCATTGAGCACCACCAACCAAGACATGGATTGCCCCACCCGGTTGGTGAAAGCCATGATAATCGTAATAATTCCCTCGGCAATAAACAAAATGCCAAAACTAAGGGTAAGCAGGGCGGCAGCTTTAAGGATGTTGAAAATAATAAACAGGCCCGCCAAACCATAGAAAATTCCTACAATGAGCGTCAGCCAAAATCCGCGTACGGGATGGGAACGGAAGGACTGAACGATCATGATGATGCCACTAATCAAGGCAATCCAGCCGATCATGACCGTGAAGAAGGCCGAAGCAAACATGGGCGAAAAAATAGCCAATGCCCCCAAAAGAATCAGCAAAATGCTGAGGGCAATGATCCAGTTCGTAGCTTTTTTGACCTCTATTGGTGGCAACAAATTCGTAGTCATGGTGACGTCCTTTGGTAGTGACAGACTTGAATAGTATCTAGCAAGTAGCCATGGTTTCACGGCATTGTAATGATATGTAGGGCGTTGCCGTCAGTGCAGGGCCACCCTAGGATCGGGAGCGGGGTGACAGCTTAGCCAGAGTACCCTGCCCCAAAATCACCAGGGGCAAGAGCACAAACACCAGCAGCACCCAGGACACAATTGATCCAGCTAAGCCCATTTTCAGCAGCCCTAGGGCCAATCCGCCAAATACCACCCAGCCCGCGATCAACACCCACCAAGGCGCTAACCCACGGGAAAGACGACTGTAGGCCACGCCTCGCTGTTCAATGCGGCCCATAAAATCGTCCCCAGAGGGCACTCGATCCAGGTTCAGCGGTGACTGATCCGCTGGCACCTCGATGGAGTATTCCTCCGGCTTTTGTTCGGGCAGGTAGTCATTAAAGTTGTTTTGATCGGCCATGGGTTGCACGGTGAACTAGGGGGATAGCCAGTAGGGTATCAGGTTGGTGGCCCTCCGGTGTAGGTTGATGGCCTAGTCGTCCACTGGGGCGGGAGAGAAGACCTTAGCCCTACGGTTGATTGTGGGAATGGGTGAGGAAACCTCCCCCCTACGGTTGATCCCGTTGATACAGGATTTGCATCACTCGTGATCCGGGTTCACAGAGGGCATCTCGCGCCACGATGGCCACCACCCCCGCCACCGGGCTGCGATAGTCGGCCACCACATCGCCAAAGGCGTTGCGCTGGAGGGCCACCCGTTGTCCTGGCTCCACCGGATCGTTCAGATCCACCAGCAGTTCTAAAAATCCCCCCTGGTTGGAGCGGATTGACGCCATAGCATTGCCGAAGACGGTGCCCACATCGGCGGCGGTGCGTCCTAAGTCTCCCCCGACCAAACCATGGTGCTTCAGGACGTTGAGGCTTCCTTCCACCGCCAGGGCAATTTTGTCGGCATCGAAACGGCGGGGGGGGCCAATTTCCACGGTCAGTGCTGGAATGCCCGCCGTCACCAAGGCGGTTTCGAGGGTGCCCTCCAGGCCCGGATCGTCCATCACCTGATCCACCGGAAACAGGTCTGCCATCTGACGCACCGCTGGCTGGCGCAGGTCGGCGTAGAGAAACAGGGTAAAGTCGCTGCCGGTGGTGACGGTGTGGTAATCCATCGCCACATCCAGGTTGGGGCGAAACAGGCGATTCCACAGCAGCCCCGCATGGCGAGTGGGGGCGTTGTCGCCGTTTTCATCCCCTGGCCACAGACGGTTGGGGTCGTAGGCGGTGCCACCCCCCTGGGCGGTGGGCCACCAAGACTGGGTGTATTCCACCGCTGGGCGCGAGACCCCAATGGCCGCCAGCACCGAACCCGCCATTTCCGCCGGATTTAGGGCCGCCATGATCTGCTGAACTGCCCGGAAGGAACTCATTTCATCGCCGTGGACCCCTGCCACTAAGCCCACACAGGGGCCAGGACGGACACCCTTGGCCACCATCACGGGCACATACCAAGGCTGCCCCGTCCCCATCTGTACGCCTCGAAAATATAGGCGATGGGTTTGTCCAGGAGCCAAATCGGCCACCGCGAGATGGCTTACCGCCGGGATGCCCTGAATCTGGTCGCCCGTGAATTGGGTCACGGTTGGGCTGGGGGTAGGGGAAGACTGGGAGGTCATGGGGTCTCGGCAATGGGCAATCTAGGCCGACGGAGCCAGGGTGGAGTCTTCTTCCTCGATCACCACTTCCTCGAAACGGATGATGTCCTGACGAGGATTCGCATGGCTGACCCGCACCTGGAACTGTTCCCCTAGGGCTACATCCCGGTTGAAGCGCATGGCTAGTTCTAGGCCCAGATCTTCCACCATGATCAGCCCCAGGCCATCGTCTTCCCGCAGCCAGCGTAGCAGCATCACGTCCCACACCTGCTTCTGGTTACGGCGCAGGTATTCCAAGGCCCAGTAGCGCTTGGTTTGGCGCTCTACTAGGGTGGCTTCGTAGGCGGCGGAACTTGCACCCTGGGCCAGTTCCGTAACTTCGTGGGAGGAAAAGGGCAGCGGATCGCCGCGCAGATGGGCCTTGAGTTGAAAGTGAACCAGCAAATCCAGGTAGCGACGAATCGGCGAGGTGACCTGGCTGTAGCTATCCAAACCCAAGGTGGCGTGGCGGCTGGGGGTGATGCCCACCTCGCTGCGGGTCATGCAGCGGCGAATGGCGGAATCGCGCACCCAGCCCGTGGGCAGTTGGATCAGTTCTTCGTCGGAGGGCAGTTCGGGTTGGATCTGGCTGCGGAAGGGAATCGCCAATTCGTGGGTTTGGCCGTAGCGGGCGGCCACTTCTCCGGCTAGGATCATCATCTCGGCCACCATCTGGCGGGCCGGGGAATCCTCCAGTACCTCAATGACAATATCCTCCTCAGATGCCTGAACCTTGATGACGGACTCAGGCATGTTAATGGTGATGGCTCCCTGGGTAACGCGCCATTGCCCCCGCACCTGCGACCATCGCGCCAGGTCGTGCAGTTCCGGCTCGGCGGTAATGCCCAGTTCCAGCAGTTCGTCCACGTCCTCGTAGGTGAGGCGGTAGGTGGGCTTGATCAGGCTGGTGGCAATGGTGTAGTCCTGCACATCTCCGGCCTCGCCCAGGACGATACCAAAGCTGAGGGCGCAGCAAATTTGCCCCTGGATCAAACTCATTGGCCCGGTGGCCAGTTCTGCCGGGAACATGGGGATGATGCCCGTGGGCAGGTAGACCGTGGTGCAGCGGCGACGGGCTTCGAGATCCAACTCATCGCCAGGGATCACCCAGCGGGTGGGGTCGGCAATGTGAACCCAGAGTCGGTGGGTGCCGTCCGCTAGGGTTTCCAGGCTGAGGCCATCGTCAATTTCCTGGGTGCTGGCATCGTCAACGGTGTAGACCTTGAGGTGGGTCAGGTCTAGGCGCTGGGGATCGTCGAGATCGGGCGGCGGAGACTGGAGCCGCTGCTGCACCATAGTTAGGAGATCCTCGGAGAATTGGCTGGGGATCTGGCTGCGTCGGAGGGCCAGGTTCTCGTGGGGCTGCCACAATCCCCATGCCACTAGGGTATCAAATGCACCCGCCGCTGTTGGGGCACAGCCCATCGCATTCAGCAATTCTACGGCTTGGTTGCGCTGGCTCGATTCTTCCCCCAAGAGGGCAAAGCGCTCCAAAATCTCAATCCGGGGCCGATCCGTCTTGTCCCAGGCCACAGACTCCCCCGCCAAACCCTGACGCGCCTTGGTCATGAAGGATTCCCATTCCTGCTGGCGCTGGGTTTCCCGCTCCATCTGGTGCTTGATTTCGTTAACCTGGACCGCAGGGCGAGGTTCGTAGCGGTCGCCCTTTTGCTTGAAATAAATCTTGTCTTCGCTCAGCAGGCGATGAGCCGCATAGCACAGGGGAGGGCTTTGGTCGGAAAACAGCAGCGCCGCCAGGGAAACCGGATCGGCGGACTCCTCGGATTCGGTCAAAAATTCCCAGGCCACTTCTAGACTAGAGGGATCGATATAGCCCTCGGCCTCGTTTAAAAATGCGGAAATGTCGGCGGGAGTATACCTCTCGCCGACCACTTCGTAGGCTATCTCTCTAGGGTGCAGGGTATGGGATTGGCCACGATCATCAATGACCACCCAGTTTTTTTTGCCCTCAGGCCGATCTACGACCCCCAGGCGGGGCTGACCCTGGTGTTTGAATTCGACTAATGTTCCCTTTTCCACCAGAACCCTACCCTACAATCGCCACCTTCTACCCTAGCCTAGCCTTCCCCATTCACATAGGGGAGTAGGGCCAGAATGCGGGCGCGTTTGATGGCGACGGTGAGATCCCGCTGCTGCTGAGCGGTCAAGCCAGTGATGCGGCGGGGCAGAATTTTGCCGCGCTCGGTGACAAACTTGCGGAGCAAGTCTACATCTTTGTAATCAATCTTTTCTTCGGGCTTGATTGGAGATACTCGACGACGAAAATAGGCCATGGGAGTTGCTTACTTGATTTCTTTGTGGACGGTGTGCTTGTTGCAGTGGGTGCAGAACTTCTTCAGTTCAATGCGGCCCGTCGTGTTGCGACGGTTCTTTTGGGTGGTGTAGCGAGATACACCGTTAGAGCGCTTGTCCGGGTTAGTCCGGCATTCAGTGCACTCAAGGGTAATGACGAGGCGGACGCCTTTAGCCATGACAGTTCACCTAGAGTAGTGCGGATGGAAAGTTAAGACACAGTCTTTCATTATCCCACGGCAGGCCGATAAATGCCAAGAAGGTTTTCTAGGGTTCTGAACAGATTTGGCAACCTCGATCTAGGGCTAGGGGGCTAGAATTTGGGCATTACCTTTAAGGCCAATCTGTCCTTGGAGTGCCCCATGCAGGTCTTGGAAAACACTCACCGAAGGCTGTACCTCACCTTTAACAAAGAGTCCCGCAGCCATTGGCTTTGGGCGATCATTAGCCTGCTGGTGGCCGCCGTGTTTTTGGGAATTCTCTTGACTTGGCCCACCCATGTCCTCACCTGCTGGGCCGAAGCGGAGGATGCGGCGGTGCAGTGTCGGGCCACCCAGCGACGGTTGTGGCAGCAGCGGCCCCAGTTCTACCTGGCAGAGGTGCAGGAGGTCAGTCTGCTCAAGCGTTCAGCCCCCTGGTGGAGTGACGACGACTATCGCTATGCCCTCGTGCTGGCCAGCCCCACGGGCGAAGAACAGACCTTTGCTGGACAGACCAGTGAACTTCAGCCCCAGGAAGCCCAGGCCATAGCCCTGATTCAGTATCTCGCCGATCCCCAGCCTCAGCCCTGGGTTTACCGAGTCCCTCCCCACCGTGGGGTGCAATGGATTGGCGGGGGCTTTACCCTCCTCACCGCGATCACCATCGGGATTCTCCCCC
Source organism: Spirulina sp. (assembly GCA_044070495.1). GTDB lineage: Bacteria > Cyanobacteriota > Cyanobacteriia > Phormidesmidales > Phormidesmidaceae > Nodosilinea. Next base: position 72,569 of record JBIPSI010000011.1, on the reverse strand, counting down.
TAAGACGGCCCGTGATGGTGGCGCTGGAGATGGATCGCCCCAGAGATCAGATCATCTTGACCGACGCCTGCCTGCATGGGAACTCACGCCATCGCACCTATCGCCTGAGTGAGGTGGTGAAGGTGGAACTGTGCCACGAATGGTGGCGAGATGCCAGGGAAAAAAGGCTACGGCTACATCTACAATCGGGTTCCCTGATACCTGTGACGACCGAAGTGAATCTGATGACCCATGTCGGCCTTGCCGATCAGCGTCGTGCAGCGGAGCTAATGCGTCAATTCCTGAATTTGCCATAGCTGTCTATAGGGGCTAATGGGCCAGCCGGAAGCAGGTTGCTAGGGCCTAGGGCCGCTGAGTTTGACCCGAACTGAGGTGAGGCTGGGTGAGGAATAGATGCGGTATGAATGTTGCTGATGCTAGGACAGGGGCAATTGAGGTTGGTCTGAGGTTTGCAGACGCCCTAGGCCATAATAGGAGTTAGGATCATAAACCCTGCTGAGTGACTTTATCCATGCGGCCCAAGCCATCTGCCAAACCCAAGCTGGGACGGCTCGAAAAAATGAATCCCGCCGACTATTGGCCAAACGCCGCCGATTTTCAGCACTGGCTGGCCGAGGCCGAAAACCTAGACCTGCTCAGCGATGCGTTGGGGCTGGCGCTGGCTCCCTTGGCCGAGGACGATGCCCCTGAAGACGAGGCTGACGCCGCGTACGGTTTGTTTCAGGATGGGGAGACCGATCAGATTGTCTTGGTTGCCGCCTATCCGGGGAACAGCGAAACGCCCCAACTGGGGGAACTGATCACCGGGGCCGCTTTGGCCGAGGCTTCTACGGTGGTGTGGATTGCCGCTGAGTTTACCGCCGAACACCAGCAAGCCCTCGACTGGCTGAACCAGCTTGGCCAAGACCAGGCCGCATTTTTGGGCGTGGAAGTGGAGCTATGGTGCATTGGCAAAAACGCCATGGCGGTGAATTTCAACCCCCTGCAAGACAGCCTGGGGGAGTCTGAGGACGGGGCCGATGAGGGTTCCCAAACCCAGGCAAGTGGGGCGGCAGAACCGGAGCCAGATCCGGAACCGGAACCCCTGACCGAGGCTCAGCAGGCGAATAGAGACTTTTGGACGGGCCTGTGTGAGCACATGGATCGTCTGGGTAGCCTGGTCAAACCGGGGAATCCTACACCGGAGGCCACCATGGGTTTTGCCATTGCCAGAGCGGGGTTTCGGCTCAATGCCATTTTGGATTTGGAGCACCGCAGCCTGTATACCGAACTGCTGCTATCGGGCATTGATGCCCATGCCCACTTTTACCTGCTGGCCCACGAGCGAGAACTAATCGCCGACGAAATTGGCCTGCCGTTGATTTGGGACGACAGCGGCGAGCAAACCTGTGTGATCGCCTGCCTGCTGGAAAACGTAGACTTTGACAACCGCGACCAGTGGCCCCACTACCAAGCCTGGTTCTGCGATTGCCTAGAGCGCTTCTATGAGGTGTTCTTCGAGCGCATTAAACAGCTCGATGCCAACGGCTACCACGCCATGCCGCGCCACCGGGTGGAACCCCTCACCGATGCCCTAATTTTGCCAGCCAGTCAGCGGAGCTAGGAATGGAGGTCGCGTCGCCTTGCCCCTGTGGATCGGGGGAAATTTTGCAGGACTGTTGTGGCCCCTATGTTCTAGGTCAAGCGAACGCACCCACGGCAGAAACTTTAATGCGATCCCGCTACACTGCCTTTGCCCTGGGCGAGGTAGATTACCTCATCGCCACCCATCACCCCACCCAGCGCCATCCCAACGAGCGGCAGCAGTTGATCAAAAGCATCAAAAACACCGATTGGCTGGGGCTGCGAGTGTTGCAAACCCAGCAGGGCCAAGCCGCAGATCGCCAGGGGCAGGTGGAATTTATTGCCTACTACCAAGACCCCAAACCAGGACAAATCCACGAACGATCTCGCTTTGTGAAGCAACGGGAACGCTGGTTTTACGTGGATGGGGATCAGTTACCGCCCGTTATTCCTCGCCGCAACGATCCTTGCTGGTGTGGCAGCGGCAAACGCTACAAAGGCTGTCATGGCTAGGTAAAGCCAGAAAAAAAGGGGCCTAGGCCCCTGGAGTGAGTGTGTTGAAGGTGATAGAAAAGTCGCCAGGAAAACGTTAGGGGCAGTTCAGCCCTGCATCCAGTTGCTCGCGAGCGGTTTGGATATCGGCTAGGGCCGTTTGCACCTGGGTGGCGGCGGCCCCTAGGGTATCGCTTCCAGAAATGTTGTTGACGGTGGTGTCGAAGTTGGCGTAGGCCGCTTCCAGGTCGGCGGTGCGGCTGGCTTCTACGGCGGTGGAGGCATCGCGGACGGCCTGATAAGCCTGGGCCACGTTGGTGCGGGCGGTTTGGAGATCGTTGACGGAGGACTGGGCGTTGATCTGGCCCAATTCGGTCAGGGCGGTGCCAAACTGGTCGAGGTTGCTGCACAGTTGGGCCTCAAGATCGGCGGTGGTGGGGGTAGATCGATCACAGGCCATCACCAAGAAGGGCAGCAACAAAAGGGGGCTAAGGGTGTATTTCATGGAAATTGGGGCTATTAAGAGGACTAAAACTAAAATTCAGCCTCTCATCATAGGTAGGAAAGATAGGGAAGTCATAGGATTTTGTAGCTGGACATACATTTTACTAAGTGCCGTCAGCCCCTTACCGTCAAACCGATGTGGCCCAGCGTTCAGATCCCATGGCCTTTTAACTAAAAGGGGCTGGGCCGAGGCCTTAGTTGAGGGTTTCCACCACCTCGTCCCACTGCATACTGAAGGAGGGCAGCCACCCCCGCAGGTAGTAGTACATCGAGGCCAGCAGTTCTTCCCAGTAGCGGGTGGTAATGCGTAAGGCTCCCACGTTGGGAACCAGGTCGGCAAAGCGGGCCAGGGTGCCATCGGCGTTGCTGCGGGGGGCTCCATAGAGTTCTGTGGGCCAAGCGACCACTTGCAGGCCATCGTTCTCAAAGGCGAGGGCGGCACGGCGCATGGTGAGGGCGGGGGTGACCAAAATCACGCGGTTGGCGGTGCGGTTTTCCCGTTCGTTGCGCCGTTCGCCGCGCTCTAGGGGGTCAAACAGGCCCCGGTCGGCCAAAAAGCTGGATTGATCTTCCACGGTGCCGCGAATGTCCATCCCGGTGTTGATGATGCGGATGCTGGCATCGGGGATGCCGCGATTGACCAGCCGTTGTCGGATGGATTGGTCTAACTGTTGGCCTGCATCGCTGTTGCCATCCCTGGCCCCAGCCGTTACCGTCACCAAGGGGCCAGCCGTTGCCACCCGACCATAGACATCGGCGGCACTGTTGAGCCGCGACACCAGAATCGGATCAAGGGGCACATCCGAGTCGCTCTGGCTGGGCAAATTGTTCGAGACCCGGTAGGCATCGGCGTTGTCCCCCACAATCACCATGGCCCTAGCCAACTGCACGGGCAGGGCATCGGTGGCGGCACAGAAGTTGCTGCTGCAAATCATCTGCTGATTTTCGTAGGCTCGCTGCACCGACTCCTCCGCCTGTACCGAAAGCCCCCGCGCCACCAGGGGCGTACTGCTCACCCACAGCACCGCTAGGGCCGCCACCACTAGCTTGCCCTCGACCTTCTTCAGTCCCTTGGTCAACGACAGGGCTAGCATAGTAATCGCCGCCCCCAGGGGCGTCAGCGGCAGGGACAGCAAGTCCCAAAAGGTGCCCACCGTGCGGTCGTTGGGGTCAATAAATGCCGCCGCCACCAGCAGCAGAATGATGCCTCCCCCCAGCCAGGTCAGCCATTTTTCTGGGATCAGCTTCTGCACAACCCACCATAGGCCATAGCCAATGGCCAGCCACAGCAACAATCGGGTGAGCAGATTGAGAATATCCATGCCCAGGCGCTACGGGACGGGGGAGTGCTCCCTGATGATACTGAGGATTCAAGGTTTTGAAGCGCGGAGACCTGGGAGGCAGCGAGACTAGACGAATCTGTCCCCAGGGAAACGAGCCATACCCATAGCCCCTCTCCCAGAGAGGAAGATATAAGGCTCTATCGCAATGAGTTTCTATCGAAGCGGTCTTGAGCCTGCTTCAGCAGACTTGGGCGATGAGCCAGGGAGCCAAGCCAAGGACTCGAAGTCCTTGGCTGAAGGCTGAAATCCTCTAAAGAGGATTAGGGGGCAGGGCAGGGGGGCTTTAGCCTGAACTGGGGTTTACCTAGGGCCAGCGGGAGGCGATGGGCATTCGCCAGCCCATACCAAAGGCACGGTCGGTGACCTTGAGGACAGGGGGCGCTTGGCGGCGTTTGAATTCCGCCCTAGCTACCAGGCGCATCACCCGATCTACCACCGCCTGATCATGGCCAGCGGCGACAATATCGGCGGTGGATTCGTGGCGTTGCACCAGGCGTTCCAGAATGTCGTCTAGTACGTCGTAGGGGGGCAGGGAGTCTTGATCCATCTGGCCCGGTTTGAGTTCGGCACTGGGGGGCTTGGTGAGGATGTGGCTGGGAATGAAGCCCTGGGGAGCCTGACCTCTCAGATGGGCGAGGGCACCGAGGGGATCTCGACTGGGGGGTACAGCTTGGGATTCGGAGTTCTCGGCATCTGGGTTGTCCTGACTAGCCATGGACGGTGGGAACTGTCCCTGCTGGTTCAGCCAGTGGCAGAGGGCGTAGACGCGGGTTTTGGGTACGTCGGCAATGACCGCGAGGCCACCGTTCATGTCGCCGTAGAGGGTGCAGTAGCCCACCGCCATTTCGGATTTGTTGCCCGTAGACAGCAGCAAATGGCCAAATTTGTTGGAAATCCCCATCAATAAATTGCCCCGAATGCGGGACTGGATATTTTCTTCGGCAATGCCCGGTTCGGTATCGGCAAACAGCGGATCGAGCACCTGATCGTAGCCTGCCATCAGCGGGCCGATGGCCAGAGTTTGGTGGGGAATCCCCAAGGTTTCGCAGAGGGCCAGGGCATCGCTGACGGAGTGGTCGGAACTGTAGGGGGAAGGCATCAGCACCGCCAGCACTTGTTCTGGGCCGAGGGCCGCCGCCGCAATCGCCGCCACCAGGGCCGAATCCACCCCGCCGCTGAGGCCGACCACCGCTTTGCGAAAGCCGCACTTGCGGGCATAGTCTTGCACCCCCAGCACCAGGGCCAGCCAGAGGGCTTCGTTGTCGTCGGTGGGCAGGGGGGCGACGGTTCCCGGCAGTAGGTCGGCCTTGGCGAGGTCGTACTCCACCACCATCAGCCCAGTTTGGCAGGAGGACAGCCGTGCCACCAGTTCTCCCTGGCGGTTGAAGGCCATACTGGTGCCGTCAAAAATCAAATCGTCGTTGGCCCCCACCTGGTTGGCGTAGAGAATGGGGCAGCGAAACCGCGTGGCGCTGTGGGTGAGCATGGCCGCCCGCAGTTGGGGCTTTTGCAGGGAGTAGGGCGAGGCCGATAGGTTAATCACCAGATCCACCCCGGCCTCGGCCAAGTCGGCGATGGGGTTGCGGGGATAGCTGCGTCCGCCCCAAAATTCCTCGTCGTTCCACAGGTCTTCGCAGATGGTGATGCCCAGGTTCACATCGCCCTCAGGGGTGCTGAGGGTAAAGCGGCTTGGCCCCGTCCCTGGCGCAAAGTAGCGGTCTTCGTCAAACACATCGTAGGTGGGCAGCAATTGTTTATGGAACACCTGCTGCACCTGGCCCCCCTGCAAAAGGGCGGTGCTGTTGAACAGAGGCTTTTCCCCCCGCTGAAGGGCATTGGGATTCGCCGCCGCAAACCCCACTAGCACTGCCATTTCGGGGGGCAGTTCCATGGCGAGATGCTCCAACTGCTGAGCCATCGCCGTAATAAATCCAGGCCGCAGCAGCAAATCACGGGGTGGATAGCCACAAAGAGCCAGTTCCGTCGTCACCAAAACCTGTGCCCCTTGGTGGTGGGTCGCTTGGGCAGCGGTCAAAATTTGCTGTGCGTTGTGGGCAAGGTCGCCGATGGTGGGATTGAGTTGGGCAATGGCGATTTTCATGGGGGGAATCGGGAGTGGGGATTCGGGATTAAATCATCGTAGGGTGCCTAACGCCAAGGCGAGACTACGTCAACGCGAAGCAATGCACCAACAGGAAACACCGTCATCGAAACCTTATTTCTTCGTAAATCTCCCAGAAATCAGGCGCTAGGAATGTCAGGCGGGAACCACTGGCTGAGGGCGGTAAGCGTAGTAACCGCCGTGAGGTTGTATTGCAAAGGCGTGATCGAAATATAGCCCGCTTGGATGGCCTGGACATCGGTGGGGATGGCGAGAATGGCCTCCCGCTGGTCTGGGGGGTAGGGTAACTGGGCGACGGGATCTTCTACGTCTTCGAGGACTTCTCCGGCCAGCCAATAGTAGGTTTTGCCCCTGGGGTCGGTGCGTTTCGCGAATTGTTCGTGGTAGCGGCGGATGCCCTGGCGGGTGACTTTTGCCCCTTTGATATCCGCTGGAGGCAGGTCGGGCACATTGACGTTGAGCAAAAGCGCTGGCGACAGGGGCAGGTGTCCATCTGGAGCCAGCAAGTCCCGCACAAAGGCGGCTGCGAGGTCGAAGTTGCCACCTTTGTAGTTGGTGAGGCTAACGGCGATGGCGGGCATTCCTTCCATCGCCCCCTCCATGGCGGCGGACACGGTGCCGGAATAGAGCACATCTGTCCCCAGGTTGGCTCCGTGGTTAATGCCGGAGACCACCACATCCGGCGGAGTTTCCATCAGCGCCCCTAGGGCCAGCTTCACGCAGTCCGAGGGCGTACCGGAACAGGCCCAGGCTTGGATTTCGGGCGGGTAGATATCGGTGACGGGGTCGGCCCGTAGGGGTTTGTGCATGGTGAGGCCATGGCCCGTGGCGGATCGTTCTCGGTCGGGGCAGACCACCGTGACCCGATGCCCTGCCGCCGCCAGGGTTGTGGCCAGGGTGCGTACCCCCAGCGCCAAAATGCCATCGTCGTTACTGACCAGGATGTTCATGCAGGTGCCCATACGCCATTAAAATAGTCAAAGCTTAGCCGTCTTTGCACTATTGTCCCGCACTGCGTAACCCAGGATGACCACCGCACCCACCAGCCTAGAATCCGATTTGATGGCGCTGAAAGCCGCCGCCCAGGAGGCCATTGCCGCCGCCGCCACCCTCGATGACCTGGAGCAGGTGCGGGTGGGGTATTTGGGCAAAAAGGGGCAACTCTCCAAGGTGTTGGGCGGCATGGGCAAGCTGTCTGCCGAGGATCGGCCTCGGATTGGGGCCCTGGCCAACGAGGTTAAGGATCTGATTCAGGGCCAGCTAGAGCAGTCTAAAACCGCCCTGGAAACCGCTAAGTTAGAGGCGCAACTGGCCACGGAGACCCTGGATGTCACCATGCCGGGGGTGTTTCGGCCCCAGGGGCGGGTGCATCCCATCAACAGCATCATTGACCGGATTGTCGATATTTTTGTGGGGTTGGGCTACACCGTCGCCGATGGCCCGGAAATCGAAAACGACTACTACAACTTCGAGGCCCTGAATTTTCTGCCCGACCACCCCGCCCGCGACATGCAGGACACCCTCTACCTGCCCAACGGCGACCTAATGCGCACCCACACCTCGAACACCCAAATTCGCTACATGCAAAGCCACGAGCCGCCCCTGCGAGCCGTGGCCATTGGCCGTTGCTATCGGCGCGACACCGTGGATGCCACCCACGCCGCCGTCTTCCACCAGATCGAATTCTTCGCGGTGGACAAAAACATCACCTTCACCGACCTGCGCGGCACCATCAAGGTGTTCCTCGAAGCCCTCTATGGCGACCTGCCCGTGCGCTTCCGCCCCAGCTATTTCCCCTTCACCGAACCCTCCGCCGAGGTGGATGTGCAGTGGCAGGGGCAATGGCTGGAAGTGCTGGGCTGCGGCATGATCGACCCCAACGTGCTCAAAGCCGTGGGCTACGATCCCGATGTCTACACCGGATTTGCCGCTGGCCTAGGGGTCGAACGCCTTGCCATGGTGCAGCACCAAATCGACGACATCCGCCGCCTCTACTCCAGCGATCTACGCTTCCTGCGGCAGTTCTAGATCCCCCGAAATCCCGCTGTTTTAAATCTCAAACAGATCCAGACACATCCCCTCTTGGGCAATGGCGGCCTGGGGAAAGACCGTCTGCACCTCGCGCTCTAGCTGGGCGAGGTCGTCGTCACTGTGGCAGGGGTTGTGGTGAAACAGCAGCAGACGCTTGACGCCGCTGGTGTTGGCAATTTCAACCCCCATTTTCCACGGGGCCTGGTGATGGCTGCGGGGATCGTTGTAGGCCATATCCAGGTAGGTGCCGTCAAAAATCAGCAGATCGGCCCCTGATGCGAGGAACAGGAGGTTAGGGTCGGCGACCTCGGTATTGGGATCGGTGTCGCTGGCGTAGACCAAGGATTTGCCCCGCCAACTGACCCGAAAACCCAGGGCCGCCGTGTGGGGATTGAGGCCCACCGTTTCCACCACCACTTCTCCCAACTGAAGACGGCTTCCGGCCTGGATGTTGTGAAAGGTCAGGTTGGCGGTCATGGTTTGCAGGGGCTTGAAAAAATTAGGCCGCAGCATTTGATCGGTGAGGCGCTGTTTGATGGAGGCCCCATTGATGGCGGCGGCTCCGTAGATGTGCAACTGGTTTTGGGGGTTGAAGGCGGGGTGGAAAAACGGAAACCCCTGGATCCGATCCCAGTGGGTGTGGGTAAAAAAGAGATGGGCTTCCACTGGATGATCTTGCTGCGCCAACTGACGCCCCAAGGGTCGCAGCCCGGTGCCGCCATCGAAGATGAGCCGCTGATCCGCCACCTGCACCTCCACACAGGCCGTATTGCCCCCATAGCGCACGGTATCAGGCCCAGGAGCCGGGATATTGCCGCGAACTCCCCAAAAGCGAACCAAAAACATGGAATCACACTCCCTAGGTGCTGGGCCTAGCGCTGGCTGGAAGTCGGGTGAGGCGTAGGACATAGGGGCGGCATCAAAGCTAGGGGAAGGAGGTGGCACCAGCGCTCACAAGCGGGTCACGCCAAAACACCAGGGCATCGCTGATGGGCTGGAGGGTGGTGCCGGGGTAGTAAAACTGGAGGATGCGACCATGGCTCCAGCCTAGATTACCTAAATTGTAGGATCCAGCTTGGCTGAGGCCGACCCCGTGGCCCCAGCCGCCCCCCACAAAACGATAGCCCGTGAGAGCAGGGCCAGAGGGGGAAGTTCCACTGGTGGCATCATTGGGGGGTTCCTGGGTAGCGGTGTCGTAGATGGGTTCCACATAAAACAACAGACTGCGGGGAGCCATCAACACCCGGACAATTTCGTCCTTTTCCAGACGCACAACGCCGATGTCGGTTTCGATTTCCAACGCCTGCACCCGACCGGATGCCGCCCGTTCCGCCACCCGCACCCCGATCACCTGGTTCAATCCGGCCATGGGATGCTGACGACGGCCCAGGAAAGTTTTCAGTTCGTCAGCCAGTTCGGTGAGGGTGCTTTCGTTGTTCCAGCGAAATAGCCGCCAGGTTTCTTCATTAAAGCCCCGGTCTAGGGCGATGAAGGCCCGGAAGTTCTCCTCGCTGTTGAGGGGCCGCTGGGTCAGGTCCCAGGCTCCGGTGGCGGAATCCACCACGGAACGCAGGTAGGGGCGGTCGGGGCCATTCCACACGTCGCTGAAGGGGGCCGTAACGCCGCCCGTGGTGGAGGAATAGAGGGCATCCACCAGTTCGTTTTGGTAGGTGAGCACCTGGCCGCTGGTGGCCAAAATTGCCCGATCCGTCACCGCTGCCGTGCCCGTTAGGCCGCGATAGACCTGGCATTGGGTATCGGCACAGAGTTCGTAGTCATCAATTTCAAAGCGGCGCAGGTTACGGAGGGCGTAGGTGCGGGCCAAAATCGCCTGGGCCTCGATGGCAGGCACGGGGGCACCGGGGCCAATTTCGTGGGGCACCACGCCGCGCAGATAGGTTTCAATGGGTACCGCATTCACCAGGGTGTAGGTGCCGTAGGTGTTGGGCTGAAGCCGCAGGGTGCCGCCGTAGGTGCGGTTCACCGGAGTATCTCCACTCTGGATGACCCGAATTACGCCGCTGCTCGATTGCAGATCCAGGGTGTCGCGGTGGTAGCGGTAGCCATTGGCCTCAAAGTAGGCCTTGGGAATTTGCCCCAGCACCCGGCTATCCAGATGCACCTCGTTAAAGCCGTTGTCCTTGAGGTTTTGCACCAACAGCCGCCGCACCAAGGGGCTATCGTAGGCTTCGCGGTTGGCCCAGATCTCCCAGCCCCCCGGTTGGGCAATTTCTGGCTCAATCCCCCGCTGTCGCCATTGGTGGGCGCTATATTCGGCACTTTCAAAGCTGCGATGGTTGCTGAGCACTACCCGTTCTTGCAGGGTGGCCTCCGGCAGGGGGGTCGGTGTCAGACCGAGGACAACCCTCGTGGTGGTCACTGTTTGGGCTTGGCCGTTGGTGTCAAAGCGCAGGGTCAACTGCTCCCCCGGCAGAGCCTCAATCACCAGGCGATCCTGCAATTCCTCCCCAAACCGCTGCACAATGCCCACCTGAATCACCGGGTTTTGGGCAGCTTGCATCGCACTACCCCAGCCCAGTCCTAGGGAAAGCGTGATTCCACCCACGACCCCGCTAGCCACCCCCAGCCACCGCCGCCGCCTTTGGGGTAACGCCCGTCGCCAGGACGTTCGATGTCCCGAAAACCGCCCGTGGTGTTGGTCAAAGTCGCCCATCGTGAAACGTCCCCTAGGGAACGAGGAAAACAGCCTAGCTCAATTTGGCATTTTATCGCTTTGGCCCCGGCTTGGTTGCAATCTCGCGGGGTCCTGCCGATCTAGATAACCTCAGTTCGAGTTAAGCTAAGTCGCCCTATGCCTTGGCAACCCTCACCCCCAGCCCCTCTCCCGTGGGGAGAGGGGAGCTAGAAGGGGTCAAAGTCCCTCTCCCTCTGGGAGAGGGATTTAGGGTGAGGGCCACAGGGTTAGATGAGGGGACGCTGGAAGCTGACCTGAAACCAATGGGGACGACGATTGAGCACGGGCTGCCAGCCCTGGGCTACAAGGTGGTCAACCAGTGCTCGGTGAAGGGATCGGTTCTGATCATTAGCCTGGAGTAGGGCCAGATCGCCGCGTATCACAGGTCGGGATGGGGAGTGGGCAACCACCTGCCTCGCCCCCTCGGCCTCGGCCACAAAGAACTCCGTTCCCGTCCACTGGTCTTGCCACTCAACCCGATGGTATACGGTGCAATAGCGCCAGCCCGACCTCGGTTTTCGCCGCTGGACATGGCCCAAGACCTGAAATTCGCTGGCCTTAGGCAGCAGCAGTAGGTCGCCATAGCCCCCTCGTTCTGGGTCAAACCGTCGGGCATAGATATCCCCCGCCTGACTGGTGGTTTCCATCACGTAGAGGTTGGCGGCCTCCGGATCCGTCGCTTGGCCCAACCGAAAGATATCGCCCCGGCTAACCATGGTCATTCCTGCTATCCAAATTCCTGCTGTACAAAATTCCTGCTGTACAAAGTTTTGTAGGATGCCCCTCCGAGCCGAGATGTCCTAGGCTATGGTCTAGGAACGTTGCCCTAGGGGCTGCCCCCATTCTAGGGGTTGCTCCCATCGCCGTAGTCCTTGCCGATGATGCCGCCAAATCTGCCCCCATCAAAACGCTGGATCATTGCAGGAGTTGGCGGAATAGCTTTGGTCTCTGCCATCCTGGTGGCTACCTTCAGGAGCTATCATTCCTCCGAGAATTCCCGATTTGAGTCTATTGCATCCCCTAATGCGGGCCGAAACACCCCCGCCATGCGGTACAACGCTCCTAGTCGGCGGCAGCAACGGCAGCAGTTACTCGATACAAAATCCTGCCGAGAATGTGATCTATCGGGAGTAGATTTGAGCGGCCATGACCTAGCCGAGGCTGACCTAGTAGGGGCAAACCTAAGCCAGTCACGGCTACATGGGGCGAACCTGGCTGGGGCGAACCTGGCTGGGGCGAACCTAGGCGGTGCCATCCTCGAAGACACCGACCTTAGACGCGCCACCCTAACCAATGCGGATCTGACCGAGGCCGTTTTTGATCGCACCGATATGCGCGGCGCGGATCTCACCAACGCCCGTTTTACCAACGCCGACCTCCTCCAAGGAAAATCGGGGCCTCGTCATTACCCGATCCACACCGACGACACCACCACCCTGCCCGATGGCACCCAGCCCATCTCAACCCTAGCCCTGGGCCAACTGTGTGATCGCCCTGGGCAGGCATCCCTAGCCTCCGCTGCCCCCTATCCCGCCGCTGATGGACAACCCGCCTATGGGATGGCATTCTATCGGCCCGATGAAGCGGCACCCCAGTCACGGGCCGAGCGCACACCGGGCGGCTTTCTCCCGCTCTCAGCGGAGGCCGAATATACCGTTTCTCAGACCACGAATCGCTCCAACCCTAGCGATTCCTATGGTGCGGGATCGACAACAGCCCCCATTGGTCGCTATCTTCCTGCCGCCAGCCTAGCCCCTGGCAATGGGGCGGTGGCCCTGGTGCTGTGTGTTGATGGCCATCAAACCGAAGCACATCCCTGCGATGATCGGTATCAGTTCGTAACGAGGCACCACCGAGTCACGCAGATCACCCTCGTAGCGGCACAATCGGGACAAGTTGTAGCTGCCCAAACCATCACAACGGAACCTTCCGGCCAATGCCCAACGGGCGATTTACCTGTCAGTCTTCCCCCCTTCACCCTGGATCGTTATGCGGCCTTTCCCCCAGAGGAGGCGGTTCAGCGTTGGCTCAGCGGTGTGCTGCAATCCCCCGCCAACCCCTAGCCACGCGATTCTAGAGCCTCACCCTAGGCGGTCACCCCCTGCCTACGACGCTTGCCGTGAATTACTCTAACCAAGGGTTAAGCATTACAATCCCTGTCGCAGCAAAGTCATCAATGTTTCGAGTCACGAGCCGGAGAGAGTTTTGGATTGCTATGGCCGCAATCAAAGAGTCCAACAGCGGCATTGGCGTTCCCTGCTTCTCCAGGCGTCCTACCATATCTCCCCACAGCATCATCGTGGCCGTATCAATGCCTAGAATACGTTCTCCGAAGCGATTGGGAAGCGTTTGATTGAGCCAGGTCGTCAAGCTATCCTTACGGCGAGAGGGAGCAAGCTTACTGGTACCTTTGGCGATTTCGCCGATGGTGATGACGCTTAAATGAAGATCCGTTGGGAGCTGAGTATCAATCCACGTCACAACGGATGGGTTAGGACGCTTGGCTACCAACTCTGAGATGACACACGTATCCAGTAAATAAGTCACGGCACAAAGCGATCTTCAGGCAAACGGCGATTGCGCTCTAAGTCAACGCCATTGTCGGCAACGGCTTCTGCCAGGGGAGACTGACGAAAGAAATCAGACAGCTTTTCATCGCTATCGGTCTGTTGCTCAACTACATCGGCGTTTAGGCTTTGAGCCAGCAGTTGAATGATGTGCAGCTTTTCTATGGGGGATAGCTGAAGGAGTTGCGCTTCTAGGTCTTGGACGGTCATTGAGCGATAACCTCCTGCGTGGATGTGGAGAGGTGAATGCTGCTATCAGTCTATCGCAATCAGATTCAGGCGTAGGTTGGGTTGCGCGCCAGCAGAACCCAATGCTCCTGTGCTTGTGTTGGGTTACACTTCGTTTCACCCAACCTACCTTCTACCTCTTGAAATATTTACTAGCTTAAATTATTCATATTCCAAATCCAAAAGTGAGAGTTGGCCTGGTACTTGGGAAATAGCCGAAAGATGCAGACATTGTAGAATTCTATGAATACTTTCTTCTTCAAAAAATAGGTTTTCGTCCATAAATTCATATTTCAAGCAGTCAACATAAAAATCTACATTCCGAAAGTAAGCAATCAAAGCAATCTGCATACTTAGAAGCACTATCCTAGTAGCTGCCAAGATCAATCGTGAGTCACAAGAGGAATGGCTTCCCCAACCCTCCGGCTCAGGAAATTTTCCACTGCCATGCGCAAACTTATTTCTAATCTTACTAACCAGCTTGATACCAATTCCCGAAGATCCCATATAAGAACTGACACTAAATTCATCTGCCGAAACATCAAATAATTTAGCAGTCAAAAGACAGTTGGTGAATTCAGAGAGTACATCCAAGAAACAAGGTGGAAGCATTTTGGGCTCATAGTTAATCTTAAGAAAATACACAACCCTATCAACAAGTCCACTTGCATCTTTCTTGATATTTTTAGGTATATTAGGTGGTTCGATTAACTTTGCCAAGGATTCAAATGCGCCCCAAACGAAGTTAAACCGGCTCAAATGCGTCGTAACCTCAGACAAAAGTTCACTTCTAGCAACCTGATATTCCCATGCAGGTCTACACATAATGACACTGCCGTCAAAGTAGGAGGTGTCAATTTCTACCCGTCTAACGCTAGCTGCCAAATATAGCCATTCCGTCACATCTGAAAGTTGAACTCGGTCTCTGTCTTTTGTCTCAATTACTTTTGAAAGATACGGATTAGGTAAGTTTTGAAGCAAGTGACAAAGATAAAAACAATGCTGTTCTATAAGAATTAGTTGGGACATAGAAGGCTACCGTATTGGCCCAAACTCATCTGGCAACTGCTCGATCGCAACCCCCAACTCCCTACACAACGCCTTCACCTGCGGAATCGTTGGTCTTGGCGTAGCTTCCCCCGTTTCCCAGCGTACATAGGTTCGCAGTGGTATCCCACAACGGCGAGATAACTCCTCTTGCGTCAGGCCCAGGCGATCTCTCAGTTGCTTCAGGGCTGACTCTGGTTTTGGCTCTTTTGGTCTGCTTTCTGGCATGTCGAGACATTCCGCCACGACAACAAACCATCTTGACTAAGCCAAGATGACATGTCACGATGGCATATAGCTTTTGTTGCTGATTAGTTTGCCCAGTTTCCCATCTCGCGGAGGGTTTCGCACCCTTCGTGGAGATTCTTTCGACAAAAGATCCCAGGGTCTTTACAAAACCCTGGGATCTGGATCCATTCAATCACCCCTATTCACTGATCGCCATGTCAGAATTCATCCCCAACAGCGAAATTTATAGCCTGCCCCCTGCGGACAACACCCCTGGCACCGAACCCTCTGCCCCCCGCGAACCCGTGCGCGTCATGCTGATCGGCACCGCCGCCGCCATGGAGCTAGTCATTGCCCATCTGCATCGCCTCGGCTTTGCCGAACCTCGCGCCTGGAGCAAACCCCAGATCGACCCAGCGACCGGACAACCCCTCCGCATCCTCACCAAATGGATTCGCCGCTAGGTTGCCCCCCTAGAGCATTGGTACCGCAGCCCCCTGACCTGATCAGGCTCCAGTTCTACGAAATGGATAACGAAAGGCTCAAACCCGTACATCCCGGCGAAATTTTGCTGGAAGAATTTCTCAAGCCCATGAACCTCAGCCAAAACCAAATCGCTCTGGCATTGAGAGTACCCGCCCGCCGCATCAATGAAATTGTTCACGGCAAACGACGCATTACCGCCGACACTGCCCTCCGCCTCGCCCGCTATTTTGGCATGTCGCCCCGGTTTTGGCTGGGCTTGCAGATGGACTACGACCTCGATGTTGCCGAAGACGAGATTGGTGATCGTCTCAGCCAAGAAGTTGTCGCCATTAAATCCTAAATCACATCCGCAGGGGCAACTCATCATGCCCTCCTAAACCATAGGCAATGATAAATCAACTGCTGGCATTTCTGAATTAAGGATGGGTTGACTCACTTTTAGGAAATGTAGGCATAAAGCCTTCGCCCAATGCCCAGATTTCCGCCTCCTATATCCTCTACTACTGCAATAATCCCAGGATTCCGATGGTGAAAATGCCAAGATCGGCCTTGATCACCTCAGAACCCTAGGATCCGCGTCTTGCATTAGATCCCAGGGCTCTAGCTTCAACAGAACCCAAATGGATTCCTAATTTGGTCACTCACCGCCTTAGAGGATATCTTCTGGGATGATTAAGTATCCCAAAAGACCTATCTGAGATCTGTGTTAGACGCCCAGATAACAGTTCTCTGGGAATCGTAGATCACAAGATTACGGTCATCCTGAAGCACTAATTCGTAAGGCCCCTGTCCGCGACCATCAGTATTGGTTTCCCAGATAGGTCGATTTGATTCATTGTAAACAACAAAGTTTCCGTCACTCTGCATTCGAGCCTCAAAGGGACCCTGACCGAAAATAGGTCGCCCTTCGGCATCGGCAATGATTTGACTGCCACTAGCCCAAACAGGTCGATTACCGTCTTCGTAGATAACAAGGTTACTGTCATCTTGCATGATCAACGTAAACCTACCATTCTCAGACTTCAAATAAGAGCCATTCTCCAGATCTGGATCACCATAGGATAAGAGGGGCGTCATCGCAATAGAGTTATTCTCACCATTACTGATAAGTTTTGGGCCAATACTAGTCGCTGCTGAGACTTGGATGGTCATCATGTAAAGACTACCCTCTTGTCTATTTTCTACGAGAATATTTCGCCTCGTATTCCATACTTCATCAGCAGGCGATACATTTCTGCTAATTGTTAAAGGTGGATTGTTGAGGAGATCATCACCAGATAAATCTTGATCCATCAGTTTAATTGTCAAATTGCGATCCAGAAATGCGGTCGCACCAACAACAGTAGGCCGACCAGGAGGCAATGGTGGATATTCTGTAAGAGTTCTATACTCTAAAAGAGGCCAAACACGGTTATCATTCACCGTAATATAAAGATTATCCCCCGTTGAAGAACCGATTGCGATACCCGCATCGACGAGAAGAGCCATTCCTGATCTTGCGCTAGCAGCCCGTCCTCCTGCTTCAATGAGGAGAGCAGCACCTCCACCAATTGGCCCGGACAAAGCGGCCAACCCTCCCGCAACAAGGGTTGTAATTGTAGCAGCTTCTGAGCTAACTCCCGTGCTTGGCCTGATTGGTGTAACCTCTAGAATGGTCAGCATCTTAATTTGATCATTCTGGGTCGCATTACCAATGAGCAATGGCTCTGTGACTTCTAAACTATTCCTATCCAGGGCCACTTCTTCCCCATCCTTCTGAAAAGTACTAGGAGAAATAGCAGAAGACTTTAGAGGAAAGGAAAGAATGCTAGAGGTAAGGCACAAAACACCAAGACACCCTGAAAATTTTCGCACCAAAGACATAGACAAACCTCAATTACGGATATAGAGCGATAATGTTGATGGACAAGATTTTGCAAGCTTCCTGCGAAGTCTACCTGCAAGCTTCACTCGCTCAGCATAAAAATATACTCTAATCTGAAGACCTCTAATAAATTAGTTATAAAAGTCTTAATAGTTTTATTTGGAGTGTCGGAAAGTGGTTGAGAGAGGATGGTCTACCTGCTTAGGTAGCAGTCCAAGTGGTCACTATGTAAGATGATTGGATGCCCGATGAGTCGAGGGGTAACCAGGGTAGACGGCTAGAGAGCGAGGGCG
Source organism: Spirulina sp. (assembly GCA_044070495.1). Lineage (GTDB taxonomy): Bacteria > Cyanobacteriota > Cyanobacteriia > Phormidesmidales > Phormidesmidaceae > Nodosilinea. The sequence continues at coordinate 55,106 of JBIPSI010000011.1, read as the reverse complement.
AAGAGGTAGTCGTAGGCAGTATGATGTTCCACCACAGGTTTTGGGGTTGGCCTGCCGGGGTATGATAGAAAGCTGCCTAGGGGCCGTTTGCGCCCGGTTTGTCGATTATTTACGAGCCTGTCCTATGACCTCCTCTTACCGCATTACCCTGCTGCCCGGTGATGGCATTGGCCCCGAAATTATGGCCGTTGCCGTGGATGTTCTCAAGGCCGTAGGTCGGCAGATGGACTTAAGCTTTGAGTTTCAGGAAGCCCTGATTGGCGGCGCGGCTATTGATGCCACCGGAGAACCCCTGCCCCAGGCGACGCTGGATACCTGCAAGGGCAGCGATGCGGTGCTGTTAGCGGCCATTGGTGGCTACAAGTGGGACAATCTGCCCCGGCACCAGCGGCCAGAAACGGGCCTTTTGGGACTGCGGGCGGGGTTAGGACTGTTCGCCAACCTGCGCCCCGCGACGATTTTGCCACAGTTGGTGGATGCCTCTTCCCTCAAGCGCGAGGTGGTGGAAGGGGTCGATATTATGGTGGTGCGCGAACTGACGGGCGGCATTTACTTTGGCACCCCCAAGGGCCTGTTTGAGACGGAAACCGGGGAAAAGCGAGGGGTCAACACCATGGCCTACACCGATTCAGAAATTGACCGGATTGGTAAGGTCGCCTTTGAAACCGCCCAAAAACGGGGGGGACAGCTTTGCTCGGTGGATAAGGCCAATGTGCTGGAGGTGTCGCAACTGTGGCGGGATCGGATTACGGCCATGGCGGCGGACTACCCCGATGTCACCCTCAGCCATTTGTATGTGGACAATGCGGCGATGCAGCTGATCCGCTGGCCCAAGCAGTTCGATACCATCGTCACCGGGAACCTGTTCGGGGATATTCTGTCCGATGCGGCGGCGATGCTGACTGGAAGTATCGGCATGTTGCCCTCCGCCAGCCTGGGGGCCGATGGGCCTGGGGTCTACGAACCCGTCCACGGGTCTGCCCCCGACATTGCCGGACAGGACAAGGCCAACCCCCTAGCCCAGGTACTGAGTGCGGCCATGATGCTGCGCTATGGGTTAGACCAACCCGCCGCCGCCGACCGCATCGAGAACGCCGTCAACACGGTGCTCGACCAGGGCTACCGAACCGGCGACATCATCTCTGAGGGCATGACCGCCGTGGGCTGTAAGGGTATGGGCGAGGCGCTACTGGCTGCAATTGATACGTTCAAATCCTAAGTTCTCGTTTAACATTAGGCAACGATTAACCAGCCCTGGGGATATCGGTTACAGTCTTGTCGAAGAGTCACAGGTGAGTCGTGTACGGTCTACAGAACCCCCCCTCCGTTACCAGCGAGACAGCGCCATCGTTGCCGGATGCCGCCCTTTTGTCTACGGTGTTTAATCCCGCCCTGCTCAAATCCGCCCGCCAGATCTACCGCACCTACTACGAGGTGCATCCCGACGATCTCCAGCGGCCTGTGGGTATTGCCATCAGCACCAAAACCCATCGCGGCAAGCTGATTTTTGGTGAACGCCCTGTGCTTTTGCCCAGCGAGTGCTTCATCCCCCTCGACCAAATCGAACCCGGCCTGCATTAGGACGTTTTGACAACGTTGTAGCCTTTAAAGTTTTGACATTTTGACAATTTCGCTATCCATAGCAACCGAGGGGGCCTTAGGCCCCTTTTTTGTATCCTCTTGTGTAGATGTGATGGCGGCTGGGGCGAGGTCAGGACTACCGCAGGGTTTTTAGGGAAGCGGGGACAGCCCAGAGTAGGGTGAGGGCGCGGCCTGCCATTAAGCCAGCCAGGGCCAGCCAAAGCCCGTGGGGGCTACCCAGCCGTTGGGCACTTAGGGCTAGGGGAAAGAAGCCAACCCCCGCCGCCAGCAGGGTGGCATTGCGGAGGACTTTGCCCGCTGTTAGACCCAAAAAGTAGCCGTCTAGCATGTAGGCGATGCCGCCCATGGCCAAAATCGGCAGTAGCCAGCCCACGTAGGTTTGCACCGTGGCGATCACCTCACTGTGGCTGGTCAACAGGCCAAAGAGGGTCTGGGGAAAGAGATTGAAGGCGAGGGCAAAGCTCAGGCCCAGGCCCAGGCTAGTGATGCCGCCCACCCACAGTAGACGCCGCAGTTCGGATCCATTGCCGCTGCCATAGTAGCGTCCGGCAAAGCTTTCGGTGGCAAAGGCAATGCCGTCGATGAAGTAGGCGGAAAGCATCACCACCTGGAGCAGGAGGGTGTTGGCGGCTAGGGTTTGGGTGCCCAGGGCAGCGCTAACGTTGGTAAACAGAGCAAAGCTCATCACCAGGGAAAAGGTGCGGATTAGGATGTCTCGGTTCAGCGAGAAGATATCCCGTAGGGCCTGCCGATTCCAGCCCTGGGGGGCCACCTGCCGCAGCCGTGCCACCCCACCTTCCCGCGCCACAAAGACCAAACCCAGCCCCAGGGTAACGTACTGGCTGAGGGCCGTCCCTAGCCCAGCCCCAGCGCTGGCCCAGCCCAAATAGCCAATAAATAGGCTGTTGAACACCACATTGCTGCCGTTGCCCACCAACGACAGCAGCAGCACCCGCCGCCCCTGTTCTCGGCCCAAAAACCAGCCCATCACCACCAGATTCAGCAGCACCGCCGGGGCATCCCAAATGCGGGCATTATAAAAGGCATAGCCCGCCGCCTTCACCTCTTCCTCCGCCTGGAGTAGGGCAAAGCCGAGGTCGCGCAGGGGCACCTGGAACAACACAATCAGCAGCCCCCCCGCCAGAGCCACACTGCCGTTGCGTAGCAGAATCAGCCAGAGGTCGGTGTTGTCGCCGCGCCCACGGGCCTGGGCGGTGGTGCCCGTGGTGCCCATCCGCAAAAAGCCAAAGCTCCAGTACAGCACGTTGAAAATCACCGTCGCCAAGGCCACTCCGCCCAGGTGGCGAATGTCGTCGAGGTGGCCCAAAAAGGCCGTATCCACCAAACCCGCCAGGGGCACCATCAAATTCGACAGGATATTCGCCGCCGCTAGGCGAAAAAAACGGCTTAACCGTAGGGGTTCAGTCAGTGGCAAATCTGGCAGTGGCAAATCTGGGTTGTTCACAATTTATATAGAATGGCGGGCCTCCCCCTTGCCGGAGGATCGGGTATACCCTAAAGAGGTGGCGAACCGGGGAAACCGTCGGTTGCGGCATCTTGCGGCCCCAGGGCGGTCATAGTCCCATGGAGGCCATCTTATCCCTGTTACTGTTGTTTGGTCGGTGCGATGCAACTTCACCTCAAGGTTTGGCGACAGGCGAATGCCGAGAAATCGGGGCAGTTGCAAACCTATACCCTGGCCGAGGCCCATCCCGATATGTCCTTTTTGGAGTTGCTGGATGTCCTGAACGAGCAGCTCATCCACCGAGGGGAAGCCCCCATCGAGTTTGACCACGACTGCCGCGAGGGCATCTGCGGCTCCTGCGGCATGATGATCAACGGCAAGGCCCACGGTGGGAAGACCGAAACCGCCACCTGCCAACTCTACCTGCGCCACTTCCAAGACGGCGACACCATTACCGTTGAACCCTGGCGTGCCAAGGCGTTTCCCGTCATGAAAGATCTGGTGGTAGACCGTACCGCCCTCGACCGCATCATGGTGGCAGGCGGCTACATCTCGGCAAAAACCGGGTCAGCCCCAGAGGCCAACGCCATCCCCGTCCCTAAGGCCAACGCCGACCAAGCCTTTGACTATGCGGCCTGCATTGGCTGTGGAGCCTGTGTGGCGGCCTGCCCCAATGCCTCGGCCTCTCTGTTTACGGCGGCTAAGGTGGCTCACCTCTCCCTCTTGCCCCAGGGCCACCCCGAACGCAAGGCCCGCGTCCTCGCCATGACCGATCAAATGGCGGCGGAGGGCTTTGGCGACTGCTCCAACCACGGCGAATGTCAGGCGGTGTGTCCTAAGGGCATTTCCATCGATGCCATTGCGCGGCTACGGCGAGAATATCTCATGGCCCAATTTTGAGGGCAGGTTAGCCGACAGTCTGCGGCGGTGGTGATCCCCTTGGCGACAACGGCCAAAACGCCCCAGGCTTGGCTATGATGCCAAGATTGGCTACGGATGGAGGTTTCCCTTGACTTCTCCCCAGCGCTGGCAATTTTGGATTGACCGAGGTGGCACCTTTACCGACATTGTGGCCCGCCGTCCCGATGGAACATTGGTCGTCCACAAGCTGCTGTCAGAAAATCCCGACCGCTACGCCGATGCTCCGATTCAAGGCATTCGCGACCTGCTGGGGTTGAGCGAGGGCGAACCCATCCCCGCCGAGGCCATTGAAGCGGTGAAAATGGGCACCACCGTCGCCACCAATGCCCTGCTGGAACGCAAGGGGGATCGCGTCCTGCTGCTGATCACCCAAGGTTTCCGCGATGCCCTGCGGATCGGCTACCAAAATCGGCCCGACATCTTTGCCCGCCACATCCAACTCCCCGAAATGCTCTACGAAAGCGTCTTGGAAGTGCAGGAACGGATCAGCGCCCAAGGAGAAATCCTGACGCCGCTCACCCAGGCTGAGGAAGATCGCCTCCGCCAAGACCTTCAGGAGGCCTATGCCAGCGGGATTCGATCCTGCGCCATCGTCCTCATGCACGGCTACCGCTATCCTACCCATGAGCAGCGCTTGGGTGAACTCGCCTGTGAAGTGGGCTTTACCCAGGTTTCCCTGTCCCACCAAGTCAGCCCCCTAATTAAATTGATCAGCCGGGGAGATACCACCGTCGTTGATGCCTACCTGTCGCCCATTTTGCGGCGGTATGTGGATCGGGTGGCGGGGCAGTTGCAGCCTGCTCACAGTTCTGATGATTCGGAAGCCTCTATTTCTAGATCCTCGGCAGCCCTCACCCCTAGCCCCTCTCCCCAAGGGAGAGGGGAACCGGAAGGATCCCCCCCCCATCCCCCCATCCCCCCATCTCCCCATCCCCCATTACCTCGCCTGATGTTCATGCAGTCCAACGGCGGGCTGACGGATGCGGCGTTGTTTCAGGGCAGAGACAGCATTCTCTCTGGGCCAGCGGGGGGGATTGTGGGGGCGGTGCAGACCAGTGGGCAGGCGGGTTACAGGCAAATTATTGGCTTTGATATGGGCGGCACTTCGACGGATGTGTCCCACTATCGGGGCGAGTACGAGCGCACCCTAGAAACCGAGGTGGCGGGGGTGCGGCTGCGGGCACCGATGATGGCGATTCATACCGTGGCGGCGGGGGGCGGATCGATGGTGAGCTTTGATGGCAGCCGCTATCGGGTGGGGCCAGAGTCGGCGGGGGCGTACCCAGGGCCAGCCTGCTATCGCCACGGGGGGCCGCTGGCGGTGACGGATTGCAACGTCATGGTAGGCAAGCTTCAGCCGGAATTTTTTCCCCAGGTCTTCGGCCCAGCGGGGAATTTGCCCTTGGATGCAGACATTGTGCGGCAAAAGTTCTCAGCCCTGGCTGAGGAGATTCATACCCAAACCGGAGATGTCCGCCGTCCCGAACAGGTCGCCGCTGGTTTTTTGGCGATTGCCGTGGAGAAAATGGCCAACGCCATCAAAAAAATCTCCGTGCAGCGGGGCTACGATCTGGCCGAGTACGTCCTCTGCTGCTTTGGCGGAGCCGGGGGGCAACACGCCTGCCTGATCGCCGATGCCCTAGGCATGACCGAGGTGTTCATCCATCCCTACGCTGGGGTGCTGTCGGCCTACGGCATGGGGTTGGCGGATGTGCGGTCGCTTCACGAACAATCGGTAGAACAGCCTCTTAACGAAGCCACGTTACGGGAAATTCAGCGAGTGCTGGAGTCCTTGGCGGATAAGGGGCTGGAGGAATTGGCGCAGCAGGGGTTCAAAGTTCAAAATTCAAAGTTCAAAATTCAAAGTTCCCTTGAAGCCCTCACCCCTAGCCCCGCTCCCGATTCTCCCCAAGTCCTCCCCCGGCTGCTGTTGAAATACGAGGGCACCGACTCTACCCTGGCGGTGGATTTTGGCTCTGTGGCGGAGATGACGGAGCAGTTTACGGCCCTGCATCGTCAGCGCTATGGTTTCGCCCAACCAGATAAGCGTCTGATTGTGGATACGGCCACCGTTGAAGTGGTTGGCCATACCCACAGCCCAGCGGAACCGGAGTTAACCAAACCCCGCACCACGCCCCTGGTGCCTAGGGCTACCGTCCCGATTTACACTGCTGATACTTGGCAAGACACGCCCATTTATCACCGGGAGGATCTGTGTCCGGGGGATGTGATTTCTGGGCCAGCGCTAATTATTGAACCCACGGGCACCAACGTTGTAGAACCCCATTGGCAGGCCACTTTTACGGCTAAGGGTCATTTAATTCTGAAGGCAACCGTAAAAGGAATTCAAAAGTTAAACGTTGACGTTCAGAATCAAAAGGCCGATTCACTCCCGACTCCCGACTCTCGACTTTCGACTCCCGATCCGGTATTGCTAGAAATCTTCAACAACCTCTTTCGCGCCGTTGCCGAAGAAATGGGGGTAACGCTGCAAAATACGAGCTACTCGGTGAATATCAAGGAGCGGCTAGACTTTTCCTGTGCGGTGTTCGACCAGCAGGGGCAACTGGTTGCCAATGCGCCCCATATTCCCGTGCATCTGGGTTCTATGGGCGAAAGTGTGCGGAGTCTGATTCAGGCCAAGGGTGAAAGCCTCAAACCTGGGGATGTTTATCTGCAAAACAACCCCTACAACGGCGGTACTCACCTGCCAGACATCACCGTTATTACCCCGGTATTCCTAGATTCCTCCCCATCTGACTCCCCACTCCCCACTCCCCACTTCCCACGCCCCCAGTTCTACGTCGCCTCCCGTGGCCACCATGCGGATATCGGCGGCATTACTCCCGGATCGATGCCGCCGGACAGCACATCTATTGAGGAAGAAGGGGTACTGCTGGACAATGTTCAATTGGTTAATCAGGGTCAATTTTTGGAAGCAGAATTACAAGAAATATTGACTACAGCGCCTTATCCCGTGCGGAATGTAGCCCAAAATATTGCGGATCTTCAGGCCCAGATTGCCGCCAACGAAAAGGGGGTGCAGGAATTACAAAAACTGGTGAATCGCTACGGCCTCGCCACGGTGCAAACCTATATGCAGCACGTCCAAGATAATGCTGAAGAATGTGTGCGGCGGGTGATTGATCGGCTTCAGGATGGCGAGTTTTCCTACTCGATGGATGACGGTAGCCAGATTGCGGTGCGGGTGACGGTGGATCGTGCCCAGCGCTGTGCCCGAATTGATTTTTCAGGGACTTCCCCACAGCGGCCTAACAATTTCAATGCGCCCCTGGCAGTGACGAAGGCGGCGGTGCTGTACGTGTTTAGAACCCTGGTGGAGGACGATATTCCCCTCAATGCGGGCTGTCTCAAACCGTTGGCAATCCACGTTCCAGAGGGTTCCATGCTGAACCCGACCTATCCGGCGGCGGTGGTGGCGGGCAATGTGGAGGTTTCCCAGGCGGTGACCGATGCGCTCTATGGGGCGCTAGGGGCAATGGCCGCTTCCCAGGGCACCATGAACAACCTCACCTTCGGCAACGCCCAGTATCAGTACTACGAAACCCTCTGCGGCGGATCTGGGGCTGGGCCTGGGTTCTCCGGCACCGATGCCGTCCACACCCACATGACCAACTCGCGCCTCACCGACCCGGAGGTGCTGGAATGGCGCTTTCCGGTGCGGCTGCGGCAGTTTGCCATCCGCCCCCACAGTGGCGGCCAGGGAGAATTTCCCGGCGGCAACGGCATGATTCGGCAGATTGAATTCCAAGAAACTATGACGGCGGCGATTCTCTCCAACCGTCGCACCGTCCCACCCTTTGGCCTTGCCGGGGGCGCACCGGGACAGGTGGGCGAAAATACCGTGATTCGCGCCGATGGTTCCGTGGAACGATTACCCGGACAGGTCACGGTCACCATGGAACCGGGCGACCAACTCCGCATTGCCACTCCCGGCGGCGGCGGCTATGGAGGGGGTGAAGCTTAGTGCTGGCTGATGCGGCTGAGGAAAGCCCTCAGGCGATCACTGCTGGGGTTGCTGAAGACGGTTCTGGGATCCCCTTCCTCTTCAATCAGGCCCGCATTGAAAAACAGCACTCGGTTCGAGACTTCGCGGGCAAACTGCATTTCGTGGGTGACCACCACCATGGTCATGCCCTCCTGGGCCAGTTGCCGCATCACCCCCAGCACTTCCCCCACCAGTTCGGGGTCGAGGGCGCTGGTGGGTTCATCAAACAGGATGGCCTCTGGCTTCATGCACAGGCTGCGGGCAATGGCCACCCGCTGCTTTTGGCCCCCGGAGAGCTGATCGGGGTAGGCGTGGGCGCGTTCGGCTAGGCCCACCTTGGCGAGGTAGTGCAGGGCCAAATCCTGGGCTTCGGCCTTGGAAACCTTGAGGGCCTTTTGGGGGGCCAGCATCAGGTTTTCGAGCACCGTCAGGTGGGGAAACAGGTTGAAATGCTGAAACACCATACTGACCTGGCTACGCAGGTGATACAGCGCCTTCCAGGTGAGCTTGGGGGAGGACATATCCTGCCCCATTACCTCCAGCCGCCCCTGGTTGATGGACTCTAGCCGATTGAGGCAGCGCAGGAAGGTGCTTTTGCCGCAGCCGGAGGGGCCAATCACAGAGACCACATCGCCCTTTTCAAAGGTGGTGCTAATGCCCTTGAGCACCTCGATGGGGCCAAAGCTTTTGTGCAGATTCTCGCAGGTAATGACGGAGCTAGGGGAAGAGGTGGCTGTCATAGGTAGGCCGGAATACTGGGGCTATTATCGGACAAAGAAAGCGGACTTGAGGTTTCTTAAAGAAATCCACGGATTTCAATGGGAAATCTGTAGCAAAGCCAACATTTTCCCGATTACACAAATTTATATGGTTCATTAGCTGCAATCACGGTGGGCTTCTCAGCCCCTGCGATGAAGGCCCGCTAACATTTAAGGCCCATCACGTCTGGGAGGTTGGTAACGCTGTGAAGGTTCATCTCATGTCTCGCCTGTCGTTGCGCCGTCGCTGGATAAATCGGTTGCTGGCCCTGGGTTTGGGGATTGCCCTCATGCTGGGCCTGGGCTTGGGGTATAGGCCCAGTTTCGCCCAGGATGCCACGGTGTGGAAAATTGGCACCGAACCCGCTTTTCCCCCCTTTGAGATGAAGGATGAAGCCACGGGCGACCTAATCGGCTTCGATATCGAGTTGATGCAAGCCCTGGGTGAGGCGGCGGGGCGCGAGGTGGAGTTTATTGCCCTGCCCTTCGATGGCCTAATTCCGGCCCTGCAATCCAACACTATCGACGGGGCGATCAGCGGCATGACCATCACCGCCGAACGCGCCCAAACCATCGACTTTTCCAGCCCCTACTTCAAGGCCGGACTCGCCATCGCGGTGCGGGAGAACAACGACGAGATCACCTCCCTAGAAAGCCTGGCCGGAAAGCGCATTGCCGTGCAAATTGGCACCACCGGAGCCGAGCAGGCCAAGCTGGTGGAAGGGGCCAGCATCACCACCTTTGACAGCGCCCCCCTAGCCCTACAAGAACTGCTGAATGGCCGGGTGGATGCGGTGGTCAACGACCTGCCCGTCACCCTGTTTGCCATCAACGAAGCCAACCTCCAGGGCATCAAAATCGTTGGCGAACTGCTGACGGAGGAATACTACGGTATCGCCCTGCCCAAGGGTTCCGAAAACCTAGCCCTGATGAACACAGCCCTCGCGGATCTGATTCAAAACGGCACCTACGCCCAGATCTATCGCCAGTGGTTCACCGCCGACCCGCCGGAACTGCCCGTGGAAGCCCCCGCCCTCAGCAGCGGCACCGCCAGCGGCCTCAACTGGGGCCAACTGTGGCGCAACCTGATGCGTGGGGCCTGGGTCACCATTTTGTTGACGGTGTTTTCCTTCGTCTTTGGTCTAATTGGCGGCACCCTGATTGCCTTTGCCCTAATTTCGCCCTTCAAACCCCTGCGCTTGATCTGCCGCGTGTACGTGGACTTTTTCCGGGGTACGCCGATGCTGGTGCAGTTGTTCATGATCTACTTTGGCCTACCCGCCCTGTTCCAAGAGTTGGGTCTAGACTTCAGCTTTGGCCGTTTCTTTGCCGCCATCCTGGCCCTCAGCCTGAATGTAGCCGCCTATCTGGCGGAAATTCTGCGCGGCGGCATTCAATCCATCGACCGGGGCCAGTGGGAAGCCGGGGAAGCCCTCGCCCTCAACCCCATCGAAACCATGCGCTACGTGGTCTTTCCCCAGGCCTTCCGGCGGATTTTGCCTCCCCTGGGCAACGAGTTCATCACCCTGATCAAAGACACCAGCTTGGCCGCCGTGATCGGCTTTGAGGAACTGTTCCGCCAAGGGCAACTCACCGTCGCCACCACCTACCGCGCCTTTGAAATCTACCTAGCTGTGGCCCTGGTCTACCTGGTGATGACTTCCCTGGCCTCTCTGCTGTTCAAGCGCCTAGAGGTGGTGATGGATCCCCTCCATCGGCCCACCCAAGCCCCTGCCAAGGCCACCCCAGCCGCCGAGGTGGCCTCTTAGATCGGTTTAGAGCAGTCTAGCCTAGGCCCGTTCTGTCTGCCCTGGGGCAAAACGGGCCTAGGCAACTCGCTTGTGCTCAAGATCCGGTGGGCTACCAGGCTAGAGGAAAGATCTGTGGACAATCGGTCTAGGCCGTAAACGACTTCCCTAGGCCGATTTTGGCCAGCAACTTGCGATAGGTAATCGAACTCTTGTCCCCCGCAATGTGAACTTCATCGGCCAGGTTGATCGGTAGATCTTCGGGCCAAAGTTCTTCCACGATGGCCTTGTCCTCGCCAAAGACTTGGTGGTTAAAGGCTAGGGTCTCTTCTAGGGGAGCGTCCTTATCAAAATTGCGACAAAGGGGTGAAAACACGCGGGTTTTGCGGGCCGACACTGGGCAAGCCGCATTCAAAATGTGCAGCATCCCCTCTGGAAAGGTGACCGACAGCCGCACCGTAAACGGTAGCCAAACCTGAAACAGCCGTCGCCACTGAAACCCAGGCGGGCTCAGGTGTTTATAGCCGTGGGGCAAGTTGCTGACCGTACTGACATAATCCGCCGTGAAGCCGCCGTCTGTGTAGGCAACGGGGTAGTCGGGCACCTCTGGGTTATCGCTTTCGCCAAAGGAATCCTTGTGGATAAAGGCAAAGTGGCTCACGTCTAAAAAACCTTCCACTTGGCGACCCGCCGCCGCCTCTAGATGCACCGAGTCGGGAATGATCTGAAGGTAGTCGGGATCGTCCCAGGCCTCAAATTCAGGGAAGGGTACCGGGCCGTTGTCTACCAGGCGCACCCAAACAAGGCCATACTGCTCGCGAACAGGGTAGGTTGTGAGGCGCAGGCGTTTCGGAATCGCGGCATCGGGGGCAGCGGGAATGCAAACACACTGACCTTGATCCGCGTAGCGAACGCCGTGGTAAGCGCACACCAACTCCCCCGCCTCCACCCAGCCCAGGCTGAGGGGTGCACCCCGGTGTAGACAGAGATCTCGAGCGGCTACCACCGTTCCATCCGCTGCGCGATACAGCACCAAGCGCTCATCCAACAGCCGCGCCCCAAAGGGTTTATCAGCGGTGACTTCGTGGGAAAAAGCGACGGGATACCAGAAGGGGGCCAATGCCTCCCAGTCGGAGGGGCTGAAGGTGCATTCCCGGGGCAGGGTAATGGCGGTAGACATAGGGCTGAGGGGCTCTGATACGACAATTTAGAGCCATGCTAGGGTTCAGTTCTTGCCAAAGACTGTATTGGCAGTTACGCTTCCATTCCCTTGGCCCCTGTCGGCCCCCTAGGGCGGTGTGGACGCCTTCCCTAGGACTTCCCCAGGGCCTTAGCCCTTTTCTAATCCTGGGCGGTGGCCCGTCTGGCCTTCAGTTTGGCCCGCCGCATTTGCAGAATGGCGGTGGCTTTATCCACCGGGAACCCGGCGACGGGAATCACCTGGTGCTTACGGTCGGCCTCAAGCTGTTTGAGCTCGGTGTAGTCTACCCAGTGAATGCAGTCCACGGGGCAGGTGTCGATGGCTTCTTGGATAATCTCCTCGGAGTCGCCATCCTGCCGATAGACCCGCGAACGGCCATAGTCTGGCTCGATGTAGAAGGTGTTGCGGGCGACGTGGGCGCAGTGTTTGCAGCCAATGCAGGTAATTTCATCGACGTAAACGCCCTTTTGGCGCAGTTGCCCCCCCAGTTCTGGCTCAAACCCCGTGCGATTCTCCGCCTGCCGCAGGTACCCCCCCAATTCCGGCTCTAGCCCCGTGGGCTGGGGGGTAAGAGGGGATAGATTAAAGACCGCATCCGCATCCGCCATGGAATCAACTCCGTATCAGCAGGGTTATTGCCGTTTAGCCCCATCCCCAACCCGATGCAGCTCAACGGCCCAATCGCACCAAATGGCCCAGACTAACTGAACCTAGCAAAAAGGGGCTCAGCGCCCCCCGTAAATCGCTTGTTGATGGTAAAACTAGCCGTTCCAGCGTTGCACCACGAGGCGCACAGAACCATCTTTTTGCACCTGTTCTTCGGTGAGCTGGAAGCCTTGGCGACTGCTCTCGGTGAGCACGGTGTTGTAGGCGTAGCGCTGGGTTACCTGGCTGAGGAAGCCGTCCACCGTGAGGGGCTGCTGCCAGTATTGCAGATCGGCCACCAGCTCATAATCTTGGGTATCGGTGTTGCGACGGAAGCCAATGTCGTAGCCGTTCTCCTGGGGAATAACGATCTCGGCCTGCTGGGTTTGGCCCTGGTAGCCGCGCACGGTGCAGGGGCCAGACTTCCAGTCGGTACCGAGGTCGGTGAGGGCCGCCTGGAGGGAGGAGAGGTTGCGAAGCTTGGTTTTAATTTGGCTAAAGTGTGACATGTTTTCTTCGGTGTATTGAGAACAAAAACTGGAAATAGGCGCTTACCACTGACTGTAGGAAACCTGGGCCGAGGTTTGTTCCTGAAGGGTCTGATCCTGGCGTTGGGTGTAGTACTCGGAGGTGGTTTGATGGGAAACCACGGTGCCCAACTGAGCTTCAATGGCAGCGGTTACCTCAGCGCAGGAGGCTCCCACGATGCCGGTTACCATCTCCTTGACCCGACCATCGGGATAAATAATGAACTCTAAGGTTTCCATAGTGGGTGCTAATTTTTATTGTCACGAAGGGCCAAAAAGCATCAACCCATGCAAGCCTTTGCCTCTGGCCATTGCGGAGTTCTCGCAATTTTATCCTACTAAGAATTAAGGCGGTCACCCACGCGCTTACATTGCAAAAGTCAATCACTTGTATTGACTCGCATTGAACAGCGAGAGGGTTACCCTCAATTAGATGTAGTGTCGCGTAACTTTTCAGGGGCGTCAAGGTAGCCTAGACCACCGCCCTAGACCAAGGAACCGCGCCAGAGTGCGGGGCGGGCTCAGGCTCGATGGCATTTTTACGGCTAAATTGTTATCCTTCTTAACAAAGCGTTACAAAAGGAGAAGCCATGGACTCCCTATCGAAGACCTCCCAGGTTGAGCCCACCATCTGGGGCTTCACCCGCGATGCCGAGAATCTCAATGGTCGCCTAGCGATGCTGGGTTTTGCCCTCTCCATCATCATTGAAGGGTTGAGCGGCCAAGGGGTGCTGCATTTTCTCAACCTGATTTAACCTCAGTTCGGGTTAAGCTCAGTGGCCCGATGCCTCGGAAAACCTCACCCCCCAGCCCCCTCTCCCCGTGGGAGAGGGGGAGCTAGAGTTTCAAAGTCCCTCTCCCACGGGGAGAGGGATTTAGGGTGAGGGCCAACGTCGTTGCCAAAAGCGGGTTGCTAGCGATGGAAGCCTTTGGCTTATCCCGAACTCAGGTTGATTTAGGTTCCTAATCCCATCGCGGGAGTCGGTGCCTGCCAATACGGTGAAGAACCACGGTACCAATCTGTACCGTGGCCCTTGATGTCTCACTGGGCTTGAATTCAGTTTGCCGACAGGAAAGCCCCGTCACAGGCTTGTATCGGGCATTTTGAAGGCCCCTAGAAAAACCAGCCGTAGCTGTGCAGCCCTTTGCCGAGGATATTCACCCCCAGGTAGCACACCCAGACCACGGCGAACCCCGTGGCGGCGAGAATCGCCGGTCGGCGGCCCTGCCAACCCTTGGTAATACGGGCATGGAGGTAGGCGGCGAAGACCAGCCAGGTAATTAGCGCCCAGGTCTCTTTAGGATCCCAGCTCCAGTAGGAACCCCAGGCTTCGTTGGCCCACACGGCCCCGGCAATGATGCCGATGGTGAGCAGGGGGAACCCTAGGCCAATAATGCGGTAGCTGATGTTGTCGAGGGTGTCCGCTAGGGTGAGGCGTTGGGGCGAGAGTTGGACGGTCTGGCTGGCCCGTACCGCAGGCTTTTCGATCACCGCTGTGCCGCCGCTGCCAAGTACGACTTCACCGGAGTCGGCACTGGCCGGGACGGGTTGGCTAGCCCGCTGGAGCTTCAGGTTGCGAAAACCGCCCGTACCCACGGAACTCCCCTTGAGTTCCACCGCTTGGCCACGGGTGACGATTAAAAAGGCAATCGCGAGCAAAGACCCTACCAGCAGGGCGGCATAGCTAATCAGCATGACGCTGACGTGCATCATCAGCCAGTTGGATTTGAGGGCGGGCACCAGGGGCTCGGAACCCTGCATACTATCCGGCAGGGAGAGGGCGGCAAAGGCGGCGATGGCCATGGCGATGGGGGCGGTGATGGCCCCGACCAAGCTGCTGCGACTCATGCGCTCGGCGATCAGGTGCATGGTGGTGATGCCCCAGGCTAGGGCAAACAGCGACTCGTAGAGGTTGCTCATCGGAAAATAGCCCGCTTCGATCCAGCGGGCGATGAGTAGGGCCGCCATGGTGAGGTTGGCCACGGCCATGCCAGCGGTGCCGAGGCTGGGGAGCAGGCTGACCTTGGGAAAGGCCACCCCACACCAGTAAAGCAACATGGTGGCAAATAGCACCGCAAAGGAGGCATTGTCCAGCCAGCCCTGGAGCGCGATCAAATCCATAGCAATTCTTGAACGAAGGGTCTAGCTTTATCCTAGCGACTTTTGCCCACCTCACGGCGTTTCCGGGGTGGCTCCGGGATCGGTACCGGGATCGGTACCGGGATCGGGGGTGGCTTCGGATTCTGTGTCGGCGGGGGCTTCTCCCTCAGGGGCAGGGAGTGGCCCTGGGCGGTTGCCCCGTTGAAGGGTGGCCATGATGTCGTAGCGCACCTGGCGATCACTGAGCACCGTGGCGGTAACGCCAATGCTCTCTAGGGCAGCGGCGCTAATTAGGCCCTCGGTGGGCACGGGGGGCAGCAGCAGGCTGTCCTCAACCGTCAGCATGTCCTTGAGGTTGATAAAAAAGTGGCCATTGTTGGGCCGAGGAGCCTTACCTGTGGCGGACTGAAAGGCAGGGGAGGCGGCCAGGGTGCGGCTGGGGCGGGGCACAATCAGGTCGGTTACGCCCTGTCCGGCGGTGAGAAACACCACATCTCCCTCTAACCAGCCGTGGGCTAGGGTGAGGGAATTGAAGGGGGCCACCCACTGGGTGATCGCCACACCGTCCTGATCCACCTTCTCCACCTGGAAACGGTAGCGGTCGGCCATCACCGCATCCAAGCGATCTAGGGTGGCGGTGGCGGCTTCTCGGTCACTGGCCTTTACCATCATCACCAGGGCTGGGTTGGGCAGGGGTTGGGCCTCCTCCTCCGCGTCACCGGGGGCGGGGGGAGCCAAGATGCCCAGGGCCATCTCGCCGCCCATCCAGGGCAGGAGATCTTCCTCTAGCACCAGGCCGGTGGTGGACTGCATCCCCAGGGCAATTTCCTCAGGCCGTAGGGGAAACGCCGCCGACAGTTGTTGCCCCGCCTTGAAGTCTTCCCAAAACTGCTGAAAGTTGCCGGTGGAGAGCATGATCAGGGTGTTGGCGGGAAGGCGCTGGGGCATTTGATCCGCCTGGTTGCTGGTATCAAAGACCAGCGGCCCCTGATCGAGCCAGCTAATCGCCTGGATGGCAAGCCCTTGATTTTCGATCACCACCGCCGCCACCAAGGCTCTAGGGTTACGCAGTGCCTCTAGGCGACTGGCGGGAATGGCGGGGTCGGCGGTGTTGGCGAGGGTTTGCACCGCCGCCGGGACATCCACATAGAGGCGGGCCAGGGCACGGGATGGTTCCACCTGCTCGAAAGCCTTGGTAAATCCAGGCCGTTCTACCACCGATTGGTTGTCCCGAAAGGCGTCGATGGATTGCTTCAGTAGCCCCACCTGGGCGCTGACGAGGGCCAGATTCGGGGTCAGCACGGCTCCGTAGATCGGTGCGCCTTCGGCCCCTTCAATCTGCTGAATGGAAATGCCTCGATAGGGGTTATCGCCGATGCCCTCCGCCTGCACCAGACGGTTGCCTAACCCCTGCTGGGCCTGACCCACGTTACTAATCGGCAGGGCAATCACCACATTCGACCCCAGCGCCCCCGCCGGATCGTTGAGGGGAGAGGCCCCAGGCTGATCGGAGGGCAACACCGCCAGGGTAATGTCTGAGCCGACCCAGGGTTTGACATCGGTACCAAAATTTAGACCCGCCTCAGTTAAGAGGCGATCCCGCCATTCCACCAGGGCTTGGTCAAACTGGGCCTGGGTTTCGGGGGTGCCAAACTGCCGCAGCCGTCGCCACTGGCCTTCATCGGTGGAAAGGGACACCACCATCACCGCCTCAGCGGGGATGGCATTGACCCCCGCTGGCAACCCCTGGGGCAACCCACTGCGGCGACCCACCCCCCAAAGAGCCAGGGCTCCGCCCCCAATCACCAGGGCAGCCCCGGCGGCGATAACCAAGGACGGCTTTGCCTTCAACCTCTGAAACACCATAGCCCAGCCAGAACGGAATTTTGCCCTGCCACTCTAGCAAACAACAGAAAGGATGGCGCAATTCGCAAGGTTCGCTGCTTTCGCAATGGAGGAGGTGGCCGATGAAGAGAAGTCCCGTAGGGGTAAGGTCTCCTCGCCCGCCCCTATGATCCCACCGTAACGCCTGGGCACCTGGCCCCTAAAGCTGCCGTTCTACCTGCACCATGCGCTGGTAAGAGAGCCAACCCGTACCCACCATGGCCACGGCAAAAATTCCTAAAAACCAAACATGTTCGCCCACCTCGGCCAGGGCGCTACCCTCGGCGGCAATGCCCACCATGGCCTCAATCATGTGAAAAATCGGGTTAAAGCGGGTGAGGTTGATCAGTGAATCGGGGAAAAAATCCGTGGGCATGAAGGCTCCGCCCAGGATCATCAGCGGGATGCCAAAGGCGGCCACCAGGGAGTTGACATCCTCGGTGCGGCGGGCCAGTTGGGTGCCCAACACAAACCCCACCCCCACGTAGGCAGCCATACTTAGCATCACAATCAGCAGCCCAGCGGCGATGGAACCCTCGAAGGTGGCCCCCTGGGAGAAGGCAATGCCGTACATCAGCACCGCTTGCCCTAGGCCAATGACCCCAAAGGCCACACAAATGCCTAGGAAATAAGACACCCCGCTGAGGGGCGACAGAAACAGCCGCTTGAGGGTGTGCTGCTCCCGCTCCGAGACCACCGTCGCCAAGCTGCCCCCCAGACCGCTGAAAAACAGCGCCGCCCCCACCAGGGTAGAGGGGGCCGCCAGGGTATAGGCCTCCGCCAGGGGAATTTGAATCCGTTCCTGCAAGATTAGGCTGTTGAGGATCAGCAGCAGCACTGGGAAAATCGCCCAGAAAATCAGGCTGCGCTTGCGGCACCACAGCTCGGTCAAAATGCGCTGAGCCACGGCCAAGGTCTCTCGCAGGTATTTCATCAGGAATTCTGTAGACTGTAAAGGCAACTTAATACTACATTCTTAAGAGGTTTCACCGGGGCCGTCACTTCTCTGGCCGGAAGTGTCCACTCCCGCTCCTCTGGTCGGGGGGGTCGTGATACCGTTTGCCGAAGTTCCGTTTGCGAAATGTCGTTTGCGCGATACCGTTTGCGAAATCCCACTCCCCACACACCTCGCAGGGGCTTCTCCTGGGGGCTGAGTTTGATGTAAGCAAAAGCACACGTCTAATGAGTGAATCCCTAGAGGGGCTGTTTGCCCAAACCCTCGCCCGTCGTAACGTTCTCAAACTCTTTGGAGTGGGGGGTATTGCGGCGCTGCTGAGCTATTCTCGCTTGACCAAGCCACAACCCACTGTGTTTCAGCAGGATCGGCTGGAACTACCGATTCAGGTGGGACGGGATCTAAAGGCCGTGGTGATTGGTGGCGGCTTGGCCGGGCTAGCGACGGCCTATGAACTCAGCCAGCGCGGCGTGGCAGTCACGCTGATCGAACGGTCTCCCCAGTTGGGCGGCAAAATTGCCAGCTGGCCGATCCAAGTGGGCGACGACCACTTCATGATGGAGCACGGCTTCCACGGCTTTTTCCCGCAGTACTACAACCTGTTTAACCTGGTCAACGAGCTGAACATTCGCCAGAACTTTAAATCCCTGGACTACTACTCCCTGGTCTATAAAGAGGGCTACGCGCCGGAGGTATTCCGGCCTAGCAACTCCGCCTTTCCTTGGAATATTGTGGATCTGGCGATTTCCTCCTCCAATCGGCTGAAGTGGGGCATTAACCTCACCCATATGAAGCACCTGGAGGTGTTTCGAGAAATTACGGGCTTCCGCAACCCCCAGAGCTACCAGCGCCTCGATCATCTTTCGATGGCAGAATGGGTCGGCAACGACTTCCCCAAGGGGCTGTACGACCTCTACTTTTTGCCCTTTGCCAAGTCCAGCCTGAACGCGCCGGACGTACTTAGCGCCGGGGAACTGATGCAGTTCTTCCACTTTTACTTCTTTGGCAACCCGGAAGGACTGGCCTTCAACGGCACCTGCCAAGACATGGGCCGTTCTTTGGTGGATCCCATGGTGGAGGCGATCAAGGCCAACGGCGGCGAAGTGCTCACGGGCGTTACCGTCAACCAGGTGCGCTGGGACGAGGGCAAAATCGCCGGAATTTCCTACCAAGAGGGCAGCGTCGCCACCAATCTCGTGCCTTTCTGGGTGGAGCGCAACCCCCTGCTCAGTAACGACACCCTGGAATACTTCGGCGCTGGGGATCAGGTCTATTCCCTGGCACCGGGGGCCACCACCGCCCTCTCCCTCACCTGCACCCACCAGGGCTGTAGCGTGCAGCGCCAAGTAGATACCACCACCGACGGCTACCTCTGCCCCTGCCACGGAGCCGCCTACGCCAGCGATGGTCGAGTGTTGGCAGGCCCCGCCCAGGAAAACCTCGCGGTGTTTACGGTGCTGCAACGGGAGGGGGATCGCCTGCAACTGATCGCCGCCAACGCCGAATCCGGCGGCAACCCCAGCCACGACCTCACCGCCGACTACTACATCATGGCGGCGGATATTCCCGGCATCAAGGCTCTCTTTAACCTAGCCGAAGGCCCTGTGGAACCCACCTTGGCCCAGCAGGTGGAGGAACTCCAGGTAGCCGATCCCTTTGCCGTGGGGCGCTTCTGGTTCGACCGCGACTTCGACTGGGAGCATAGCTGGTTCACCTCCCTCTCCGGCTATCGCCTCACCGACAGCATCACCCTCTACCACCGCATCCAGGAAGACTACATCAATTGGGCCGACCGCACCGGGGGCAGCGTGGTGGAACTCCATGCCTACTGCTATAAGGAGAAAGAATTCCCCACCCAGGCGGATATTCTCAACACCTTTGAGGCCGAACTCTACGAAATTGTGCCCGAACTGAAAGGGGCCACCGTCCTGCATCGGCAACTGGTGAACCAAAAGAACTTCGCCGGATTCCCGCCGGGGAGCTTTGCCAACCGTCCCCAAACCACCACCGCCGCCAACAACCTGCTGTTTGCGGGCGACTGGGTGCGGATGCCCTTCCCCTGTGGCCTCATGGAACGGGCGGTTAGCAGTGGACTCCTGGCCGCCAACGCCATCCTCCAGCGGGAAGGAGCTAAACGTCGGCCTATCCTGACTGTTAATCCAGAGGGGGTGCTGAAGATTTAGGGGATCCGTCAGGCCATAAGGTACTAATGTCTATATCCCCCATGGGTGGATTGCAACGACAGCCGTCGCGATGGAGTTGATCCATGAATGCCCACAAAGTAGCCGCAACGTTTATGGAAGACGGCACCTTAGTGCTGAAAGGGTTACCTTTTCACGCTGGCGATACGGTAGAAATCATCATTCTTGAGCAACCGCAAGAGGATCAACGACCTTGGCTAGCGCAAGGTCGCCACTCCCTAGCAGGAACCGTACAGCAGAATGACGATGATTACCACCGCTACCCATTCTCCCTGGCCTTTGGATGTACCCATTCAAGATCTGAGTTCGACGGGGTTACAGGCTCCCTCCATCATTCGTTGATTCTTCAACCCATTGGCAAAACCGACGATGATGCCTAGATGTTGATAGGGGTGTTGCGCTAACGGCATGGAGAATTGGGCTTAGAGCGGTTTGACTTGGTGGAATTTTTGGAAATCGATGGTGCGCTGGCCTGAGGCGGTCTGGCCCAAAATATCGATGAATTGGTAGTCCCAAAGAATTTCGTCGGCAATGAAGGAATGGCGGGCGTGGATGGTTTGGGAGAGGGTTTCGTCGATTCCCGTGAGGATGACAATGATTTCTACATTGGCGGCGGTCAGGGATTCTGGGGTTTCGCCGTAGAGGGGGCTGTGGGCATCTAGGGTATGCATCGCCGTCCAGCTTAGGGCAAACAGCGGAGTTTGGGCGCGCACCATGGGCAGATCGTAAAACCGACGGAAAAACTCGCCCTCGGCGGTGGTTTCATCCCGCACCAGCGTCACCCACAGTCGCCCTTCGAGGATGCGGTTGCGGCGCTGGTTGGCAGCCCGAAACATGAGGGTGGGCACCCCGTTAAAGGGGCTGATCACCGCATAGTGGCTGAAGATAATCCGTGCCGTGGGCAGGGCAAACCGAGCAAAGCAAAGCCCGGTGGCCATCGCCAACAGCATCAACCCCACAAAGGCCTGGGCCATCACCAACAGGTGAGCATAGTTGGTTTGGGGATACATCGCCCCATAGCCAATGGAGGCCATGGTTTGCACACTAAAGGCCAGAGCATCCAAAAATGATCCGGGGCGGGCATTGGCGATGGCTTCGGGCTTGACCCAATAGGCCCAGGCAAAGAGGGCATTGATGGCAAAGTAGGTTCCCGCTAGGGCTATCACGAACCCCGGCCACGATAGGGTTAGCAGCCGATGGTATAGGTCGCGCCAGGGGGTGGGCTGTTCCCCCAGGCGCAAGACCACGGGGGCTTCTTCACCATCGCGGCCAATGATGCGTGGGGTCGAAGAACGGCGGGAACGAATCCTCATGGTTGCTTAGGCTCTCATGGTGATTAGGATCTGGGGCCCACCAGCGCATCGATTAACCCAGGGTTTTCGGGGCCTGGGTATTCAGAATTGGGGCCGCCAAGGACTGGGGGTTCAATGGCCAAGTGGGCGGTGGGGTTAAACTCGTCCTCCAGGGCCGATTCGTAACTCGAATCATCCAGGGATTCCTCACCGGAGGGGCGGCGGCGTTCCTCTAACCCTTGGAAATCAAACAAATTGGGATCCGCCAGTTGAGACGGGGCCACGTTCTGCAAACTGCGAAACAGGCTCTCGGTGCGCCCTGGCCATTGTCTCTCCCAGTCTTGGATCATCTGTTTGATCTGTGCCCGTTGCAGGTTGGCCTGGGAACCGCAGAGGGTGCAGGGAATGATCGGGAACTGACGATAGCGGGCATAGCGGGCAATGTCTTTTTCAGGGCAGTAGGCCAAGGGCCGAATGACGATGTGGCGGCGATCATCGGTGAGCAATTTAGGCGGCATGGCCTTGAGGGTGCCGCCGTGGAACATATTCAGAAACAGGGTTTCGATCAGGTCGTCCCGGTGGTGGCCGAGGGCAATTTTGGTGGCCCCTTCCTCGGCGGCAACCCGGTAGAGAATGCCCCGCCGCAGCCGCGAACAGAGACCGCACATGGTTTTGCCTTCGGGGATCACCCGCTTCACGGTGCTGTAGGTGTCTTGCTCCACAATCCGGTAGGGTACGCCGATGGCCTCGAAATATTCCGGCAGCACATGGGCCGGAAATCCGGGCTGCTTTTGATCGAGGTTAACGGCAATCAGATCAAAATGAATCGGCGCACTGCGCTGGAGGTGGCGCAAAATATCCAGCATGGTGTGGGAATCTTTACCGCCGGAGAGGCACACCATTACCCGGTCGCCCGCTTCGATCATGCGGTAATCGCGGATGGCTTGGCCCACCCTGGCCCGCAAGAAGCCCTGGAGTTTCTTAAAACTATTGGAGGTGGGTTGCTGTACGCCAACCATGGATCATGCCTCGGTGATGCCAATGCTTTACTAAGACTACCCTTAACCAGGGGTTTCAGGCTCCCCTAGCCTATCCTGACGGGAGGTAAGCCATACCCCAAGTCCTCTCCCTTGGATCTGCGGCTGATACGCATCTTGTTGTCGTGTCGCAAGTCCTGGGAGATCCCCCTAAATCTCCCCTGGGAAGGGGGACTTTGAAACCGATCCCCCACTGTTTAAGGAGGACTTTGAATCCAGTTCCCCCCTTCACAAGGGGGGCTAGGGGGGATCAACTGCCGCCCTCTCAGCCCCCCGCCTGCCGACGAATGAGCTGCTGCACCGCCGTTAGGGTGCGGTTCAGTTCGGGGCCTTTGTAGGTGGGGTTTTGGTCAAAGGCTTGCTGCTCTTGCTCCAGCATCAGCACATCTTCGCGCACCAGTCGCCGCAGCACGAAGCTAGCCGAGTTGGTGAAGGCGTTTTTGAAGAACCGCCGCACGGCTACCGGGGTCTTGTGCAGCTTGGGGAAGCGCCCTAGGGAGGTGAAATGCAGCAGGTAGGCGCGGGTGTGGGTCTCGCTGATGGGGCCAAACAGGCAGTAAATCACGAAGTCTTCCCCTAGGGTGGATCGCCAGTGGGGATAGTAGTAGTACACGTCCAGGGGTTCGGGGTGCAGCTTGCGTAGGGCAGGAATCAGCAACTGGGAGGCCGACCAAATTTTGTCGATGCGGTAGTAGCTCTCGGCATCGTAGTGGGCGTGGACGTGGGTGTCGTCGGTTTCTAGCCCCGCCAGCACCGGATTGGCCCACACCTGCGCCCCACCGTGCAAATGCCCGTGGTACATGTCCATCAGGTTTTCGATCAAAAAGGAGTAGTGGCACTGCACATCAATCACCGCCACCGATCCAATGAAGTTGAGGTGCTCAAACTCCGGCACCCCCATGGGTTTAACCTGATCCGCCAGGGTTGCATCACCGGGAAACAGCCAGATAAAGCCGTCCATTTCCTTCACAGGATAGGTGCGCAGGGTGCAGGTGGGCAGCTTTTGTTGAGGTTCTAGGTAGGGAATGTGGGCGCAGGATCCGCTAGGGGCAAACTGCCAGCCGTGGTAGGCACAGACAATATTATCGCCGTCGAGGGTGCCCTCGCTCAGCTTCACCTGACGGTGGGGACAGCGATCCTCCACCGCCACCGCCTGCCCCTGGCTGTCGCGATACAGCACAATCGGCTGATGCCATAGGGTACGGGCTAGGGGCTTGTCCGTTAGTTCTGTGCTCTGGGCCACCACATACCAATGGTTTAGATTAATCCCCAACTGCCGCAGGGGCTTGGGCCGAGGCTGTGCTGTGGGGTCATGCTTCCCCGCCATCGCTGTCACAGATTGAAGATCAATTAAATCCATGTCGTAAACTCGCTGGATAACGCTGGTTTTATGGAAGCCTCAGGGGTTTTATGGAAGCCCCACGGCAGTGAGACCGATCAAAGGAGTGAGATCGATCAAAGTATTGCTCAAAGTATAGAAAAGGCCAAGGCACAGTGCTAGATGGCCTGCGCCCAAACCGGAGGCCATCCATCAGGCTTGAGAATTAGCCTAGGACGCTGGCCAGCAGGGCTTTCTGGGCGTGCATGCGGTTTTCGGCCTGATCCCAGACCCGTGAGGCGGTGCCTTCCATCACCTCGTGGGTAATTTCTTCACCTCGGTGGGCGGGCAGGCAGTGGAGGACGATGGCTTCGGGGCTGGCTTGGCTGAGCAGGTCGTCGTTCACCTGGTAGGGCTGAAAGATGGGCAGCCGTTGGTCGGCTAGATCTTCTTGGCCCATGCTGGCCCAAACATCGGTATAGAGCACCTGGGCTCCCTTCACGGCGGCTTCAGGATCTTGGGTAATCACCACCTCGCCGCCCTGGGGCATCAGGGCTTTGGCCTGGGCCACAATGGCGGGGTCGGGGGTGTAGCCTTCGGGGGAGGCGACGTGAACATTCATGCCCGCCATGGCGCAGCCCAACAGCAGGGAATGGGCCACATTGTTGCCATCGCCCAAGTAAGTGAGGGTGAGGCCCTTGAGGTCGCCAAATTCCTCTTGAATGGTGAGCAGGTCGGCCAGGATTTGGCAGGGGTGCTCTAGGTCGGTAAGGGCGTTGATGACGGGGATTTTGGCGTAGTCGGCAAATTCTTGGATTTCCGCCTGGTCGAAGGTGCGAATGGCCACCACATCCAGGTAGCGGTCGAGGACACGGGCCGTATCGCTGGTGGGTTCGCCGCGCCCCACCTGGGTAACCCCGGCATGGAGATCGAGCACTTGCCCGCCCAGTTGGTACATCGCCACCGAAAAGCTCACTCGTGTTCGGGTCGAAGCTTTGCGAAACAGCAGCCCCAGCACTTTGTTGGGAAACAGGGGGCTACTGTGGCCCGCCTTGAGATCGGCGGCAAATTCTAGCAACCCGGTGAGTTCATCGGCACTCAGGTCACTCAGGCTGAGGAGGTCACGTCCGCGTAACGAAGGCATGGGGCGTATCACGGCTTCAATACATGAAAATACGACATTAACAGATTACGGGGAAGCGAATCCCCTGATAGATGCCTTAGGGGTGCGAATTGTCAGGGAATCTTACCGCGCCGGGGATGGCCTTTGGTGGCGGTTGCCCTCGCTATCCTGGGGTTCCATGGGCTGAGGAGGGCAACGGGGGGCTGATCGGGCTTGGGATTGAAGGATGGCGGAGAGTGGCTTCCGCCAGATCCGCTGAGTATTCCACGCCAACGTTACAGAACTTGACGTTGCGTTGTGACTATATAGCCATTCAGTTAGATTAAGCAGTGCACAGCGTCTTATTAAACTCTGACGAAAAAATATTGTTGAGAATCGTTGAAACCCCGGCTTCGTGATCTGGTTCTGGTTTCCTTCCCCTGTCCCCCCTGAGGCTCTATGGATATCTTCTCGAACGCTGTGGCGCTATCGCGTATGCAGTTTGCGCTAACGGCCATTTTTCACATGCTCTGGCCCGTGCTCACCACGGGGATGGCCATTTACCTGGTGATTGTGGAGGGAATGTGGCTGAAGACCCGCAACCCCGACTACTACCGCCACGCCCGTTTTTGGTCGAAGCTCTACGTGCTCAACTTTGGCATTGGGGTGGCCTCTGGGTTGCCCATGGAATTTCAGTTTGGCACCAACTGGGCACCGTTTTCGGAGGCGGTGGGCGACTTCTTTGGCAGCATCCTCGGCTTTGAGGGGGCCATGGCCTTCATGCTAGAGGCTGGGTTCCTGGGCATTATGCTGTTTGGCTGGGGTCGGGTACCGCCCGTCATCCACTACCTCGCCACGATTATGGTCGCCTTTGGGGCCAACCTTTCCACCTTTTGGATTTTGGTGGCCAACTCCTGGCTGCAAACCCCGGCGGGAGGCGAGATGGTCAACGGCAAGTTCATTGTCAGCGACTACTTCCAGGCCATTGCCAACCCGTTTATGGTGCGTAGCGTGTCCCACATGTTCTTGGCCACCCTGGAGACCTCGCTGTTTGTGATTGGCGGCATTAGCGCCTGGTACATTCTCAACCAGCGCCACCAGGAGTTTTTTGCCCGATCCCTCAAAATTGTCCTCGCCGCCGCCATCGCCGTAACGCCGCTGCAAATCTACGTTGGCCACCTCAGTGCCGAGCAGGTGGCCGAGTACCAGCCCACCAAACTCGCGGCCATGGAGGCCAAGTGGGACACCAGCCCCGCCGGACAACCCGCCGACTGGAGCCTGCTGGCGATCCCCGACGAAACCGCCCAGGCCAACCAGTGGGAGATCACCATTCCCAACGGCCTGGGCTACATTTTGGAATTTAAGCAAAACCTCTCCAAACCCGTGCTGGGGCTGAAGGAATGGGCACCGGAAAACCGCCCCCGCATGGTGGGTTTGATTTACTACGCCTTTCGGATCATGAGCGGCATTGGCTTCTTCTTGGCGGGGCTAATGCTGTTGAGCCTCTTACAGTGG
Source organism: Spirulina sp. (assembly GCA_044070495.1). GTDB lineage: Bacteria > Cyanobacteriota > Cyanobacteriia > Phormidesmidales > Phormidesmidaceae > Nodosilinea. Next base: position 28,825 of record JBIPSI010000011.1, on the reverse strand, counting down.
CTTTTGGGCAATCTATCCCCCGAAAAAATTGGCCAACAAAAATGGCTGCTGCGTACCTGGATTTTTGCCGCTCCCCTGGGCTACATTGCCGTGGAATCGGGCTGGATTGTGCGCTGTGTGGGTCGTCAACCCTGGACGATGTACGGCGAAATTCGCACGGCGGATGCCGCCACCCAGATCCCTGCCGAAACCATCCTGGCCTCGCTGAGCACCTTTGCCGTGGTCTACTCGGTTTTGCTGGTGGCCACCCTCTATTTTGGTAGCCGCATCCTGCGCCATGGCCCCAACCTGGACATGCCCGTGCCGGGGCTAGACCAGACCAGTCTGGAGGTTGAACCCGCCACCTTTATCCCCGACCAACGCCCCCTCGAAGCTCAGCAGTAGGTCAGTCTTTTAGCACTTGAAACCTAGAAATTTAAAGCCATGGACGCACTCATTCATTTTTTGCCCCAGGTCTGGTTTGTGATTTTGGCCCTGTTTCTGCTGCTTTACGTCATGCTGGATGGCTTTGACCTAGGGGTGGGGATTTTGTCCCTCACCAGTTCCAACGAAGAACGGCGCAGCATGTTGATGACCAGCCTCGGCAACATTTGGGATGCCAACGAAACCTGGTTGGTGCTGATGGGAGGTGCCCTGTTTGGGGCCTTTCCCCTGGCCTACGGCACCATTCTCAATGCCCTGTATATCCCCATCTTTATGATGATTTTTGGGCTGATTTTTCGGGCCGTGGCCTTTGAGTTTCGCGAGCATTCTGACCGCAAGCTGGTGTGGAATTTTGCCTTTGGGGCGGGTAGCTTTCTGGCTGCCCTGGGCCAGGGATTTGCCCTTGGGGCGGTAATTGCCGGAATTGAGGTAGACGAAGCGGGGCACTTTATTGGATCTTTGTGGGACTGGCTAGACTGGCGTTCCCTGCTGGTGGCTCTGACCCTGATTCAGGGTTATGTCCTGATTGGCTCTACGTACCTGATCCTCAAAACCGAGGGCGACCTACAAAAGACCCACTACCGCACCGCCAAGCTGGCGGCGGCGACGACCCTGATTGGTGCCGTGCTGATCACCATCGCCACGCCGATTTTCTACGAAGCCGTCCGGGATCGTCTATTTAGCCCGCCCCTGGTCTATATTTTTGCGGTGATCCCAGTCCTGGGAGTGGCGCTAGTGGGGCTGCTGCTGCGGAGCCTCCAACGGGAAGAGGAAGTAACCCCCTTTGTGTGGACGATTTTGATTTTTCTGCTCACCTTCCTTGGTCTAGGATTGATTGTGTTTCCCTATATCATCCCGACCCAAATCACGATTTATCAGGCCGCTGCTGCCCCCAGTGCGCTGGTGTTCATGCTCACCTTCATCGGGGTGCTGATTCCCATCATGCTGTTCTACAACATCTACAACTACGTGGTGTTTCGCGGCAAGGTGGCCAGCAGCGTCTACGGTGAATAAAGCCCCAGGAAACGCCTCCTAGGAGAAAATCCGTAGCGCCTAGGCGGCGATCAAATCATGGGTGGGTGACAAGCGGAGCATGAACCCTTGCCAGGGATGCGGCAAACCCCTAGGTTTATCGTTAACGCTGCCATTTGCTGAGAGTGCCCCTATGCCGTCCACCGTTTTGCCAGGGCAAAGTTATCCCCTTGGGGCCACTGTCTACGCCATTGGGATTAACTTTTGTCTCTATTCCAAACATGCGACGGGGGTTGAACTGCTGCTGTTCGACTCGGAAAATACCGTAGCGCCCAGCCGCGTGATCACCTTAGATCCCCAGTGGAATCGCACCTCCTACTATTGGCATGTGTTTGTACCGGGGTTGCGGGTGGGGCAAATCTACGCCTACCGCGTCCATGGTCCCTTCAACCCAGCCCAGGGTCACCGCTTTGATCCCCAAAAGGTGCTGCTCGATCCCTACGCCCGCGCCATCGTGGGGGACGACATCTACGACCGCAAGGCCGCCATTCTGCCGGGGGACAACTGCGCCACCGCCCTGAAAGGGGTCGTCGTCGATAACCGCAGCTACGACTGGGAGGGAGATCGGCCCCTGCGGATTTCCTATGCCAACAGCGTCATCTATGAAATGCACGTGGGCGGCTTCACCCAGCATCCCTCGTCCAACCTGCCGGAGGAGGAACGGGGCACCTTTGCGGGCATTATCGACAAAATTCCCTACCTGCAAGATCTCGGCATCACCGCCGTGGAACTGCTGCCTATCCACCAGTTCGACCCCCAGGATGTGCGGCCCGGTTTGCAAAACTACTGGGGCTACAGCACCCTCGGCTTCTTTGCCCCCCACCGAGGCTACAGCTCCCGTAAAGACCCCCTAGGGCCAGTCAACGAATTTCGCGACATGGTGAAAGCCCTGCACCGAGCCGGGATTGAGGTAATTTTGGACGTGGTGTTTAACCACTCCGCCGAGGGCAACCACGAAGGCCCCACCCTCAGCTTTAAGGGCATCGACAACGAAACCTATTATTTATTGGAAGACAACAACCTCGCCCACTATTCCAACTACACGGGCTGCGGCAACACCCTCAAGGCCAGCCATGCCGTGGTAGGGCGGATGATTTTGGATAGCCTGCGCTACTGGGTTTCCCAAATGCATGTGGACGGGTTCCGGTTTGACCTGGCCTCGGTGCTGTCGCGGGATTTGGCGGGCAACCCCCTAGAGGATCCACCGATTCTCTGGAGCATTGAATCTGACCCGATCTTGGCGGGCACCAAGCTGATCGCCGAAGCCTGGGATGCCGCCGGACTCTACCAGGTGGGCACCTTCATCGGCGACCGCTTTGCCGAGTGGAACGGCCCCTACCGCGACCATGTGCGCCAGTTTGTGAAGGGCGACACCGGCGTTGTCCCCGATCTGGCCGCCCGCCTCCTCGGCAGCCCCGACATCTACCAAAAGCCCAACCGCGAACCCAACCGCAGCGTCCACTTCGTCACCTGCCACGATGGGTTCACCCTCAACGACCTGGTCTCCTACAACCAGAAATACAACGAAGCCAATAACGAAGATAACCGAGACGGCACCAACGACAACCATAGCTGGAACTGCGGCATCGAAGGCCCCTCGGACAACCCCGCCATCGAACACCTACGGCGACGGCAAATCCGCAACTTCATCACCCTGCTGTTTATGGCCCAGGGCACCCCCATGCTGCTGATGGGCGACGAAATTCGCCGCAGCCAACTGGGCAACAACAATGCCTACTGCCAAAACAACGAACTCAGTTGGTTCAACTGGGACGACGTAGATAAGGAAAAAGACCTGCTGCGCTTCACCCAAAGCATCATCCACCTCACCCAAAATCTGGCCATCTTCCAGGTTGAGCAACTGCTGCGAGTTACCCAGACCTGGCACCCCGAACCCCACATCGTTTGGCACGGCTGCCGCCTACACCAGCCCGATTGGTCGGAAAATTCCCACAGCCTCGCCTTCACCCTGCGCCACCCCGCCGCCAAGGAACAAATCCACGTCATGCTCAACGCCTACTGGGAGGTGATCGTGTTTGACCTACCTATCCTCAACCCACCCCACCGCTGGCACCGCATCGTCGATACCGCCCTCTTCCCCCCCGACGACTTTTGCTATCCTGAAGCTGCCCCCCCTGTAGACAGCTACCTCTACCCCGTCAGCGCCCGATCCTCCGTGGTGCTCCTCTGCCGCCACCAAGATTAAACACCCCGACCAAACAGATTAGAAAAATTAATGAGGGGTCTCACCCCCCATGCGTTTTTTGGGTTATTATGGTATCAGATGCACCCTGATGGTAGGGAGAGCTGTTCGGCTCTCCTTTTTTTTGGCTATTTTTTCTTGCAAAAAGAATTTCTGGGTCTTGGCAGGCCCAAGGCCGGGGCACATGCACCACCCACATCCCACAGCCTAAGGGCGACTCAGGAAACTCGCTACAGTGGGCCTTGTCTCCCTTCGTTATTCACCCTAGGGTTGTCGAGGGCGAGGTTTTTTCTCTGTTCAGGATTAACGCTGGCTGGCGTTGAGAATGGTTAAGCCAATAATGGCCTCGGTTTCTTACAAATGCTTCCATGCTTCATCCTCTTCGGGGGTAAGCCATTTTTCGGCAAGTATTGGTTCACTCAATAAGGTTTCTCGGCTGATGGGTTCAGAGTCTTTCCCTTCATCAATGGCTTTAACTAAGGCCATGTCTTCTAAGGCTTCAGAGATTATCTCTTGAAAAAGATCGCGTCTTTTTTGGAAAATTTCTAGAATGGCGACTTTGATGAGGTCTTTTAGTTGTGTTTCGCTGAGGCTAGGGTTAGTCATGGGGTGGTTCTCGATTACTGGATAGAGTAGCCTAGAGTGAAAAGAATGATTGTTTCCAAATTTGTCACGGTGTTGGGTTCTAGCTGCCCTAACTTTTTGAAAATTCTGGTTCTATCAAGCGCACGGATTTGATGACATAGGGCGACAGAATCTTGGCTGAGTCCTCCTTCTCCCTGAGTTATCTGCACACAGGTTGGTAAGGCGGCTCGTCGTAGGTTGCTGGTAACTGGAATGGCAATAATCGTGGTTGTAAATTTAGCTAGGGTGCTTTCCTGAAAAATAATAACAGGGCGAGTTCCAGCTTGCTCGGAGCCTTGGATAGGATTTAAGTTGGCTAACCAAACGTCTCCACGGTTAAAGCTCATGCTTGATCCTCCTGCTCTAGCTGATAGGCGTAGTCGGCTAGTCCGGCTTCGGCGAGTTGATGGTCTTCGTCGGCAAATTGTTGGTATAAGTCGGCGAATTGAGTTAGATCGAGAGCTGGCTTTTGATATTGGCTACGAAATTTTAGAAAGGCAATGTATTCAGCGAGTTGGGTTAACTGGGCATTATCTAGATGATCGATTTCTTGCTTGATGGTTTCTTTAGTAACCTGCATAGATCATTCTCCTGATTATGTTTCTGAGTTTAATGTTGTTAGATCTCAGGCGCGATGACGAATTTGACGTTCTTGACTTGATGACAGCCTGTGTGATGATCTGCACGATTAGCGCTGGCTAGCATTGAGAATAGTTAAGCCAATGATGGCCTCGGTTTCGTCGTAGCGAATGACAATGTCGTCGTCGGTGAGTTCGCTATCGTCGGCGGATTGAGGTGGATTGTTGAAGTCAATGTAAAGTACATCCGCTTCTGCATCATAAACGATGAAAAAAGGTTGTTTGGGTAAATCTTGCAAAAGTGGTAGAAATTTAAGGTAGGTCTGAGCTTCTTGGTAGTTCGCTAGGGCCATAATTGTTGCCTCCGATTAAGTGCGTTGATTTTGCGAGTTGAAAAGGCTGTAATGACGAAGCCATCGTTTATGTTTTCTTCTTTGTAAACTACGACTAACCATTTCCCAGGTTTTATTTCTTGAATGGCCATTAGTGCATTTTCATTGCCTTGTAAGATACGCAACGGATTGGAAATCGTCTCTAATAAAATTTCCTGCTGACCGAGGAGATCTGCATGGCGCTGAGTGATATGTTCCCATCTTTCGTCTGGGAGACGTATTGGAACACTGTTGATGGATTGGGCGACAGCAGTCATCTTTTCTCCTTGGTTGGATCCCAGGGGCCGATGACGGGTTGGCCGTTTTGTTCTTTGGCGGCGAGGGCGAGGTTGAGGGTTAGCAGTTTTTCGAGGAGGTCGTCGTTTGCACTGAAGCCGTAGGCTTGGAGGACGAGGGCATCGAGTTGTTTGTGGAGTTTATAGAGCTGGCTGGCGGGTTCATCAAAATAGGCGTTGTAGAGTTTGGTGATGCCCCATTGTTTTTGCTCCATTTGTTGTCTGCGGTATTGGTGCAGTTCTAGGGCTTTGTCGCGGATTTTTTGCACAATGGCAGGGCTGGGGGTTTGGGGAAAGGGGAAGGTTTCAAAACAGGTATTAGGTGTATAGCGCAAGTCGCCTTTGATAGTAGAGCTTTTAGCGACCACCCAAAGACGATGAATACTGGAAGTTAATACTCCCAGAATATAAAAATCTTCCGAAGCAACTACTACAGTTGAATCACCAGGTAGCCAAGTGATATCCGCTGGAATAAAAATAGACCACTTAGCATGTCTAGGAGTATTAAAATATATACGCAGTTGCTCTAGAGCTTTACGCATTGCTTCGTTTGTGCGCTTAAATCGCCACCACTTTTCACGCAAAACAGCTTCTCTATTCTGTTCTCTTTCTGGCTTAACGTTTTCCTTGACATGCTGAAAAGGTAGTTTATATTGACTGGCTTTTTCTATCGACATATCCGAAAAATCAATAATCCATCTGCTAGGACTACCATGAGGTTTTCTAGCCAGATCTGTAGCTCCTGAAAAAAGCTTTACTACCTCACGATTTTTAATATCGTCCTTGATCCACCTGTTGGCGGTATCTTCATTAATCAAGAAACCCTTGCCATTAGGTTGAGGGCCAACAAAAGAAAACTGATTATTTGCTTGAATGTTTTTTGCTACTGATACATCTATTTCTGACTTTAAAGCTGAATTAATACTTTCGACATTTTTGTTGTCTAAATATGATTGTTTTGCGGGAGATTTTGACCAGTTCACAAGGCTTACAAAAACATGGGCTTCTCCCGACCACGGCTGTGTCGAAATTGCTTCATGAATATATCCTCCATTTTGCGTGATGTAATCGAGCGATACAGATCGGCTCTTTCCTTGGCTGATAGAATTAGTTGCTACCAGCCCAGCTCGACCCTGACAATCAATATGATCATGAGCTAGGCGAAACCAATAACTTGCAAAATCAACTTGCGCTCGAATATCAGAAAACTTTTCAAATACTCGTTCAGCATAATTATCTCCTAGTTCAAGACGAATTCTGGAACCACCCAAAAACGGCGGATTCCCAATAATCGCGTCAGCCTTGGGCCATTCGGTAAACAGGGCATCTTGGCAGCGGATATTGTCGTCTAGGGTATCTAGGGGCAAATTGGCTTCCGTTAGGCCGAGGCGGTCGATGGCGACTTTGCGGGCAATCATTAGCGTCACGCGGGCCAATTCTACGGCAAAGGGGTTATTGTCGAGGCCAAAAAATTGTAGGGGCGTCACAAAACCCATCTGAATTTGTTCGCGAGGAGAGCGGCGACGTTCGGCAATTTTGTCTAGCAGGTCTTGTTCAATTTGTTTCAGTTCTTGGTAGGCAATGTAGAGAAAGTTGCCAGATCCACAGGCCGGATCTAGGACTCGATATTGTTGGAGTTCTAGCTGGAGGGCATTGAGTTCGCCGATGGTGTTGGCTTGGTCGATGCGGTCTTCCCAATAGCGGGAAATGGTGGGGCGCACAATTTTCATAATGTCCGCCTCGGAGGTGTAGTGAATGCCGTGGGCGTGGCGTTCTTTGCTGTCGATGGCGGATTCAAAAATGCTGCCAAAAATAGCGGGGCGTACCTTACTCCAGTCCTCTAGGGCCGAAATTTCCAGTAGCTTTAGCTCTTGTTTTGTCAGGTCGATGGGGTCGATATGGCGAAACAGCCCACCATTGAAATACTCTACCCCTTCAAAGCGTCCGGCGGGGGTGGTGCCGGGGGTATTCATCTCTCGAAATAGGCCCCCCAGCACATCGTAGGAACTGGCCCCGGATTGCAGACAATCTTGCACACAGGCCACAAACAGGCTGTTGGGCAACAGGTTGCGGTCTTCGGCAAACATGGCCAGCACGCACTGCAACACAAACCGCTGAGCCACCAGGGCCGCCTCTGGTTTGTCAATGCGGCGAACGTGCATGATGCGATCTCGCAGGGTTTGGTATAGCTCGCCCATGCGTTTGGCGGCCTTTTCCGTCACCACCACCTGGTTGTTGCCAAAGACCGATTTCCGTTCCTGCACCTCCATAAAGCCAAAGGTGGCGGCTCGTTCGGGCAGTTGGGCCAGGGGCACCATGTCGATGGGCGTGTCGATTTGGGTATCGAAGTCGTAGACCCAAAATTCATCAAAATTGCACAGCATCACATAGCGAGGCCGATTCGGCACCGCCCGCTGCCAATAGTCAAACGCCTGGGAATAATGCTTGCTGAGGTCGGCCCCCCGCTTTTTCATTTCGATCAGCACACGGGGCTTCCACACCAGGTCGGCAAAGCCCGTTTTGCCCTTCTTGCTGCCCTTGTGGATGCGTTCCTCGTAGGTGGCTCCGGCTTCGATGGCTCCCTCATGGCCAAAGGCGCGAAAAAACTTATCCAGAAAGATCGGGGCTTCCCCCTTTTCGTCTCCCTTCAGGTATTCGGCCACGTAGTTGACGAAGGCTTGCAGAGGTGCGGCGGTGGTGGACATAGGCACAGGCAGGGGCGGGCGGGCGTATCCTCACATCTTAGTGCCCTTGGCGGGATAGGGGCCTGACCGACTGGCACCACCTTAAAAAGCTTTGCTATCTCGTAGGTTGGGTGGCGCGTTAGCAGAACCCAGCAGGCCCTAAATCCTCGGCGAGTGTTGGGTTCCGCTCCGCTGCACCCAACCTACATGGTCTAGGGCGACAGCGAAAAACCTCGCTGCATCAAGTCAGCTTGGACGGATAACAATACTTCCTGCGCCAGTTCCAAGGCAGCCTGGGCATCCTCTTGGGTTGGATCTTCTAGGCTGCTAGAGTAGCGGCTCTCCGTGGCCCAAAGCGTCAATGTCTTTAGCGTTGGGTAAGTCTGATGACAACTCCAGGTTGCTGGCAACAGATTTCTGAGCATATCTAAGTCGTGGCGAAAGGGAAACTCAATCTGTTCAAAAATTAGCCCCGCCTTTAGTGCCTTTTCTGCGCCTTGCTGAGCCAAGAAACACACTTGCTGGGTAAAGATATCTCCCTGATTGAACAAAGCCTGGGCCGCGTCAAGATCTCGTTTGGCGTAGGCAAGCCAGCGTTGGGTTTCAACGGTAGTTTTATTCTGGTCGCTCATAGATCACCTTCCCTTCCCGTAGGGCTGGCCGAAACACTAGGCCCACCAAGTGGCCATACTCCTCAAGTTCTGCCGGGGTCGTCACAACAATATCTTTCGCCACGGGCAAATCGCCTAGACTTCCGAGAATTTCCAGGGTCTTCTGTCGCTTACTCTCCAAGGCTGGAAACACTACCAGCAGATCAATGTCGCTATCTGCCGTCGCATCTCCCCTGGCATGGGAGCCAAACAGGATAATTTTGAGGGGATCGAACTGCTCAACGATGCGATCCGTCATCACCTGGAGCCAGGGAACCGTGGTAGGGGGCAAGGGCATAGGCCAGCGGAGAACGGGGGCAATAGTGGCATGATAGCCCCGAATTAGGGTGTCGGTGCAGTTTTGAAGTTGGTCAAAAACTCGGTGGCCGCCGTTGCTGATAGGGGGGGCGCAAAGAAATAACCCTGCCCCAGATCGCAATTCAATTTCTGTAAGTAGTTGAGTTGTGCTTCGGTTTCAATACCTTCGGCAATCACCTTAAGCCCTAAGCGATTGCTGAGGGTGATGATGGTTTTGACAATTTCAGCATTTTTGGGATTGGTCTCAATTTGCATCACAAAAGAGCGGTCAATCTTAAAGGCATTGACGGGCAGACGGTGCAGATAACTTAACGACGAATAGCCCGTACCAAAATCGTCAATACTGACCCGAATATGGCGGGCTTGTAGCTGTTCTAGCACCAGCGCCATGGCTTGGATCTGTTCAATTAGCATACTTTCGGTAATTTCGAGGGTGAGGTATTTCCCGTCCAGCCCAGTTTCGATCAGAATGCGATCAATGACGCTTAGGGCCTCGGTAGCCATCAAGTCGTTGACCACCATATTGCTACTTATCATTAAGTCCTGGTGATCAGGGGATTGCTGTTGCCAAGTGACCAACTGTTGGCAGGCGGTTTTGAGTACCCACTGGTCGATGGCGGCAATTAAGCCTGTCTCTTCGGCCAGGGGAATGAATTTATCCGGCGGAATGAAGCCTTGGGTGGGGTGTTGCCAGCGTACCAACGCTTCAAACCCGGCTACTCGCCAATACCTCAGGTTAATGACGGGCTGATAGTAAACCACCAATTCTTCTCGCACTAGGGCAAGGCGCAAATCATGCTCCATTTGTAGGCGTTCTAGGGCCTGAATGTGCATGGCTTCGTTGAAGAGAGCATACTGGTTTCTCCCCTTGGCCTTGGCTTGGTAGAGGGCGATATCGGCATCGCGCAGGACATCGGCAGCCGTGTGATAGGTGGAATTTCCCAGGACAATGCCAAGGCTCGTTTTAACGAAAATCTCCCGTTCGCCCAGCATCATGGGTTTTTGAAACTCCTGGAGGAGTCGCTCGGCTAGGCGGACGGGGATTTTCACATCGGCAATGCGATCAACCAGCACCACAAATTCATCGCCACCTAGGCGAGCGGCTTGGTCGGCGGGGCGCAGCAGAGATCGTAGCCGCTGGGCTACCTGGTTCAAAATCTGATCGCCCACCCCATGGCCGAGGCTGTCGTTAATCACCTTAAAGTGGTCGAGGTCTAAAAACAGCACCGCAAAGTTTTGCTGCTGAGAAGCCTGGGTGCGCTGAATTAGTCCTGTGATTTGCTGGGTGAGAAAATCGCGGTTAGGCAAATCTGTGAGGCTATCGTGCAGGCTGTTGTAGCGCAGTTGGGCTTCGTCCTGCTTACGCTGACTCACATCGCGAAACACCACCACCCCACCCAACACCTGGCCATTGCCGTTTTTCAGCGGGCGACCCGACACCTCCAGATAAAGCCCTTGGGGGCACCGCTCATTACGAAGGATCACCTCCATATGATCAAAGGCTGAGCCTTGGGCCGCTCGCCAGAGGGGGATCTGATCGGGGGGGCAGAGGGTGTTGTCGGGCAAGTAAATGCCCCAATGGGTACCCCAATGCTCAGGATTAGCGGTGTTGGGCAACTCGGTTAGGGTGATTTGCGCCGCCGCCGGGTTTTGTAGAATGATCTCCCCGGCTTGGTTCGCCACCAGCACGCCATCGGCCAAGCTGTTGAGGATGGTTTTGAGCAGGTTGCTCTGTTCCTCCAGTTCCTGGGTGCGCTGGTGTACCAGGTTTTCTAGGTCTTCGTTGAGCTGTTGTAGGGCCAATTCGGCCCGTTTGCGATCCGTGACATCGGCAATATAGCCCACTATTTCTAGGGGCTTCCCCTGGTCGTCCCGCAGAAGCCGCAGTTCATCCTGTATCCAGCGGTAATGGCCCCATTTATCTAGCAGCCGGTATTCGTGGGTGTGATGTCCCTGGCTAAATAGGGATGCGAGGTCGCTCAATACCCGTTCCACGTCCTCCGGGTGCAAACGGTTCAGCCAAAAGTCTGTTTCATGCAGCCATTCGTCGGGGGTGTACCCCAACACTCGTTGAATATTTTCACTGATAAAAGTACATCTAAAATCCCCCGTGGGCTGACAGGTGTAGATCACAGCGGGACTGGCCGACAGCAAAAACTGTAGCCGTTCTCGCAGCCGCTGCATCTCTTGTTCAACCCGTTGCCGCTCGCTGATATCGCGAAAAATTCCCTGGGCCACCCACTGACCGTTGATCTCAATTAAGGTCGCGGTCACTTCTACCGATACCCGGTGGCCATCTTTGCACAGCACCGCATTACTCATCGGCAGATGGCTCCCCTGCCTGATCAGAGCGGCAAAGTTAGTCTTGGCACTGGCGAGGGTTTCTGGAGGATGGATCTGAGAGATGTGCATGCCCACTAATTCCTCGCGGTCATAGCCCAACAGTTCTAGGGCTTGCTGGTTTACGTCTAGGAGATAACCCTCGCTATCCGCCATCAGAATGGCATCGCTGGCCCCTTCCATGAGCCGACGATAGCGAGTTTCGCTCTCCAGGAGAGCCGCCTCCGCCTGTTTGCGATCCGTAATATTGCGGACTACCACCAAGGCTTCATCGGCGCTGATGGGGCCAATCCGAATTTCTTCATGGACAATGTGGCCGTCCCGCTCTAGCTGATGCTCATAGATTTCTACTTCGCCGGTAGCTACAGCCCGCTGAATACTGACTAACTGGCGCTGGAGTAGGGGCTCTGGCAAGACTTCGGCCAAGTGATCGACTATCGGGAAGAACTGATCGGAGGCATAGTTGGAGCAAACCACCGTGCGACAGTGCCCCGTGGTACTCACGCGCAGTAACAGATCGGGTAGCGCCTCGATCACCATCCGCATCTGGGCTTCACTGTCTCGCAGAGCCGCTTCCGCGTGCTTGAGATCGGTAATGTCAAAATTCACTCCAACCGCTCGAATCGCTTCCCCTTCAGGATTCCGCTCATGGAAGGCATAGGCCTTGATATGGCGCACGGCTCCATTGGGGAGCACAACTCGAAATTCAGTATCGTAGGGCTGTGCTTCCCTTTCCGACTGAACCGCTGTGGCCTGGGCCAAGGCCAGGTCGTCGGGATGAACCCGTTGCTCCCAGTCTGCCACGGTACCGCCAAACTCCTGGGGGGCAATGCCGTAGAGTTCGCACATGCGATCATCCCAAATCAGTTGTTTTTGGGTGATGTCGTACTCCCAAATGCCAAATCGGCCCGATTGTAAGGCCAGGGTTAGTCGTTCCGACAGTTGCCGCAGTTGAACTTCTTTTTGCTTCAGGTCGGAGATGTCGCGCAAGATACCCGCAAAGGCGATGGGTTGCCCGGTATGGGGATCGTTAATGGCAAAGGCACTGTGGAACATGGGAATGGCCACCCCGGTATGCAGATGGCGCAGCCGAATTTCTCCCTGCCAGGTGTCTCCTTGGCGAAGGGGCGGCAGCACGGTACGGGCGATCTCCGGCCAATCCTCAGGAAAATGGAAATCGGCAATGGTATAGGTCGTAATGTCGGTGGTATCGTCTAACCCCACCATCTGCCGCCCAGCCCGGTTCAGATAGGTAAAGACGCCCTCTGGGGTGGTCGTGGCGATAAAGTCGGTGCTGTTTTCTACCAGGGCCACCAGCATTTGGCGCTCGGCCAGGGCTTGCTGGAGCTGCCTATTGGCCCATTGCAGGTCTGCCGTGCGGGACTCCACCTGGAACTCTAGGGTTTGGTTGAGGTGCTGTAGGGCTAGGATAGCGGCTTCTCGCTCCATCTCGGCACTGACTCGGGCGGCAAAAATCCGCAACATGTCGGCGGCCCGCTGGGGGTGAGCCAGCGGGTTAGAGTCGATCACACACAGACTACCGAGGGTGTCTCCGGCTAGATTGGTGAGCTGCACGCCCAGGTATGACTCGGCCTCGATTTCCTTCAGCAGAGGATTGTCGGGGAACCGCTGCTGGATTGCCTCGGTGCAGATATAGATGCCCTCGGCCATGGCCACCCCGCAGGGGCTTTGGCACAAACTGCCGGAGACATTGGGCCGCAGTTTACCGTTGGCCCAAAAGGCATGGGTGCTGAAGGTGTCCTCCTGCCGTTTGGAGATCAAGACATACCCAACGTCTAGGGTAAGGGCCACGTAGGCCGCCAGGGCGGGGAAGAAATCTGGCCCGGTGAGGGCGGCGGCCCCTTCCACCAGATCTTGCAGTTCTTGCTCCGCCTGTTTGCGGGCGGTAATGTCTTCGACCACGGCAATCAGGTAGAGGGGATGCCCCGCCTGATCGCGCATCAGCGACACGGTCAGATGGCCCCAAACCACCGTTCTATCCTTACGGATGTAGCGTTTTTCGAGGGAATAGCTAGACCGAGATCCCCCCAGCAGTTGGGAATAGACCACTAGATTAGCGGGCAGATCGTCGGGATGGGTGATGGCTTGAAAGGTGAGATGGAGAAGTTCCTCGGCGGTATAGCCCAGAAACTGGCATAGCCCCGGATTTACCCGCAGCAGGCGTCCGTCTAGGGAGGCCTGAGTCATGCCCACGGCGGCCTGCTCAAAGATGGCCCGAAAGCGAGCTTCACTCTCCCGCATGGCTTGGTCACTGCGGCTTTGGTCGATGGCTAAAGCCGCCAGCTTCACAGCAGTATCCACCAGTACCTCATCCTGGGCGGTGGGGTGATAAGGGGTGGGGTGGTACTGGGCAAAGGTGCCTAACACCTGGCCCGAGCGGGAGATAATCGGCACCGACCAGCAAGCCCTCAGACCGTGGGGCAGGGCCAAATCACGGTAGTCCTCCCACAGCGGATCGGTGGCAATGTCGCTCACAATCACCGGCTCTTGGCGAAAGGCAGCGGTACCGCAAGAACCCGCCTTTGGCCCGATCTCGATGCCATCAATGGCCCGCTGATAGGCGATGGGCAAACCGGGGGCGGCCCCGTGCCAAAGGTGTTGGCCATCCAGCAGTAAAATCGACCCCACCATCCCCTCGCATTGGGCTTCAAGGGCAAGGATGAGCCGATTCAGCACCTCAGGGAGCGGCGTATCTAAGACCATCAGCTCCAGCACGTCCCGCTGCCTTGCCAGCAGTTGGGCATGGCGATCTCGTTCCGCTTCTAGGCGTTTGCGATCACTGATGTCAATGCTGACCCCCACAAACCCCATGGGTTCCGCCCGATCATTGCGCAGCAGAGAGTTCACGATATAGATGGGCAGCAGGCTGCCACCCCTGCGCCTCACCTCAAACTCCCCTTGCCAATGGCCCTGCTTAGTCACCGCTTGCAGGATGTGATCGGCCTGGAGGTGCAACCCCTGGGGCACCAGAATATCGTTCACGTTGGCCCCTAGGGCTTCGGCGGCGGTCCACTGATACAGGTCTTCCGCGTGCTGGTTCCAGTAGGTGATCTGCCCATTTAAATCGGTAGCGATAACCGCCTGACGCACCTGGTGCAGCAGAGAAGCCTGAAAGGCGATCTGGGCTGCCGCCTGCTTGGTCTCGGTCACATCAATCTGAATGCCGATTAACCGGGTTGGGTTGCCCTGGTCGTCGTAGGTAAACTGACCGATGTTACGCAGCCAGCGAATGGTGCCATCGGGCCAGCACACCCGCACCTCTAGGTCGAGGTTAGCCTGATCGGCCAGGGTTTGTAAAAAGATGGCATCGGCCCGCTCGCGGTCGTCGGGGTGGATGGCATCTAACCAGTTGGCATAGCTAGCCCTGTGGCGATTGGCCGTATAGCCGAGCAGTTCAAAATTTTCCTCACTCCAGGTCAGGCGGTCGGTGAGTAGATCCCAGTCCCACACCCCGGCCCTAGCGGCCTTCAGGGCCAGGGAAAGCCGTTGGTTATTCTCCCGCAGAAAGGCCATGATCTGGTGGTAGGCGGTGATATCGGTGCCAATGCCCAAGACCACCCCTGAGTCATCGTTTGGCCAGCTAAACGGTAGCTTATGCCAGTTCAGCCAGTGATCTGCCCCCTCGGCATCGACCTCATACTCCTCGTTAATGACAAGATCCTGCTGGGTCTCGATCACCGTTTGATTTTGCAGCCTAAAGGTCTCAACCTTGGCTGCATCTGGGTGAAAGTCTGAGTCTTGACGACCCACCATCTGTTCGGGGGCAAGGCCATAGAAATTAGCAATTTCCTGATTGGCTAACAAATAGCGTCCGTTTGAGTCTTTAACAAAAATCTGATTGGGAACTTGGTTAATCACCGTTTTAAGCAGGTGGCTTTCGGTCTCTAATGCCTGCCTACCCTGGTGAACCTGAACCGCATTTAAGATCCTTTTCAGCGCCAAGGGCAGCAGCGGCCCCTGAAACCCTGCGGGGTCTTTAATCAAGTAATCATGACCACCCTCAGCCAGCCATTCACTGAGGTTCTCTATCTCATCATCGGCGGCGATGGCAACCGCATAGTAGGGGCACTGGGTAGGGGCTAGCTCAGCCTGGGAGAACAGGGCCTTTAGTAATTGGAGGGGAGCAAAAACCAGATTGCCAGCAGCAAGCTGATTGGACTCAGCAGCGGCAGGTAACGGGTCTAAAAACTCCAGATGATCGGTTACACTCACCTCTTTAAGGATCTGGGTGAGCTTAATCCTATCATTCTCGATTTCGCCTAAAAAAAGGATTTTCATAGGTAAACAGCCGAAGCTATAATATTAGTTAAGTGACCCCTTTTTCCGATAGTTAACTGAAACGACCTTTCTGATATCTAGCGATCCTTGAAACCTGTATGGTGATTTCCTATGAGTAAGGTATCCACGGGCCAAGGTATCGATTCCCCCATTCTCTGTTGGCCTAATCTTGAACGGTTTTTGTAGAAATACACAGCCGGGTCTACGATCTTAGCTGCCAATTCTAGGAAACTGCTAATAACCCAACCCTATTTTCACCTTATCCGCCATGTTGATTCTGGATTATGAATGAATATTAAGATGATTAACGCTTTTGTTGAGTTTCTTCCTGGTAAGTCCAGCCCAATTTTAGATATTTATATTACTTAGTGAAGTTAAGGCTGTCTCCAAGGCCGACTCCTAAGTAAGCACGGCAGTAACGGACATTAAATCAACGGTTCTAAGGCTGGTTGACTGACAAAACTTGCGAGAACCCAGATCCGCCAAAGGGTCAGGAGACCTGACCCCTACATTATCCAAATCTTGTAGGGGCGCGGTTTCCGCGTCCGGCGCAGGATCTTTTGTCAGTTAACCTGGTTCTAAGGTCTTAGATGACCGCCGAGTAGGAGCAATCTGGTTGAGAGGGCGTTTGAAAAGGGTTGCCTCAGGTGCGATTGGTCGCTAAATCGGTGCAAATCTACGGAATTTTGACGGTTGAGACTGACCTCATCGGTATAGCTTGGGACCCACTTCGGCTTTTTAAACGTCCTCTGAGGTGGGATAGACCAGCGGTGATAGCCCCCTTGCTGACTGACGCAACGCCAAAAAACATTGATTTCTCGTAGGTTGGGTGGCGCGATAGCAGAACCCAACAAGTCCGAAATTCTCGGTGAGTGTTGGGTTCCGCTTCGCTGCACCCAACCTACTTTGGAGATGTGTCAGGCAATCAGGATAGCCCCATCGCTAGGATTCCAGTATCTCCAGCACGGCCTTGGGTTGTAGCTTGGTTTTGAACCACACGATGGGCACGGGCACCTGGTTGATGTCCACCCCCGCCTTTTCCAGGTTGAGGCGTTCGGAGATGGCGAGGATCAGGTTGGTGCGGTCAGACTTGCGAACCTGGGCGAACTTTTTACGCAGGTATTCCGGTCGCCAATAGCCGACGATTTCTAGTAGGTATTCTCGCCCGTCGGTGTGGACGAGGCGAAAGTCGGGAATCATAACGCTGCCGGGAATGGGGATCAGGTCTACTTCGCGCTCTAGTTTCCAGGGAGAATCGGCGGGCCAGCGGTTGACGAAGGATTCTTCGATTTGGCTGTCGTAGGGTTTGCCGGGGGGATAGTGGGTGACCAGGCCGCAGTCGCTATCGAGGGTGAACTGACGACTGCGAATTTTCTGGCTGTAGCTATCTTTAATTTGCAGGGTGGCGGTGAGTCGCCAGCGGCTAACGTGGAGGATGGCCGGAACCAGCTTGGCGATATCGACCCCGTAGCGGGTGCTGGGTTTGAACAGGCTGGCGGGGCCATCGATGGTGATGGTGAAGCCCTGGTCGGCGTCGCCTTCGATGTAGGTCATCAACCGAAACAGCTTCAGGTAGCGAAACATCAGCTTGTATTCGCCCGGATCGTTGCGGTAGAGGTGCATCACCAGGTCGCTGGCTTTGTAGAACACGCCCTGGGTTTGGGAGAGGTTGTAGCGGTGCAGCAGGGCATCGGGTTCGGGGGCATCAAAGGTGGTGAGGATGCGGTTTTCTTGCAGGTCGGCATAGAGGCCCTGGCGCACCTCGTCCACGGTCACCTCTTTCTCCAATTCCTGACTAAGCTGCTGGCTGAGGAGGGCATAGTGGCGCTGGCCGTTCTGCGGGGAGGGAACCGTCTGGGCAGCCAGGGTAAAGATCCGCTGCCGTAGTTCCTCTGGTTCCAAGGGGCTAACCTGCTCGAAGGTGGCAAAGTGATTGCGCAGCAAATGGGCCAGCCCTCGCCGGATGCGGTAGTTGGTGTCTTCGCCTTCCAAGTCCTGAAGCTGGCGGTTCAGGTCGCCCTGGGTCTGCCCCACCTGGGCCTGGAAGATGCCGATTAAATCCGTGGCCATGGCCCGATTCGCGCCATTTAAGGCCAACCGCTGCGGCTGAATGGCTTCCCCTTGGTAGCGGTAGATCAGTAGGTCGCTGGGTAACGTGGCTCTGGCTCCAACAAAGTTTTAGTTCAAGGCTATTCCACCGCCAAGGAAACCCGGTTGCCGCCGATGGCTCGCAGATCCGCCAGCAGCTTGGCCACTTGGCTGTAGGTCAGTTCCCGGTCGGCCTTGAGCACTAAGCGCCCCTCTGGGTTTTGGGCAAAGTAGGTGCGTACCTCCTGGGAAAGGGCGTTCCAGGTGGTGGTCTGGTTATCAAACACGAGGTTACCGTCCTTATCAAGCCCCACCATCAGGGCTTCCACAGAAATCACCTCGTCCTCGCCTAGGCCGCCCTCGGCCACCGATTGGGGTAGGCGCACATTGAGGATCTGCTGCCCCGTTAACCCCATGGAAATGATGATGAAGAAGGTGAGCACCGTCATCAGCACGTCCATCATGGGAACGAGGTTGACCTCAGGGATTTGCGATTGGGAGCGGTGCTTAAAACGCATGGTAAACCGGGATGGGCTAGGGGGTGATCCTAATATAAAATATAAGTCCTAAGCTAAAGGTTAAGGCTTTCGGACGGTTGCTCCGACTACAGCAGCTATCTAGAGGACGTTTGAAAAGCCGGAGTGTGTCCCAAGCTATACCGATGAGGTCAGCTTCAGTCGTCAAAAATTCCGTAGATTTACACCGATTTAACGATCAAACGCACCTGAGGCAACCCTTTTCAAACGCCCTCTAGGATGATTTGAGCATTTTTAAGAGTTGAGCGTGGTTGCGCCACATTTTAAGATGCCGATCTTGATAGATTTTGGCAATAAAAGGGGCTGGATTACTCTGGGCAAAATTTTCTAGCTTGACGATAACCCTAACGAGAATATCGACCATCTGCTGACGGGTTAGATTGCCTGATGCCAAGATGAATACCTTTGCACCTGCCCTGGCAATGGTTTCGACTTCGTTGGGTCTTCGCCCAATGGCTTCGTCTTTGGTAATGACCACCCAATTCCTATCACTGACAATCCTTAGCCAATCCACATCTAGGGTTTCTGGGGCAAAATGATCCCCGTGGGTCTCAATCTTTGCGCCGACTGATCTCAAGGCAGAAGGTACCGCTTGTTGACCGATTGACCAATCGATAAAGAACGTAATATCGTGACGCTGGCTCACGCGGCTAATAGCAAAGACTCAAATCGAATGGCTTCTCTAATCTGTTCTGATGTGCAGCCAAACTCTTCGGCAATATCGTTTACAGAATCTCCAGCGTTGTATAAATTAACAATGGCATTGGTCGGTATTCCTTTGCCAGAGATCATCGGCTTGCCAAAACGAATGGATGGATCAATCACGATAGTCCTATCACTTTTGGCATCGGCAAATATATCAGTGATGGGAAAAAACCGACTGGCTATCCCTTCAGCATTCCATTCAATACGGGTCAGCAATTGGTTTAGAACCTCTCGCATCGCAAATTGTCCCCCTCGCGAAATATTCACAAGGGCATTCTCTTGATTTTCTGCCATTTGCTCCACAAAGAGATCCACACCATCCGTTTGAAACTGTTTCATGACTAGGGGATGGTCGGTCTTCAATTGCTGAGCCATATAGTCTAGAGCTTGACGAACCTTGTCTAGTCGGATCTGGTGGGTTTCTCGAATAATGCGTAGAACATGGGCCTCCACTAAGTTCGTAAAGGAGAGATAGGGGAGGTTTGCGTCCGGGCGTTCAATGAGTGGCGAGGAGGCTTTTTTTAAACCCTGGGGTGTACGGTAAGACCGACCCTGAAGCCACGACCGCAGAGTTGGAGCAGGAATACGCAAGTATCGGGCTGCATCCGCCACGGGGTACACCGGAGTATGGTAAAAGTCAAACTCCCGCTTTGGTGTCTGCGTTTCCACCCCAATGTCCAGTCCAACCATGCCCTTTCTCAGCCTAGGTTTTTAGGATCCATACCACAACGATGCCTGTAATACGTTCATCTTACCCCTTCACCCCGCTGCCCGTTTCGGTGGGCACAATGTAGCGCTGAAGCAGCACAAACACCAGAATGGCAGGCAGTACCGAGAGGATCGACCCTGCCGCAATTAAGCGCCAGTCGAGGGAGAAGCTTCCGGCTAGACGGGCCACCCCTAGGGGCAAGGTGTAGCGTTCGGGTTGGTCGAGCAAAATTAGCGGCCAAAGGAATTCGCTCCAGGTGCCGATGAAGACGAAGATACCCAGGGTCACCAGGGCGGGGCGGGTGGCGGGGATCATCACGTTCCACCAAATGCCCAAATCAGAGCAGCCATCCATACGGGCGGCTTCCTCTAGTTCCTTGGGTACGCCCTGGAAGGCTTGGCGCATGAGAAAAATGCCGAAGGCGGAGGCCAGGTAGGGCAGCACCAGACCCAGGTAGCTGTTGCGCAGGCCCCAATTCACCGCCAGGATGTACAGCGGGATCATCACCACCTGGAAGGGGATCATGATGGTGGCGACGATCAGGGCCAGGATGGTCTCGCGCCCCACAAAGGAGAGCCGCGCCAGGGGGTAGGCGGCCAGAGAGCACAGCAGCAGGTTAATGGCCACCGTTAGCACCGCCACGATGGTGCTGTTGAGGAAGTATTGCAAAAAAGGATTGCTCCGCCACACCTCGCGGTAGTTGTCCAGGGTGGGGAATTGGGGAATCAGTTGGGGCGGGGCAGCCAGCAGGTTTTCCGTGGGGCCTTTGAAGGAGGTGCTGACCAGCCACAGCATCGGGAACACCATCACCAGGGCAATCAGCAGCAACACCCCGTAGAGAATCAGAGTACGCCAGTGGGGCCAATGGAAGATGCGCTGGGGCAGGGTCGCCATGGGGGATATCCTAGCCGAGGGGGAGGTCTTTCAGGAGCCAGAAGCCCTCAAAGGTCTCGCTATTGGAACTGGTTTGCACGCCCAAAAAGTGAACCTGGTTGGCTTTGCGCTTGGCGGCCTCAAACATTTGGGCCTCGGCCAGCAGGGAGGGGCTGGCGAGGTTGGCCAAAATCCAGCTATCGGCGGCTCCGGTTTCGAGTACTAACTGCGGCGTTTTGCCCATATCAATGCGCCAGTGGGAGAGTTCTAGGCCCGACATCCAGGCGGCTAGGGCGTTGGCGCGGGGGGAGAAAATCAGCAGCCCCGGAATCGCCACATTGTCGTCCACGTCGGCCATCGACAGGGGAAAGGACTCGCCAAAGCCAATGTCCCAGTCGGGAAGATCCTGAAAGGACTTGGCCTCCAGCGTCACAAAGGCCCACTTTTGGCCCATCAGCGCATCGGGCAGGGCGCGGGGGGTGGGCGGCGGCGCGGCCACGCTGGGGGTAGGGGCGGTGGTGTAGCCCTCCTGCTGGGGGTAGAAGGACTGGTTACGTTCCGCTAGCCATTGGTTTAGGGCCAGGGTTCGGCGGCTGGGGCGGGCCGTTAAGCTCACGCCATCGCAGGCCCGCTGGATCATGTTCTGCATTTGGTAGCGGAAGTAGCGAATCCCCGAAGGCGGCGTAGGGGCCTGGGCGATGGCTTCCTCTAGGGCCGCTTGCAGCGTGTTGGAGTTGACCTCGGTATTGGTCACAAACTTGCTGTAGCGAAAGCCTTCCTCAGGGTTCGCCTGAGTGTCTACGATGCCCTCGCAGATCAGCACCTCCCAGCGGCGCTTGTTGTTTTCATCCAGCAAGGGCCGGGAGTAAAAATCCAGTTCCCAAACGGTGCCCATTTTTCTAAGCCTCGCTTTCGGCTAGCATCCGACCCACATCGCCCAGGCGGTTTTCGGCCTCGGCCATCACCACCTCCGGCTCTTTGATGAACTCGCCGGGATATTTTTCGAGGGCGCGGGTAGACAGGGAAATGCGGTTGCGCTCCCAATCTAGGGCGACGACTACCGCCTTAATGGATTGCCCCACCTGCAACACCGAGGATAGGTTCTCAATATAGTTTTTGCTGATTTGCTTGATGTGCAGCAGGCCAGTAATGCCGTTGAAATCCACAAAGGCCCCAAAGGGTTTGAGGCTGGCCACGGTGCCATGGATGAGTTGCCCCAGTTCTAGCTCGCCCATCACCTGGGTACGCGCCGCCGCCCGTTGAGACATCACCAGTTTGTTGTTGGCTTGGCTCACTTCCAAAAAGCCCACGGTGATGCGCTGGCCCACCAGTTCCTCTAGGGATTCTGGGGCACTGCTGAGGTGAGACCGGGGCACAAAACCGCGCAACCCTTCCACATCTACCGTCACGCCGCCCTTGTTGAAGCCCGTCACTTTGGCCTCCATGGCCGCACTTTGGGCCGCCATTTCAGTCAGCTTTTCCCAAAGCTGTTTGACCTTCAGCTTGCGGATGGAGAGCCGCACTTGGCCGTCCGCATCCTGGTCGCTGATCACCTGGAACGCATATTCTGCGCCCACCTCCAGCAGCCCCTCTAGGCTGTGGACGGCCCTCACCTCGGCCTCGCGGATGGGCATAAAGGCGGAGGACTTGCCCCCAATATCAACGGTTGCGCCATCGTTGGCTAGGGCAATAATCGTGCCGCGAACGGTGCTGCCCACCTGAAAATCGTAGCTGTGGGCTTCCAGGGCTTTGGCGAAATCTTCGGTGGAAAAAGTCAAGCTCGGTTCTCCTGAGGCACAGCAAATCACGTAATTTCCTACTATACACCCGCCCCCAAACAAGCGTTAGCCCTTTTTGCTCTGGGCTGGGTGACGTGATCGTTGCTGTGGTTGGCGAAATGCTCGTTCGCAGAGCTTGGCCCTCGGCCACCGCCACCAGGGAGTGAACTCCCTGGCTCATGGCGCAAGTCTGCTGAAGCAGACTGGGGAACTCGCCCCCCAATCCTCTTTAGAGGATTTCTGCCCTGAGCCTTGGACTGGAAGTCCAAGGCTCCTTCAGGGAACTCGGCTCCCACACCCCTCTCCTGCCTTGGAGAGGGGCGGGGGGTGTAGCTTGCTTCCCGTAAGGGCGGCCTAGCCGCGGGCGACGGGGAGATTCGAGTTGGTCCACTTCAACATGCCGCCGCGCATACTGGCGACTTCGTTGATGCCTTTCTTTTTGAGGATGACGCTGGCTTGCCCAGAACGACGACCGGATTTGCACACCGTTACCACGGGCTGATCGGTGGAGACTTCTCCTACCCGCTGATCTAATTCGTGGAGGGGCACCAGTTGGGCACCGTGGATGTGGCCCAGTTCGTCGTTAAATTCTTCTACGCCGCGCACGTCGAGCACGTTGACCTGGGCCAGGTTTTCGGCCACCCACTGGGGTTCAATTTCTTTGATGCCGGAGTAGGTTTGGCGCACTGGCCCCCAATCGGCAATCACGGGCATGGTGCCGTCTTCGGTGCGGCCACAGATGCAGTTGGCGGGGATGGCGATGTCGATTTTCTTGGGGTGGGGTAGGCCCAGGTTGTCCATGTAGCCGACAAAGTCGCGCTCGTCGGCCTCGCCGCCAATGCGGGGGTTGTAGAGTTTTTCTTCTTTGACGCTGGAGACCGTGCGGCCACTGTAGTCGTGGGCGGGCCACACCAGGCAATCGTCGGGCAGGCTAAAGATTTGCTCGGTGATGGATTGATACATGGTGCTGGCGTTGCCCTGCTGAAAGTCGCAGCGTCCGGCACTGCGGATCAATAAACAGTCGCCGGTGAAGGCCATGGAATGATCGTCTAAAACGAAGGTGGCGCAGCCGTCGGTGTGGCCGGGGGTGGCGCGGACTTCGAGGCTGCGGTGGCCAAATTTCACCACGTCGCCATGATCCAGCAAGTAATCGGCCCCGCTGAGCATGTCGCCGTAGCGCCCGGAGATGCCAATTTTGGAGCCAACGGCCTGCTGCATGAGCCAAGCCCCGGTAACGTGGTCGGCGTGGCAGTGGGTGTCTAGGGTATACAGCAGCTTCAGATCCAATTCTTCTAGTAAGGCCCGATCCCGCAGGTGCTGCTCAAACACGGGGTCGATCAACACGGCTTCTTTGGTGTCTGGATCGGCCAGGAGGTAGGTGTAGGTGGAGGAATCGGCGTCGAACAGTTGGCGGAAAATCAGCGGTGTATTCACAGGGCAACACTCCTGAACAAAACAGTGGACTGGATAGTTATGCAATCGAACGGTATTAGCTTTTACTATATAACCAACTATTCATTTTATGTGCAGATGCCAACCACACCCCCGCCATCCATGGTCTATGACCACAAGAGACAGCCCAATGGCCCACAGGTTCCTAGGTGTTGGCAAACGGGCAAGGGTGCAAGCTGACTGGTTGCCTAACAAAAGCCTTTGCACCGGGCGCGGCAATCACGCCCCTACAGCCTTCGGATAATGTAGGGGTCAGGTCTCCTGACCCTTTGATGAATCTGGATTCTGGTAAATTTTGTCAGTCAGCTTCGGCCAACAGCTTCACCAATTCTGGCTTCTTGAATTTGGCAAAGCCCGTTAACCCTTTTTCCTCTGCCATAGCTTTCAGCTCTTTGATGGTCATCTTTTCTAGCGGACGGCTATCGCTAGTGGCTTCTGGCCTAGGCTCAGGAGGATTGGATAGCAATTTCACTAGATCCGGTTGCTTAAGCTTGGTGTAATCTGTTAGCCCTTGCTTTTTAGCCATCGCTTTCAATTCTCCAACCGTCATCATCTCTAGCAGACGACAATCAGTAGTGATTTCAGGTATGGGCTGAGGGGTAAGGTAAAAAACTTGTTCCAGAGCTTTAAGTTTGGCTGCCCCTGTAATGCCACAACCAAGTTTGGTGATCGGTTTCAAATCTTGCCAATATTCACGCGGAGCCTCATCCAAACGAGCCACCACAGAAGCTGATCGAACACCTTTTAGCGATGTTCCAGGCTGCTTCATGAGGTAATCTAAAGCTGCTGATATTTCATCACGCTCTGCGGTTGACAGATTAGTTTTAGGCGGGGTTTCTTGGGCTAGGGCTTGGCTTAACTGAGCTACTTCAGGCGTGTCTTCTGCAATAATGCACCAAATTTCTTCGAGACCTGCCTCAACAGCCGCAGCATAGACAAATGAATTTGCAATAACCTGATACCGATCTAGGCCAATTTCTTTAACGATTACAGGAATCCAATTTCGGCTATTTCCATTAAACTGTCTGGCGGTAAATTGAAGAACATATTGATGAATCTCAGGCGTTTCTCCCGGTTCAATTTCATCAATTGGGATGCACATTAAGTTGCCAACATCAGATAGAGACATTATAGAAAATACTCCTTTGCAATTTGCTGGTACTGTTCACGGGCAACTTTGAATCCAAAGGCTGCTGGTATATGCATAAAATCAGCCCGTGAAATATAGGCCATATAAGGAATTGATATCATGGTGAGATCTTTATTGCTAGCCTTATAACGTGGATAGAAATAAGGGAGCAAATCAAAGCCATTCATCTCCTTTCTCGTTTCCTTGATTATTTTTGCAATAGCATTATGCATCAATTGCTTTTGATGAGAAGTTTCTTTGAATGCATTATTCATAAATATTGGTAATGCAATAGGGCCAGCCTCTCCCTCTAGTTCTTGACGCTTTCGCTGAATCTCAGGAATATATTTGGCAATGGCTGTGCCTGCGTTCTGCAAGGAGTGAAGATTATCATGACGAGCAGGAATTAGAACAACATCCGCAGCATAGATAGCTTGCTGGGAAAAGATCCGCCAGTTGGGAGGTGTATCAATTAGAATGTAATCATATTCATTTGATACAGATTCCAAAGACCGCTTGAGCGCGTGAAGCTTTAGATGCTGCCTTAGATCATTTTCATCGACATCATTAGCCATTCTTGAGTCAGCACGGATAATGTCGATGCACCAAGGACTTTTTAGACTAGGATGCTCAAATTTGTATGTTGAAATAGCCGCTTTTGCATCACTGTTTTTGCTCTTAAGAACTTCTAGCAACTCTCCATCCAGAGGTGAAAGATTTAAGGCGTCTCCTAAATCGCTTTGACTTGGATCAAAATCTACAATCAATACCTTTTTGCCTTCTCTGATGAGAGTGGCCGCCATATTCAGCGTAGTTGTCGTTTTGCCAACTCCGCCTTTGTTGTTATAAACAGCAATAGTCAAGGTGCGTTTGGGCATTGAAATGATTTTCTTGAAGTCATCCACAATTTTCTGAATATTGTCTCCTGTTGAGAGGCATGGAGTTACAGGATGGACTATCTTGCCATGTTTGCGAAAAAGTTGGATATGTGCAGAATTGGTAATAATTCCCCAAGCAACTGAATGAGAGACAGGCGCATGGAGGTATCGCTTAAGTTGTTCAACTGTGTCGCAGTAATGACGATGTTTTTCATCGCCTAAATTTTTAGACCTTGCTTTTGCTTCAACATATAAAAAGGGATTATTTTTATTTTCAGTAAAAATATCGCCATCTAAATTCTTGCGTACGGCAACGTCAACTCCGTTTCGACCTCCAGCAGGAAACTCTCGAATCCTTTCTAAATCACTAAATCCCAAAGCCTCCAAAAAAGCCTGGACAAATTTATCGACTACCTCCGCTTCAGACGCATCAGTTGGCAAGTGCTGTAGAGCTTCTTCTAAGTTCATGGTGAATCACGTTACTTGATGTCAGTAAGACAAAGTAAGTATGGGGATCGAACTTATCGAACCGAACTTACTTAAAGTTTGATAGCTTGTGCTTGCGTTGTCTTCTTCAGGTTGCCCATACACCTACAGCAACTAACATCTGAAATCAGCAAAAAAATAGATAAATTTTTTCATAAGATTCGGGATGATTGCGTTAGGAATAGTTCATTAGAACTAAAATATCTCCGTTGCAAAATATCGCCTTGTCCATCTCTAGCCAAAGCCATCCACAAAAACGGTTGGGCTGCATCATCCATTGCGCCCCCAGTCGCATCGTTGACGATCTGACACAAGTGGGCGCAAGGCCCGCAACGTTGTAACAAGCGAGAAAAAGGGCGAAGTGACAGGCGACGCTGAAATGTGTGCATCTCAGGGTCTAGGCCATGTCAGCCACTACCTGGGTCTCTATGATCCAATGCTGTCCTGGCTACGGCAATGCAGCCACCGCCATAACCTCAGACATCTCAAAGCCCTGGGCTGGATGGTGACCGCCTTGGTGTGCGGTGGCACCTTGAGCCTACCGGCGTGGGAGCCGTCTGTACCGAGTCGTGCTCGTCAGGCGCAAATCACAGAACAGCGGTGGCAGGGTTTTCGAGCAATCGTCGGGGGCGGGGGTTGGAGCATCCCAGCATTGCCGACCGTGATATCTGCCAATGCGGCGATTAGCCCAGCTACTACTACTAAAGACCGATGCCGATATGAGGCTCGCCAACCGAGGGTGTGCCTTAGCCTGCACCTGGTATAATCCACGGGAAATGCCGTAGCTAGGTAGCCATGATATTAACTGAAGAGCTGAGTCAGCAGTTCACGCCTGATCTTATCAGGAAGTTAGTCTGCCCTGTGTGTCTCTCCCATCCCTATCTCTCTGACGATAGATCCCATCTGTCCTGCAATTCATGTGGCAGTCATTTCTCTATAGATAATGGCGTCCCAGTCATGCTTATCAAAGACGAGAACCAGGACAAGAAGGCTGATGAAATTAAGGGCGAGGAAGAGTACAACACAAAGGTAATTCCTCCTGAAGTGCATGAGCAAAGGAATATTTTTGAGGATAGCAACAGCCAGGAGCTACTGAATAAGTTTGGCATTGATCTCTCAGAAGCCAATGTTTTAATCGTAGGCTGTTCTTTCTCAGAACTCGAATTTTTCCATTCACGATGCAAAAAGATCATAGCTTTAGATATTGTGCCTAATCTGGTTCAGCTTTATGCATCGGCCACAAAGGATAGGGGCCTTTCTGCGGACTGGGTTTGTGGGGATGGAGAGTGCTTGCCCTTTGAAGAAGAAAGCTTTGACTTTGTAATTATCCGCCAAGCACTCCATCATATGCTGAAGTATTACTCAGCAATTTTTGAGTTTTTCAGGGTTTGTAAAATTGACGGGAAAATCATCATCATTGATGAGCCCATGACTCCACCCCTGTTTGATGCTCCACCCCTTTCTCTGCTCCCAGACGATTTTCGCGTGTATGAAGATGTCAAGCTTGCTGACATCCGCAAACGTCGGCGTATAGCATCTGTGCCTAACACCCATGGTGTAAAGAGTGTAGATACAGTGTCGCTCGAAATTATGAAGCCCTACATCGAGCCTCAGCAAGAAGATGCAGAATCCCTACTAGCTGACAAGTATTTGGCCTTTTCACTGCTAGAAAGCATCTTTGCCCTACGTCTGCACACCGAGGATATTACGCTATTCTGGCCAGACAAAATCTCCTGGACAGAAGAACACCATGGGGTTGTGAAATTTGTAACAGGTAAAAATCCTAACAGCGGGAAATCGTTGGTGGAACGATTAAGTAATCCTGGCAATATTTCCATCTTGGCCCAAAAAACCGAGCGAACTTCTTTGTTCAGAGATAGGTCTAGTATCCAGGGTTCTTTGTAGCTCAATTACCACCAAAATATGATGGGGCTAGACAGAGATACCCAGACTGAGTTGCTTTACTCATGTCCCCTGTAATCTAGAATCTAGAATCTCTGTCAGCCTCATCATTAGACTAGGTAGCGTTCCTAGCCTAAGCGATCAACATAAAAGATAACTCGATCATTGTAGTTGAGAGTAGCTAGATGATCGCACAATCCCCTACGAAGCAAAGTCTTTTGAGGGTTGGGAAGAAGTGAGCGAAACTGCGCCCACTCGCTCACGTCGTAGCGCACAAATGAGCCTAAATGCGGCATGGGCACAAGGGTGAGGCCAGAAAAATTAGAGGCGCGCGCAATTTCATCAATTTCTTCTAGCACCACATCTCGCTCAATCCAGGTAGGATCGTGCTTCTTTTGTTCCTCTAGAAAAGCAATGGTGCCAGAGGATGTACTGTGCTTAGCGCCAGGTTCTACAAAAACAGCACGTCCA
>JBIPSI010000010.1:0-164479 GCA_044070495.1 Spirulina sp. | reverse complement strand
CCTGACACAATGCCAAAAAGCCTTGATTTCTCGTAGGTTGGGTGGCGCGATAGCAGAACCCAACAAGCCTGAAATTCTCGGCGAGTATTGGGTTCCGCTGCGCCGCACCCAACCTACTTTGGAGATGTGTCAGGCAATCAGGACCATTGATCAACAGGTAGCGATATCAAAGGCAAACACCTTCGGTATCCCAACTCGTGGCGGCACCATGCGTTTAGAGATACTACTCCGTTGTCGCCAATCGTTGTAGGATCTCCCATCGCTGCTGGGTTAAGGATTCTAGTTGTTGCTCTAATTCCTGGGACTCCTGAGCCAACACTTCACGATCCGATTCCCACTGCTGAACCCGTGCCACAAACTTCTGTCGAGCTAAGCCTTCCTGGCCCGTTCGGTCTAACCTTTGCAACTTGGAAGTTGCACTCTCTTGCTGATCGCTGAGCCATTCGTCCTGGGCTTTGTTTTCCTCTACTTTTTTCTGAATTCGCCTAGAGTCTTGATCGATTTCAAGAATTTGATTAAGGCGTTCTAATGTTTCTTGGTCGATGAACCGATTATTAAAATAGTTTTTGAGGGTTTGATAGTCTAGGCCTAATAGCCGTTCTCGACGGGTTGCTCTCCATCGTTCTTTAACGATAAACACCTGGCTTTCCTTTGCCTGAATTGGAATTTGCCACCGACGTGCTTCGGCTGTAATTTCTGCTGGCGCTGCCATGTCAAAAATTTCGTATGGGGAGTAGATATCCTGCTCAATCATCAGGTTGAGCGAATAGGTATTGCGGTTCTCAATTTGGTAAGTTGTTTTCCTGATTTGGTATCGATCATGGATAAAAAATTGGTCTCTGCTGGCATCATTCAAGGTTCCAAAGGTAATGGCGGCTGTTTCCTGATATTCTTCAACCTTCGTTGTGATAGTTGTGCCTAAATCAACGGCATAGGGCACAAATAATTCGCCTTGGGCGGGTGTAAATGCCAACACTGCTTCTCCCACATAGTCATCCGCTTCTAAGACCGTGGCTGGCCCTCGCTCTAAGGTTAGAGAGGTTGTATTCGTCGCAATAATAGTGACCACAGGATGAGCAGGAGTTTTAGCTTGGTTAAACAGATATTGCTTACGCCCCGACAAACGAGCTTCCAAAATTGGCACCATGGCGCTTTGTCCACGCTTGATGCTGACGGGCATCGTAACGTCATACTGAAATAGCTCACCCCGAGCCACGCCCGCCGCTTGAACCTGAGTGGCTTCCGAGAGGTTGCGCCGCATTCTACGATTACCGGAACCACCTAAGCTTGATGAAGCAGAAAAAGTCGCTACGTCAAAATCATCTTCTGGAAGGGACGATTCAATAGCATCGACTTCAAACATCATTGGACTTTCGTCAGGCCCTAGGCTTTCTTCAAACATCACTGGCCCAGGAACCGTCCGAGCCTCATCCTTAACCTGCGGGCGCTCGACAAAATGTGGCGTGTAAAGATCGTAAACAAAGCTAATCGGTTGTCCGGCAATCAGCGTCAGAGAAACATTGTCGAGATCTTCATCCAGTTGGTTGTCCACAATGCCCCAACCTTGAATAAACACCTCTCCCGTTTCGCTCCTATTCAGAAGCTCTTGATTGTCCTCTGCCTCAGCGTCGCTAGGTTTGTAGGCAAGGCGATAGCTGACCCGCCAGGTAGGCGTTGGAGCGACGTAGGTGACTAACAGTTCTTCATTAGCGCGATCAAGCAAAATCGAAACGCCACGCTTGTCTTCGTTAGCCTGACTCAGTTCTAAGACATAGCGCAAATCGTTGCTGCTTTCGGTATCTAAAATATCTAGTCCCCGAACTTGAGAGAGCAAATAGCTGCGAAGCTTTGGCGTACTGCTACTCGTGGTTCCCTCGGTCAAGATGGAAACTAAGGTGTTTTCTAAGGTAGTGTCGTCACTCAAGTCAATCCCGATGAGACTGCCAGTGACAGTGAATTCAGGGCGTGTTTCGACCTCAGATTCTGGGCTGGAGCCTGGGGCGGAATGGTTGGGCATCATGTGGAGGCAAACTTGGCGACCCCGGAGTGATCGCAACAAGTCCAGCAGGGCCGTACTTTTTCCCAGCACCATGGGCGCATTTTTCAGGGCTTCTTGCTTGTCCTCAGGCGTATCGTAGGAGACATTAATCACTCGGCCATCTCCCTGGGGAAAGGCCGCTAGGCTTTTGAGGATGTCATTCATCTCCGCTTTCTTGAACGTCAGGGTGGCGATTGCCCCATCCCCGACAGAACCGTATCGCTCAAAGAACCCTACGCCATGCTTATAGAGCACCATGCGCTGAACAGGAAGATTTGCCATGGTTGTTTTTGATAATTGTTGTTGAGTGAGGATGCCTCCTAAATATAGCAAGTCCTGAAAACAACAGAAATTGGCTGGCCATACCCATTGGCATGTTTTTAAGCGTTGCTTCATCGACCTACCTAAGCAATGTAGTGAGGAAGAAACCTTTGTTTGCTATGCCTTTGGGCTAGGAGATGATAGTAAATCTGCAAGCGGTGCCATTGTCATTCACCGATCATGGGCCATAGCAACCGATGACAAAAGGGCAATTTATTTTTTTTCAAAGAGAAGTGCCTCAGCTAGAGATTCTCTCAACGTTAGCTATTATCAAATATTGGTCAGAAACAGACAAGATTTTGCGCTCTGTGTTGACCGCTATACGCACACGAGGGTGTTACATTCCACCCCAAAATCATCCTTTAATACGCTGGTGGGAAGAGGCGATGCGATAGACTGACAATCTTAGGCTTTTTCTATTGGGTTATCCACGTCGATAGAATATGCAACGATAGCGAAATAGAGCAGTCTCGTCTTGGGAGGCTGCATTGCCATCTCTAGCTGATCGCCCCTAATGCCGCCCATGTCCGGTTCCCCCGCTGATTCCGCCAACCCTCCATCCTTGATTGAGTCATCTGATACTGAGGCGCTTCTGATCGAGCCATCCCCAGCGCAGATTGACCTGCCGGAACGGTTGGCCAAGCATACGGTGCGCTACGCCGACCATCGTTCGGTGAACTGGGACGACCTAACGCCGATGATGCGGCACTACGTGGAGATGAAGGAGCAGTATCCCCATGCCCTGGTGCTGTATCGGGTGGGAGATTTTTTTGAGACCTTTTTTCAGGATGCCATCGCCATTGCCCGCGAGCTGGAATTGGTGCTGACCAGTAAGGATGCGGGGAAGGCGATTGGGAAGGTGCCCCTGGCGGGGATTCCTCACCATGCGCTGGATCGCTACTGCACGCTGCTGGTGGAAAAGGGCTACGCCATCGCCATCTGCGATCAGGTGGAAGACCCGGCCCAGGCCCAGGGCTTGGTGAAGCGGGAAGTGACCCGCGTGATCACTCCCGGCACGGTGATTGAAGAGGGGATGCTGAGCGCTAGCCAAAACAACTTTTTGGCCTCGGTGGTGGTGGCGGGGCACCATTGGGGGCTGGCCTTTGCTGATGTGTCTACCGGAGAATTTTTGACCACCCAGGGGGAGGATACGGAAGCCTTGGCCCAGGAACTGCTGCGGCTGCAACCCGCCGAGGTGCTGTTTCCGGTGGATGCGCCCAACCTGGGGGCAATGCTGCGACCGGGGGATCGGTCGGATCAGTTGCCGGACTATCTGCCCCGCCAGTTTTGCTACACCCTGCGACCCCAAGGCCCCTTTAGCCAAAGTGAGGCCAGACAGCGATTGCTGCAACGGTTTCGGCTGCGGTCGCTGGAGGGACTAGGCTGCGATCATTTGCCCCTGGCGGTGCGGGCAGCGGGCGGCCTGCTGGATTACCTGGAGGACACCCAAAAGACGGTGCAGGCTCCGTTGCAGCCCCTCAGCACCTACACCCTGTCGGCCTACCTGGTGATTGACCACCAAACCCGCCGCAATTTGGAAATTACCCAAACCCAGCGGGACGGCACCTACAACGGCTCGTTGCTGTGGGCACTAGATCGCACGGTGACAGCGATGGGTGGGCGCACCCTGCGGCGATGGCTGCTGCAACCGCTGCTGGAGGTGAAGGGCATTCAGGCGCGGCAGGACACGATTGCAGAACTGTTGCAGGACGGCAATTTACGGCAAATGCTCCAGCACCGTCTGCGGCAGATTTATGATTTGGAACGGCTGGCGGGTCGGGCCGGATCGGGGACGGCCAATGCGCGGGACTTAGTGGCGCTGGCGGAATCTTTTCTGCGGTTGCCCGACCTGGCGGCGCTGGCGGAACGGGCGCAATCTCCTTATCTGAAGGCGCTTCAGTACGTGCCCCCAGAACTGGAGCAACTGGGCCAAACCCTGCGGGCGCATCTGGTGGAAAATCCGCCCCTGTACCTGACCGAGGGCCACCTGATCCGCGATGGAGTGAATGCTCAACTGGACAACCTCCGGCAGCAAGCGGTAGATGACCAAAAATGGATTGCCGAACTGGAACCCGCCGAACGCAAGCGCACCGGGATTTCCACCCTCAAAGTCGGCTTCAACAAGGCCTTTGGCTACTACATCAGCATTTCCCGCGCCCGCGCCGACCAAGCCCCCGACGGCTACATCCGCAAGCAAACCCTCACCAACGAAGAGCGCTACATCACCCCGGAACTGAAGGAACGGGAGGCGCGAGTCTTCAACATTGAGGCGGAGATCAACGCCCTGGAGTACGAAATTTTCAACCAACTGCGGGAACAGGTCGGTGCCCAGGCGGGCCTGATCCGCAAGGTGGCCGCTGCCGTCGCCGCCGCCGATGTGCTGTGCGGTCTCGCAGAAGTAGCGGTATTCCAGGGCTATTGCCGTCCCGAAATCGAAGATTCCCGCGCCATTGCCGTCACCGAGGGTCGCCATCCCGTGGTGGAGCAGCTTTTGCCCGCCGGATTCTTTGTGCCGAACTCCATTTATTTGGGGACAATCCCCGCAGATCGCGAGTCCGCCACCGAGCAGGATTTGATTATCCTGACTGGCCCCAACGCCAGCGGCAAAAGCTGCTACCTGCGCCAGGTGGGGCTAATTCAACTGATGGCCCAGGTGGGCAGTTTTGTCCCCGCCAAGTCCGCCCAGTTGGGGGTGTGTGACCGCATCTTCACCCGTGTGGGCGCTGTGGACGACCTGGCCAGCGGCCAATCCACCTTCATGGTGGAAATGAACGAAACCGCCAACATCCTCAACCACGCCACCCCCCGTTCCCTGGTGCTATTGGACGAAATTGGGCGCGGCACCGCTACCTTCGACGGCCTTTCCATCGCCTGGGCCGTGGCCGAATACCTGGCCCTCGACCTGCAAGCCCGCACCATCTTCGCCACCCACTACCACGAACTGAACGAACTCTCGGCCCTAGTGGTGAACGTGGCCAACTACCAAGTCACCGTCAAAGAAATGCCCGACCAGATTATCTTTCTGCACCAGGTGCAACCCGGTGGGGCCGACAAATCCTACGGCATCGAAGCAGGTCGTCTGGCCGGACTGCCGCCCTCAGTCATTCAACGCGCCCGCGACGTGATGCAGGAAATTGAACGCCATAGCACCATCGCCGTGGGCCTGCGGGGGGAAGCACCCAAAACCCCCAAACCCCGCCGCCGCACGAGGGAAAGCGGTCATGCCTACGACCCCTCCGAGCAGTTGGATTTGTTTGGCAAGCCCTAGGCATTCATGAAGAACGTCTGCCGAAGACAGAGGAATCCGGCTAGGAGCAACTTATCGCCCTTCCAATTTGTAGCTATTCTGTTTAAGGCTGAGACAGTCAAGTGCTTAATTTGCGACGGCTATAGTTGCTCAAGCTGTCTCGTTCTTAGCGAAAGCGCCTGTAACTTGAGAACGCTAAAAGCGGTTAGAACTTGACTCCCAAGGGCTAGTTCGTCTCGTCTTTATTGACAACAACGCTATCAATGGTGGAAGGGCCATATGCCTGACGGTTAAGGAACGCCCACCCGACCGCCTCCCCATCGAATCATCAGGTTGTCCCAGGTGATTGAAGTAGAAACACCTGTCTACGTAAACTTTGATGATTTTGAGTTAGATTTGCTACTTCTCTGGGAATCCTAACCTTAGGGCCAATAGAGCTAATTCAGGGCCTAATCACCTGGTTGCCCTACACCCACTATTGCTCTTCTGAGAGGATTTTTCTATGGTCACGCTATCTTTCAAGGCTTTGGCTGTGTTGGCTTGTAGCGCCCTTGCCGTCGCTGGGGGAGCCGCCCTCGTACAAGCCCAGTCCCGTTCTGATTGGCTCTCGACGGGGCAGTCGGTTAGCTACGATGGCTTCTTGTATGCCGGAGAAACCGTCTATGCCACCTGCGATAGTGACTGCACCGACCTCGACATCCTGCTCTACGATGCCAACTCTGGTCAGTTGGTGGATTCGGACACACTGATGGACGCCCAACCCGTGGTGGTGGCCCCCTACGAAGGCAACTTTGTCATTGAGGTGGTTATGGCCAGTTGCAGCATTGAACCCTGTGCCGCCTGGACAGACTCGGAATACGGATTCTAGGCTTCGTTCGTCGATTCTTTCTCCTTTGACCGATTGCTAATCCTAAGCCACCGTTAACCAACGGTGGCTTTTTATTGCTACCCAACGAGGGATCGCATTCTCGGTGCGCCTAGGATAGCGCTGACTCAACCGTGGGCACCTGCACTTGTTTGAGTTGCTCTCGCAGGGATTCCCCTTCAATCACCTCAGATTCCAGCAGTTGCTTGGCCAGGGTTTCTAGCAGATCGCGGTTGTGGCGCAGTAGGTTGAGGGCGTACTGGTGCCCCGCTTCTACCAGGGATTTCACCTCCTCATCAATGGCCTTGGCGGTGTCTTCGCTGATGGGGCGGCGGGCATTGCCCATGCCATTATCCAGAAAGGTATTGCGCTGGGCGCGGTCGTAGGCCAGTGGCCCCAACACCTGGCTCATGCCGTAGGAGGTGACCATTTGTTCGGCTAAGTCGGTAGCCCGTTGCAGGTCGTTGGCAGCTCCGGTGGTGATGTGGCCAAAGACAATTTCCTCGGCGGATCGTCCCCCCAGCAGGGTGGCAATTTGGCCCTTCAGTTCGGCCTCGTCGCGTAAAAAGCGATCTTCGGTGGGCAGTTGCAGGGTGTAGCCTAGGGCCGCCATGCCCCGAGGCACGATGGAGATTTTTTCCACCTGATCGGTTCCGGGCACTACCGCTCCCACCAGGGCATGGCCCACTTCGTGGTAGGCAACGATTTCCTTTTCCTTGTCGTTGAGGACGCGGCTCTTCTTCTCTAGGCCCGCCACCACCCGCTCGATGGCTTCCGCGAAGTCCTGCTGCTCCACTTGGCCACTGTTGCGGCGGGCGGCGAGGAGGGCGGCTTCGTTGACTAGGTTGGCCAGGTCGGCCCCCGCAAAGCCGGGAGTGCGAGTGGCGATTTGCTTGAGATCCACCGCATCCGACAGCTTCACGTCCTTGGCGTGGATGTTGAGAATGGCCTCGCGTCCCTTCAGGTCAGGTCGATCCACCAAGACCTGACGGTCGAAACGGCCCGGACGCAGCAGGGCGGGGTCTAGGGTTTCCGGTCGGTTGGTGGCGGCGAGGACGATCACCGTGGTATCTCCGGCATCAAAGCCGTCCATTTCTGTCAGCAATTGGTTGAGGGTTTGCTCCCGTTCGTCGTTGCCGCCATAGAAACTGCTGGAGGCACGGGATTTGCCGATGGCGTCTAGTTCGTCAATAAAAATGATGCAGGGCGCTTGCTTTTTGGCCTGCTCAAACAGGTCGCGTACGCGGGAGGAACCCACCCCCACAAACAGCTCCACAAATTCCGAGCCGGAAATGCTGAAGAAGGGCACCCCCGCCTCCCCGGCCACGGCCTTGGCCATTAGGGTTTTGCCCGTTCCCGGTGGGCCAACCAACAGCACCCCCTTGGGGATTTTTGCGCCCAGGTCGGTGAAGCGCTTGGGGGTTTTCAAAAAGTCCACAATTTCCACCAGTTCGGCCTTGGCCTCCTCCACCCCGGCCACATCGTCGAAGGTGATTTTGCCGTCCTCTCCTTCCACATAAACCTTGGCCTTGCTCTTACCGATGGACAGTGCCCCCTGGGGGCCACCATTACCCCGCGCCAAAAAGAACCGCCACACCGCAATGAAGATAATCGGCGGAATCACCCAGCTCAGCAAACTGCCAAACCACTGCCCCTTGGGCGGCGGCACAGCGGCAAATTCAACACCGTTGTCCTCCAAAAGCTGGGGCAATTGCAGGTCAAAAATGGGCGTGGTGGCATAGACCTCACCGGGCTGGCCATCGGCGTCCTTTAGCTGATAGCGAATTTCGTTCTGCCCCACCGAGGCCCGAAAGACCTCCTGGTCTTGCACCCGATGGATAAACATGCTGTAGGGTTCTTTGGCAATTTGGCTACCAAATAAAAAGGGCGACACTAGGTTGAGAAACAGCAGCCCCGTCGCCACCCACAGCACAACGTTGGCAACCATTCGGGCACGGCTAGGTTTGGGATCTTTGTTAACAGGCATGGCAACCGTAGAAAGAGAAAAGAAACAATTGAATGAAAAGGTTTTTCTGATGAAAAGATTTTTCTGGGCGAGGATCACATCCTATAGATAAATTTGACTTGACTCAGACACACCAGATAATCCTAATAGTTTAAACCGTTTTCAAGGTAGGTTGGGTGCAGCGAAGCGGAACCCAACACCCAAGATTTCAGGCTTGTTGGGTTCCGCTATCGCGCCACCCAACCTACAAGAAACTACAAGAAACCAAGGTTTTACTGTCCTGTCAGTCCGATGAGATATCAACAGCTAGTCCCTCAGGTAGTGATGCTCTTGCTTAATAAGTTTGGCATTGAGATGATTGGCGATGGCATAACCACCCTGCTCCATAATGGCATTGTGATTCCAAATCATTAAGGGACGAATAAAGATGGCTAAAGCATTCATCCAAGCCTTCGTAGTGGTCACATTCCAATAGTAGCGGGCTAGGGTTCCTGCCTCGGCGTGCTGAAGTTCCCAACGTCCAGTGCCTTCGACCTCTCCAAGGGCGTTGAGTTCAAGCACATGGGGCGGCTCGACCCGCGTGAAGGTGGCTTGAAAGGCGAGGGAATAACCCAAGGGCGTTTGCCAAGCCATATCCCAAACCCGATTCTCCTGATTAGGATGATCCGCTTCTAGGGGCTTTACGTATTTCACCGCCTGCCACCAAGTAGGTAGTGTGGCATAGTCCACAAGGGCATCCCACACCGATTCTATGGGGGCATCTAGGAGCCAAACCGTCAAAAACTTGTAAGTTGCCATGGGGACAATAGGTAACGTACCAACCTCTATCCTAAGCCACTAAATTGTAGAGTGGGCACCGCCTAAATTGTAGGGTGGGCACTGCCCACCACGCAAAACACTTCTCCAAAAATCACCCTAAATTTCAGGATTAACATCCACCGTCGCACTAGCACGATCACTTCCTAGATCAGTGCGCCCTTTGGTCAGCCCAGACAGCACAATTTGAGACAGCGAGGCCACAAAAATAGAGGCCACAATGCCGTCATCAATCCAGCCGATGATGGGGATAAAGTCGGGAGAAATATCAATGGGGCTGAGCAAATACAGCAAGGTTCCCGCCACCAAAAACCATCGATATTTGGGATGGTTGAGGGTGGATTTGTACCAGTTATAGAAAGATTGGGCGGGGTTGTTCATGGGGTAAGCGCCTCAGGGGTAATCTCGAATCAGTGCTTCTATGGTGCCATGCCCCCAGGGATGATCTGGGGGTAGGATTGCCGCCATTCCCTAGGGCAACTGCCGAACCCCTCGCTTTGATGGACGCTCAGATGCCCCACCCAATCACATGTTCGGGGTTTTATCAGAGTCGCTCATCCCTTGACATGGCCTCTAGCCCCACTGTTCCAGCCCAGCTAGCACTTGGTCGGCGGTGGCTGTCCAGCCTACGATGCCGCCCTGGGCGCGTACCATGGCGAGGGTGGCCTGCTTAAAGTCGGAGAAGTAGCTTTCGGTGGCGTCTTCTACCAGCAGGCATTCGTAGCCTCGGTCGTTGGCCTCGCGTAGGGTGGTTTGCACGCAGACTTCGGTGGTCACCCCGGTTACGATCAGGTGGCTGATGTTGTGGGTCTTCAGCAAAAACTCCAGATTGGTGTTGTAAAACGCACCTTTTCCGGGCTTTTCAATCACGGTTTCTCCGGGCTGGGGAGCCAGTTCGGGAATGATTTGGTTGCCCGGTTCCCCCAACACCAAAATGCGCCCCATCGGGCCAGGATCGCCAATTTTGAGGGGGGCATTGCCGCGCTGGCGTTTACTGGGGGGGCAGTCGCTGAGGTCGGGGCGGTGGCCTTCAACGGTTTGAATCACCAGCCAGCCCCGGTCGCGAAAGGCTTGCTGGAGGCGCTGCACCGTGGGCACAATGGCCTGAAGGCGGGCGACTTCGTTGCCGAGGGATTCGCCAAACCCCCCCGGTTCTAAAAAGTCGCGCTGCATGTCGATGATGACGAGGGCAATTCCGGTTTCGGTGGGGAGGGGATAGTCGTAGGGTTGAGCCGCGATCACAGCCATGGATGTTGATTCCCAAAAAGGCAATTTATTTTAAGGGTAAGTGCGTCCATCAAACGGTAGGCTAGGGGCCAACTTGTTCCCATAATGTATAGCGGATTTCCCTGGGGTGAAGTACATTGCGATGATCCCCCCTGCCCCCCTTGATAAAGGGGGTGCCGTGTAAAACTTAGACCGCTAGGTATTGGGGGGATCTAAGAACCCAGCAACGGGGTATCTCACGCTATCGAGCACCGCTATCGTCCCAAACTCAATCCCAACGGATTCCAACCTAAGCCGCCCATGATTACCCTACTAACAGACTTTGGCCACCAAGACGCCTACGTGGGGGTGATGAAGGGCATTATTGCCAGCCGTTGCCCCACGACTACGATGGTCGATTTAACCCACGACATTCCCCCCCAGGATCTCTGGGCGGCGCGGTTTCAGTTGTTGAGCGTGTTTCCCTACTTTCCGCCCCACACGGTGCATTTGGTGGTGGTAGATCCCGGCGTGGGCACAGATCGGCGGGCGGTGGCGGTGCGGCTGGCGGGGGGCTATTTTGTCGGGCCAGACAACGGCATCCTTAGCGGGGTGTTCGAGCAAACCCCGGCCCTACAAGCGGTGGAATTGACCAATCCCGCCTACTGGCTGACCCCTCACCCCAGCGCCACCTTCCAGGGACGGGATATTTTCGCCCCCGTGGCCGCACACCTCGCCAATGGGGTGCCGCTGTCTACCCTGGGGACTCCTATTGATGCGGATTCCTTGGTACGCCTTACCTTGCCGCCCCTCACCCAGACGGAGCAGGGTCTAGAGGGACGAATTCAGTACATCGATCACTTTGGCAATGCCGTTACCACCCTGATTGCCGATCACCTCGCGGATGGCCCCTGGCATCTGGTCTGCAACGATATTGACCTCCCTGGCGTCGCCACCTACAACGATGGGGAACCCGGTACACCCCTGGCCCTAATCGGTAGCCACGGCTTTTTAGAAGTGGCCGTTAATCAAGGCAGCGCCCAGACTGGTCTCGGTCTGAGAGTGGGCGATGCCGTACAACTCGTGATGGGTTGATCAAGGCCACGGTGCCACGGTAGGGGCCGAGGTCTCCTCGCCCTCCCCAAGGCTTAGCGGAGAGAGAACTTTCGCACCGCCAGCAGGCTTCCCATCAACCCCACCAGCACCCCCAACCCCATCAGGGCAGCGGCCAAAACCGTCATTTGATGGGAATTGAGACTGAGGCCCTGGGCCAAAAACTGAATGAAGTCGGCCTGTTGCTGGGCTACCTCGGTCAGCAGAGTTTGGATGGTGAACAGCAGCCCCCAGGCCACGCCAGCCCCGGCAATACCAAAGGCCGCCCCTTGCAGGATGAAGGGCAGGTAGATCCAG
This sequence comes from Spirulina sp., assembly GCA_044070495.1. Lineage (GTDB taxonomy): Bacteria > Cyanobacteriota > Cyanobacteriia > Phormidesmidales > Phormidesmidaceae > Nodosilinea. The sequence continues at coordinate 152,610 of JBIPSI010000010.1, read as the reverse complement.
GTGCGGGTGGCCCCCACCAACTGCATCACCTCGATCTCGCGGCGGCGGGCCAGCACAATCAGGCGAATGGTGGTGGTAATGACGGCGGTGGCGGTGAGGGTGAGGACGGTAATCACAATGGCACTGGCCCATTGCAGCCCGTCGTTAAGCTGGGCCAAACGGGTGACGGCTTCGTCCACGTAGCGCACTTCGTCCACGCCCTCCATGCGCTGAAGCTGATCGGCAATGGCGGGTACGGCTTCGGAATCCCTGGCCTTCACCTTCAGTTCATCTACCAAAGGGTTGCCCTTCAGTTGGGCGGTGGCTCCCTCAATGTCGGAAACGCCCAAATCCTGCACCAGCTTGGCCCAGGCTTCCTCCTTAGTAATCGGGGTGACCTCCACCACATTGGGAATGGTGGACACAGCGGCCCGCATCTCGCTAGCCTGGAAACCACTTTGTAGATAGGCCGACACCTCAAGCTGGCTACCAAACTGGTTCAACAGCCGCTCTAGCTGCCAGGTGGATTGCAAACTCACCCCAAACAGAAACAGTAGAACCGTGATGGTGCTAATGGCGGCCCAGTTCATCCAGCCGCCCCGTCGCAGGCCCAGCAGGGTTTCCCGCAGCAGATAGTCAAACTGGGTAAACAACGAAAACATGGCGACCTCTACCCTGGGTGGGGGATGGAACGGACAACCGCTGACCCGCGCTGGCCTGGAAACGGTAAGGCCCTCCTCTCTGAGTAGCCCCGTCCGAGCCAAGTATTTCTGTGCAAGCATCGTAAACCCTATCGACCCACCGAGGGCTTGTCAAGCAAACGTTTGGCTTCGCAACATCTGGCCTCACAACATCCAACGGGGCTTGGGCCAACGGTAACCCCCTCCACACAGGCCCAGTCATTTCCTAGAGTCGTTTCGTCAATCAGCGATTAGTCCCAGGGCGAAGGGTGGGCCACGATTCCCTACCATCGGTAGGTTAGAGTAGAAACAGGACGGCGAGGGCGGTGGCCTTCTGTGTTGCGGCTGGGCACCTATGGGCGTATTTCTCTACTTTTTACGGCATGGTCAGACGGCCTATAGCCTCACTGGAGGTTACTGCGGTACCCCAGAAAATGACCCTGGACTCACCTCAGAGGGGGTAGCCATGGCCGAAGAATTTGCCGAAACCTACGCCACCCTGCCCTGGGCCGCGGCCTACGTTAGCCCCCTGCGACGGGCGGTGGAAACGGCTAAGCCCCTCTGCCAGCGGGTGGGCATGGAGATGCAGATTCGGGACGGCCTGCGGGAGGTGATGTACGGCATTTGGGAAGGGATGCACCCCACCGCCGTAGATCGCGAACACCACGACGAGTACGTGGCTTGGCTCACCGATCCGGCCTGGTATGCCCCGGTGGGCGGCGAGCGAGCGGTGGATATTGCCCGTCGATCCGCCCAAGTCCTCGACGAAATTGAGCGCACCCATGAGAGAGGCCATATCCTGGTGGTCTCCCACAAGGCCACCATTCGGATTATGCTCTGCACCCTGCTGGGGATCGATGTGGGCCGCTACCGAGATCGGATGGATATGCCCGTGGCCGCCGTTAGCGTGGTGGAGTTGGCCAAGCGGGGGCCGCTATTCCATACCATTGCCGACCGCTCCCACCTCAGCGATGCCCTGCGTTCCCTTCCTTCCACCTAAGGACGGCCACCATGACCTTGAGGCTCTATCTGCTCCGCAACGCCGAAACCGAATACTGCCGCACCGGACGCTACTGTAGCCGCGACCGGGTGCAGCTCACCGAACGGGGGCAGCAGATGGCCGATTTCTTCGCCAAAGCCTATTACCAGATGGATTGGAAGGCGATTTTTTGCAGCCCCCTGCACCACGCCATGGCCACCCTTCAGCCCCTCTGTCGGGCCACGGGGCAGCAGGTAGAATGCCGCGAGAGCCTACGAGAATTGGGCTTTGGCAAGTGGGAGGGCATGGCCCCCGCCGAGGTCAACCGCACCTTCCACGACGACTACATTCGCTGGCTAGCCGACCCCGCCTGGAACAGCCCCACCCAGGGCGAAAAGGGTATCCAGGTGGCCCGCCGCATCTCCGATGTGCTCTCTGAGGTCGAGGAAACCTACCCCGACGGCAATGTGCTGATCGTCTCCCACAAGGCCACCCTGCGGATTATGCTCTGCACCCTGCTGGGGGTGGATGTGGGCCGCTACCGAGATCGGCTGGCCATGCCCGTTACGTCCCTTTCGATTGTGGAACTCCAGGAGTACGGCCCCTTTGTGCGCCGCTTTAACGACTGCAACCACCTCCCCCTGCACCTGCGCCGCCCCTGGGCTGGCAATGGTTCCGATGGCTAGTTAGCCGCATAGATCCCAGGGTTCTACCCCGCTGTGACCGATCATCTATCGCCACAACGCCAAAGAACCCTGGGATCTTAGCCCAACCATTCTCCCCCCTACCTAGGCCCGCAAGCACTCATCGTTATGAACAAACTTGCCTGCCATCGCCATTGTCCAAAGGTGGGTTTCTCCTAGATTTTTCCTCACATTTTCCCTGGCGGGGTGATAGTCGGTGCCATCGCCCCAAATCTAGGGCAGACTAGACGGTAATTTGGTTGCCCTGTGGTTGTGTCCGTGTCGGCTATCAACTGCGGTCTACCCCTGTGTCTCTGCCCATCGCCGCCATGCCAAAAATTCTCTTCCTCGCCGCCAACCCCAAAAACACCACCCGCCTGCGCCTCGATGAGGAACTGCGGGACATCAAAGAAGGACTACGCCGCGCCCAACAGCGGGATCAGTTTACGCTGATTTCTCACGAAGCGGCACGGTCTCGCGATATTCAGCGAGCCATGCTGGACGAAATGCCCCAGATCGTCCACTTTTCGGGCCATGGCGATGGAGAATCGGGGCTGGCCTTTGAGGATGAGATCGGCCAAGCCAAACTGATTGACGGCAAGGCCCTAGCCGACCTGTTTGCCCTATTTGCCGACCCCACGGAATTTCCAGAACCGCTGACCTGCGTGGTGCTCAACGGCTGCTACAGCCAAGTGCAGGCCAACGCCATCGCCGACTATGTGCCCTACGTCATCGGCATGACCCAGGCCGTTAAGGACAAAGCCGCCATCGAATTTGCCGTTGGCTTTTATGATGCCCTCGGCGCAGGCCGCAGCGTCCCCTTTGCCTTTAAGCTGGCCTGCAACGCCATCGCCCGTTCCGGCCAACCCGCCGCCGAAATCCCCACCCTCCTCAACAAAATCCAGCCCCCCACGCCTGCCTCCCCCCCTACCTCTACCTCCCCTCTCCCCGTGGGAGAGGGGCCGGGGGTGAGGGCCGAGGGGTCGGGGGTGAGGGCTATTCCCCAAAACCGCACCCAGCTCTACCAGTTTTTACTCAGCCTGCCAGGGCCACAGTTTGAAATGGTCGTGTTTGACCTCAACCCACCCAAGGGCAACATTTCCCCCAGTTCTGCCCCCCAAGGCCAGCGGGTACCGGAACTGCTGGACTGGCTAGAAAGCCCCATCGGCCCAGGGTTGGCAGCTTTGCGAACCTCCCTCGGCAACGTCCTCTATCCTCAAGCTCAGCCAGGGCAAACGGGGGCCGGAAGCCGCAACGTTAGCATTGGGAATTCTGCGGACGGTTCCGCTGTGGTTTCAGGGGACGGCAACCAAATTAACCAGTCCTACACCATTAACATCCACAGGGACGGAGGGGACGGTCGTGGCTGATGACCAGCGCAACATCAAGGTTGAGCAATCCGCAGACGGATCAGCCGTTGTTTCTGGCGACCATAACCACATTGACCAATCCCGCACGGTCAATATCCATTACCACCTGCCCGAAAAGCAGCCCACCCCCAACCGCAACGACCGCAACGAAACCATCCTGATCAAAGCCGTGTGGGCCGAGGTGCAGGATCGCCTGAATCAATCCCTGCACAATGCCGTACTGCTCACCCTGGGCAAGACCGAACAGCGGGATCAGGTGGGCCGCCCCTGGGATAGCCAGCTTCGCATTGCCAACCAAGCCAGCCGCCCCCTGCCCACCGAGACGCCCATTGCCGAAGTGTTTGACCGGGATGATATCAACGGCAAACTGTTGATTTTGGGCAACCCAGGCGCAGGCAAAACCACCACCCTGCTAGACCTAGCGGCGGCCTTGGTGCAGCGGGCCAATGGCGACCCCAGCCAGCCGATCCCGGTGTTGTTTAACCTGTCCTCTTGGAAAGACGACAAACAAACCCTAAAAGACTGGCTGCTGGGCGAACTGAAGTTGAAGTATGGCGTATCCCCCAAACTGGGCGAAAAATGGCTAGAGGCCCAGATCCTGCTGCCCCTGCTGGATGGCCTAGACGAACTGCCGCCCCCACGCCAAGAACCCGCCGTGCAACGCATCAACGACTGGCTGCAATCGGGCGAAGGGGCCAGCCAATTGGTGGTGTGCAGCCGCCGCGAAGAATACGAACTCTACGCCACCAAACTTTCGCTGAATGGGGCCATTTGCCTAGAACCCCTCACCGAGGCCCAACTGACCACCTACTTTGCGGCCCTGGGCATGGAACCCCTATGGGATACCGTCCGCCAAGACCCAGACTTTCTAGAACTGGTACGCACGCCCCTGCTGTTGAGCGTATCTATTTTGGCCAACGAGGCCATCGACCCCGCCCAATGGCAATGCCTCACCACCCCCCAAGAACGGCTCGATTATCTGCTCGACGCCTACATTCAGCGGCAACTCCACGCCCCCATTGCCAGCCGCACCTACCCACCCCAAAAACAACCCACCCCCCAACAAACCCGCCACTGGCTAACCTGGCTGGCCCAACAATTACAAGCCCAATCTGAGGATGAATTTTTGATTGAAAAAATGCAGCCCCATCTTCTTGGCCAAGAAAAGATCAATCAACAATATTTAAAAAAATATGCTGTAGTGCATTATTTGACTACACTTGGAATTCCAGCTTTATTGACGCAAAGCATGATCGATCAACTGAATTACAGATTTTATGAAGACTATATTGGATTTGGCATCAACCATCCCATCCCAGGCTTTTCACTAATAATACTATTAATAGTACCTTTCTTAATATACATTGGATTCCTAGATTATATCTCTTTAATCTCTTTAGTTAAAGTTTTTTTGAATAAGTCATGGCTTTCAGATTCAGAAAGATTGATTGGTGGCTCACCCAGAAAAATAGACTGCCTTGATTCAATTGAATGGTCTTGGAATCTTTTTTTTGAAAGCTTGCCATTTGGGATTTTGTTTGGTGCCGCCTATGGCTTACTATTCTTTTTTGAATCTAAACTTGCAGCATTGTTTATCTTGATTTTTCATGTTTTAATTTTAGGTGTTAAAACCGGATTTCTAAGGAAAGAAGTTTCAGTAAAACAAGAGCCTAATCAAAGTATCATGGTAATGAATAAATATTCTCTGACCATCATCTTTGCAGCTTGTGTATCTTTTTCGCTGCCCATATTGACCTTGACAAGAGAAATGTCTTATTCGCTGATTGGCCTATATTTGGGTTTGGCAATAGGGATCCTAATCTCGGCCTGGTATGGGATATTGGATTGTATAAAGCATTTTATTCTTCGTCTGATGCTTTATGAGGAAACATGTATCCCCTGGAACTATGCCCGTTTCCTCAACTACTGCACCGAGCGCCTATTGTTGCAGCGGGTGGGGGGGCGGTATCGGTTCATTCACCGCCTCGTGCAAGAACGCTTCGCCGCCACCGGGGGCCATCGGTTGTAGGGTGGATTCGCGGCACCACCCACCTTTGCTCCTGGGGCACAACTTCGTAGCCGCAATGCACCGATCCCTTACAAAAAGAAATTCGTCAATCAATGCCCCAAAGCCCCACAAAGAAGAAATTCGTGATAAGTAAGGCGTGGGATGGATGGGATTATGGTGCATTGCGGCCAAGGAGATTTGTACCGCAGGGGCGAAGGATTGTGATGCCGCGAATGCACCCTACGGACTGGCACCGCTGCGAAGCAATAAACCAACCCATTCAGCATTATCTTCGGGCCTTCTCAGGGTTGTCTCAGCCAAGTTTTTTATGGTGGTTTCAGACCCAAACCCTTACCTGAGGACACCATGCCACTGAAGCGATTTCTGCTATTTAGCCTCTCCATTCCCCTCATGGTGGCCTGTGCCTCTGGCCAATCCGAGGCTCTCAACGATAGCGCAATGCCTGAAAGCTCGATGCCCCCATCCGAAGATGTTGTCGCTGAGGGGGCCAAGGCAGCCAACGAATCTGAAGCGGCGGCCAGTTCAGAGGCAACGGCCATGGCCAACGAAACCATGGCAGGCGTGATTAAATCGGGAACCTTTGTCTCGGGGGAGAAGAATACCGCTGGAATGGCGCGAATTATTAATAGCGATGGCCAGTTTTTTGTAGAACTCGACGAAACCTTTCAAACCTCTAGGGGGCCAGATTTAGTGGTGGTGCTGCATCAATCCGCAGATGTAATTGGCTCCACAGAACCACCCGCCTTCCCGCTACAGGAGGGATCCTATGTTTCCTTGGGAGAACTGGAATCCTTTAGCGGTGCCCAGCGCTATGCCATTGCCGCCGACCTTGACTTAGACGCCTACCCATCGGTTGTAATTTGGTGTCGGCGTTTCAATAGCACCTTTGGGGCCGCGTCGCTTCAGTAGTCACCTCAGTAATGGCGGGGCCTTCCTTAGGCCTCCCAGGTTGCCGCCCGAATCTCAGCCCTAGGCTTCCAGGTAACCCTAGGGCTAGGCCGTGAGTCTGTGCGGCCTGGGTGCCCTGGGCCACCAACTCGATCCCAAAACTCCCCGGCAATGGCTGTAATCTGGGTTAAGTAACAAAGCGACACAAACCAGCATGGCCACTATTAACGACAACTATCTAAAGCTCAAGGCGGGCTACCTGTTTCCAGAAATTGCCCGTCGGGTGAACACCTTCGTGGAAGCGAATCCTGATGCGCCGATTATCAAATTGGGCATTGGCGACGTTACCGAACCCCTGCCCGAAGCCTGCCGCAACGCCATGATCCAGGCGGTGCAGGACATGGGAGATCGCGGTTCCTTTAAGGGCTATGGGCCGGAACAGGGCTATGGCTGGCTACGGGAAAAAATTGCCCAGCACGACTTCCAAGCTCGCGGCTGCAATATTGATGCCTCGGAAATCTTCATCTCCGATGGCTCTAAGTGCGACTGCGGCAACATTCTCGATATCTTTGGCGACAACAACTCCATCGCCGTTACCGATCCGGTCTACCCCGTCTATGTCGATACCAACGTGATGGCGGGCCACACCGGAGATGTGAAAGACAACGGCGAATACGAAGGGCTGGTCTATCTGCCCATCAACGCCGAAAACAACTTTACGGCCAGCATCCCCAGCGAAAAGGTAGACCTAATTTACCTCTGCTTCCCCAACAACCCCACCGGGGCCGTGGCCACCAAGGAGCACCTACAAGCCTGGGTCAACTACGCCCGCGCCCATGGTTCCATCATCCTGTTCGATGCCGCCTACGAAGCCTTCATCACCGACCCCACCCTTCCCCACTCCATCTACGAAATTGAAGGGGCTAGGGAATGCGCCATCGAGTTTCGTTCGTTTTCTAAGAACGCAGGTTTCACCGGCACCCGCTGCGCCCTCACCGTAGTGCCCAAGTCCCTCAAGGGCAAAGCCGCCGACGGCAGCGAGGTGGAACTGCATGGGCTGTGGAACCGTCGCCAGTCCACCAAGTTCAACGGCGTCTCCTACATCGTGCAGCGGGGGGCCGAGGCGGTCTATTCTGCTGAAGGCCAAGCCCAAACCAAGGCCCTGATTGACTTCTACATGGAAAACGCTCGCATCATTCGCGAACAGCTCACCGCCGCAGGCATCAGCGTCTATGGCGGCGTGAATGCGCCCTACGTCTGGGTGAAGACCCCCAACGGCCTCTCGAGCTGGGACTTCTTTGATAAGCTGCTGCACACCTGCAACGTGGTGGGCACCCCCGGTTCTGGCTTTGGGGCCGCTGGGGAGGGCTACTTCCGCATCTCCGCCTTCAACAGCCGCGAGAACGTGGTGGAAGCTATGCGCCGCGTCACCGAAAAGTTTCGGGCCTAGGTCAACGTTCTCGCCCAACCTCCCTACCCCCGATGCCCAGCCTATCCAACCGTGGGTAGGGGCGAGGTTCCCTCGCCCAGCCAAAGCGGGGGTAACTCACTAGGGGTTGGGTAGCCCCACCGACTTCAGCGCCTTCCCTGGGTGATGGGCACGAAACACCCAGGGAAGGTTTAACGGTGGCAGGGAGCAGGGGCCAGATGGGTTGGCATGTCAAGTTCTCTAACAAGATGACCGTTTGGTAGATGAATCTGGGTGTTTTAAAACAAGGATGTATTTGCCGTCACCCCGTACTGTCATCAGTCCTTCACAGAGAGTCAACCCATGGCCATCCTCACACCCCCCTGGACAAAACGCCTCGTCGTCGGTGCAAGCCTCAGCCTGTTTACCTTAGCTACTGGCCTCAGTCTCCCTTCCGCCGCTCAGACCGAGGGTTCCACTGACCCCGAAGCCAGCGAAACCCCCAGCGGCGAAGAAACCCCCGATACGGAACCCTCGGCGGAGGGTGAAACCCCTGCCCCTCAGGAAACCACCGCCTCCTACTTTGCCTGTCAAATGCACAATGGCCGTCCTACGGTGATGTACGCTCCCAGCAACCAACCGGGGCAGATGTATCCCTGGGCGGTGCCCCAGGATATGGGCACCGCTTGGCCCGCCCAGCGCCGTTGCGAAGCCATTAGTGCCCGCCTAGAATCCTACCGGCCCGATGGCCTGCTCACCCTGGATACCGGCCTTGAAAACGGCTACAACACCGTCTGCGTCACCACCGAATCGGTACCCGGTTGCCGCATTGTGTTTACCGTACCGCCGGGGCAAGATCCCACCCTCACCCGCGACCAAGTGTTTGGCAACCTGGCCAGCGCCGACCAAGGCCAAACCACGGAGGGCGTCAATACCTTTGTGGGCAACGGCAGCAGTGATGTGCTAGGCCAAATTGGCAATATTCTGGGCTTGCCATCGGGCACCTCAAGCCCGGTTACCGGCGGAGCCATTCAACTACGGCCCTTCCTCGCCCCCTCCGATGGCGGCACTGGGGCACGGCTGACGGGTTCGACGGCCCCTGCCAATGCTAGGCCTACCGGGGGGCGCACCCTCAACCCCGACAGCTTCCGATAATTCATCTCGGATTAACCGTTCATAGAACGCTTAACCTCCCGCGCCCTTGGCCACCGAAGGCGCTTTCAGCGCAGATGCGACGCCGATCTAGCTGGCTTAGATTCACGAGAAGCTAGATCGGTAGAAAGCCTAACGCTCCGCCCAAGGTCAACCCAATCAGGCCAACGAGGGCCAAGACCCCCCGCATTTGGCGCAGGGAAAGGCGTTTTGCGAGCTGATAGCCTAGTTGGGCTGTAAACCAGCGGCAAATCAGGGCTACCACCACCGCCCCTCCACTGAACAAAATCACCTCTCCCGCCGCCCCACCAACCGTGATGTCGTTCAGTTGGTCGCTGCCGAGGTAGTTTAGGGCAATGGCTAGGGGCAGCGTTAACCCTAGGGCCGCCAACAGGTGGATCGTCGCTGATCCTAGTCGAGACGCCCAGCGCTGGGGGGAAGCTAATCTAGCGGATCGGGAAAGATCCCAGATGTGCAGCCCTAGGGCCAACAGCACCACAGGCCACAGCCAGGGCACCGGAGGCAGCGCTACCACCCAAAAACCCACCAATCCATACACCAACCCGCAGATCAACATCAGCCCAGCACCGTGGCTTGAACGGCGCTGGGGGGGGGAAGGTCTGGAGGCAGGGCGGGTCAAGCGCCGAGGGAAACGATTCATGGCAAGTTAAAGAACCAGTAAAATTCCTAGGCTTTAGTTTGCCAGGAATCGTAACGTTCTGGAGTAATCTTGATACAACCCTGCGAATCTCGCCAATGAGTGCTCCCATCACTGCCCTAACCCAGGGGTTACTTGCCGCCTCTAGCCTGTTGGTAGGGGCCGTTCTTGGCATTGGGTGGCAGCCCGGACGGGCCTTCACGGCGGCCATCATGGCCTTTGGCAGCGGCACGTTGATTTCCGCCATTGCCTTTGATATCACCCTGCCGGTTTTTCAAAGCAGTGGCTTTTGGCCCTTGGTGGTGGGGTTTGCCTTTGGCGGCACCCTGTTCACGGTGATTGTGAACTACATCGACAACCAAGGGGGGTTTATCCGCCATCCCTCCTCCTCCCGTCGTTTTCTGTACCATCACCGTCAGGAAGAAGCCTCGGAAGTGCTCGACCGCATCGAGCACATTGAAATGCTCCACAGCCTCTCTCCCTCGGAAATGCAGGCCATTATTCCCCTCCTCAAGCCCCTCTTTGTGGAACCGGGGACGGTGCTGTGCCAGGAGGGATCGCCAGGTAACGCCATGTTTCTCATTGTGGATGGCGAGGCCGAGATCTATAAAGGCTCCAAACTCATGGCGGAGTTGGGATCGGGGGAAATGTTTGGGGAAATGGCCCTGCTGACGGGCGAAGAACGTTCTGCCACGGTGATCGCCAAAACCCCCATGGAACTATACGAGCTGGGCAAGGTAGATTTTGATGCCATGCTCACCCATTCTCCCCAAATTGCCAGTGGCCTCAGCCGCATTTTAGCCCGCCGCCTGCGAGAAACCACCCAATCCACCGCCCGTCTTAAGCCCGCCGAGGATGAGCATTGGCGGCAGCGGGTACTCGATAGCGTGGAGGTAGACATCCCCATCTCCGAGCAGCAATTTAAAGAACTGGCCCAAAGCTCGGCTCCCCTGGCTATCCTGATTGGCACCCTGATCGATAACATCCCTGAAGCCCTGGTGATTGGCTTCAATGCGGGCATGGGCCATGTGGGCGGGTCGTTTCTACTCGCTGTCTTTATCTCGAATATTCCCGAAGCCATGTCCAGTTCTGTGGGTATGAAGCAGGCAGGCACCTCCTCTAAACGAATTCTCGCTCTGTGGGCTGGTGCCGTTGCCCTGAGTGGCTTCATGGCGGTTTTAGGGAGCCTGATGGTGGGCTTCATCAGCCCCTGGATGGTGGATGCAGCCCAGGCCACCGCTGGCGGTGCCATCCTCGCCATGGTCGCCAGCACCATGATGCCTGAAGCCTACGAAATGGGGGGCGGTTCCGTCACCTTTTCCACCATTGCCGGGTTCCTGATTAGTTTTTGGATGGCCTCTCCAGCTTTCAAATAAATCGGGAAAGTCAAGTCGGGAAAGGGAAGATAAGTGGAGCGATCCTGATCAATCCATGGGGAAGACAAATCGGGAAAACCCCGTCAACCGCTAAGCCAATTCCAAGGGCAAAAAGCCTACAATAAAGCCACAGTGGGCGACATCACAAAGACCATGGCTACCACCGCAGACGATGTTTGGCGACTCCTAGCTGAGTTGGCAGAGGCACAAAAAGAGACCGAACGTAGGTTCCAGGAGACCGACCAAAAGTTCCAGGAGACTGACCGCAGGTTCCAGAAGTCGGATCGTAAGCTTCAGGAGTCAAGACAGGCCCTGGATCAGGTGATCGCGGAAACGCGCCGGGATATGGCTGAGTCAAGCCGTCAGTTAAACCAGCAACTCGGAGCTTTGGGCGGTAAGTGGGGGCTTTTTGTGGAAAATATGGTGGCCCCAGCCTGCAAAACCTTGTTTTTAGATCGGGGTATTCCTGTCCATCGCGTGAGCCAGCGGGTGCAGGTGATCCGAGACGGCGACACCATGGAAATTGATGTGCTGGTTCAGAACCAAAATCACGTTCTAGCGGTGGAAGTCAAAAGCAGCCCCAGCGTTGATGACATCAAAGAATTTGTGGAGGATTTGCAGCGGTTCCATCAGTTCTTTCCAGAACATGCCGAACGACAACTCTATGGAGCCGTGGCTGGAATTGCCTTCGACCAAGGGGCCGACCGCTACGCCTATCGTCAAGGGTTATTCGTGCTAGCCCAGTCTGGAGAAACCATGCAACTTCTTAACGACGCCACCTTTGAACCAAGGGCCTGGTAATCAAGGGTCTGGTCATCTCCCTCCGGGTGGCAAGCGGCTGGTTGCCTGACCAACCTTGCCAGATCCCAGATCCGTCAGAGGCTCAGGAGACCTTCCCCCTACCTAATCGGTAGATCGCGATGGGGAATGCCTCTAGACTGTAAGGAGCAATCAGCAGGCCCTTGGGCCATCAATGGTGAGGGTATCGGGGAGTAGAAGTATGGTGATTGAATGGCTGACCTTTGCGGTGGCACCGGAGCATCGGGAAACCTTTATTCGACTGGATCATGAAATCTGGACAACGGCCCTGAGCGACTATCCTGGCTTTGTTTCCAAGGAAGTTTGGATTTCCCCCGATCTCGCGGATCAGGTGATTGCCGTCATTCGTTGGCAAACTCGTGAGCAATGGAAAGCCATTCCCCAGGCTGACTTAGATCAGATTAGCGCCAAGTTTCAAGCGACCCTAGGGATTCCCTATCGCCTCATTGACGCCAGAGAGTACCAAGTCCGCCGCTATCCGTCACCCTAGGGTATAGCCCCTCATAACCCCGGTTTCCCTGTCGCCGCCCAACGACTGGACTGTCGTTTCAACTGAGAAACCGGGGTTATGGGCGAACTCAACGGTTTAGGCCGCTCGTTTTTTGCTTATCAAGCGCTTCAGCCAGCCCGTAGAGCGTAAGTCTACATAGGCTTTGCATTGGGAACATTGGCGGATACCGGAGACGCCAATCCGCAGTAGGTGCGAGCTTTGACAATGGGGACAGCGGTGAGACTTAGCCATAGTTCGAGGGTGAATCAAAACAACGTAAGAGCCTGGTGGGGCAACAGCCTGACCTAGGGCGACGGGTTTGAGGCCCTAGCGTCATGGTGGCAGGGGTTACCTAGATCTAAGGATTCCCCTCGGACAGTCTAAAAATTGGCAAGGTTGAAAAAAACACCTAGGCAACTTGCCTAGGTGTGTCTGCTGATTTGAGTGATGATTTGAAACAGATTTGAGGTTTAACTCAGGGGGCCGAACCTAGTCGATTTGGCTGGTGACTAGCGCAGGAGCTTCGGCCACGGTGGCGCTGGGGAGCGTGAAGACATGGGCGTAGAGGTTACCCGGTTGCTCAGCCACCAGTAGAGTGTTCTGGATTTGGCTGGCCACTTCCACCGTCTTCACGTCGTAGACCTGGGTGGCCACCTTGGGGTAGAGGCCGATACCGATGATGGGCACCAGCAGGCAGGCCGCAACGAAGGCTTCGCGGGGACGAATGTCGATGATGTTGGGCACCTTGGCGACCACCGACCCGGTATCGCCGTAGAAGATGCGGCGCAGCATGGAGAGCAGATAGATGGGGGAGAGCACCACACCGACGGCGGCGGCGATGATGATTACGGTCTTGAAGGTGGTGCTATAGACGTCGCTGGTGGCCAAGCCCAGGAAGACGGCGATTTCGCTGACAAAACCGCTCATACCGGGGAGGGCCAGGGACGCCATGGAGGCTGCCGTAAAGAAGGCGAAGGTGGTGGGCATCTTGCGGGCCATGCCGCCCATCACATCCATATCCAGGGTGTGGGTGCGCTCGTAGGTGACGCCGGAGAGGAAGAACATCACCGCCGCAATCAGGCCGTGGGAAATCATTTGCAGCATTGCGCCGCTCATGCCCAGGGTGGTGAAGGAAGCACAGCCAATCAGCACGAAGCCCATGTGAGCCACAGAAGAGTAGGCCATGCGGCGCTTCAGGTTGTCTTGGCCAAAGGCGGTGAGGGAGGCGTAGATGACGTTAATGACACCGAGGATGACCAGGATGGGCGCGAAGTACACATGGGCATCGGGCAGCATCTCGATGTTCATGCGGATCAGGCCGTAGCCCGCCATCTTCAGCAGCACGCCCGCCAGAATCATCGATACAGCGGCGGGGGCTTCACTGTGGGCATCGGGCAGCCAGGTGTGAAGGGGGAAGATGGGCAGTTTGACGGCAAAGGCCACCAGGAAGGCTGCGTACATCAACAATTGGAAGGTGAGCGAGTAATCTTTCTGGGCCAGTTCCGTTAGGTTGAAGGTGACGGTATCGCCGTAGAAGGCCATGGCCAGAGCGGCCACCAGGATGAAGATGGAGCCAATCGCCGTGTAAAGGATGAACTTAGTGGCGGCATAGAGGCGCTTAGCACCGCCCCAGATGGAGATCAGCAGGTAGACCGGAACCAGTTCCAGTTCCCACATCAGGAAGAACATGACCAAATCCTGGGCCAGGAAAACGCCGACTTGGGCGCTATACATCACCAGCAGCAGGCTGAAGTAGAGGCGAGGGCGATTGGTGATGTTCCAGGAGGCCAGAATCGCCAGGGTGGTGACTAACCCGCTCAGCACCACTAGGGGCATGGCCAAGCCGTCGGCCCCCAGGCTCCAGGTGATGCCCACTTGGGGCACCCAGTTGTAGCTTTCGACCAACTGCAACCCAGACTGGTTGAGGTCGTAAAAATTAGCGAAGGTGTAGAGGATTAAGGAAAATTCAATAAAGCCGATGCCCAGTGCATACCAGCGAATGGTTTGGCCATTGCGGTCGGGCAGGAAGGGAATGGGAAGAATCGCTAGAAGCGGCAGGATAACTAGGGTGGTTAGCCACGGAAATTGCTCGGTCAGCATGACAATTCTCGTGAAGGTGAGTACAAAACAGCCAGCGCACTCGGGATTCCGGTCTTGAGGGCTTGGTTAACACTGCTTAACACAGGGCCAAACTCTACTGGTGGTGCTGTTCGCGGCGGCCTACCCTAGCGGATCAGGTCGGAGGACTTCAGCGTGAGGGGTCGAAATCGGTTAGGAGACGACCAGATAATCAAACCGGACTGCTCGATGGATAGAGATAAATACCTATCTTTGCGCCCACCCACAGTATAGGAAACTTAATAAACTTTTGAAAACCGCTTTTTCGATAGGATTGTAAAAATCTGCTTATCAATCACCCAGAACGCTTATCAAGCAAGGCTTTCAGGTATTTCGATCTTTGATTTAATAAAACAGGGTATCCACATTTAGTTATGTCAATACCTGGAAAATAAATTTTTGTAACGACTCTGCCCAAATTGCTCAGACTCTCAAAAAGCCCTTGAAACCAGGGCTTTTGAGCCGTCATGGACGGTTGGCCCAGTTCTTGCGCTTCAATTCTGATAGGAGCGCTGCTCTCTACGGATATCCGGCGATGACGTAAACATGACATGACGCAGGGCCATGGTTGCCATCCTGGGGTCGGAGGTCGTCGTCGTGGCGATGGCCCAGCCCTAGCAAATGCAAAGAGAAGACTCTCGCAGGACGTAGCCGATGCCGCGTACGGTTTGAATCAGGTGGGGTTCGCCCTCGGCCTCTAGCTTTAGGCGCAGGTAGCGGATTGAGCTTTCGTGGATTTCGCTAGAGGCGTGGTCAAGGGGCAACTTAGGGGCATCAGCCATTACCCTAGAGAAGTTGCCTGATGTTCTGCCATGCCATCGTCTTCTACCCCCAGCCTCGGCCCCACCGATGCGGCCAAGGCAGAAAAAACGGTTTACCACGATAGCCGAGTAGATCGTCTCTTTATCTGGCTTTTTAGCCGCAAAATGGCCAACGCCCTGGGCCAGAGCCATCCGGGCCGGGGCTACGACGGCTTTGTGGCCCTTTCCCAGCAAATTATGCAGGGGCGCAATGCCCAGCAACAGCAGGCTCTCGTGGCGGTGGTGCTGCGTTCCTTGGTTCCGGCCCCGGTGCTGTGGCTGATTCGCACCCTGTTTTCCCCCACCCGCCTGGTGTGTGAGTTAAATGCCTGGTTTGCCACCCAATTATTTGAATGGCTGGTTGGCCCCTGCGAAGTCACCGAGGTGGAGGTGACAGCGGCGGACGGTACGCAGCGACAGCAGCGCAGCGGCGTCCATATCAAAAAATGTCGCTACTTAGAGGAAAGCCAGTGCGTGGGCATGTGCGTCAATATGTGCAAACAGCCCACCCAGCGCTTCTTTACGGAGGATTTTGGCATTCCCCTCACCATGACGCCCAATTTTGAAGACTTTAGCTGCGAGATGGTGTTTGGCCAAGCCCCGCCACCCCTGGAAACCGAGGCCGCCTACCAACAGCCCTGCCTGGTTCAACGCTGCACCCTTGCCCCATCGGAACCCCGCCCCTGCCCCAAGGTGCGGATGGGTTAGGGCAGCGGCAGGTTGAGGCGTGACTTCTTTGCGTACGTGATTTATGGCGGAATTTATAGCGGATTGCACTCAAGTGAAATCCGCTGTGGCGATACCCCCAGCCCCCCATATCAAGGGGGGTATAGCGTGAAACTTAGACAGCGAGATGCTGGGGGGATCTAAAACCCAGTCAGGGGGTACCTCACGCTACCGAGAACCGCTGTAGGGTTAGGGCGTAATTTTGGCCAGGGCGGTCAGAAGATCGGCGTGGAGGTCTGAATTGGCGGCAATCACCATACCGGGTCGTTGGTAGGGGTCGCAGGTGTGGAGGGGCGGCGGTGGATCGCCGGTAAAGGTGGTGACGATGTGGCCCATTTCCTGCGCCATGAAGGCAATGGCGGCCCCATCGATGAACTGCCCCCTAGCCAGGACGGCCCCCGCCAAGTCGCCGCTGAGCACCCCGTTGAAGTTGGGGATCGGGTGGGTTTTGGAATAGTCGGCCTTGGTGTGAAAGACCCGATAGGTCTCAGGCAGGTAGGGCACTAGGTCGCCCATTTGCCATCCCAAACAAAGGGCGGGCTTGGGATTGTCCACGGTGATCGGCTGGCAGTCGTCTAGATTGTCAGTGAGTTGCCCCTTGAAGGTGCCTTGGCCCCGCAGGGCGTAGTAGTAGCAGCCTTGGCCAGGGGTGATGGCGATGGCCGCCTCATACTCGTCGGCGTTGAGGATGCCGAGGATGATTTGGTAGTTGGAATGGCCATCGAGATAAAACTGAGTGCCATCAATGGGGTCGAGGGTGATCAGATAATCCCCCGCTTCTCCCAGGTCAATGGCCCGAAAATACTTGGTGTTGTAGGTTTGCTCGTGTTCTTCTCCAAAGAACCGCACCTGGGGAAACAGCCCCAGCAGCACCACCTCCATCATGGTTTGGATGGAGAGATCGGCGTCGCTGAGGGCGGAGGCAAAGAAGTTGTCTCCCTTATCCGCTTTGTCGGGCTGGGCCTGAATTTGGGCCTGAATCTGCTGGGCATAGGCCCCTGCGGTTTTAAGGTAGGGCAGCAGCGCCACTAGAATCTGCCGGGGGGTGGGATGGCTAGACATGGCCACAAAACCTGATCTCGGTGCGCCCCTAGTGTAGCCTGAGCCGTTGCCGCCTAGGCAGCTTTGCGATGCCGGAAGCGCCCCCCGTAAACGCCTATTCCATCCATAGATGGCTTACCAGCGGTAGGCGTCCCAGGGTTTGGTAGGATCTGGAAGCACCGCAGGCGCTGTCGTTTCAGCCGAATGCTTACGGTCTAGACACCACACGGTCATGTTTTTGTAGGAAGTCTCTGTTATGTCTCAAACCACCGGAGCTGATGCCGTTGATGCTGCCATTGCCCAGGGCATCGATCTCGATGGCAGCCCCATCCCCGCCGCCAAGCTAGATCTTTACAACACCGTGATGGCCAAGGAAGCCCAGCGTCAACGCAGTGGCGTGATCAACTCCATGCGGTCTCGTATTGTTCGCATTGGGGCCAAGCACTACTCCCAGGACGACCTCAACCAAATGCTGCTCGATGCCGACTTCGCGCCCCTCAAACCCAAGGAAGTAGCCTACTTCTACGGCAACGCTTAGGTTGATCCTCCCACGAAAGTTTGATGGATTTCCTTGGTTTGGTCGGGCAAGGAGACCTCAGCCCTGCCCTGTGGCTTGCCCCGGTTGAGTTAGGGCGTCGGGTGTTCTTAAGGTGGATTTGCCCTCAAGCTGGATGGCTATCCTTGGCCGGATTGATCTGCCGCTAAGGCCCGGTATTTTCTTCCTTTTGCAGGGAGGGATACCGGGCCTTAGCTGTATCTAGTCCATAATCGACGAAACCGTTCTTCGCCCAGGAACGCCTAAAGCCGAGCCGAGATCAGCCCGATGCTTAGGAACTCGTAGGAAGTACTATGTTGCCTGACCACACCACCCTCACCGATCTGTTCAATATTGGCAATCACCCAGACCGCATCCCCTGGCAACCCTTTCGCCCTGGGGTCGAGATTCATCCGCTCTGCCAAGGCAAGGATACCCCGGCCCAACTTGCCTTGCTGCGCTATCAACCAGGGGCTTCGGTGCCGCGCCATCATCATCCAGGCTTTGAGCACATCTTGGTACTGTGGGGTGCCCAGGAGGATGATCGAGGTCGCTATTCTGCTGGTACCCTCACCATTAACCCGCCAGGGAGTAGCCATCGCGTGGCTAGCCCAGAGGGCTGCATTGTGTTGATTGGCTGGGAAAAGCCCGTGGAGATCATCTCTAAGGGCTAGTTTGTTGCTAGACCCCCTCTGTCTCTAGACCTCTACTGAGGGATAGAGATTTTTTTATAAAACTTAAACTAAAGTAAAGCCAGTCCCCAGATTGGCCCTGGGTGCCGCTTGCTGCTCAGATCATGGATCAGCGGAAGGGGCACAGGAATGACATGGTACGACGCAGTTGGGCTGAAGGAAACGTGCAGCTATGGATAACGATTGGCAGAAAGATCGAGGGGTGCGTCAACGGTATCCCCAATGGTTGGGGGGGCTGTTGATCGTGGCCTTGGCCTTGTTGGGGAGTGGCTGCCGCAGTTGGCAGGAACCCACGGCCCTGGCCCAACCCCAGCAATCAGAGGAAGAGGCTGGTCCGATTGTGGTGGATGTGGCCCAGGCCCAAGCTGCCGCCTCTGAGGCTCGCAGCTATACGGGCAGCACCCAGGCCGTTCGGCAGGTGTCCTTGCGTTCCCAGGCGGAGGGTAATCTGCTAAGCCTGTCCTACGATGTGGGGGATGCGGTGCCCCAGGGGCAGGTGGTGGGTACGCTTGAAGGCACGCTGCTGCAAACCGCCGTGGGGGAGGCCGAAGCAGAATTAGCGGCGCTTCAGTCTGAGGTTACCCGTGCCGAGGCGGAACTTGCGGACATTCGTACCCGCATTGAACAGGCGAACTTAGAACTTCAGCAGGCCCGCAACGACGCCCAACGCCTGCGCACCCTGGCCAACGAGGGAGCCATTGCCGAACAAACCGCCGAACAGGCCGAAACCACCCTCGGCACCGCCCAACAAGCCCTGAAATCGTCCCAGGAGCAGGTGCGTACCCGCGAACAATCCGTGGCGGCGGCCCAGCAGCGGGTGGTGGCCCAGCAGGCCATTGTTCAAGAAACCCAAAAGCGTCTGTCCTTCGCGAATCTGACCGCTCCCCTCAGCGGTGTGGTGCTAGAGCGGGTGGTGGAACCGGGGGACTTGGTGCGTCCTGGGGAGTCCGTGCTCACCCTAGGCGACCTCTCCGAGGTGGTGGTGGTGATTGACGTGGCCGACCGCAACCTTAGCGACTTTCGCCTCGGCCAATCTGCCACGGTGACCCTTGACGCCCTGCCGGGGGAAACCTTCCGGGGGCAGGTCAGCCGCATTTCGCCCCTGGCCGACCGCACCTCTCGCCTGGTGCCCGTGGAAATTACCCTGCCCAACCCCGGTGGTCGCATTGGCAGCGGCCTTTTGGCCAGGGTAACGGGGCTGGGTTCCTCAGCTAATGCCGTGCTGGTGCCCGAAAGTGCGCTCTCGGTGGGCGAGGGCAGCGGTGGCCCAGGAAATCGTCCCGGTGGTGGCCCCGGTGGTGGTCAGGCCAGTGGTCAAGCCAGCAGTCAGGGCAGTGGTCAAGGCAGTGGCCCCGGAAATCAAATTTTTGTCCTTCAGCCCCAGGGCGATGGCTTTGTGGCGATGCCTCGTCCGGTGCAAATTGGCGAACGCAGCGACGGACAGGTGACGATCCTGGCGGGGCTTTCTCCTGGGGATCGCTATATTGTCCGTAGTGGCCAACCCCTGACGACTGGGGCCGTGGTTCAGCCCAGCTTGTTATCGGATTAGCGACCGGATTCGTTTTTATGGTGGGCAGTGCCCACCCTACCTTTCTCAGCCCCAATTCTCCGTACGGACGCAACGTTGTGCGCCCCAACCCAGCTCCTCACACTCTATCCAGTTCTTTCCCATGACTCCTTCTCCTCTGACTCCCCAGCGGTTTAGCATCAGCGGTTTGGCGATTCGGCGGCACATTGGCACCCTGATGCTGGGGCTAACGGTGCTGGTGATGGGCCTGTTTATCACCAGTCAATTGCCTGTGGATTTGCTGCCCTCGATTACCTATCCGCGCATTGGCCTACGGGGGGCGGCTCCGGGGTTGTCGCCCGTGGTGGCGGTGGATGAGGTGACGCGCCCTCTGGAGGAAGCCCTGGCGACGACGGAGGGGGTGGTGCAGATCTTTTCCCAAACCCGCGAGGGCCAGATTAGTATTGACCTGTTTTTTGAACCCGGTGGCGACATTGACCAAGCCCTCAACGATGCCACGGCGACCCTGAACCGGGCTAGGGGCACCCTGCCGGACAGTATCGAAACGCCTCGGCTGTTTAAGTTTGACCCCTCCCAGCTTCCGGTCTACGAAATGGCGCTGACCTCGGATCGGCTGAGCGCTCAGGAGTTGCGGATTTTTGCCGAGGAAGAACTAGAGCGGGAACTGCAACAGGTGCCCGGAGTGGCCAACACCGATGTCTCCGGCGGTGTGGAGGAGCAGGTGCAGGTGAATGTGGATTTGCCCCGGCTGCAAGCGGTGGGTCTGGGCCTGAATGACGTACTGGCGGCCCTGCGGGAGCGCAACCAGGATGTCTCTGGCGGACGGCTGCGGGGCGGCGAGGAGGAAACCCTAACCCGCCTGGTGGGGCGCTTTGACTCGGCGGCGGAATTGGAAACCCTGCCGATTACCGTTCCGGGCACCAACCCGCCCCAGCAGGTATTTTTGCGCGATGTGGCTACGATTCAGGACGGCACCGAGGAACAGCGGGTGTTTGTCAGCCTCAACGGCCTGCCAGCGGTGAAGGTGAGTGTGCAAAAGCAGCCCGCCGCCAACACCGTGGATGTGGTAGATGGGGTGAAGGCCAAACTGGCGGAAATGCAGCAACTCGGCCAAATGCCGGAGGGCATGGAGATGACCGCCACCCTCGATGAGTCGCGCTTTATTCGCAATTCCATCCGCAATGTAGCCGTAGCGGGGCTAACCGGGGCCACCCTAGCGGCGATTACGGTACTGCTATTTTTGGGTTCCCTGCGCCAAACCTTCATTATTGTGCTGGCCATTCCCCTGGCTTCTTTGGCGGCACTGGTGATGATGGGGTTGTCTGGCCTGTCGCTGAATGTGTTTAGCCTGGGCGGGTTGGCCCTGGGTGTGGGCATTGTGGTAGACAACTCCATTGTGATGCTGGAAAACATTGCCCAACGGGCCGAAATGATGGAGCGCTCCCCCCTGAAGGGACGGTTTCGGCGGCAGGAGGCCCTGTTTCAAGCCGAAGCCAGCAGCCGTGAACTGGAATCGGCCCTGTTGGCTTCCACCACCACGAACCTGGTGGCGGTGGTGCCCTTTTTGCTGATTGGCGGCTTTATTTCCCTCATTTTTAACGAGCTGATTTTAACCGTCAGCTTCTCCGTGGCGGCATCCCTGGCCGTCGCGCTGACCGTGGTGCCTGCCCTGTCGGCCCGAATGCTGATGGGGCGACCCACTCGGTCGCTGCAAAGCCTGGGGCCGTTCCGCTGGTTTAACAGCCGTCTGGAGGGTGTCACCCTCGGCTACAGTCGCTTTTTAAGCCAAGTCTTACACCATCGAATTTGGGTGATTGCCCTGGCCCTGCTGGTGTTTGGCGGTAGCAGTTTGTTGATGGTGCAGCGCATTCCCCAGGAAATTTTGCCCAGCATCAACACTGGCCAAGCGCGGGTGTTTGTGCGGTTTCCCGCAGGCACCACCGTGGAGGCCAACCAGCGGGTGATGCAGGCGGTGGATGAGATCCTCCTCGCCCAGCCAGAAACGGAATACGTCTTCACCACGGCAGGGGGCTTTCTGTTTGGCAGCAACACCAGCGCCAACACCCTGCGCGGCAGCAGCACCATCACCCTCAAACCGGGTAGCGACACCGCCGCCTTTGTGGAACGCATGAACGGTGAAGTGAGCCAACTGCCCCTGGTGGATACCCTGGTGCGCGTCAGCCAGGAAGCCGTGCGCGGGCTGATTCTAAGCAACTCCCCCGTGCGCTCTGACATTGACATCGGTCTCCAGGGCGACGACCCCCAAACCTTGGCCCAGGCCGGACGACAGGTGATGGCGGCCCTAGGCGAACAGGCCACCCTAGCCCGCTATCGCCCCGATGGCGAAGCCCCCCAAGACGAACTGCAAATTCTGCCCGACTGGAATCGAGCGGCGGATCTGGGCCTCTCGGCGGCGGACTTGGGGGCCACCATCCAAACGGCGCTAAATGGATCGGTGCCCACCCAGCTTCAGCGGGGCAACCGTCTAGTGGATATTCAGGTACAACTCACTCCGGGCAGCGTGCAGCAATCCGCCCAACTGCT
Source organism: Spirulina sp. (assembly GCA_044070495.1). Taxonomy (GTDB): domain Bacteria; phylum Cyanobacteriota; class Cyanobacteriia; order Phormidesmidales; family Phormidesmidaceae; genus Nodosilinea. The sequence continues at coordinate 130,115 of JBIPSI010000010.1, read as the reverse complement.
CGATATTCCCGTGGTATCTCGCACCGGACAACGGATTCAGCTTGGCGACATTGCCACCGTGGCCCTCGCTCCCGCTCCTGGGGAAATTCAGCGCATTAACCGCCGTCAAGTCTTCCTGCTGGCCGGAGACTTAGCCGAAGGAGCTAGCCTGGGAGCCGCCCTGGCCGAAGCCGACGCCATCTTTGACCAACTGGAACTGCCCCCCGGTGTCACCCGTTTACCCAGTTCCGCCGCTGCGACGAACGACGGCCTTCAGCAATCCCTAGCGGTGCTTGGTGCCCTGGCCACCTTCCTGGTGTTTGTGGTGATGGCGGTGCAGTACAACTCCCTCATCGACCCGCTGGTGATTATGCTCACCGTTCCCCTAGCCCTAGCGGGGGGCATCCTCGGTTTGTTTATCACCCAAACTGCCATTGGGGCCACGGTCGTCGTCGGGGCGGTGCTGCTGGTGGGCATTGTGGTCAACAACGCCATCATCATGGTGGAACTGGCCAACCAAATCTACAACGACACCGGATGCTCTCGACAGGCGGCCATTTTGCAAGCCGCCCCCCGCCGCCTACGCCCGATTTTGATGACCACCGTCACCACGGTACTGGGCCTGTTTCCCCTGGCCCTGGGCATTGGCGAAGGTTCTGAATTTCTGCAACCCCTCGGCGTGGTAGTGTTTTCCGGCCTCTCCCTGGCCACGGTGCTGACGCTGTTCATCATCCCCTGCTTCTACACCCTGCTCCACGGCGACCTAGGTCGGGGCGGCGGCAGCAAAATATCTCTGCCAGAAAGCCGGATGGATCCCCCAGAACCCATCACCCCCGCCGAAATCCCTTCCCCCTAACCAGAAGTCCTGGCTGATGATTCCCGGCTTGGCAGGATGGGGAGATCCTATCCCTGGGGTTTGCCAGATTGGGAATTGGGGGTAGGCGTGAGGATATACGGAATGTCCCTATGAAATTGGCTGTAACTATTAGGTCGATCAGCAGCCAGTCCTTTAGAGCAGTCCAATTAATAAATCATCCAGGCTGGCCCTCATCCCCCAACCCCTTCTCCCTAGGGAGAAGGGTAGCCGGATTCAGAACCCCTCTCCCTCAGGGAGAGGGGCAGGGGTGAGGGCGGATGGTTATGACAAGTGGATAGTTATTTCCATGGAGTACTCTTAGGGTTTGTGTGCGGAATGAATGGATTATCTGGCAGGCTGAATCTCTAGCCTCAGCCTAACAAGGGCAGCATATTTGAGAAAACTTGGGAGAAGATAGGGAAGATTCCTGGAGGGAAACGGCGATGGCAGGCAAGTTTTTCTATAAACCTGGCCCAGAGTTGGCGGATCGGGTGCCCCCTGGGCAGAACTTGGCCAAGGGCTTTCCGGTACTCACCTACGGGGAAACGCCGGAGATTGGCGTGGCCGATTGGCGGCTAACCCTCTCTGGCCTTGCTCAGCCCAAAACCTTCACCTGGGACGACCTGATGGCCCTACCCCAGAGCGACTTCACCACCGATTTCCACTGCGTGACCACCTGGTCGAAGCTGGATGTGCCATGGACAGGGGTGAAAATCACCGATTTGATGGCCACGGTTGAGCTAGATCCCCAGGCGGTGCATGTCATGCTGCATTGCTACGGCGGCTACACCACCAACCTCGATTTGGCGGACTTTCTGCAGCCTGAGAACTTCTTGGCCCACACCCTCAATGGCGAACCCCTGCCCGCCGAACGGGGTGGCCCGGTGCGGGTGGTGGTGCCCCACCTCTACGCCTGGAAAAGTGCCAAGTGGATTAGCGGCCTAGAGTTTTTGGCCCAGCCAGAACCGGGCTTTTGGGAACGCAACGGCTACCACATGCGCGGCAACCCCTGGGCCACAGAACGCTACAGTGACCGCTGATTGGGGGAAGGGGCTTCGTGATCTAGCAAGCGGGGCGGGGCACTTCACCGTAAAATTAAAGGCTGTGAACGAATTGGCAACAAGATTAAGCCCATGGACATTGTGAGTTTTGTTGAGACCTTGGCCGGGAAGTGGTTTTCCCAGCGCACCACCCACTACCTAACCAGCCAAAGTTCAAAGGCGGGGCAATCTAACCTGCTGATTGAGGTATTGCCCGCCACCGACGCCAGCCTGGTGCAACTGTGTGAAGCCCAGGGCCAAGACCCCAGCCACATTGCCTGTGGCCTCAAGGTCGATCAAGACAGCCGCATGGATGGCGACACCAGCAATACCCAACGCACAACGCTCATGGCAATGCTGCACCCTGGGGAAAACGGGACGGGCATTGTGCTTCAAGCCAACCCCAAGGAACCCGTGGCCCAAGGCGAATATGGCCTAGACAACGAAGTGCTGACCCTCACCACCCAAACCCCCGACGGCACCATTCAAGAACGGCTGTGGTTTGTGAACCCCAATTTGCGGATGCGCACCAGCGTGTTTAAGGTGGGCGATGCCGAACAGATGGCCTCCTTCTGCTCCGAAATCCGGATGGGTGGCGCACCGGCCAAGGGCTAGCGGTTGGACTGAGGCCAAATAAGCAAGAAAAAACCCAGCCGTCCAGAGCTGGGTTAGAGGTAAAGGGTGGATTTAAGGCTTGGATTGAAAGGTTGGATTTAAGGGTTTGATTCATTGGCCTTTTGGGCCTAGTATCGCTGATGTTAGCAAGGAAACCTAAAAACAGAGGGCTCGGAAGCTTTCCGGTTAGTGAATCTTGACATTAACGCTACTGTGGCCATTGTAAGAAAGCGGCCTTGCCCCGTCCGTTACGATAGCTACGGGATAGGGCGAGGGAAGAAAGAATCGGTGGCGAACCATGCCCCCTCTAATCCCTAACCCTTACTCCCTAACCTTACCCAATTCGGCAGGTCAGCTCATTCCCTAGGCCAAAGTCGCCTTCGGTGTATTCGGTGAGGGTGATGGGCAGGGGCGAGGCTTTCCAGATGCCGTCGCAGTAGTCGCGGATGGATCGGTCGGAGGAGAACATGCCCATGCGGATGGCGTTGAGGATGGCCATGCGTGTCCAGTCGTCGGTGCGGCTGTAGGCTTCGCCCACGGTTTGCTGGCAGTCTAGGTAGGACTGATAATCCGCCAGCAACAGGTATGGGTCGTGGTAAAGCAGCTTGTCGAGCAGGGGCTTGAACAGATCGCCATCGCCGTGGGAGAAATGGCCGGAGGCGATCAGGTCAATGGCGTCTTTGAGTAGGGGGTTGGCTTGGTAGTAGGCGTAGGGGTTGTAGCCCTGGGCCTTAAGATCCACCACCTGGTCGGCGGTAAGGCCAAACAGGAAGAAGTTGTCGGCCCCCACGGCATCACGGATTTCGATGTTGGCCCCATCCAAGGTGCCGATGGTGAGGGCACCGTTCATGGCAAACTTCATGTTGCCCGTGCCCGATGCCTCGTAGCCAGCGGTGGAAATTTGCTCCGACAAATCTGAGGCCGGATAAATCCGCTGGCTGTTGGTGACGTTGTAGTTGGGCAGGAAGATTACCTTCAGCTTGTTGTGCAGGTCGGGGTCTTTGTTCACCATGTCGCCCACGGCGGTGATCAGCTTGATCATCAGCTTGGCCATCCAATAGCCCGGAGCCGCCTTGCCGCCAAAGATGAAGGTGCGGGGGGTGATTTCCAGGTTGGGGTTTTGCTTGAGCTGGCTGTAGAGGGTGACAATGTGGAGCACGTTGAGGTGTTGGCGCTTGTATTCGTGGATGCGCTTCACCTGTACGTCAAACAGGGAGGCCGGATCGACCAAAATGCCGAACTGGTCGTGGATGCGGCTGGACAGGTCACGCTTCACCGCCTGCTTGATGTCGTGCCATTCTTGCCGGAAGCCGCTATCGTCGGCCAGGGGTTCGAGCTGTTTGAGTTCGTCGAGGTGCTTGATCCAGCGGTCGCCAATGCGGCTGGTGATCAACGTGCTGAGGCGAGGATTGCTGAGCACCACCCAGCGGCGGGGGGTAACGCCGTTGGTGACGTTGCAGAATTTTTCCGGGAATAGTTCGTAGAAATCCCGCAGCACGGTTTGCTTCAGCAGTTCGCTGTGCAGGGCGGCAACGCCGTTGATGGTGTGGCTGCTGACGCAGGCCAGGTTGGCCATCCGCACGTAGCGCTCGCCGCTTTCGTCAATGAGGGACATCCGGGCCAGTCGGGCCGCATCCTTGGGGAAGCGCATCCGCACCAGTTCCAAAAAGCGGCGGTTGATTTCGTAAATGATTTCCAGATGGCGGGGCAGCAGCTTGCCGAAGAGGCTGATTGGCCATTTTTCTAGGGCTTCGGGCAGCAGGGTGTGGTTGGTGTAGGCGAAGGTTTTTTGGGTGATTTCCCAGGCCAGCGTCCAATCCAGGCCATACTCATCCAGCAGCAGACGCATCAGTTCCGCTGAGGCGATGGCGGGGTGGGTGTCATTGAGCTGAATGGCAAACTTTTCGTGGAATTTCTCAACGGGCAACCCCTGGCCCTGAAGGATGCGGAACATGTCCTGCAAGGAACAGGAGACAAAGAAAATTTGCTGCTCTAGGCGCAGTTTTTTGCCCGCCTGGTTGTCGTCGTTGGGGTAGAGCACCTTAGTCAGGTTCTCGGAGGACACCTTTTGCTCCACCGCGCCGTAGTAGTTGCCCTGGTTGAATACCTCAAAATCAAAGGATTCAATGGCCTCGGCCTTCCACAGGCGCAGGGTGTTGGCCGTGTTTACCTGGTAGCCCAGGATTGGCGTATCGTAGGGAACGCCCAGCACCTCCCGCTCCGGCACCCAGCGCACCCGGTATCGGCCTTGGTCGTCGGTGTAGGTTTCGGTGTGGCCACCGAACTTCACCTCCACCGCCCATTCGGGACGCACCACCTCCCAGGGGTTACCGTTGCGCAGCCATTTGTCGGTGCGCTCCACCTGCCAGCCGTCCTTAACATCCTGGTGAAAAATGCCGAACTCGTAGCGAATTCCGTAGCCTAGGGAAGGAATTTCTAGGGACGCCATGGAGTCCAAATAGCACGCCGCCAAACGCCCTAGGCCACCATTACCTAGCCCCGGTTCCTCTTCTTGGGCGAGTAACTCATCAAAGTCGAGGCCCAGTTCCTCAATTGCCTGCTTGACTTCGTTATATAGGCCCAGATTAATCAGGTTGTTGCCCAGGTGCGGCCCCATTAAAAACTCCGCCGACAGATAGCAGACTGTCCGCGCCCCTTGCTGGGTATAGCGCTCGGCGGTGGTGTTCCAGCGGTGCAGCATCCGATCCCGCACCAAGTAGGCCAGGGCCATGTAGTAGTCGTGTTGGGTCGCCAAGGCCACGGGCTTGCCCTGCACAAAGAACAAATTGTTCAAAAACGCCCGCTTAATGCTGTCAATGCTCGAACCTGTGCGTTCCCCAGCTAGGGCAATGGCGACAGCGGCATCGGTGGTGGCAGTGTTGTCCATGGATGGGTAGACCTCAGGCTCCAATAAGTGACAGGCAGCGACTATAACCCTATCAGATCAAACTCAGAACGCAAGAATTGTGGCTTAGGACACGATTTAACGGAAGTTAAAAGGGCTGGGGCGCACAGCGGTGCGCCCGTACGGGGGGCGGGGCTTAGGTTGATAAATCTGAGTTTTAGCTTTCTGTATTTTTAGCCTTCTGTATTTGTAGTTTGGGGTTTCTAGGGTGATGGTGAACGTAGCACGTGTGGCATGGCCGACAAAAAAGCCGCCCCCAAATCAGGAAACGGCCTAGCTTGCATTTTTTGACGAGCGAGTTTTAACGAAACCCTAAGCTTCTTCGCGCTCAATGTAAAGAAATAGGAAGGCCATTGCCGCAGCGGGAAAAACAATGCCCACCAGAGGAACCAGAATCGAGGGTAGAAACGCAGCAGCCATCGGAGTTTTCTCCTTCTCACGGTTGAATCACAGCATGAGCATAAGACTACTCTGATTTTGGTCGGTGTATGTCCATTTTGTTACAAACTGTTTTAACCGACCGGGCCGTCGCGGTCGAAGATCCCCGTACAGCCTGAAATGGGCGGCGTTTGGTACACTGAGTTGCAGGGAAAACCCATCGTTTTTGCCGTAGATAGCCCTCACCCCCCTCCCCGCTCCCAGGGAGGAGAGGGGAGCCGGAAAGCGATCTCAAAGTCCCTCTCCCAAACTGGGAGAGGGGTTTAGGGTGAGGGCCACCGCATTTAGTCACCGATGACCAACCCCATTCTCGCTTTCTGTCCCTTGAGCTAGGCCCATGCAACTGACCCCCCAAGAAAAAGACAAGCTGCTGATTTTTACCGCTGCCCTGGTGGCGGAACGGCGCAAAAATCGAGGGCTGAAGCTCAACCATCCAGAGGCGGTCGCCTACATTTCGGCGGCCATTTTGGAAGGGGCACGGGATGGCCGCACCGTGGCGGAACTGATGAGCTACGGCACCACGCTGCTCAGCCGCGAGGACGTGATGGACGGGGTAGCGGAGATGATCCACGAAGTCCAAGTGGAAGCGACTTTTCCCGACGGCACTAAGCTAGTCACCGTTCATGCCCCGATTCGCTAGGGTTGGCCTTGCGACCTAGGACGGTCTCCCCCCCCGCTCCACCTGAATTCCTTGCTCTTTGCTCTAACTGGTATGGCTCCCTCCGTTCCCAAAGCTTCCGCCACAGATTTCCCCCTTCAACCCAACGATGTGGAGGCGGTGATTGGCGCATTGGTGGCCCAGTTGGATAGCTATGTGTTTCCAGCAGTGGCGGAGAAAATCCAGGCCGATCTGGAGCAGCGGTTAGACAGCGGAGGTTACCGCGACATCAACGGCGGCCAACAACTAGCCGATACCCTCACCGCCCAGCTTCAAGCCCTCAGCCAAGATCAAAACCTGCGGCTTCACTTTAGCCCAGTGCCCCTGCCCCACATTGAGCCCCAGGCCGAACCCACCGCTGAGGAACTGACCCGCCAACAGCAGGCCAGCCGTCACCGCAACTTCGACCTCAACAAAGTAGAACGCCTACCGGGAAACGTGGGCTACATTCAGCTTTTTAGCTTCGAGCCACCGGAATTTGCCGGAAATGTTCTCGCCGCTGCCATGACCCTGGTGGCCCACACCGATGCCCTGATGTTTGACCTGCGCCACAACCAGGGCGGTTCTCCAGCGGCGGTGGCGTTTTTGTGTAGCTACCTGTTCCCAGCCCATCCCGCCACCCACCTCAACGACCTGTACTGGAGCGAAACCGACGAAACCCATCAGTGGTGGACGATTCCCCACCTGCCGGGGCCACGGTACTTAAATAAACCTGTGTTCGTGCTCACCAGTCCCGCTACCTTCTCCGCTGCCGAAGAATTTGCCTACAACCTACAAACCCGCCAGCGGGCCACCATCGTCGGCGAAACCACGCGGGGCGGAGCGAATCCAGGCCGAGGCTTCTGGCTCCACGATCACTTTTGGGTGTTCATGCCTACGGGGCAGGCCATCAACCCCGTGACGGGGAAAAACTGGGACGGCACCGGAGTTATCCCCGACGTAAAAGTACCGACGGAAATTGCCCTCGAAACCGCCCATGTGATTGCCCTGAATCAATTCCTGGAAGCCGGGGCCGAAGGGGTAGCTCGGCGGGAAATCGAAGAAGCCCTGCCCCTGATCGAACGGGCCATGCACCAAAAGCGTCAAGATTTAATTGCCAACCTAGGAGGTAAAGGATGATTCCCGGAGAACTGCTGCCCGCCGCAGGCGAGATTGAACTGAACGCTGGAAAACCTACCGCGACCCTAACGGTAGCCAATACGGGAGATCGCCCTATCCAAGTCGGATCCCACTTTCACTTTTACGAAGTCAACGCTGCCCTCAGCTTCGACCGAGATCAAGCGCGAGGTATGCGCCTAGACATTCCCGCTGGCACCGCCGTTCGTTTTGAACCAGGGGATGAGCGCACCGTCACCCTCGTTGCCCTCGCCGGAGAACGTAAAGTCTACGGCTTTAATGCCAGGGTGGAAGGGAGCCTATAGTCACCTGTTAACAGGCTGCGATCCTCATAAGAACTCTGCTTAGAATCCATGTGTAGCGCCAATCTGGCTTTGGTGAGTTGCCTTTAACTAGGCTCAGTAGATCACAAACATGCTCTGTTACCGAGATCCAGCCCACCCTAACAGGAAGCAAGCTACACCCTAAATCCCTCTCCCAACATGGGAGAGGGACTTTGAAGGACTTCCGGCTCCCCTTCTCCTGCGGAGACGCTTCGCGAACGCCCTTCTGGGAGAGGGGCTGGGGGTGAGGGCGGCGGGGACTTTTGATCGCTTTGCCAATCCTTCCATCGATGATTGGAGACAAAAATTAGGCTTTTATTTTATCTATCTTTCGATCCGTTATCTCAAAGCAAGCAAGCGCATTCAATTGTCTCTAACCTATCGGTGGTGGGCCTACTTTAACTAGTTTTTCGATGAATCCGCGTTGCACTTAGTTTTAGCTGCCGTTAGGTCGCCGTTAACCATCACTAAATCGTAGCTACCGAAGTCCATGAGTTGTTCGGTACAGAGCTTGAGTTCTGCGATAGCCTTGAGGGTTTTATCTTGATGACAGTCAGCCTCTAAATCCACAAAAAAGAGGTAATCGCCTAAAGCCCGCTTCGCAGGCCGGGATTCAATCCGGCTGAGGTTAATGGCGTGGTGGGCAAACACCTGTAGGGGCTTGAGCAGCGCCCCTGGGGCATTAATCGGTAGCGTAAATGCCAGGGATGTATAGGTGCCTGTAGGTTGTGCGACGACGCTATTGGGTGGCCCTAATACCCAAAATTTTGTGCAATTGTCGGCGAGATCATTGATGTCGTGGGCGAGAATGGGTAGGTCGTAGAGTTGGGCGGCCCATTCCGATGAAATCGCCCCAATGTTGGGGTTGTCAGCCAAATGCTGAAGGGCTTCGGTGGTAGAACTGGTGGGCACTAAGGCGGCCTGGGGAACCTGGCGTTCTAGCCAGTTTTGACATTGAGACAGGGCTTGGGGATGGGAATAAACGGTGCGAATGTGGCCAAGATCGGGGGCATAGGAAAGAAACCCGTGGCGAATGGGCATCACTAGGGCGCGATGCACCCGTAGGGTTTCTAGCCGCCACAGGGTATCGAGGGTGGTGGTAACGCCGCCCTCAATCGAGTTTTCAACGGGTACGATGGTGAGCGTGGTTTCTCCATCGGCGGTGGCCTGCATGGCTTTTGGGATGCTAGGAAAAGCCCGCAACGTCACGGGAATCTTTTGTTGGCGCTCTAGCTCTAGGCTGTAGGCTAGGGCGGCCAACTGAGAGTAGGTGCCTTCGGGGCCTAGGTAGGCAATCGTGACCGTCATAGCCATAAAAAGAATCCGTAAGCCGCTATGCCTTCATACTACGCTGATATGACGTTCCCCCTAGAACGCCGATATAGAAACCCGGTTTCTACGCTAACCACAACCTAGGGGGTGGTGAGTTGTTGGGTAATCGTCACAACCGCCTCAGTAATCCGCCTCAGTTGATCTGGCTCAATGATGTAGGGCGGCATCGTGTAAATCAACCGCCCAAAGGGCCGCAGCCACACTCCCCGCTGCACAAACCGAGGCTGCACCACCGCCATATCCACGGGCTGATGCAGTTCTACCACTCCAATCGCCCCCAGCACCCGCACGTCTTTTACAGATGGGAACGCTCGACAGGGCGCGAGTTCCTGCCGCAGTTGGGCTTCAATCCGGTGCACCTGCCCCACCCAGTCGCCCTTGTCTAGAATATCCAAGCTGGCTAGGGCCACGGCACAGGCCAGGGGATTGGCCATAAAGGTTGGCCCATGCATAAAGACACCCGCCTCTCCCTGGGCAAAGGTTTGGCTAATTTCCGTTGTCGCCAGGGTCGCCGCTAGGGACATAAAGCCCCCCGTTAGCGCCTTACCCACACACATCAAATCGGGGGCCACTTGGGCATAGTCGCAGGCAAAGCGCTTGCCCGTACGGCCAAAACCTGTAGCAATTTCATCCAAAATCAGCAGTACACCGTACTGATCGCAGAGTTCCCGCGCCCGTTTGACGTATTGCGGGCTGTAGAACCGCATTCCCCCGGCCCCCTGCACCACGGGCTCAAAAATGGCCGCCGCTAGGTCTTGGTGATGACGCTCCAAAATATCGGCAAAACTGGCAATATCCGCCTCCTGCCAGTCGCCATCAACGGGAATTTGGGGAGCATCGGCAAAATACTGTTCTACCAAACTATTGCGAAACAGGTGGTGCATTCCGTTCACCGGGTCACACACCGCCATGGCCGCAAAGGTGTCACCGTGGTAGCCGTTGCGAATCGTCAAAAAATGCTGCTTTTGCGGCTGGCCCTGGTTGTACCAATACTGGATGGCCATCTTCATCGCCACCTCCACCGCCACCGAGCCAGAATCACAGAAAAACACATGCTGAAGCGGTGCTGGAGTCAGATCAACCAATCGCTTCGCCAACTGCACGGCGGGCTGATGGGTTAAGCCGCCAAACATCACATGGCTCATCCGTCCCATCTGGTCGATAGCGGCCTGATTCAATTGGGGATGGTTATAGCCGTGAATACAGGTCCACCAGGAGGACATACCATCCACCAAGCGCTCTCCGGTTTCTAGCTCCAAATAAACCCCTTGGGCCGAACGGATCGGGAAGGTTGGCCCCGTATTTGGCATCGGCGCATAGGGGTGCCACACATGCTGCCGATCTAAGGCCATCAGGTGGTCTGTAGACAGGAATTCCATACTTGCAAGGTTAAAATGTGTATTAACTGATTATGAGCGATATTTAGCAGATGGATTTAGCAATGGAACCTGAAGATATTGAATTTTTGGAGCAACGTCTAAACTACACCTTTAAAGATAAAAATCTACTCATTCAAGCGCTAACTCGAAAAGCATTCGCGCAGGAGCAAAAACAACGAGGGCAAGATTGCAAAGATCAAGAATTATATCGGATTCTTGGTGACGTTATCTTAAAGGCGTCTCTGGTTGAGATGCTGATTCAACAAGGCTATGACAGCCGCGAATCAATTACCAATAAAAAGATGGAGCTTGAAAAACGAGAAAGTCTGGGTAGGATGTTTGAAGAACTTGGCCTTGCAAAATTTATTCGTCTTGGAGCAGGCGAGAGAAAACAAGGAATTCAAAGCCAGGCGTCTGTATTAGGAGAAACGTTTGAGGCTTTGATCGCAGCAATTCACATTGATACTGGCAACTATGAGAAGACAAGAGAAATTATTATCAATCTTTTTGATAAGCCAGTTCCAGAAAAATTCATAAACCAAACATCTACGCAAAGTCAGTATCTGGATGAAATCGGTAGGACTTGGTTGCAGTTCTACATGTGCGACACCTGCTTTCAGAGTGATGTATGTGCGGCTATGAGGATGTGCTATTTCGATGCAACAGGTGATGATTAGTGTATCTGACAATTTTTGTGGAGTGAGTTAGCCAAAGCTATAGCAGAATAAGCCGTGATAATTTGAACACATGTTGACTAGAAACGATGCGTTGCAGCGCTGTCTAAAGGACTCAACCCAAGGCCCTAGTAATTGATTCTGCTAACATCTGCAAGGAAAGAACGCACGTAGCCTAGGTAGGTTTCGGCGTCTTCCAGCATAGGGAAATGCCCGGTTTTCTTGACGAGGGCATACTGAATTTTGGGATTTAACTCCGCCGCTTTTTGGCCCAGGGGTGCAGGGGTGATTTTGTCGAACTCCCCGGAAACCAGCAGCGTAGGCACGGAAATTTTGGCAAATTCTACAGGCATCACCTCTGTAGCCTGTTTGCTGACGGAGGTAAAAATGGTGCCCAGGGCGGTGTCGTAATCGGCGTTGAGGAAATCTTCTAGGAAGGCAATTTTTTCAGCGGCGGGAATCGGTTTATGGAGAAACCGCGCCATGAAAAAGCGGGGGGCCAGGGGAATTTGGCCGAGCCACGGGGGGCGGAAGGCCACCACATAGCCCCCAAAGCGATAGAAGGCATCAAAGGCGGCTTTGTCGTACTCAAAAATGCCGTTACAGGTGAGAATCGCCCGTTCTACCCGATGGGGATAGCGGTTCAAAAAGTAGACCGCGACCGAAGCCCCCATGGAGTGGGCGTTGATCGAAACCTTGGGTAGGTCTAGGGCATCCAACAGCATCGCCAGGTCGTCGGCAAAGGTTTCTAGCTCATAGCCCCGTGCTTTTTGGGCCTCGGCTTGGTCGGGGGCAATGGTGGAACGGCCAAAGCCACGCATGTCGTAGAGCAGGCAGTCGTAATCTTGAGCCAATGCTTCAGCGGTGGTGCGCCAGTAGCGGGCTGACCCGGCCCAGCCGTGGACAAAGACCATCACAGGCTTGCTAGAACTGGCCGGACGAGGGGTTTCTGCGCCGATCCACTCGTAGTAGTGAGCGACCTGATTGACCTGAACGTAGGGCATAACTAGGCCGACTCAGGGGTGGGGATGGAGGAGGGGTGCAGCAGCAAGTCCGCCGTAGACCGCTGTTCTACCATTTCGCGGGTGATGGTGCAGCGCTTGAGATCCTTACGGGAAGGCAGCTCGTACATCACATCCAGCATCAGTTCCTCGATGATGCCGCGCAGGGCACGGGCTCCGGTTTTGCGGCGATAGGCTTCCCGCGCAATGGCTTTGAGGGCGTCGGGCTTAAAGTCAAGCTGCACGTTATCCATCCGCATCAGCTTCTGGAATTGCTTGACTAGGGCGTTCTTCGGCTCCGTCAGAATAGCGACTAGGGATTCTTCATCCAGCGGTTCAACCACGGTGGTGGCAGGAATACGGCCAATAAATTCAGGAATCAAGCCAAACTTCACCAGATCATCGGGTTCTAGATGCCGTAGCACATCCGCTGCCCGTTTCTCGCGAGATAGCTGAGCTTCCCCAGGCTGAACAAAGCCAATCGACTTTTTGCCCATGCGCTGCTCAACAATTTTCTCTAGGCCCACAAAGGCTCCACCGCAAATAAATAGAATATTGCTGGTGTCAATCTGAATGCAGTCTTGGTAGGGATGCTTGCGCCCTCCCTGGGGAGGCACATTGGCGACGGTGCCCTCTAGCATTTTTAGCAGGGCTTGCTGAACCCCTTCGCCGGAGACATCGCGGGTGATGGAGGGGTTTTCGCTCTTACGGGCAATTTTGTCGATTTCGTCGATGTAGATGATGCCGCGCTGGGCTTCTTCCACGTCTAAATCGGCAACCTGCAATAGTCGCAGCAGAATATTTTCCACATCCTCTCCCACATACCCAGCCTCGGTGAGGGTGGTGGCATCGGCGACGGCAAAGGGCACATCCAAAATGCGGGCCAGGGTTTGGGCCAGCAGGGTTTTACCGCAGCCGGTGGGGCCAATCAGCAAAATGTTGGATTTCTGGAGTTCAATGGTGTCATCGGTGGACTCGCCCTCGACACTTTGCAGGTAGCTCAACCGCTTGTAGTGGTTGTAGACCGCGACAGACAACACCTTTTTCGCTTCGTCTTGGCCGATGACATGATCATCGAGATAATTTTTAATTTCTCTGGGCTTCGGAATTTGGCTGAGGGAAATGGTGGACGAAGACCGGGGGCGATCCGCCGCTACCGCTTCTCGACGGGACACCGGCTGGGCCACCGTGGCCCCCGCGTCAAACAATTCCTCGTCCAAAATTTCGTTGCACAGGTCAACGCACTCGTCGCAGATGTAGACCCCCGGCCCCGCAATCAGCTTGCGCACCTGCTCTTGAGACTTGCCACAAAATGAGCACTTGAGATGGGAGTCGTACTTAGACATAAATCTGACCCTAATTGAGTGCAGTCACAGCGGGATGGGCGGACAGGGCGTGCTGTTCCACCACATTGTCAATCAGCCCGTATTGTTTGGCATCCTCTGCCGACATATAGAAGTCCCGCTCGGTGTCGGCTTCCACGCGATCTATGGGTTGCCCTGTATGGTAGGCGATTAATTCATTCAAGCGGTTCTTATGGTAAAGAATTTCCTTTGCTTGGATGGCGATGTCTACCGCCTGACCCTGGGCACCGCCAAGGGGCTGGTGAATCATGATTCGGGAACTGGGCAGGGAAAGCCGCTTGCCCTTGGCCCCGGCACAGAGCAGAAAGGCTCCCATACTGGCTGCCAAGCCAAAGCAGATGGTGACAACATCGGGACGAATCTGCTGCATGGTGTCGTAAATGGCCATGCCTGCCGTTACGGAACCGCCGGGAGAATTGATGTAAAGCTGCACATCCTTCTCAGGATCCTCAGCATCGAGATAGAGCAGCTGAGCCACGATGGAGTCTGCCACTTCTCCAGTCACCGGAGTGCCCAAAAAGACAATCCGCTCACGGAGGAGCCGAGAATAAATATCGAAAGCCCGCTCTCCCCGACCGGATTGCTCAACGACGACGGGGAGAATGTTCTGCAACTGATTGAGGCTAGCAGCGGTAGAACTCAAGCTCGTAATAGACCTGTAACCGATGTTCGATGCAATCATAGTGGGTTTGCGGAATATTTCAAGGGCTGCGGAGCAAAAATGTCCTGGGGAGCAGGATCGCTATCGCCGGGATCAGCGACCCCTAACCGACATTATGCCCCAAAACCCATGGGCTACCCCGGAGAGCATTGACCTAACCGAAAAACCTTAAGCTATCTCGAGCCCAGATCGATGCCGCTAGGACTACCACGCAGAAGGTTGACCTGACCGAAAACCTGAGGCTCGGTTCAGTCTAGATCTAGTCCGCTGCCGTTGCTTCTACGTCAACCGTGGCCGATGCGGCGGCTTCGGCTTCGGCAGCGACTTCCGTGTCTTCCTCCGTTTCAGCTTCTTCGTCAGCTTTTTTCAAGCTACCTTCGGGCACTAGCTCGATGGTGTTGACCCCCTCTAGCCAGGTGAGGATTTTCTCCTGGAGCAGTTCTTCCTCAAGCACCTGAACCAGCCGCTCCGGATCAATTTGGTCGATGTCCTCGATATCGGCCATGACCTCCTCGACCTTGGCCTCTAGGGCATCCTTTTCCACGGCGATGTCCTCCTGCTTGGCCACTTCACCGAGGGCTAGGGTGCGCTTCAATCGCGCCACTGCATCGGGACGGGCTTGCTTCCGCATGTTGTCCACAATGTCGCGGGTCAGCAGTTTGTTCACGTCAATGCCCTGACGGCTGAACTGCATGATTGTTTGGGAGAGCAGGAAATCCACCTCCCGCTGGATCAAGGTGTTGGGAATTTCGGCCTCTAAATGCTCGACGAGAGCCTCGATGAGGGCTTCGTTTTTGTTGGTTTTCGTACGGTTTTCGGCCTCTTCGGTGTAGCGCTTTTCGAGGGAGTCGCGCAGTTCGGCGATGGTTTCGTACTCGCTGACCTCCTGGGCAAAGTCGTCGTCGAGTTCCGGCAGTTCCTTTTCCTTAATTTCCTTCAGGGTGATGGAAAACAGCGCAGGCTTCCCGGCAAGGTCGGGCTGGGAATAGTCATCGGGGAAAGCAATTTCCAAATCTTTGGATTCCTCTAGGGCCATGCCAGCAATGCCTTCGATGAACCCAGGGATGAAGCGGCCCTCGGACAGTTCCACCTGGAAGTCTTCGGCGGAACCGCCTTCAAAGGCTTCCCACTCGCCGGATTCGTCCTGCACCTTGCCGACAAAGTCAATCACGGCAATGTCGCCCATTTGGGCAGGACGATCCTCCACGGGCACCAGGGTAGCCAGATTATTTTGGTAGCGTTCTAGGGTTTGATCCACCTGCTCTAGGTCGGGCAGAATTTCCTCCGCCTGCACCGAGAGATCCTTATATTGCTTCAGCGTCACGCGGGGGGGCACATCCACGGAAACCTGAAGGGTCAGCCCTTGGCTAGGTTCGTACTGGCTGATCAGCGCCTCGAAGTCCGACTTGAGTTGATAGTTGCCGATGGCGTCGATTTTCTCTTGCTTGATCGCCTGATCCACCGCCGACTGCACCAATTCCTCTAGCACCGCCGCCTTAAATTGGGAAATACCCACCCGCTGTAGGAACACGGGCTTGGGCACCTTCCCCTTACGAAAGCCAGGAATATTGATGGTACGCATCATTTTGTTGAGCACCTGGTCGTAGGTCTTTTGAGACATCTCTGAGGGAATCTCAATCTCTAGACCAACTTGGCTGTCGGGCAATACTTCCTGGGTAACTTTCATGGGCTCTGCTGCTAAAAAATTGACGCAGTTAATAAGCATACTCCAAATGCAAGCCGCTGTTGGGCCTAGGGTGAGGATTCAAAAACGATGGGGGATGGGACTCAGATGCTAGGATCATCAGACTGACTAAATTTAGAAATTTTTAAGGGGTAACGCTGTGTCTAACGGGTTGAACGTCGCTGTTTTGGGCGCTACTGGGGCCGTCGGAGCCGAGCTTTTAGCCATTCTGGAACAGCGTGCCTTTCCCGTGAAAACCCTGAAGTTGCTGGCTTCCTCCCGGTCGGCGGGTACCAAGCTGTCCTTCATGGGCGAAACCCTGACGGTGGAAGCTCTGGGCGAGGGTGCTTTTGACGGCATTGACCTGGTGCTGGCCTCGGCGGGCGGCTCGATTTCTAAGGAATGGCTGCCCAAGGCCTCGGCGGCGGGGGCGGTGTCCATTGACAACTCCAGCGCCTTCCGCATGGATCCCAACGTTCCCCTCGTGGTTCCCGAAGTAAACCCAGAGGCAACCTACCAGCACCAGGGCATTATCGCTAATCCCAACTGCACCACAATTCTGATGTCCCTGGCCCTGTGGCCTCTGCATCAGATCCAACCCATCCAGCGTTTGGTGGTGTCTACCTACCAGTCAGCCAGCGGGGCTGGGGCACGGGCCATGGAGGAAGTGAAGCGGCAGGCCCAGGCGATTTTGAACGGGGAAGAACCCGTGGCCGAGGCGTTTCCCTATCCCCTCGCCTTCAACCTATTTCCCCACAACTCCGATCTGAATGAACTGGGCTACTGCCAGGAAGAAATGAAAATGGTCAACGAGACCCGCAAGATTTTTGGGTCTCCTGAGCTACGTATTTCGGCCACCTGTGTGCGGGTTCCCGTACTGCGTGCCCACTCCGAAGCGCTGAACATTGAGTTTGGCGCGCCCTTCCCCGTGGCCGAAGCCAAGCAAATTCTGAGTCAAGCCCCTGGGGTAAAAGTAGTAGAAGACTGGAGCCGCAACTACTTCCCCATGCCCATCGAAGCCAGCGGCCAGGATGATGTGCTGGTGGGGCGCATTCGTCAGGACTTGTCGAACCCCAACGCCCTAGAGCTTTGGCTGTGCGGCGACCAAATCCGCAAAGGGGCTGCCCTGAATGCTGTCCAAATTGCAGAATTGCTAGCGGTTCAGTCCGAATTGGCTACCCCTGTGACGGTTTAGGGGGTTCACATCCTGAGATTTTGGGCTAAGTTGGTATAATCCAAACGTCGGGCTGGCTTCTCTGGGGGTCACGCCCTTTAACCAGAGGACAGTAGATTCGAGTGGTGTATTTCGGTAGAGTGCTTACGGCCATGGTGACGCCATTCTCAGCGGATGGCTCCGTTAACTACGAAATGGCCGAGCGTCTAGCGGATCACCTGGTCAACCATGGCAGCGATGGCCTCGTGGTGTGCGGTACCACGGGTGAATCCCCCACCCTATCCTGGGAGGAAGAGTACCAACTGTTTAAGACAGTTAAGCAGGCGGTCGCAGGGCGGGCAAAGGTGATAGCTGGCACTGGGTCTAATTCCACCCAGGAAGCCATTGAGGCCACCCAAAAGGCGAGCCATCTCGATTTAGATGGTGCCCTCCAGGTCGTGCCCTACTACAACAAGCCTTCCCAGGAGGGGCTGTACGAGCATTTCCGGCACATTGCCCAGGCCGTGCCCGATCTGCCCATCATGCTCTACAACATCCCAGGGCGTACGGGGTGTAACTTAGCGGTGGAAACCGTTGCCCGCCTAGCCGAGGTCGGAAACATTGTCGCAGTCAAGGAGGCCAGCGGCAACCTGGATCAAGTCAGCCAAATTCGGCTGAACACTTCCAGCGACTTTCTCATTTACTCTGGGGATGACTCGCTGACCCTGCCGACCCTGTCGGTGGGAGGTAGTGGGGTGGTCAGTGTGGCCAGCCATCTCGTGGGCGATCAGCTTCAGCAGATGATCCAAGCCTACGAAGCCGGACAGGTGAGGCAAGCGATGGATATCCATCTCCAGTTGCTGCCGCTCTTTAAGGCGCTGTTTGTGACCACCAACCCAGTGCCTGTGAAAACCGCCCTCGCCCAGCGGGGTTGGGATGTGGGTTCTGTGCGGCTCCCCCTCTGTCCCGCCAGTGAAGCGGTGCGGCACCATATCCAAGCGGTGCTGGCTGCGCTGATGTCGAAGCCGTAGCCGAGGATGGGTGTACCTCCGTCCATAGGGTTGGAAGACTCCTGCCTAGATACTTTCGATAATCTTCCTTCTATCGCCATGGGTTCGCCCCGCCATCAAGCTTGTCCCACAACTGAATACGCTCCCTAACTAACCTCGAATTATTACCGTAACCGGGCCAATCTCAGGTTTATCGCTTTAGCCCAGCCGTAGCTGTTTTCCCTAACCCCCAACATCGCCTCGCTATGCCCCTTAGCCTATGTCCTCCCAGATTTAACTTGTCCTAGGCACGTCCCGGCCCAGCCAGCCACAGCCTTGGGCCATACATGCTGCGGGGCAATACCCAGTTTTCAGTCCCATGTTTAACCTACAAAACGGTTCTTTATGACAGCCAAACAATCACAATCTGCCCTCAAAATCGTCCCCCTCGGTGGGCTACACGAAATCGGCAAAAACACCTGTGTGTTTGAGATCAACAACGAAATCATGTTGCTCGATGCCGGACTCGCCTTCCCCACCGACGGGATGCATGGGGTCAACATTGTTCTGCCCGATGTCACCTACCTGCGGGAAAATCGCGACAAAATCAAGGGCATGATCGTCACCCACGGTCACGAAGACCACATTGGCGGCATTGCCTTCCACCTCAAACAGTTTGACATTCCGGTGATCTATGGCCCCCGCTTGGCCATGGCCCTGCTGGAGAATAAGCTAGAAGAAGCCGGGGTGGCCGACCGTACCGAACTGCGCCGAGTGCGCCCCCGCGAAACGGTGCGGGTGGGTAATTCGTTTTTGGTGGAATACATCCGCAATACCCACTCCATTGCTGATAGCTGCTCGGTGATTATCCATACCCCCGTAGGCGTAGTGGTGCACACGGGCGACTTCAAGTTTGATTTTACTCCCGTGGACGGGGAAACCTTTGATATTCAAAGGCTGGCGGAGGCCGGAGAGCGGGGGGTCCTGTGTTTAGTCAGCGATTCCACCAATGCCGAACTACCGGGCCACACCCCCTCCGAGCGATCCGTTTTCCCCAACCTAGATCGGGAATTTGGCAAGGCCGAAGGACGGCTGTTGGTCACCACCTTCTCCTCCTCGGTGCATCGGGTCAACATGATTTTGGAACTGGCCCAAAAGCACAACCGCAAGGTCTTCGTGGTGGGCCGATCCATGCTAAATGTGATTGCCCACGCCCGCGATTTGGGCTACATCAAATGCCCCGAAAGCCTGTTTTTGCCCCTGCGCAACCTGGGCCAAACGGCGGATGAAAATGTTCTGATCCTAACTACAGGCTCCCAGGGTGAGCCCATGGCCGCCCTCACCCGCATTGCCGACGATGCCCACCGCCAAATCAAAATTAAATCGGGGGACACCGTCGTCTTTTCCGCCAACCCCATCCCTGGCAACACCATCGCCGTGGTCAACACCATCGACAAACTGATGATGCGGGGGGCTAAGGTGGTCTATGGCAAAGACAAGGGCATCCACGTTTCTGGCCACGGTTCCCAGGAAGACCAAAAGCTGATGCTGGCCCTCACCAAGCCCAAATTCTTCCTGCCCGTCCACGGCGAGCACCGGATGTTGGTCAAACACTCGGAAACCGCCCAAAGCATGGGGGTTCCTGCCGAGAATATGGTGATCATTCAAAACGGCGATATGGTCGAGGTGGATCCCTCTGGCATTCGCATTGCGGGTAAGGTGCCCTCTGGCATTGAGCTGGTGGATTCCTCCCGTGTGGGCGTTGTTGGCCGCGATATCCTAAGGGATCGCCAACAACTGGCGGAAGACGGCGTGGTTACCATTGCCGCCACCATTGGTGATAACGGCAAGCTGGTGGCGGGGCCAACGGTGCAACTGCGCGGGGTGGCCCATGCTATCAACCCAGACCGTTTCCAGAAGGCGGTGCAGCAAGTGCTGGAGCAGGTGCTCGAAACCCACGGCTCTGAACTGATCGTCAAGGGCCAGAAGGGGCAACCTACCATCGATTGGGATGGACTGAAGGGCTTGATGGATCGCGATTTGCGTCGGCTGCTGCGGCGCGAATTGGATAAGCGTGACCCGCTGCTGATTCTGCTACTTCAAGGAGCCACCGCCGAACAACCCCAGACCCATAAAAAGAGCCGTAGCCCCGTCGCCGCCTCGGCCTCCTAGGAAACACCAACAGCCACCGACGCCCCCAGAGGTATCGGTGGCTGTTTTGTTCGGTCTATCCTGAGACTTTGATCTCCCGTCCTAGCCTGTCCCGGTATTAGGTTGCTTACCGTCGCATCAGTTGCTGACTTGTCACAGGCAAAACGTCGGCACGGGGATGGTCGGGAGACCTTGGCCACCCAGGACTTGGTTCTACCCTAGGGAAGGTTTATCGGATTTCTGCTACAAAGATCCGCAATTATATGCTATGGGCAGGGCTTGACGCTATAATGCAACTAAACAAGACCAAATGTGCTTAGACGGATAGCACATGGCAAGTGTTTAAGTGGCTATCAGTCCTTGGCCCTGGGTGCTTCGGTTAAGGGTTCCTGTGCAGTTATGCCGGTTTTTCAAACCATGTTCTGGCATCGCCAGGAGTGCCCGAAGTTGTCCGGTGGCCCCGAGTGATTCCTGTGTGCCTTTAGCTGTCATCGACGTAGCTCTGCTACGGCGGGTTTGACAATAGAACTCTTGCAATCTCGTTTTCCCCGATCTGGATGGAGTTGACCTGTAGGCTCTGTGGGTCTAGCGGCTTCGTTTCCAGTGAAAGTCTTACATTTTATCCGCCCTAGTGAGCGTTGTATGAGGAATTTGAATGCCGAAGCAGATTGTTATTGCTGAGCAGCATCGGATCGCTGCGGTTTTTTCGGAAGATCAGATTCAGGAATTAATTGTGGCTACCGGTAGCCACCAGGTCAGCGACATTTATTTGGGAACCGTTGAAAACGTTTTACCCGGCATTGACGCCGCCTTTGTGAACATTGGGGACAGTGAACGCAACGGGTTTATGCATGTCACCGACCTTGGGCCGCTGCGCCTAAAGCGCATGGCGGGTTCCATCACCGAGCTGGTGGCCCCCCAGCAGAAGGTGCTGGTTCAGATCATGAAGGAGCCGACGGGCAACAAGGGGCCGCGCCTGACCGGGAATATTACCCTGCCTGGTCGCTACCTGGTGCTGATGCCCTACGGCAAAGGCGTTAACCTATCCCGCCGCATTCGCAACGAAAACGAACGCAACCGCCTACGCGCCTTGGCTATTCTCATTAAGCCCGCTGGCATGGGGCTGTTGGTGCGAACCGAGGCCGAGGGCATTAGCGAAAATGCCATCATCGAAGACCTAGAAACCCTGCAAAAGCAGTGGGAAAGTATCCAGCAGCAGGCGCTCTCCACCCGTCCTCCGGCCTTGCTCAATCGCGATGACGACTTTATTCAGCGGGTGTTGCGCGACGTTTATAATGCTGATGTCAACCGCATTGTTACCGACTCTAGCAGCGGCCTCAAACGAGTCAAGCAGCACCTGTCTAACTGGAGTGATGGCCAGGTACCCAGCGGCGTTTTGATCGACCAGCATCGGGAGCGGGTGCCGATTTTAGAGTATTTCCGGGTCAACGCCGCCATTCGCGAAGCCCTCAAACCCAGGGTCGATTTGCCCTCTGGGGGCTACATCATCATCGAACCCACCGAAGCCCTGACGGTGATTGACGTGAACTCCGGATCCTTCACCCGATCCGCCACCGCCCGCGAAACGGTGCTCTGGACGAACTGTGAAGCCGCCACCGAAATTGCCCGCCAACTGCGACTCCGTAACATTGCTGGGGTCATTATCGTAGACTTCATCGACATGGACTCTCGGCGGGACAAGCTGCAAGTCCTCGAACATTTCAGCAAAGCTCTACGCTCTGATAAAGCCAGACCACAGATTTCCCAACTGTCCGAGTTGGGTCTAGTAGAACTAACCCGCAAGCGCCAAGGACAAAATATCTATGAGTTGTTTGGTCGGTCCTGTCCGACCTGTAATGGCCTAGGGCATTTGGTGCACCTGCCCGGAGCCCACCCCCCCGAGGATGGCGTTACCCCAGGTCCTAGCCTCGCCGCCACCGCAGCAGACAGTAGCTGGACGCCAACCCTACGAGAATCTCAACTAGATGGCTTAGCGACCCAGCCCGATTTGCAGGAACTGGATCTGATCAACCATCCCAGCTATCAAGACAAACTCAACAAGGGCAACCGCCGCCGCCGTCGTCGAGATCCCCTGCCTGGGCGTAGCAACGGCAAAGAAGCTCCCGTACCTCGGGACAGTGCTTCGCCCAGCATCGCCAAGGATATGCCTAGTCCGGTGGTGGATCTTGTGTCCACCGTTGATAGCACCAGTGATGAGGAGAAGCCCTCTACACGAACGAGTCGCAGTCGCACAGGCGGACGCCATGACAAGAAGCTCGCTACCCCGCCCCAGATCGTGACGGTGGAGATGACCACCGACGAACAGCGGATCTACGCCATGATGGGCATTTCCCCCATGGTGCTGGCCACTGGCGAGTCCATTCTTGATCCTCGGAACGTGACCATTACCGTTCGGGCACCGGGGGAAAGCACTGCCGTTAGTTCTGGGGGACTGGGATCTGTAGCCATGGATCAGGAGGAGATCCATGACCTGGCAGTTGCCTCCATCGGGGCTTCTGATGTCGCCACCCCGGCGGAGGCTCCAGCGGTAGATGAGACTCCATCTGCGCCCAAACGAGTCAAGCGGGTGGTGGGTAGTACCCCGGCATTTTCAGCGCCAGAGATCGATCCATCGGGGAGTGAGTCTCTGGCCGAAGCCCAGAGCCAAGAGGCTGATACCGTGGTCGCAGCAGCCGATAACCATGGCGATACCCCATCCCCAGAAGTGGTTGAAACGGACGTTCGCCGTCGCCGTCGCCGTCGTTCCTCGGCTAATGGCAACGATTCGGATGAGTGATCCGATGGCTAGGGGAGCTCGGACGACCCATGGATCGTCTGAGGCTTCCCCTAGGACGGATCAGAAAGGGGCCCAGACACTCATTGCTGGCGTAGATGAGGTGGGCCGGGGAGCCCTGTTTGGGCCAGTGATCGCAGCAGCTGTGATCCTATCTGAATCGGCCTCCCTCGAACTTCAGGGTTTGGGGGTAACGGATAGCAAACGACTCAGTCCACAGCGACGAATGCAGCTTGTGAAGCCCATCCAGGCTTTAGCGACTCATTCCGCCATTGGCTATGCCTCAGTCCAGGAGATTGAACGGCTCAATATCCTGCAAGCCAGTTTGCTAGCGATGGCGCGGGCGATTCGCCGTTTATCTCCTGTGCCGACCCTCTGCCTAGTGGATGGAAACCAATCCATCCCCAACTTAGCCATTCCCCAGCAAACCATCATTCAAGGCGATCAACACCATACGGCCATCGCCGCCGCCAGTATCTTGGCTAAGGTGTGGCGTGATCAGCTCATGGTGCGGCTAGACCGTCGCTATCCAGGCTATGGCCTAGCCCGACATAAAGGCTATGGCAGTGTTGAGCATCGCCAAGCTTTACAACGCTTAGGGCCAACCCGGCAACATCGTCAGTCTTTTCGAGGCTGTCAACTATCCCTAGATCTCATCCCTAGTTCTGGCCCAAACCATCCCTAGTATGGCTTTCGAGTACCAGAGGACAGGGGCTACCATCGTTAGCCTCTGGGGGGATAAGGGCGACCACGTGGGGTACCGGGCGAGGAATATACCCCACCAAGGATTCACCCTGGTAAGCCAGGGAGGTGCTAGCGCCGGAATCGAGCATCACGGCCTCTCGCAGACCCGCCTGGTGCAGCAGTTGGCCCAGTTCCACCGAATCCACCATGGTATGGGAAACTCCCACCACGGGCTGCCCGTTTTGGTGAATGCCCCAGAAAGCCCGATGCCGCTTGGCATCAAAATCAAACAGCGTCCCAAAGCTACTGGGGGGCTGCGGTTTTCCATCCTTCACCAGCCAGGCCGCCCCCACAAAGGCATCGGTGACCCCCGGTAGGGTGTGGTACAAGCCCGCCAAAGTGTTGTGCTGTGTGGCCTCAAAGGGAACAAACTTGACCTGCTCCGGTGCAATCAAGACTAGGGGACGTCCGTTGAGGCGCGGATTTTCGCTGGCGTTACCGGGAACAAATCGACGGCTGCTCTGGCTAAGGACAGGGCCAATCATCACATTAGAATCAAGGTATTCGAGGGAGAAAAAGCCGCCATCAACGGCCCCCACCGCATTGGTACCCACCAAGATTTCCGGTACCTGATAACGACTATCCGCGTGAATGGTGACGGGCCGTCCGCCGCTAATTAAGGTCAGCCGGTGATTAGCGGCCTCATAGTCCTGCTTTTCCACCGGGGCCAAAAAGTCAAACCCTTGGGTACCCGGACTCGCTGCCGCCAGGGAACGGGACAGGGTTTGAGCGTCAGGGCTAGAGACGGTTACGTCCGACTCGGTGGCTCCGCCCCAGGCCTGATCGAGGAGGGAGGGCAGGGCCGATTGACCAAAACGCTCAATACTGAGCAAGGAACCTGAGGCTCCTGCAAACTGTTCATTGGCTTGGCGCATGGTAAACGCGGCCAAATAGCCCGCATCAGCGGCAGCCTGGGCCACCCGCTCATCGTAGTGCCCGGCTGGGTAACTAAAGTAGTGAACGGGCTGCCTCAGCATCTCTTCCAGGCGACGCTTTGACTCGGTCATCTCGTAGGCCAAGTCGGCATCATTAAACTCCCGCAGATCGGGGGGATGGGTCACGCTGTGGGATCCAATGGTAATCAGGGGATCGGCGGCCATTTCCTTCACCTGATCCCAGGTCAGCGTAGAGCGTCCCACAATAGTTCCATCCACCTTGCCGGGGAATACAAAAAACACCGCTGGCATTTGGTATTTCTTTAGCAGGGGATAAACATGCTCGTAATGGCCAGCGTAGCCATCATCAAAGCTGAGCACCACAGGCTTTTCGGGTAGGGGAGCACCCGTCCGCAGGTGTTGGGTGAGTTGATCGAGGCTGATGGCGGTAAAGCCATTTTCCTGGAGGGTTTGGAGGTGGGACTCAAACTGTTCTGGCACCAGGTCAAAAAAGACCTCCGGCTCCGATAGTACATCGTGATACATCAAAATGGGCACGCGAGCCTGGGTCGCCTGGGGATGGATCTCCGGCCAACGGGCGGCCCCCAACTGAGTCACCTGACTAGGTCTGATCTGGGCGGCAATGGCCTGCAAGCCCCCTGACTGAAACAAATCTAGGGGGGCGGCCTCGCCGATTGGAGCAAGTGGAGCAGGTGGCGTCAAGCAGAGCCGTTCACTGCTGGCCACGGTGGGAAAAGCATCGATGCCTGGGGCATCACGGAGAGCAACTAAGTTGGTGCTAAAGGCTGATGGAGGGGCGGCTAGCTTGGTGTTTAGGGTGCCTATAACCGGGAGGACTAGGCCTAACATAAAGGCTCCTGATCCTAAGGTTAGGAGGGCTTTAGGCCTAGATGACCACAGACGTTCAATCTTCGCAAGCTGCTTTATCACGAATGACCCCACCTAGCCTAAATTGCCAGACAAAACTCCACATATTCTACTGGGGAATGACTGTGATCAACGCAAAGACCCGACGATAGACACCTTAAGTTCTGGTTATGGTTTAGGGCCCAGATCCCGCTCATTCACAGCGACTATCCATTAAAAAGGGCTAGGATAAATTGCCTAGCCCAAATAGGTATCTCACTAACTGAAGTTAACTGGAGGTCGCCACCTTACATGGCCGAGCCGACTCCTGCGTAGGCCCCATAGAAAAAGAGGCCAACGACAACCAAAACACCGGTGCCAGCCACCGTTGCCACAATCCACAGGGGAATTCGCCCACTCTGAAGCATTGCTTAAATCTCCTACGACCAGGTTAGGGTAATGTAATAATCTCAACATAGCCTAGGGACTCACTCATCCCTAAGCTAAACCACTTTAACGGGGATTTAGTTAAAGAAGTAGCTCGAAAAGAGCAGCCCCAGCACGAACACTAACAACAACCCCAGGTATAGGGAGGTGCGGTTTAGCTCGACAGGCTGCTTATTAGGGTTAGGAGTACGATCCATGGTTATTGTCTACCGTTGAATAAACTGCATGGCCGCGATTGCGCCCAAAAAGAACACGCTCGGTACACCGAGAGTGTGAACCGCTAGCCAGCGGATGGTGAAAATAGGGTAGGTAATTTGCTCAGGGGAATTGCTTTGCATGGCACCAAGTTAAACAACGAACGGGAACAGGACGGGACTATTGGGCCGAGAACATATCAATCTGCTGCTTCGCCTCAAAGCGATCCGTCACGATGGGAAGCTGCATTTGATTGTCGGGGTAGTAGTCGTTGGGGCGAGGGGTGCCAAAGGCATCGTAGGCTAAGCCCGTGCTGACAAACAGCCACCCAGCAATGAACAGCATGGGAATGGTAATGCTGTGGATAATCCAGTAGCGAATACTGGTAACGATGTCCCCAAAGGGGCGCTCTCCAGTTGTACCTGCCATGTTTTACGTCTCCTCTCTTAACACGACGAAACTAATCTAATCATAGAGAACGCTGGAAACCCTAACAAGGGATTCTCCAGCGGATTGCCAAGTTTTTGCTAGGCCAAGGCCGGGTCGTACTTGAGGATAGTGCCGCGCTGGCCCAGCACAAAGCCTTTCTCTGGCCCCGCGAAGATGATGCGGTAGAAATTGGAAGGTACGCTGTTTACGGCGTTATCTTTAGACCAACTCTGGCCACCATCAAAGCTTACCAGCAGATTGCCACCGCCTCCGGTCACCCATACCTCATCTTGGTTGCGGAAGGCCATGTCGAGGAGACCCCAGCTCGTACCAAATTCGGGGCTGAGGGCTTCAGTGAAGTCGTCGGAGGCACGGGAATTAGAGAAGCGCAATTGACCACCCCGAGCAATCACCCACAGCTTACCCACCTTGTCGAAACCCATGTTCTGCAAGCGGCGAGAATTTTGGCGGTTATGGGGGATCCATTCGTCTTGCCCCGGTGCCCAGGTGGAGTAAAAGTTGCCGCGTGAGGACACGGCTACGTAGCGCCCATCCTCGGAACGGGTCATGTTACGCACTACGCCCACCGCGCCCTGCACCATCGCTTTCCAGGTGCGGCCTGCATCCTCTGTACGGTAGATTGCACCAATATCCGTGGCCATTTCGGCGGATTCTGGGCCAAGGGCCGTCACCAAAAAGGGCGTACCCGGCAGTTCGTTACTCAGGGGGATTTTGGCCCAGCTCTTGCCGCCATCGCTGGTGTGCAGCAGGATGGCAGGGGTTCCGGTTACCCATCCCTCGTCTCCCTCAAAATCAACGGAGGTAAAGGTGTAGGGCTGGTCGTCTAAGGCCAGTTCCCGAACCGTCCAGGTCGCGCCACCGTCTTGGGTTTCTAGCATGGTGTTGCGACTACCGACAATCCAGCCGTGGTTATCTCCGTCGGCGAAGGCAATATCAGACAGGGTTGCCTCGGTGGGAACCTGGATCACCGTCCAGGGATGTACTGGGGAATCGGCCAGGAAGTAGCTGGAACACCCCGACGCCAACACCATCGCCACTAGGGCCACTAAACCTCGTTTTAACCAATCCAACGCTGCGTGCATAACACGTCCAAACCTGTTGTGTACTACTCAATTCTGTGGTCAGTCTGCGGAGCACTGAGCCCCAACGTTTTATCGATAATCCCAGCCGGGCAGGCTACTTTAAGCCGTACAGGCTAATAAAAAACAGAAACCCAATGGCCAGGGCTCCAAAAATCAAGATATTTTTTTGCCCTGGGGTAAGACGATTGACGCCTAATCCATAATTCAGGTTTTCCTTAAACCCAGAGGGTTTGTTGACCGGGCCAATATTGCTGAACTGTTTCCTGGGCGCACTACACACCGGACAACGCCAATTAACCGGCAACTCCTCAAAGGGCGTACCCGCCGCTATCTTGGCTCGATCATCACCCTTGGCAGGCTCGTAGGAGTAGCCGCAGGATCGGCATTCGTAGCAGTCCATATCTTCCGGAGCAAGAGGAGCATCCTCCGGCGTAGGCTCCTCCACCTGGGCAACGCCATCCGTTAGATCTGCTGGCTTTTCAGGTTCAACACTCATAGCACAGAGCTCTCTCTGGGGGTTAGGTCAACGGCGACAGTCAGCGAAACAAGACCAGGATTACGAAGGGGTAAACCTAGCCCTGACACCGCCAAACATGAAATTGATGTAAACAATTATGACATAGGGATGCCCTCCATCTGGCTTAACCCTGTTCCTCACTCCTTGGCGACATCACAGCATCGGTATGGGTCGATGTTGTTAACGCTCAAGTGGCAGCGAAGGATAGGTTGCCCTGGTATCTGTAATCGATGGTATCAGGGGGTTTAATCGGTAGCGCCTGATTTTCCGGTCAATGTGACCTAAAATGACTATCAATCGCGGGGATTATCCATCGCGGGGGATCGCCTCCAGTCGATCTTGGTTGCTTTATACTCTGTTGCTCTAGTTGTGGCGGTGAACTCGTGTTTGTCTTATCTGGCTACGAGTACTTCCTAGTCTTTTTGATGATTGCCTGTCTGGTGCCCGTATCGGCCCTGGGCATTGCCAAGTTTTTGCGCCCGGTGGGGCGTGGCCCGGCCCGTAGAACCACCTACGAATCGGGGATGGAACCCATTGGCGGAGCCTGGATTCAGTTCAACATTCGCTACTACATGTTTGCCCTGGTCTTCGTCATCTTCGACGTGGAAACGGTGTTTCTCTATCCCTGGGCGGTGGCCTTTAACCAATTGGGGCTGTTAGCCTTTGTAGAGGCTCTGATTTTTATCGGCATTCTTGTTATCGGTCTTGTCTATGCTTGGCGTAAGGGAGCTTTGGAATGGTCATGAATCCGCCTTCAGCCGCTGATAAAAGCGGTATGTTAGCCCCCGGCGAGGCTCTGATGAACCCGGCTGCCCCGCCAACGATCACCCACGATCTGTCAGAAAACGTGATTCTGACCACCGTGGATGACCTATACAACTGGTGTCGTCTGTCGAGCCTATTCCCGTTGCTCTACGGTACGGCCTGTTGTTTCATTGAATTTGCCGCGTTGATCGGCTCTCGCTTCGACTTCGACCGCTTTGGTTTATTGCCACGGGCCAGTCCCCGGCAGGCGGATTTGCTGATCACGGCGGGCACCGTCACCATGAAAATGGCTCCGGCCCTAGTGCGGCTGTATGAACAAATGCCTGACCCCAAATATGTGATCGCCATGGGCGCTTGCACCATTACGGGCGGTATGTTCAGCAGCGATTCACCCTCGGCGGTGCGCGGCGTGGATAAACTGATTCCGGTGGATGTGTACATCCCCGGCTGTCCTCCCCGGCCTGAGGCGATTATCGACGCCATTATTAAATTGCGCAAAAAGGTAGCGACCGAATCCATGCAGGATCGGGCCTACACCATGCAGACCCATCGGTTCTATGAGCGGACGCACAAGTTGAAGACTGTGCCGCCCATTTTGACCGGGCAATATCTGCAATTGGGCACCCATGCCACCCCGCCCAAGGAATTGCTGCAGGCCATGGGGATGCCCGTCCCTGAAGCCCTCGCGGAAACCACTGCCCAGGAGGAAGAGGTCTAATGGCTGAAGACGAATCTAAGGTATCCCCAGAGGCAGAAACAGCCGCTGAGTCTTCGATTGTGGAGGCCGGGGCCGTGTCCAAATGGCTCACGGAGAACGGCTTTTCCCACGAACTTGCTGAACCGGATCACCTGGGAGTTGAAATCATCCAGGTAACGCCAGAGTTGTTGATTCCGACAGCTACGGCTCTCTATGCCTACGGGTTTAATTACCTCCAGTGCCAAGGGGCCTATGATGCGGGGCCGGGTAAGGAATTGGTCAGCTTCTACCACCTAATTAAGGTGAGCGACGATGCCGACCGACCGGAGGAGGTGCGTGTGAAGGTGTTTTTGCCGCGTGCAAATCCTCGTGTGCCCTCGGTATACTGGATTTGGAAGTCCGCTGACTGGCAAGAGCGCGAGAGCTATGACATGTACGGCATCATCTACGAAGGGCACCCCAACCTCAAGCGGCTGCTGATGCCTGAGGACTGGGTGGGCTGGCCCCTCCGCAAAGACTACATCTCCCCCGACTTCTACGAACTTCAGGACGCCTACTAGGGTTATCTAAACCTGGGATGGCCCTCACCCCGACTTTCTCTCCCTGAGGGAGAGGGACGTTGATGCAATGCTCTAATCAGCGCCCCCAGATTTTTCTGGGGGCGTTTTTTGTCGGACTAGCTAGGATAGAGGCGCTGGTTTTACACCCAATCCAAATCACCCGTCAAACCGTAGGACGAGAAGACCGCGACCTCTAAAATCACGGGTAGCCTAGCAGGATTTGGGACTGCCCTGTTGTTGACTGGATGATAGTTGCCATGACCCAGGCTCCTGTGTTGTTCCATTTAGCCTTCCCGGTGGGGGATATCGCCACTACCAAGTCTTTTTATGTAGAGGGGTTGGGCTGCGAGCCAGGACGTGAAACCCCGTCATCACTGATTTTGAACCTTTATGGGCATCAATTGGTGGCCCACCTCGCTGATGTTCTGACGCCTCAGCGAGGCATTTATCCGCGTCACTTTGGGCTGGTGTTTTTGGCGGAACGTGATTGGGACAGCCTCCTTAACCGGGCGAAGGATAAGGGACTGAAATTTTACCAGGGGGAAAAACGCCGATTCCCCGGCACGGCCCTCGACCATCGCACCTTTTTCCTAGAGGATCCCTTCTACAACCTCCTGGAGTTTAAGTTCTATGCCTCCCCTAGCGCTATTTTTGGCGAGGTAGAACTGGCCATGGTGGGCGATCAGGACGAAGCACCGGTGACCTAATCGCGTCGATCCAGCTTGGACGCGTTGATCCACCTTACCCATCCTCCGCCAGGGCCAAGGCTACTTTATCCTCGGTAACCCATGGGGGCATCAGCGCCGAAAAGTTTGCGTTATGTTACGAAATCTGAGATGCACCGTGGACTCAACAGAAGCGTAATCGTCTCAAACGGTTGATTTGGCTACTTTTTCCCTCTTTACATAGAGCCGACTCTCTTAACAACTTGTAAAAGATAAATACACTACAGCAGTGTATAAACTTCTTTGGAGGGTTCAATGAATCAGCGAAAGCTAATTCAGGCAACGGTTTCGAGAAATGCTCTGGCATGTTCAGGATGGCATTTCAAGAACTTCTCAACGATTCTTCAAGATTGGTCTTACGAACTGTGTACGACTTTGAACAACCTTGAAGAAATGTTAATTAAATGAGAAAACAAGCCACGCCGCTCTTTAAGATCCTCTCTATAGATTGGTTAGGCAGCTTCGGCTGAACTAATTAGCAATCCGGTCTCTAGACCATTTCAAGCAAACTCAGCGACAAAAATTAGGAGATTTGAGTCGATGTTTGACGCATATACCAAGGTTGTTTCTCAAGCTGACGCCCGTGGGGATTTCCTCTCCAACGATCAGTTGGATGCTCTATCCCGCGTGACCAGCGATGGTCTCAAGCGGATCGACGCCGTGAACCGCATGACCGGCAGCGCTTCCAAGATCGTTTCTGACGCCGCCCGTGCTCTGTTTGCCGAGCAACCTCAGTTGATTGCTCCTGGTGGCAATGCTTACACCAACCGTCGTATGGCTGCTTGCCTGCGCGACATGGAAATCATCCTGCGCTATGTGACCTACGCCACCTTCACCGGTGATGCCAGCGTTCTGAACGACCGCTGCCTGAACGGTCTGCGCGAGACCTACGTGGCTCTGGGCACCCCCGGCGCTTCCGTGGCTGCTGGCGTCGAGAAAATGAAGGCTGCTGCTATTGCCATCGTGAACGATCCCGCTGGTATCACCCAGGGTGATTGCAGCTCCCTGGTTTCCGAAATCGGTAGCTACTTCGACCTGGCTGCGGCTGCTGTTGCCTAGGTTCAGCCTAAATTGAACCTCACTAGAGTTGGGCCTGTTTGGCTCGATTCTGACTATCTGTTCATTCGCTGTGAAGACAATTAAAGGAGAACCTTAAACTATGAAGACCCCTCTAACCGAAGCTGTTGCAGCAGCCGATTCCCAAGGCCGTTTTCTGAGCGCCTCTGAACTGCAAGTGGCTTTTGGCCGTCTGCGTCAAGCTACTGCCGGTTTGGAAGCTGCTAAAGCCCTGACCAACAAAGCAGATTCCCTCGTGAGCGGCGCTGCTCAAGCCGTTTACAACAAATTCCCCTACACCACCCAAATGCAAGGCGCTAACTACGCCTCCGACGAGCGTGGCAAAGCCAAATGCGCCCGCGACATCGGCTACTACCTGCGGATGGTGACCTACTGCTGCGTGGCTGGCGGCACTGGCCCCATGGATGAGTACCTGATTGCTGGTCTCGATGAGATCAACAGCACCTTTGAACTGTCTCCCAGCTGGTACGTGGAAGCTCTGAAGTATATCAAAGCTAACCACGGTCTGTCTGGCGACGCAGCCACCGAGGCCAACTCCTACATCGACTACGCCATCAACGCCCTAAGCTAGTTTGGCGATTTGCCCGGAGGGGCAGACAGTTGTTAGCGCATTGTTAGCGATTGTTTGTTGCTCCGGGCATTGTTGTATCTATACGCGCCCAAGGAGGCAACCATGGCAGTAACTACTGCAGCGGGACGCCTTGGCGTCTCGCCCTACGATGAGTCGATGCGGGTAGAACTCCGGCCTAACTGGGTCGAAGCGGATGTTGAAGCGGTGATTCGCGCCGCCTATCGTCAGGTCTTTGGCAACCAGTACATTATGGCCAGCGAGCGCAATACCAGCGCCGAATCACTTCTCCGGCAGGGAGAGATCTCCGTTCGGGATTTTGTGCGAGCTTTGGCTCTATCAGATCTCTACCGCGACAAGTTTTTCTTGAGTGGACCGCAAAATCGGTTTATTGAACTCAACTTTAAACATCTCCTCGGTCGTGCGCCCTACGACCAGAGCGAAGTTGCGTACCACACCGATCTTTATAACACCTACGGCTACGAAGCGGAAATCAATTCCTATATTGATTCCCAGGAATATCGCGAAAGTTTTGGGTACAGCATGGTACCCAGCTATCGCGGACATTTGACCCAGCGGAACCAAAAGACCGTTGGGTTTACGCGCTTCTTCCAGATCTATCGGGGCTATGGGACCAGCGATCGCACTCAGAGGGGTGGTGTGCGGGCCAAGCTAGTGTCCGAAGTAGCTCGTAATTCAGCCTCTCCGGTGGGTAGTGGTAGCACAGGTGCAGCCATTGTCGGTTTGGCCGGTGGCGACCGGGGCCAGCTCTATCGGGTTCGCGTATCTCAGGCAGCGGTGGCTGGTGGCCCACGGGTTCGCCGTACCAACACCGAGTTTCTCGTACCCTACGAACAACTGTCCCAGCGGCTGCAACAGATTAACCGCATCGGAGGCCGGGTCACTCAAGTAGACCTGGTTTAGTCAGTTTTTAAATCAACGCCCAAGTTGCCCTGGGGATGGTGCCGTCTACGGATTGTAATGATCTTCAGGCTTTGGGCCTAGCTGTGTTGAGAAATCTTCATTAGATAGGAGGATAATCCTGTGCCAATTACAACCGCGTCGTCCCGGTTGGGAACCGCCGCTTTCAGCGAAACATCGCCTGTGGAACTGCGGGCCAACTGGAGTCCAGAAGATGCCGAGGTGGTCATTCGGGCCGTCTATCGTCAGCTTCTGGGCAACGACTATTTGATGAATTCCGAGCGCCTCACCAGTGCCGAGTCGCTGCTGAAGAATGGTTACATCACTGTGCGCGAGTTCGTGCGGGCTGTGGCCAAGTCAGAGCTTTACAAAGAGAAGTTCTTCTACCCTAACTTCCAAACCCGCGTCATTGAACTGCACACCAAGCACCTGCTAGGCCGTGCCGTCTACGACGAGTCGGAAATTGTGGAAAACCTTGACCGCTACGAAAACGAAGGCTACGACGCTGCCGTCGATGCCATGATCGATAGCGAAGAGTACCAAGCCAATTTTGGCGACAATGTGGTGCCCTACTACCGCAGCTTTGTCTACCAGGCTGGGCAGCGTTCCGTGGGTTTCACCCGCATGTTCCAAATGTATCGCGGCTACGCCAACAGCGACCGCTCCCAGGCTGGCGGCAAAAAGTCTCGCCTAGCTGGGGAATTGGGGCGTAACACCTCCTCTTCCATCGTTAGCCCTACGGGGGTTGCGGCGGGGATGTCGTCCCAGGTCAACAAGCTGGCCACTCCGGCCCTGGCCCTGGGTGGGTCTACCCCCTACGGCACCGCTGGCAAGGTCTACCGCATTGAGGTGGTGGGTGCCAATCTGCCCCGCTATCCCAAGGTGCGTCGGATCAACACCGCCTACCTGGTGCCCTACGAGCAGCTTTCCACCAAGCTGCAACAGATCAACAAAATGGGCGGTCGGGTAACTAGCATTACCCAAGCCAGTATGTAACATCACCTCACGGTGATCGGCGCGTGGGGGTGTCATCTAGGGGTGGCGTCCCTGCGCGTGTTCTGTTCTAAGCCTTTTAGCGTTGTTAATGGGGTAGGTTCGTTTCCCCTACCCGTTAACCCCCATCCCTACGATTAGGAGAATCCCAACCATGCTCACTCAAACCGCTTTTGGTAGCCAAACCTCGTCCTCCTCTGGCAACCGCATTTTTCTGTACGAAGTGGAAGGGTTGCGCCAGAACGACGAAACCGATAAATCTAACTACCCCATTCGCAAGAGCGGCAGCATTTTCATCAAAGTGCCCTACAGCCGCATGAATGAAGAAATGCAGCGGATTACCCGCATGGGCGGCAAAATCGTGAGCATTCAGCCCCTTTCGGCTAGCTAGATTGTCCGGATGCCCCCAACCCTGCCCCTTTCCCATGGGGAGAGGGGTTCTGACGTCGTAGGGGAGAGGTTTTCTCGCCCTCCCAAGATGATGGGAATTTGGGAAAATCATCCCTGATACGGCTGGGCTATCCTCGATTTCTGGGTGGTGCATTGCGGCTGAGACCGAGGGCTGGCCTGCGAACAGGTGAAATTGTTGCCGCAAATGCATCCTACGGGGCCATCAATCATGTGTTGAAAGAGTAGGTTGGGTCAACAACAGGCTATCTATGCAGACCGACGCGCAACAATTGGTCAATGCCCAGGGGGAATCCCTCACGGTGAATCAGGCCGTGGCCAACCTTCAGCAAAGGGAGGATACGGGGCTGCGCTACTATGCGGCCTGGTGGCTGGGGCGTTTTCGGGTGACTCAGCCCGATGCGGTGGATGCTTTGATTCAGGCATTGGAAGATGAGTCGGATCGGGCACCGGATGGGGGATATCCCCTGCGGCGGAACGCGGCCCGTGCCCTGGGTAAGTTGGGCGAATCCCGTGCGGTGACTCCCCTGATTCAGTGTTTGGCCTGCGATGATTACTACGTTCGGGAATCGGCAGCTCAAGCGCTGGGTACCCTAGGCGATCATCAGGCAATTCCGGCCCTGGTCACTTTGTTGGCGGGTGGCGTGGAAGCGGCTGTCCCTGTGGAGGGCAAGCCCCACCTCGTCCAGCCCTATAACGCCATTTTGGAAGCCCTGGGTTGTCTGGGGGCAACATCGGCGGTGGAGGAGATTCGGTCTTTTTTGAGCCATCCTGTGGCTCAGGTGCAAAATGCGGCGGCTCGTGCCATGTACCAACTCACTGGGGATGATAGCCACTGTCAGCGGTTGGTCGAGCGACTTCAGGAACCCAACCTGCAACTGCGACGCTCGGCCATGATGGATTTGGGGGCGATTGGTTATCTCCCTGCTGCTGAGTCGATTGCAGCGACCCTGGCGGAAAATAGCCTGAAATTAATTGCCCTTCAAGGCGTTTTGGAGACGCATCTTCGAGAAGTTCGCTTTCCCGATGCTGACTTGACTCCAGAGGCGCAGCGGGTGTTGGCACTCATGGATGAGTTGCTCTAGGGTCAGCCTTTGGAGACGCGCTAGGGTAGAAACAAGGTATCAATACGGGGCAATAGATCAGTGATTGTGAAGGATAGTCCTATCGTGGATCAACCCAGCGTCGTCAGCGAGGATCTGGCTCCTCTGATTCAGGCCGTTGAGGGGGCCGACTCGAAGGGAGCGATGGTGGTGGCAGTGGGTCGTTTGGCGGCGCAGCGTCATCCTGGGGCCATTCCCACCCTGATTCAGGTGCTGGGCTACAACAATCCGGGGGCGGCGGTGGCAGCGGTGGATGGCTTAGTTGCCCTAGGGGCGTTCGCTGTTCCGGCGTTGCTGGAAGAACTAGACGGCTACAACTATGGGGCGCGGGCTTGGGCGATTCGGGCTCTGTCGTTGATTGGCGATCCCCGTGCCTTGGATATTCTCCTGGAAACGGCTACCGGAGACTTTGCCCTCAGTGTTCGGCGGGCGGCAGCAAAGGGTTTGGGGCATCTTAACTGGGCGTTGCTGCCTTCTGAGCAAGTGGCCCCAGCCCAAGCCCAGAGTTTGCAGGCATTGATTCAAGGCACCGCAGATCCCGAATGGGTAGTGCGCTATGCCGCAGTGGTGGGCTTACAGGGCTTGGCCCTCGCCATCCGTGAACGTTCCCAGGGCGAAGGCTTTTCAGCTATTCAGCAACAGCTCCAGCGGGTTTATCAACAGGATAGCTCCCTAGCGGTTCAGGCGAGGGCCAACCTTGCCCTGTCGATCTTAGCTAATGTGCCCAGGGAAGGAGATGATTAGGCTGGACTTGAGATGCCTCACTCGTGGATGCGGCCATCGGGCATGGTCGCTTGGGTCAGAATCGTGTCCATGAGGATAGCGCTACTCATTTCAGCCCGTTCTAACACGGCTTCCGTCAGGTCAGCGTCGGTTAAATCGGCTCGGCCTAGGTAGGCTTGCACCAGCGTAGCCTTGCATAAATGGCTGCCCCGTAGGCTGGCACGGGCGAGGTCGGATCGATTAAAACGGCTCTCCTGCAAATGGCACCGATTGATCTGGGCCTGTTTGAGAATGGCGTCTGTGAAGTCGGCCCCACGGCCCTGCACATGGTTGATCTGGGCCAGGCTTAGGTTGCTGCGGGTTAAGCGGCAGCGGGTGAGGTCAGCGTCATTGAGGTTACCGCCACTGAGGTCAACTCCCGTAAGATTGGTGTTGTTGAGGAGGGCTCCCTGGAGATTGGCTCCCTTCAGGTTTGCATCGCGCAGGGTCGCTTCACTGAGATTAGCCCGACTCAGATCAACGTAGGCGAGGTCGGCTCCAGAGAGGTTGGTGCCCCGCAGGTCGGCCTGGTGGAGCTTGGCTCCGCGCAAATTGGTCGTGTACTTACGGTTTTCCTGGCGCAGGTTGGCTCCCCTCAAACAGGCTCCCGTCAGGTTCGCACCACTCAGATCGGCGTTGCGGAGATCGGCTCCCATCAAGTTGGCGTCAAGGAGATCGGCGAGGGTCATTTTAGCGCTACGTAGATCGGCCCCCTGGAGGGTGGCTCCATGGAGGTCGGCGTCATGGAGGATGGCCGCCGATAGATCGGCCTGGTTGAGATTTGCCCCCCCCAGTTGGGCGCGGGAAAGATTGGCTTGGCGCAGGCGCGCTCGGGTAAGGTAGGTGAAACTGAGATTGGCATTTTCCAGATCCGCCTGTGTGAGATTGGCCCCAATTAGGTCGGCTCCGGCTAGGTCAAGGCCCACTAGCGTGAGGCCTTTGAAGTCCATTTGCCCACAGGCATAGGATTGCAGCAATTCGGTGGCATTCATACAAACACCCTAGGGGCACTAGGCGGAGGATAGCGCCGAGGAACGCGGATAGGGCGTTGCGGCTGAGGAGGAGGACTCTTGGGTAGGCAACGAGTTTGCCTCTGGGCCCAAGTCCCCCGGCAGATCGGGAGGTTCTAGGGGCACGTCTGGATCTTGAGGATAGTATGCCCGAATTGCCCGGGTAATGGCATTAGCCACGGGAATAGTTTCCTCGGCTTGCCCTAGACAATGGGCCATAATCGTCAGCTTACTCTCTAAGTCCGTATAGCTTGGACAATATTCAAAAATCCCGTGGAGCAGGTCTTCGAGGGTGATGTGTTTAAGGTTAGTCCAGTCTGGGGCGGTATAGCTGAAGGGGCCATGGAGACACGAATGCAGCAAAATTTTAGCCCGCAGGGGATTGGCATACTGCAAAATGTCAATCCGCAGATCAAACAACACCCGACGATCTCGAATTGGGTGTGGGGATCCCACCGCTGGGGCTGTGATGCCCTGGTGGGCTAGGGGAGGAGAGGCTGACTGGAGGGTGGTCACCTCTCCACTGCCGGTCAGCGACGGGGTAGGGGTGACCACGGTATGATCTGGGGCCGAATCTTGAGGTTCGCTACTGAGGGGAGGCGACAACTGGGCGACCCCTACCGTGGCATAGAGGGGGCGGAGCAACTGAATCAGGGTATTGGCCAACCGGGTATACTCTCGCCGACGATTTAGCCGACTGACAATGCGTCCTAGGTGATAGCGTAAATCCTGACTCTGGGGAGCGGTTTGCACCACCTGCTGAATTAACGACGGCAGGTCCACCTGATCCATCACGGTGGACTCATTCTCCCAGGTGTTGTACACAAGGCAGTACAGCAGCTTGCGCAGACGCAGAAAGTCTTCTTGCTGAATGAAGTGTTGGGCAATGAGATCGCAGCGTTCCTCTAACGAACGTACCGTGAGAACCGTAGTGCCGTTTTGGAGTTCCTCCGTGGTGGGGTGCAGGGTGCGCACATACCAGGGCTGAAGTTCCCTCAAAATGAGGGCGGCAACCTCCATATACACCCCTTGTCGGTTTAGCCCTAAGACCACCCGCTGAAGCTGTTGATCCAGATCGCCCAAGGTGGGATAGCGTTCCCGCAGGGACAACAGCAGGGTGTGAAGGTCAAACTGATTTAGCACCGATGGGTCATTTTCCCAGGACTGTTGGTAGGTGGCAAACAGCAGCTTTTTGATACGGATCGCCTGATCATGGTGGGTAAGTGCATAGATAGCCGTGCCGAGCAGGGCGTCTGCGCTCATGGGTACCGTATAGGTTGGCTCCCCAGTGGAGGGTGGGCCAGAATCGGGATCGGGGTAGAGATGGATCTGGTAGGCCGGGACAGGCTCGTGGATATTCTTGAGGGATAGCGCCCCTAGGAAAGTGGCATTGAGATTCAGGCGGGCCTTAACCACGTCAAAGATGGTTTGTGAGACACAGATGCCCCGAGGCTGGGCATAGGTTTGGAGACGGGCGGTGATATTCACACCATTGCCCATCACGTCCTGTTCGCTGACGACGATATCGCCCAGGTGAATGCCAATGCGATGGTCAAGGTATTGTTCTGTCTCTAGACCTAGGGTTTGTTCCGCGAGTTGACGCTGCATTTCCAGACCACAGGATACGGCTTCTACGGCGCTGAGAAAATACATCAGCAGCCCGTCCCCCGTAGACTTGAGCACCTTGCCGCCAAAGGCCACACAAATTTGGGCAATCAGGGTTAAGTCTCGATCAATCAACCGCAGGGTAAGGGCCTCATCCACGGACATGCGGGCACTAAACCCCACGGCATCGGTCACCATGATGGCTGCCAGCAGGCGCTGTCCGTCGGAGAGAGATGACACGCGATGTTCCATAGCAACCTACGATAGGGCAAAGCTATCGGTTGAGGGGGCAGGGGTCAGAAAAGACATTTCGGTCAAGTCATCCTCATATTGCCCTACTCCGCTGGGGGAAGCGCCATGGCAAGTTTTAAAGTTACCGGAGTTTACCCAGTCTTCATATCGGCGATGGCTCCCCGTGCCATGGCGGCAATGGCTTGGTCGGTGGCTTTGGGCAGTTGGTAGTACCGTCCGCCAGCGGTTCTGGCTAATTCTTTACCAAATCCTGTGGAGACGAACTTGCGCTCGGTGTCGATAATTAACAACTGGTGACCAATGCCGCGAATCCGGGCGGCAATATCTAACAGTTCCTGCTTGATGTCGGGCTTTTCCTCAGAATCGAGGGTTTCCCCCAGGGAACGAGCCAAGGGAATATTGCCCCGCCCGTCGGTAATCGCCACAATCACCACGTTGCCAATATCCCCCGACTGCTGGGCATTGGTGCCCACTCGTACCGCCTGGGTGAGGCCGTGGGCCAAGGGCGATCCGCCTCCACAGGGCATCCGCTCTAGGCGACGACGGGCCATGGCGATGGATCGAGTGGGGGGCAACAATACCTCTGCCTGTTCGCCCCGAAAGGGAATCAGGGCCACCTGGTCGCGGTTTTGGTAGGCTTCGGTCAATAGGTTCAGCACCGCCCCTTTAGCCGACTGCATGCGATTGAGGGCCATGGACCCGGAGGCATCCACCACAAAAATAATCAGCGACCCCGCCCGCCGCGCCAACCGCTTGGCTCGAATATCCCCTGATTCCACGATCACCCGCCGATGGGGTTGCCGCTCCCGGCGCGACTTTTGGTAGGGGGCGGCGGCTCGCAGGGTGGCATCCACGGCAATGCGGCGTACGGGTCCTTGGGGCAAAAAGGGCTTGATGTAGCGGCCCCGCTCGTCGGAAAACACCAAGCTCTGCCGACCCGATGCACCCTGGCGACCCATGGTTTGGGCAAATACCAGCATGGAGGGATCGAGGATTACCCCCTCTGGATCAAACACAAACTCCTCAGGAATGCTGGGGGGCGCTTCA
This sequence comes from Spirulina sp., assembly GCA_044070495.1. Classification (GTDB taxonomy): domain Bacteria; phylum Cyanobacteriota; class Cyanobacteriia; order Phormidesmidales; family Phormidesmidaceae; genus Nodosilinea. Next base: position 89,333 of record JBIPSI010000010.1, on the reverse strand, counting down.
TCTTCGTCGTTGTCGGAGTCGTCTTCGTCCTCGTCCTCCTGATTGTCCTGATCCTCCTGCTGATCCTGGGGATCGTTGTCTTCGGGATTGGTTTGAGGTGGGGGCGGCGGCGGCGGCGGCTCCTCCGGCGGCATCTCCTGGGCCAACTGAGACCGGGGCACAATCACCAGTTCCACGGCCACCCGCAGATCATCGGCGTTCACCTCGGCTCGCCCCTCTAGGGCGGCGTGGGCCTTGGCCACCCGCACCGCAAAAATTTCGGCTCGATGCCCCTGGATGCCCCCCCGTAGGGCCTCCGTTACCAAGTACTGCACCTGCTCTCGGCTGATGATCACGTCCTTCAGCCACTCCCGCGCCAGAATAACTTGGGTTTGGAGGGCGTCGATTTCGTCGGCATAGTCCGCCAAAAAGCCCTGGGCATCCGCCGCATAGCGACTGGTTTGATCCACCACCGCCACCCGATTTTCTAGGGTCATTGCCCCATCCGCCGACAGGGCAATGGCAATTCGATCCAATAGATGTTCCCGCAGTGGCCCCTCTTCGGGGTTGTAGGTGGCAATCAGTAGGGGAGCGCAGGGGTGCTGAAAACTCAACCCCTCCCGTTCTAGCTGGTTGCGTCGATCCGTTAGGGCCGCCAGCAGCAGGTTGGCGATTTGGTCATCCAGGAGGTTAAGTTCATCGACGTACAGCACTCCCCGGTTGGCCTCCGCCAGCAATCCGGGCTGAAAGACACTCTCTCCCGCCTGGATCGACTTGGCCACATCCACAGAACCCAGCAGCCGATCCTCAGTGACCCCCAGGGGCACCTGAATAAAGGGGGCCGGAACCACCCGCGTCGGCAGGTCAACGGTGGCTTCCCCACCCGGAAAGCGAGCTAGGGTTTGGTCGTCCCACTGGTGGGCATCGGTGGGGTCGGCGTTGCAGCAGGATCCTTCCACCACTTCAATGGGGGGCAAAAGCTGGTGCAGCGCTCGCGCCATCACCGACTTCGCCGTTCCTCGCCGTCCGGCAATCACCACTCCCCCCAGACTAGGATCCACGGCGGCTAGCAGAAGGGCCATTTTAATCGCCCCCTGCTCGACCACCGCCGCAAGGGGAAAGACAACCGGAATCGGGGAATCTACCGTGGCAACCATAGGTTCTGTAAGGGCATTTAGTCTCACCATATCAGGAATTGACCCGCCCAAGGGCCGATTTTGCCTCGCTGGATCGAGGGGATGGAAGCCTGGGCTGAGGTTACCTGCTCCTCAGGCAAAACGGTATGGATCCGCACTGCCCCACTCAAAATAAAATCGGTACACTAGGGATTAACGATCTCCGTAGATTTCCCCAACGCGTTATTTTTTTGCGAGACTAAAATCCGTTATTTCAGGGTTGGGAAATTTCGCCAAGTCTCCCATGGTATGGGGTACACCTACCCTTCGCCTGGGGCTGTGCCTCGGTCATAATCGTGATATACCGCCCTACCTCCCCTACACCCGTGCCTTCTCCCCTCGACTCCCTCGCAGCCTTGGCTGATTCCCCTGCCCACGCCATCGAATGCAAGTTTCTCTTTGACCGGGATCTCTACACGCCCTGCCATATCTGGACGGAGGACGTTGGCCATCGCCTCTCAGCGGTGTACGTGGACAATCAGTTCTATAGTTTCTTCAAAGTGATTGGCAACCCGCAAAAGCTTTTGGAGATTGTGGCGCGTCTGGGTAAGCGCGATGACAAGGTAGCTATTACCCTGACGAAACAGGGCTATGCCATTTGGGCCTACGAACCCCAGGCCCAGTATGCCCCTCCTCCCCGACAGCCCAACCATCGTATCTACCCCGTCTTTGGCCCCAAAAACTGCCTCCTGCTGAGCGATCCCCAGGCCTACCAACTGTGCCAAGTGCAGGTGCCCGATGTGGCCAAGCCCCTAGCGGCCATTGCCTATCGCAACCGCTACTACAGCATCTTTAAGCAGGATAAGGATGCGGGCAAGCTGCTGGACATTGCCGCTAAACTAGCCCGCCGAGGCGATGAAACCCTAATTACCACGACGGATGCCATCTATCGCCTCAGCCTGCTGGAACCCAATGGCCGAGTGATTTAGGCGGACAGGGAAGACTCTCTTAGGTGATAGGTTTAATTTGGGGTTTCTTTCTCTGGCATGGGGGCTTCTGGCGGAGCCTCCGCTGGTTTCTAGGGAGAACTTCAACCGAATTCTATCCAGCATCGATCATACGAGGTAGCTATGACTGACTCATCGGCATCTATTACGGTATTTATCTGTGGGTCTGCTTTGCGGGGGCAGCCTGATAACCAGAATCTCCAGGGCGCTGAGTTTTTGCGGGCGGCACAAACAGCACCTATCTACCGTTTACACGCCGTGAAGGATGGTTGGCACCCCGGCATCTATGAAGTGGGCGATGGGGGCATTTCCATTCCTGGGGAACTTTATGCCATGACCCCAGAACAGTACACCTATTTGAAGGATAATGAACCCCCCCATATGTACCCCCATGAGGTACACCTGGCGGACGGCGGTACGGCCACGGCGTTTCTCTATCCCAAGGCTCTGATTGACGAGCATGGCTGGCCAGATATTTCCGAGTATGGCGGCTGGGCGGCTTACAAAGCGGCAACGGTGGCCTAAGAGGTAGCTTCTCTGGAATTCTCTGGAGGCAAGTTGCGACGTCACTGCTTCAGAGGAATCCTAGAGAAACGCCTGATAGTTTTGCCCCAGGTAGAGTGCCCGCTCTGCCTTACGCCGACGCTCTAAGCCCGCCATCACGCGCCCACCGGCATAGACCCACTTGAGGAATTCGTTGGCCGCCCCAGCGGTGTCGCCAGCGTTGTGCTTTTTCAGCAGGGTGGAGGTTCGCAGGTTGTTTGGCCCCACGTTAAAGGTAAAAGATACCAGGGCGGCAAACTGGTTGCTCGTGGGGGTGCGGGTTACGGATTGGGTAACGGCCCGCTCAAACACCAGCAGGTCGCGCTTGAGAATTTCTTCGGCCTGGGCAGCGGTAATTTTCAACCCAGGGTAAACCTTGGGGTCTCCGGCGGCGGAGGTGTGGCCATAGCCAATGGTCCAGGGTTCGCCGCCGGTGCCGGGGTCGGGGTAGGCGGTGGTGGCTAAGCCCTCGAAGACCTTAATCACCGCTAGCCCCGCCGCGTTGATGCGGCTGTTGCTGCCGGTGGCCGTCCGAGTTGCGGGTTGCGGCGTGGGGGGTGGCATGGGCTGGGGTTCCGGGGCTCCGGTGCCGATGGCCACGGTCATGGCGCGGGGGTAGTCTTCGCGGGTAAACCAAGCCTTGAGGCTGGCGATGTTGACTACCTTCTCCTTAGGGTTGTTCTGGGAAGGATACTTGGTGATGCGAGAAATCCAGTAGCCGCCCTGCATCAAATAAATGGCAATGTCAGTTTCCTTAATCCAGGTGCTCACGGGCGCTTTCCCCACTCCACATACCCGAAATTTACAATACTTTCCCAAACATGGGTCACGGACTTTGCGGATCGTTGGGAACATCCCACCTCCAGCCCCTACCGCGCAGGCTCCTACCGCTACAGCGACCGTCACAGGATGATGATGATGAGCGCCAACAGAATTAACGCCAACCCAGGGTTGAAATGCGAGGGAATGTAACGCAAGTCCCAGACAGACGGGCGGTCAGTCGTTAAGATGGTCGGAGTATGCCCCTGGGCGCTATCCCCTCTAATCTATGGCTTTGCTCTCAGCAACCGCTGCCCCCTCTGCACTTCTGGTGTCCCCCACTATCCGTCGCCTGCCCAACGGCCTCACGATCATTGCCGAGCAAATGCCCCTAGAGGTGGTCAACCTCAGCCTGTGGTTGCGGGTGGGTTCGGCGGTGGAAAGTGACGCCATCAACGGCATGGCCCATTTTTTAGAGCACATGATTTTTAAGGGCACTGCTGCCCTGCCCTGCGGCGAATTTGAGCGCCGCATCGAGGAACGGGGAGCCGTCACCAACGCCGCTACCAGCCAGGACTACACCAAGTACTACATCACCGCTGCTCCCCAAGACTTTCGGGATCTGGCCCCCCTGCAAATTCAGATGGTGGTGGCCCCCCGCCTCAGCGAAACGGACTTTGAACGGGAGCGGCCCGTGATTCTCGAAGAAATTCGCCGCGCTGACGACAACCCCCGTCGCCGCACCTACGCCCGATCCATGGAACTCACCTTCGAGCGACTGCCCTACCGTCGCCCGGTGCTAGGGCCAACCGACGTGATTGAGACCCTAGCGGTCGATCAAATGCGCGATTTCCACGGCACCTGGTACCAACCCCAGAGCATGACCGCCGTGGCCGTGGGCAATTTGCCCGTGGAGGACTTAATCGCCACCGTAGCCGAGGGCTTTGATCAAGCTATCACCCAGCGGCAATGGCAGCGGCATCCCTCTCCCTCCATCGAACAGTTCAAACCCCTGCTGGACTACGACCTAGAAACTCCCTTCCCCACCGTTCAGCGCGTGGTTCACCTCGACCCCACCCTGACCCAAGCTCGCCTCACCCTGACCTGGCGGGTACCGGGCCTAGTGGATGTGGAGGACACCTACGCCCTGGATATTCTGGCTTCGGTGCTGGGCCGAGGGCGCACCTCCCGCCTAGTGAGCGACCTGCGGGAAGATCGCAAGCTAGTGAGCAGCATCGGCTGTAGCAATATGACCCTGGCCTACCAGGGGGCGTTTATGGTGTCGGCCAAGCTCGACCCAGAACACCTAGACACCGTAGAACAGGCCATTACCGACCACATTCAAGCGGTCATCGATACCCCCGTTAGCCCGACGGAACTGCGGCGGGTGCAAACCCAAGTGGCCAACCGCTTTATCTTTGCCAACGAAACCCCCAGCGACCGCGCCGGACTCTACGGCTTTTACCACACCCTCACCGGCAACATTACCGATGGCCTCCACTATCCCAACCATATCCAGCGCCTCACGGTGGCCGATGTGCAGCGGGCCGCCCAGCAGTTCCTCTCCGCCCAGGCCTACGGCGTGTCGGTGATTCGACCCCAATGATGCCTCCTAGGAGGTTCTAATAGGCCGAAAATGACCTATTAAGGGAAGACCTGATCGCTGAGGCTAAATGTTCTCATTGTGGTTCCCTAGATTTTGACGTGCAACTGAGGGCACGGTTGGTTCAGCCGCATAGACCTTGATCGTAGGGGTAAGAGCACAGGGACGGTGACGGCAACTCCGGTTTCTCGTTGGATTCAGTGGATTGCTACTGGCCCTCGCCTGTGGATCAGCCGTCGTACGTGGACATAGCACCGACAGAATCCTGTTGCGTTCTCCGACCAAGGGATGGCCGCAGACGATGCACCTTACGAGGTCATGCTCCTTTGGGACGGGATTGGGCAGAATGGGACAGATGCTTGTGTTAGAAAATCCTGACAATGTCAAGGGAATTTCCATTTTGGTATACCACTATTCAGAAAATCTGTTTATTCTGACTAGAGAAAGTTTACGTTTCTCAGCTTTCGCCCCTGTGATTGCACTGCCGATCTTCTCTTCTCCATGGCTTGTCCTGAGGAAACGGCCCTTCGGCGGTTCTCTGTCCGTCCATAGTCTTTCGTCTAACCACCCATAGCCCGTACCGGGAACAGCAGGTTTCTGATGGATTGCAGCACCATTCGCTTCAAGTATGCCGACCAATTTTCTGAGGGCGACTTGGCCCAAGTCATCCGCTTGTTTCGGACTGCCGCCTTTTGGGCGCAGGATCGCACCGAGGCCGACATGGCCACCGCCATTGCCCACAGTTTTCCGGTGGTAACCGCCTGGGATGGCGAGGTGCTAATGGGCTTTGCGCGGGCTACCTCCGACGGCGTATTTCGGGCCACCATTTGGGATGTGGTGATCGACCCGGCCTACCAGGGGGGCGGGCTGGGCCGCAAAATGGTGGAAACTCTGCTCAGCCATCCCCACATGAGCCGAGTGGAGCGGGTGTATTTGATGACCACCCGCCAGCAGGGCTTTTACCAGCGCATCGGCTTTGAGGAAAACCCCTCCACCACCATGGTGCTGTTCAATAACACCGCCGTGGAAATGCTGCCCGCCCTGGGGCAACCGGAAGGCGTCACCGCCCTTACCGCCTAACCCATCTGCCGGGTGTAGCGCATCGAAACCCAACCATCCAGGATTTGGGGCGAGTTGGGTGCTGGTTCTAGATCCGGCTTGCTTGTTCCCGATATCAGCAGGCGAGAAGACCTCGCCCCGACGGCTGGTCGGGCTGGGACTTGGGGGTTGTCAAGTCGGGTTGGGTGTGGGTAGCCCAGAAGGGTCAGCGGGGGCTTGGGGATCCCCTCAGGCGACTTAACGGCTTACGTTACTATTTAAAAATCTTTCTCTGTACCCAAAGGTTTCAGCGAATTTTCTTCGTTAGACTCAATTTTGTTTCCCGTTGCACGTTCCCTAGGCTATGGCTATGCAGCAGACCCAAGATCTTCATGTTGTTGAGACCCGTCCCCTCGTGAGTCCGGCGTTGCTGCACCACGAGCTACCAATGACCGACGAGGCGGCGGCGCTGGTGTCTGCGGCCAGGGATCGGATTCGTCACATTCTCTACAACGAAGATCGCCGCTTGCTGGTGATTGTTGGCCCCTGTTCCGTCCATGATGTGGATGCCGCCTACGAGTATGGCCAAAAGCTGGTGAACCTGCGCCACGAGCTATCGGGCCAGTTGGAGATCATCATGCGGGTCTATTTTGAAAAACCCCGCACCAACGTGGGCTGGAAGGGCTTGATTAACGATCCCCACCTAGACGGCAGCTACGACATCAACACCGGGCTGCGCCTTGCCCGCAAGCTGCTGCTTGATTTGGCCCACCTAGGTTTGCCCTCCGCCACAGAACTACTGGATCCTGTCACACCCCAATACATCGCGGACGTAATTGCCTGGACGGCGATTGGAGCCCGCACCACCGAAAGCCAAACCCACCGAGAAATGGCTTCTGGGTTATCTATGCCCATCGGCTTCAAAAACAGCACCGATGGCAGTCTACAAGCGGCGGAAAATGCCATGGTCGCCGCCAGCCAGCCCCACCATTTTCTGGGGATTAACCATCACGGGCTGGCTAGCATCGTTACCACCACAGGCAATCCCGATTGTCACCTCGTGCTGCGGGGGGGGAAGGGTGGCCCCAACTTCAGCCAAGCCCATGTGGAAAATGCTGCCGAAGAAATGGCTAAGCTGAAGCTGAACCCGCGCATGATGATCGATTGCAGCCACGCCAACGCCAACAAAGACCACACCCGCCAAGTGTCGGTGCTAGAGGATGTGGCCACCCAAATGCGCAACGGATCTCGCCACATCCTAGGGGTGATGATTGAGAGTCACCTGAAGGCAGGCAACCAGCCCATCCCCGACAACCTGCGAGAACTCACCTACGGCCAAAGCATCACCGATGCCTGCGTTGACTTTGAGACGACGGCTACGATGCTGCGGCAGTTGGCCAGTGCCGTGGAACCGTCCCTAGTAGCGGCCCCGTAGACGCCACGGTTAGCCACAAATCTAACCCCAAAGGGGCTTCCGATTCGCTAGGCTAGGGCAGGAACCTAGCCAGGGGTGTTTAGTCTCTAGATGGAGCACTCCGCCATCCACGATTGGATAGGTGGGTTCGCGATTATCAAAGATTCAGCCGGTTGGCGAGGGTCAAGGGTCACGATGAAATTGTTGAAAGGGCTACCCATCAACCCAGCGGTACTCAAAGGGGTGCCTGCCGTTTTGCGTCAGCCCCAGTGGGTGGCAGCTATTGTGTCTGTGGGCTTCCATGGGGCGTTGTTTGCCGTGGGGCCATCGTTTTCAACCTTGCAGGGGATGGCCCAAGAATCACCGGAATTTGGGCAGGACATCGAACGTCGGGTGCCCATGATTGAACTCACCCCAGAAGAGCAGAGTCGGCTGCCCGACTTCGACAGCCCGGCCTATTCTCTCTTGCCCGACGGCTTTTTATCTGGGGACAGCAACAACCTAGCCAACCTGTTTCCGCCCTCCGGGGATCGCTTGAGCAGTCCGTCCTTTACCCCTTTACCGGGGGGGCTCAGTTCTGTCCCCCGGCTGCCAACCTCCCAGTCTCCCTTGGGTGCTCCCCTTGCGGTTAGCCCCTTCCCGTCTCGTCTGGGGCGCAATTCCATCGTGATTCCGCCCCCCTCTGGCAGCCGCCTACCCCGCCCCGATCCGGATAACCCAGAGGGAATATCCGCAGAAGATGAAGGAAACAACACCGCCGCCTCTACCCCTACGGCGACGACATCCCCCCCCCGCGAACCCAGCGCGGCGGATCTGCGCCCTAGGGAGGGGGAAAGGGCCACAGAGGATACCTCGGCTTCCCTGGATGATCGCGATCCATCGGAGGAGGTGCCGCCCGAGGTGGCGCGTTCCCAAGACCTGATCGCACGGGTGGAGTATAGCCGCGACCTCACGACCGCCGATGAGGCCGAACGTGCCCTGGCAAGCTGGACGAGCACCGTTGCTGAGCAGTTGGACGAAGACCCCGTCTTGGCCGAGGATACCTTTGCGGTGGAGGTGCCCTACGATCTGCGGATCTGCCTCACCCCGGAACCGGGCGATGGCCTTTTAGGATTTGTGCTGCTACCAGGGGAAGAGGCCGACACGGTGACGATTTCCACCACGGTCTTAAAAAGTACGGGCTATTCTTTTCTGAATCAATCGGCGGCCCAGACCCTGCAAACCCTAGCGGCTAACTCCGAAACCCCCCTAGCCATGGGCACACTCTATCGAGCTGTGGTTAAGGTGCTGTACAGCGATGACGACTGTGTCACCACCGATTCCATTCTGAAGCGGGCCGAGGATGAGGCGACGCCTCCACCCCCCAACGAGGCCCCCTCGGAGTCTGAAGAATCATCCGGAGCCGAGTGATCATCGGCCTGCGAAAGCCCCCCTCTGCCTAGGGCTGGCCTGGGTTTCTCCACCGTCGCCAAGCCATATAAAAGGGACTGGCTAGGCTGTATAGGTAGAGCGTCATTTCACAGGCGGTCACGGTGTCAGTCATCACCTGCTGCCGATGGCGAAGCAGATGACGCAGAATCTTTCGCCCATCGTTGGCCATGTAAAGGGGCGTCATCAGTGGGCGCTGCCAAGGTGGCACACTCAACATTCGGGTGCGGTGGCGGCTGAGGCCGATGCCTCGGCATAGACGAATCAGGTAGTCTCGCTGAAGGCGATGGGCCGGAATGTTGTGGCTCACGCGCATGGCCGGGTTGTACCAAATCTCCCAGCCCTGGCGCTGCATGTATAGCACGACCTCCAGATCCTCCCCCGCCGCCCGATCCCCAATCGCTGTTCCCAGGGAGAGCACCGGGGGCACCGTATCTAACCAAGCCTGGCGCTTCACCACTAGCCCCGCTCCGGGGGGTAGCACCTTTCGTTCGGGGCGATAGATTAGGGGTTGCGATCCCCGCTCTGTTAGGGCCAACAGGGCGGCGATGCGTTCAAAATGCGGCGGCGGACTGGCCTCGAAATTGCCCTGAATGCGGCTACCGTAGGCGGCGGCTTCGGGGTGGGTATGGCCAAATTTGTAGGCATTGATCACCCACAACAAAGAGGGAATATTGTCATCGTCTAAGAACCCCACCAGCGGGCTACGGGCGATTTGAATGGCCTGCTGGCGGGCAAAACTTGCCCCTTGCTGCGGCTCAAAGGCATAGCGTAGGGGAATGTCGCGGGGCCACTGCGCCCGCATGGATTCCACCACGGCGGCAGTGCCATCGGTACTGTTGTTGTCTACCACAATCACTTCCCAGGCCAGGGGTTGACCTTGCAGTTGCCACAGCAATCCTTTGAGCACCTCCGGTAGGCGATGCTCACCGTTGTAGGTACAGATGGCCACGGAAAAATCGAGGGGCAGTTGCTCCGGCAAGGCTTCCGCTACCTTCAGCCGCAGTCGTCGAATTAAATCTTGGGTAGAGCGGGGGAGCGGTCTAGGGCTAGAAGACTGGCCTAGGGATCGAGTCAAGGAAGCAGGGTGGTGCTTGGAGGCGGTAGCTGGGAACGGGGACTGCGGAGAGAGCGACGGCGACGGGGAACGCTGATCCATAGGACTCACAGAGGGACATGACCGGCCCCATAGGGCACCGATCTAGCATTCCCATCCAGGCCCCTTAGCAAACGTCCTCAGCGCCAACCATAGCCGCAGGAACGCCTGCCAAGGATAGAGAAGTTCACGTCTGACATCGTGATCTTGAGGCCGAGAGTTCCGTTCCAGCCGCCTTTGGCTACCCACCACTCACCGGCGGAATCAGCACCACCTCATCCCCTGGGGCGAGGGGGGTATCGGCCTCAACAAATTGCAGATTCAGGCCCAGGCGAGTTTGAGCACGCCAGGGTTCTAACCGGGGATGGTCGGCCAAGGCACGATCTAGCACCGCTCGCACCGGGCTTTGGGGCGGAAATGTCCACTGCACCTCCGGCACCCCATAGGCTTCTTGATAAATCGAAAACAGCTTCACCGTAACGGTAATCATGTCCATTGCCAACGTTGCTGAAACGTAACTTACGGGTATTCCTCAACCCTACCCTGCTCTACACTCAAAAGATACGTGAGACAGGCCGGGATGTGCCCAGAGGGCTGGTCGTGCTGGCCGAGGTTCTGGCCTTGGGCCATGTTGATCTGGTCAGAGCGTCCCGATACTTTCCCGTGAGGTGTTTTTTGATTCACCACAGTCACTCCCACGCCAGCCATTCCGGTCACGGTCACGATCATGGGCACGATCACAGCCGCCCCCACCGCCCCGACCACCATGGACACCATCACCCTACCCCCAAAAACTTCACCCGTGCCTTTCAGATCGGCATCGTCCTCAACCTAGGTTTTGTGATTCTGGAAGCGGCCTTTGGCTGGGTCAGCCAATCCCTGGCGCTACTGGCGGATGCAGGCCACAACCTCAGCGACGTGCTGGGGCTTATCCTGGCCTGGGGAGCCAGTTATTTGGCCCAACGTCCCCCCAGCCCCACCTATACCTACGGCCTGCGACGCACCCCCATCCTAGCGGCCTTGATGAACGCGATGCTGCTGCTTTTGGCCGTTGGGGGCATTGCCTGGGAAGCCCTGCGCCGACTGCAAGACCCCACCCCAGTACCGGGGATGACCCTGATTTGGGTGGCGGGAGTGGGCATCGTGATCAACACCCTCACCGCCCTGCTGTTTTTGTCCGGTAGCCAGCACGACCTCAACATTCGCGGAGCCTTTTTGCACATGGCCGCCGATGCCTTGGTTTCGGTGGGGGTGGTGCTGGCGGGGGTGGCAATTTTGCTGACGGGCTGGCTTTGGTTCGATCCAGCCATCAGCCTGGTGATTGTGGTGGTGATTGTGGTCGGCACCTGGCAACTGTTTCGGGATGCGCTGGGGTTGATTCTGGATCGGGTGCCCAAACACATCGAACCCCTGGCGGTGCGTACCTTCTTGCAGGAATTACCCGGTGTCGCCACGGTTCACGATCTCCACATTTGGGCCATGAGCACCACCGAAACCGCCCTCACCGCCCATTTGGTGATGCCCACAGGTAGCCCAGGGGACAGCTTTTTGGCCCAGGTCAGCGACGACCTCCATCACCATTTCGAGATTGACCACGCCACCCTACAAATCGAAACGGGCGACGACCAATACCCCTGCCGCCTAGAACCCGATCACCAAGTCTAATGTCGTAGGTTATGGGGCATAGCTTGAAACCACAGCCCCCAACAGCCCCCAACATAGCAGTACGGGCATCAGGCAATTACCCGCCGCCCGTCCCTAACTACCGAGTCATCGTCAAGCTGTCGTGCCATGGCGAGGTCGCCGCAGGGCATCGATCAGAGCCGCCGTGCCGCCGAGGGTGCCCCACAACAGCCAAATACCGAGGTCGTATCCTTTGCGAAAGGCCACCTGAGCCGCCACGAGGCCAATCAGGCAATGGAAAAACATCGGCAACCAGAGCAGGGGGATTGTTTCGGCCATTATCACGCAAAGAACAGGAATTTTGGGATGTTGTCAGCCTTTTCATCCTAGCCCAGCGGCAGATAGGGTGCTTGGGCTACGTTGGGCTACTGGGGTTGGGTGAGGGTGGCGATTTGCTGGCCAAACCAGGTGGCAACGTGGGTGTTGCTGCTATGGGCAAGGCGTTCTAGGGCTTCGGTGAGCCATGCGATGGACAGATCCGCCAGGGCGTGGGAGGTATCGCAGGATTGATAGGTGCCGTTGTCTTGCAGCGCAAAGGCAAATACCCGTCGGCCCTGCACGTCGATCACCCAATATTCAGGAATACCCAGGGCGGCATAGAGGTGCTTTTTCTCGTCCAAATCCGTGGCTAGGGTGGTGTCGGCAATTTCCCCCACCAGGGCAGGAACAGGGTGCTGGGTCAGGTCAATGCGGCGGGATTCCCCCGGCTGCCATTGGGGATAATCTGGCCCGATGTAGAGCACCAAATCCGGCGCACTGGCACGGGTTCCAGGCTGTTCCAACAGGCAGCGACCGAAGGAGCTAAACACCTGATCGGGATGCTGCATGGCCCAGAAGCCAATCATTATCGTGAATAAGTCGCTCACGGAAGCGTGATTCATGCCCTCTGCGCCCATCAGTATCCACAACCATCCTTCGTTAAAGGCCAATCGGATTCGTTCGTCACTAGGATCGTCCCGCAGGGCAAGGTAATCCTCCCAGGTGGCGGGGTGCCAGGTCTGAAGGGGATGATTGTGAACCGTGGGGGCGGAAAAGGTGGCCGTCATGGCGATGCCTTCAATAGCGCTGACTCTAAAGTAACAAAACGCCCTAGCCAAAGCTTGACCAGGGCGCAGAGATTCCGGAGACAAACAATCGGTAGACAAAAGAGCGGCTGGAGTTACCCCCAGCCGTTAGGTTTATGGAGTTAGGAGGCCGCTTGGCGTTCCTTGGCTTCCTTGATCACCGTTTCTGCCACGTTAGCGGGGCAGGGGGCGTAGTGGGAGAACTCCATGGAGAACTGGCCGCGCCCGGAGGTCATCGTCCGCAGGTCGCCGATGTAGCCGAACATTTCGCTCAGGGGCACATCAGCCTTTACCCGCACCCCGGTCAGGGTGGGATCCTGGGACTTGATCATGCCGCGCCGACGGTTGAGGTCACCGATCACGTCGCCCATGTAGTCTTCGGGGGTGAAAACGTCCACCTTCATCACGGGCTCCAGCAGTTGGGGGCCAGCCTTGGGCAAGGACTGACGGTAGGCCGCCTTGGCCGCAATTTCAAAGGCGATGGCCGAAGAGTCTACGGGGTGGAAGCCGCCATCGGTGAGGGTGACTTTGAGGTCTACCACGGGGTAGCCCGCCAGCGGCCCTTTGTCGATGCTGGTTTCAAAGCCCTTCTGTACCGCAGGCCAGAATTCGCGGGGCACGTTACCGCCCGTGACCTTGGACTCGAACACAAACCCGGTGCCGGGTTCGCCCGGTTCGACGATGTAGTCGATCTTGGCGTACTGACCGGAACCCCCGGACTGCTTCTTGTGGACGTAGCCGTCGTTCAGCACCTTGGTGATGGATTCGCGGTAGGCCACCTGGGGTTTGCCCACTTCCACTTCCACGCCGTGGGTGCGCTTGAGGATGTCCACCTTAATGTCTAGGTGCAGTTCGCCCATCCCCTTGAGGATGACCTCGCCGCTTTCCTCGTCGGTTTCCACCTGGAAGGAGGGATCTTCTTGCACCATCTTGCTGATGGCCATACCCATTTTCTCGTTGTCGCCCTTCTTCTTGGGGGCCACCGCGATGGAGATCACCGGATCGGGGAAGACCATCGGTTCTAGGGTGGCAGGGTTTTTGGGATCGGCGAGGGTGTGGCCAGTCTGCACGTTTTTCATGCCGATCAGGGCCACAATGTCGCCCGCCTGGGCCGATTCCACCTCTTCCCGGTCGTTGGCGTGCATTTCCACAATCCGGCTGATCCGCTCGGTTTTGCCCGTGGCGGTGTCGAGGATGGTGTCGCCTTTTTTGACTTGACCCGAATAGAGCCGGGTAAAGGTGAGGGCACCGAAACGGTCGTCCATGATCTTGAAGGCCAGGGCGCGGAGGGGCTTCTCCGGATCCACATAGGCATAGCCGCCCGTGGGGTTGCCTTCCAGGTCAATTTCCGGCTGGGGAGGCACTTCCGTGGGGCTGGGCAGGTAATCCACCACGGCATCCAGCACCAGTTGCACGCCCTTGTTCTTGAAGGAGGAACCGCAGTAGGTGGGGAAGAAGGCCAGTTCGCGGGTGCCCTTGCGAATGCAAGCCTTGATCTCATCGATGGAGATTTCTTCGCCTTCTAGATATTTTTCCAGGATCTCGTCATCTTGCTCCACGGCGAGTTCCACCAGGGCATCCCGATATTCCTCGACCTGATCCACCATGTCGGCAGGTACGTCGGTGATTTCGTAGTTTTCAGGCTTGCCGGAATCGTCCCACACCCAAGCCTTGCGGGTGAGCAGATCGACCACGCCCACAAAGTCGTTTTCGGTGCCGATGGGCAGCACCATCACCAGGGGCTGAGCCGCCAGCACGTTCTTGACCTGATCTACCACTTTGTAGAAGTTGGCCCCAATCCGGTCGAGCTTGTTGACGTAGATGATCCGCGCCACCTTGGAGTCGTTGGCGTAGCGCCAGTTGGTTTCCGACTGGGGTTCCACACCGCCGGAGCCACAGAACACACCGATGCCGCCGTCCAGCACCTTAAGGGAGCGATACACCTCAATGGTGAAGTCTACGTGACCCGGTGTGTCGATCACGTTGAACTGGTGCTCTTTCCAGAAGCAGGTGGTAGCCGCCGACTGAATGGTGATCCCCCGTTCTTGCTCCTGCTCCATGAAGTCGGTGGTGGCGGCACCATCGTGCACTTCACCGATTTTATGGATGCGTCCAGTCAGGGCCAGGATACGTTCGGTGGTGGTGGTTTTGCCCGCGTCTACGTGGGCGAAGATACCAATATTTCGGTAACGGGTGAGATCTTTCGTGGGCATAATAACTGCTTCTCCGGATTCTGTGCGACAAGCCGCTGGCGACCACCTGATCAGGGTGACTCAGACGGGTTCTGGGTTGCCCTGGTAGCCATGTACAAGAGGGTTCTCTATCACGCGAGCATGACGACGAGTCTTGGGTGAGGCTGCGGTAACAACGCCTAGTATGAACTATTGTAAAACCCCTAGCCCCTTCTTGGAATAGGCCAGGATAACGAGGGGATTTTTACGCAAAGCTTATCTAGCATAGCCGGATTAAGCCCCCATCGTGTCTGGCAACCCGCCCCAACCCCCTGGCCGATGTGGGGAATTGTGGATATTTGGCTAGGGCGCTTGGCCAGAGGAAGGAACACAGCCAACCACCCCTACCGTACCAGCCACCACAGCAGCCCTGCCAACCCCAACCCCACCAAAAACCACACCACCCACGGCACCCGCCCCAAACGCCCCGCCCGGTTCTCAGGTGCCCCGCTTTCCACGGTGGGCATAGATTTTTCTAGCCAATCTGGCTGTTGGGGCTTGGGTGCGCCAATGGTAGGGGCTGGCTTGGGTTGCACCACCACCTTTTGCCCTAGGTTGTAAAGCGCCTCATCACACTTTTTGACTTCTTTCTCTAGCCCCATGTCTTGGAATAGCGTCCGTGCGGCTTCATAGGCTTGGCGGGCCTGCCATTTTTCATCCACCCTAGCCAGGGCATTACCCAGGTTCAATAAGGAATTAGCTTCAAAAAGTCGTTGGCCAATTTCATGGGCAATAGTCGCGCCTTGCTGAAAATGCTTCATAGCGATCTGATATTCGCCCAGGTAATAAAGACATAGTCCGAGGTTACATAGAGAACCTGCTTCGCCACCGCGATCTCCAATTTCCTGAAAAATAGCTAAAGATTGCTGATGGAATTCAATCGCCTCGCGATACTGGCCCAGAGCATCATACGCAAGGCCCAGATTGCCCAAGGCATTTCCCTCTCCCTGGCGATCATCAATCTCCCGCGCAATGGCTAAAGATTGCTGATGGAATTCAATCGCTTCGCGGTACTGGCCCAGAGCATCGTACGCAATGCCCAGATTGCCCAAGGCATTTCCCTCTCCCTGGCGATCACCAATCTCCTGCGCAATGGCTAAAGATTGCTGATAGAACTCAATTGCCTCGCGGTACTGGCCCAGGGAATCGTACACATTGCCCAGATTGCCTAGGGTACTCCCCTCGCCCTGGCGGTCGCCAATCTCCCGCTGGAGGGCTAAAGATTGCTGATAGAACTCAATCGCCTCGCGGTACTGGCCCAGAAGACGGTACGCATTGCCCAGATTCCCCAGGGCATTCCCCTCACCATGTCGGTCGCTAATTTCCTGCTTAATGGCTAAAGATTGCTGATGGGACTTAATCGCCTCGCGGTACTGGCTTAATTGAAAGTACGTATTACCTAATTGATTCAGGATCCCTCCTTCACCCTGGCGATTACCCAACTGCTGATACTGAGCCAACGCTTGCTGGTAATAGTCCACTGCTTGCAACGGTCGCCCACATTTCCTCAGTGCATCACCTAGGTTGAACAAAGACCGAGCTTGTCCCGGAATATCGGCTCTGCTGATGGCTAGGGTGAGGGCTTTTTCGTAGGCTTCTAGGGCGGGTTGGTAGGCGTACTGATTAGCGTGAAACTCTCCCAAATTGTTGTAGAGGGTAATCAGTAGGGGCGAATCGGGGGCGGTGGCTTCTAGTTGAGCAATTTGGTGTTCTAGGTCGGCGATGGGGATGGTGCTTTGGGGCCGTTCCTCCGTGGGCAGGGGCAGGGGCCTCAGAAATTGGCCATCGGGTTGACCTTCGGGGATGGGGCGGGCTTCGGGGGTAAACTCAAACACACCGCCGCGCCAGCTCCAAAAGTCGGGGGCTTGCTGGGCTAGGCGGGTGGCAATGGCATCGGGCAACCACAGCACAATCGGGAACGCAAAGGCCTGCAACGCCTCCCGCGTCCATTGCAGCGAAAAGAAAAACTTCTCCTGCTCAGATTTTTCGTCCGTCAGCCGCACCCCCAGCAGTTCCCCAGCATTCAGCACCGTCACCACCACGGGTTCCCCGCTTTGCAGGGCTGGGGTTTGGTCAGTCAGGTCTTGCAGGGCGGCGCGGAGGCTGGGGCGTTTGGGGTCTAGCCGCACCCGCAACGGCGTCATGCCCTGGGCCTTCAGTTCCGCTTCGTAGGCGGTGATGATCTGGTCTTGCAGGTTGCGATCATCGGTAATCGCCAGCAGCAACTCTAGCCGCTGGGCCTCTAGGGTCATCGCCAACAGCAGCTTACGATACGCACGACGGTTTAGCGGTGAAAGGTCTACAGACATGGAGATCGCTAGGAAGAATAGATCCCAGGGTTCTCGAAAAACCCTGGGATCTGGGGGTTAGATTAGATTTTTACGTTTGAGCAGGTCGGTAACGAGGGGATGAAGGTCGTACCAAAGGTCGTCGTTTTCATATTCCAACACATACAGCCCGTGGAGGAGCTTTAGAAACTTTGGATCGCTAATATCGGGGGGTGTAAAGGCTTCGTAGGTTTGCCGCAAAAGTTCGTAGAGATCGTTGCCGAGAGATCGGGCGTACTGCTTACGAAGTTCTCGCACAGCGGCTTCTAAAATGTCCTGGTCAATTTTGACGTCGCCTGCGCTGTCATCCATCTCCAGGCGCAGCATACATTCGCGGCAACATTCCTGTCCTAGGCGCACCAGCTCTCGCAATACACCGCCGCTAAGCAACACCATTTGCCGTAATACTTGCGGTTCAACAAGGTCAGCTTCAATGCGCCGTTCCAAAATACTTTGCAACCGTGCCACATTCGCCTCAATGGGTTGAGCATTGGGCTGATGAGAGGCATCGCGGCTATAGAATTTGGTGACAGACAGCAAAAATAACGTCGAATTTTGCCCTTCCCAAAGCTTTCTAATTTCCGGTTCTCGTACTACTGCAATGGGAATAGTGAACAGAATACGAATTCGAGGTGAAAATAGGGCGTTGATGTTATCTCGAAAAATCGATTCTACTATTGGTAACTCAAGCTTATCTAGGTCGTCGATAATGACTAATACTTCTTTGCCGGTATAGGTTTGAATAGCAGCAGCGATCTGATCAATATGCTGCGTTAAGTCTGAAACCCGACGTTCGTAGGTTTCCTTAATTTCCTCCCGAAAAGAGTCTTCTTTTTGCAGTTTAGTGGTGAATATTTTGAAAAAATCACCGCCAAGACCCACTTCTTTTCTTAATTGGTCAGTATAGGTGAGAGACTTGGTTTGGGTGAACCAGGCTTTAAGACTCTCTTGAGTGGCCTCAGGAATAGGAACCTCACTGCGAACCGCCCGCCGCAGTAACCGCAGAGCCACCGAATAGAGAATATTGATGTGGTTAACATCTGACATCTCCACCATTTTGGCAATGGAGAAAAACTCAACAAATAGCCCTCGCTTGCGTACTTCTAGGGCTAGCTCGTTGAGCAACGTGGTTTTACCGCAGCCCACATGGCCCGTGAAGATCAACTTACCGTTGACCTCGCTGGCCACAATGGCGCTACGTAGACGGGCAAGGGTTTCTGGGCTGTGGGTGATGCGAAACCGCTCAATTTCTTCCGAGTCGAGCAGCGGAAATAGGTTGAGGTTGCGATAAGTGGCTACGTACCGCTGAAATCGTTCGTCGTTCATAACCCAGGGTGCCAAACGCTGAGTCCATCATACCGGAGGGGTTTCTTCTCGGTGTCGCGTTGGCCAATGAGTGCATCGAGGTTTCCCCTGGGAAGGAAAAGTTCGGCAAACCACACCTGGCAGAGAATTGTCGAAGCTGGGATGGCCGGATAAATTAGCACTCAGGTGGTGAGAGTGCTAAAACATAGGGCACCCTCCCAGGAAATTTGACCGTTCAGGGGCATAGACCTGTTCTTTACCGTTGCAGGCTGGCCCTTGGGTGTCGCGAATTTCCAGCCTTCTATGTCGTTAGTGAATGGAGGAATACTATGGCCGCAGTAACCCTAAATGCGTCCACCGTGAAGCCCCTGGGGGATCGCATCCTGGTGAAGGTGAGCGAAGCTGAAGAAAAAACCGCTGGGGGCATTTTGCTACCCGACACCGCCAAGGAAAAGCCCCAGGTTGGCGAAGTGATTCAAGTTGGCCCCGGCAAGCGCAGCGATGATGGCAGCTACCAAGCCATCGAAGTGAAGGTAGGCGACAAGGTGCTCTACTCCAAGTATGCAGGCACCGACATCAAACTCGGCAGCGACGACTACGTGCTCCTGCGCGAGTCCGACATCCTCGCCGCTTTGGGTTAAGTCTCCCCCGTAGCGTGGGCACCGCCCACCATCCCTCGGAGCAATTACCGATCAAACCTTTCTTCAACCAAACGCAGTTAGTGTCAACAATTCACCTTGTTGGGAGGATAGTTTTTCTATGGCTAAAACCATCACCTACAACGAAGATGCCCGTCGTGCCCTAGAGCGTGGCTTTGATATGCTGGCCGAGGCCGTGGCCGTTACCCTTGGCCCCAAGGGTCGCAACGTGGTGCTAGAGAAAAAGTTTGGCGCACCCCAAATCATCAACGACGGCATCACCATTGCCAAGGAAATTGAGCTAGAAGATCACATCGAAAACACCGCCGTTTCCCTGCTGCGTCAGGCTGCTTCCAAGACCAACGACGCCGCTGGGGATGGCACCACTACCGCCACCGTACTGGGCCACGCCATTGTTAAAGAAGGTCTGCGCAACGTGGCTGCGGGTGCCAACGCCATTTCCCTCAAGCGCGGCATCGACAAAGCCACCGCTTTCCTGGTGGATCGCATTGCCGAGCACGCCCGCCCCGTGGAAGATTCCAAGTCCATCGCCCAGGTGGGGGCCATCTCCGCCGGGAACGATGACGAGGTGGGCCAAATGATCGCCGACGCCATGGATAAGGTGGGCCGCGAAGGGGTGATTTCCCTAGAAGAAGGCAAGTCGATGACCACCGAACTGGAGGTCACCGAAGGGATGCGCTTCGACAAGGGCTACCTCTCCCCCTACTTCGTCACCGACACCGAGCGGATGGAAGCTGTCCTAGAAGACCCCTACATCCTGCTGACCGACAAGAAAATCACCCTGGTGCAAGACCTGGTGCCCGTGCTGGAGCAGGTGGCCCGCTCCGGCAAGCCCCTGATGATCATCGCCGAAGACATCGAAAAAGAAGCCCTGGCTACCCTGGTGGTGAACCGGATGCGCGGTGTGCTGAACGTGGCCGCTGTGAAGGCTCCCGGCTTTGGCGACCGTCGTAAGGCCATGCTGGAAGACATCGCTGTGCTGACGGGTGGCCAAGTGATCAGCGAAGACACCGGGCTGAAGCTGGAAAACGTTAAGGTGGAGATGCTGGGCAATGCCCGTCGCCTCACCATCACCAAGGACACCACCACCATCGTGGCCGAGGGCAACGAGAAGGATGTGAAGGCCCGCTGCGAGCAAATCCGCCGCCAGATCGAAGAAACCGACTCTAGCTACGACAAAGAGAAGCTGCAAGAGCGACTGGCCAAGCTCTCCGGTGGTGTGGCGGTGATCAAAGTGGGTGCAGCCACCGAAACCGAAATGAAGGATCGCAAGCTGCGCCTGGAAGATGCCATCAACGCCACC
Organism: Spirulina sp.; assembly: GCA_044070495.1. GTDB lineage: Bacteria > Cyanobacteriota > Cyanobacteriia > Phormidesmidales > Phormidesmidaceae > Nodosilinea. The sequence continues at coordinate 68,779 of JBIPSI010000010.1, read as the reverse complement.
AAGGCCGCTGTGGAAGAGGGGATCGTCCCCGGTGGCGGCACCACCCTGGCCCACCTGGCCCCCCAACTGGAGGAATGGGCCAAGGCCAACCTCAGCGGCGAAGAGTTGCTGGGTGCCCAGATCGTCACCCGTGCCCTGACCGCTCCCCTCAGCCGGATTGCTGAGAATGCGGGCTTCAACGGTGCGGTAATCGTTGAGCAGGTGAAGGAAAAAGACTTCACCATCGGCTACGACGCGGCCACCAACCAGTTCGTCGATATGTTCGAGGCGGGCATCGTTGACCCTGCCAAGGTGACCCGCTCCGGGCTACAAAACGCGGCCTCCATCGCCTCCATGGTGCTGACCACCGAGTGCATCGTGGTGGATAAGCCCGAACCCAAGGCTCCCGCTGCTGGGGCTGGGGCTGGCATGGGCGGCGACTTCGACTACTAAGGTTGCGCTGTCCTTACCCCAAATCCCTCTCCCCTTAGGATCTACTGCTTATACACAAGTCTCTATTCCGCTGCGTTCCTAGGGGTGATCCCCCCTAGCCCCCCTTGTGAAGAGGGGAACTGGATTCAAAGTCCCCCTTTACAAGAGGGATTTAGGGGGATCTCCGAGAACTTACGGCACGACAACAGGCTGGGTATAAGCGGCAGCCCAAGGGGAGAGGGGGCTTGTAAAAAAACTCCGGCTTCCTTTCTGATTCAAGAAAAGAGCCGGAGGTTTTCGATAGGAAAGATTTCGATGGGTTAAATAAGTGACGGTACCGTATCCTGAAACTCAGATGCTCAAGGCAAGTCATGGTAAGAGGTATTGAGCAATCGCCCGAAACATTGGCTGATGCTTGGAATCCAACGAAGCAACGCTGGGATTAGCGCTGTTCCCGTAGCGGTCTCTATGAGAAATCGCTCAAAAAAATTAACCTAATCAGCCTTGACCAACCAGGTGGGGGGAAGGCTGCTATCCCCATCTACAAAGGCGGTGGAAATATAGTCTAGGCGAGCGGCGGAGATGGGGTTTTGGTTGAGGTAGACCATGTAGTTGCCCATCAGAAAATACACAGCCATCATGGCAGCGGCGGAAGAAGCGACCAGGAAACCAGCCAGCATCAAGGAAAATTCCTGACCTTTGACGGCTTGCTCCATCAGTCGGAGTGACCAGGCCACTAGGGCAATCACAATAGCCAGGATGAGAAAAAGCATGGATGGTTAACAGCGATGTTTATGGGGAACGTCTATGAGTGCCTTTATGTTACGCATTGTAACAGACGTTCATAAAGCCGACCGCTCTTCCACAGAAAGAATTTAGCTTTGCGGTTGGCGCTAGGGTGTACAGCACTTTTGCCGAGGGCCAATCCTTGCTAGGGCCTCGCCTGTGTTGGGTAGGGAAGGTGTGCCTTAGCTTCGGATTAGGTGGGCATTGCCAACCCTACGTGAGGTTCTTTGAGTCGTCTTTCTTCCCATATCCGGCTGTTCTGAAGCGATGGATTAACCGTCGTTGGCGGGGGGTGAGGGCGTGAGGGCATCGGTGGTATCGGTGGCGCGTACTTCCTGCCAGTCGAGGTTGCCCGTGGCATCGACGGTGACCAGTACGGTGTTAATGGTATCTGCCCCATCCACCAGGCCGCCAATCACCCGACATTCAAACCGATCCCCCGGTTGGTTGACCCGATACATGGCCTCGCCACAGTCGATCAGCGCCCGTTGCCCTAGGGCCTCGGAAAGCCCCTGCTGAATCCCGGCTTCCACCTTGGCCAGATTTAGCAGAGCTTTAGAGTTTGGGACATCCCAGGTGACGGTACCCCGATCATCCTGTTGGGTGACATTGATGGTAAACGTGCCCTCAGGATCAAGTTCCCCCACACAGCGGAAAAAAGCCCCAGCCTGTCGGGTTACCTCCCCAGGGCAGCGCACCTCTCGCAGGGCCAACCGCCGCCCCTGCCGTTCGATATCGGCTTTGATGGTGGCTTCCACCGTAGGCACATCTAGTCGATTACTACAGGCGGCGAGGGGGGCCATCGCTAGGAGCAGGGCAAAAACGGACAATCGAGGCAGCACACGTACCATGGGGCCATTGGGATTACTCACCTTTAGTTGTATCACCTGGGCCGCTGCCCCTTGGGTGATAGAGCACACATGACGCCGAGGCATACCCGCTGGCTCCCACCGTCCGCCATAATGAACATGGCCCTTCACAGTTGTTCACAATGGCTAGAGACCTACGGCAATTCCTATCGCTCCTGGAAGATCGGGGACAGTTGCGGCGCATTACCACCCCGGTGGATCCGTATTTAGAGGTGTCGGAAATTGCCAATCGCCTCTTGCTAAGCGGTGGGCCTGCCCTGCTGTTTGAGAATGTGAAGGGAGCCTCCATGCCCCTGGCCATCAACGTTTTGGGCACCGTGGAGCGGGTTTGCTGGGCGATGAATATGGATCATCCCCAGGAATTAGAATCCCTCGGCGATAAGCTGGCCCTGCTGTATCAGCCCCGCCCGCCCAAGACGGTCTCCCAGGCGGTGGAGTTGGGCAAGGCGCTGTTTGACGTGGTGAAGGCCAAGCCGATGCGAGATTTGCTGCCCCCCTGTCAGCAGATGGTGCTGAAGGATGAGGCGGTGGATCTGACCCAAATTCCGATGCTTCATGTCTATCCCGGCGACGCGGGCAAGGTGTTGACCCTGGGCCTGATGATTACCAAAGACCCGGAGAGCGGCATTCCCAACGTGGGGGTGTACCGCCTGCAACTGCAATCGAAAAACACCATGACGGTGCAGTGGCTGTCGGTGCGGGGCTGTAGTCGGCACCTGCGAAAGGCGGCGGAGATGGGCAAAAAGCTGGAGGTGGCCATCGCCATCGGTGTCGATCCCCTGGTGATCCTGGCGGCGGCAACTCCTCTACCCATCGACCTGTCTGAATGGCTGTTTGCCGGACTCTACGCCGGAAAGGGCGTCCACTTGGCCAAGTGCAAAACCGTGGATCTCGAAGTCCCTGCTGACTCCGAAATCGTCCTGGAAGGTACCATCACCCCTGGGGAAACGGCGGTGGATGGCCCCGCTGGCGACCACATCGGCTACTACGGCGGCGTCAATGAAGCGGCCCCGCTGCTGCGCTTCCACTGCGTCACCCACCGCAAAGATCCCATTTATATGACCACCTTCAGCGGTCGGCCCCCCAAGGAAGATGCCATGATGGCCATCGCCCTCAACCGCATCTACACCCCCATCCTGCGCCAGCAAGTGCCGGAAATTAAGGACTTCTTTTTGCCGATGGAAGGGCTGAGCTACAAGGCTGCCGTTCTCTCCATCGAGAAAACCTACCCTGGCCAAGCCAAGCGAGCGGCCCTAGCCTTTTGGTCGGCCCTGCCCCAGTTCAACTACACCAAGTTTGTGATTGTGGTGGATGAGTCGATCAACATTCGCGATCCGCGTCAGGTGATGTGGGCTGTGACCTCCAAGGTAGACCCGGTGAGGGATGTGTTCATTCTGCCCAATAACCCCTTCGACAAATTAGACTTTGCCACCGAACGCCCCGGCCTGGGTAGCCGCATGGGCATTGACGCCACCACCAAGGTCTACCCCGAAACCGACCGCCCCTGGAGTCCTGAACTCGTCCCTGATCCCGACACCGCCGCCCTGGTGGATCGTCGCTGGGCCGAGTATGGCCTGGGGGATCTGAACTTGGGCGATGTGAATCCTAACCTGTTTGGCTACGACATCCGCTAAAGCGTGTTATCTCTAAATGCCTTGGTTTAGGGAACTAGCTGAAGTTGCGCCCCCCAGCCAGGTCTGCCAAGGTGTGGTTGGTGGATTGGACGCGGCAGAACTCGTTCTGGAGGCTGGCGAGGTTGACCTGATGCATGGTGTCGGCATCGTAGTGGGTGCCGTCGATGCCCCTGCGGTCGAAGGTGGCGGTGGCATCGGCCACTACGGTAACCTCAAAGCCCAAATTGGCGGCCATGCGCACCGAGGTGGAAACACAGTGGTCGGTGGTCAGCCCTACCACCACTAGGGCTGAAATGCTCTGTTCGCGCAGGTAGGTCTCTAGGTTGGTGCCAATGAAGGCGCTGTTCACGGTTTTGGTAAATTCGGGTTCGCCCGCCTGGGGCTGAGCACAGGGCTTGAGGGCATTGCCCGGTTGCCCCGGTCGCAGGGGAGAGTCGGGATCGGTGGAACAGTGGCGCACATGGATGACGGGGTATCGCTGGTTGCGCCAGGCCCGCAGTAAGAGGGCGATGTTCATCTCAGCCATCGGGTTATTGCGGCTGCCCCAGCGGGGATCGTCTAACCCTTGCTGAATGTCAATCAACAGTAAAGCGGGGGGATTGGTCATCATCCATACCCTGGAACGTATTCGTGCCCTGGAACGCTGTCCTCAGTCTGCCATGAGAAACCCCACCGACCTAGGCCAGTGGGGGAATTTAGGAGACGCAATCGATGGTTTAAGGTCGCAAGATCACTAAGATCCTAGACAGACAGACCCTAGAAAGACATCTGAGCCTGGAGGTTAAACAGGAAGATGTCGGGGTTGCTGCCAAAGTTGTTGGCGTTCATGATCCAGTAGGCGGAGGGCATGATCGCGATGTTGCGGTTGAGGGGGTAGCGGTAGGACACCTCCACCTCCTGCTGAGTGCCGCCATCGCCGCCGCCAGCCACGAGGAACTGCCGCCCCCCAGTGACATCGTAGGGAATCAGGTAGGATACCGTTCCCAAGGCTCCTTCCCTAAACAGGTTGGGGAAGGCCACCCCAATCTGGAAGGACTGACCGTTGACATCGCCAATCCGGGTGCGCGTGGCGGCATCGGTGAGCTTAACGCTGCCGTAGCTGTAGCGACCAAATAGGCCCAGCCAGCTTAGGGGCGTCCAGTCGAAGTTGACCAGGAAGGTATCGGCAGGGGCATTGGTGAGGGCACCTCCAAACCCGTTATCGGCAAAACCATACATGGGTTCGCTGAGGGTGCCGCCAATTTGGCCAGCGGCGTTGGGCATCAGGTTAGAGCGGGTATACAGCAGCCGCAGGTTGAGGTTGTTGAAGGGCTGAAGACCAATCTGCCCCGTGAGGGTGTTGGTACCGCCAAACAAACCTCGGGTGGGGTTGCCCGCATCGCGCTGGCCCGGAAGGAATTCGGTGCTTTCAGCCAGGTAGCCAACCCGTACGTCTAGCCAGTCCGTCACATCCCACACGGCAATGGCCCCTGCCCCACGGTCTACGGTGTTCACCTGGGTGCCGCCGCTGGAGTTGAAGCTGTTGGCCCCGGTGAGGAAGAAGGTGTAGCGGTTGTTGTCGAAGTAGCTGTACCAGTTGATCCGGGCACCGACATCAATGGTGAGGCTGTCCCCCACGGGGAACATGTAGCTGAGTTCGCGAATAGTGACATCAAACTGATCGACGCCGCCGGTTTGGAAGGTGAACGGAGTGCCAAAGGTGTTGAACAAGCCCGCCGAACCGTAGAGGTTGGCCGGTGAAGTACCCGCCCCGGCCACAAACTGAAGCTTCAGGCGGTCGGAACCGCTGAAGGAGGTGTCCATGTTGATCCAAGTCAACGCGCTAGTGGTGAGACTGGGATTGCGGGAGATTGTGCGGGTTACCGGGGCATTGGTGATGGGGTCGCGAGCCGCTGCAAAGATACTGTTCCCCTCCGCCCGAATGCTGCCATTGGCAAAGCCGCTACCCACATTGAAAAAGACAGAACCCCGCAGTTTGGTTTGGGTGGCAAACTGCTGAGCGCTTAGTTCGGCGGTTTCGGCCTCTAGGGCATCCACTCGACCGCGCAGGGTGGCCAGTTCGGCGGCAAATTCCTCCTGGAGGCGGCGAATGGGAATCAGATCTTCGTCGGAAATCATGCTCAGGTTGGCCGCGAGCACATCCAAACAGGCATTCAGACCCGCCGCAAACTCAAAGCGGGTCAGGCTGCGCTGCCCCCGGAAGGTGCGATCCGGATAGCCCTGGAGACAACCATAGTTGTTGACTAGATTGCTCAAGGCTTGGAAGGCCCAATCGCTGGGCAAAATATCCGTAAAGTCGGTGACCTGGGTAACCTGAGCCAAGTCAGCCGCCTGGGGCAAAACGCGACCATCATTTTCGAGGGCAGATTCCAGGTCGGTGACCAGGAACATCGGGGTTGCTTCCACGTCAGAGGCCTCAGCATCGGCGATCTGATCACTGGAGGGCGTCGTTTCCTCAACCGTCAGAGAGCCAGGAACCTCCCCATTGGCCACGGCGTCTACCCCTAGGGCATCTTCGGACGCATCGGCCATCAGAACAGGCTCTGTGGTCAGGATGGCATCGGCCAGGGGATCTTCAGGTCGATCTACAGACAAGGCATCCGCTGTACGGGGGGCCTCCTCTGTAGTCAGTGCCTCCACTTGGGGAGCGGCTTGCTCAGTTTCGGTCAATCCTTCAGCGGCAGCGGGCAGCGCAGAGAACAACAGCAACAGCGTGGCCAACAATCCCGAACCACGGCTGGCCCAGGCTAACAATCGGGCTGAAATCCCCAAAGCATTTGTATTCAACATTCGTTCTCCTCACACCAAAGTAAGAGCGGTCTACTGCAATGAGAATCTATGGGTGCTCAATGACCATAGATCCTTGGGTTTCCCAGGGTGTCTTCAACGGCTAGGACAAGCGATTGCGCAGGTATAACGCCCATGGGGCATGGAAAAACCGTTGCGTTGTGCCCAAGCGAACGGCACCACTGGGATAACCATCAACGGGTGGATCGACATCTTCTGCCGATCAACTCGATGGACGACTAGGCTTCGGCTTCGGCTTCAGCCAGCGATTCTCGGAAGGAGGGCACCTTAGGCCGACCCGGTAGGACGGTGTTTAGAACGATGGCCGTCAAACCACCGGTGGAAATCCCCGACGAGAAAATGTTTTTGATCAGGGCCGGTTTGCCATCAAAAATTTCCGGGTGATAGACCACCCCTAGGCCCAGGGCTAGGGAAATGGCCACCAGAATGATGGAGCGGCGATCCAGCCCCGTGGAGGCCACAATGTTGAGGCCAGCCACAGCGATGGAACCAAACATGATCAGGGTCGCTCCGCCTAAGACGGGCTGCGGAATCGCTTGAAATACTCCGCCAACGATGGGCACCAGACCCAGGATGGCGAAAATACCCGCCACATAGAAACCCACGTAGCGGCTGGCGACCCCGGTCATCTGAATCACGCCGTTATTTTGGCTAAAGGTGGTATTCGGGAAGGTGTTGAGCAGGGCGGCAATGGCGGAGTTCACACCATCTCCTAACACGCCTCCCTTGATGCGCCGGAAGTAAATCGGCCCTTTCACCGGTTCCCCAGACACAGCGGAAGTGGCCGTGAGATCGCCGATGGTTTCAACGGCGGTGATCAGATACAGAATGAGGAAGGGGGCAAAGGCGGCAAAGTTGAAGTCGAAGCCAAACCGCATCGGGATGGGGAACCGCACGATGGGTAGCTGGCTGAGGTTACTGAAGTTGACGAGGCCCAAGAAAAAGGCAATCACATAGCCAATAATCAGGCCAATGGCAATCGCCCCCATCCGCAAAATGCGGTTATTCGACAGCGTGAGCAGGGTGACGATGGCCAAAACCAAAAAGCCTAGGGCTAGGTTTTGAGTGCTACCAAAGGCATCAGCCGCCCTAAAGGTCACGCCATCCACGGTCGCTTGGCTCAACCCGGCATTTTCGGGCTGGGCAAAGATCCCACTAATGCGCTTGGCTGGCCCGCCCCCTGCCAAACTAAAAATCCCTGTTTTAATTAGGCTGAGGCCGATGATCATCACCACGGTACCCGCCACTAGCGGCGTGATGATTTCCTGAGCTAGGTGCAGGAAGCGACTGAGGATAATTTCCACCGAGGAGCCAAAAAAACAGACCCCAAAGATGAGCGCTAGCGCCTGTTCTGGGGTGGCACCGCCATTAACGGCGGCTGTTCCTACCCCAATGATGGGGCCGAGAAAAGCAAAGCTGGTGCCCTGCAAACTCAGCAGACCCGAACCGACAGGGCCAATGCGTTTGCACTGAATAAACGTACATAGGCCGCTGGCAAACAGCGACATACTGATGATGAAGCTGGTATTCGCAGGATCCACGCCAAGGGCGGAACAAATCAACAGGGGTGGCGTAATAATCCCTACGAAGGAAGCTAAGACGTGCTGCATGGCCACAAAGGCCGCTTCGCCCACGGGAGGCTTGTCTAGCAAGCCGTAGAGTATGCCTGTGTCGTACTCAACGATATCATCGGCGGGCTCGGCGGCTATTGGGCCAGAGCCTTCATAATCAGCCTGGGTCATGTATCCTCCCTATCAAGTCATTTCCAAAAACATTTACTAAAACCGCAAGGAAACCCCATTGGCCTTCACATCTCCCAAAGAATGGCAAGCACCCATGAGTTTTTTTGTGTTTAGAGCTACAAACAATGGCGTTTCCGGGGGCCTTGAACACCATCTTTCCCGACTGGCACCTATCCGAAGACAGAATTTAAGCCCCTCCGGCCTCAAAGAAGACCAGAGGTTTAATGGCATTCTTGGTGTACTGTATACAGTCTTATAGCGAACCTCACCCTTTGAATCTGTAGCTGCAAGTACAGCATTCGCCGAGGCCGAGGCTCTGGGCCAACCGGATTGGCGGCTCAGGGGTAAGCCCAGGGGGTATTGAAAAAATGGTATTGAGTTTAACAAATAGCCCTCATTGCTAGGGCTAGGATAAAAAGCCGAGCCAGTCAGCCCTGTCACCCCCTTGTCCTGAGGAGCAAGTGCTGAGTTTAGTACTGCTTGAGTTGGTCGCCCTGTTGCTTAGGTATTTGCTCCATGGTTCGCGTTGTGTTTGGTGTGTTGCTGGCTGTAATGGCCTACGGATGGGGTTGGGTGGCCCCCGGTTGGGCTGATAAGTTAGTTCAGCCCCTAGTGTTTGACGACTCTGCAACCACGGTTGTGTTGTCGGTCTACGAGTCCACGGCTGATAGTCAGGCGGATGTGGTCAAAGCCTTACTGAAAACCAGTCGATCCTTCTATAAACAGATTGATGGATTTGAACGATTTGCGCTCCTGACCAGCACCGACGGCAGTCGCATCGCCACCCTAACCCAGTGGCAGGATCCCGCTAGCTACGAAGCCTTCCAAGCCTCTTTGGCGGAAACGGAAGAAGTGGACTACACCAAGTATTACGAGAAGTTTGTCAAGGAAAGACCCGGTGGGGGTAGTCTGATTCTCGATCCGCCAGAGCCTCGCCTTACCTCAGTCTTTACCATCGATCAGACGATGGCCCCACCGGGGATGGTGCCGATTACCATTGGGGAAAACGCCCTGGTTCAGATTATGGCTTTGGATCCAGATTCCCCGGAACAACAGGGGTTCATCCTCGATGCGGCTAGGCGTTCCCTCGATACCTTACCCAGCCTGTACCCCGCGCCTCGGTCGGCCCTTGTGCTTCAGGCCCTAGATACGCCCTATGTCGGCCTGTTGACCAATTGGGGGTACGCCAGCGAATTTAGCGATGTTAGCCAGCTACCAACGATCTCCCTGACACTGCCTTCACCAGAGGAGGTTCCCGTCACCGACGAGGGGGACGATGAGTCCATGCCCCAAGATGCCGCCGATCAGCAGACAGATCCTCCGCCCCAATCGGCCCCTACTGCCCTCGCTGCCCCCAAATTAGACGATCATCTGTATCAGTTGGTGAAGGTCGTTGCGCCCAAGGTGAGCAAGTATGGGGCTAGCTAGCAGGACGATGTCCATTCATGACCACTGTTACCATGGAGCCCGAGGCAATCCAGATGATACTTAAGATTCCTAGGAGTCATCGTTGGCTTTTTTAGCGTTGCTGCGTTCTCCTAGGGGTATGCTTGCTGAGTAAATTGGTCAGCCTTTTCTTATCCTTGACGTCCCTTTTTCCTGTTCTTTGCCTTTGCTGCTGCTGAGTTTATGGTTGCCACCTCTCCTCAAAAATCTGATTTTAGCCTGGGTCAGTATCTGCTGAGTGATGGCCCCGCTGGCTTTATGCTTAGTTGGGTTGCTGGGTTTGTGGATACGTCGGCATTTATTATTTTGTTTGGTATTTTCACCGCCCACGTTACAGGCAATATCGCCCTAGCGGGCTACGAATTTGTTCAAGCCGATGAGGAATCCACCATTACCCATCTGCTGATGTTTCCTGCCTTCATGGTTGCGGTGGCGGCTACTTCTCTCCTTGCCCGCTACGCCCGTCATAAACAGTGGCCTGTCTTTGCGGTTTTGCTCACCGCCGAAGCCATCGCTCTTTGCATTTTTCTTTGGGTTGGGGTCACCTTCTCTCCCTATCTTATTTTTAATGTGCAGGAGGAATATATTCTGCCCATTGGTATGGCAGGGGTGGTGGCGATGGCGATCCAAAATGCCATCATGAAGGAAGCTAAGGGCGTGTTTAAAAGTTACATTCCCACCACGGTAATGACGGGCAATACGACGCAGCTCACCATTGACCTCGTGCAGGTTGCCATCTCTAAGTTAGCCTCTGAAACCGATGAAAAAGCGTCTTTAGCTGCCGAGGAATCCATGGAGCGTATGGGACGGGTGATTCCAATCATTATTGGGTTTGCTCTGGGAGGGCTAGCTGCTACATATTTTGTTTTGATTTCAGAAACATGGTGGAGCCTGGTTTTGCCTACAATTGTTATATCGTTTATGGCGGTTGTGGCCTTTGCTGAACATGCCAAGGCTACGCGAGATAATGCGTCAGAGACTTGAGTCAGCGCCTAGGCAGTTTAGTGTTTTTTGATACGGAGATTTTTCAGTATGTTACGGACGTTACTATCAGTTGTTATCTCTACCATCTTGGTGATGATGGTAGCCATCAGCCCGGCCCAGGCCAAGTCCTCTGTTCTGCCCTGGTTGCAAGGGGTGGATCTTGATGCCGACCAACAAGGGCTGATGGAGCAACTCGAGTCTGAGTATGTTCCTCAGATTGAGGCGATTCTCTTTCCCGATCAGCGGGAGAAATTTGAGCAGGCTATCGAGGATGGCTTTAGTTTGCGCAAAGCCTTTAAATCCATGGCCCTCACCAAGGAGCAGAAAGCGGATCTATCAGCCATTATGAAGGCGGTTCCCACCCAAGAGCTGTTTGCGGCCCTCACCCCCGAACAGAAGAAGGAAGTCTTCATGAAGAAGAAAGAACTCTTCATGCCTACGGCGGATGAGATCGTTGAGAAAATTGAAGCGGGGATGAAAGCCAAGGAGAAATTTGCACCCGATGCCGCTGGGGCTGGTATGGCTCCCACCGCTGAGGAAATTGGCGAAAAGATTAAGCTGGGCCTAGAAAAGAAAAAGGAATTTATGCCTAGTCTAGAGGAGATTAAGGAGAAAATTTCCGCCAAGATGGAGAGCGCCATGGAAACAGAGGAATAGTCGATTTGCCTTGTACTCTCCCTTAATAAGCTACTGCTCATACACATCCTGCTTTCATGCCACAAATCCTTGGAGATCCCCCTAAATTCCCCTTGTGAAGGGGGACTTTGAATCCAGTTTCCCCCTTCATAAGGGGGCTAGGGGGGATCAACCCTAGGAACTAAGCAGAATAGAGGTTTATGTATAGGTGGTAGCCTTCATAAGGGGGGATGGGTAAATCTGGGCGGTGCGCCTCATTCAAGGGAAATCCGAGATAAGGTTTCCCTTAGTTTAGGTAAGATTTCCCTTAATTTATGAGTGCGCTGCCCCCAGGATAGGGTGACTTTCCTGGGGGCTTTTTATTTTCCTGGGGGCTGTTTATAGGGTGCTTTCCTGGGTATAGCGATCAATCTGGTCAAACAGGGTGGCGAGGTGATCGGCGGTGGTAAACGGATTGAGGAGAACCGCCTTCAGCCAGCGCTGCCCTCGCCATTGCGGCAGGGAAAGAAAGATTTGGGCTTCGGTCAGCAAAAACTGCTGTAATCCGGCATTCCAATCATCCCACTGATCAGATTGTAGGTGGGGAGGACAGCCCCGAAAGCACACCAGGTTCATTTCCGGTTCCGTGGCTAGGGTCAGGTAAGGGCGCTGGCGGATGTGATCTACCATCGCCGCCGCTAGGTGATAGCCGTGGTCTACCAGGGAGGCACAGCCGGATTGGCCTAGGTGTTGTAGCGATAGCCAAAGTTTGAGGATATCGGGGTGGCGGGTACCCTGAATCGAAATTTCCCCTAGGTTGACCCAGTCGGTTTCGCTGTTCATGTAGGGGGCCGGAATGCGGAAGTGGCTGTGGAGCAGACTGAGGTCGCGAAACATGACCGAGGCGCAGGTTTTGGTGACATAGAGCCACTTTTGCGGGTTGAAGGTAACGGAATCGGCCCGTTCAATGCCGGTCAGCCGATAGCGATGAGCCGGGGAAAAGGCCAGGGCACCCCCGTAGGCGGCATCCACATGGAACCAGAGATCGTAGATCTGGGCGAGGCGCTGGATGGCGGGCAGGGGATCAATATTCCCGGTGACCGTTGTTCCGGCAGTGGCCACGATGGCAAAGGGCCGCTTCCCATCGGCGAGGGCTTGGCGAATCAGGGTTTCCAGGGCCTCTACATCCATCTGTCCTTGGGGCGCAGGCACTAGGATCACCCCCTCCAGCCCTAGCCCCAGCACCATGGCCGCTTTTTGGATGGAGGTATGGGCCATCTCTGAAGCTAGGATGACCGGATTGCCGTGGCCCGCCAGTCCTGTTTTCAGACAGCCCAGGTTGACATTGCGCGCTACGGTGAGGGCCTGTAAATTCGCTAGGGTGCCGCCATTCACCAACAGCCCTCCGGCCCGCTCCCCCAATCCAAACAACTGCGCGATTTCCGCCATCAGTAACGGCTCTAGCCGCGACAGGAGGGGCGACATTTCTACGCTGAGCATGTTGTTGTTGAGGGCTGCCGCCACCCAATCTCCCAGAATGGAAACCGTGCTGGGCAGAGGATCCATATGCCCTAGGTAGCCGGGATGGGCTGGATTCATCGCCCCGGCCATCACGCCCTTGAGGTCATCCATGAGGGTGGCCCAGGCTACGGGCTGGGCTGGAATGGGTCGGTAGGGCAGTTCATCCCCAGGCGGCAACGGTACCTGGGTGCCCGCCGTGGCCAGGTAATCGACAATGCCCTGGCTCACCGTCTGCATGATGGCCTCAATAGCCTCCCGATTGTGGCCCAGGGGATGGACAAAGGCGTGGATAGGCAAATCAGCAGAAACCATAGCAAACCCAGACTAGGACGGCACCTCAAGCCTCTCCATTATCCGGTACGGCGGGATGCACCAGGGGCAGGGCCAGCCGTGCCGCCCCCACCATGCCCGCCCGATTACCCAGTTCGGCGATCAGCACCCGCAGACCCTCGCGAGAACTGGGCAGCACCCGTTCTTCGAGTTCTTGTAAAACCGTGGGCAAAAACAGATCGGCGGCGGCACTCACCCCACCCCCCAGAATGATCGCCTCCGGGGTGAGGACGTAGACCAAACTGGCCAAGCCCGCCCCCAGCCAGCGTCCGTAGGTCTGCCAGAAGGTGATCGCCTCCCCATCCCCGGCCTGGGCCTGTTGGTAGAGTTCGGCGGGAGAACGCCCGGTTTGGCGCTGGATGGCTTGGACAGAGCAGTATTGCTCCAGGGATCCTCGGTTACCGCTGTTGCAGGGTGGCCCATCGGGGTTGAGGGTGATCAGTCCTAGTTCGGCGGCGGTGCCCTGACGGCCCACAAATAACTCGCCGTTCAAAACAACAGCCCCCCCTACCCCCGTTCCTAGGGTCAGCAGAATTAGGTCTTGGAAATGGCGACCCGCCCCCAGCCATGCCTCGCCCAGTCCAGCACAGTTGGCATCGTTGGCGACGAGGGTAGGCCGTCCGGTTTTTTCCTCTAGCCAGTCGGCAATGGGCACATCGCGCCAGCCCGCTAGGTTGATGGCCACGCGGGCGACACGTCCGGCGGCATCGGCGGGGCCAGGGGTGCCGAGGCCAATGGCTCCGGCTTTTCGGTGAGGATCCAACTGGTCGATGGCAACGGCAATGGCGCTGACCACAGCGGCGGGGGTAGAGGGCTGGGGCGTGGGTACTGTCAACTCGGCCACACAGTCTCCATTGACCGTAAAGCGCCCTAACTTAATGGCGGATCCGCCTAAATCAATGCCGATGACCTGTTGTGCCGCTGCGCCCATGGTTGGGGATCTCCTGCTTTGCCAATGCTTGGACTATTTACATGCTGATAGTTCACTATACTGGCCTCCCAGGGCAAAATCGCGGCCCATGCCGTGGCCCGATTGGCATGACTTCAGGCCATGGTTAGTCCGATGCAATCAGTCGAATTAAAGCCGAATTAAAATAGAAGGACATACCCTTCGACGTACAGCTATGGCCACAACCGCAGATGATGTATGGCGTTTGTTAGGCGAACTAGCCACTGCCCAGCAAGAAACCGAACGCCGCTTTCAAGAAACCGATCACCAGTTCCAGGAACTCAGAGAACTCTTCCAGGCACAATCTGAGGAAGCTAAACGTCGCTCCCAGGAAGCCGAACGCCGCTTTCAAGAAACCGAGCGGCTGATGCGGGAGCAGTCCCAGGAAACCGAGCGGCTGATGCGGGAACAGTCCCAGGAGACGGATCGCAAACTTCAGGAGACGGCAGCGGAAAATCGCCGCATTAACCGCCAATTGAGCCAGCAAATTGGCAGTCTGGGCGGCAAGTGGGGGTTGTTTGTAGAAAATCTGGTGGCCCCAGCCTGCGAGACCATTTTCCTGGAGTGGGGCATTCCCGTCCATCGGGTGAGCCAGCGGGTCAGGCAGCGCCAGAACGGTGACTCCATGGAGATTGATGTGCTGGTGTTGAACCAGAATCATGTGCTAGCGGTGGAGGTGAAAAGCAGCCTGAGCGTGGATGATGTGAAGGACTTTGCGGAGAAATTAATCCGCTTTCGCGAGTTTTTCCCGGAATACGAACAGCGCCAACTCTATGGAGCGATGGCGGGCATTGGCATCGATGCAGGGGCCGACCGCTACGCCTATCGCCAAGGCCTGTTTGTGCTAGTGCAGTCGGGGGAAACCATGGCGATTCTCAACGATAGGCAATTTCAGCCACGCAATTGGTAGATCAACCTTTCGCTCAATCTTGGTCGATCAACCGTTGACCGAGTGGCGCTGCTGGGCGGCGGATTGGAAGGCGGCGCAGTATTGCCGATGCCCCCCCGGAAACACCACATTCAGACGCAGGGGATCGGTGGTGTCGCGGGGGTCGCCGGGGCCTTCAACGACGACGGGCTGGCCATTGTGATGTTCTAATGTCAAAGGCTTACGATTCTTGACCTGGCCACCGCTGCTGTCCACATAGGTGACTAGGTTACCCCGGTCAAAGCGTTCTCCCAGGTCTTGCACCAACTGTAGAAAGAGGCGATCACTGCCCCCCCGCTGCACTATGGGCTGGCAATCTTCTCCGATGCTCCAGCGGCTGGTTACCGTATCCCCTACCCCCACCAGGGTCGGCATTAGGGCGGGGTCGAAGTGGGCCTCGGCTAGGGCCAACAATTCCGGCAGGCTGTGGGGGGCTTGGCGCACGCTGAAGTCTTCCCCTAGGGGAAACTCGCCCGTGTGCTGGGCATAGTAGCGATTCAGCAGGGCCAGCACCCCCGCCTCCTTGATCGCCCCCCGCAGCATGAACTGAAAATCCGTCGTGCCCGATTCCGCGCCTTTCCCTAGCCACAGGACTTCTTTGCCATCGGCCTGTCGCCCGTGGTTGGGGGCATAGTGGACAAAAAAGGATTCCCCCAGCCCTTGCGCTGCCGCCTGTTCCAGCAAATCCGTCATCAGATCGGCCATAGCCCGTTGTAGGTCAGCGTAGATCGATCCGTCGGCATCCCCCGCCGCCTGGAGTTGGGCGTGGAGGGTGTTGAGGTTCACGGTTGGGGAAGCCACATTATCTAGCACCGACGCCTCAATGCTCTGCTGGATCGCCATCGTAGATAATTGGCCCGGTCGTTCCTGAAAAAAGTCCCTGAGCCGCTGGCGCATCTGCTTGGGCACTGCCGCCAGGAAATCTAATTCTGCCGCGCTCACCCCCGGATGGCTGACTTGGCCTGACCGGGTTTGCCACTGCACACCCCCCGCCGCCAGCCCTGGCAAATAGCCCTGGTGGGTGGATGCCGCCCCTTGCCCGCCCCAGGCCCGTTCCGCAATTCGGTTCATGCCCCTGGTGCCCGTGTGTTCGCCATTGGTCAACACATAAAAATGCCCCCCAAAGGCTTGGGTGGCCTGCACATAGTCCAAATCAATCTGCCGATCTAGCGGATCTGCCACGAGGCCCATGCAGACCCCATCCAAATCCTGAATAATCAGCAGGTTGGGTGTAGTGGCCAGTACCTCAGTCCAGGCTTGGTGATCGAGGGAAAGGGTTTGCTGGTGGAGGGGAAAATGGGTGGCAGAAGAAACCATGGTGCCAAGAAAAAGGTGCTAGCCGGATCCGCGTTTCCTGTTTAGGGAAACGTCGTGACCCAAGCTAACACCGTTCCTTTCCCCTGCCATCTGGCCTGAGACAGAGGTCGTCACCCTCGGATGGTGTGGTGGGAGGCTACCTGAAGCCTATCCAGCCGCCGTTTCTAGCCGCTCACTGACCGACTGGGGCAGCGTTGCTTCCACCTGAACGCCCCGATAGGCCGCTGTATAGAGATCCTTGAGGTCTTGGATCAACGGATAGCGGGGGTTGGCGGGGGTGCATTGGTCATCGAAGGCTTGGTCGGCGATGCCCTCTAGGTGGGCGAAGAAGGTGTGTTCATCCTCGTTGATCACCTCGCGGATGGCGGTGGGGATGTTCACCTTGCGCTTCAGGTCTTCGATGGCCGCAATCAGCAATTCCACCTTTTCGTCCTCGGTGCTGCCGCCCAGGTGCAGGTGGTCGGCAATGCGGGCGTAGCGCCACTTGGCGTTGGGGTATTTGTACTGTGGGAAGATGGCCTGCTTAAAGGGCACATCGGTGGCGTTATAGCGGATGACGTGGGAGATCATCAGCGCATTGGCCAGCCCGTGGGGGACGTGGAAGGTGGCCCCCAGTTGGTGCGCCATGGAGTGACAAATGCCTAAAAAGGCGTTGGCGAAGGCCATTCCGGCCATGGTGGCGGCGTAGTGGACTTTTTCGCGGGCCTTGGGGTCGTTGGCACCGTTTTCGTAGGCGCTGGGCAGGTATTTCATCAACAGCCGAATCGCCTCCAACGCTAGGCCGTTGGTGTATTCCGAGGCATAGACCGACACGTAGGATTCCAGCGCATGGGTGAGGGCATCCACGCCGCCGTAGGCCGTCAGCCCCTTGGGCAGGTTCAGCACCAGTTCGGGATCGACAATGGCCATGTTAGGCGTCAGGGAGTAATCCGCCAGGGGATACTTAATCCCGGTGCGTTCGTCCGTCACTACCGCAAAGGGGGTGACTTCGGAACCCGTACCCGACGTGGTGGGGATGGCAACCATCATGGCTTTTTGGCCCAGTTCCGGCAGGTTGTAGACCCGCTTGCGAATGTCCATAAACCGGGTAGACAGTCCCTCAAACTCAATTTCGGGGTGCTCATACATCATCCACATCACCTTGGCCGCATCCATGGGCGAGCCGCCGCCAAAGGCAATGATCACGTCAGGATTAAAGGTGTTCATCACCGCCAGACCGCGCTGCACTGTGGCTAGGGAGGGGTCGGGTTCCACGTTGTAGAAAATGTCGTACTTGAGGCCGACTTCTTCTAGAACTTCCTCTAGGCCCTTGGTCATGCCCATGTCGTAGAGGGGTTTGTCGGTGACAACGAAGGCCCGCTGCTTGCCGGAGAGTTCCCGCAGGGCCACGGGCAGACAGCCATACTTGAAGTAGACCTTGGGCGGCACCCGGAACCACAGCATATTTTCCCGCCGCTCGCTGATGGTTTTGATGTTGAGGACGTGCTGCACGCCGACGTTTTCGCTGACGGAGTTGCCGCCCCAGGTGCCGCAGCCCAGGGTCAAAGACGGATCCAGGCGGAAGTTGAACAGGTCACCAATCGCCCCCTGGGAAGCGGGGGTGTTGATCAACACGCGGGCGGTTTCCACCTTGTGTTCAAATTGCTGGATATGGGTGTGGTTGTCGGGGGCGGTGTAGAGGACGGCGGTGTGGCCGCGTCCGCCAAAGCTAATTAGGGCTTGGGCCTTGTCTACCGCTGCCGCAAAATCCTTGGCCCGATACATGGCCAGGATGGGGGAGAGTTTTTCAAAGGCGAAGGGTTCTTCGGTGCCGATGATGTCCACTTCGCCGATGATCACCCGTGCCGTGGGGGGAATGGTGATGCCCGCCAGTTCCGCCAGTTTTTGGACGGGCTGGCCGACGATTGCGCCGTTCAGGTGGCCATCCTTGAGGATAATCTGCCGCACCTTGTCCAGTTCTTCGGCATTCAGCAGGTAGGCTCCGCGATCGGCAAACTCCTGGCGCACGGTGTCGTAGACCGCCTCTTCCACCACCACGGACTGTTCGCTGGCGCAGATCATGCCGTTGTCAAAGGTTTTGCTGAGCAGAATGGAGGACACCGCCATTTTCAGGTGGGCGGTGGCGTCGATCACCGCTGGGGTGTTGCCAGCTCCCACGCCCAGGGAGGGATTGCCCGACGAGTAGGCTGCCCGCACCATGCCGGGGCCACCCGTGGCCAAAATCAGGCTAATATCCCGGTGCTGCATCAGCGCCTGGGAGAGGGGCACCGTGGGTTCGTCAATCCAGCCGATGATGTCCGCTGGAGCCCCCGCCGCCACCGCTGCCTCCAGTACCACCTTGGCCGCCGCAATGGTGCAGCCCTTGGCCCTGGGGTGGGGGGAAAAGATAATGCCGTTGCGGGTTTTCAGCGCCAGTAGCGCCTTGAAAATGGCCGTTGAAGTGGGGTTTGTGGTGGGCACAATCCCCGCCAGCAAGCCCACGGGTTCGGCAATCTTCTGCATCCCGAAGGACTTATCCTCCTCCAGCACGCCGCAGGTTTTTTCGTCCCGGTACTTGTTGTAGATGGATTCCGAGGCGAAGTGATTTTTAATCACCTTGTCCTCCACCACGCCCATGCCCGTTTCCGTTACCGCCGCTTTGGCCAGGGGAATGCGGGCCATATTGGCCGCCAAAGCCGCCTGCTTAAAGATATGGTCTACCTGGGCCTGACTAAATTCGGCGTATTGTTGCTGGGCCGTTTTCACGCGGGCAATCAACGCTTCCAGTTCTTCGAGATTGGTGATTGACATAGCAAAATCCTGGAGAGAGCAGCAGAGAGGATATTAGACCGTCAGAAATGTCGGAATCCTATCGAACTTCTATCGAACTTCTATCGAGCTTCAAAATCATCGATCCATCGAACACCAAGCCACGGATACGCCAAGCCATTTCGATAGGGGTTGCGGCGGTGGCCAAGGCCGCTAGAAAGGCATTGGGCTGGGGGCGATGATTACAGTCGTGCTAAACTCGCCTCCCTTGCATCCTAGGGGTGGCCACCCGAAACCCGTCGGTTTCGGCCCTCTTTTCTTAACGTTTGAGGCCGTCCCGTCTAAGTTTCATGACACAGAGGTTCCATGATACAGAGGAGTGGGGGGATGAGGGCCTAGCTTGGCGACCTGACCCGTTGGCCTACCCTTAGTGGCCGACCTGCTCTTGGTTCCAGCGTTGGGCGGCTTTGAGGGATGCCATGTTGAGGGGCCGACGACGCTGTTTATGGTGATACATGGCGGTATCGGCACGATTGACCAAGTCGTGTAAGGAGAGATCGGCTTGGTGCCAGTGCCCGACCACCAGACCCACACTCAGGGAGAGGGGATAGGGAAGTTGATTTTCGTCCATGAAACGCTGGGCCTCGGCCCGCAGCTGATCGGTAAAGGCCGTGGTATCGGTCTCAGAGGATAGGAAGACGACGAACTCATCTCCCCCCAAACGCGCCAGGATATCTCCATCGGTGCAGGTGCGGTGCAGGGCCTCGGCGGTGCCTAAAATCAGCCAATCTCCCGCTTCATGGCCAAAGTGATCGTTAACCTGCTTCAAATAGTCCACATCAATGAAGGCCACGGCCACCGTTTGCCGCTGACGACGGGCCTGCCGCAGTTTGGGGTTGGCCATTAGGTAAAAGCCGCGCCGATTGTACAGCCCAGTCAGTCCATCGGTGAGGGACAGGCGAGTCAGTTCGGCCTCTTGGGTGTGGCGCTGTAGCACCTCGGCCCGCAGTTTGGCATTGGTGCGTTCGAGTTGCTCTAGACGAGAAAGGCGTTGAGTATCGGGTTCTCCCCAGTCCGCTTCCCGGATACCATTGCCACCGTTGAGCCGCCGGAGGGCCATGGCGGTGGTCTCCGCCAAGCTTTTCAGCAGGTCGATTTCGGCCTCTAGGGGTTGGTGTCGATCTGCCCAATACACGCCAATTACGCCCAGGGGGTCATCCTGGCCAATGGGCATCACCGTCAAGCTTTTGACAAAGGTCGGCTCGTAGGCTTCCACGGGAATGCGGGCATCGCGGTAGACATCCTCGATGATGGCGGCCTGCTTGTTGTTGATCGCCCAACCGCAAATACAGGCGCTCAGCGGAAACCGTTGTCCCTTCCAAAGGGGAGCAACGGCGTTTTCGTGGGCATAGAAGCACTGATTGTCTTCCTTCAGCACAAAGGTCGCCCCGTCGGCGTGGGTGAGTTCGCGCGCTGCCACGGCCACCAAGGTCATCACGATATCCAGACTGGGGGCAAAGCACAGATCCCGGATAATTTCGACCAAACGCTGGGTATCAGTGGCGGCGGCCATGGGATTGTCCAAAAGGTTGATAATTCTTAGTGTAAGGATCTGGATGGAAACGGGGGTAGACTCGGAGGTAAAACAGATTTTAATTGCATGAGGTTTAATTTAATTACGGCTTATTCTTCGTGAAAGAAAATCCGTAAAAATACGCTTCCTTTGTGGAATTTTTATGTAGTTTCTCTATGTTTCATGACTTTTTTGCCCAACGATTATCTTAGCCCCAGGGTAAATCCGTAAAACTACGAAAACCCTTGATCTCTAGGGCCAAAGCGCCCTTTTGGAGAGATGCTGTCCACTCTGGCAGCGAGATCTAAGTACCGATGGCTACAGAAAGACCTTGGTGCTCCCCGTTAAAACGGAACGACGGTACAGCCAAAAACGCCGTTTATCGATTCTTACGGGATCGCAGGCTCGAAATTCGTCGGATGGGCATCCTGCCTGCCACGGAGACAACCAGGATAGCTGTTCTACATTGAGTGTGCGATCCACGGATTCGTGATCACCTTGCTCGAACGAATCCCACGAATCAAACCAATCGAACGAATTACGCAACTCGAAACGCGACGACTATCAACAGACTATCGACGACTATCAACAAAGGAGAAGGCGGGTGCTGAATTTTCTCAACGACCTCCTATGGGGTAAAGTACTGATTTTTGTGCTGGTGGCGGTGGGCCTGCTGTTTACGGTGGCCTCTCGGTTTGTCCAGTTTCGCTACTTTGGCAAAATGTTTTCCATCCTGGGGCAATCCACCCATCGCGAAGAGGGGCACCTCAGTTCCTTCCAGGCCCTTGTGCTCAGCGTGGCCGGACGGGTAGGTGCAGGCAACATTGCCGGGGTGGCGGTAGCCATCACCCTAGGCGGCCCCGGTGCCGTGTTTTGGATGTGGGCCATTGCCCTGCTTGGTATGGCCACCAGCTTTTTTGAATGCACCCTGGCCCAGGTGTTCAAGGTGGCCGAGCCGGATGGCACCTATCGCGGTGGCCCCGCCTACTACATCCATCGGGGGCTGGGGAACCGCTGGCTGGCGGGTATTTTTTCGGTGCTGCTCCTGGTCACCTTTGGCCTGGGGTTCAATGCCCTTCAGTCCTACACTGTGGCCACGGCAGTCAACGAGACCTTTGGCCTACCGACCTCCATTACCGGGATCGGGCTGTTGGTGCTGCTGGGGCTGATTATCTTTGGTGGCGTGAAGCGCATTGCTGAGGTCAGCGAGTTCGTGGTGCCGATCATGGCCCTGGGCTACTTTGCCATGGCCCTGTTTGTGATGGCGACCAACCTTAGCGAAATTCCCGCCGTTTTTGGGCTGATTTTTTCGAGTGCCTTTGGCCTCAACGCGGTTGTTGGCGGCGGCATTGGCGCGGCGCTGATCTTTGGCGTCAAGCGCGGCCTGTTTTCTAACGAGGCGGGGCTGGGTAGTGCCCCCAACGTCGCCGCCGTGGCCTACGTTAAACATCCCGTTAACCAGGGCATTGTGCAATCCTTCAGCGTCTTCATCGATACCATCATCCTCTGCTCCTGCACAGCGGCGATTATTCTCCTCTCCTCAGTCTACGAACCGGGCAGCGACGTGGGCGGCGTCACCCTCACCCAAACCGCCATGGCCGAGCACGTAGGGCAATGGGGCCAAGTGTTTGTCACCCTGGCCCTGCTGCTGTTTGCCTTCACATCGATGATCTACAACTACTACCTAGGGGAAAACAGCCTCAGCTTCTTCAGCGATAACGACCGCTGGCTGCTGAACGGTTTTCGGGTGCTTACCCTAGCCCTGGTGGTATGGGGAGCCTCCCAAGATCTCACGACCGTCTTTGGCTTTGCCGATGTCACCATGGGCTTTTTGGCCCTAGTCAACCTGTTTGCCCTAGTGATGCTATTTAAAGTGGGCCTGAAGGTGATGCAGGACTACGACCAACAAGTTAAAGCCGGAATTGCCGAACCCGTCTTTGAGTCCTCCCAACTGCCCGGAGTTGACCTTGATACCCAAGCCTGGCCCAGCGCGCGCACCCCAGAGGAAGCTATCCACTATTAGGTATTAGGACAGGGGCACCCATCAAGATAATTATGGCCATTGAGAACCCCGGTTTTTTCAAAAAACCGGGGTTCTCAATGGCAACCGTCTTCCCAAGTTGATCCATCAGACTACCGTTGAACAAAAACCTGAAACTCTT
Source organism: Spirulina sp. (assembly GCA_044070495.1). Taxonomy (GTDB): domain Bacteria; phylum Cyanobacteriota; class Cyanobacteriia; order Phormidesmidales; family Phormidesmidaceae; genus Nodosilinea. The sequence continues at coordinate 45,956 of JBIPSI010000010.1, read as the reverse complement.
CTAGGGGTGGCTCTTGGGTGGCGCAGAGAGCCTCGTGAAGTCACTACGCAGGGTTACAGGCAGATGAGTTAGCTTTTCCCAAAGGCCAGCGGAGGCAAGGGAAACGTTAAGCCTTGCCCTAAAAACCAATGGCCCAGAAGTTATTCCAGCCCTTCCAGAAAAAGAGACCCCCAAACACCAGCGAAACCACCAGGCTAATCACCCGCTGGTTAGCGGTGAGCCACTCGTTCAGCGCTCGCAGCAGACCACTGGCGGGGCCAGGCACAACGGCATAGAGCAACAGGGGCAAAATCAACAGCGACTGTGCTCCCAGGATGTATATGGCATAGGCGGTGAGGGCGGCGGCAAGGCTGTCTAGGTTAGCCTCGCGAATGATGCCCAGGGCGGCGAGGGTAAACACCCAAAACTTGGGGGCAATGGTGGTGAGCATGATGCCAATGCCCAGCAGATTTAGAGGCTTAGCCCGATCAATTTGCTGAAACAGCTTGGGCGGCGGCGCATCGGGGTCGGGGGCGTTGACCAAGGATTTGAGGGCCGAAATCAGCAGCATCAGCCCCAGGGCTATCAGCAATAGAGCCATGATCAGCCGGGGCACGTTGGATTCTGCCAGCACATTGGCCTGCCCCAACACATAGCCAAACAGCCAGCCCTGAAGCAACCGTACCAGGGTAATGCCCGTTACGAAGGCGGTGGCCTTCACCAATCCCCGCCGACTCTGCAAAATCAGCAGCAAAATGACCAGCCACAGGGGAGCCAGGGCCGCGCCCAGCATGAGGGGAAGGAGATCAAGGAGGAGACTGGTCGGCGGCATAGGGCAAAACTGGGATAGGTTGGTCAGACGCTTCTCAGTCTATGGCTGGAGTAGGATAAAGCCATATCATGAACGGTGATATTTCTTTACAATTAAGTCTAGGGGTCGCCCTGGTAGGCGTTCTTTTGGCGGTTCTTGTATTGATGGGCGCTGTCCATCCTACGGTACGTTGGCCCGGTCCTAAAATCCCCATTTCCCTTTATTCTCCGAATTCACTGAATTATGGTTGCAGAACTGACGATGGTCGCCCTAGAAACTTGCACCTGGCAATGGCGGGATCACACCATTACCTACACCGTGCAGGGTCATGGTCAGCCGTTGGTGTTGATCCACGGGTTTGGGGCTTCTTTGGGGCACTGGCGCAAGAATATTCCAGTGCTGGCCGAGGCGGGGTATCGGGTCTATGCCCTGGATTTGCTGGGGTTTGGGGCCTCGGATCAGCCCGTGTTGGACTACAGCCTGGAACTCTGGCAAGCCCTGCTCTACGACTTTTGGGCGGAACTGGTGCAGGCTCCGGCAATTTATGTGGGCAACTCCATTGGCGGATTGCTGACCCTGATGATGCTGGCCAACCATCCCGAAACCGCCCGTGCTGGGGCCGTGCTGAACTGTGCGGGCGGGCTGAACCATCGCCCCGAAGAAATGCACCCGCCCCTCAGTTGGGTTATGGGAGCCTTTACCTGGCTGGTGAGTTCTGAAACCGTGGGGCCGCTGGTGTTTAATCAAGTGCGTCGCAAGGGCCGGATTCGCAGTTCCCTCAAGCAGGTCTACCGCAACCAGGCCGCCATCACCGACGACCTGGTGGAGATGCTCTACGCCCCCGCCTGCCAGCCCAACGCCCAAAAGGTGTTTGCCTCCATCGTTACTGCGCCCCCAGGCCCAAAACCCAGCGACCTGCTGCCCACCATTGCCCAACCCCTCCTCGTTCTCTGGGGCGAAAACGACCCCTGGACACCCATCCAAGGGGCCAAGCTCTATCGCCAACTGGCGGACGACCCCAACCAGGCCGTCACCTTCCACAGCATCCCCAACACCGGGCACTGCCCCCACGACGAACGGCCCGATGTGGTGAATCCGCTCTTGATCGACTGGCTGGCTCGCCTGGAAGTCACCGCAGGGTAGGTGTTTTGTCGGTCTGATGGCTGGCGGCGGCGGTTTTCCCGTACCCTAGGGGGGTAGTCCCCGGTTTTACCGTCCTATGGCAGGGTGGCCCTCTCGTCCGTTGCTGCGTCAGGCTAGGTCATGGCTGACGGCGGCGCGTAATAACCAGCAGGAGGATGTTGCCAACCTGTGCCCATTGCCGACCCTGTGGAACGCGGCTCTACGGCGACGGTTAGCCCAGTGGCCGATTCCCGATGTCTACCAAACCACTGCCCAGGAGCGTCTGAGCGCGGTGGTTACCGCTTGGCAGCAGGATCCCGATGCCCCCAATAGTCTGGTGATTCTCAGTAGCCCGGTGGAGGACACCGAGGCGCTGATGGAGAGCTTGATGGCTGGAGATTGGCTGGGGGATCTGCCCCAGGCGGTGCGAGTTTGGCGACCGATGGCGTGGCAGGTGCGGCCCCCCAATCCCCTCAATTTGGCAGAACAGTTTAGCAAGGCCCTGGCGGAGATTCCGTCGAAAACGGCCCAAACCGATGATGACCACCCCGATCCCCTCTCCCAGCGGCGCAGATTGGTGATCATGCCGCCCTTAGAGCAATGTTTTCTCCGCTGCATTGGCGGCTGGCAGGGGGTGGAGTGGCTGCGGGATACGGTGGGGCAGTATCCGCAATATTTCTGGGTGATTCGCTGCAATACCTGGGCCTGGACGTTTTTAAATCGCGTCTGCCAGGTGGAATCCTACTTTAGCGAAACCCTGGTGTTGCCATCCCTGGATAAGGCCATGCTGTCGGACTGGCTGCGGCCCTTTGCGGCGGATTTGCAGCCAGAATCATCCACGACGGAGTCTGGGGAGGCCGCCGATGCGCCCCTGGATGAAATGGAGGCTCGCGGTTGGTCTTGGTCTGAGTTGGCGAGTCTGTCGCGGGGGCAAGCGGTGGTGGCCCAATACCTATGGCTGCGATCCCTGCGGTTGCGGGAGGAGGATGTGCCAGAACAGCCCCAACCCCTAGATCAGGCTGGCCCCCTGCCCGTGCCGCTGCAACTGCTGCCCGCCACCCTGCCCAGCTTGCCCAGCCTTACCGCCGAGGATCACTACGTCCTCCATGCCCTGATGCTCCATGGATCCATGACCCGATCCCATCTGGCCCAAAGCCTGGGGCTGGCGGCTAATTTAGTGGAGGTCAACGTGCAGCGATTACGGCAGGCCGGGGTGCTACGCCAAACCCGCCAGGGAATTTCCCTCTACCCCGCCTACTACCCGCTGGTGTTGGCTGAACTGAAGTCCAATAACTTTCTCACCGGGGAGGCGAAATGAATTTGGCTAACCTTGCACAGCTATCCCTATGGTGGTTGGGGCAGATGGATGCCGTGGAAGACGCCTCCGCCCTGTTCAAGACCATTACCCTAGGGCGGGTGGCCAATGCGGTTCTGAGCGTTATTCTGGCCTACGCCCTGCTTTCCGGGGGGCAAACCCTAGCGAATTGGCTCTCGGAAAAAGTGCCCCGCCGTTCTCGGCTGATCATCAAACAGTCGATTCCCTTCTGGAAGGGCACGGTGTTAATTGTGCTGATTGCCCATGTGGCGGGGCTGTTTCTCAATGTATCGGAGCAAAATTTGTTTGCCATTACGGGCACGGTGGCGGTGGCGGTGGGGTTCGCCTTCAAGGACTACATTACCTCGGTGATTGCCGGGGTGGTGGCCCTGTTCGAGGCTCCCTACCGAGTGGGAGATCGCATCACCATCGGTGATCACTACGGCGAGGTGGTCAGCTATGGGCTGCGCGGCATTCGGCTCCACACCTTTGACGACGACCTGATCACCATTCCCCACAGCAAAACCTGGACGGAGGCCATTATCAACGCCAACAGCGGCAGCCTAGAGGCCCAGGTCGCCACCGACGTTTACTTTGACCATGGGGTGGATGCCGAAGCCGTCACCGACATTTTGTACCAAGCCGCCTACAGCAGCCGATTCACCCAGCTCAACCTGCCCATCGTGGTGGTGATCGCCGAAAAGCCCTGGGGCACCCACTTTAAGCTCCGTGCCTATCCCCTCGATATTCGCAACGAACCCGCCTTCCGCACCGATATTCTGCGCCGCGCCAAAGCGGCCTTTGCCCAACGCTCCCTCCCTTACCCCAAAGTGCCACCCTTCACGGATATGGAGGACTAGCGGCCCTCAGCCTAGATGTCATTCCCCCAGCCATATTGCAGGACTGTATACAATAAACGGTATACACCGTCATCAGCCGCTAGGATAGGTTAGTAACATTTCCTACTGTTAACATTTTCTACAATGTTGGCCTAAGCCCTAGGGCCTGTCATCAATCGCTGATGGCCCAGAAATTAACGATTACAGCCCCTAGCCTGCGGGCATGGCAAGGCTTGTTCTACAAGGGTTTTGGCTGGATTTGATGACACACCTTAGGGTTCAGATCCCAGGGTTCTGCTTCGGGATCGCCCTCATCCTGGGGACAGGCCGTAAAAGAACCCTGGGATCTCGACACCACAATACCCTCAACCCGCTCTACCCCTTATCCCACAACCCCTATGACCACCCTGCCCACCCTCTCTTCCCAAGGTCAACCCGCCGCCGATCAGGCCGTCCATGGTCAGCCCGTGCTGCGGGTGAACGGCAAGCGCCTTAACCAAAGCTTGGACGACCTTGCAGCCATTGGCCAAATGGACAACGGTGGCATTTGTCGGCTGGCCTTTAGCCCGGAGGATGTGCAAGGGCGGGAACTGGTGCGGCGCTGGATGACCGAGGCGGGCATGACCGTACGGCTGGATACGGCGGGCAATATGATTGGCCGCTTACCGGGACGGTTGGATCTCCCGGCCCTGGCCACGGGTTCCCACATCGACACGGTGCCCTGCGGCGGCAAGTTTGATGGCTGTTTGGGCGTGTTGGCCGGACTCGAAGTAGCTCGCACCCTGCAAGAGCACAGCCTTCAGTTGGATCATCCCTTTGAGGTGATTGTCTTCGCCGACGAAGAGGACACCATGATCGGCAGTCGGGCCATGGCCGGAACGGCGTCTTTGGAAGTGACAGACTATCGCCGCAAGGATGGCCACCCCATCGATCAATGCGTTCAGCAGGTGGGGGGCGACTGGAGCCGCCTTGCCCTGGCCCGCCGCACCCGTGGCGAAGTGTGCGCCTTTGTGGAACTCCATGTGGAGCAGGGGGGCGTGTTAGAAACCGCCAAGGCCCAAATCGGCGTGGTGCAAGGGGTGGTGGGGATGCAGCGCTACCAAATCCAAATTACCGGACGGCCCAACCATGCCGGAACTACACCTATGGATCTGCGCCAGGATGCCCTGGTTGCCGCCGCTCAGGTGGTGCTGGCCGTCAACCAACTGGCCACCGATCCACCGGGGCAGCGGGTGGCCACCGTGGGAGCCTTGCAGGTGTCGCCCAACGCCGCCAACATTGTGCCCGGTAAGGTCGTCGCTAGTTTAGATGTGCGCGATTTGGATCAAGACGTGATCGACAAGCTGGTCAACGACCTGAAGATTGAACTCGTTGCCATTGCCCAGCGCACCCACACCCACATCGAAATTCTGCCCCAGCTCAATGTGGCCCCCAGCCCCGCCGCCCCCCACATCCAGTCCACCATTGCCGAGGTCTGCGCCACCCTGGGCCTGAGTTCTATGCCCATGCCCAGCCGCGCCGGACATGACGCCCTGGAAATTGGCCGTTTCACCGACATGGGCATGATTTTTGTACCCAGCGAGGGTGGCTTCAGCCACTCTGAGGTGGAATACACCTCCCCCGACCAATGCACCCAGGGGGCCAACGTGCTGCTAGAAACCCTGCTGCGCCTGGATCAGCACTATAGCTAGGCTGCTAAACAGGAGTTATGGGTGGCCTCCTTGATCCGTGGAATAACTCTCAGTCAGCCGTGAAAGGCGTACCAGTTGACCGTGCTATCATACGAGCAAGCTAGGGGTGTCCGAGGAATCGGACTGAGATCATACCCTCAGAACCTGACCTGGTTAGTACCAGCGGAGGGAAGCGTTGCTTGAGGTCATTAGATCGCAACGACGATTGCAGAATATGTCTGGCTTAGGGCTAGCCCATCTATGGGTGGGCATTCGCCTCGAGCTACGGTGGATAGATGGTTGGTTACGGAAATGATATTGAGGTCACTTTAGCCCAGTTGCTATGACCAGATAGGCATCTCTCAACGAGCCATAGCCCCATAATTTTCTGCATTCGTTGAAATCTAGCCTCTTCTGCCGTACTCGTCCCCTCTAGCGCTACGTGTTTATAGAGGTTCACCATGAGAACGGAATGGATTGCAAAGCGCCAGGGTCACGCCAATGTGTCCCAAATGCACTATGCGCGTCAGGGCATCATCACCGAAGAGATGGCCTACGTGGCGAAGCGGGAAAACCTGCCTGAGGATCTAATTCGTGATGAGGTGGCACGGGGGCGCATGATCATCCCCGCCAACATCAACCACCCCAATTTGGAACCGATGGCGATTGGCATTGCCTCGAAATGTAAGGTAAATGCCAACATTGGGGCCTCGCCCAATTCGTCGGATATCAACGAAGAAGTGGCCAAACTACACCTGGCTGTGAAGTATGGGGCCGATACGCTGATGGATTTGTCCACCGGGGGCGGCGATTTGGACGCGATCCGTACCGCCATTATCAACGCCTCGCCCATCCCCATCGGCACGGTGCCCGTCTACCAAGCCCTAGAAAGCGTCCACGGCAAGATCGAAAACCTCACTGCCGACGACTTTTTGCACGTCATCGAAAAGCACGCCCAGCAAGGGGTCGATTACCAAACTATCCACGCTGGCATTTTGATTGAGCACCTGCCCCTGGTGCGGGATCGGATCACAGGCATCGTCTCTCGCGGCGGCGGCATCCTGGCCCGTTGGATGCTGCACCACCACAAGCAAAACCCGCTCTACACCCACTTCGACGACATCATCGAAATCTTCAAGCGCTACGATGTGAGCTTCAGCTTGGGCGATTCCCTGCGTCCGGGCTGTCTGCACGACGCCACCGATGCCGCCCAACTTGCCGAACTAAAGACCCTCGGCAAACTCACCCGCCGCGCCTGGGAACACGATGTACAGGTGATGGTGGAAGGCCCCGGCCACGTGCCGATGGATCAAATTGACTACAACGTCAAAAAGCAGATGGAGGAATGCTCCGAAGCGCCCTTCTACGTCCTCGGCCCCCTGGTGACGGACATCGCCGCTGGCTACGACCACATCAGTTCCGCCATTGGGGCCGCCCTGGCCGGATGGAGCGGAGCCGCCATGCTCTGCTACGTCACCCCCAAGGAACACCTGGGCCTGCCCAACGCCGAAGACGTGCGCCAGGGCCTGATCGCCTACAAGATCGCCGCCCACGCCGCCGACATTGCCCGCCATCGCCCCGGCGCACGGGATCGCGATGACCAAATGTCCCATGCCCGCTACAACTTCGACTGGAACCAACAGTTCGAGTTGTCCCTCGACCCCGAACGAGCCAAGGAATACCACGACGAAACCCTTCCCGCCGACATCTACAAAACCGCCGAGTTTTGCTCCATGTGTGGCCCCAAATTCTGCCCCATGCAAACCAAAGTGGATGCCGATGCCCTAACCGAACTGGAAAAGTTCCTTGCTAGGGAAAAAGCTGGCGTGTAGGTCAGCCCCAAATCGTTAGATTGCGGTAGTGCGCTGGCATCGCTTTTCCTAAGGGTAAGCGGTGCCTATCCTACGGCCTAGCAAACCGAAACGGGTTATACCAATACAAAATGAAGCTGAGTATAATTTAGGCTGTTTTCTGGCATTCAGCTTGGCGTAAGGCGTCGAGAATGAAGTCATACCCCATGACGGACTGCACTTGCTCTGGGGTTAGGCGGGCGAGTTCCTCGTCAACCCGCTGTTGAAGGGCATCGAGGGAGGGGAAGTTCTCGCCTTTCCAGGTGGCTTTGAGGTGCAGCCAGAAGCGTTCTATGGGGTTGAGTTCGGGACAATTCCTCCAGCAGCGCCGCCAAGCCCCCCTGACGATACAACAACAGCCAACGACTAATCGTCGCTGGGCTGCGCCCCAACCGCTCACCAATCTCCTGCCGATACCGGATTTGCTTCGTCTTAATCCACCACAGCATTTGCAACCGCTCTTTGCGGAACCCCGTTTTCGCCTGCTTCAGGCTTTTCTCCAGAAAGGTTTCACTCTCGGCAATCTCAAGCACAAAGGGGCGGGCCATCCTCTCTACCCTCTCGAACGCCACCCTCTATCTATTATGCTCAACTTCATGTCGGATGGGTATTACTCTAATCAAGTACTGTGTTTAAGGTACTTCGCCAAACAACACTATGCTAATTCTTTAAAGAATTAGCATAACTAACTTGAGAAAACAAAGGCTAGCATAAACATGCTAATGAAGTAGAGCCTGCTAGTAACTATTCGAGCACCTCTTTCAGGGCTGTACGGGCAGCAAGGTGATTTCGGGTTGAGGTCAAAATCTCTGCCTCGCGCTCTAGTCTAGTCTCAGTATCATCCATTTCTAACAAGGACTGCTGCTCCAGGGCGACTCCATAAAGATTACTCGCAACCCAATAGGAAAGCTCTGTTGGCAAACTAGGTATATTCTCTGGAATCTCAATTTCTTGGCTAGTCAGCTTGGCCGAAAGGTGTACCACATCACGTAATAAGCGATCCACATCTGACACTAAAGGGGCTAAATTGCGGTCTGTCGGCTTATCTTCTAGCCATTCTACCAGGCCCACTCGATAAGGCTTTTCCCGCACATAGCTCAATACTCGGAAGCGCTGTTGCCCAATGGTCAAAATCTTCATCCTGTCGTCAGGTAGTCGCTGATAGTGCAATATCTCAGCACAACAACCAACCTGGGCTGGTTGCCCTGTTGTTGGGTCCAACATTAACACTCCAAACCGACGATCCCCCTGGAGCAAGGTATTCATCATGATCCGGTAACGAAACTCAAAAATATGGAGAGGGAGATGTCGTCCTGGGAACAACACCAGTTCCGGCAGAGGAAATAGCGGTAGCTCTCGGACAGAGATTGATTCAGAGAATGCCATGGACGCCCCTATGGATCAAAATGCCTCTGTGTTCAGCGCCGTTCAGTGTAGCGACGCGCTCGACCGTAATACTTTTTAATATAATGCCCTTCTATCTTAGCCTAACTCTTCGCAGGAGTGCGGCTTTCTCGTAGAGCGAATCTGCGGCTCTCTCGATACTTTAGGCAAGTTATTTCAACAATAGGAAATCCCCCCTATTGCATGGAAACAGGGAGCTGAGGATGATAATCATACGGTCTAGGCCACACTCCGGTGGAGAGCTTGATAGAAGTCCGAGACTGGCAGGGGATAAAACATCATTGAGGGACAAAATACTCTCCATCCATATACAGGCAACCCCTAAAAGGTTGCCTGTATATGGTCTCTGGTAATGACAGACAAGTCTCGAAAACTATCATCGAGGACTCTATCCCCCACAGGTCGGTGCTTCTAGAGCTTCACTTCAATATCAACTCCAGCTGGTAAATCCAGCTTCATGAGTGCATCAATGGTTTTAGAAGAGGGCTGATAGATATCGATAATCCGGCGATGGGTGCGGCTCTCAAAATGTTCCCGAGAATCCTTATCGACGTGGGGAGAGCGCAACACACAATAGATGCGGCGCTTGGTGGGTAGGGGAATGGGGCCAATGGCTGTAGCGTTGGTGCGGTTGGCTGTATCAACAATCTTTTCGCAGGAGGTGTCGAGCAGTCTGCGGTCAAAGGCTTTAAGGCGAATCCGAATTTTTTGCTGCTGAATCGTTGCCATAGGGCTAACTCCAATTAAATTTTCAAGGTTCAACAAACAGAATCAAGAAGAGAAGGGGGGCAAGCCACTCACCTGCCCCCACTCTGCTATCTAGAAGATCTGAAGTTACTTCAGGATTTTGGACACAACACCAGCGCCCACGGTGCGACCACCCTCACGGATAGCAAAACGCATATTTTGCTCAATGGCAATGGGGTTGATCAGTTCCACGGTCATCTTGATCCGGTCACCAGGCATCACCATTTCAGCCGCACTACCGTCATCGGAGGTGAACGCTTTGATGCTACCCGTTACATCAGTTGTACGCACGTAGAACTGAGGCTTGTAACCGGGGAAGAAGGGGGTCTTTCGTCCGCCTTCTTTTTCAGTCAAGATGTAGACTTCTCCCTCAAACTCAGTGTGGGGAGTAATGCTGCCGGGCTTAGCGAGCACCATCCCACGCTCCACATCTTCCTTCTGGATACCCCGCAACAGTAGACCAGCGTTATCACCGGCCATACCTTGATCAAGGCTCTTTTTGAACATTTCGATACCGGTGACCGTCGTGTTGCGAGTGTCACGAATACCCACCAGTTCAACCACGTCGCCAACCTTGACGACTCCACGCTCGATCCGCCCGGTGGCTACCGTACCCCGACCTGTAATGGAGAAGACATCTTCAACGGCCATGAGGAAGGGCTTATCCACGTCGCGTTCGGGGGTGGGGATATACTCGTCTACGCTATCCATGAGCGTCAGCACTTTGTCTACCCAGGTATCTTCACCACGCTTAATGGCGGGGTTGGCGGTTAGGGCTTCCACGGCCAGCAGAGCAGAACCAGGGGTGATGGGGATATCATCGCCAGGGAACTGATACTCGGTCAGGAGTTCACGAACCTCCAGTTCCACCAGTTCCAGCAGTTCCTCGTCATCCACCTGATCTTGCTTATTCAGGAAAACCACTAGGCTAGGTACACCCACCTGCCGAGCTAGGAGGATGTGCTCACGGGTCTGGGGCATGGGGCCATCAGCGGCGGAGCACACCAGAATGGCACCGTCCATCTGAGCGGCACCGGTGATCATGTTCTTCACATAGTCAGCGTGTCCAGGGCAATCCACGTGGGCATAGTGCCGAGTTTCGGTTTCATACTCCACGTGGGCGGTGTTGATGGTGATCCCACGAGCCCTTTCTTCGGGAGCAGCATCAATTTCATCGTACTTACGAGCTTTAGCGCCACCGGCGGCAGCTAGCGCCATGGTAATAGCAGCCGTTAAGGTCGTTTTACCATGGTCAACGTGACCAATGGTGCCAATGTTAACGTGCGGTTTAGTCCGTTCAAACTTTTCGCGTGCCATTTACGTTACGTGTCCTTTCTTTTTCTAAGCGTTCCCACTGTTTTTAGAGATAATGGCCTCAGCCACATTTCGAGGAACTTCGCCATAATGGCTAAATTCCATCGAAAAAATGCCCCGACCCTGCGTTTTAGAGCGGATGTCGGTAGCATAACCAAACATCTCAGCTAATGGGACATCGGCGGTAACCTTTGCAACACCAGCCTCAGACCCCATGCCTTCGATCTGACCACGTCGGGAGTTCAAGTCTCCCATGACATCGCCCAGAAAGTCTTCCGGAACTTCAACCTCGACCTTCATAATGGGCTCAAGAAGGACGGGAGATGCCTTCATGACGGCTTCTTTCATCGCCATCGACCCAGCAATCTTAAAGGCCATTTCCGAAGAATCTACCTCATGGTAAGACCCATCGGTTAGTGTAACCTTTAAATCGATTACAGGATACCCAGCTAGGATACCAGATTCGCAGGCTTCTTTCATGCCTTGTTCGGCGGAAGGGATGTATTCCTTTGGAATTGTCCCTCCAACAATTTTAGACACAAATTCAAACCCACTACCTGCTTCAGCTGGCTCTACCTTGACAACAACGTGACCGTATTGACCTTTACCACCGCTTTGGCGAATAAAGCGTCCTTCAGCATTGGTTGCCTTGCGAATAGTTTCGCGATAGGCGACCTGGGGTGCGCCGATGTTGGCCTCCACCTTAAATTCCCGCAGCATGCGATCTACTAGGATATCAAGGTGCAATTCACCCATGCCCGCGATCACGGTTTGGTTGGTTTCAGGATCAGTACTCACTCGGAAGGTAGGGTCTTCCTCAGACAGCGATTGTAGTGCTTTAGACAGCTTGTCCATGTCTTGCTTGGTCTTAGGCTCTACAGCCACGGAAATAACAGGCTCTGGCACAAACAGAGATTCTAGGACAATAGGATGTTCTGGTTCGCAGATGGTGTCACCGGTAAAGGTATCCTTCAGGCCAATCACGGCCCCCAAATCGCCAGCCCGTAGCTCATCTACCTCAATGCGATCATCAGCTTTAAGGACGATCAGGCGAGAGATGCGCTCTTTTTTATCCTTCGTGGCGTTGTAGATGTAACTCCCTTTTTTCAATACCCCGGAGTATACCCGTACAAAGGTCAGGCGACCGTAAGGATCGGCCATGATTTTGAAGGCCAAGGCAGCTAGGGGTTCCTCATCGTTGGCGTGGCGCTCGGCGGTGTTGCCATCGGGCAAAAGACCCTGGATTGCAGGCACATCTAGGGGAGATGGGAGATAGTCCACCACCGCATCTAGCAAGAGCTGGACGCCCCGATTTTTGAACGCGGATCCGCACAGTACGGGGACAATATTGCCGCTGATGGTTCCCTGACGTAGGGCAGCGACGATTTCCTCCTCGGAAAAGTCTTCCCCTTCCAGATACTTTTCCATCAGGTGATCATCGGTCTCCGCCGCTGCTTCTACGAGGTGGGTGCGATACTCTTCAGCTACCCCCTGCAAGTCGGCAGGAATTTCAGCATCTTCAACGGTTTTGCCAAGATCGTCATGGTAGATGCGGGCACGCATGGACACCAAGTCGATGACCCCTTGGAAATTACTCTCTGAGCCAATGGGTACCTGGATGGCCACGGCATTAGCCCCTAGGCGATCTCGCAACTGCTGGTAGACCTTGAAAAAATTGGCCCCAGTTCGATCCATTTTATTGACGAAGGCGATGCGCGGTACCCTGTACCGGTTGGCTTGCCGCCAAACGGTTTCAGATTGAGGTTGCACACCACCCACTGAGCAAAACACGGCAATCACGCCATCTAGAACACGCATTGAGCGTTCGACTTCGATGGTGAAATCGACGTGGCCGGGGGTATCAATAATATTGATTTGATGATCCCGCCAACTGGTACTGATGGCGGCGGCGGTGATGGTAATTCCCCGCTCCCGTTCCTGCTCCATCCAGTCGGTTACAGCGGTACCTTCATGTACTTCACCGATTTTGTGAACGATCCCTGAATAGTAGAGAATTCGCTCTGTGGTGGTGGTTTTGCCTGCGTCGATGTGGGCAGCGATTCCGATATTCCTAACTCGCTCTAGGGGCGTTGTCCGTGCCACAGCTACCTCCTGATTAGTATGGAGCTAGTCCATTAACCGCACTGTTTTAGACCTGTTTTCAATAAAGCGATACCCATCGCTAGCGCCGGGCCTGCCCCAGACACCTAGCGATGGGTATGGACGGCCTAGTATCGGTAGTGAGCGAAAGCCTTGTTCGCTTCAGCCATACGGTGGGTTTCTTCCCGTTTACGTACCGCACCGCCCGTTTCGTTGGCTGCATCCATCAGCTCGTTAGCTAGCTTGATGGCCATGGATTTACCAGAACGCTGCCGGGAAAACTGGGTCAACCAGCGCAGAGACAGTGCTACACCCCGCTCAGGACGGACTTCCATGGGAACTTGGTAGGTAGCCCCCCCCACCCGGCGAGCCTTTACCTCGACCAGGGGAGTGGTGTTGCGGACAGCCCGCTCGAACACTTCGAGGGGATCGCCACCGCTACGTTCCTTAATGATATTGAAGGAATCGTAGATGATGCGGTCGGCCAGGGAGCGCTTGCCGCTGGTCATCAAACGACGGCTCATCATGGTGATGAGGCGGCTGTTATAGACCGAATCGGGGGGAATCGGACGTTTCTGAATAACGGTACGACGGGACATAACTTATCTTCCGAAGTCTGTGGAACGTAAGGATCGATGTTAGAGGTGGAAAAAACGCATGGTTTAGATGCGTTTCCCAGGCTTTGAGGACAGCCAGCCGATGAATTTCAGACCAGAAATTGCTTTTCAGACACGATGAATCGTTGCGACTAGCCACACCATCGCCGAAAGCTAGAAGTCTGTTCTAGGACTTGGGACGCTTAGCGCCATACTTGGAACGCCCTTGCCGACGATCCTTCACGCCAGCAGTATCTAGGGTGCCGCGAATGATGTGATAGCGAACCCCAGGCAAGTCTTTCACACGACCGCCACGGATCATGACCACGGAGTGCTCTTGCAGGTTGTGTCCAATACCGGGAATGTAGGCGGTTACTTCAAAACCAGAGGTAAGACGCACCCGCGCAACTTTACGGAGGGCAGAGTTGGGCTTCTTGGGGGTGGTGGTGTAGACACGGGTACATACCCCACGGCGTTGGGGGCAGCTTTTTAGGGCAGGAGACTTGGTCTTTTTCTCGGTTTTCTGACGCTCACTCCGAATGAGTTGCTGAATCGTGGGCATAGATCAGGTGCTCTAGACGCTACAGTATGGCTAGTGATTCAAAAGTTTTCACAAGGGTCTAGTGTATCACTGATGGATGGCTTTCGTCAAACCTGGGATTGGGCCATTGAATTGTGGCTGCCTTCAGCAGTTGCAGCAGCGGTAACGGAAAAGGCATTGCCGCAACCACAGGTTTGCTGGGCTTGGGGGTTCATAAAACGAAACCCTCCGCCCATGAGATCTTCGGAATAGTCGATGGTGAGATCTTGCAGGAGGAGAAGGTGATCCTGCGCGACAACTACCTGGAGATCACCGCAGTTAATCGTAATTTCCTCGCCGCTGACAGTATCGGCAGGCCCTAGGTCGTAGGCCCATTCGGCGCAGTCGCTGGGCCGTAGGTTGATACGCATACGGTTGGTGGATTGGGGCCGATGCTGCAAAAGTCGCTGAATTTCTTGAGCGGCGGCTGGACGCAGGTGAATCATGGCAAGGCTGAGGAGAAAGGCGGTTGGGGCCGTGGGCGTGGGCCTAGTGGCGCACCGGACAATAGCCTATCACGGGGAAGAATCGGGATGTAAAGTACGAGAATTTCCTTGCTTTCAGGGTCGGCGAGAACGTTAACAAAAACCGACCGCCTTGGGGTAGACGGTCGGTGGAGGTTGGATCTGGGGTTGAATCGTCACGGAGAGAGGGGCCGTTGCCAAAAGAGGGGCTGGATTGGGGCGCTTCCCTCGGTTTTGCGAATGCGGAGCCATAGAAATGGAAACCCTGGCTCCAGCCGTTATGACTTGGAAACGTCGCTGATGCGGGCGTAGTCGTCTTGGAAGCGCACGATGTCGTCTTCGCCCAAATACTCGCCATTTTGGACTTCGATGAGGACGAGGGGGATAACGCCGACGTTTTCTAAGCGGTGCTGGGTGCAGGGGGGGACGTAGGTGGATTGGTTGGTGGACAGGAGAATTTCGTTCTCGCCACAGGTGACCTTGGCGGTGCCGGAGACCACAATCCAGTGTTCGCTGCGATGGTGGTGAAGTTGCAAGCTTAGTCGATGACCGGGCTTTACTTCGATACGCTTGATTTTATAACCTCGGCCTTCCTCAAGGACGGTGTAGGAACCCCAGGGGCGTAGGCCAGTTTCAGCAACCTCCTTGCCGTTGCCGTTGGTTAGGGCCAGGGCGGTGGGCTGGATAGACTCTTCTAGCTTGGGCATAGTGACATCGTCTCCTAGAAATCGCTTGGGTGGTTGGCTGAGTTGAAGCCTGGGTATCGGGCCGTTAGACATAGCGGCGACAAGGCCCCAGACTGGAGGCAAGGGTCATGGGTGCCAGAGGTCGTCCAGTCATAGCGTTCCCTGAGGCGTCAAGAAGTCTCTCCGTAGGATTACCCAAGTTGGGATGATCGCAATTTGGTGACACGATTCTGGCATGGCCCAGATTGCTCATACCGCTAGGGAGCATGGATATGTGAACCCTAGTGACTCTGGAGAGGATCCCGGGATTGCCCAGAAAACATCGGAGAGGCGACCTCAGAGAAATTGCGGATGACTCAGGCTAAGTTTAGCAAGCCCCCCCCAAGACGCAAGGGTGAGCCCACGGGGAGAGGCGAAACCACACAAATTCTTTAAATGGTTAAAGCCCTGGCTAACGGCTTCCCCTCAGATGCTTCATGAGTAGATGGCCCAGCGTTAGGGCAGAAAGACGCCGATTCCATTATTTACACGGGCGGCGGTGCGCGGGTGGCGGTTGATCAGTCGTCCCCCTAGGTAGAGGCTGGCGGAACTGCCGCCATCGAGGTTGAGGGCATCGGTGCTACCGAGTTGGGCCATGATTTGCGCGGTTTCAGCCAGGGTGGGGCCAGGGCCAGCGGGGCTGTTATGGATGGCGACCAGTAGGATGTCCCCATTTGCCGTGTAACCGATAGCGCTGCGGGGAGCGGCTTGGCTGGCAAAGGCGCTCCCGAATTGTTCTAGGGCGGCATCCAAGACAATTCCCCGATTGCGGATCAGCAAGGGACCTCCGCCGACAATGTGGGGGAAAGGCGCGAGGGTCGGGGGAACGAAGTCAGACTGAATCGTGACGGCGGTGCCCGAAGTCAGCGCTGGGGCGGGGGTATCGTAGGCGCGGAGGGCGAGAATATAGCCGTCTTGGGGAATCGGAACGCTCCCGTTACCCGTCACCGACTGTTGGCCGACCACCTGCTGATTTCGTACCGTCACAATTCGTTCAGACTCCGTAATCGGGCGATAGGTGCTGCCCCAGGCGGGAGTATACAGCCCCATACCCGCTTGCACATAACCGCTGTTGATAGCCTGAATAGGGTAGGTTTGGCCGCTCCCCGTTCTCAGGGTTTGCCGCAGGGTAAGGCGATCCATCTGCACCTGCCCGTTGCCCCAGCCCACCACGCCACGACCGAGGATGGGGCCAGAAATCCAGTCGTTGCTATAGCGGACGGCCCCTAGGGGGTACTGGTTGTTGCGGTTGAAGAATCCGGCGTTGATGGCTGCTGCGACCTGCCAGCGCTGGGCCATGGTTTGCAGGGGGGTGATGCCTGTGGCGGTAGTGGGATCTGTCCAGATCGGGCGCAGGGTGGTTTGGGCCTCCCTAGCGCTGAGTTGGAGCCAGTAGACGGGCAGGGTTTTGGTGCCAACCGTGAAGTACTGCTGCCGCCAGCGCAGACCCGGTGCCCAGAGGATATCCAAGGGCCGCAAATGATCAGTACGCACATCCACCACAACCCGGTGGGGATTGGTGAGGGTGAACAGCACCGGACGGGCGTTGGTATCAGAGACCGGAAGGGTAATCCGGATAGACTGTCCGACTGGGGTAATTTGTGCCGGAGCCTGCCCCCTGGGTGGACGGGTCGCAGATGGGGCCACGGATGGGTTCACTGAAGAGGAGGCCGTGGCCGCAAGGGTGACGGTGACGGCTCCGGCGGTTTCGCTAATTTGGGCCACCGTCGGCCCAGAGACATCCATCACCCAGCGCTGACCCCAGGGCTGATTGCCAGAACGCAGGGCGGTGATTTGGGTGGTGGGCACGGTCAAATTGAGGGTTTGCCCTTGCACCGTGGCTGTCCATCCGTGGGTGGTTTGTAGCGGCGTGAGATCAAGGTAACGATGCCCCCCCTGCACCCAAGCGCTGAGGACGGTCGGGGTTTGACTACTAGAGAACCACTGCACGGGCTGGCGCTGGGCATCGTTCGTATTCAGCAACGTGATTCCCAAGTAATCCGTCAGGCCATAATCCGCCAAACCAATCTGGTTATCCCGCTGCATCCAGGGTATTGAGGCACTCATGCCGTTGATGCTCACCCGATTCCCCGTAGCAATGACCGCCTGGGCGACGGTAACGGAAACCTCCGATGGGGCAGTAGATGCGGATAGCGTCCCCAGTTGAATCCCCGATTCGGCTGAGATGGCATCGGATCGCGAATCGGGGGAAGTCTCGGTGGCATCAGCGCTAGAGATAAAGATAATCGCCGAATGGGCTAGACCGATCAGTAGGCTAGTCAGCAGAGGCAAATGGAGGCCGAAACGGGGGGATGGCGTCATAGCAAAATCGACTCCCTTGGGGGCTGGATAAAGGCTTGATGAGGATAGGCATCGGGCACGGCGGGTCAATCCATTAACGAACCTTGACCCAAGGAGATGCTAAGGTCTGTAAACTACTGATAAAGTCTGTAAATTATAGGCAAGGTAGGGCGATCTTTTCGGCTCTGCTTCCCCCAACTCAACAGGACGGTGTTATGGCGGTTTAGGTGCCAGGGCTGGATGGTTTATCATACGAATCCTGCCTTGACGCTATGACACCACCGCCTCGGCCTTCGTAAGGCTTATTAAATTGTCCAAGGTTTCGACCGTGATGCAGTCAATTCTTTGATGAATTGGCTCACTCTTTGACCGCTTGTTTCAGACCTATCCCCTCGCTTGACCTGCTATCCCATGGGACATACACCTGTGAACCACTCGCATCCATCGCAGCCTCAATCCTCTGCTCCTTGGCCCAACTGGGGGCCAAAATCCATTGTGGAAGAGCGGGATGCTTGCGGCGTTGGCTTTTTGGCCGATCAGCAGAATCGGGCCAGCCATGACTTAGTATCCAGAGCCTTGGCGGCCCTGGACTGCATGGAGCACCGGGGCGGGTGCTGTGCCGACCAGGATTCTGGCGATGGGGCCGGGGTGATGACGGCGATTCCCTGGGCGATTTTGCAGACCTGGGCCTCGGAATCGGGTAAAGCGGCTCTCAACCCAGCTCAAACGGGCGTGGGGATGATCTTTTTGCCCCAGCATGAGACCGCAGCGGCTCTCGTGCGTGAAACCTTCGAGCGCGTCCTCCAATCCGAAGGACTGACCCTAGTGGGCTGGCGGCAGGTTCCCGTTAATCCTGATGTGCTGGGCGCATTGGCCAAGCAGTTTCAGCCCCATATCGAGCAGTTGGTGGTGGCTTCGGAGTCGGCCACGGGCGAGGATCTGGAACGCAAGCTTTATCTGGTGCGGCGACAGGTGCTCCATGCGGTAGCCCAACTGAAAACGGGCGGCACGCTATCTGCTGAGCAGGTTGCCGCCCTGGGCGATTTCTACGTCTGCTCCTTCTCCTGCCGCACGATTGTATACAAGGGGATGGTGCGCTCCTCGGTGCTGGCCAGCTTCTACAACGATCTGACCAACCCCGCCTTTGTCAGCGCCTTTGCGGTGTATCACCGTCGCTTTAGCACCAACACCATGCCCAAGTGGCCCCTAGCCCACCCCATGCGGCTGCTGGGTCACAACGGCGAAATCAATACCCTGGTGGGCAACGTCAACTGGATGATGGCTCGGCAGGCGGATCTGTCCCACGAGATTTGGGGCGACCGGGTGGAGATGCTGAAGCCCATTGTCAATTTGGACAACAGCGACTCCGCCAACCTCGATAACGTCATGGAGATGCTGGTGCGCTCAGGCCGCACGCCCCAGGAAGCCCTGATGATCATGGTGCCGGAGGCCTACAACAACCAGCCCGCCCTGGATCAGTACCCTGAAATCACCGACTTTTACGAGTACTACAGCGGCCTGCAAGAACCCTGGGATGGGCCTGCGCTGATCGTGTTTAGCGATGGCCATCAGGTGGGGGCAACCCTGGATCGAAACGGTCTGCGTCCGGCTCGCTACGTGGTGACCAAGGACGGCCTGCTGATGGTGTCCTCGGAAGCCGGGGTGTTGGATGTGGCCGCCAGCGACATCGTGGAAAAAGGGCGGCTTGGCCCTGGCCAGATGATCGCCGTGGATCTCGATACCCAGGAAATTCTGAAAAACTGGACGCTGAAGCAGCGGGTGGCCCATCGTCATCCCTACGGCGACTGGCTGAAGGCTCACCGCAAGGAAATTTCGCCCCAGTTGTTCGCCGCAGCCAGCCTCTACGACGGCGAGGCTCTGCTGAAGCAACAAAGCGCTTTTGGCTACACCGTCGAGGATGTGGACATGATCATCCAAGACATGGCGGCCCAGGCTAAGGAACCGACCTACTGCATGGGCGACGACATCCCCCTGGCGGTGCTCTCCGACAAGCCCCACCTGCTCTACGACTACTTCAAGCAGCGCTTTGCCCAGGTGACCAACCCCGCCATCGACCCCCTGCGGGAGCGGCTGGTGATGTCCCTGACCACCCAACTGGGGGCCAGGGGCAACCTGCTGGACGAGAAGCCCGAATATGCCCGCCTGCTGAAGCTGGAAAGCCCGGTGATCAACGAGGTGGAACTGGCCCAAATTCACCAGTCCGGCTTTGACACCGCCACCCTGTCCACCCTATACACCCTGGCCGATGGCCCTGGGGATTTGGCCAAGGCGGTGGATGCCCTCTGTGAGCAGGCCGACCAGGCGGTGAAGGCTGGCAAAACCATCCTAGTGCTGAGTGATCGGGTGGACGCTAACGGCAACCCCACCACCCTCAGCGCTGAAACCACCTACATTCCGCCCCTGCTGGCCGTGGGGGCCGTTCACCATCACCTGATTCGCAACGGCCTGCGGATGCACACCTCCCTGGTGGTCGATACCGCCCAGTGCTGGAGCACCCACCACTTCGCTTGCTTGATTGGCTATGGGGCCAGTGCCGTCTGCCCCTACCTGGCGCTAGAATCGGTGCGCCACTGGTGGTCGGACAGCCGCACCCAAAAGCTGATGGAAAGCGGCAAGCTGCCTGTGTCTACCCTCAACGGTGCCCAGGACAACTACCGCAAGGCCGTGGATGCGGGTCTGCTGAAGATCCTCTCCAAGATGGGGATTTCCCTGATTACCAGCTACCAGGGGGCGCAGATTTTCGAGGCCATCGGCATTGGCGAAGACCTGCTGGAACTGGCCTTCCGGGGCACCACCTCGCGGCTGGGGGGCCTGTCCATCGCGGACTTGGCCCAGGAAACCCTAAGCTTCCATCAGCGAGCCTTCCCCGAAGTGGCCAAGCGCCTGCAAAACATGGGCTTTGTGCAGTCTCGGCCCAGCGGCGAGTACCACATGAACAACCCGGCCATGACCAAGCTGCTGCACAAGGCCGTGGCGGATCGCCAGTACGACCACTACGAACTCTACAAAGAGCAGCTTGAGAACCGCCCCCTCACCGCTCTGCGTGACCTGCTGGATCTACAGAGCGACCGTCAGCCCATTCCCCTCGACCAGGTGGAGTCGGTGGAGTCGATTATGAAGCGGTTCTGCACCGGGGGTATGTCCCTGGGGGCGCTGTCCCGCGAGGCCCACGAGGTGCTGGCCATCGCCATGAACCGGATTGGCGGCAAATCCAACTCCGGCGAGGGCGGCGAAGATCCGGTGCGCTTCAACGTGCTGAACGATGTGGATGGCGAGGGCAACTCTCCCACCTTCCCCCACCTGCGCGGCCTGCGGAACGGTGACACCGCCAGTTCTGCCATCAAACAGGTGGCTTCCGGTCGCTTTGGGGTGACGCCGGAATACCTGATGCACGCCAAGCAGATTGAAATTAAGCTGGCCCAGGGCGCAAAACCTGGTGAGGGTGGGCAACTACCCGGTAAAAAGGTCAGCCCCTACATCGCCATGCTGCGCCGCTCGAAGCCGGGGGTATCGCTGATTTCGCCGCCGCCCCACCACGATATCTACTCCATTGAAGACCTGGCCCAGCTCATCTTTGACCTGCACCAGATCAACCCCAAGGCGGGCGTTTCGGTGAAGCTGGTGTCGGAGGTGGGCATCGGCACCATTGCGGCGGGGGTCGCCAAGGCCAACGCCGATATCATCCAGGTTTCCGGCCACGATGGCGGCACAGGCGCATCGCCGCTCAGTTCCATCAAGCACGCCGGGGTGCCCTGGGAACTGGGCCTCACCGAAGTCCACAAGGTGCTGCTGGATAACCAACTGCGCGACCGCGTTACCCTGCGGGTGGATGGTGGCCTAAAGACGGGCTGGGATGTGGTGATGGGTGCCCTGATGGGGGCCGAGGAATTCGGCTTTGGCTCTATTGCCATGATTGCCGAGGGCTGCATTATGGCCCGCGTCTGCCACACCAACAACTGCCCCGTCGGCGTCGCCACCCAAAAAGAAGAACTCCGCAAGCGGTTCACGGGCATTCCTGAGCATGTCGTCAACTTCTTCTTCTACATCGCCGAAGAAGTCCGCTCCCTGCTGGCACGGCTGGGCTACGCCAACCTGCTAGACATCGTCGGTCGGTCTGACCTGCTGAAGCCCCGCGATGGCGCAAAACCCGCCAAAACCCAGTCCCTCCACCTGGAGACCCTAATCAACCTGCCCGACGTGCGCCAAGACCGGAGCTGGCTCACCCACGAAGCCGTCCACAGCAACGGCCCCGTGCTGGATGACACCATCCTGGCCGATGCCGAGGTGCAGCAGGCCATCCAAAACCAGGGCACCGTGGCCAAGTCCTACAAGGTGATCAACACCGACCGCACCGTGGGCGCACGGGTAGCGGGGGTAATCGCCGATAAGTACGGCAACGCTGGCTTTGAGGGGCAGATCAACCTCACCTTTGAGGGCAGCGCTGGACAGAGCTTTGGCGCGTTCAACCTGCCGGGGATGACCCTTACCCTTGTCGGCGAGTCGAACGACTACGTGGGCAAGGGCATGAACGGCGGCGAACTGGTGGTGAAGCCCCCCGTAGATATCACCTACGATCCCTCCGAGAACGTAATTATCGGCAACACCTGCCTCTACGGCGCAACGGGGGGAACCCTCTACGCCCTGGGCACGGCAGGGGAACGCTTTGCCGTGCGTAACTCCAAGGGGCAAGCGGTGATTGAAGGGGCTGGCGACCACTGCTGCGAATACATGACGGGCGGCACCGTGGTTGTGCTCGGCCCAGTGGGTCGCAACGTGGGCGCGGGGATGACCGGGGGCTTGGCCTACTTCCTCGACGAAGACGGCAACTTCCCCACCCTGGTTAACCCAGAAATTGTGAAGGTGCAGCGGGTGATTACCCCGGCGGGAGAGTCCCAGTTGAAGAGCCTGATCGAAGCCCACGTCGCCCATACGGGCAGCGCCAAGGCCCAGCGCATTCTCGATAACTGGAGCGAGTATCTGCCCAAGTTCTGGCAGGTGGTGCCCCCCTCCGAGGCCGACAGCTCTGAGGCCAATCCGGCGGAAAAGGTGCTGAGTTCGGCGCAATCCTAGCCCATCAGAACCCAGGGTTTTGTGAGGAGTCCTGAGGCCCATATCCGAGTCCCTCTCCACAACCCTGGGTTCTAAGCAAACCCTATTGATTCAATTATCAGCAATTGCGGGGGCATGGTTCCTCGCAATTCGCTTTTAGAGCCTTCCATGAATAAATCTCTCATCAACGGCGCAATCTACGTTCTAGCGACCTTAGCGGCGAACTATACGGCGGCCTGGTTTATTCCGCTGCCGATTTTTGGCCAGGTGGCGGTGGGTACCTTTGTGTTTGGCCTCACCTTTACCCAGCGGGATCGCCTCCACGAAGCCGGACGGGGTTGGGTGTATGGCACCATTGCCGTGGCGGCCCTGGCCAATGTGTTGATGAGTGCGCTGCTGGGGGTGCCTTTTCGGATTATTTTGGCCAGCTTTGTGGCTATTGTGTTGGCTGAAACTGCCGATACTGAGGTCTACCAAAAGCTGCTGCGCTATCCCTGGCTGGTGCGGGTGGCGGGGAGCAATGCGGTTTCGGTGCCCTTGGATACCCTGCTGTTTACGCTGATTGCCTTTGCTGGGGTGCTGTCGCGGGCGGATATGGTAGCGCTGTTGTTTGGGGAGATTGTGGTGAAGTACGCCATCGGAGCCGCCGTGGCGCTGTGGAAAGAGGGCAAATGGATTTGGCAGGAAGCCTAAGGCCCAATCCCAATCCTGCGTTCCCCATACCTAGTCCGCCAACTCCTAGGATCTGGGTCCCCCGTCCTTACAGATTAGAAATATTGTTCAGCTTCGCCCCAGTACGCAAAATTTGCCCCGCCAGCATCGCCGCGCCAAAGCCGTTATCGATATTGACGACGCCAATGCCCACGGCGCAGGAGTTGAGCATGGTCAGCAGGGCCGAAAGCCCTTGAAAGCTAGCCCCGTAGCCGATGCTGGTGGGCACCGCCACAATGGGGCAATCCGCCAAGCCCGCCACCACGCTGGGTAAGGCTCCCTCCATGCCTGCTACCACAATCAGCACGTCCATCTCCCGAATCATGTGCTGGTGGCGCAACAGGCGATGCAGCCCCGCCACCCCCACATCCCACAACCGCACGACGCGAAAGCCGGATAGCTCTGCCGTCACCGCCGCCTCTTCGGCTACGGGGAGATCCGCTGTGCCAGCAGTGAGAATACCCAGGGTGCCCGGTCGATGGGGAGCTAGGTTGAGGGGGACTAGGGCACAAATGCGGGCCATTGGGTAGTACAGGGCTTCGGGCAATTGCTGGCGGATTTGCTCGTAGACATCGGCCTCAATGCGGGTGGCCATCACCACCGGGTTACGGGCCTGCAAACTGCGCATAATTTGCACGATTTGATCCACCGTTTTCCCTGGCCCCCAAATCACCTCCGGAAAGCCTGTCCGTAGGGTGCGGTGATGATCGACCTTGGCAAAGTCTTCGATGGGTTCAAATTCCAGGTATTTCAACTGCTCTAGGGCGGCATCGGGGCTAACGTGCCCCTGGGCAACGGCGGCGAGTAGGGTACGTAGGGCTTCGGGCTGGGTCACGGTGGTTGGGCAAGAAACGTTCTTTGGCTATTGTCCCTGGAATCATCACGGGTGGCGATTGTCACAGGGTTGACATACCGAAAACATGCCACCGTCATACCCACCCCGTAACTTAAGAATTAATCGTTCACTCCTCAACACCCGGCGTCAGAGAGTCCTCTGGCGCTTTTTTCTTGGGATTTGAAATCCAGGCTACGTGGGATCCAAGCTGTTTGGCCGACACAAGATTCTGCACCGGACGCGGCAACCGCGCCCCTACCGCATTGGGATCCTGTAGGGGTCAGGTCTCCTGACCCTTGGAGGAATCTGGTTGCTGGCGAGTTTTGTAAAACAACCAGGAATTTAAGGGGTTTAGAGTTTCCCTAGAAGTCAAACTAGAAATCAAAGTAGATGTAGCTCAGGGTTTCGGCGGGGGCCAGCAGCCAAGCAAGGAGACTGAACAGGGGAATGAGCAGGAGTTTGACGGGCCAGCTTAGCTCTAGTTTTAGCCCGCGTTTGAAGGCGTAGGCGACTCCCATCAGCCCAAATAGGCCCCCTAGCAGCAGCCATAGCTGCCCGTAGCTAAATCCTAAGGATTCGAGGTAGACCTTCTGGACAAACTGAGGATCGGCGGGGGTGGCCCACAGCCGTTGCAGGGCCAAGGTGAACTGATCGGGGGCGGGCAGGCGGAAAAAGAGCCAGCTAAAGAAGACCAGTCCTTGGGTGAGGATCCAGCCTAGGAGGGTGCCGGGGATACTCTGCCAAAACTGGGCTGTCCAAGGAGCGATCTTCCCCCCGGATTGGGTAAGGCGGTGGAGGACTAGGCCCGCCCCGTGGATGGCACCCCAGATCACGAAACCCCAGTTGTTGCCGTGCCACACCCCGGCAATCAGCATCACCGTCATTAAATTGCGGCAGGTGCGCCCTAGGCCCTGGCGGGATCCCCCCAGGGGGAAATACAGGTAGTTGCGTAGCCAGTCGCCTAGGGTGATGTGCCAGCGTCGCCAAAAGGTGGCTAGGCTGGTGGTGAAGTAGGGGGCGTCAAAGTTTTCGGGGAGTTGGATGCCCAGCAAGAGGGCGCTACCGCAGGCAATGTTGACATAGGCACTGAAATCTAGATAAAGCTGGAGGCCGTAGGCGAACACCGCCAGAACGATGTCGGCACTGCCAGCACGGGGCAAGTTGTCAAAGCTGAGGTTCACCAAAATGGCGATGTGGTCGGCCAGCAGCAGCTTTTTCACGGCTCCGTAGGCGATCAACCATAGTCCTTCCACAACCCCATTCAGCCCCGGAGCCTTGGGTTGTTCCACCTGGTCAACAAAGGGATGGAAACGGGTGATGGGGCCAGAGATCAGCTTGGGGAAGAAGAATTTGTAGGCCCCAAAGTCTACAAAATTCGTGGCGGCGGGGGAGCCTCGGTAGACATCCACTAGATAGGCGATGCACTCAAACACAAAGAAGCTCAGCCCTAGGGGCATCACAACACTGGTCAAGGTATCGCCGAGACGCGCCCCCCCAAAGCTCGTGCCTGTCCAGCCCAAGAGCCGAAAAACCCCCTCCAGATACTTAAAGCCCAGCAGCAGGGCCACCTGAATCCCAATCCCCAGCCACAGAAACCGTTTACGGCGCTGGTTCCAGCTTTGTTCGGCCACCTGCCATTGGGCGCTGGGGGTGCGCCAGTCGAGGGGAGCCACGATGGCCTGACCGATGAAGAAGGTGACCATCAGCAGGGCCACCATCAGCAGCAAATACTGCACCTGGAGGGAGGCATAGAACACCAGGCTGGCCACCAACAGCAACCACAGCCGAGCCTGAACCGACTCCAGCGCCCAAAAAATACCAATGACGCTGATCAGAAAGAGGGCGTAGGTGATGGAGGGCAAAATCATGGGGCAGCGGAGGCCGCAGATCTCGGCCAAGCAATGAGAGGATCCTGGGCCAGTCGTTGAGAGACTTGGTAGGCCCCGTAGCGGTTGAGGTGGCTGGGGTCAGAAAAATAATCGTACTGCTGGGGCCAAGCCTGACCGAGATCCCGGAAGAGAAAGCCGGATTCGGTGGTGGAGAGGGTGAGCATATAGCGCAAAAACTCATCCTCGGCGGTCTGACGGTAGTCGTCTAGGTATTCGTCGGAGAGGGGCGTGTTGATGAAGACGACGGGAATGCCTTGATCCTGGGTAAAGGCCAGTAGGCTATCTAGGGCTTCCATCTGTGCCCCATCCAGGCGGAAGTCTTCATAGTCGCCATCGTAGCGGCCAGAGACGCGGGCGTAGGTTTGATAGTAGGTGGCGGGGTTAAACCGCACGGACAAAGGCAAGAAGCCATCGCGGTCAACGGCGCTGCCAGCGGGCATGGGCGCATCCAGTTGCTCCTCCGCTACGGTTCCCTCCGTTGCCACCGCAGGGATGACGGCCCCTAGCTGACTCTGGATCCAGGTCTTTAGTACGCCCCGATCTTCGTGGGCTGCCGAAAACCCGCCCATCTGATCGCTAATCCATTCGTCCATGGCCGCATAGCTCTGGGGCAGAGAGCGATCATGGGTGCCAGAATCGCCCTCGGTCGCCACGGCAGGATCGTCCCCAGCAGCAGCGACCACAGCCGGTCGCTGGGTCAGCAGCTCTCGATAGCCGGGGGAGGCAACAATGGCATTGTAGGTGACGTCATCCCGGCCGCTGTTGAAGGCCCTAGCCCCATCGGCCCAAAGAATCAGTCGAGGCAGTTGATCGGGCTCTAGCACCTGACGAAGTACGAGATCTACCACCTGAGCCGTGGCCCCGTTGATGCCGAAGTTAAAAATATTCAGATTTTCGTAGCCCAAGGCCGCTAGTTCTCGCCGTAGGGCCTCTGGGTCAACCCCGCGCAAGGCCCGTGAACTACCGACGATCAGCACATCAGCAGGCCCCTCGGTGGCTACCCGTTGGGCATAGAGGGCCACCTTTTCATTGAGTTGTTCGCTATTGAAGGTGGCAAAGGGAGAGTCCGCCACCAGATTATCGAGGGCCACCAGGGGCTGGCTGGGGCTGGTGAACAGATCGGTGGTGGATTCCGAGACAAACCCCTCGCCCTCGGTGTCAGGGTCAGCGGATCCCGTGGGCCAGTCCAGTTCCGATAGGGCTTGGGCAAACTCGGCCTCAGGGTCAGGGGGCGAAGGGGCCAGGGTGGCCATCGGTTCCGCCTTGGCGGCATTGGCCGAGGGCCGCAACATTTGCCCCATGAACCAATCCACCTGGACGGCCATCAAAACCCCCACCGCCGCCCATACCATGGCGATTTTGACGCCATCGGTAGCCTGGGGGCTGGAAGCCCGATCTAGAACGCTGAGGGGCTGGGCGCGGCTAAACAATTGGGACTGCACCAGCACCCCCTGCCACCGATCCACCACCGCTGTCCACCAGTGGGCTAGGGCGGCGGCTTCCTCCTCCGGCGAAATCTCGGCGTGGGTAATAGGGCTATCGGGCCGCACCAGCAGTTCGTTCACGTAGGCATCGGAGGCGGTGAATTCTGGGGCGGCCTCAGGGATCAGGCGACGGCGCTCTGAGAAGTCTCGACCATAGCTCCAGGCAGGGCGGCTTTGGCCAGATCGCCGCCCGTAGATCCGTACTCCCTCCAAGCCCACGGGGCTGAGGCTCAGCAGGTAGTTGTGGAGCAGCGGAGCCACCAGACGCCGCTGGGGTACCACCGGGCCATCCACCATCACATGGAGCAACTGATCTCGCCGCAACAACTGCACCCGCTGCCCCCCCGTCGCCAACCGATCCTCCAAGTTGGGATTGAGCTGGCGAGTCAGCAGAAAGGCCATGGCAGGCAAATCCCCCATCTGCGCCAGATACTCAGGGGAGTCGGCCAAGGCGCTATGGTGGGCCGCAGGCAGGTCTAGGTAGTGCACCCAGGCGGGGTCGGTATTGGGATGGGGTTGGCCGTAGAGAATCGCTCGGCAGATGCCCTGGGGAGCCAGTTCCTCTAGGAGGCTAGACAGAGTCTCCACCATCTCGGCCTGGGCCTGAACCACGGTGGTCTCGGCCCCCAAGCCCTCTCCCTCCCGCTGGGGCTGGCACAGCACATGGAGAGTATCGCCATTGAGGGTGGGATCCACGGTCAGGTGGTAGCGCTCTAGCATCGACGCCATCAATCGTCCTAGGGAGGCTACATCCCCCCAGCGGCTCCATTCCCGCAGCATCTCCTCTGGCGGGGTGAGATCAATACGGAGACTCCAGTCGGGCTTTGCTTCCCCCCGCACCTGGAGGAGAATCACCGCATCTTTGAACTGCGTCAGTTGCAGCAGGCGCAGCCGTTCAGCGGTGGGACGGGCAATCAGGGATGGATCGGGGCTGTAGGCCGCTTCACAGAGAATCCACAGCCGAGGGATGGTGGCCTCCTCTTCCGTCCCCCCGCCTTCGGCAGGCCAATCCTCAGCACCAGGGTGATCGGTACCCACGGCGCGGCGGTGCAGGTGGGCTAGCCCCGGAATCGCCTTAATGCTGACCCATACCCCCACATCTAGGGCACTCAGGGTTTCGCTGAGGTACCAAGCAATAGCTTCTGGATCACCCTTGCGGGCCAAACTAAGGTTAGAAAGCACGATGGCTCCGCCCCCCTCAGCCTCCCCCTGTCGCTGATCGGGGTGATCCTGAACGTAGGTCGCTAGGAGATCCTTGGCCGCCTGCAAATCGGCCTCGTCCTGGTTTTCTAGCACCAGTTGGGCGAGATGCCGCTCTAGACGATTGAGATAGATGGGGGCCGTCCAGTCGGGGTTGGGCTGGCCTTGGCGACGACTGTAAACATAGACCTGGTACACCTGGGGATAGACCTGGTGCAGCCATCGCTGCTCTCGATCCTCCAGCAGCGCCCGCACCAACCGCAGCAGCACCGTGGGTTGATCTAAGGCATGGGCGGTTTCGCACAGCACATGGAGAATATTGCCCCGCAGCTTAATGTGCAAATCCGCCTCGGACAGCCCCAGATGATGCTTCAGCCAGTCTAAAATGCCCGGTGCCGTAGCACTGGCTGGGGCGTAGGATGGTGAAAAGGAGACAGGCATAGACGTTGCGGGGTTATACCCTTGAACTCAAATCGCAATTCGACACCGATACCACATCGTGGGCTACTACCAGGGTATCGTGCCCACCGTTGCGTCATCCTCACACCCGACGACGGCAGTCGTCAGCGACGGGGGCAGCCGTTTAGATAGATCGCCGATGGGATCACCCCCTAAGCCCTGGCTAGACGGCTAAAGCCCTTACCACAAGACGCCTTCATGCACCCTGAAGATCCATGGCCCAACAGGCCTCCCCTGGGGTAGGCCAGACATAGCACTGAAGCATACCGCAGTCTAGCCCATTGGTCGCATTCGACCACGAATTTATGATCCCCTGACGCAACCCTAGGGTCGGGGTAGCCAGGGGTATGATGGAAGTAGGATTGCCTATGGTTTTTGTCCTCGCCCGATGTCTTTCCCCAGCTATGTCTTCTCCCAGATCTCGACCCGATGTTGTCTACCCCATGTCCCAGTCCAACCCTAGCCCACCGTTTGCCCTGGTCTACCCTTCCCAAATCCTGATTGGAGCCCTCGTCCCGCCAGTACTCCTCGGTCTTATCACTGCTCGTCTCGTGGCCGATGGATTTCGACAAGCGGGGTTAATAGGGGAGCAACTGCTCCAGGGCCAACGGCTGCCCCACCTCCATGTCCACGCCCAAGAATAAAACACCACCGCTTTCCATCGGGCTATGTTTCACCGCCCGGAAGGCTACATCTCCCTCGTACTAAAGCACGCTTAATGAAAAATTGGGGTTTACCGTACCCATAAACTTCTTCTATACCAGGTAATCCTATAGAATTCTTGCGATACTGCTGTTCTCTCCCTAACGCCACCCATGAGCTCAACGCTGCATCCCTCCGGGGATCTTCTGCCCACCCCTCCATCTCCCCAGTCGGAGATGTCTGAGCCCCTGTCATCCTCCCCGTCCACGCAAGATCTGTTACTGCGCCATCGGCTGCGGGTAGTCGAAGACCTGTGGGAGAGCGTTTTGGACCATGCCTGTGGGCCAGAGTTACTTAACCTACTACGGCAGTTGCGGCGGATGTGTTCTCCGGAGGGGCAAGCCCCCACCACCGATGAAGCCCGCGTTAAGGCGGTGGTGGATGTGGTGGAAGCCCTAGATCTGGAGGACGCCATTCGGGCCTCACGGGCCTTTGCCCTCTATTTCCAGCTTATTAACATTGTCGAACAGCACTACGAACAACGGGGGCAACAGCAGCAGTATCGGGCCGCCTACCAAACCTCCGACTTAGCCCATTGGGGAGGGAAAGCCCTGCTAGACAGCCATCCCACCCTGGGCAGCGAGGAGGGCGAAGAGGGGGCCAACGGCCATTCCTTCCAGGCGGATTTACTCCATCGCAGCACCGTTGATCCGGCCAGCCTACGCCGAGAGGCAGGCACCTTTCACTGGCTGTTTCCCACCCTCAAACGGCTGAATGTGCCCCCCCAACTGATTCAAAACCTGATTGATCAATTGGATGTGCGCCTCGTCTTTACCGCCCACCCCACGGAAATTGTCCGCCATACCATCCGCGACAAACAGCGCCGCATCGCCAACATTTTGCGCCAAATGGACCAAGCCGAGGAGAGCGCCCAAACCCTAGGGCTAGCCTCCTCCTGGGAAATCGAAGCCCTCAAGGCCGAACTCACGGAGGAAATTCGCCTCTGGTGGCGCACCGACGAACTGCACCAGTTCAAGCCCTCGGTGCTCGACGAAGTGGACTACACCCTGCACTATTTTCAGGTGGTGCTGTTCGAGACCCTGCCCCAACTCTACCAGCGGTTTGAACGGGCCATCACCGCCACATTTCCCGAACTGGATCCCCCCCGCCATCGCTTTTGCCGCTTTGGTTCCTGGGTGGGCGCTGATCGGGATGGCAACCCCTCCGTCACCCCGGAGGTGACCTGGAAAACCGCCTGCTACCAGCGCAACCTGGTGCTGAATAAATACGTGGTTTCCGTGGATCGGCTGACGGAACTGCTCAGCCTTTCCCTGCACTGGAGCGAAGTGCTGCCGGAACTGCTGGAGTCCCTGGAACAAGACCAGGTGAAAATGCCGGAAATCTACGACCAACTGGCCATTCGCTACCGCCAGGAACCCTACCGCCTGAAACTGGCCTACATTAAACAGCGGCTCAAAAATACCCTCACCCGCAGCGAAGGGCTATACCAGGGCGATCCCTTTGCGGATCAATTCCGGGAAGCCGCCCCAGCCACCTCCACCTATGGGGATGGGGAAGAGTTTTTGACCGAACTACGCCTGATTCAGCGCAACCTAGAGGCCACGGGGATCCACTGCCAGGAGTTGGATACCCTCATTTGTCAGGTGGAAATCTTCGGCTTTAACCTGGCCCAACTCGATCTGCGCCAGGAAAGCTCCCGCCACTCCGATGCCCTCGACGAGATTACCCAGTACCTTCAAATTTTGCCCCAGCCCTACAGCGACCTTTCGGAGGCCGAGAAAACCGCCTGGCTGGTGTCGGAACTGCAAACCCGCCGCCCCCTGATTCCCGGAGAACTGCCCTTCTCCGAGAAAACCCGCGAAACCATCGCCACCCTACGCATGGTACGCCAACTGCACCAGGAGTTTGGCCCCGACATCTGCTTCAGCTACGTGATCAGCATGAGCCACCACGTCAGCGACATGCTGGAGGTGCTGCTGCTGGCCAAGGAAGCCGGACTCTACGACCCCGTCACCGGGTTGAGCGGCATTCAGCCCGTACCCCTGTTTGAAACCGTGGAAGACTTGCAACGCGCCCCCAGCGCCATGCAGGAGCTATTTGAGATTCCCCTGTACCTGAAAATGCTGCAAGGGCGGGCCGCCCAACTGGCCACCAGCCAGGTTTCCACCTCGGCCCCGGTGCCCCTGCAAGAGGTGATGCTGGGCTATTCCGACAGCAACAAAGACTCCGGCTTCCTCAGCAGCAACTGGGAAATCCACAAGGCCCAGCAGGCGCTCCAGGAAACGGCGGATCGGTTCTCGGTGGCCCTGCGGATTTTCCACGGTCGGGGTGGTTCCGTGGGGCGCGGCGGTGGCCCTGCCTACGAAGCCATCCTGGCCCAGCCGGGACGCAGCATCAAGGGCCGCATCAAAATTACCGAACAAGGCGAAGTCCTGGCCTCCAAGTACAACCTGCCCGACCTCGCCCTGTATAACCTCGAAACCGTCACTACGGCGGTACTCCAGGCCAGCATCCTCAGCAACAGCTTCGACGACATCAAGCCCTGGAATGCCACCATGGAGGAACTGGCCGCCCGCTCCCGCCGCCACTACCGCCAGTTGATTTACGAACAGCCGGATCTGGTGGATTTCTTCCACCAAGTCACCCCCATCCAAGAAATCAGCCAGTTGCAGATTAGCTCTCGCCCCGCCCGTCGCGGCGGCAAAAAAGATCTCAGCAGCCTGCGGGCCATTCCCTGGGTATTTAGCTGGACGCAAGCCCGCTTCCTACTGCCCTCCTGGTATGGCGTCGGCACCGCCCTAGAGGAATTTTTGCAGGAAGCCCCGGAGGAGCACCTGAAACTGCTGCGCTACTTCTACCACAAGTGGCCCTTCTTCAAAATGGTCGTCTCCAAGGTGGAGATGACCCTGGCCAAGGTGGATTTGCAAATTGCCGAACACTACGTGCGGGAACTGTCCAACCCCGACGACCGGGAGCGCTTTGTGGCCCTGTTTACCTCCATTTCCAAAGAGTTCCACCTCACCCGCGACAAGGTACTGCAAATCACTGGCCACGAACGATTGCTGGATAGTGATCCCGATCTCCAGCGATCTGTCTACCTGCGTAACGGTACCATCGTGCCCCTAGGGTTCCTACAGGTGGCCCTGCTAAAGCGTCTGCGCCAGTACAAAGACCAGGCCGCCACGGGCATTATCCGATCCCGCTATAGCCAGGGCGAGCTGCTGCGCGGAGCCCTGCTCACCATCAACGGCATCGCTGCCGGAATGCGGAATACGGGCTAGGCTGATCTACCCCAGGCCGTTGTCACAGCCCCACCGGCGCAACGTCCCTGACCCGGCACTGGGGAAGTCCAGTGTTGCTCCTTCGTAGCTGTGGCTAGGATAGGCAACTTCAGGGCCGTAGAGGGTAGAACGGGTTGGCTGATCAGCCTCGCCAGAAGCCAGATCCGTAAGAGGATCAGGAGACCTGCCCCCTACATCATCCCAATCCTGTAGGAGCGCGGTTGTCGCGCCCGGTTCAGAATCTTGGCCAGTCAACCAGGGGGCGGAAAGGGGCTGACTTGTCAAATATTCTTTGGGCAAAAGGCTATCCGGACGCTTTACAGCTTTTTCATAAAGCGCCTCAGCGATTTCACCTATAGCTCACGCCCATGGACGCTAGCCTTGATAGGCTAACGTCCATGGGCTGTGTATTTCCCCACCCAATTGGGGCACAATTCATGCCATGGAGATATTTCCATTGATTCCAGTGCAATAGTTCAGAGTGCGCTGATTGAAAGAATCGCCGCCCTAATGAAGCCCTGCCTAGGCTGCATCCAAAAGGGTCGGTAAAGGTCAGCGTTCAACCATACTCTAGAGGGCATTATGAAAGCTGTTATTTTAGCCGGTGGTTTAGGGACTCGTCTTAGCGAAGAAACCAGTGTGCGGCCAAAGCCCATGGTGGAGATTGGCGGTAAGCCGATTCTCTGGCACATCATGAAAATTTATTCTAGCCACGGCATCAATGATTTCATTATTTGCTGTGGCTACAAGGGCTATGTGATCAAAGAGTATTTCGCCAACTACTTCCTGCACATGTCGGATGTCACCTTTGACCTCCGGTATAACCAGATGAACGTTCACAATGGCAAGGCCGAACCCTGGAAGGTCACCCTAGTAGACACCGGAGAAGCCACCATGACCGGGGGCCGCCTGAAGCGGGTGCGCGAGTACATCGGTAACGAACCCTTCTGCTTTACCTACGGCGACGGTGTGGCCGACGTCAATATCACCGAAGTCATCGAGTTTCACAACCAACAAAAGACCCTGGCCACCCTGACCGCCGTGCAGCCACCGGGACGCTTTGGGGCCATCGCCCTCCACGAAGGCCAAACCACCATTGAATCCTTTTCAGAAAAAACCGATGGTGATGGAGCCTATATCAATGCGGGCTTCTTTGTCCTTGACCCCCAGGTGATCGACTTTGTGGCCGATGATTCGGTGATGTGGGAACACGAGCCCCTGCGCAAGCTCGCCGCCATGGGGCAGTTGTCGGCCTATCGCCACCAGGGGTTCTGGCAGCCAATGGATAGCTTACGCGACAAAAATATGCTGGAAGATCTTTGGAAAACCGGACAAGCCCCCTGGAAGGTTTGGTAGGGCTAGATCATCATCGTAACAACCCTGATTCCCGATTAGGCAGACCGTTGGGCAGTCATAAAGCCAAAGGTCTACGGCCATCGCCCTGCTGAACCGGGGCCCAGGAAGCCGAACCTAGGCTAGAACCAATCAACACCAAGACCAATCAACATCAAAACCAATCAAGCACAAGGGGCAGCTATGGATGTGAATTTTTGGCGGGGTAAGCGGGTTTTTGTCACCGGACACACGGGCTTTAAGGGCAGTTGGCTCTCCCTTTGGCTCCAGCAGCTTGGGGCTGAGGTGGTGGGGTTTTCCCAGCCTGCCCCTACCGATCCCAGCCTGTTTGAGGCGGCTCAGGTCGCCCATGGGATGACGTCCCTAGTGGGCGATGTGCGGGATCTGGAGGGGTTAACCCAAGCCATGAACCAGGCCCAGCCGGAGATTGTGCTGCACCTGGCGGCCCAGCCCCTCGTGCGCTACTCCTACCAGAACCCGGTGGAAACCTACGCCACCAACGTCATGGGTACTGTGCATGTGCTGGAGGCGGTGCGTCAGACCTCAAGTGTGCGCGTGGCGGTGGTGATTACCAGCGACAAGTGCTACGAAAACCGGGAATGGGTGTGGGGCTACCGCGAGAACGAAGCCATGGGTGGCCATGATCCCTACTCCAACAGCAAGGGCTGTGCCGAACTGGTCACAGCGGCCTATCGGTCGTCCTTCTTTGCCCCTGAGACCTTTGAGAGCCATCGGGTGGCGGTGGCCTCGGTGCGGGCCGGGAACGTCATCGGCGGCGGCGATTGGGCCTTGGATCGGCTGATTCCCGATATGATCAAAGCCTTCCATGCTGGGCAACCCGTACTGATTCGCAATCCCCACGCCATTCGCCCCTGGCAGCACGTGCTGGAACCCCTCGGCGGCTACCTGCTGCTGGCGGAAAAACTATGGCACCACGGCTCCGACTTGGTGGGCGGCTGGAACTTTGGCCCCCAAGACGACGATGCCAAACCCGTATCTTGGATTGTGGATCGGCTGACGACCCTGTGGGGTAACGGGGCCACCTGGGAACTGGATGGCGGATCCCATCCCCACGAAGCCCATTATCTGAAGCTGGACTGCTCCAAGGCCAAGGCTCGTCTGGGCTGGGAACCTCGGCTCACCCTGGCCGATACCCTAGAGTGGGTGGTGGAATTTTACCAGGGCTACTATGGTGGCCAATCGGCTCGCGACATTGCTACCCACCAAATTCAGCGATACCAGGCCCGTACCCCCGGCACGGCTGGGTTCCCCAGTGGCCTGATGTCCACCGCTGTGCCCCTGCCTATCGCCTAGCGCCAGCCCCTTGGCTCTCTCTTGGATCTCCTAAGCCATGATTTTTACTGAAACGCCCCTCGCCGGGGCCTATGTTGTTGAGATTGACAAAAAAGCCGATGATCGCGGTTTTTTTGCCCGCACCTTTTGCGCCCGCGAATTCGCCGAACTGGGCATGAAGCCCGAAGTCGCCCAGATTAACCTCTGCTACAACGGCACCCAGGGCACCCTGCGGGGGATGCACTACCAGGTACCGCCCGCCTCGGAGACTAAATTAGTACGCTGCACCCGTGGGGCCATCTACGATGTGATTGTTGACCTGCGCCCCGACTCGCCCACCTATCTCCAGCACTTTGGGGTAGAGCTAACGGCGGATAACTTTCGGGCACTCTACGTTCCCGAAATGTTTGCCCATGGCTATCAAACCCTGACCCCAGAGGCCGAGATTGTCTACGTGGTGAGCGAGTTCTATACTCCGGGCTGCGAACGTGGCCTACGCTACAACGATCCGAAACTTCAGATTCAGTGGCCGCAGCCCGTTAGCCTCATTTCCGACAAAGATAACGCCTGGGATCTGCTGACCGATTGATCGACGGACGGACTTATCATCGACCCCATCCCGAACAGCCCAACCAACCACTTCACCCCCTTAAGGATTGACGAACCATGATTATTGTCGATACCGCCCTAAAGGCTCGCCACGAAGCGGGTAACCCGGTCAAAGTTGGCATGATTGGGGCTGGCTTTATGGGCTGGGGCATTGCCAATCAAATCGTCAACTACCTGCCGGGGATGGAACTGGTGGCGGTGTCGAGCCGCACCTTGGCCAGCGCCCGCAAAGCCTACGCCGAAGCCGGAATTGATAGCCCCCGTGAAGTAACCACCCAGGCCGATTTAGAAGACGCCATTCGTGCCGGACAGCCCGCCGTTACCGAAGACGCCAAGCTGCTGTGTCGAGCGGAGGGGATTGATGCCCTGATCGAAGTAACGGGCACCATTGAGTTTGCCGCCGGAGTCATCCTAGACGCTATCGCCCACCACAAGCATGTGGTGATGATGAATGCCGAGCTAGACGGCACCCTCGGCCCCATCCTCAAAACCTACGCCGACCGGGCCGGGGTAATCCTCTCTGGCTGCGATGGCGACCAGCCCGGTGTGGAGATGAATCTGTTCCGATACGTCAAGAGCATTGGCCTCAAGCCCCTGGTCTGCGGCAACATCAAGGGTCTGCAAGATGCCTATCGCAACCCCACTACCCAGGCCAGCTTTGCCGCCCAGTGGGGACAGGCCGCCCACATGGTGACTAGCTTTGCCGATGGCAGCAAAATTTCCTTTGAGCAGGCCATTGTCGCCAACGCCACCGGGATGAAGGTCTCCCAGCGGGGCATGATCGGTCGCGATTTTCGGGGCCACATCGATGAACTCACCCAGGTTTACGATGCGGAGGAACTGAAGGCTTGGGGCGGCATTGTGGACTACGTGGTGGGGGCTCAGCCCTCCCCTGGGGTCTACGTGATTGGCCTGATGGAAGATCCCAAGCAACAACATTACCTGCGCTACTACAAGAAAGGCGATGGGCCGCTGTATTCCTTCTACACCCCCTACCACCTCTGCCATTTAGAGGTGCCACTATCGGTGGCGCGGGTGGTGCTGTGCAACGACGTGGTGCTGGCTCCCATCGCAGGGCCAATGGTAGAGGTGATCACCCTCGCCAAGACCGATCTCAAAGCTGGGGAAACCCTAGACGGCATTGGCTACTACATGACCTATGGCCAGTGCGAAAACGCCGATGTGGTGCAGCGTCAGCGCCTGTTGCCCATGGGCTTGGCCGAGGGCTGCCAACTGAAGCGAGCTATTCCCAAGGATCAGGCCATCACCTACGACGACGTGATTCTGCCAGCGGGACGGCTGTGTGACCAACTGCGGGCTGAGCAGGATGCCCATTTTGGCCTAGCCAAGGTGCTCGTAGAAGCCTAGTTTAGGCGGGACGGGTGAGCGTCGGGACGCTCGCCTTCCTGTTCCTCAGCGGTTTTGTCCTAGGTTCTCACCACTTTACCCCGCAGACGGCGGTAGATTTTCTCGAACTCGACCCAGACAAACAACAGGGAGCTAAAGCCCACACAAATCAGCAGTTCTAGGGGGCTGATCAGGTGGGTGCCGAAGAAGTTACGCAGGGGTTCGATGTAGATCAGCATCAGTTGCAGTGCGGTGGTCATCACTACGGCAAACAGCACAAAGGGGTTTGACCAGGGCGAGGTTTCGATGGTCAGGCGGTTGTCGGATCGCACGGCAATGGCATGGCCCATCTGTGCCAAACACAGGGTAGTGAAAACCATGGTTTTCCATCGTTCTGCCGATAGGGTATCGGTGACATGGGTTTGCGCATCGTGGTAGGCCCAAACCAGCATGGTGACGGAGATGACTGTGAACACCAAGCCAATCCGCAGCATATAGGCTCCTAGACCACGGGCAAAGATACTTTCCTGGGGGTCGTGGGGGGGCTGATCCATCACGTCGGGGGCGGCGGGTTCCACGGCTAGGGCTAGAGCCGGAAAGCCGTCGGTGACCAGGTTCATCCACAGAATTTGCAGGGGGCTGAGGGGCACGTCCAAAATTGGCAGCAGCAGGGGCGAGAGGGCAATGGTCAGCAGTTCGCCAATGTTGGAACCGAGGATGTATTTCACGAAGCGGCGAATGTTGGTATAGACCACGCGCCCCTCTTCGGTGGCGGCGACGATGGTAGCGAAGTTGTCGTCCAGCAGCACCATGTCGCTGGCTTCTTTGCTCACGTCGGTGCCTGTGATGCCCATGGCGATGCCAATTTCCGCCTGCTTCAGGGCGGGGGCATCGTTGACGCCATCCCCGGTCATGGCCACAATTTGATGATCTTTTTGCAGGGCTTGCACAATCCGCAGCTTGTGTTCCGGCGACACCCTGGCGTAGACGCTCACCTCCTTCACGGTTTGTTCGAGATCCGCTTGGGTCATGACCTCTAGCTCGGTGCCGCTGACCACCTTGGCCGGATGGTTGACGATTCCTAAATCCTGGGCAATGGCCATGGCTGTGAGATGGTGGTCGCCCGTGATCATCATGGGCCGAATCCCCGCCGCCCGACAGCGTTCTACGGCTAACTTCACCTCCGGGCGCAGGGCGTCGATCATGCCCACCAAGCCCAGCCACACCAGATCCCGTTCAGCCTGATCGGGATGGTCTTCGTTGGGGATGGCATCCAGCGGACGATAGGCAAACCCCAGGATACGCAGCCCTTTGGCGGCGAGGGCCGTATTGTCAGCCAGCACCCGTTTCCGATGGTCGGGGCTGAGGGGAGTGGGCTGACCACCGACAAACCCATGGGTGCAACAGTCTAGCAACAGTTCCGGCGACCCCTTAGCCAGGAGGAGGTAGGGCGATTTGGTGAGGGCAGAGGGCAGGGCAAGGGTCGATTTCAATGGGGCAATTCCCCCCAGCACCACGCTCATCCGCTTGCGCTCGGAGGAAAAGGGGAATTCCGCCACCCGCTGAAGGGCGTGGGTGAGGTGGTGCCGATCTAGCCCACCCTTGGCCGCCATCACCACCAGGGATCCCTCGGTGGGGTCGCCCAAAATGGCCCAGTCCCCGGCTTCCTTTTGCAGCACCGCATCGTTGCACAGCAGTCCATCTAGCAGGAGAAGCTGCAAATCTGGGCATTGAGCGCAATCCACCGCATGATCCGCTGAGATGAACTCACCATCGGGGTCATAGCCGTGCCCCGTGATCTGCCACTGGTGGGAGAGGGTGCGAATATGCTGCACCACCATTTTGTTTTGGGTCAGGGTTCCGGTTTTGTCGGAGCAAATGGTGGTGACGGATCCGAGGGTTTCCACCGCTGGCAGACGACGGATGAGGGCATTGCGGCGTACCATCCGCTGGGTACCAATGGCCAGGGTAACGGTAATCACCGCTGGGAGCCCTTCGGGAAC
Organism: Spirulina sp.; assembly: GCA_044070495.1. Taxonomy (GTDB): domain Bacteria; phylum Cyanobacteriota; class Cyanobacteriia; order Phormidesmidales; family Phormidesmidaceae; genus Nodosilinea. The sequence goes on along the minus strand of JBIPSI010000010.1, from coordinate 5,942 downwards.
CACGGCCACGGCCATACTCAGGGCCACCTCTAGCAGGGGCTCAAAGGCTTTCCAGCCGCCCACCACCACGCCAACGCCCACCACTAGGGCCACCAAAGTCAGGGATCCGCTGACCAGCACATTACCCAACTGATTCATGCGCTGCTGGAGGGGGGTGGGGTCGTTTTCTACCGATTGCAGCATGGCGGCAATGCGGCCCAGTTCGGTCTTCATCCCGGTGTGGGTAATCAGCACCTTGCCCCGCCCCTGGAGCACTTCGGTGCCCTGAAACACCAGGTTTTTGCGGTCGGCTAGGGGGGTCGATTCCGTTAGGGTGATTTGGGCCTGCTTACTGGATCCGTGGGCCTCCCCGGTCAGGGCCGATTCTCGCACTTGCAGGTTGGCAGATTCTAACAGCCGCCCATCGGCAGGCACTTGATCGCCCGCCTCTAGCAGCACCACATCACCGGGAACAAGGTCTTGGGAAGGCACTTCCTGGGATCGCCCGTCCCGCTGCACCCGCACACTGGGGGAGGCCATTTTTTTGAGCGCCGCTAGGGCTTTTTCGGCCCGACTTTCCTGGAAATACCCCAGCACCCCGTTGAGGATGACGATGGAGAAAATCGCAATGGCATCCTTAGGAAATTCCTGGTGCCGCAGGGACAGCACCCCCGACACCACCGCCACCGCAATCAGCATCAGCAGCATGATGTTGGTGAACTGATCCAGCAGGATCCGCCAGGGGGGTCGCCCACCCGATTCCTCTAGCTCGTTGGGGCCGTAGGTTTGGCGTCGGGCCACCACCGCCTCGGCATCTAGCCCCGTCTCTGGGTTGCTCTCCAGACGTTCGAGAGCCTGATCTCGGTCAACGGTATGCCAAAGGAGATCCGTCGAAGACTGGATGGTATTCATGGACAAGCACCGACTGCCAATGGGCTAACGCCTTTAATGGTATAGCGGCAATCAGCCTTCAGGGGCTAGGTTTAGATTTTTGCCCGAATGTAACAAAATGCCACTGCCCTAGGGGCCAAGTTGTCAGGGTTCGTTGCGGATGCTGTTATTGTTTGTTCGGATTGGATCCCCCCTAGCCCCCCTTATTAAGGGGGGAACCAGCGCCACAGTCCCCTTATTAAGGGGGGAACCAGCGCCACAGTCCCCCTTTTCAAGGGGGATTTAGGGGGATCCTCCAGAGTTTTGTTAGTAGCGACCCGATCTTTCTCTTCCTCCGCTGATGCAGCCACCTAGTAAAGCGACTGCATCAACCGCTTGCGGTAGGTGGTGGTGAGGTCTGACTCATCCCCCAGCAGCTTAAATACCGTCAGCATGGCTTTCCGTGCCCCGTCATTACGGAAGCCGCGATCCTGTTGGACGATGGCCAGAAATTGCGCTAGGGCGGTGTCATAGTCGGCGGCGAGGGTGGCTGCACAGGCCCGTCGATAGGCCAGTTCTAGGGGATTGTCCTCAGCGGGTTCGGCTAGGGTGTCGTGCAGGGCGATCAATTCCCGCAGCCCGTCCACCGCGTGGGCGATGGATCGATCCTCGGTGGGAATGAGGTCGATGTATTGGCGGGCCAAGTCTACCGATCCCTGGCCTAGGTAAACCTGGGCCGCCGTCATCAACACAGCGGGGTTGCTAGGGAATTGGGTGAGCAGATCGGTCAGGGCCGCTTGGATGGCCGCTACGTCGCCGCTGGCCTGCACCGCATCCAAGGCGGCAAAGGCTTGGTCGAGGGTAGATTTCAGCCCCAGCTTGGTCAGCAATTCGCGAATTTGCGGCTCTGGCAGCACCCCCACAAAGCCCTCCATCACCTGCCCCTGGCTGACGATGCGGACATCGGGCACCCCCTCCACCCGAAAGGCTTTGGCCAGTTCGGGGTTTTGGTCAATGTCAACCTTGGCGACGGTGATGTCATACTCCTGGGCCAGCTTTTCGAGCATCGGCTTGAGGATTTGGCAGGGGCCGCACCAGGTGGCGTAGAAATCCACCAGCACCACCTGATCGACGGACTGCACCAGCACGTCGGTTTCAAAATTGGCTTGGGTAACGGTAAGGGTCTGTCCCATGGGGTACGCAGCGATGGATCAGCATTATTGTGGCGGATTATGGGGTAGATTGTGGGTCGCATCCTGGGGATCTACCCCGCAGCACGGATCTAGGGTTGGGCTGGCGGATTGAGAAAACGGTTGGCAAAGGTGATCACGGTACCCAGATCCGTGCCTTGCCCAGATTCAGCCGATAGAAAAGCCTCCAGTAGCCCGTTCTGGCCGCTGGTTCCTGGCTTTGCCGATCCCATGCCGAGCAATCCCATGATGGCCGGAATGAGTTGGGGCAGCATGGCCTGAATTTGATCGGCGGGAATCCCGGTGGCGTGGGCCACGGTTTGGATAATCTCCTGCTGGATGGGGCGAGGAATCGCTACCTGCAACAGCCCTAGGCTACCGGAACCCGACAATTTTCCCAGTAGTCCCTCCAGGGTGCCCACCCCAATGGCGCTGGCCTGATCCTGGAGGACGGGTTGTAGCGCCCCGCCCAGGCTGTCCAGCATGGTGGCCATTTGGCCCATGTCTAGCCCCTGGCGGTGGGCCAGTTGTTGCAGCGATTCCACCACCGATCTAAGCTGCTTCACGCTGCCCTGTTGGTGAGGGTTGTTAATGGAACTCAATACATCAAAAAACAGAGACATACCGTTGCGATCCTTTTCGTGCCTTGGCCATGCTTCACGGGTACCACGGCAAACCACCGGACAAACCAGGAACTCAATAATTCGTAGACCATGGTGGGTAATCCATGACTCGTCGTTCGTAGACCATCATGATTCAAAACCTGATAGAGATGCGTCGGCAATGCTTCCCAGGCGGTACCCCATGCCATCATCCCCCCATGGCGGCCATGCAGCCAAGATCAGGTCGTTTTTAGGAGACAACCACCCTAGCTGAGACTGCCCCAGTCCTCATTCTCTGGGTCGGCGTTCTCCGCTTCAGAGGGGGTTGGAGCGTCCACCTGATTCAAGAGATTGTTCAGTTCCCCTAGATCTACCCCAGCCCGCCGCGCCAGGGTTTCGAGGTCGAACAAGTCCTCATCGCTCAAGTCGGCTAGGGCATCGTCGGACAGGGCTGAGAGGTCGAGATCATCGAGGTTGAAAGCCGTTTCCATCTCCGAGGGATTGCTCGCTTCGCCCCCGTCGTTTACGTCTAAGGTCGCATTTTCAGAATCGAGATCGGGGAAGGGATCTAGGTCTAAATTCTCTAAACCCTGCTCTGCCCCTAACGCCTCAACGTTATCGAGGCCCTCCCCTGCATCCTGATAATAATTGGCCTGAACTAAGGCCTCCACCTCAGCGGCAAGCCCTGCGTCACCATCGTCCATCGCCCCTAGGTCAAGGGGTGGAGCGTCCTGATTATTGAGAACAGGGCTGTCCTCCTCCGCAGCAGCCATCACGGATTGAAAGGCATCCACATCGGGGAAGGGATCGACCATCACATCGTCCTCCTCCAGTGGTTCCGCCGCAATGGCTGGATCGGTGAAGGGATCTATGGTGGCGATCAACCCCGATTCAAAGTCCTGGGCACGTTGATTCAGTTCCGCCTGGAACTGCCCTAGCGTTTCCGCCAGTTTCAGGTCATACTCAGCCCGCAGTTCGGCCTCCAGGGTTTGGTGCAGGCGTTCTTCACCCTCAGCGGCACCTTCACCACCGCCCAAGGCCATTTGCAGGCGGGCTTCATAGTCCTGTTCTAGGGCCTGGGTGCGCTCCAGCAATTCATCCTGGTGGCGAGCCACCGCCTCCGCCAACCGTTGGTCATACTCGGTTTTCAGTCGGGCTTCGAGTTCGGCGTTGGTGGGCAATTCTGGAAACTGAGGCGGCTCATCCACGGGTTGGGCGGCTTGGGCCATTTGCAAGCGAGCGGCAAATTCCTCCTCAAGCTGAGCGATCCGCTGGGACATATCGTCTTGATACTGCTCAATGCGCTCCGCCAACCGCCGATCATAGTCGCGGCGCAGTTCGGCCTCCAGGGTGGCTAGACGCTCCTGCACTTCGGCCTCAGCGTCATCCAGGCCACTGGACGCTAAGCTGTTTTCTCCACTGACGGTTTGGGCCACCGCGTCTTGATCCTTCAGGGCCTCCGCCAATCGGGCATCGGCTTCGTCTTGGTAGCGGGCAATGGCCTCGACCAGGCGTTGATCATAGGCTTGCTGCTGGGCTTCTCGCTCGGCGGCTAGGGTTTCCCGTAAATGCTGCTCATAGGCCTGCTGAATTTTGTAGGCGGCTTCCTTCAATCGGGCTTCGTACTGCCGCCTGAGATGGGCTTCATACTCGCTGACGGGGGCATTATTCCACTCGTCGGAGGGGGACGCGTTAGGATCCTGGGCATCGGCATCCGCCAGCCCCGATCCCCCCGGCATCAAGTTTTGGCGGGCTTCGTATTCCGCCTCAAGCTGTTGGCGCTGGGCTTCGTATTGGTGCTGGTAGCGCTCAATTTTTTCGGCCAGTTGGGCTTCGTAGTCTTGCTGAAGCTGGGCCGTTGCGGTGCGTAGACGATGCTCGTGCTCCTGTTGCAAGGCTTGCTCTCGCTCCTGGCCAGTCTTGAGGGTCGCCGTCAGCGCATTAACCTGGCGTTGACGCAAATAAAACCCGATGATGATGCCAACCAGCAAGCTGATCAGCAGCCCAATAACCATGCCTTGCATCGCTTGCGGCATTGCGCCTCTCCCAAATCAACCAAGCCCAAGTCTGGCCCACCAGAGCCAGCCCGGAATGTACCAGGGCCTAGAGAGCGTTTGTCGGCACCCCTAAACTTGAGGATAATGATATACGCTGCGCCCATTTTGCGCGCTCCCATCTTCCCAAGCTGCCCCTGCCCTATTCCTATGCGCGATACCACCCTCAACGCCATTGCCGTCGTTATTTTTGCCACCACCATGGCCAGTCTGCTCGGCCCTGTCGTGCATCTCTCGCCCGCCGTGGTGGCCGGAGTGGCGGCGACGGGCCTCGGCATCTTCACCCTCGATCAACTCAATCTTCAGGGGCGCATCGGCAACCTGATCACCGATGCCCTCGCCTGGTTTTCCCCAGAGCATCGGCAGCGGGTGATTCACCACGAGGCGGGTCACCTGCTGGTGGCCCTACTGCTCGATATCCCCGTCCAAGACTACACTCTCACCACCTGGGAAGCTTGGCGGCGGGGGCTACCGGGGCAGGGCGGTGTGGTCTTTGGCTTCGAGGAAGGTACGGATAGTGGCATTAATTATGAACGGCCTGCCAACCTCACCCCCCAGTGGCTAGACCGCTACAGCCAGGTGTGGATGGCCGGACTAGCGGCGGAACAGATGGTTTACGGCAACGCCCTCGGCGGCGATGGCGATGTACAGGCACTACGGCAACTGTGGCGAGGGTTGGGTAAGTCTGACCTAGAGGCCACCATCAAACAGCGCTGGGCCACCCTCCAGGCCAAAACCCTCCTAGAAAACCACCACGCCACCTTTGAAACCCTCGTCCAAGCCATGGCAGAACGGGCCTCCATGGCCACCTGCCGCGACCTAGTGCAGCAGTCAGCAATACAGCCCACCTAGCCCTAGCGGACAAACGGCCCTGTAGAACCGGATTCAGTACAGCCAAAATCCTGGGTGTCTACTATCAAGGGGAACGTCATACATCCGCAAAACGCCAAAATTTACAGGGTATTTAGATCATCTAGATCTTGTTTCAAGGCTTCGTAAACTCTAGGTAAACTCCCGGAACCTGGCACCCAGGCCAGAAGAGTAGAACGGTAGATGCACCCTGATTCTGACCCCCTAACCCCCGTGGCTAGGGGGTTTTTCTTAGGTATTGGAGTTTAGACTAAGGCAAATTTCTCCCCTGTCGTCAGAAAGGGAAGATAGTGACGTCTTAAAGATGATATGAGAGCTACGCGACGGTTTTTGACGTTTTTTTAGGACGACTCGCTCGTTTTCGGACGGTGGGATAG
>JBIPSI010000009.1:0-166233 GCA_044070495.1 Spirulina sp. | reverse complement strand
CAATGGGGGTCAACCCAACGGCGTTTGCCCGTGGTGGCGACCTCCACACCTTGGGCGGTGACATAGAGGGTGGCGACCGCGAGGAGAAACCAGAGGCGGGAGAGGGCACAAACCGAGCGAATTTCGGACTTTTGGAGATTCCAGCCGTTGGATTGGTCATCGAGAAACGCCTCCTCAATGTCAAAGCGCAGGCCATATTCCTGGAAGGTGTGCAGGGTGGTGGGTTCATCGCTGACGATGGCCCAAAACTGACCATTGACGGTGTTGTGGCCAAAGGCGACATGCACCGGGCCGTACCCCTCCCCTTTGTGAAGCTTCACGGTGTGCCAACAGAGGGCCTCCCCCCGGTGAAGATGAATGTCTTTCAGTTGACACCACCCCTGACCGACTCGCCAAATCCAACTATCGCGCTTGATGCGGATGCGGTAGTGCCAGCCCAGTTGCGTGGTCATCGCGGTCATGGCGTCGGTGTGGACGAAGCCCCGGTCGGCCAGCACCACGACCGTCACCCCCGACGGCAATCGCGCCGCCGCTTGGTGCAGCATCTCCCGATAGGCGTCGAAGCCCACCGAGGCGCTACGGTGTTTGAGCACCCGCTACACCACGGGCAAGGCTCGACCTCGATGCACCACCGCCAATCGGACTAAACAATACTCATCCCAATAGAGCGAGGTGTCCAGACTCAGGTACAACACCTCCTCCGCCCAATCCGCCAAAGCCCCCTGAATCAAGGGCTTATACAGGCGATGGACGTTCAGACGACTGTTGTGCAGCCAGCGGCTGAGCCGTCGTTGTTTACTCTGTGCCTGCACCCCTCGACACGGCACATAGGGCAGCCAGCGCGTCAGACTGACCTCTCCGCGCTGGAGCAAGGCCACCACCATCCACAGGCAGGTCGTCAGATGGCCTCGATGCGCCCAGGGCACCGATTGACCCAGCCAGGCATTCAGGGCATTGTAGAGAGGGGAGTTTTTTTCACAGCATCTACGCTTTTGAGTGGTATCTAAGCTTAGAACGCTGGCTCCCCCTCCCTTTCCTCAGACCCCTGAAACTACTGCTTCACAAGCTGTTCAGCAGCTTTCAGGCAACTTTTGTCAGTCAACCAGGGCAATCAGATAACCAGCAACCAACAACCAGCAACCAACAACCAACAACCAACAACCAACAACCAAGAGGATGCCTAGGCGAGGGAAACCGTTTCAATTAAGGGACAAATCTCCCCCGATTCGGGCTGCGGGGGATGGGTCGCCCACTGATCGCGGTACTGTTCCAACTCCGCTTTGAAGGTGGTCATTTGCTGGATTTGGGATTCTAGGTGGTCGATTTTTTGCTGCAAAAGGGACTGCACAAAATTGCAGGGGGCATGGCCTTGGTGATGGACGGTTAATACCTCTTTGATGTCTTCTAGGGAAAAGCCGAGGGCCTGGGCTTTTTTGATGAATTCCACCTGCTGTACCGTGGCCGGGGCGTAGTAGCGGTAGCTATTTTGGCCCCGCTGGGAGGTAATCAGGCCCAGGCTTTCGTAGTAGCGCAGGGCACCGACGGCCACCCCCGTCTGGCGCGACACTTCACCAATTTTGAGGTGGGTGGTGGTGATCATGGCCTTCTCCTAACAACCAACACTGGAACGACGCCCAGCCCCATTACAACCCGTCGGGCTAGATTGGGAACCTATTATAGTGATCCCCCTTAGAATTCATGGAGGGGGCAGACCCCAAATTGACCTAGGATCGCGGTACTAAGTCAATTCTAACCATTGACAAAAATAGGAGTGACGAAGCTATCGCTCGCTTGGGATGGAGCTGGATAGGGCTGAGACCAGGGACGATAATCAGGACATCTCAGCCTCGATTTTGATGGGTTACCCTGGATTTAGGTGGATTTAGGCGGATGAGGTTTCCTCGTCCCTATGGTTTGGCAAGGGGAGCATCGGGGCGGTGGAATGCGGATGTCGCCCAAGCGTGGGCGATACTTACCCTAAATCTAGATCGGTGACTAGATCGGTGATGTCGTGTGCTGTCGGCCTCTGGCGTTCTGTCTATGCAGTCCTTTCTTTCCTTGGCGAAGCCCCCTGACTTATCGCGCCACCTTTCCCTAGCGGCGGCGCGGGATCAGGTGGTGGCCCAGCAGGCCCATCGCAACGAGCTAAAACTGGCCTACGTGCGATGGCTGGTGCTGTTGATTTCCCTAGGGCTGGACGTGGCGGTGTTTTTTCATCCCGCCCTGCTGGGCAAGGAGGCGGTGCCGCCCACGGTGGTCATCATTAGCCTGTGCGCCAATGCGGTGGCCATGGGGTTCATCCGAGCGCTGCACCAAACCCTGGATCTCAAGCAGTTGCGGCGATGGCAGGTGGTGGCTCCGGTGTTTGATGGGCTGCTGCTGGGGGCGTTCATCACCAATATTTGGCAGGTGTTAGGGGAAAGCCAGCCGTTGATTCTATGCAACATAGCAGCCTTCTGCTGCCTGCTGGCGGTGTCGGGCGGGATGCGTTTCACCCAGCAGGCGACCGTACTCACCACCCTGTTGTCCTTGGCCAACTTTGCCTATGCAGCTTGGCGCTTTGAGATGAATGTGGCCCTGGCCCTGTTCACCAGTTTTACCATCCTGGGCACAGGGCTGATCGGGCTGTGGATGGGCAACATTCTGCGTCGCCACGTTAAAAACGAAATGGGGCGGATGGTGATGGAGCGGTTTTTGCCGCCCACGGTGGTAGAAGCCGCCTTTGAAACGCCGCTACAACTGCTGCAACAGCCCCAGCGCCGAGATGTGACGGTGTTAATGACCGACCTACGCGGCTTTACCCAATTTTCCGAAACCCTCGACCCCCAGGCGGTGATGGCCATGCTGACCCGCTACCAAGATATGCTGGTGACCCTGGTGGAGCGCCATGGCGGCTGGGTCGATAAGTTCATGGGCGATGGGATGCTGGCGGTGTTTGGGGCACCGGATCACCTGGAAGACCACGCCGAAAAAGCCCTCGCGGCGGCCCTGGCTATTCTGCAAGCCAGTCCTTCTGTGTCGCCCCTGGACTTGGGTGTGGGGCTGCATTCGGGGCCAGTGGTGGCCGGTTGTGTGGGCACCGCGAATCGGCTGGATTTCACCGTCCTGGGCGATACGGTGAATGTGGCCTCCCGCCTAGAAGCGATGACCAAGGACTACCCCAAAAGCCCCATTTTGATCAGCCAGGACACCGCCCAGCGGATCCACTCCCGCCCCCTGCAATCCCTGGGATCTCACCCCATCCGAGGCCGTGCGGAGCCGATTACCCTGTATACCCTGTCGTCTGAGGAGTTGGCCCACCTACTTGTGCAGGGTTAAGCGCCAGCCCCCACCCCAATCCTGCGGCCCGCCCAGGGGCGATAAGTGGGAGTTTTGCTTAAGTTTAGGGAACGGTGACATTCGGCCCTTCCACCTCAGTTGTCGGCCTTGGTAGCCCCAAGATCGACAATCGAATCCCGCCGTTAGCCCTTAGAATAGGTTGGATTTTCTCACCACCCCCCTGCCGCTTATGCCTCGCCGCGACGACATCAAAAAAATTCTGCTGATTGGTTCTGGCCCCATTGTGATTGGCCAAGCCTGTGAGTTTGACTATTCCGGCACCCAGGCTTGTAAAGCCTTGCGGGAGGAGGGCTACGAGGTGGTGCTGATCAACTCCAACCCAGCCACGATTATGACCGACCCGGAAACGGCGGATCGCACCTACATCGAGCCGCTGACCCCGGAAATTGTGGAGCGGGTGATTGAACGGGAACGCCCGGATGTGATGTTGCCCACCATGGGCGGCCAGACGGCGTTGAACATTGCCGTGGCGCTATCCAAAAACGGGGTGCTAGAGCGCTACGGGGTGGAACTGATTGGGGCGAAGCTGGAAGCCATTGAGATGGCCGAAGATCGCAAGCTATTTAAAGAAGCCATGGAGCGGATTGGGGTGGGGGTGTGCCCCTCCGGTTTGGCGGAAACCATGGACGAAGCGCACCAGATTGCCAAGCAAATCGGCAGTTTTCCGCTGATTATTCGGCCTGCCTTCACCATGGGCGGCACCGGGGGCGGCATTGCCTACAACCAAGAAGAATTTGAAACCATTGCCCGCTCTGGCCTCGACGCTAGCCCCGTATCGCAGATTTTGATTGAGCAATCCCTCCTCGGCTGGAAGGAATACGAGCTGGAGGTGATGCGCGACCTGGCGGATAACGTGGTGATTATCTGCTCCATCGAAAACTTTGACCCGATGGGGGTGCATACGGGGGATTCGATCACCGTGGCCCCAGCCCAGACCCTCACCGATAAGGAATACCAACGGCTGCGGGATGCCTCGATTAAGATCATCCGCGAAATTGGCGTAGAAACGGGCGGCTCCAACATTCAGTTTTCGGTCAACCCCGACAATGGGGACGTGATCGTGATCGAGATGAATCCCCGTGTGTCCCGCAGTTCGGCGTTGGCTTCTAAGGCGACGGGCTTCCCCATCGCCAAGTTTGCCGCCAAGCTAGCGGTGGGCTACACCCTCAACGAAATCTCCAACGACATCACCAAGAAAACCCCGGCCAGCTTCGAGCCGACCATTGACTACGTGGTGACGAAGATCCCCCGCTTTGCCTTCGAGAAATTCCCCGGCACCTCCAACACCCTCACCACTCAAATGAAGTCCGTGGGCGAGGCCATGGCCATCGGGCGCACCTTCCAGGAATCCTTCCAGAAGGCCCTACGATCCCTGGAAACCGGGCGGGCGGGCTGGGGCTGTGATCGGCCCGAAAAGCTGCCTAGCCTCAACGAAATTCGGCCCAAGTTGCGTACCCCCAACCCAGAGCGGGTGTTTGAACTGCGCCACGCCATGCAGTTGGGCCTAACGGTGGACGACATCTACCAGCTCACCAGCATCGATCCCTGGTTTTTGCGCCAGCTTGAAGGGCTGCTGAAGACCGAGAAATTTCTCAAGCGCACCCCCCTGACCGCCATCACCGCCGACCAAATGCGGGCCGTCAAGCGCCAGGGCTTTAGCGACCGCCAGATTGCCTACGCTACCAACACCCACGAAGACCAGGTGCGCCAGTACCGCAAGGGCCTGGGCATCATCCCCGTCTACAAAACTGTCGATACCTGCGCCGCCGAATTTGAAGCCTTCACCCCCTACTACTACTCTACCTACGAAGACGAAACCGAGGTGCTGCCCAGCGACCGCCCCAAGGTGATGATCCTCGGCGGTGGCCCCAACCGCATTGGCCAGGGCATTGAGTTTGACTACTGCTGCTGCCACGCCTCCTTTGCGTTGCGGGACGACGGCTTTGAAACGATCATGGTCAACTCCAACCCGGAGACCGTTTCCACGGACTACGACACCAGCGACCGCCTCTATTTTGAACCGCTGACCAAAGAGGATGTCCTCAATATTATTGAGGCCGAAAATCCCGTCGGCATCATCATCCAATTCGGTGGACAAACGCCCCTGAAGCTAGCGGTTCCCCTGCAAGAATACCTCTCCTCCCTACCCACCCCCGACCCCTCCAACCCACTTCCCCACCACCCCACCACCCGCATTTGGGGCACCTCGCCAGATTCCATCGACATGGCCGAAGATCGGGAGCGCTTCGAGGCCATTCTGCGGGAACTCGACATCAAACAGCCCCCCAACGGCATGGCCCGTAGCTACCAGGACGCCCTTAAGGTGGCCCAGCAGATTGACTACCCCGTGGTGGTGCGGCCCAGCTACGTTCTCGGCGGGCGGGCCATGGAAATCGTCTACTCCGACGAAGACCTCGAACGCTACATGACCTACGCCGTGCTGGTGGAGCCGGATCACCCCATCCTAATCGACAAGTTTTTGGAAAACGCCATTGAGGTGGATGTGGATGCCATCGCCGACCACACGGGCCAGGTCGTCATCGGCGGCATTATGGAGCACATCGAGCAGGCGGGCATCCACTCCGGGGATTCGGCCTGTTCGCTGCCCACCATGACCCTGCCCCCGGAGGCTCTGGACACCATCCGCGACTGGACAACCAAACTGGCCAAGCGCCTGAAGGTAATCGGCCTGATGAACATTCAGTTTGCGGTCAAGGGCGACCAGGTCTACATCATTGAAGCCAACCCCCGCGCATCCCGGACGGTGCCCTTTGTTTCCAAGGCCATCGGCCATCCCCTGGCCAAGTTGGCGGTGCGGGTAATGTCGGGCAAAACCCTGGCGGAACTGGGCTTCACCACCGAGGTCATCCCCAACCACATCGCGGTGAAAGAAGCCGTCCTACCCTTCGATAAGTTCGTCGGCACCGATGCCCTGCTGGGGCCAGAAATGCGCTCCACCGGGGAGGTAATGGGCATTGACGCGGACTTCGGCAAAGCCTTCGCCAAGGCGGAACTGGGGGCCAACCAAAAGCTACCCCTCTCCGGCACCGTGTTCATTTCCATGAATGACCGGGATAAGGCGGCGGTGATCCCCGTGGCCAAACAACTGGCGGAAATGGGCCTTCACCTGATCGCCACCAGCGGCACCCGCAAAGCCCTGATGGACGAAGGACTGGATGTTGACCTAATCCTCAAAGTCCACGAAGGCCGACCCAACATCGAAGACGCCATCAAAAACGGCGAGATCCAACTGATCATCAACACCCCGGCAGGCAGCACCGCCCTAGAGGACGACCGCTCCATCCGCCGCACCGCCCTGGCCTACAAGGTGCCGATCATCACCACCATCGCCGGAGCCAAAGCCACCGCCTCCGCCATCCACTCCCTGCAACAGCATCCCCTAGCGGTGAAATCCCTCCAGGAGTATGTGGGGCTGCAATAGGATAGCGGTTACTCCCGGTGGCGTCGGTTACGTTGCCCAATCGAAACGCGGCACGAGTGGGGTTTATGGCTCTGCTCTATGCCGTGCAGGCGGCGACGGGCAATCCGGGGCTGGTTTTTTTGCCCGTCGCCCATTACCTAACTCAGCAACTGGGCTTTGCGGCGGCACAACTGGCGGGATTCCAAGCCATGGTGCTGCTGCCCTGGATGATCAAACCCCTCTGGGCTATTGTGATTGATACCCTCATTCAGCAGGGCTACACCACCCAAGGCTTCTTGATGGTCTGCTTTGGCAGCATTGCCCTGGGCTTTGGTGGGCTAAGCCTGGTGCCCTCCCCAACCGTGGGCCTGTTGCTGCTGGGGCTGGGGCTGATCTCGGTGCTCGTGGCGTTTTCGGACGTGGTGGCCGACCGCTGGATGGTGCTTGAAGGGCAGCGGCACCAGCGGGGTAATCTATACCAGGCGGCCCAGTGGGTGGGCTGGGGCAGCACCGCCATAGCGATGTTTTTGGTCGGTGGCTGGCTGGCGGATCGAATGCCCCTCAACCAAGTGTTTGGCCTCAGTGCCGTGGTGCCCATCCTAGCCCTGGTTTTGGTGATCTGGCAATGGCCTGATGCCGAGAAAACACCTATCCAGCGTAAATTCTGGCAAAACAGATCCCAGGGTTCTGGCCTAGATCCCCAACAACGCCCAGGTGATTCACTCAAGAACCCTGGGATCTTGGGTTCCCTGATCAACGCCCTCAAACAGCCTGACCTGCGCCAAGTTCTGGGCCTGGTCGTACTGATTCACCTCAGCCCGTTGCCCATCGACTACCTCTACCAGGTGCAAGAACTCGGCTTTGACAATCACCTCGTCGGCCAACTCAAAGCCACGGAAACCCTGGGAACGGCCCTAGGCGCACTAGGGTTTGGTCTATGGGCGTGGCGTTCTTCCCGGTTGCCCCTGATCCCCTTGGCCATCATAGGACAGGCAGGAGTAATGCTGAGTTTGGTGGCGCTATCCGCCGATGTGACCTCTGCTTATGGCGTATACCTGCTGCGCGGAGCCTGTGCCATCGTCAGCTTTTTGGGATTATTTGGCCGAGTGGTGGCCGTTTGTCCGCCCCAGGTGGCCGGGTCGGCCTATGCCTTGGTAGTTTCAGCGTCCAACTTGGCAGTTAGCCTAGGGGCAGTGATGGGGGGCACCCTTTACGACTTAGGCTTGCCCTTTCAAAGGGTGGCGCTTGTGGGGGTTGGGTATACTCTGCTCGTGGGCCTTTGGTTAAAGAGACATCGCCGCTGACGACATCGCCGCTAACTACAATGGGGATATTCAATCGCTCAATTTGGGTTAACGCCTTGGGGTTGCTTCCCGGCACCCTCGTTACCGTGCTCGCCATCGCCGTTGCTTTTCTTCGGTTCTATGACACCCAAGACTTCGCCCTCCTCGGATTCATCGCCCAACCCCGACTCGGTCGCAATCGATTCACCGTGGCAGCCCTCCTGGCTACACTGGCTAATTTCGGCGTTGTAGGGCAAAGCCCGTGCGTAGCGTGGAACCGTCGAAATTGCCTAAAGGCACGCTGCGCGAACGAGAAGCAAACCGCCTGGCTGAAGAAGCACAACGAAGATCTGAGGAAGAGCAACGAAGAATACGAGAGGAAAACCGAAGAAATCAGGAAGCAGAACGAACGGCTAGCCGAGCTAGAATCCAAAATCGATGGATCGTTCTCCAAATACGGCATCTACTCAACCCCGGTGAAGAAACCCAAGCAGCCATAGCCGATTTTCTCCAGTTTTTGCAGGAATATGGCGAATTGTGACCCTAGATCCCAGGGTTCTTCAGCCCTGCCGAGGCATCATCGAATCCCCCAGTGAGAACCCGATTTTCTCCAGTTTCTGCAGGAATATGGCGAATTGTGACCCTAGATCCCAGGGTTCTTCAGCCCTGCCGAGGCATCATCGAATACCCCAGTGAGAACCCTGGGATCTTTTATGGCAGGAACGTCTACGGCAAGCACAGCTTCAGCGTCTTGCTTACTCTCCATGAGCGGATGATTAATTCCTTCCAAACTGGGCCTGCCACCATTGTTGGGGCCATTGCAGTAGGGTTTCCCAGGTTTTAGCGAGTACGAGTTTGCCATTGACGCTACGCCAGGGCGGAGCCATCCAAAGTGCCTGCCCAACTAACGCCAGGGCATTGAAATAGCGACCTTCTACCCAATGTACCCGACCTAAAACCGCGTAGGCCACCATTCGCAGATCATCGGTTACGTCATCCTGGCTGACCAGGGTCAGGGCAGTTTCGCTGGTCTGGAGAGCTAAGTCCTGCTGCCCCAACAGGGCATAGCAGTAGGCTTGGTTGGCGGTAAGCAAAGCCAGAAAGCCAACGATTCCAAGCTGGCGGGACAGGGCTTGGGCCTGCCGAAAGTAGTCTAGTGCAGTAGAGAGTTGCCCCAAGCCATAGGCGTAGAATGTCCCCAAGTCGTTGAGAGCAATAATTTCTAAATCGATGTAGTGAATCTGGCGATATAGGGTGAGACTTTGCGTACTGTGGGCGATGGCCTCCGAGACTTGCCCCCCGCAAAAGCTGGCCCGTGCGAGTCGGGTATAAACCTCCGCTTCTAGGGCCAAATCTTGGTTGGCCTGGGCTACGCTCAAAAGGCGGTTGAGGTGGGCCAAGGTCTGCTGAGTTTGCCCCCGCCATTCATATACTTTGATCAAGACTTGCAGGGTGGGCACCTCTAAATCGCTCAGCCCATGGGCTTGCAACAGATCGAGCGCCCGCTGCAATAGCGCCATACTCCGGCCCGAACGTCCGGTATAGCCGTAGGCCAGGGCAAGTTGGCGCAAAATATCAACGATGGTAGCGGCATCTCCCAAAGCCTCGGCCTCCGGCAGTAGGGCTAGCCACTGGGGGATGGCACGGTGATAGAAGGCGGCATCCATAGCGAGATGAACCACCCCCAGACGAGCCTTCAGGATTTGGCGGCGATCCCCATGGGCTAGGCTCTCCTGCAACAGGGCTTCATAGTGGTGGCGGGCGGTGTCGTAGTGGCCCAGGTGTCGCCAGCCATCCCCCGCAAGTTGCCGCAGTTCTCCTTGCAGTGGCTCAGCGATGTGAGGAAGCAACGCCTCACACAGTTCCACCTGTTCTCGGCAGTGCCCCCACTGGCCAAGCTGTTGATAGAGGGGCTGGCCTGTTTTGGTCTGCGCTTGGGCGATGGCCCCCGCCAGTTCCCACAGTTCCGCCTCGCAGGCATGGTAAAACGCCTCTAGCCAGCCCTGCACTTGGTCTAGGGGGGCCGCACTAGACGGTGTGTAGTTTTGTAGCCACTGCACCAACGCCATAGCGTGGGCAAAGGCCCAGGGCGACGACACCGCCACCGCTGCTAGGGCCGACTCCAGGGCCGATCCCAAGCTGGGAACCGCTAGCGCCCCTTCGCCTGGGGCCTCGGCAAAGGGAGACGATGTCCACGGCCCCACGACCTCCGGTTCTGGAAAAGCCCAGGAAAACCGAGGGGAACTATCGTCAAATTCAAGCGCTGGCAGCGGGTGGCTCATGGGGCGTACGGAACTGGCGCAAATGGCTGAGGGCAATGCTGCGGATGAGGTTGTGCTGCCGCAAATGAAGCTGGTTGCGCTCCAGGATTTCTTCGACCAAATAGCGATCCAGAAGCGCGTCTAACATCAACTGCGCTTGATCCCCATCGGGCTGAAACGGCGTCAGCAAATTCAGCCAAAACGCCTCCACCACCGGACGGCGATACACCGACCCCATACACAACAACTGGTAGGCCAAGGGCACCTCCTGCTGCAACCGCAAGAAACTGGCCTCAATGCGTTCGCGCACAATGTGACGAAGCTGCCGCGTATAGCAATCCAGCCGCAGCAGATCGTCTTCGCCCTTGGGATGGGTCGCCGCATTGGCCTGCTCTAGCTGCTCAATTTCTTGGCCGTAGGTCTGCCAGTAGGCCGTGAGGTTGCCATAAAACGGCGACGACAAAATTTCCCCGGCAATCACCTTCAGGGCCAAGGGGTGCCCCTCGTAGGCGTCCCCAATTCGCCGCAGCCAGTCCTGCCCCTGAGAATCCTGATCAGCCTCGACACCCAACGCCGCAAAGAGCTGCATCCGTTCCTCCGACCCCAGCCCCTTCAAATCCACACTGTGCCACACCGCATCATAGCGACTGCCCATCGTCCGCAGTGCCGCCGGAAACTCTTGACTGGTCACCAACACCACACTCTGGCAAGCCGCCGCCGCCAGCAACCGCTGAAAAAAGCGCCCCCACTCGGCATCTTTAAACTCACTCCAGCCGCGTTCCTCATTCCCTTGCAGCACCGCCTCAAACCCATCCAGCACCACCAGCTTCGGGAAGTTCACCAACGACTCCACCACCGCCGACAACCGATCCTCCGCCGACAGGGCCGCTAAATCTGGAGCACCCTCCACCAAAACAGAGGCCACTTGGGCAAACTCGGTGTGCTCCCGCCCGTCAAAATTCACCCACCGCAAATCCGTCAGCGTTTCTGCCAAGGGCTGACGAATCTGGTTCACCAGGGCCGTCTTCCCCACCCCAGTCATCCCCGTCACCATCAGCAGCCGACAATCCCGCCGACACCGCTGCACCAACTCCGCCAGCAGCGCATCCCGCCCCACCCAGGCATAGGCACAGGAATCTTCCTCCGCCAGCGGTTCCGCCAGGGCTGTCTCAGCCTCTACGGCCTGCTCAGTCTCTACCCCCGGATCCGTGGCGACCACCTGCCGCCAATCCATCCCAACGGCATCGCAAATGGCCACAAAAAACTCGGCACTAATGGGAATCCGCTGCCAAAACCGCCGCAACGTTGCCAAAGACACATGGGCACGGTCGTACCACACCGCCGACTGATGCCCCCACCCCCGCTGCCGAGCCGCCTGCTCCACCAGCTTCAATCCCTCCGGCGAAGCCTTGAACCTGTCGCGCCGTTGTCCCATCCGCCCACGTCGTAACAATTTGTGCTAATCCTACAGTGAAAGCACTGGAACGCCACCACAGATTTACGCACCTTCACGGGTCACTGCACAAATGTGCTGACGCAATCGGGAGGCCACACCCCAAGCACATCATCAGTACCGCTGGGAATCTCCTAATGCCCCATACTTCAGACGGTTTTGCGGGAAGAGATGGAGAAATCACTGGTTTTGACTGTTAGCAAAATGATTCAGGTAACGGAAGGTCGATTAATCCGAATCAGCTTTCCATCCAAAGAAGGTTCAGCCACAATAGCGGCATGAATAGTCTGGGCTAATTGCTGTCGGTCTAGATTTTCTGTACAGACAATAATGCCTGCATGGTTTTGAGATGCCCGGTGCAACCGAATAAAATCCCCTCGGTTAATGCTGAGCACAGCCCGGTTTTGATTGGTTGCAAACGCCAAAACCTGAGCATCTGGAATCCTTTGATTAGCTTGCCCAGCCGATTGTACGGTTAAAACATCGTGGCCTAAATCAACCAGTAGGGCTGTCACCTTGAATGGAAACCCTTCGTCGGCATAAAGACGTGCCACAGTTAGGCTGCCTCTTGTCGGGCAATGGCGGCTTCAATTTCTTCGCTGTGGGTATCAGCATAGAGCCAAGCACTGACCAAATCTGCGGCGGTTAGGGTCGGGTAGTCCTCCAGAAGATAGGCTTCTGTGGCCCCTTGCCGCCGCAGGCTCACCAGCAACCAGACTGGAATCCGGGTTTGCCGAATGCAAGCATCCCCTCCCATGACGTCAAGCGTTTTTTCGATGCCTGCCCATCCATTAGCCAAGCTAGCCGCCAAAAGCTGAATGGCCTGTGCCTTTTCATCCGGTGACAAGGCTAAGAGTTGAGGTTGAAGATCTTTCAGCATTGCAGCAAAGATACAGCGAGAGAAGCGACTAAGCCATAGCTAATCGGCTACTAAAGCTACCACTAATCATTATATCGCTGTGTTCGTCACTTGCCGAAATCTAGTGGTTTTTCACAGCGATGCGGTAATGCAAGCCCAATGAATCCGGGGTTAATTTTCTAGCCAAGCGATCTGGTCGTTTTCGTAAATGGCTTCGTAGCTTTTTAGCATGGCAGGTATCTCCCAGTCGGGGGGTAGGTCTTGTCTTGAGGCTAGCATGGCGATCACAAGATGGAGGTAGATCTGTAGGGTGGGAGGCGCAATAGCAGAACCCAACAAGCCCCAAATACTGGGCCGGTGTTGAGTTCTGCTAAATCTATCCTTCCTGAACAGTTACAAAATTTATTTGTTAACTTCCAGAATGGCGACTGTAGATTGCTTCCTTAAAATCCTTTGAACAATACCCAAACCGCCAAGCGCTAGCAGAGCAACTACAGGAGTTGTTTCCGGTACGTCTACTGGTTCTGCTGGTTGTGATACCTCTGGTTGTGGTGATGGTGTAGGTGCTCGTGATGGAGTGATATCTCCAATCAAGGCAAATCCTTCATTTAGGCATTCTTGGAAAACTGTGGCAACGAAGTCGCCCAAAGGCAATAGAGATTTAGAAACCTTAAACCCAAAAGATCCCGAACCATAGGTTCCAAAACCTAAGTTGTGCAGCTCTGAGCGATCAATGGTTGACAGCCCGCCAATATACGTGCCACTGCCAATAACGTTAGCTGTTTTTGTTCCATAGCCATTTCCTGAATAGTAAGGATGACTAGGATCAAGGCTGCCCATTTTAGCACGACCACCAACATAATAATTGTTGCTAGCAATATTAGCAAAGCCAGCATTCTGACTAGTCACACTAGCTCCTGTAACTCCACTATATACTCCTTGAGAAGTCACAAGGGAATCATTGTCTGGAGCAAACTTAAAGCCGAGCATTCTTCCAGTTGCTAATCCATCATTAAAGGTGGCACCACCTGGATCGAAGAAGAAATCGCCCCATCCAATATTGCTATCAGCGACACGATATCCACTAACATATGGGCCAGTATACTTGCCATAAAGACCTAGATTAGTATCTAACGCAAAATAGGCGTAGTCATTATCTTGAGCAAAGCCCCCTCCGTATATTTCGTAGGTATTGCTTCCATCGGATGCATGGCTGTCATTATGGGGATCTTCGGTGCGTGACCATAGAAGTGATGCTTCAGATGGGTAAGCCACTCCTAAAAGCATTGTGGATGCCCCAAAAGCTATAGCCAATTTATTGATGTCAGAAATTTTCAGGCGCTTATTTGCTTTCAATTTCATGCGATGAAGTTCGATTAATGACTACATTAAAATGATGACTTTAAAACACATTTTGAGCATCCTTAAATATACTGATATTCATTTTTATTTTTTAGTCAGTTCACTTCAAGATAATGATAAATAAAAATTAAGACCTGACATTGCAAGAGATTATAGCCATGGCAGAATAGATTGTATCTCGATGATCAAAAAAGCTATTTCTAAAATATTTATAAATTGGGAATATGGCCCCTAATAATACTACTAAATAGAGGTCGAATAACTTATTAATCTGTATAGTGCGGAAGATGTTTTTTCGGTCAAATGATAATGGGTTTTATCCTGATACTAGCATGGCAAGAAATAGGCAAGGGAAGAACCATAGAGTGATATCACAATAGCAGAACCCAACAGATTTAGCATAGAGATGCTAAATCTGTTGGGTTCTGTGCATCTACTTCTAGGTACTAGCTCTACGATTTTCTATTACGCCACTGCCAATATGCTTGCAGAGGACTCATAGCGTTGGCACGGATATAGCTGTGTCCCCTATGTACCTCTAAGTGGGTGTGTTGATTCATCCATGTTCCATCGGACAAGCGAGCGCCATCAAAAACGGTTCCTAATACCCTGCCAGCTTCGACACGCTGACCAATAATTCCACTGGTGTAGTTTTCTAGATGTCCATAAATCCACAGATTGCCATCGTCAGATCTGATGCCAACGAAATAATTTCCTGTAATATTTTGGACTAAAGTAGCCACTCCACCAATAGCAGCTTTTACGGTATTGCCAGCAAATGAACCCATATCAATACCGTAATGAGTTCCAGAATAATTCGTTGTATCCCTATATCCAGCAGTCATGGCTTTATAAGAATCGAAGATCGTATGAGAGAGATCTGAATAAATCTGCTTAACCGATCCAAGACTTTCACCGTTACTAGTATTACCATCAAAGAATAAGTTGTCACGACTTTGATAGTTCCAGTCAGAATCTGTTAGCGATTTCAACTCTGGATAATATTCAGAAGGTGGTAGCGTAGGTAGAACTGGGTTGCGTTTAATATTGTCAGTGAAAAGATTAGTCAAATCACCATGCATTGCATAGTCATCATATTTTGCCTTCTGTGTGAGAGATCCATCTGCATTTGATAGATAAGACGCTAACATCCGACTGTTGTCAGCATTTGCCCAAGGTCCCTTCTCCTGTAGCAAAAGATCAGATCGTCCGTTGCCGTCGAAGTCACCTAGGAATAGGTTGGTATAATCGCCATTCATGGCAGAATCATTCATGACGAATTTTTGAGAGAATGAACCATCTGGATTGGCGACGTAAATATCTAGCATCAGCCATGGGTCGGTTGCAAAGGCACCCTTTTCTTGGCGTAGGAAGTCAGTTCTTCCATCACCATTAAAGTCGCCCATATAGAGATTAGTTAGATCGCCATGCATCATCCGATTAGCATCTTGATTAGCCCAAGAAAGCCTGAAGGTGCCATCCCCGTTAGAGAGATAGGTCTCTAGCATACGAGGAGCATCAGTTGCAAAGCTACCCTTCTCTTGACGCAAGAAGTCTGACCGACCATCCCCATTAAAGTCCCCAATAAATAGATTCGTCAGATCACCATGCATGGCGGCATCATGCATCACTCCTGCCCTGGTGAATGAACCGTCTAGATTAGCTGTATAGACTTCGATCATTGACCAAATGTCAGATGCAAAAGCACCTTTTTCCTGACGCATAAAGTCAGTTCTTCCATCACCGTTGAAGTCACCCATATAGAGATTGGTTAGATCCCCATGCATTGCCCGATTAGCGTCTTGATTGCCCCACACTAATCTGAAAGTCCCATCTCCGTTAGATAGATAGGTCTCTAGCATACGAGGAGCATCGGTTGCAAAGCCACCCTTCTCTTGACGCAAGAAGTCTGACCGACCATCCCCATTGAAGTCACCAATAAATAGATTGGTTAGATCCCCATGCATGGCAGGATCATCCATTACCCCCGCCCTTGTGAACGAACCGTCAAGATTTGCTGTATAGACCTCTAGCATCAGCCATGGATCAGTTGCAAAAGCCCCTTTTTCTTGGCGAAGGAAGTCAGTTCTTCCATCACCGTTGAAGTCACCCATATAGAGATTAGTTAGATCACCATGCATTGCTCGATTAGCATCTTGATTGCTCCACGCTAATCTGAAGGTGCCATCTCCATTAGAAAGAAACGTTTCTAACATTCGAGGAGCATCGGTTGCAAAGCCGCCTTTCTCCTGACGCAAGAAATCTGTTTTCCCATCGCCATTGAAGTCGGTTTTATTTCCAAGTAAAATATCTTGATTACTTTTCCTCAATAAGCCATGAGAATTTTGAGAGAGAGACTGAACTTGCCAATCGTGGCTAACTGGCGTTTGGATATTTCCACCCACCTTAATGGTGGCCCCATCTATCAACCAGTTGACGACTTGGCCATTGTTGCTACGCCACAGGATATCGGACTTACCATCGCCGTCAAAATCACCTGTGCTCTGAATTTGCCACTCAGAACCGATGGGCGTGTAAATATTACCCCCACCTTTAATAGTTGTTCCGTCGATCAGCCAGTTCACGACTTGGCCATTATTGTGACGCCATAGGATATCAGACTTACTATCGCCATCAAAATCGCCCGTATCCTGAATTGTCCATTCCGAGCCAACAGGGGAGTGAATATTGCCACCGCCTTGGATTGTGGTTCCATTCATAAGCCAGTTGACGACCTGGCTATTATTGTGTTGCCAAAGGATATCGGATTTACCATCACCATTGAAATCGCCAATGCCTTTAATTTGCCATTCAGAGCCAACGGGAGAGTGAATATTGCCACCACCCTTAATATTTGCACCATCCATCAGCCAGTTCACAACCTGGCCATTGTTGTGCCGCCACAAAATATCGGCCTTACCGTCGCCGTCAAAATCTCCTGTCCCTTCCAACTTCCACTCTGAACCGAGCGGCGTGTGAACAGCCGCTCCAGTTTTTAGGGAAAGGCCATTCATCAACCACACGACAACCTGCCCGTTACTGTGCTGCCACACCGCATCGGTCTTGCCATCACCATCAAAGTCGCCAGAACCCTTAATTTGCCACTCTGATCCTACCGGACTTGAAATTAAGGCCCCATCCTTTAGGGCTGAACCATTGATGAGCCAAGTGGCGACTTGGCCATTGTTATGCCGCCATAAAATATCCGATTTTCCGTCGCCATCAAAGTCGTTTTGAGGTTTGATGGAAAATTCTACAGAAAGAAGTTCTCCCTGCACCTCAAGTATGCCTGAATCATCTTCAGATAAGATTCGTTGATAGTTTTCTACGCTGAGAACCGAGCCAAAGATCAATGTGCGTGCTAGTTCTCCTTCATCGCCAAGGGTATCTGTACCTGTTTGGTCGTCTAGCCAATGAAAGACTTCTTCAATCAGAACTTGAACTCCACCCGTCAATGGATCAACAGATGCACCTTCAGCAGCTACAAGAGACTGAGAAAGATAAATCGTCTCATTGGGGCTAGCATAGGCTCCTAGGGCATCGCCCATCGTTTGGTCTGGCAGTAATTGAATTTTCGGGAAAATACTGAAGTCGCCATTAGTCCAGGAAGCCTGTATGGCTAGGATTTCGCTTTCGTAGCTTTTATGACCAAGTACTTGAAAAAATAAAATTGGATCGCTTGCAGCTTGTTGTAGATGCTGCTGAACCTGGTCTAGAATGCCGATTAATTCTGTGGTGACAAAGGCTGGTTGAGAACTACTTGAAGAGGAATTGATATCAGCAAGTGTAATGAAGTTAGTAGTGTCGTGCATAGATTGGCTCATAGAGACGAGGTGACCTAGCGCAATAACCTACTGAAGCAATAAGCCATTACGCTCTACATCTCTAAGCTAGACACTATTGGCCGTATTAATATCTCAGCTAACGGCTCATTTTTTTTGTATTTTAGATAGTCTTGTCTCAGTAAAATCACAGCTTTCTGTATCTGTGTTTCTACGCAGCCCAACACCGTAGCCTGCTTGGGGAAAACTTATCCACGCGAACAAACTGCGCCCCATACACCGGGGCTGTAGCGGTGATCCAGTGATACGGGAATCACAGAGGTTAAGCGATTCCGACATTACCCCCGGCTGGCGACGGAATCGCGTTGGCTGAGGATGGCCTGGTGGGCCTTTTCCCAGTGTTGATGGGTGATGCGGATTTGGCTGGGGTCGGTGATGGCTTGGGCGCGGTATTCGCGGACGGCTTCTAGGGCGGCTTGGTTGCTGAGTAGGGCCAGGTCTGCGCCGTTCCAGTCATCGGTGAGGATGGCCCAGTGGGGTAGGTCTACGTCATCCAGGGGGCGATTTTGGTTGTGGACTTCTAGGATGGCGAGGCGTCCGGCGGCGTCGGGCAGGCTAATTTCGAGTTGCAGGTCGATGCGTCCGGCCCGGAGGATGGCGGGGTCGAGGGCGTTGGGGCGGTTGGTGGCTCCAATCATCAGCACGTTACGGCAGTCTTGCAGACCGTCGAGTTCGGTTAGCAGTTGGCCCACCACGCGATCACTAACGCCGGAATCGCCCATGTATTGGCCACGGGCGGGTACGAGGGTATCAATTTCGTCGATGAACACGACGCAGGGGGCGGCTTGGCGGGCCTTGGCGAAGAGTTCTCGCACCGCTTGTTCGGCGGCCCCCACCCAGCGGCTCAGCAGTTCTGGGCCGTTGACGGCGATGAAATTGGCCCTGGCCTGGGCGGCAACGGCCTTGGCTAGCAAGGTTTTACCCGTTCCCGGTGGCCCCCACAGCAGCAGTCCTCGCGGAGCCTTAGCGCCCGTTTGTTCGTAGAGTTCGGGGTAGAGTAGCGCCCCTTCTACGGATTCTTGCAGGGTTTGCTTGACGGCTTCCAGTCCGCCGATGTCGTCCCAGGCAATGGCGGGGGATTCCACCTCCACCGACCGCAGCACCGAGGGCTTGACCTCCTTGAGGGCCTGGGCAAAGTCCTCCGGCAGCAGGGTCATGGTGGCGGGCACGGGGGCGCTGAGGTTGGGCACCTGGCGACGCAGGGCGAGGTAGGCGGCTTTTTGGCACAGCGCCTTTAGGTCGGCCCCCACTAGGCCCACGGCCTGGTCGGCAATGGTGGCGAGATCCACCCCATCTAGGGGCATTTCACGGGTTTGGATGGTTAGAATTTCCAAACGGCCCTGGCGGTCGGGGACGCGGAACTGCACCTCGCGGTCAAAGCGTCCGGGGCGGCGCAGGGCGGGGTCGAGGTGGTCGGGCCGATTGGTGGCCGCCAGCACCAGCACCCCCTGGGTTTGGGCAAAGCCGTCCATCAGTCCCAGTAACGTGGCCACCAGGCGTTTTTCCACCTCCCCTTCCACTTTGCTGCGGTCGGGGGCAAGGCTGTCGATTTCGTCGATGAAAATCAGGCAGGGGGCCGCTTTTTTGGCCTTTTCAAAAATACTGCGCAGGCGTTGTTCGGCCTCGCCGTAGTATTTGCCCATCACCTCTGGCCCCACGATGGCAATGTAGTTTACCCCCAGATCTTCGGCGAGGGATCGGGCGGTGAGGGTTTTGCCGGTGCCGGGGGGGCCAACCATCAGCACGCCACGGGTGGGTTCTAGGCCCAGTTTAGCCAGCACATCGGGCCGCTTGAGGGGAATTTCCACCAGTTCCCGTAGTTCTTGCAGAGTATCGGCCAAACCACCTACGAATTGCAGGGTGGGCGGTTCCGGTGAAGGGGTAGAGGGTGGTGATGCGGTGGAAGTTGAATCGGCGGGGGAAGCTGATTCAACGGGAGCGGCGGCAGTGGGATCCGTTGGGGCCGGATTGCGCTTAGGCGGCGGGGTAATGATCACGTCGTCCACTGAATCTGAGGGGCCACCAGCCCCAGAACGCCCCATGCGGCTGACGCCCATATCGGGAATGTTACCCTGGCGGGGAATGCTGCTCATCCCACGGGCGTTGATCTGCACATTGGTTTTCAGTTCGCCGCTTTCGGCCTTTTCCTCCAGGGTTTTGGCCAGTTCAAGCAGTTGTTCAAAGCCTTTAAAGAAGTCATTCATAGGGCATTCCCAAACCAAAGGTGGCAGACAGCAGGTCTCAAGACTAGGGTTCACCATCGCCTAGCGCTAGTTTCCAGGGTAGCCACAAAACGTTATATGCCCCCATATGTCCGCTCTCGATCCAGCGGCGTTGGCCTCGGTGGAATTTTCAGCAACTTGCCGGAGATGTAGCACAGTTGTCATTCAGACGCTAGCAAACCCTTCTAAAGTAATAAAAGTATTTTGAAATGTTGCAATCTAAAGTAACGCTGAGGTATCCGCCTGACCTGGAACCTCCAGGTTACGGCATCCAGGGCGAGTTGGGCATCTATTGTAAAGAGGGCTTTTATCCGTGGAATCAGCACAAAAGCTGGCATTTATCGTTCAGGCCAATCGATTACAGGGGTTAATCTGGCAGGCTCTATTTAAATCTCAATCTTTTGCCGCCATCCTTGAACCATCTCGTTCTGATCTCGTCGATTGTATTAGCCAGATTGCCGAGGCGGGGCTGACTTTGCCGGATATCATCATTTTAGATACCGAAATTAGCGATATTAACCCCTACGAATTTTGTCGTTGGTGTCGGCAGCAGTTTCCACGTATTCAGGTCTTCCTCACCCGCACCTACCGAGGCCCCATTGCCGAAACCGAGCGTCGATGGGCGATGCAGCAGGGGGCCGCAGGGTTTTTGTACGGCTTTCACCGAGAAACCCTGATGAGCAGCGCCGCCGACAGTATGCGGCTGATCCTCGCGGCCCTTGATGTTCCTTTCCTCGACGAAAAGTCTCTGCTGTCGGTTTTGCTGAACATTCGCCGTCAGTTGAACCAAACCCCAGCCAGTACCGCCTTAACCACAGCCAAGACGGCAGAATCCTACTCTAGTAATGGATCCGCTCAGGACAAGCGATATGCTGCCAATGGCAGTACCGCCGCCTCGTCCTCTCAGCCCGATCTCCTTAACGACATTAGCTGGGTGTCCTCTGGGTTACGCGCCCTCAACCAGCACAATGGTCAGAACGGCCAAGGTACCCAGGGCAAGCCCGCCCCCATCTTTACCGCAGACCTAGACAATCCGCCGCCACCAGCAGAGCCACCCTCCACCGAGCGCGACGAAGCAGTTAGCAAGCCCACGAAACAACGCCGCTACCGAGGAGTGGTTTACTAAGTCATTCACTCACGGTCACCGCTTAATTTGTCACCACCTGGCTCCCGTGGGCGCGAGGATCGTCGATGATAGCACGACGGCTGAGGGGATCGGTGTTGATGTCGGAGGCTCGGCCCAAGGCTTGGGCGTGGGGCAGTGGATTGGCCGCTAGCAGGGCATCGAGGTTTTCGGCCAGGATGGTGCGGGGCTGTTCACCAATGGCGGTGGCCACCGGGGCATGGCTGGGGTCAAAGTAGACGAAGTGGGGGATGCCCTCCACCCGATACTGCAACATTTCCGGTAGCCACTTGTCGTTGTCGATGTTGAGCATGACAAAGTTGATCTGATTACCATAGGTCTGGCGCAGATCGGCCATCGCCGGGGCCATGGCTTGGCAAGCGGTACACCAGTCGGCATAGAACTCCAGGAGGGTGGGTCTGCCGTTGGTTTGGGCCACTTCGTAGGGGGTGGCGGTTTTGGCTAAGGTGGCTAGGGAGGGCGTGGCCGTTTGGGTACGCAGGCCAAAGAAAACCGCTACCGTGAGGACAATGGCGGCTACGGCAATCACCAAGTTGCGGAGGGTATTGGCAGAGGACGGAACATTTGCAGCCATGGGAACTCAGGAAAACTAACGGTACAGTGGGGACAGTTACGGTGGAGCCAGATAGCGATGGCCCGCTTCGGGTCGCCCTTCTCTAGTCTAAGGGGTCTTTCGTCCGAGGATGGGTCGCCCCCCTGTGGTCTTCCGACCGACTCAGACCCCTCCCCCTGCCGCCATCCTTTGCCAAGCCAGCCATGAAAAAACGGGTCAAACTTACCTTCCCCAAGCGCTCGATTCACATGCCGATTACCTATCGGCTGGCCAAGGACTTTAATATTGCCGCCAATATTATTCGCGCCCAAGTGGCCCCCAACCAAGTGGGAACGCTGGTGGTGGAACTGTCTGGGGATATTGACCAACTCAATGACGGCATCGACTGGCTGGAAGCCCAGGATATTCAGGTTTCCGTGGCCAGCGGCGAAATTGTGATTGATGCCGATCTCTGCGTCCACTGCGGGCTTTGCACCGGGGTTTGCCCCACCCGCGCCCTCACCCTAGATCCTAATAGCTTCCAATTGGTCTTTAACCGCAGCCGCTGCATCGTTTGCGAACAGTGTATCCCCACCTGTCCGGTTCAAGCTATTTCGACCAATCTGTAGCGCGTCTCTATGGCGCGTTGTATTCCATACCGAATCCCATACCCTTGACTCCCAACTTGTTAAACCATAGATGCAATCAACGGAGTCCAATAAACTGAGACTCTATAGCTGATTCCGTGGGATACCTCGTTGGGCGTTAAGAAAATAGGCGCAACCACAAAATAATTCGGCCTCTCGATCTACAACAGAGGAGGGGATTGCTCTATAGGGAAGCAATGGTCATGGTCGATACAATCCAGACGGCGGCGGATCGGGCCTACGACATTTTGCGGGTGGATCGCCAACCCTTGGGGGCGATTTTCAACCCGGAAACCGTGGCGGTGATTGGGGCGACGGATCGGGAGGGCAGTGTGGGCCGTACCCTGCTGTGGAACCTGATTAGCAGTCCCTTTGGCGGCATTGTGTATCCGGTGAATCCGCGTCGGCGCAGTGTGTTGGGGATTCGGGCTTACCCCAGCATTCAGGAAATCCCCGACCAGGTAGATCTGGCGATTATCGCCACCCCGGCCCCCACGGTGCCGGAATTGGTGAAGGACTGCGCCGAGGCAGGCGTGAAAGGTGTGGTCGTCCTGGCCTCTGGTTTTCGGGAAATTGGCCCTGCCGGACTAGCTTTGGAGGAACAAATTCGCACCCAACTGCAAGGGCAAAAAATGCGGCTGATTGGCCCCAACTGCCTGGGGTTGATGAACCCGCTGACGGGGCTAAACGCCACCTTTGCCAGCACCTTTGCCCGTCGTGGCCATGTGGGATTTATTAGCCAGTCCGGGGCGCTCTGTACCGCCGTGCTCGACTGGAGCTTGCAGGAAAACGTGGGTTTTAGCGCCTTTGTGTCCATTGGCTCCATGCTGGATGTAGACTGGGGCGATTTAATCTACTACCTCGGCGATGACCCCAACACCCGCAGCATCGTCATTTATATGGAGTCCATCGGAAATGCCCGGTCGTTTTTGTCGGCGGCGCGGGAAGTGGCCCTGACCAAGCCGATCATTGTGATCAAGGCGGGCCGCACGACCCAGGCGGCCCAGGCGGCGGCTTCCCACACGGGCACGTTGACGGGCAGCGATGCGGTGCTGGATGCGGCCTTTCGGCGTTGCGGCGTGCTGCGGGTGGAGCAAATTTCTGACCTGTTTGACCTGGCGGAAGTTCTGGCTAAACAGCCCCAACGACCCCAAGGGCCAAGGCTGACGATCATCACCAACGCCGGGGGGCCGGGGGTGCTGGCCACCGATGCTCTGATTGGCACCGGGGGGCAGTTGGCGAGTTTATCCGATGAAACCCTAGAGGCTCTGAATACCGTCCTCCCCAGCCACTGGAGCCACGGCAACCCGGTGGATATTTTGGGCGACGCCGACCCCGACCGCTACACCCAGGCCATCCAAGCCGCCATGGACGATCCCAACAGCGACAGCCTGCTGGTGGTGCTGACTCCCCAGGCCATGACCGCCCCCACTCAAACGGCGGAGCGATTGATTACCCTGGCCAAAACCGCCACCAAACCCCTAATTGCAAGCTGGATGGGCGGTTCGGAAGTCACCGAAGGGGAAACCCTGCTGAATCGGGCCAGCATTGCCACCTACCGCTACCCCGACACCGCCGCCCGCCAGTTCAACGCCATGTGGCAGTACAGCTATAACCTGCGCGGCATCTACGAAACCCCCGCCCTACTGCCGGAATCGGAATTTGGCGGAGGGAGTGATCGCTCCCAGGTAGACACCATTATTCAAACCGCCCGCGCCGAAAACCGCACCCTGCTGACAGAATTGGAGGCCAAGCAAATCCTTCAGGTCTACGGCATTCCGGTGGTGGATACGCGGCCCGCCTTTGCCGCCGAGGAAGCCGTCGCCGCCGCCGAAGCCGTGGGCTATCCCGTGGTGGTGAAGCTGTTATCGAGAACCCTTACCCACAAAACCGACGTGGGGGGCGTGCGGTTGAATCTGCAAACCGCCGAAGAAGTCGCCACCGCCTACACCGAAATGGCCTCTGCCATCCGCCACCGCTTTGGGGATGCCGCCTTCAAGGGGGTGACGGTACAGCCGATGCTCAACCTCAGCAAGGGCTACGAGCTGATTCTCGGCAGCAGTGTGGATGACCAGTTTGGCCCGGTGATTCTCTTTGGCACCGGGGGCCAACTGGTGGAGGTGTACCGAGACAGCGCCGTGGCCCTGCCGCCCCTCAATACCACCCTGGCCCGTCGGCTGATGGAGCAAACCCGCATCTACGAAGCCCTGCAAGGAGTGCGCGGTCGCCAAGCCGCCAACCTCACGGAGCTAGAGATGATTTTGGTGCGGGTTAGCCAGTTGGCCATCGAACAGCCGCAAATCAAGGAACTCGACATCAACCCGCTGCTGGTCTTCGATGGCGATGCCCGCTATCCCCTGGTGGCCCTCGATGCCCGTGCAGTACTGACCGAACCGGGGGAAACCCTGCCGGGGCCAGCCATTCGCCCCTACCCCAGCCAGTACGTCACCACCTCCAGCCTGCGAGACGGTTCCCCCGTCACCCTGCGCCCCATCCGCCCCGAAGACGAACCGCTGCTGGTGGACTTTCACCACACCCTCTCCGAGGAAAGCATCTACTTTCGCTATTTCCATTTGATGACCCTCAACCACCGTATCGCCCACGAACGCCTCACCCGCATTTGCTTTATCGACTACGACCGGGAAATGGCCCTGGTGGTCGATCACAAAGACCCCGAAACCGGCGACCATAAAATCCTCGCCGTAGGTCGCCTCAGCAAATGCCACGGCACCCAACAGGCAGAATTTGCCATGCTGGTCAGCGATGCCTACCAACGCCAGGGCATCGGCACTGATCTACTGCGCCAACTGCTCAAAATCGCCCAGGACGAAGGCTTGCAGAGCGTCACCGCCGAAATTTTGCGAGAAAACCGCCCCATGCAGCGGGTCTGCGAAAAACTAGGCTTCACCCTCAGCCGCAAGCCCGACTTTGTAAAGGCGGAAATTGAGTTGACGGAGATGAATGTATAGAAAAGGCACTGGTCAGTTGTCTTGGCTGATCTCCTCCACCGGTTGGCGGATAATCCTCAATGCCCCTTACTACAGCCTAAGGGGTTACCCGGATTGTTCGATGAGATTGTGGGAGTTCATAGCGGAGACCGTAGTCGTGTCGGAGCCCACCTTGCCTCCGATGTAGCGCCAATGCGCGGTCTGTTATGGCGACTTTTGGGAGGCGTATAAAACCGTGATCCCAAACAAACGACACCAAGCCGTCGGCAAGGACAGTGGCCCAACGAATCGTATTAAACGGTTCAACCGTACGCTACGTCAGCGGGTATCGCGATTGGTTCGCAAGACACTGTCTTTTTCCAAGAAGCTTGAACATCACATCGGCGCGATCTGGTCTTTCATCCATCACGACAATGCGTCCTTACAGCTTTAGAACTACCCCATTCCATACCTCCATGCTATCCAGCCGAGGGGGGCTTTTGGGGCTGACGATCTGGGGAGTTGTGCCCTCTGGCCGTGGGCGAATGATTAATTTTAGATAGGAATAATCTATATCTAATGAGAAATCTGCCGATAATGCAGAGGTACGATTAGGGTTGTTCCCTAAGGAAAGGCTAAGGATTGATCATGACGCTATCGCAAGCTGCCGGGAGTCCCGCACCCACCACTAACGAAAATTATTCTCAACTGGGCCGTTGGTTGGAGGAATACAACGAAATTGCCACCATTCTGCCCGTGGTGACGGGGCTGTTGGTGACGACTCAGCTGCGGTTGCGGGGGGGCACGGCGCTGCTGGTGAACATTGCCATTGCCGCCGCCACTCGTCAGGTGATCCTTCAGCTTAAAAAGCAGGGCCATTCCGCCTCAGAAGCGCCGACCCTATCCGTGGTGGCCAACCCTGCCCCTCCAGAGGCCAGCCCGGAAGAGGACTACACCATTGTGCATTCGGTGCCGGGACGGATTCGGCTGCGGGTGGCGCGTTTGCGTCATGACGCGCTGTTTGCCAAGCGCCTAGAGAAACTGTTGCTTAGCCAGGATTTGGTGCGTTCGGTGCGGATTAACCGGGCCGCTAGCTCCATCGCCATTGGCTACGACAGCGGCAGTCTTTCGGATCTGGAACTGGGGATGCAGCTCTTGCAAATCCTAGAACAGGCCGAACAGGAAAGCCCAGCGGCCTAGGATAGATCGATACCATGGCTCACATTCTTCATCACATTCCCGGTCGGCTGCGGGTGCGGGTGCCGGAGTTGTCTCAGCGGCAGTCGGTTAGCGATGCGCTGCAAACGGAACTGGCGGCGATTTCCGGCGTTACCCAGGTGCGGATTAACCCCACCGCTGCGTCGATTGTGATTCAGTACCAGCCCCGCCTGGAGGATCAGGTGCAGGGGGCGTTGGCGGCGATTTTGCTGGCCCACGCCGAGGGGGTGGCCCCGTTTCAGGCCCAGCGTCGTTCCATCAGCGCGGCTTTGCCCTTGGGTGGTGACGTAATCGCCGGGACTGAATTCAGCAACGGGACGGGGGTTAACAACGGGGCGGGCTTTGGCGGCGGGACTGATCTCGAAAAAAGCGCCCATCCCACCGAGCCATCCCAAAATGGGGAGGATTGGACGAGGCTTCAACGACCGCTGCTGGCCTCGGCCTTGGCCCTAGCGAGTCAGGTTCATGCTCTGCGGTGGTTGCGGCCCCTGGCGGCGATTACTCTGGCGACCACGGTGCTGCCCATTGCCCAGCGGGCGTTCCTCAGCCTGTGGCGCGACCATCGTTTGAATATTGACGGCCTCGACTTTTTGGCCCTCAGCCTCAGTGCGTGGCAGGGCAAGCTGGTGACTCCGGCCCTGGTGGTGACGCTGCACGAGTTGGGCGATGCCATCCGCGACCAAACAGCTCGGTCTACGGCGGTGCGGTCTTCCAGTTTGGTGGATGCCCTGGGGCGGTTTGCCTGGGTGCAAGGCTCAGGGGAGGAACTGCGGCAGGTGCCCAGCGACCAAGTACAGGTGGGGGATCGGGTGGTGGTGCATCCCGGTGAGCAAATTCCGGTGGATGGCACGGTGCTGGCCGGAGAAGCCACGGTGGATCAGCAGGGGTTGACGGGGGAAGCCATGCCCATCGTGGCCCGTGAGGAGAGCTACGTGTTTGCCTCAACCCTGGTGCGGTCGGGGCAGTTGACCCTGCGAGCCGAGCGGGTGGGCGACCAAACCCGTGCGGCGGCGGGGCTGCGTCTGCTGCAACAGGCCCCCGTCTACGACACCCGCATGGCCAACTACACCGAAAAAGTGGCCGACCGTCTGGTGTTGCCCTCGCTGCTGCTGGCCACGGTGGTGCTGGCGATTACCGGAGATCCAGCCCGCACCGCCGCCATCCTCACCCTCGACTTTGTGACGGGCATTCGGGTCTCCATTCCCACCGCCTTTTTAGGGGCCTTGAACCACACCACCCGCCACGGGGTACTCGTTCGCAGTGGCCGCACCCTAGAGCAACTGGCCGAGGTGGATACCATCGTCTTCGACAAAACGGGCACCCTCACCGAAGGCAAGATTGAAATCACCGCCATCTTGCCCCTGCCCTCTGACCGATTCCCCCACATCTCCCCCGAACGGCTGCTGCAACTGGCTGCCACCGCCGAACAACGCCTTACCCACCCCGTCGCCGAGGCCGTAGTTCAACGCGCCCACCAGTTAGGCCTGCCCCTGCTGCATCGGGGCGATTGGGACTACACCGTCGGCTATGGCATCACCGCCCAGGTGGACGGGCACACCGTGCTGGTGGGCAGCGAACGATTCCTGCGGCAGGCCCAGGTCTATTGGCCCAGCGGGATCGCCCCCCTCGACGAGAACCAATCGCTGATTTATATTGCCTGCGATGGCGAATTTGCGGGCACCCTGGCCTATTCCGACCCCCTACGACCCGAAAGCGCCCGCTTCCTTCAGCTCCTCAATCGGGAATTTGGCCTAGATGTGCATTTGCTGACGGGCGACCATCCCAAACGAGCCGCCCAAGTGGCCACGGAACTCGGCATTGATCCACAGCGGGTCTACGCCGAAGCCTTCCCTGACCAAAAGGCGAAAATTGTGCAAAACCTGCGGCAGTCGGGGCGCACTGTGGCCTTTGTGGGCGATGGCCTCAACGACTCCGTAGCCCTGGCCTACGCCGATGTGTCGGTGTCCTTCGAGCGGGGGGCCGACATCGCCCGCGAAACCGCCGACGTGGTGCTGATGGACAACAACCTCCTAGAACTGCTGGAGGCCATCGCCATTGCCCGCGAAACCCGCGATTTAATCGATCAAAATATCGCTCTGGTAATTCTGCCCAACCTCACCGCCCTGGGGCTGGCCACCACCACCGGACTCAATCCCCTGATCGCCACCCTGATCCACAACGGATCCGCCATCGCCGCCGGACTCAACAGCCTGCGCCCCCTCGTCACCCACGAATTTGTCCCCAACGCCATCATCGACGCCATGGATTAAGCGTGAGGCCAACTGCGACAGGTTTTGGTCTTCATTGAGTCTTCTTATTGAGATAGGCTTGCATCAAGCCCCCCCTCTTCTGCTAAAATAATTCCTAACTTGTAGGTCAAGTTTTGCAGATCAACACGGACTTACACGCCAATAGCCCTTGACTGGGTTGTTTTGGCGTTTACTCTTCCCCTAATTCCATCCTTAGATGGGCCTATGACTAGCTTGGATGATAGCCAACTCATGAATGACTCCCCAGGCTAGTTGAGAGTCTTATTCAATAAATAACCTGCCCTTAACCTGTTGAACCTTTCCCGGTACTTGCCATGTCTTTAATCCACCTCGACAAGTCGGTTCTTAGCTTTCACTTCAAAGAAATTTTGGAAGACGGACACTTTGGTAGCCCGCTTACCCTAGTGGGCCTAGCCGCCCTGATGGTGGGGCCAAAGCTGTTCTCCAGTGCCGAATCCGGCTCTAGTGGCATCCGTTCCGCTCGCTCGGCCTATCGTCCAGGGGTGAGCTTGACGACCTGGGTGGCCCAAGCCCAGCAGCAGGCCGCAACCAAACCCGAACGACCCACGCTGACGGTGGCCCCATCCTCGAACTCGGATCGGTGGGCGGCCTAGGCCAGCGCAATTTTTCCTAGGGCGCACCCTAAATTCACGCACCGAGCAAACTATTGCCAAGACATTTCAATGACAACGCCGCCGATGCCCCGGAAATCCAGGATGTATCGACGGCGTTTGTGATGGGGATGGGGCGTAGATCTCGATTCCTGAACAAACCGCTGGCTGATTGGCTGACAAAACGTGCCAGAACCTAGATTCGTTCAAGGGTCAGGAGACCTGACCCCTACGTTATCCAAATACGGTAGGGGCGGGTTGCCGCGCCCGATGCAACAACTTTCGTCAGTCAATCAGGCCGGGGCCTTACCTACCGCACCACAGGCCAGCGCACCTGGGTGCCGCCCCTCAACCAAGACAGCCTGGGCCTGTTTGCCCAGGTCAACTGGCAGGCCAGCGACCGCATCACCCTGCTGGGCGGCCTTCGCCACGAACGAGTGGGCCTCACGGTGGATGACTTCACCACCCTAGCGGGCAATGCCGTGCGGGGGGGCGATCTCGCCTACGATGCCACCCTGTTTAACCTGGGCGGGGTGGTGAATGTGACCGACAACCTGGGGGTGTTTGCCAACTTTGCCCAAGGCTTTTCCCTCGCCGATGTGGGCCTGGTGTTGCGGAATGCGCCAGCGGGCTTTTCGGTGAATACCCTGCGGCCCGAAGCCCAGCAGGTGAACCACTACGAAATTGGGGTGCGCGGCAACTGGACAGTATCCATTGTTGTTTCATCGATGGTTCCTTTTCAACCAATGTTGTTGTCTACCGAGGGGTGAGCGGCGATCCACAGATCCCGTTTTTGAGGCATAGAATCCCTAACTCTCAACCCGCCCCAACCCTTGGCTTATGGGCACACAGAGCGGCGTTCCGGCCACCGGGTCGGTAATAATCCGGCTCTCTAGCCCAAACACCTGCCGCACCAGTGCCTCGGTGATAATGGCCTGGGGTTGCCCCTGGGCAAGGACGGCTCCCTCTCGCAGGGCAATGAGGTGGTGGCTGTAGCGACAGGCCAAATTGAGGTCGTGCAGCACCATCACAATCGTGCGGTTGCCCTGGCGGTTGAGCTGGTAGAGCAAATCCAGCACCTCAATTTGGTGGGCGAGATCGAGGTAGGTGGTGGGTTCGTCGAGCAAAAGGGTTTCGGTATCTTGGGCGAGGGCCATGGCAATCCAGGCCCGCTGGCGCTGCCCGCCGGAGAGGGTATCGAGGGAACGATTGGCGAAGGCTTGCAGGTGGGTGGTGGCAATGGCTTCTTCGACCTTGAGTTCATCCTGCCTCGACCACTGTTGCAGCCAGGTTTGATGGGGATAGCGGCCCTGAGCCACCAGTTCGCGCACGGTTAGCCCTTCGGGGGCAGCGGGGCTTTGGGGCAAAATGCCCAGGCGCTTGGCGAGTTCCTTGGTGGGTAGATGGGCTATCGCGTCGCCGTCTAGATATACCGTGCCGCCCTGGGGTTTCAGCAGCCGCGCCATGCCCCGCAGCAGGGTCGATTTACCGCAGCCGTTTGGCCCCACCAGCGTCGTGATTTGCCCCTGGGGAATGACTAAATCTAGCCCCTGAATAATGACATTGCCGTCGTAGGCCAGGGTGAGCTTGCGGGTGGTGAGGGCAATTTGGGCGGCGGCGTTGGTAAGCATGGGGAGGGGGCGGGTGGATGCTAATGGTTGTTTGCAAAGCGTCTCCGAAGGAGAAACTTTGAACTTTGAACTTTGAACTTTGAACTTTGAACTTTGAACCATCTACCTATGACCAAATGACCTCTCAGCCCTCACTGGTTGCGAGTGCGATACAGCAGCCACAAAAAGTAGGGCGCACCAATCACCGCTGTGATTACGCCACAGGGCAGCTCGACGGGGGAAAAAGCGAGGCGACCCACGATATCGGCAAGTTCGACAATGCAGGCCCCAGTCAGCGCCGCCACCGGGATCAGTCCGGCATGGGATGGCCCCACCAGATGACGTGCTAGGTGCGGAGCCATCAGCCCCACAAAGCCAATCGTGCCTGCGGTTGCCACCGACGCCCCAGCCAGCGCCACCGTACACAGCAGCAGCACCCGGCGCGTCCACTCCACCCGACTCCCTAACCCTTGGGCAATGTTATCCCCCAGGGTCAGCGTGTCCAAGTCCCGTGCCAGCAACCAAGTCAGCGGCAGAAACATCACCAGCCACGGCAGCAGCGCCCCTAGGTGCGCCCAACTGCGGCCATAGACGCTGCCCGTGAGCCACACCAGCGCTTGGCTGACATCATTAATATCGCCAAAGGTGATCATCAAACTGGTGAACGCCCCCGTCAGCGAGGTAAGGCCAATGCCGACGAGAATCAGGCGTATGGGGGAGCTACCGCCGTTCCAGGCCAGCAGGTAGATGGCGATGGCCGCTCCCAATCCACCCAAAAACGCCGCCACGGGCAACCACCCCACCGCCACCTGGGGAAACAGCACAATCATCGCCACCGCCACCAAACTGGCCCCTGAGTTGATGCCGATGATTTCTGGAGCCGCCAGGGGGTTGCGGGTGAGCCCTTGCAAAATGGTTCCCGCTGTGGCCAGCCCCAGCCCCACCAGCAAGGCCACCAGAGCACGGGGCAAACGCAGCGTATTCACCACAAAGGCGTAGTCGGAGTTGGCCGGAAAGCCCAGAATGGTCTTCACCACCTCCAGCGGCGGCACCGGGTATTCGCCCTGGCTGACGTTGACGACCAGCGAAAGCAGAGCCACCAGGGTTAGAACCATGAGCACCCTGGGAACCCGCCGATCTACCCGCAAGGAGAGCGGAAGGCGACGGGGACGCAGGGAGAGCCAGGGTTTACTGAGGGACATGGGTGGATGGGGTGATAGTTCGGAGGGTGCATCCGCGCAGTCATGCACTGGCTTAACAACGCGAGAATGGGTAACAGGCGAGAGCATTCGCAGGGTAGGCATTGGCCACCCTGAACCCTGCTTACCGCTTGATTTTTGAACGCGCCAAATAGATAAAAAACGGTGCCCCCACCAGGGCGGTCATAATCCCGACGGGCAACTCCTGGGGGCGAATCACCAAACGGGCGGCGGTATCGGCCACCGACAGCAAAATGCCCCCGGCAATCATGGCGTAGGGCAAAATCCAGCGGTAATCTACCCCAACCCCAAAGCGCACGACGTGGGGAACAACCAGCCCCACAAAGCCAATCGGGCCAGCCAGGGCCACGGCACTGCCCGCCAGAAACACGACGGCAAACGCCGATCCCAGCTTGATCCAAGCCGTTTGTAGCCCCAAGCCTTGGGCCACGTCTTCCCCCATGCTCATTAGGGTTAGGGGGCGTCCCAGCGTCAGCGCCACGGCTAGACCCACGCCAAGGTAGGGCAGCACGGGCAACAACGCGGCCATATCCTGCCCCGCCAGCGACCCCGCCAGCCAAAAGCGAATTTCATCCAGCGTGCGCTGACTGAGGATGAGAACGCCCGTGGTGAGGGAACTTAGCAGGTAGGAGAGGGCGGCTCCGGCAATCACCAGCTTGAGCGGGGTTAGCCCACTGCGGCCTAAGGAACCCAGCCAGTAAACGGTAACAGCCGCGATAGCCGCCCCGGCAAAGGCAAACCCCACATAGCTGCCGCTGCCCCGCCAAAATACCGCCAACACCATCGCCAGCGCCGCCCCCACATTGATGCCCAAAATGTCGGGGGCGGCGAGAGGATTGCGGGTTAATCCTTGGGTAATAGCCCCTGCGACGGCCAGCGCGGCCCCCACCACCAACGCCAAAATGGCCCTCGGTAGCCGCACCGTGCGAATGATCAAATGCTCCGTTGAGCCATCAAATTGAAACATGGCCTGCCACACGGTTGCGGGCGCAATATCTGCCGCCCCCAGCAAAATACTGCCCATCAAACAGAGGCCCAACAAAATACTACCGAGGAGTAACCCTAGCGCTAGAAAAATCGGTGTTTTAAAGAAATCTAGGGACTGTGATCGCACGATTTCTGAATCCATATCCATTCATGAAAAATGTTCCATAGTCCCAGGCTGTAGCAACGCTAAATGGCCCCATCACGATGCCGCCTGCGGCGAAGATACTGCCCATCGATCAATCCCTGTCCTAGAGGTCTGCTTGTCATGGCCCAGCGGTAATCGGCCTATTGCAAATCACTATCAAATGCATTGAGCCGGATTCTGGTACTCTTGTCAAGAGCTTAAAGAGAAAAAATCCTGATAAGATATTGATGTGAAAGGGTTGTTGTGGAATTTGCCAGCCCCGCTCTCAGTCTATAACCCTTATTCCAAAAGGATTCTGGGTAAGAGCGATAGACTCTGCTACAGCAATCGCCTAGTCTGTCTGGCCCAGCGACAGGATTTATCTGATCGGCATAAGTATCAATAAGCCTTGTCTTAGTTCACACTCTTTCTCAACTGTGTTGAGATGAATCCTGCAAATTTGACTGTATTTGGAAATGGGGCAGGGATGGGTGGGGCGAGTTGCTGCTGAAAGTACGGTTTTGGCTGAGTCTGGAGCGAACTCAATACCCAGGGGCTAACCTATAGCTTCCCGTTGATGAGGGACGGCAAGGGGAGTGTTCAGAAAATCGTTCTTTTCCCACGTAGTCAACACCCTGCCCTCCTCCAACTCCCTCCCCCGACACACCTCAATCCTCGCCACCGTCCAAACTGCTCCAGCGCATGGGTCATCGTCTCCCCCGTCACCGGAATCACCCGAATTGCCCGCCGCGACCCTACTGCCCCTGTTCCCGAAACGCCCGAATCTTTGCGGCCAAAGACTCCACCGTCTCCCCCTCAAACAACTCATCTCTTGTTTTCAGGTAGTCTCCCCCCTCCGAAAACCACATCGAAATCACTAACGCCACCTTAGAAGCGGGCATGTGCTGCCAGAGTTGGATCTCCCAGGTGTGACGGTATGAAAGCAAGATGTGTATAAACAGTAGCCTTACTGAGGGGGG
This sequence comes from Spirulina sp., assembly GCA_044070495.1. Classification (GTDB taxonomy): domain Bacteria; phylum Cyanobacteriota; class Cyanobacteriia; order Phormidesmidales; family Phormidesmidaceae; genus Nodosilinea. The sequence continues at coordinate 131,921 of JBIPSI010000009.1, read as the reverse complement.
CTGGGGGGATCTTATTTGGAATTAGGCTGAGGTGGAGGTGAGGCTGAGGTCGGGGCGCAGGCTTTCGGCTCCGCGCAGGTAGGCGTGGGTGACGGCGGGGTGCACGATGGGCAACTGCACATGGAGCAACACCCGGATGCAGTAGGGCAAGCTGCCTTCCACATGCATGTGCTGCACATCCAGCAGAGCCACGCTATCCCAGCCTGGGCGACGACGGGCCACGGCGGCGGGGAAAATGGCGTCGAGATCCCGCGTGACGGAAAAGGTGGCGCTGATGATGCAGCAGGGATCGAGCTGATTACGGGTCTCTAGGGCGTCGAGAAGCTCCGTTACCGCCTCTGCCATGGCCGCTTCGGTGTTCTCTGTTACGGTCACCGCTCCCCGAATTGCCCAGGTTCGCCAGTCCACGCCCTATCCTCCAGGATGTCAAAATAAGTGAATCAACACAGCTTACAAGCTTGGGCCTCCCTAACCCGCCGCTGTGGATCGAGTCGGTGAAGGCCCAGCGCCCATATTAGCGAATCGTGCTGTTTCCCATCCTACCAAGGGGCGTCATCCTTGGGAAAAGGGCGGTTAAGGGCGGTTCAAAACAGCGTGGAACCTAGGGGCGGTAGAGCCACAGGGGCAGGCCGCTGGTGGATTGCTCAAAGGCGATCCAGTCGAGGGTGGCGCTGACGGTGCTTTGGGAAATCCCTGCGGCGGCCAGGGCTGGATGAATCGCCGCCCGCCCTTCGCTGCTGCCGGGAAGCAGTCGCCGCAGGCCGCCCTTTTTCTCGCCCAGGGTGATGCATTCCGTCTTTTCGGGGTCGAGTCCGGCCAGTTCTGCCGTCCAGCGACGGGCTTCTTCTTCGCTACCCAGGCGATCCACCACCCCCAGGGTAAGGGCCTGTTCGCCCGTGAAAATGCGGCCATCGGCAAAACTACGCACGGTGTCTTCGCTGAGGCGACGGGCCTCGGCGACGGTTTTCACAAACTGACCGTAGCTCACGTCGATCAGTTCTTGCAGAATGTGCTTTTCTTCGTCGGTAAGTTCTCGGTCAAAGGCCAGAATGTCTTTGTACGGGCCGGATTTAATCACCTTAAAGGACACCCCCACCCGGTCTAGCAGGCGTTCTAGGTTGTTGCCGCGCAAAATTACGCCAATGCTGCCGGTGATGGTGCCCGGATTGGCGACGATGTGGTTGGCCCCCATGCCGATGTAGACCCCCCCGGAGGCGGAAATATTGCCGAAGCTGGCAACAATTTTGACCTTTTCCTGCAAGCGGCGCAGGGCGGTGTAGATTTCCTGGGAGTCGCCCACGGTGCCGCCCGGACTATCGATACGCAGCAGCAGGGCCGGAAACTTCCGTTCTTCAACAACTTTGAGGGCTTCGAGGACGCGCTTGCGGGTGGCACCACCAATCACGCCATTCACTTCTAGGCGGGCAATGGACTTACGGGAACGGGGGGGAAACGGCCAAATCATAGCAAGGTTAGAAGGGATGAGTTAGCGGCTGGGTTCAGCCAAGAATGTCAAAATACTAAGATGTATTGTAGCTAACTTAACAAACCCCTGGGGCACGCTCTGAAAGGCTAGGGAAGGGTTTCAGCATCTCTGGCAGAACTGCGTTAAGCTGTCCTCAATCATTTTGTACACAACTCTACATATTGTGTAGGCTCTCCTGGTGTGGGTTCTGCTTTGGATCCTATTCAGCGTAAGTCCTACCTATGTCAGGTCTATTTCGTCTCACTTCCGCCTCTCCCCCTCTCGATTTTGCCCATGGATTCCTCCTCCGTTCAGCCCACCACCCGTAACCCCATCCTGCTGATTGCCCCCTTCTTTTTGTGGGGTACGGCCATGGTGGCGATGAAGGGAGCGATGCCCCACACCGCTCCTTTTTTTATGGCGGGAATGCGCCTGGTGCCAGCGGGTTTGCTGGTGTTGCTGGCCAGTCTGTGGCTGGGGCGAGAGCAAAAGCTTAGCGGACGGGCCTGGCTGTGGATCGCCCTCTTTGCCTTGGTGGATGGCACCCTGTTCCAGGGCTTTTTGGCGGCGGGGTTGCAGCGCACCGGGGCAGGTCTGGGGTCGGTGATGATCGACTCTCAACCCCTAGCGGTGGCGGTGATGGCGCGGGGGCTGTTTGGCGAACACATCGGTGCCCTGGGCTGGATTGGCCTGCTGTGGGGCATTGCGGGCATTAGCCTACTGGGCCTGCCCGATGAATGGATCTTCGCCCTCGTCCACGGCAACACCGACTGGCTGACCGAAGGCACCGCCCTAGACACCCTGCTACAAGGGGGGGAATGGCTGATGCTGCTGGCGGCCCTCTCCATGGCCACGGGCACGATTTTAATTCGCTACGTCTGCCGCCATGCCGATGCGGTGGTGGCCACGGGCTGGCACATGGTACTCGGCGGGATTCCCCTGTTCGTTCTGTCGGCCCTAGGTGAAACCCAGCAGTGGCAAGGACTCACCGGGACTGACTGGGCCGCCATTGCCTACTCCACCATCTTCGGCAGCGCCCTGGCCTACGGCATCTTCTTCTTCTTGGCCTCCAAGGGCAACCTCACTAGCCTCAGTGCCCTCACCTTTTTAACCCCCGTGTTTGCCCTGCTGTTTGGCAACTTGTTCCTAGGCGAAACCCTCTCCTCCCTGCAATGGCTGGGGGTGAGCTTCACCCTGGTCAGCATTTATCTGATTAACCGCCGCGAATCCCTCACCCAGCGGCTACGGCAATGGCTGTCGGCCTGGGAAGCCGGAACCTCCCCCACGGGCACCGCCGAATCTGACTAATCCTGGCATTGGCATAACCCTCCGAGATAGCGATAAGGTGGAACCTAGATGCGTTCTGCTGTTGCCTCGCCCATGCTGCCTAAGGATGACCTGCTGAAATCTGTTGAAAACCGCGACTGTCTAGCCCGAATTTTGGATCAGGCGGAACAGGCCATCAAAACCTGGGACATTGTGGTGACAGATTTTCTCTCGCCGCCGGAGCGCATGGAGGCCGAAGCCCTGTTTCAACGCCTCACTGATGTCCATATCCTCGGTTGGGGCGGCTATCCCCAGGCCGAACGACAGCGCCTCGCCATTGCCCGCAGCGACTTGCCCCTAGACCTAGAAGCCAACCCCATTCCCCTGGCCCTGGTGAACATGGCCGGAAACTTTATGTTCGACCCCGCCACCCACCGAGATTTCCTCGGTTCGCTGCTGGGCACGGGCCTAGTGCGCGACAAGGTGGGCGACATCATTGTGTTGGGCGAACGGGGTGCCCAGGCCATCGTCGTGCCCGAACTGGCGGAGTTTCTCACCCTTCATCTCACCCAGGTACGGTCTGTCCCCGTTAAGACCCAAGTCGCAGACTGGGAAGAACTAAAGGTGCGCCCGCCCAAAACCAAAGAACTCACCACCGTAGAAGCCTCTCTACGCCTGGATGCCGTCGCTTCGGCGGGGTTTGGCATGTCGCGCAGCAAGATGGCCGATCTCATTTCCGCCGGAGATGTGCGGGTGAACTGGAAGACCATCACCCAACCCAGCCACAACCTCGCCGCCGGAGATTTGGTCGCCATTCGCGGCAAAGGACGACTCTCCATTGGCGAAGTAGCTGTTACCAAAAAAGAACGCTACCGCATTAACCTAACTCGCTATATTTAGCCTGTTCAAAATCTTCACAGCCGAATTATTTCCTGCCAAAGAACCCCGATTTCTCCAAGAAACCGGGGTTCTAATTCCCCATGTTTTCAATCTCGCTGAGTAGAGTTTTCTAGCGCTGATTAAGGATTTTAACGGCTTCTTTCCAACTACGGGGCTTGATTGAGAAGGCTTTTTTCACGGCGCTTAGTGTCGTGTATTGGGCCTTAAGACTTGCCTCCGTCCAAGGATTATCAACGGCCTCAGCACCAGCAGAGTTCGTGAGTCTATTAAGCTGTTGTTGGGCGGTTAGCTCCCGCACCTCACGCTCTATTCGAGCCACCCGTAATTCATCGAGGTTTTGCAGTTTGGTTTCTGCGGCCACGTAGGCGTCATAATCCCCTTGGGTGAGTGCCCGCTGCCGTTCTGTCCAAAGCGAATCGAGGATGGGCTGTAGATCTGGCATTGGGTCTGTAGCTGCCTCTAGTTGTGGCGTGGCTTGGTCTTCATAGGCGTCCGTAAGGGCTTCTAGGGCAGTAGTCAACATTTCCTCTTGGGCCTGGGCCGCTTCTAGCGTTGAAACCCCGGCAGCGTAGAGCGTTTGCTTCAAATCGTCAATGTCTTTCTGGCGTTCACTGCGTCGTCTCATTTCTCAACTCCCGTGTAATCTTGCTCAATTTTCTCTAAAACTTGCCGCAATTGTTCAGGAAGTTGAGCCCGCTGCTCGAAGCTAGCCTCTTGATAAGCACGAGCGATTTCGGTCATATCTTGGTCATACTCGGCCTCGATAGTATGGATTTTTTTATAGGCTTTTCCTAGTTGCTCGGTTGTGGTTTTAAGTTTTTGCGTCGCCGTTTTATATCGCTCCATTAATTGATTGACTTGTTGCATGACGCGGTTATATTGCATAACGACGTTGCCTAATCGACCACGCATAGAGTTGCGAGATTGAATCGCATTCTTTAATTTCTGCAAAAGCTGCTGATTGTAATGTTGTTGTTGTTGCAGTCGTACATGGGCTTGCTCAATGGCCTGTTTTTTCTTTTCGATCTCTTCATTGGCCTGACGCAGTTCATGCTTTTGTTTTTCTATCTCCTCGTCGGCCTGAGTAAGCTGTAAATTAGCTTGCTCAATAGCTTGCTTTTGTTTTTCTATTTCCTCGTCGGCCTGACGCAGATCATGCTCTTTCTTTTCTAGTTCTTCATCAGCCTGGAGTAGTTGATTGAATAGATCATCAGCCTGCTTGCGGCGGGATTCTAGCTCTTCTAGCTGTTTGGCCCAGTTATGATGATGAATTTGTGGGGGCTTAGCCTGATTTTGATTACGGTTAAGGTTTTTCATAACCAATCTGCAAAATTCTCCTTAAAGTCACCAACGACCAATGACCAACGACCACAACCAGCGACACAAGCCTACCAAGCCCTGTGTCGCCAGCCCTAGGTTGCCCAGCCATAGCTAAGCAATACCAGCGTAGTCTAGGAGCCTTTCAAATTGCAGCCCCTAGGCGGGGATATTCTCCTCCCACTTGCGGGGGGGGCTGGCGCGGCGGATATTGCGCCAAATTTGGGTGGCGGCGAGGGTGCCATCGGCCACGGCAATGGAGACTTGGTTGAGGCCCTGTTTAAGGTCGCCTAGGGCAAAGATGCGCTCGTGGCTGGTTTGGGCCATGGTGTTGGTGACCAGGTTTTCGCCCTCCCATTCCAGACCTGGGATGTCCTTTAGGTAGTGGTTGTGGTAGATCGACCCCATGCTGACCAGGCCCGTGGTGGCTTCGACTAGGGTGCCGTCGGCCAGTTCTACGCCGCTGAGGTGGTGTTTGTGGCCATGGAAGCGCACAATGGGCGATTCGTGGAGGGGGTAGCCGTGGTCGGCTAGCTTTTGTTTCATGGCATCGCTGACCTCAAACAGCCCGTGGGTGAGGACGGAAATGTAGGGGGTGAACCAGTTCATCACAAAGGCGGCGTTAATTTGGCCCTCGGATCCGGCGATGAGGACGGCTTTTTGGTCGCGCATGTCGTGGCCATCGCAGATCATGCAGACATGGAGGGTGTATCCGGCAAAGTCGTAGACGTTCTGCATGTCGTCGAGCTTGGGTAGCACGTCGATCACCCCAGAGGCGGCGATTAAATACCGGGTGCGAAAGACGGGGTAGATGCTGTCTTTTTTGCCCACTTTTACCTTGACGGCCAGGGTGTCGCCCTCGTCGGCAACGGATTCTACATAGCCCCGCAGGTAGTCGGCCCCCCATTCAACGGCCTGTTTGGCCCCATGGCTGAGGATGTCGCGTCCGGGGGTGGTGGGATCAAAGCCGATGAAGTTGCGCAGATCTTGCATCCACACCGAACGGCCCTTGCCCTTTTCTACCACCAGGCAGGTGAGGCCGTAGCGGGCCAGGTAGATGGCGGCGGATAGCCCTCCCATGCCGCCTCCGACCACAATGGCGTCGTAGACCTGATCGAGACGGGTATCGAGGTTTTTGCTGGAAAGTTTCATGGCAGTTGGAATGGACTTATCGTAAAGAGGGTGGATCTCAGCCTAACTATATCAGGGGTTTTTAGGGCTACAGCGATTCTTGGGGTCGCTGGGCCTAGGGCCAAACTAGGGTGGTGGCATTGTCGATGGCTTCGGGTTGGCCGTTGGCGTCAATGGCGTTGAAGCGTTCTAAAATGGGGCGCACCGAGGCGGGCAGGTGGGAGAAATCGAACTGGGGGTCGCCCTTGGCAACGGTGGGCCAGAAGTGGCTGAGGCGGGGGGCGAGGGCTTCGGCCTCGGCTGGGGATAGGTTAATGGGTGGAGCGGCCAGAAACTTGGCCATAAACACCCCGGCCCGGTCGCACATCCATTGGTAGGACATGGTTTGCAGATCGTCCCAGGGTGCCACCGCCTGCAATCGGTGGGATTGCACCTCCAGCCGTAGGGATTGCCCCGGTTCCCACTCCGCCTCCAGCACCCGATAGGGATGGGGATAACTGACCAAAGATCCGGTCAGCACTTCGCAGAGAGAGCCTTGGCGAGCAATGTTCTGGACATGGAGATGGCCCGTGAAGATCAGCGGCACCTGGGCGGCTTCCAATCGTTGAATCAGCGCTTGTCGATTGTGCACCATATAGCGCTGGCCGAGGGGGCTTTGGGCCTGTCCCCAGAGGTGCTCTAGGACGTTGTGGTGCAGCATCACCAGCACCAGGTCGTCTTGCAGTTGGGGCAAAACATCGTCTAGCCAGGCCAGTTGTTCGTCATCCACGTAGCCTACGCCGAGTTGTTTCCCAGATTCATCAAAGACATTGGAATTGAGGCCGAGGAGGTGAACCCTTGGGAGAATTTCCTGGTGATAGTAGGGCCTTGGCCCACCCTCATAGCCAAAGCTCTGGTAGAGGCGGGGAAAATCCGCTAGGCCAATGGCTTGGGGGGTGGCATCGTGGGCGATGATGTCGTGGTTGCCCGGAACCACGTAGGCGGGAAAGGGGAGTGTTTTGAGGCGCTGAATCAGCCAATCGTGGTTTTCCCATTCGCCGTGTTGGGTGAGATCTCCCGGCAGCAGCAGAAAGTCTAAATCGAGGGTTTCTAGGTGGGCAAAAATTTGCTCTAGCCCCGGAATGCTGACCTCGACCAAGTGAAAACGGTGGGGATGATCGGGGATGGTTTCTGGGCGGGCGACGTGGGGATCGCTGATGATGGCAAAGCGAAAGCGCTGTCCCATGGAGCTGACTGAATACAACAGGCGTGTTATCAGCCTAGCGGGAAAGTGTAGCGGCGGATCGCAGACCTACTGCCATCCCTCCAGATTGTCTAGCCAGCTTTGGGTGATCTGTAGCCACTGGGCACGGCGACGCTCGAAATCCGCTGCTACCCAAATCAGCGCGATCCCCACCGCAATGCCGATGATCCACTTAAGAAAGGGATAGGCCGCATTGAGCAACACCAGTTGATTGAGGGCATTGAGGGCAAAAACCAGGGTGCCCACGTACAAAAAGGCGCGGATGCGGAGGGTCAGTCCCGCCGCCAAAATACCTAGGCTCATGGCTCCCACGGGCCAGCCCGTCCAGCGATCCGACCCCAACGCTGGAAAGAGCACCACCCCAACGGCGGCGACCCGTAGCCAATGGCGAAAGGTCTTGGCCTCCTCCTGTCGCACGGTTGGATCCACCTGGGCGACGTAGAGCATGGTTAGCCCTAGGGGAAGCATCCAGATCACCTCGTCTTGGATCGATTGCTGCTCTAGCCACAGCCACACGGCCCACACCGCGATGGTCACCGATAGATACGAGACCCGCACCCGCCCGCTGTGCCACGCCAGCCAGCCATAGAACCCCACCAGCACCCACAGGCTAGGAATGTGGCCAACGCCCTGGGTGAGTAGGGTAATAATCAGGGGAACGGAGATGGCCATCACCCGCCAAGGCCGCTGGGGCCAGTTCCAGGTTTCCCAGGGGATCCAGTAGATCGGCACCGCCACCGCACAGGCCACCACGCCCCACCAGGGATCGAGCCGTGCCAGCCCCGGAGCCGCCAACCGCACCAGGGCAAACCACCCCACCAGCTCCACCAGTGCCCCATAGACCCAGGCGGATTTGAGGTCGTCCTGGGTGCCCAAACGCCCCTGAAAGACGGCATAGCCCACCAACACAGCGGCTATCCCCACCCCAACCCAGGCCAGATTCCCCACACCCTGTACGGGCGTACTGCTGTGCGCCCCAACCCCGCCGCCGTTCGTCCATGCCATTGTCAACCCCGCCCCCAGCAACAGCAGAGAGCCGATGAACCAATGCAGATGAGCCGCCCACAGCAATTCCAGCGGCGGCAGGCCCCATTCTGCCCGCAGTCGTCCTGCCGCCAGCCGATAGGTGCCCATAATCAGCGCCGCCACCGTCGCTAGGACGATCAGCCCATCCGCCACCGCCCCCCCCGGAGCCTGGAGCATTTGGTACAGCACCAGCTCATACCACCCCACCGACAGCCCCACCAGGGCAATCCAACGGGTGAGGGGCTGCCGTCCTCGGCGGCCAATTTCGAGTGCTAGGAGGGCGGCACCAACTACCAGCCATCCTGTCCAGGCGGTGGCGGTGTAGCTTCGTAGAACCAGCGCCAACCCGGCATAGGCGAGGGTCAACTGCTGAAGGGGAGCTACGAGGTGGGGTCGAGATCGAGATAGGCCCGTCGCCAAAACTAAGGACAACGCCCCCAACCCCAAGGTGGGCACCGCCAAGGCCAACGGCGTACCCCAGCGCCAAGCCATCCCCTCCGCCACCAAAAGCTGCACCGCCCAACCCGCCAAGTAAACCGTGCGCGGTTGCACCTGTCCCCAATAGCGCAGGGCGAGGGCCAGCAAAAGTCCTCCTGATGCCATGAGCGGCAGAATTCTGAGGGGTTCCCAGGCCACCAACAGCCACCGGGGAAAGATCGTCATCACCGTGAGCAGTCCTAGGGTGAGGAGGTGACCCCATTGGTCGCAGGCGGCACCATAGAGAGGAATTAGGGGCTGGGGTTGGGGCGCACTGCGGTGCGCCCGTACGGGGCTTGAGGAGAGGATACGGTGGATAGCCCAGAGAGTGAGGGCGAGGGCAGCGGTGACGCCGTACCAGTCTGTCCAGTGGCGGGGGAAGTTGGGAATGCTGTATTCCACCGTGGCGACGACTAGCCCCAGACCGTAGGCCACCGTTACAAAGGGGAGGCTGGGTTGCCGCAGGGCCGCGCCGTTGAGGGCCGACAGCAGGATTGCCGTGGCAAGACCGACTAGCCTTGTCCAGGGTAGGCCCAGGGTGAGCAGCAGGGCCAGAGCGGTGGTGGGCACGCTAGCGGTATGGCGGCGAATGAGCGTAAAGGCCGTAGGGATGGCCAGCCCCAACAGGCTCCAGGGGCTTTGCCAGGGGGTGGGAATCGTTAGCAGGTGCCACCACAGCAGCAGGTAGGTAAACGCCGACAGCCCTAACCCATAGAGCCAGGCGCTTTTGCCCCAGAGATTCGGTAGAGCCTTGCTGCACAGAATCGACGCTACGGCTAAGGTCGCTCCCACCGCTGCCCAATGCTCTAGGGGAAGTTGGGGCCAACGCTGGCCAATGGTGACGAGGATAGTGGCCACCGTGAGGCCATAGCTCAGCAAAATATAGCCCTGGCGGCGGGGAGTTCTGCGCCCGGCCACCACAAAGGCCGTCACCGTAGAGGCGATGAGATTGATCACCAAGACCCGCCCCACAGTGGCGCTCACCAGCATCAGCAAAACGCCGTCGATGATGGCCAGTTCGTCACTGAAACGTCCCAGTTTGGGCTGATGGCGGCGATAGTACCAGTCTCCCAGGGCCACCAGCCCGATCACATAGGGAAACAGGGAAATACCCAGCAGGGCCGTGGGCCACCATTCTGCCCCCGTCCAGGCAAAAAGTAGGGCTGTGCTGCCTTGGCGGAGGGCTTCGGGCAGCAGTTCCCATCCTACAAAGCCAAGCTGAATGGCAATGACATGGGCCGTCAGCAAATCCCGCCGTTTGCCAAGTTTTTGTAAGGCCTGGATGCGTAACCCCAGACCCAACGCACTAATTCCAAAGGCTTGGGCCAACCAGTCGGTAATGGTTGTCAGCCAAGCGCCAACCAACAGCAGGCGACCGAGCAGGATAGGCCAGCGGGTGAGGGGTGAGGGAAGACGGGGGGACGGGGAATCGGGGGAATCGGGAGAATCGGGGGCAGATTGGGCCTCGGTCGCCAAAGCTTGATTGCTTGGGGCCAGGTGACGTTGGCCAAGCCAGACCCAGGTGGCCGCATAGAGGCCAACGGCAAGGCCAAACTGCCCCCACTGGGTGGGGTCAACCAGGGTGAGCGCTCGCAATAGCAAGAGGCCAAGGGAAATACCGAGGGTTGCCGTGGGCAGGTGCAATGGAGAGGGGGGCTGGATGTCTGCCGCCGTGGGAGGGGAGGGGGTGCTGGCCGAATGCCCCAAGGCCGAGGAGGCCGATCCTCTGGGCAGGGAACGGCGGGCTTGCAAGGGTCGATACAGCGTCACCATGGCGCTGCCCAGCACACCGAGATAAACCGCTACCATCGGCATTGTTCCCAGGCCCCAGCCCATGTGCAGATAGGCTAATCCTAGGGCGTTCCCTTGCTCTAGGGCCGATCCCCGCTGCTGCCGCATAGCTTGCACCGTCACCCCAGACAGCCCTAGGGCCGCAACGATCCCCAGCAGCGCCCCACCGGAGGTCCTCCATATCCCCAGCGCATCCATCGCCCAAAAGTTGAGGGGCACCAGCAGTAGGGCAATCATACCGAGGGTTTTGGCCGTTAGTTGCAGATTGGGCCGCTGCCCACAGATCAACCCCGCCCCCCAAAACACCAGGGTATAGGTCAACAGCACAAGGTACTGCCCCACGGCATTGAACCGCGCCCACTGGGTCGCCGCCAGTACCGCCGACGACAGCACCACCAAAAACACCCCCAACCCCAGCAGCCACACCACACTCAGCTCGCTCATCAGGCGATCCAGCCACACCCCTGTCGCAGAGGGAGATCGAGGCGGTCGGGTGGAGGGTGAGACGGGGGCCGACGGTCGAGAGATAGAAGCTCGCCTAGGGGCCGATTCCTGCCGCTGACCTCTTTGGGGTTGACCTCTCTGGCGGGAGGGGGATGGCGGCGGCGGTAATGTCCGAAAAATCGCCTCTTCTTCAGAATCAGGCGGCAGAAAGTCTGAGATGCCCTCTGTTTCTGAAGGGATTGGTACTCCTGGCGTCGGGATATCTGTGACCCCTGAAGTCGAGATGTCGGGTACCGCTGAATCCGAGGTATTCGGTGCCACAAGTTCGGTCGCAGAAGCACCCGCTAGCTCTGCCCCCATCACCGCCCTGGGAAACGGCGGCACCTCACAGGTAAGCTGAGCCTGGGCCAAGGCCAACACCTGCGCCTCGGTCAGCAACCCCAGCCGCAACCACGCCTCTAGCCCCTCCATCAAACCGGGCTGGTCGGCGGAGAAGTCAAGCTGGAGTCGAATCGGTGGCTCTTGCGAGTCAGCCATGATGTGTTGCCTGCGGAGTAGCCATGGGCTAAGAGGGAATGGGTATGACGGCGATGGGTTTGAGAATAGCCTGGGAAACGGTTGCCTTTGTGGGGTTTTAAGCTAAGTAAAGGCCATCCTCAAACTATGCGCCAAATCATAACAGCCCCATCCCCAAACCACCCCCACCCGCTACCACTCCCCCCACCGTCCCTCCTCCACCCCTCCTAAAATCCCCCCGTCCCCCTCCAAACCTTCCCACCTTCCCACCTCCTCCATCCCTCCCCCCTCCCCCCCATGCTCCCCCCCACCCCCCTCTCCACCGACCTCGTCCTCCTCGGCGGCGGCCACACCCATGCCCTGGTACTGCGGAAATGGGGCATGAATCCCCTCCCCGGCGTGCGCCTGACATTAATTACCGACCTGGTAGACACGCCCTACTCCGGCATGTTGCCCAGCCATGTGGCCGGGGTGTACAGCTTCGACGAAGCCCACATCGACCTGCGCCCCCTCACCCGCTTTGCCAACTGTCGCCTGGTGATGGATCGGGCCATCGAGCTAGATTTGGCCCATCAGCGGGTACTCTGCGCCAACCATCCCCCCATCGCCTTTGATGTGCTGTCCATCGACACCGGAAGCACCCCCCAAACCACCACCGTCCCCGGTGCCGCCGAGTACGCCATTGCCGCCAAGCCCGTCCCCAATTTGCTGCGCCAATGGGAGGCATTCTTGGCCGAGATTCAGGCCCAGCCAGACCAACCCCGCACCATCGCCATCGTGGGCGGCGGCGTAGGTGGCGTAGAGTTGACCCTGAATATGGAGGCGAGATTGTCGGAAGGGTTGGGAAACTTTCATGCCGAGTCCTCAGAAAGCCCTCACCCTAAATCCCTCTCCCCAGGGGAGAGGGACTTTGATGGATCCTCTAACTCCCCCTCTCCCTTGGGGAGAGGGGGCCGGGGGGTGAGGGCCAATCTCTCGTCTTTGGAGAAGGTCACGATCCACCTTTTCCACCGTGGCCCTGCCTTGGCGGAAGGCCGCAACCGCTGGACAAGGCGACGAATCTTACAAATTTGTCAAGAGCGGGGGATTCAGGTTCACCTCAACGAAGCCGTCACCGCCGTTACCCTAGATGAAGCCACTGGGCAGCGAATTATCCATAGTCAATCTGGATTAGCCGTGGCGTGTGATCGGGTTTTCTGGGTCACCAATGCATCCGCCCCCGACTGGCTCCAGGGTTCTGGCCTCTCGCTGGATAGCCGGGGGTTTATCCAAGTGGGCGACACCCTGCAAACCCTGTCCCATCCCAACATTTTCGCCGCTGGGGATGTGGCCACTATGGTCAACCACCCCCGCCCCAAGGCTGGCGTGTTTGCCGTGCGTCAGGGCCAGCCCCTCTACGAAAACCTGCGCCGTTTCCTCCAGGGGCAACCCCTCAAACCCTTCCGTCCCCAGAAAGACTTCCTTAATTTAATCGACATCGGCCACGGCAAAACCATCGCCGCCCGTGGCCCCTTTGCCCTAGAATCCCCCCTCTGCCGCCGCTGGAAAGACCACATCGACCGCAAATTCATGGCCCTCTTCACAGATTTTCCGGCGATGACCGAGGCCCCCGCCTCCGCTCAAATTCAAAATTCAAAATTTCTCCTCCGGAGACGCTGCGCGAACAAACTTAAAAATTTTCACCACCCCACCACCACCCCACCCCACCACCCCGCCACCCCCATGCCCTGCTCCGGCTGTGGCTCTAAAATTGGCAGCACCGTCCTCTCCCAGGCGTTACATCGGGTGCAGCAAGATTTTCCTCACCTCACTCCCCAAGACCTGCTAATTGGTCTGGATTCCCCCGACGATGCCGCTGTGATGGCCGTTCCGCCCGGTCGGGTGATGGTGCATACGGTGGATTTCTTCCCGGCCCTGGTAGACGATCCCTTTGTGTTTGCCCAAATTGCCCTCAACCATGGCCTCAGCGACCTCTATGCCATGGGAGCCACGCCCCACAGCGTTTTGGCGATGGTGCAACTGCCCTACGCCACCCCTGTCCTTCAGGTGGAAATCCTCTACCACCTGCTTTCCGGCATCTATAAGGGCCTGCTGCCCACGGGTACGCCCCTGGTTGGTGGCCATACGATTGAGGGGCCGCAACTGACGCTGGGGTTTGCCTGCAATGGCGTGGCCGAGCCGGATCGCCTGCTGCGCAAGGGGGGCATGGCGGCGGGAGATGTCCTCATCCTCACCCAGGCACTAGGGACGGGGACGCTTTTTGCGGCGGATATGCAGAAAAAAGCCAAGGGCCGCTGGATTGAGGCCGCTATTGCCGCGATGATTCACCCCAACCACGCCGCTGCGGAGGTGTTTCGGCAGCATGGGGCCACCGCCTGCACCGATGTGACGGGTTTTGGCCTAGTGGGGCACCTGCTAGAAATGGTCAATGCCTCAGCGGTGAACGTAGCGCTGAATTTAGACAGCCTGCCCATCCTAGAAGGGGCCAGGGATACCCTCGCCCAGGGCATTGTGAGTTCACTACACGCCCAGAATTTGCAAGCGGCCCAGGCCATCGCCAATGCCGAAGCCTATGCCCACTACCCCACCTATCCCCTACTGTTTGACCCCCAAACCGCCGGGGGGTTGCTGGCCGCTGTGCCCGCCGACCAAGCCCAAGCTTGCCTAGAGAGCCTACGACGACAAGGCTATGCCGAGGCTGCCATCATCGGTGAGGTACGGCCCCTCGAAAATACCCAAACACCCCTCAGCTTGTAGGGTGCACTTGCGAAGCAATGCACCAAAGCCCAGATAAAGAAAAACCCGCAATGGGTGGGATGTGGGGTAGTGGTGCATTGCGGCCAATGAGATTTGTGCCGCAGGGGCAAAGGATGGTGATGCCGCGAATGCACCCTACGAACCGACAACAACGATGCGGAGCGAGGCTTACGGCCCGTTGTGATTCATCGAAAAGTCTTGGGGGGTGCCCGCAGTGATTGGGGTGCTCAGTTAGTCGCGATGATGTTCAGCTTTCTCGAATCCATGCGCCGTCAGGGTAAAAACGCCGTAGACCACCTCTTTGAGCTCATCGCCGCTTCGGGGTGCTCGCCCCCTATTCTGTTGCCTGGATAATTCTGGGTCTCGGGAGGCTTTCTCATTAAGCCTTCCTTATTGCTGTGACCAATTACGCGAAGCGTAACCCATGGGTGATAAGACTGTTTGCCCCCCCAGACTGCTGGGGAGCTAGTATCGCTGTGCCCGCCGACCAAGCCCAAGCCTGCCTAGACCAGCTACGGCAACAGGGCTATCCCGCCGCCGCCATGATCGGTGAGGCGCGGCCCCTCGAATCAGAAAGGGGATCGCCTCGACCATGTCACAATCGCTAGGGTGTCCGCTCTATTCCTTAATCAGCGGAATGGTGAGGGGATACTTCCAGGCGATGCCGTCATTGGCTTTAAGGGCCGCCATGATGCAGAACACCAAGTCTAGAAGCAAGGCAATGAAAAAGAGGAAAAACCCAATCACAACAAACATCAAGATGACAGACACGAACAGGTAAATCAACAGGCTAATTTGCCAATTGAGGGCAATTCTGGCGTGGCGTTTGACCTCGGGATCTTCGGTCACTAGGTAGATGATCAACGGGCCAATAAACCCCGTCAACAACCCCAGCACATGGGCTAGGATCATCATGCTACGTGTATCTTTATCCGGGGATCTGTCCTGCATGGGGCGAATCCTCTCTATAGAGATGAGCTAGTTACAGAGTTGATCTCGTTGATCGGCCATCGGATCAGCCGTCGGATCAGCGAGTCCTAACTTCAGGATACAGGGTACGCAGAGGTCAGCGTTGGCCCCAGGGATTTCAGGGGGAATATGCCCAGGGCCATATCCCCGGTGCGGTGAGTGTTCCGTTGTTTGCCGACGACGAACGGGCCAAGGTGGACACCTGCTACAAACAGGTGGGCCGCGACGAGGCGGTGGATCTGGGTTTTGAGATGGCGGGGCTAAAGTGCGCCACGTTTATTCGCCAAGCCAAGGAACTGGCCCCAGAACGATCCCTGTGAGTACACAGCGGCAGATTTAAAGGAAACGTTCTAATGGTTCAGGAAGGACAAATTGTTCCTTTTATGAGGAAGGTTTGAGATTGAACTGGAGTGGAAAACGTTCTAGATTTTGAATAATGTCTAGGGAAAGATCAACATCGAGATCGGGCCAGTAGAGGTGGCCAGGATGGGGTTCTTCTACATTGAAGACATGCTTGACAGGAGTCTCCTGAAACCAGGGGAATTGGTCATAGGGTAAGAAATATTCTTGATCGTCATGGATTAACCACAGGCCATGCTTTGAGATATTGCTAACTTCCAGGTCTGAAATGGTTATTCCAGGCGTTTTTAAAGTCATCACAATATTCCTCAATGAGTTGCTCAATTTGCTTAAGCTGTGTTTTAGAAAGCTTGTAGTTTGTAGCCAACTCTATGTCAGGTTCTAGCCAAAATTTTGCTTCTCCATCTGCACAGGAAATATAAATATGAACCCGACTTTCTTCTCTGGAGAAGAAATAAAACCGATAGGGGCCAATTTTGAGGATGGTTGGCATACGCTCAGCGGCGGAAACCTCACGCGCCGATCTCGCGGATTCTGTCTTTATCCTAGCTTTCTGCTTCTCAACCGCCTAGGACTGGCGAACGTCTGATTGCCTGACACATCTCCAAAGTAGGTTGGGTGCAGCGAAGCGAAACCCAACGCTCACCGAGGACTTCGGGCTTGTTGGGTTCTGCGCTATCGCGCCACCCAACCTACGAGAGATCAAAGCTTTGCGGCATTGTGTCCGTCAGCCAGCCCGGAGCCACCTATATTCCCCCGGTTCTCACCACGGCACCAAAACTATCTACTTACCCAGTACCGTTGAAACAATGACTGTTACCGTTGCTGCGGCAATCAGGCTAAATGCCAGTTGCACCACCCATTGAGTAGACTTTTGGTAGTTGTCAAACTTTTGGTTAAACTGCTCGATTTCCTGCTTCAGTTCTCGAATTTCAGCAATCACCTGCTGAGAGTCGTTTCTGTCGTCTGCTGCTTGCGCCATTGCCAGTAATGGGTAGACTTCTCTGATAATAACCCAGTCATTTGAGGGTGACGTGGCTGAGCGGTGGCAGATCCCAGGGTTCTTCAAGAACCCTGGGATCTTGGTGGGTGGCGTTACTTAATGTCGAGCACCACCTTTTCTACAACTCCAGTGAAGGCGAAGGGGGGCTGGTAGGCATGGCTGACGGGGGATTGTAAGTCCTTACCGAAGTCCATAGCTTCGACCCCAAAGCGACCTGCGACGGTTTTGGGGATTTTGCCCTGGCCCACCTTACGGTTGTTGACGTAAAGCGTACCCGTGCCGCCTTTGCCTGGGCCACCGCCATCGTAGGCGAAGTCGAACCGCACATGCACTTTGCCCGTGGGTAGTGGGGTAGCGGCGGTGATGGAGGTGCGCTCTAGGTCAAACCAGTTGTAGTCGTAGGTGAGTTTGTTGTCTTTGACGTAGAGGCTAAACCCGCTGGTGAGGCCGCCTTCGGAGAAAATCACCCCTTCTGCGCCTTGGGGTGGAATCATCAAATCGGCATCGATGGTGTGGGAGGCATTTTTTGTGCTGGGGGCGCTGCCTTCGGGGATGGAGGGCATATTGCCTGCAAACTCGATGTGCTTGCGTCCGGTGAAGAAGCCGGGACGGAGGTTCACGTCGGCCCGCTCGGCAAAGCGATCATCCAGGGGGAACACGTTGTACTTTTCGGCCTCGACTAGGAACAAGTCCTGAAGCTCCTTCAGTTTCTCCGGCTGTGCCGCCGAGAGGTCTTTGGCCTGAGTGAAGTCTTGGGTGAGGTCGAACAGTTCCCACTTATCGGTGTCGAAGGGGACGGTGCCTGCGGTAATCCAGGGTAGGCGGTTGTGGAAGGCGGAGGCCATCATGCCGTCTTTGTAGAGGGCGCGGTGGCCCAGCATCTCAAAGTATTGAAGGGTGTGGCGTTCCGGCGTTGTGGCCGCACCCTGGCCAAAGGTGTAGACCAGGCTGGTGCCTTCCATGGGCTTTTGGGCGATGCCGTTGTAGATGTCCGGCTCCGGGATGCCAGTGGCTTCCAGGATGGTGGGGGCGATGTCGATCACATGGCCAAACTGGGGTCGCAGGCCGCCCTTCTCCTTAATTTTGGCGGGCCAGGAGATCACCATGCCGTTGCGAATGCCGCCCAGGTAGGAGGCCACCTGCTTCGTCCATTGGAAGGGGCTATCCATGGCCCAAGCCCAGCTCACCGCATAGTGGGGGGAGGTTTCGGGGCCGCCCCAAACGTCGTAGCAGCGGCGGTTGTCCTCCATGGTCAGGTTGAGGCCGTTCAGGTTGAGGATTTCGTTGCAGGTGCCGATCAGGCTGCCCTCGGCGCTGGCCCCGTTGTCGCCGTTGATGTAGATCACCAGGGTGTTGTCCAGTTCGCCGAGGTCGGCAATGGCGTCTACCACCCGGCCAATTTCCTGGTCGGTGTAATCAAGGAACCCGGCGTAGGTTTCCATCTGGCGGGCCAGAATTTTCTGATCCTCAGGGCTAAAGCTGTCCCAGGCGGGCATCGCTTCGGGCCGAGGGGTGAGTTCCGCATTGGCTGGAATCACCCCCAGTTGCTTCTGCCGCTCAAAGGTTTCCTCTCGCACCTTGTCCCAGCCCTGGTCAAACTGGCCTTTGTACTTGGCCACGTATTCCGCCGGAGGCTGGTGGGGGGCATGGGCCGCACCGGGGGCAAAGTAGGCGAAAAAGGGACGATCCGGTGCCGTGGTTTTCGATTGGTTGATCCAGGCGATGGTTTTGTCGGCCAGATCGTGGGTGAGGTTGTAGCCGTCTTCGGGCAGGGGCAGGGTTTCAACGAGTTTTTGGTTCTCGTAGAGGGTGGGATACCACTGGTCGGTTTCGCCACCGATGAAGCCATAGAAATAGTCGAAGCCCAGCCCGTTAGGCCAGCGATCAAAGGGGCCGACGCTGGTGGTTTGGTTGTCGGGCACATTGTGGTTTTTGCCAAACCAGGCGGTGCTATAGCCGTTGCGCTGGAGAATTTGGCCAATCGTGGCCGTACTTTGGGGAATCAGCCCCGTATAGCCGGGATAGGCCGTGGCCAGTTCTTGAATCGTGCCCGACCCGACGGAATGGTGGTTGCGCCCGGTCAAAATCGCGGCGCGGGTGGGCGAACAGAGGGCCGTTGTGTGGAAGGCGTTGTAGCGCAATCCGTTGGCCGCTAACCGATCAAAGGTGGGCGTTGCAATGGGGCCACCGAACGTACTGGCGGAACCAAACCCCGCATCGTCAATCAGCACCAGCAGCACGTTCGGGGCACCATCGGGAGCCTTTGCGGCCTGAAACAGGGCGGTATCCGGTTGAGAGTCTTGGTAGGTAACACCAACCTTGCCCTTAAAGGTGGGTTCCGGGCGAGGCAGGGTTTCTTGGGCCAAGGCTGGGGGCACAGCCATTTGAAGCACCAAAGCGGCAATCATGGCCCCAGTGAGGAGAAAGGATTTAATCCGAGAAAGCATAGTTTACTACACCAGTATGATTCGCTACACCAACACAACAAATACAGAGAGAACAGGCAACGTACCGCCAAAATAGCTGGCGCGATGATGCTATATCCCTAGGGAGAGTCCGAACAATACCTCAGAACAAAACTACATAGATTTCAGGTTTAATACCCCTTCCACTATTCAAAAAACGCAAGTTTGTGGACGGATTCTTTCTTTTTTGCAGAAGTCCTTTATGAGTGGCAAAAGCCAACTTGCTTACATCGCCTCTAATGGACTATCAAACTCTGCCAACAGCCCGGTGCGCCAAAAAATCAGGCAACCTGCCCCTGTGACGAATATGGGTTCTAGCAAGTTTTGTCAGTCAACCAGCAGCCAACCAGCGTCTTTCCTATAACAATCCTATTTTTTTGTGCTAAGGAGTGAGGAATGTCTCCTCATTAAGACTTGGCTTGCATCTTTGACGTATGGACGAACACCGATCAGCTTCAGATAATAACAAGCCATCATCCGAGCGGTTAGCCGTTAGCTCACCTCACTACAGAGTCGCTACGTTCAATGACGTGGATCATTTCGGTGAAGTTATCGCTCCCAGCGGACTACAGCTAACCCAACTGAGTCGAGGCATCTTTCAAGGCCAAATTGCCTCCTGGATCGTCAACTCAGAACTCAATATCAATCGATATCAAATCAATCAATCGATTCAGGTTGTTGGCGATAAGGATCCCAGTCGCCTAATTTTTGCTGTCTTGCTAAATAGGCCATCACCACCCACTTTTAGCCACGATAAACTATTGATTGATAATGCCATTTTTGGCTTTGATCGGCAGCGATCTGCCCATCTCATCACATCCCCAGAAGGGCAAGATCAGTGCCATATCGAAGTTTCAAGCACCTTATTTGAACATTATGCCGCCCTGGCCAACCGCTATGATTTAGACGATGCCTTTCTCCACAGCAATATGGTGGCCTCTACCCTTGATGGCGTTGCTTCCCTAAAAGCCTATCTTCACCAGCTTTTTCAGGCCAAAACGGTCACAACCTGGCATCATGCACCCCATGCCGCCACCCTGATCGAACAAGACTTAATGCCGCTACTCATTGATGCCCTGCCCTCGCCCTGTCGAGCGAATACGCCCCGACCCTACCGCCGCGCCACCTTGGTTGCAACGGCCAAAGCCTACATCATGGATCACCTGGATCAACCCCTAACCTTGGCCCAACTTTGTCAGGCCGTTTGTGCGAGTCAGCGATCCTTACAATACGGATTTCAAGACATGTTGGGCATGGGGCCGATGGCCTTTGTCAAGGTGCAGCGCCTCCACGGCATTCGTCGGGCGTTGCTCCACACCGATCCCAAACCCGAAACGGTTGCTCAGATTGCCCACCAGTGGGGCTTTCTAAGTCTGGGCCACTTTTCTAAGGACTACAAACAGCTCTTTGGTGAATCGCCTTCTCAAACCTTGCATAGGCGATAGGGGGCACCTAGGAGGACAACATTAGGTAGACAGCATGACTGTAGGCGCTTAAGGGCGGGCGATAGGGGCGATGGTCGCCACGGCATTCTTTCCGTCGGCTCAATTTGGGCTTGCTCCAAGGGTCTGGTGCTAAGCCAAATTGAGCGGATCCACATCAATGGTCAAACTCACCGGGGTGGGACAGGCCTCCCGCAGGGGTTGCAGATTTGGTAGGGGTTGCCCTGGGGGAAACTTCAGCAAAATCTGCCAGCGAAAGCGACGCGCCACCCGCAGGATGGGGGCGGGGGCAGGGCCAAGGCGAGTGTGGGGCAGATCCTTCAGTAGGGCATCCAGACGCTGGGCGATTTCCTGGGCCACCCGCTGCACGGTTTGGGCCTCGAAACTGCTGAGCCGCAGCAGCACCAATTGACCCGCCGGGGGATACTGCAACAACTGACGCTGCTCCCACTCGGCGGTGATGAAAGGTTTGTAGGCATGGTGGGTCACCGCTTCGATGACGGGGTGTTCGGGGGTGTAGGTTTGCAGCAGTACCTGGCCCGGTTGATCGCCTCGCCCCGCCCGCCCTGCCACCTGGATCAACACCTGCATGGCCCGTTCGCTGGCCCAATAGTCATTCATATACAACAGTCCATCGGCGGCGATGATGCCCACCAACGTCACCTGGGGTAGATCAATGCCCTTGGTCAACATTTGGGTGCCCACCAACACATCGGCCTCCCCCTCAGCAAAGCGGGTTAACAGGGCACGGTGGGCTCCTTTGGTGCGGGTGGTGTCGCTGTCAAACCGGATGCAGCTTAGATCGGGGAACTGTTCCGCCAGGGCATTCACCACCCGCTGGGTACCGCTGCCAAAGTGCTTCAGGTAGGGCGACCCACAGTCGGGACAATGGCGGGGATGGCCCTGCTGGTGGCCGCAGTAGTGGCAGCGTAGGGTCATGGCGCTGTGGGCGTGGGGCTGATGGTAGGACAAGGACACATCGCAGTGGGGACACATCATCACCAGGCCACAACTGCGGCAAGACACAAAACTACTGTGCCCCCGCCGATGGATGAACAATAGCCCCTGCTGCCCCTGGGCCTTCATTTCCGTGAGGGCATCCTGAAGCTGCCGACTGAAAATACTGCGATTGCCCTGGTACAGTTCATCCCTCATGTCGATCACTTCGACCTTGGGCATGGGCCGAGCCTGAATTCGCTGGGGCAACGACAGATAGGTGGCGGGGAGGGACGTGGGGCGTGGGGCGTGGGGCGTGGGGCGTGGGGTAGGGGCGAGGTCACCTCGCCCTGAAGCATGGGCCGTCGAGAATCGGCAATGGGGGATTGGGGGGAACTGAATTTTGAACTTTGAATTTTGAATTTTGAATTTTGAACACCGATATCTGAATCTCGAAACTCAGGATGGCATTGCACCCAGGTTTCTAAGGAAGGGGTGGCGGAGCCAAGGATGAGGGGACAGTTTTCCAGTTCGGCCCGCCACTGGGCCACGGTGCGGGCGTGGTAGCAGGGGGTCACGTCCTGTTTGTAGCTGCCATCGTGCTCTTCGTCGAGGACGATCAGCCCTAGGTGGTGCAGGGGCAGAAAAATGGCCGACCGGGTGCCCACAATCACCAGAGGATTCCCCGGTTGCAGGCATTGTCGCCAGGTGTCGTAGCGTTCGCCATCGCTGAGGCCACTATGGTACACGCAAACTTGGGATCCAAACCGCCGCCGAAAGCGATCCGTCAGTTGGGGGGTAAGGCCAATTTCCGGCACCAGCACCAAGGCGGATTGCCCCGCCGCCAACCGGGGCGCAATGGCCTGAAGATAGACCTCGGTTTTACCCGACCCCGTCACCCCATGGAGCAAAAACTGGGCCGCTGCTTGGGTTTGGGTAATCGTCGCTAGCACCTGGGCCTGGGTGGGGGTCAACGCCTTGGGCTGGTCGCCAGTTAGGGCGGGGCCAGTCTCGGCACGTAGCCGTTCGCGGGGGGCAATGTCCAGATAGCCCTTTTGGGCCAGGCGTTTCAGGGTGGCGCTGGTGGTTTGACACCGTTGTAGAGCATCGCTGAGCCACAGGTCGCCGCCGTGGCGCTTGAGGATGGCCAAAATTTCCGCCTGACGGGGCGTGAGGTCAGCGGCATCCACAACCTCCGCTACCAGGGTAACCGCCTGTCGTTGCTGGGGTTTGGGTGGCTGGGGTGGAGCTAAATAAGACTCGGCCCAGCCCAGTTGCATCAATTGTTGGATAGATCGGTAAGAATTTCCGTGCCGTTTTAGATATTGCCATGTATAATCACCCGTGGCTGAACGACGCAGGGTCTCCAAAAGAGTGATTAAGGCGGGCGACAATGACCCGTCAACCTGGGAGGGGATGCGTTCGGGACACAGCCGCAACCGACGCTGGGATCGCGCCAGCAACCCCGGTGGCAAAGCCGTTCTAAGCACCTGTACTAAGGGGGTTTGGTATCGTTCGGCCACCCGTTGCAGCAGCGTCCAGTAGGGCGGTGCAAAAAAACGTTTCTCCACCACTCCCTCCACCCCCCGAATTTGGTCGGGGCTGAGATGAGGCGGTGGTGTGGTCAGCAGGGACAGGGCAATGGCCCCCACCTGTTGCGACCCAAAGGGCACCGTTAGAATATCGCCCGCTTCCACCGTTAGGTGATCGGGCAGGCGATAGGTATAGATGTCGGGTTGTCCTCCGTAGTCAACTAAAACATTGACCCAACTGGGTGAATGGAACATGGGTTGGATACGGGGCTGAGCCATTGGGGCAATTGTTCTGGGTGTAATGCCAGTTTAAAGGCTGGGGTCACCTAGGGGTTCCTAGAATTTGGGCTAGCCCTCTAGCCCCGAAAGCCTAGCGTTCATGTCAACGCGTAGGTTGGTTTTTCGTGTCCATAGATAAGGAGATATCAGCGATAGGAGATCATTGGGACAACGCAGGATTTTCTTGGAAATTCCCTTGCAAAATTGACAAAGCTTGCTACACTACGCAGAACCACGAAGAAATGTTACATTGCCTAGGAATTTCCAGAAAAGTGCGTATTGTGGACTCACAAAATTATTCCTCTCAAACGTTCCCCACAGGCTGAAAGTTAGTGGAAGGGTCTGTCACTGATTTGGCAACCCGATATACATGCTTCAAACCTGTAGCCATACAGTTTTATTGACTCCTATGACCACTACATTTAACTCCAGCACAGACAGTTCTATTGGTTGGCCAGGGCACTCCCTGGACGAGTTTTCCAGCGATTTTACTCGAACCACCGAAAAACCCTCCCTGGGGGAAGAAGAGTTCACCCCTGATCAGGTTGCCTGGGAGGAAGACCGAGAGGTGTTGGCCAAGTTTACCCAGGCCAGCGAGCTATCGGAAATGGGGATCTCTGGCTACAGCAAAACCCTCAGCGATGACGCCGTAGGAGCCTTTTTTAAGGAGATGGCCCGCTATCCGCTCCTAGAGCCTAGTGAAGAGATCGAGTTGGCTCGCCAGGTGCGCTTTTTGGCCAAGGTAGACAGCGTTAGCGAGAAGCTGAGCAAGGAATTAGGCCGTAAGCCTACGCGCCAAGAAATGCTGGCTAAACTCAACCTTACCGACCGAGAATTTAGCCAGAAGCTTCACGATGGGCTAGCCGCAAAACGACGAATGATTCGGTCAAATTTGCGCCTGGTGGTTTCCATCGCCAAACGCTATCTTAATCGTGGGGTTCCTTTCCTGGATTTAATTCAGGAAGGTGCCCTAGGATTAAACCGAGCCACGGAAAAATTTGACCCCGATAAGGGCTACAAATTCTCCACCTATGCCTACTGGTGGATCCGCCAGGGAATTACCCGCACCATTGCCAACGATGCCCGTACCATTCGGTTGCCGATTCACATCGTTGAAAAGCTGAATAAACTCAAGAAAGCCCACCGAGATCTGCGTCGCGATCTCCAGCGAAATCCCACCGAACAGGAGTTGGCTGATGTCCTGGATGTGACGGTGGATCAGCTCAGAAGTTTGCAGCAGGTGCGCCGCCGTTCCCTTTCCTTAAATCACCGAGTAGGTAAGGGCGAAGATACCGAATTAATGGAGCTGCTAGAGGATAGCCGCACCCAATCGCCGGAGTCTCAGATCAGCGAAAACATGATGCGCCAGGAGATTACCAGCGTCCTCGCTGAGGTGTTGACCGAGCGCGAAAAGGACATTATTGCCCTGCGCTACGGCCTTGCCACTGGCGAGACCCATACCCTAGAGGAAGTGGGCGGAATTTTCAACCTGTCGCGGGAACGGGTGCGCCAAATTCAAACCAAGGCCATGCGCAAACTGCGGCGGCCCCAGGTGGCCTCTCGGCTGAAGGGTTGGCTGAAGTAGGGCTATCGGCTAAGGCCGTAATCTTAAGAAAAGCTACAGAAATTGGTAGGGTAGGGCGCTCTGTCCGCCACCATAGAAGGTGGGTGCAGGGGGCTGGGCTGAGCCAGATCGGTAAACATCGCTACAATCTGAGCTATGGCCTCTGACCCCAGCCTGATGGCCTGATTCGCTGGGCGGGAATCTGAGTTCCACAGCCCTTACAGACCTTTTGCCTACCTAAGATCGCGCTTTTCTGGAGATATTCCTATGCTGACCGTGACCGATATTATGACAACGGACGTCCTGTTGATTGTCAGTAGCGCAACGGTGGCGGAGGCCATTGACCTGATGCAGCGGCGGCAGGTGCGGTCGTTGTTGGTAGAGCGTCGCCACGGCGGTATGCCCTACGGCATGATCACCGAGCGGGACATTGTCTATACCGTGGTGGCCCGTGGCCACGATCCAGAGCGGGTGATTGTCCAGGACATCATGCATCAGCCCTGCATTGCCCTAACGCCAGAGCTCACGGTGCAAGAAGCCTCTAGGGTGCTGTCGGAAACGGGGCTGCATCGGGCACCCGTGGTCAAACATGGTCGTCTGCTGGGGGTGATTTCGGTGACGGACATTTTGATGCGGGGGCTGCCCCAACTGGCCCTCAGATCCTAGATCTGGGCGCTACCGTCGGCCCGCCAGATGAGCGATCTGTTTTGGGGCCTTGAGGATGAGGGCAACGTGGTCTTGGTCTTGGTCAATCCATCCCTTTTCCATCAGCTTAGCCATAATTTTGCTGGCCTCTTCGGCGGTAATGTCCGAGAGATCCGCCAGATCTTGATCGCTCATGGCCAATAGCTCAATGCCTGTTTCCACGGGTTGGCCGTAGGCTTCCTGGAGGGCTACCAGGGTATTGGCTAATTTTACGGCGGGGGGCTGCTGGCGCAGTTGCAGACGCAGGTTGCTCTGGCGCAGTCGCTGCACCATCAGTTGCAGCAGGCGGTGATGCAGTTGAGAATCTTTAAACAGCGTTTGGATAAAGCGCTGGGCGGAAATACTGGTCAGCTTAACGGCGGTCAGGGCCACCACATCGGTGGATCGGGGCGACTCGTCTAGGATGGCCATCTCCCCAAAAAAGTCTCCCTTGCCCAGCACGGCGAGGGTAATGAAGTGATCATCCACATGGCGGCGCACCTTCACCCAGCCCGCCTCGATGAAGTAGACCGCATTGCCCCAGGCATCTTCCATGACCACGGCGCGGTTGGCGGGGTATTCGTGGTGGGTAGCCACAGAAAGCAACCATTCCACGGTTTCAGGACTGGCGGCACTAAAGAGGGGATAAAGCTCGGTAAAAGTGTCGGGCTGCATAGCAGACAAACGAAGGAGCGACGATGGAACAGGAAAGCAATCGAGCGAAGCGCCAAGGACTATTTTCATAGTAGCGGCTGAGACACCCGGATCTCTTCTCCTATTGTGCCCTGCCAGTTACCGAAACCGATCCCCAGGTGATCCGACGCCATCCCCCCCCACAGCGAAGGATCCGTTTGTGGGACAGGTTGGCGGAGCGTAACCCATGCTGGTCGAGGCTTGAAGGCGTTAGGGCAAGATTTACACCATCCTAATCAACATGTTGCTGACCGACTTAGGCCACGGTCTGGGCGGCGGCCACCACTCGCTGAATGGTGGGCCGAAACGCTTCCACATACTGGGGCCACCCCACCACAATGGGCTGACGGTGGGCCACGGTCTCGCCATCCACATGGGGTTCGGTAAACTGGAGGGGATTTCCCGCTAGGTCGCAACACACCAGTCCGGCGGCGTGGGCCAGGGCCAGGGGGCCAACGGTGTCCCAAAGCTTGACCCGACCATTGAGATAGATATACAGCCCCGCATTTCCGGTGATCACCTGCAACACCTTGAGGCCAAAGCTGCCTAGGGAGACAAAGGACACCCCCGGTAGCTGAGCCATCAGATCGGCCCCAAACCGCCGCCGATCCGGAGTGCCGATCACCAAATTCCAGCGCTGGCCAGAGATGAGGGGAGGGTTCACGGGGGGCAACCGGTGGGGCGTTCCATCGGCCCCCTGCCAAAACAGCCCTTGGCCTTGGCCTCCCCAATAGAGCTTGCCGTGGGCGGGGGCGTAGATCCAGCCCGCCTGGGGATGGCCATCCACCAATTGCCCCACCATCACCGCATAGTCGGCCCGTCCGTGGATAAAATCATCGGTGCCGTCGATGGGGTCAATGAACCACAGCCGCCGCTGGGGCGCTTGTAGCTGGTGCACCGTGGCCCGATTTTCCTCGGTAATAATTCCGTCTTGCGGAAACAAGGCCTGAAACCCAGCCAAAAGCTTGGCATCCAAGGCCCGATCTACCGTAGTGACGTAGTCATCTAGCCCTTTTTCAAACACCTGAAAACCCATGTAAGACTGCTGGCGGGCATAGTCGCCACAGACCGTCAGCAGGTGGCGAATGGCGTAACAATCGGGCGAACTCAGGCCCATGGTGGCAAAGCCCATGCAGAAACAGCGATCAGCCCTAGTCTAGCCGGAACCGGTCTAGGAAAGACCAGGTTCTGTCCCTCGCCATCTGCCGCTGACGAATACCTGGGGCGATTGCCGAGAAGTCGCTATGCTAGGAAAGCTAAACTCAAAATTTTCGTGACCATTGACCATGGCAACTCAACCGATTCATGTGATTGGCGGCGGCCTTGCGGGCACCGAAGCCACCTGGCAAATTGCCCAGGCGGGGATACCTGTCGTGCTCCACGAAATGCGGCCCCAGCGCACCTCTCCGGCCCACCACAGCCAGGAGGTAGCGGAACTGGTGTGCAGCAATTCCTTTGGTGCCCAGGCTACGGATCGGGCGTCGGGGTTGCTCCATGAGGAACTGCGGCGGCTGGGGTCGGTGATTATTGCCAAGGCCGACGAGCACCAGGTGCCAGCGGGGGGTGCCCTGGCGGTGGATCGGGGCCACTTTAGCCACGACCTCACCACCACCCTAGAACGTCATCCCCTGATTGAACTGCGGCGGGAGGAGGTGCACCAGATTCCGACCGAGGGCATTACGGTGCTGACCACTGGCCCCCTGACCACGGAATCCCTAGCCGAAGACTTGCAACGGTTCACCGGGCAGGCCTACATGAGCTTTTTCGATGCCGCCAGCCCCATTGTGGTGGGCGACAGCATCAACCGCGACGTGGCCTTCATGGCCTCCCGCTACGACCGGGGCGAGGCCGCCTACCTGAACTGCCCCATGAACCGGGAGCAGTACCTTCATTTTTGGACGGAACTCTGCAAGGCCGAACAGGCGGAACTGAAGGACTTTGAGCGCGAAACCGCCAAGTTCTTTGAAGCCTGCCTGCCCATCGAAGAAATGGCCCGCCGAGGGGAAGACACCATGCGCTACGGCCCCCTCAAACCCGTGGGGCTGTTTGATGCGCGGTTCGGGGATTTCAAAGATCCCAATAACAAAGACAAAAAGCCCTACGCCGTGGTGCAACTGCGCCAGGAGGATCGCCAGGGCCAGTTGTGGAACATGGTGGGCTTTCAGACTAACCTGCGCTGGGGCGAACAGACGCGGGTGTTTCGGCTGATTCCGGGCCTAGAAAACGCCGAATTCGTCCGCATGGGCGTGATGCACCGCAACACCTTTATCAACTCTCCTGAGTTACTGCACCGCACCCTTCAGTTCAAAACCCGGCCCACCCTACTGGCG
Source organism: Spirulina sp. (assembly GCA_044070495.1). Taxonomy (GTDB): domain Bacteria; phylum Cyanobacteriota; class Cyanobacteriia; order Phormidesmidales; family Phormidesmidaceae; genus Nodosilinea. The sequence continues at coordinate 103,331 of JBIPSI010000009.1, read as the reverse complement.
GCGGGGCAACTGGTGGGCACCGAGGGCTATACCGCCGCCACGGCGGGGGGCTGGCTGGCGGGTACCAATGCGGCGCGACTGGCCCTGGGGTTAGAACCTCTGGAGCTGCCCGTCACCACCATGATGGGGGCATTGTTCGACTTCATCAGCACGGCGGAACCCAAGCACTTTCAGCCCATGCCGCCCAACTTTGGCATTTTGCCCGCCCTGCCCAGCAAAATTCGCAATAAGCGCGAACGCTACGGCCAGTATCGCGACCGGGGGTTAGCAGATCTAGATGCCTGGGCCTCCCAATATCGAGTTTCCCTCATGGAAAGGCCCCTCAGCGCCTAAAACCTTGTCCGTGGAACAGACACAAGGCTAGACCAATTGTGCTGGTGCGACACAGTTCAACATGTAGGTTGGGTGGCGCGATAGCAGAACCCAACAAACCCTAAATCCTTGGGGATTGTTGGGTTACACTCCGTTCCACCCAACCTACGGGGATGCACTATTTTAGGTATGTCATATCACAAGATTTCGCCGACTACCTAGCCCACGGCCAAACTTTCCCCGGCTAGGCGCAGGGTAGCCCGGTCGAGGACGCTGGTGGCGGCGCTGCCGTTGAGGGTGACGAGTCCTAGGGCCTGGAGATCCGCTTCCACCATCAGATAAACCAGTTCCTCCAAGGTTACCGAAGGCTCCCAACCCAGTTGGGCCTTGGCCTTGGTGGGGTCGCCAATCAGCAAATCCACCTCGGCGGGGCGCAGGTAGCGCTCGTCAAAGGCGACGTAGTCTTCCCAGTTGAGGTTGACATGGCCAAAGGCGAGTTCCAAAAACTCGCGCACAGAGTGGGTTTCTCCGGTGGCCACCACATAGTCGTCGGGGGCCTCCTGTTGCAGCATCAGCCACATGGCTTTGACGTAGTCCTTGGCATAGCCCCAGTCGCGCTTGGCGTCGAGGTTGCCCATGTAGATTTTGTTTTGCCTGCCAGCCACAATGCGGGCCACGGCACGGGTAATTTTGCGGGTAACAAAGGTTTCGCCCCGGCGCGGCGATTCGTGGTTAAACAAAATGCCGTTGCAGGCAAACATGCCGTAGGATTCGCGGTGGTTGATGGTCTGCCAGTGGGCATAGACCTTGGCGCAGGCGTAGGGGCTGCGGGGGTAGAAGGGGGTGGTTTCGCTTTGGGGCACCGCCTGCACCTTGCCATACATTTCCGAGGATCCGGCCTGGTAGTAGCGCACATCTACCCCGGTGCGCTGGCGATAGTCGCGGATCGCCTCCAGCAGACGCAGGGTGCCCATGCCCACGGCATCGGCGGTATATTCCGGGGAATCGAAGCTCACCCGAACGTGGGATTGCGCCCCTAGGTTATAGATTTCGGTGGGCTGCACCTCTTCTAGAATGCGACGCAGGGTGGTGCCGTCCGTCAGATCACCGTAGTGCAAAAACAGGCGGGCACCGTCGCTATGGGGGTCTTCATAGAGATGATCAATCCGGTCGGTGTTAATGGTCGATGTACGACGAATAATACCGTGAACTTCATAGCCTTTTTCTAATAATAATTCGCTTAAGTAAGAACCATCTTGCCCTGTAATACCCGTAATCAATGCTTTCTTAGAACTGGTCATAGTCACTGCTGGAATAAACAACTGAAAATCAATCGGTGCATGGAAACACCATTTCCTCAAACCTCATCGCCTAACCCCTGCTGGGCTGACCTATCGCAAGGGCAGTTTGGGTACAAGAAATCGAAACCCAACGCTCTGTGAGAATCTAGGAATTGTTGGGTTCTGCTATCGCGCCACCCAACCTACGAGACTACGAGAAATGAACGAGATTCCTAGCCCATGCGGTAGAAGTCCTTCACCCCGGCAAAGCGGGTTTGGCGGGACTGGCGACGGGTAAATTCCCCCACGCTGGGGTTGCCCGTGGGCAAAATTACCCCCGACGCCTGCATCCAAAGCTCCTGGGGGGCTGGGGTCAGGTCGTAGGCATTGGCATCGGTTTTACGAACGTGGTACCACTGATTTTCTTGGCAGTGATCGCACCAAAATGCCTCTAGCCATTCGCCCACCAGCGGCACACTGGCTTGGTGAGCCATTAATGTGAGGGCGTTGCGTCGGCCCATGCCCCGTTGTTGCAGGTGTTCGGCCTTGCTGGCAAAGAGGGGATGCTTTTGGCTGACACTATCGAGGTAAACCTGGTGGATGGGGCAAAAAATCGCCCGTCGCTTAGACCGTTTGCGATTGCGAGTGCGTTGTTCTGCCATGGGAAACCCTTTACATCAACGTAACTAATAGGTTCTAGGGATGAGCTGCTAATCAGGACAAAATCCCTCACTCCTAGGAAATTTTTCCATCCCTAGGCTTGCCCACTCATCCCAGAGAAAACCCGATTCAGCCGACGATGGACGCGGGTCACTACCACCTGTTTGGCCGATAGGTAAACAAAGGGGGGAATGGTTAGGGCATAGCGTTTCCACAGCCGACCCGGTTCTTGGGATAGACGATAGAGCCACTCTAAACCAGAAGCCTGAACCCAATGAGGGGCGTGTTTTTTGATGCCAGCATAGACCGGAAAAACGCCGCCCACCCCCACCATGGCCGCCTGAATTTTATGGCGGTGCTGGTGCATCCAAATTTCTTGCTTAGGGCAACCTAGGGCCACAAATAAAATGCCAGCACCACTATGGTTTATGGCATCTACCACCTGCCGATCCTCCTCAGCGGTTAGGGGACGAAAGGGTAGAGGTTCCATACCCGCAATATTGAGATAGGGAAACTCTTGGCGCAACCGTTGTTGCATTTTTGCCAGGGTATCGGCATCGGTACCCAGGAAATAAACCCCCAAGCCTGTTTGCTCTGCCCGTTGGCACACCTCGCGCAGAATATACATTCCAGCCACTCGGTCGTGGGTGCTTTTGCGGAGCAAATTCAGCGTCCACACCAGGGGCATCCCGTCGGGGGTTAACAAATCGGCACGGCGTAAAACACTGGCAAAGTTGGGATTCCAGCGAGCCTCCATCAGCATGTGAACATTGGCCACACACACCACTCGACCAAGGCGCTGGTGCCCCCACTGCATGATGAGTTCAATTTGATCGGCAAAGGAACTCGCCGCAATAGAAAATCCAAGAACAGGCTCACAGATGACACGCTTAAGGTTTGACATGATCCTAAGGGCTGAAAAGGACAATCTGTGGTAGACGCCCCGATAGGATTTGTCGTTAGAAAAGTGGCTAAGTAAAAGAGGGATCAGGCACTAATGTGGCTAGGTAAAGATCAAATCGGTCATGGATATTGGCCTTGGCATCTTTCGACGACCATGCGGCTAAAAAGTTCACTAAAGCGCAAAAATTAAATCCTGTTTCGTGTGCTGGAAGGGAAAAGACTCTCGATTTTGAGGGATGTTCCCTAAAAAACATAAACTTTTTAGGAGTGCAGCCCAGTGCCTTAGGGTGCATCCATTTTGGTAGATTGTAAGCTAAAAAATCCTAGCGATTAACACGCTTAGAAACGAGCGCACCGCAGGACTAGATCCCTGAGATAAATCTGACAGATGAACATTGCCGACATGGAGGGATAGGCAATGGAGGCTGTCTCAACCCTGAAAAAGTTGGTGATACACCGCTTGAACGAGAACCCTGAGACTCGGTGTAAACCCCATAACGGAACGCCATGGGTCTTACTAATCTGACAATCACTTTGCCACAATAACCTAAAACCCGTAAAAATACCGAACTCACTTTAGCGAATCTTGCCTCGGCCTGCCCCACTGCGAAGGTTTCGTGAAGACCTCCGGGAATTCCAGGGTGAGGGCTAGAACCTTACGGATTTGGTAAAGCTACCTCGGATATTGGACTGGGCCGACCTTGGCTAATCCGCCGAGGGCATGGCTAGAACGTTTGGTTCACCCATGCCCTCGAACCCTCGAATCTAGGGCACACACAGCCCTCGCCCCCCGATTTAGGGAGTTACATCCTATGCCACCGATGATGCCGCCGCCCCACCATTGCAAGACCGCTGCCATGGCCAACGCTGAGATGGGTCTATGGCCCAACGCTGGACGCAAGGCTCTCCCCCTGGGTCAACCCTGGCTGGTTGGAGTGGCAGGACTGAGTTTTCTGCTCGCCATGGGTTTAAGCGGTCAGGCTGCCCTCGCCCAGCGAATGCCCCGCAGCATGGGGGAAACCCAACCCTTGGCCCAGCCCAACTCCCGACCCACCCCTCAGCCTGGGATGGCGGTTCCCCCTCGTCCCGCTGCCGTGACGGCCCCAGCCCTGAATGATCCCTACACCCTGGGGCCAGGGGATCGACTCCAGGTGGCGCTGTTTCGGTTGCCCCAGTACAGCGGCGAGTTTGAGGTGCAGGTGGATGGCACCCTGAGTTTGCCCCTGGTGGGGAATGTGTCGGTGCAGGGGCTGGACTTGGAGTCGGCCTCGGATCGCATTGCCCAGCGCTACAGCCAGTACCTACGGCGTCCGGTGGTGACCGTGAATTTACTGGCCCGTCGGCCCTTGGTGGTGGCCATTGCCGGGGAAATTAACCGGCCTGGAGCCTACGCCCTACGGATTGAGGGCACCTCTTTTCCGAAGCTGACCCAGTTGCTAGAGGCGGCGGGGGGGATTACCCAAAGTGCCGACCTGCGCCAGGTGGAGGTGCGTCGGCAGCACCAGGGCCGATCCCAACTCTTCACCGCCAACCTGTGGGACCTGATCAACACGGGCAACCTCAACCAGGATGTGGTGTTGCGCGATGGGGATAGCATTTATATTCCCTCCACCCTGGTGCCCCTGGAGGAGGCTCCCATTCTGGCCTCGGCCACGTTTTCTGCCGACCTCACCCGACCGATCACCATTGCGGTGGTGGGGGAGGTGTTTCGACCGGGGGCCTATACCCTGCGCGGCGGGCCAACCCGCACGGGCGATGCCGGACTGCCCGGTGGTGAAGGGGGAGCCAGCGTTAGCCCGGTGAAGGTGAGCGATGCCATTCAGATTGCCGGGGGCATTAAACCCAGGGCCAACATTCGCCAGGTGCAGGTGCGACGGCTGACCCGCAGTGGCCGCGAGGAAGTGTTCTCGGTGGATTTGTGGAGCCTGCTGCAAACGGGCGAAACCCGGCAAAACGCCATCCTCCAGGAGGGAGACACAGTGTTTATTCCCACCGCTACGGCGGCCATCACCCCAGAGGAAGCGACCCAGGTGGCGGGGGCCAGCTTTTCCCCCAACACCATTCGCATCAATGTGGTGGGCGAGGTGCAGCGGAGTGGGCCGGTGGAGGTTCCCCCCAATAGCACCCTCAACCAGGGCATCTTGGCGGCGGGGGGCTTTAACACCCGTGCCCAGGAGGATGTGGTGGGTCTCATTCGTCTCAATCCCGACGGCAGCGTTACCCAGCGGGAGATTTCCATCGACTTTGCCCTCGGCATCGACGATGAGAACAACCCGGCCTTGCAAAACAACGACATCATCATCGTCGGAACCAGCGGCCTCGCCCAGTTCTCCGACACCGTGGGCAGTGTGGCTAATCCCATCGGCGGCCTTCTCTCTATCTTTGCTGCGCCCTTCCGCCTGCTGAATTTGTTTGATTAGGGCTTGATAAATGCCCGATCCGTGTCCGTTGGCATCTCGACCGCCGTGTTCCCACCCCGTTGTTTACCTACCAGAATCAGGGATGAAAGCCGACTCTATCAATCTCGTGCCGCTGGCCGCCGAAACCACCCCCAACGGGCCTAGCGATGAGGTGCTAGACCTAGGGCGAGTTTTTTCGACCCTGCGGCGCAAAGCCTTACTCATCCTGGCGATTACAGCGGCGGTAGGTGCCGTCGCGGGTCTGCGGGCAAGGCTCAATCCGCCCACCTACTCGGCCCTGTTTGAAATTTTGATTCAACCCCCTACCGGGGAAGCCCAGGTGGCTTCGTCCATTGTGGGCCAAACAGTACAGCCCAATGATTTGATGCTGAGCCTGGATGACCAGGTGAGGATTCTCACCAGTCCGGGGGTATTGGAACCCGTCATCGAGCAAATTAAAACGGAAAACCTGCCCATCTGTAGCGTCGCCTTTTTAGCGCCCGATCCTGATGCATCAGGATCGGGCTTGCAGATTCAGGCCGAGGAGCAGTGCTATCGCCAGGTGCGTCAGGCCCTCAATATTGAGCTAACGGAGGTGCCCAGGGGCAGCAACGTCCAGGCCAGCCGTATTTTTCGGGCGCAGATGGTGGGGAGATCGCCCCAGGAGGTACAGCGCATTGCTGATTTAATTGCCCAGCGGTTTTTGGACTATGGCCTGGAATCGCGCCAGCGGGATATTCAGCAGGGGATTGCCTTTTTGGATGAAAAACTGCCCGAAGTGCGAGACCAGGTAGACAGCCTTCAGATTGAGCTAGAAAACCTGCGCCAGGGCAACAATCTGATTACCCCAGAGTCTCGCGGTAGCCAACTCACCTCCCAAATCAACAACTACGAGAGTGAATATTTAAATGTGCTGGTGGAGCTAGAGGGCACCCTCAACCTCTACGACGGACTGCAACAACAGCTGCGACAACGGCCCCAGGATCAGGCGGTCTCCCCGGTGCTGAGCAGCAACAGTCGCTACCAAGCGCTGGTGCAAGAACTACTCAGGCTCGATAACGAAATCGCGGCAGCCTCCACCCTGTTCCTAGACACCAGCCCCGATCTTCAAGTGCTTAAGGAACAGCGTCAAAATTTACTAAGCCTCCTGGCTCGCGAGGGCAGTAACGCCCAGCAAGAACTCGCCCTCCAGATTGAGGGTCTCGCCACCCGTGAAGAATCCCTACGACGCACCCTCGCCTCCCTCAATGTGGAGGTGGATTCCCTGGCGGCGGTGGCCCGACAGTTTAGCGACCTAGAACGCGAGCTGGCCATTGCCACCGACAATCTCACCCAACTGTTGGCCCGTCGCGAAGCCCTCCAAATCGAATCCGCCCAGCGGGAACTGCCCTGGGAACTGATCACCCCTCCCACCCTCACCATTAGCAACACCAGCCTGCCCCGCAACCTGGCCCTAGGAATTGTGCTAGGACTCCTGCTTGGCGTGGGTGTGGCCCTGGCCCTCGATGCCCAGAAAGATGTGATCTACACCCCCAGCGACCTCAAGCGGATCACCCCCGTCCCCATGCTGGGGCTGATTCCCCACAACGAGGTGGTGGAACGGGGCTACGACGAAGCCCATTTGCTCAAGCTCTATCAGCGAGGGTCAACCCTGGATACCGAGGGGGCCTCCTCTCTAGGCAATGGCAGCGTGCCCCCCAATGGCCTCCACGCCTACAAAGAAGCCTTCCGTTCCCTGGCCGCTAACCTCCAGCGCATCGACAGCCCCCAACCGATCCGATCCGTGGTGATGAGTTCCGTCGAAGCCGACGTCACCGACTCCACCACCGCCGCCTACCTGGCTTGGGCCACCGCCGAAATGGGCAAGCGTGTCCTGCTGATCGATGCCGACTTCCGCTTTCCCCACCTGCACACCTTCCTAGAACTGCCCAACCAACACGGCCTCAGCAACATTCTGGCCGGAGAACTCGACCTCAAACACGCCATCAAACGGTCGCCCCTAGAACCCAACCTGTTTGTGCTCACGGCAGGCAGCAGCACCCACGACCCCGTTCGGCTGCTCTCGGCCCACCGCCTGCGCCAATTCATCACCAAAACCGAAGCCTACTTTGACCTGATTATCTACGACGCCCCCCCCTTCGCCGACTACGCCGACGCCGCCCTAATTGCCGCCGACGCCAGCGGCCTCACCCTGGTGTCTTCCCTCGGCACCGTCAAATCTGCCCAGCTAGAGCACATCCTGGAACGACTCTGGGTCTCCAAGATTCCACTGCTGGGCATCATCGCCAAGGAAGCCGCCCCCAAAATGGCCCTGCTGACCCTTTAGGGATGAAGGGATAGATGGGGGGATAAGTCATGGGTACGGGCACGGGCTTGATCCGGGAAATTACCCTCGCCTTATCTAAACCTCATAGTTTCCGCCTCATCTTTAAAGAAAACTCAGTGTATTTACTAGCTCAGTAGATTTCAAGGAAATGATGGCTTACATTGTGTGAGGAGCGTTCTAGCATCTTTGTCCATCACTCCCTCCGCTAAGAACCAGGGAAATCTACTGAATTTTGGGGTTGCACTACCAATCAACCACCGTGATCTAAGCGTTCATCTAAGTGTTCGTTCATCGCTTCGTTGAGGAACCACTCATCTATAGGCTGTAAGTACAGATTACTGAAACGCTTTCCCAGCGGAGGTTCTAAGGCATGGAGAGGTCTGATAGAGCAAAGGATCTCCTGCTTGCCGATTACAGAAAAAGGCTTTTGAAGCTTTGATGAACTTGCCCGCTAAGGTGCTGTGTCCTCGGTAAACTCACGTAATTATTGACCTATCAGGATGACCATAGAAAGCCGTCTCGGTAATGAAACTACCAAGGGTAGGTTATGACCTGTGTCCTGCACAAGTCTTTTCTATGGGTGTGTATGTGGCATCTACCCCAAACGTGCATCTTAACGGTTCGATTTCAGGTTCTTGACCTGACAAGTCTCGAAAAAATCCATGATCTTTTTTTCGATTTCGCACTTTGAGGTTTAAATGATGACTAATTTGCCAAGTAAAGTTACAGCCTCCCTGGCTTTAACCGTAATTGCCGGAACGGTTGTAGCCCTTTCTCAACCCGCCCAAGCCTTTAATATTACAACAGGTTCTGAGTTCAGCAATGTCATTGACTTTGAGGACGCGACTCTTGGCCCACTCAATAGTACCTACACCAGTGGCATCGCCACCTATTCTGCTGACCCTGTTAGCAATGGGCAAGTCGTTCAGGGTTCTGTCGGTGGGCAGTATCTTGCTCCTTTTGATAACACCAGTCAGTATCTTACGGTTGGAACGGCAGCAAATAGTGGGTCAACAACGATTTCCTTTTCTAAGAAGCTGACTGCCTTTGGTTTGCAGTGGGGTTCAATTGATACCTACAATTCAATTTCATTCTTCAATGGCGGAAGCTTGCTTGAGACCTTTACCGGAACGCAGGTTGTCAACGAGTTGGGACTAAGTAACTTCGCTTTTGGTGGGGCCGGAGCGGCGTCAACCCAGTATGTACGCTTCTCTGGGGGCGGCGTTTTCGACCAAGTCGTCCTGGCTTCTACTTCACGGGCCTTTGAAAGTGACAACCATTCTTTTGAGGTTGTTCCCACTCCAGCTCTGCTACCCGGCCTGATCGGCATGGGTGTGGTGGCCCTGCGGCGCAAGAAGTCTGAGGAGGCTGTGGAGGAAAACGCCTAGTTTTAGATCCGCTCTTTCATACCTAGAGTTGGGCAGGGGGGAAACCCCGTGCCCGTTTTTTGTGGCGATGGCAACCGCTGATGCCTGACCTGGGATTCTGCGGTATGGTTTTGGGATATAGGGATGTTTTCGCCCTTGGAGGTCGTCTTGAGTCTTGATACCCTCACCTACCCAGCGGCGGCGGGCGCGGCAAGTTGGCATTTAGTGGCGCTACACGGCTGGGGGGCCAATGCGGCGGATTTGGCGGGCTTGGCTCCTTATCTCAAGCTGCCCCACTTTGCCATGACCTTCCCCGATGCGCCCCACCCCCATCCCCAGGTGCCGGGGGGCCGCATGTGGTACGGCTTCCCTTGGGGGTACGATTTTCGCCAACCCCACGATTTTGAACAGCAGGCCGATCTGCAAACCAGTCGGCAGATGTTGAAGGATTGGCTGTTGAACTTAGCCGATACCAGCCAAATTCCCCTAGAACGCACCATTTTGGCGGGGTTTTCCCAGGGGGGAGCCATGACCATTGATATGGGTGGCCAGTTGCCCTTGGCGGGGCAGATTATCCTCAGCGGTTACTGTCACGGCAGGCTTCATTCCCCTGTAACGCCGCGCCCGGTGATGATGGTACACGGCACCTTCGATCCCGTAGTTCCCATCGAAAATGCCCAGGAGGCCAAAGACGCCCTAGAGCAGCAGGGGCAACCCGTAGCTTTCCAAGCCGTGGCTATGGGTCATGAAATTTTGCCCTCGGTGATCAGTGCTATCACTGCCTTTTGCGAAGATTTGCGGCAGGTTGCAGGGAATACCGAACCTTAACCTTTAGGATAAAGGAGTGAGCGGTACCGTTGCGACCAGGAGAATTCATCCAAGTCGGGCGGTGTTGCAGTCGCTATGGGGGAAACTGATCATGCTGAGCGTTCATGTTTCGCAGGAATCGGTCTCAGAAATGACGCCGGACACCGTGGAAGAATTGGCCCGTCGCCTTGAAGCCGATGCCTACGATAATGCCTTTGAGGGGCTGCAAGACTGGCATTTGCTGCGTGCCCTCGCCTTTCAGCGGCCAGAATTGGTAGAATCCTACGTCTACCTCCTCGATCTTGAGCCCTACGACGAATCGTGAGCCTTGCCCTCGTCCCAGATCCATCGAACGCCAAACCCCTCGTGCCCGTAGGACAACCCCAGCCAGGGGCGGATCTAGACGCCGATCTAGATCCCACTGGCCCACGGGTGTTGATCGGCATCACCGGGGGCATTGCTGCTTACAAGGTCTGCTCGGTCATTTCTGAACTGGCCAAGGCCGGGGTGGATGTGCGGGTGATGCTGACCGACCAGGGGCAGGCGTTTATTCCCGCCCTCACCGTTTCGGCACTCAGCCGCCACCCCGCCTATACCGATGCCGATTTTTGGTCGCGCACCCAAGGTCGTCCTTTGCACATTGAACTGGGGGAATGGGCGGATCTACTGGTGATTGCGCCCCTCAGTGCCAATACCCTCGGTAAACTGGCCCACGGCTTGGCGGATAATTTGCTGACGAATACCGTGCTGGCCTCCACCTGTCCGGTGCTGTTGGCCCCCGCCATGAATACCGATATGTGGCAGCAACGAGCGGTGCAGCGCAACTGGCAAATCGTGCGCCAAGACCCGCGTTTCCATGCCGTGGGGCCAAGCAGCGGAATTTTGGCCTGTGACCGCATCGGGGCAGGGCGCATGGCCGAACCGGAGGACATCCTAGCCCACATTGAATCCCTGATGCACACCCAGGGGCAGCGGGATTTGGCGGGTAAAAATCTGTTGATTAGCACGGGCAGCACCCGCGAATTTTTGGATCCGGTGCGCTTCATTGGTAACCCTGCCAGCGGCAAAATGGGGGTGGCCCTGGCCCTAGCGGCCAAACATCGAGGGGCCAACGTCACCCTCGTCCACGGCCCTATGGAAGGCGATCTCCAGGCGCGATTGGGGGGCATCCGCACGGTTTCGGTGATTACCGCTGCCGCCATGCACCGAGCTATGGTCACCTACCTACCCCAGGCCGACTGGATTTTGATGGCCGCCGCCGTGGCCGATGTCAAACCCGCCACCCAATCGCCCACCAAGCTGGCTAAGGCTAATCTGCCCAAAGCCTTGCCCCTGGCCCCGGTGCCCGACATTGTGGCCGATCTCAACCGCCGCCGCCAGCCCCGCCAGCGCCTGATTGGCTTTGCCGCCCAAACCGGAGACATTGTGCCCCCGGCCTGGGAGAAACTCCAGCGCAAGGGATTGGATGCCATCGTGGCGAATCCGGTGGATATCCCCGGCAGTGGCTTTGGCAGTGACACCAACCAGGCCGTCCTGATCCAAGCCGATGGCGAAAAAGAGGTGTTTCCCCCCTCCCCCAAACTGCTGCTGGCCCACCGTTTAATGGATGCCCTGCTAGCCCAGCAGTTTTAGCTAACCCGCGCCATATTCAGGAACCCTATCGCTTAACCATGACCGATTTTCCTAGCTGTCGCATCAAAATCATCAATGGCAACACCTGTGAACCCATGACCCAGAGCATCGATGCCTCTGCCCAGGCGGCCAAGTTTGCCCACACCGAAATTATCACCGTAACGCCCCAGGTAGGGCCAGAATCTATCGAAGGGTTTTACGACGAATATCTGGCCATTCCCGGCATTTTAGAGCAAATTATTCTAGATCAATCCTCTGATGCCTTTATTCTGGCCTGTTGGGGCGACCCCGGCATTGAAGCGGCGCGGGAAATTACCACCAAGCCCGTGGTGGGCATTGCCGAAGCCAGTCTCTATGTGGCGAATATGCTGGCCGCCAAATGGAGCGTGGTGACGACCCTGCACCGGGCGCGGGATATGGTGGAAAAGACGATCCACAAGGCAGGCATGGCGGGGCGTTGTGCCTCGGTACACACCACTTCCCTATCGGTTTTAGACACCGAGCAGGATCGGGCCAATACGGTGGACGTGCTGGCCGCAGCGGGTCGCCTTGCCATTGACCACGATGGGGCCGAGGCGATTTGCTTGGGCTGTGCGGGGATGAGTGGCCTAGAAAAACAGTTGGAGGAACGTCTAGGGGTACCCGTGATTGACTCGGTGGCGGCGGCGGTGAAAATGGCGGAAGCGCTGGTGAGTTTGGGCAAGCTCACCAGTAAACACCTGACCTACCGCCAGCCCGAACGAAAAACCATGCGCGGTTATGGGCCTCATTTTCAAGCGGAAAATTGGCCCTAATTTCCCCAGGTGATATCCTCTCCCCCAGAAGTCTCCTCGAATGCCCTCAGGCTATGGGGGATGGACTCGCTACCCCTGGCCAGCGGTGGCGGAAATTTAGGTCTTCTTGCAGCAGGTAGGCAAACTGAAGCAGGGCGGTTTCTCCTTGGGGTGGGCCAACCAACTGAAGCCCAATGGGCAAACCGCTGTCCGTCCAGCCGCAGGGAATAGACAGGGCTGGAAGCCCCGTGAGGGAAATGGTGTAGGTGATTTTAAGGTAGTCGAGGATGTTGTCTAGGGTGGTTTCGTTCACCCGCAGCACCTCCGGCTGGTCGTGGGGGAAGGGGGGCACGCAGGCGCTCACCGTGGCTAGGATGTCGTAGGTTTCAAAAAAACTAAGAAAGTTGCGATAGATCTGATCGCGATGGCCAGCGGCGGTCAAGAAATCCAGAGCAGTCAGGTGTTGACCCCGCTCTACATTCCAACGCACGGTGGGGGTGAGCTGGTCGAAATATTGTTCGTAGTTGTGGTTTTGTTTGTACCGCAACAATCCGGCCCGAAGGGGTTCAAAGGCCGCAGGGGCTAGGGTGCAGTCGGGGTGGGCGGGTACCATCTGCTGGCAGAGGGGCATCATCTGCGACATTGCCTGTTCAAAGACGGCCTGCACCTGGGCATCAACGGGCGTAATCCCCAAATCCACGCTAAACCCCACCCGCACCTTTCCCCGCACCTGGTCGCGCACCGATTCATCGAAGGTGGGACAGGGCCAGGAAGTGGCGATGGAAATCGGATCGTGGGCCTCCCGTCCGGCCATCACCGACAGCATGAGGGCAACATCTTCCACGGTGCGGGCCAGCACGCCATCGGTATCGAGGTAGTCCCACTGTAGGGGTTTGTGCCGCCGAGGAATGCGGCCAGCCGCAGGCCGTAGCCCTACCACACCGCAAAAACTGGCGGGGGTACGCGACGATCCGCCCATGTCGGTGCCCTGGGCCAAGGGGCACATGCCCGTGGCCACCGAAACCGCCGCCCCACCGCTAGAACCGCCGGAAGTGCGGCTAGGGTCGTAGGGGGTGGCCGTTGGCCCATAGAGGGGGTTGTTGACGTGGGCACCCAGGCCAAATTCCGGCGTGTTGGTCTTGCCGATCAGAATGGCTCCGGCCTGCTTCAGCCGCGCCACGCAGAGTTCATCCTCGGTGGGTACCCAGTCTTGGTAAAGCAAGGAACCCAAGGTCGTACGCACCCCTGCCGTGGCCGTGAGATCCTTCACCGAAACGGGAATGCCTGCCAACGGCCCCAGGGGTTCCCCCCGTTTCCGCGCCGCATCAACAACCGCTGCCGCCGCTAAGGCCTGGTCAGGACACAGGGTAATAAAGGCGCGCAGGCGATCATTCTCCTGGTGAATTTGCTGCAAACAGCTTTCTACCACCTCGGTCGCGCTGATCGCGCCGCTCCCTAGGGCTTGTTGTAGTTCTGTCGCAGACCATTGATAGAGCGCTTGCATAGGGGCTTAGCCGACAAGAATGAACCAACAATATAGCGGTTCTCGATAGCGTGGGATATGCCATGGCTGGGTTCTAGATCGCCCAGTTCCTGGGGGTCTAAGGTTCACTCTGTCTCCCCCGGATCAAGGGGAGCGGCGGGCGTCTTCCACAATCAGCAGCTTAATAGAGCCGAGAGACGCTATGGCGGTTGCAAAAACAGATTTCTAGGGCCAGACTATTCAAGCTAGGAACCCCCTGGTATCGTAGCGTTTGATCGGACATTACAGATCGTTCTAATCCCTCCCATTAGGCAGGATAACTGGGCATGGCCAACGCAAAGAAAACGCCCTTCACCCCAACGATCCGGCAATCTCGCCCCCTTCAGCTTGAGGGAGGGGCGGTTTACGAGTGTCCTGTGTGTCGCCATGGACAGATTGAGGCCATGGCCCTGATGGATGCCTATGCCTGTAACTTTTGTCGCCATATCCTAGAAGCCAACCTGGATCAGCAAACGGTTCACTTGGTGGATGGGGTACAGCCCATGGGCTGGCGTTGGCAGGGCTGGCGCTGGCAACCGCTCCATCACCCCGCCGCCGATATTGCCTTCACGCTCTGGATTGTAGGGATCTCCCTAGTGTTGCTTCCCGCCGGGTTGGTGGTGCTGGGGGGGTATATGTTTCCACCCCTGGAGGCCGAGGATCAAGGCCGTTGGTCGTTGGTGTGGGCCAGCCTTACCTTCTTCGCCCATACGGCCATGGTGGGCTGGGTGATTGCGGAACACTACCAATTTCCCCAGTATGTGCTAGCCAAGGTGCGCCTTCAGCGACTCCTAGATCGCTTACCCAGTTAACCCAGATCAGAACTAGTCATCCTCGCGGGTGCCCGCCGCAAACTGAAGCACCATGGGATAGCCCCCCTCCTGGTGGTACTTATCCGCCCAGGTGCGCAGCAGCACATCGAGTTCCTGGAGTGCCTCCTGGCGGCGATCCAGATCCACGTCAAACACCTCAACGCCTCGAATCACGCCCTCCTCATTGCGCACCCAGGCCTGCAAAATGCTGAAGTAGCGGGCTACGTCGTCAATCATGGCAAAGGCCCGTTCCCGCTCATCCTTAGGGGCATAGGACTCGCTGGCTAGGGCAAACAGAGGAATATCCACCAGGGGCGAATCGATTTGGATGACGGTGCCCGAATGCAGCAGCCGAAACTTGATATGCAGCATCAGGGCGTCGCTGAAGGACATCCGCTGGGGCTCAGGTAGTTCTTCCTGGGATAAATCATGGAGCTTTTCGATCAGTTCATTGAATTCCACCTGGTCAAGGACTCTGGCCCTAGGGGCATCTGCGGGCAGGCTGTCTTCAATGGACTTGCGTTCGCCGGGGGTCAGCCCCGATAGCTTCACTTGTGCCTCCTGGGGGCCGCAGGGAAACTGTTCTTGCCAGAGAAAGGGGAGAGCAATTAAATAGTAGGGTTCTTTAGAATTGAGGACTTTCAAACTTTGACCATCGGCTATGGCGGTCTGAATTTCCTGCACGATGGCCTTCACCCGCTTAGGCTCGACGTGATATAGAAAGCCCGTTTTGCGGATATTCTGGCCCTGTTCAATAAAACTGGTATAAATGGCGAGCTTGGCCGCTGTGGTTGCCGCATCTAAAAAAGCCCCGTAGCGATGGCCCCCCATTTTCATGGTGCCGATGGCCAGATGCAACAGAATCCAGTCGGCGGGGCTATTGACTAGCAACTGGGATAGCGCCTGCCGAAGCTGCTCTACGGACAATTCAGACTGCTGACTCACAATGCGGTTACTACCATTTCACTTGGATACACGGGTACGCCTAGGAGCAGGTACGGCAACCTAACCCACAACTCGCCTAGGATGAGGGCCGCATCTCTGCTCGTTAGCTCGCTAATGACTCGCCGTTGACGGGCTCTAGCAAAGAGCGGTGATCCCCTAAGAGCCGCCATGAAGCCTAGTGCAGCCCTTAGGGCTACCAATATAGCGCCAACCCAAAAAAGTGAACGGTTGACAGCCTAGATTTTGCTATGGATCGATAGCGCTTGCGATTGTTCGCAAATTTAGGGTTCTGTGGGAGACGCCCCCGCTCCGCAGTAGGCATTGACATCCGTAATCAGTTGGGCCTCGGTTTGAGACAGATTTTCAATGGCTGAAACCGCTTCCACCGTCTGCTGCTGGGAGGCCTCAATGGTGGCGGGCAGGTCATCCTCCGAGGCCACGGTTACTACCATATTCATGGCCTGGCTGGCCTCCTCTAGGGCGGTGCCAAACCCCTGTACCACGCCGATGTATTCATCGCGAAAGGCTACCAGGGTCTCATCTTTGAGGGAAACGGCCTCTAGATCGCTCACGAGGGTATTGAGGTTGGTAACGACCTTATCTACGGCGGCGGTGTATTGGCTGGCGGCGGCCTTAATGTCATCGAGGTTTTTGACCTGGGCGGCACTTTCGCTAAAGGCCTGAATGTCGGTTTCAAACTCTGGCATGAAGGTCTGGGTTTGGTTTACCACCACCGCGAGATCATTACACTGGGATACCTTCGATGCGCCACAGCCCGAGAGCACTAGGGCCGTCAAGGCTCCTAGTACCACGCCTAGGCGACGTCCCCCCCGGTGGATTGACCATTCTGCTGCTGTCACCATAGCCGCCGCCATCCTTTAATCAGTACGGCTTCAAGTTTTACCGTGTCTTGGGCGGCTTTACAAGCATTGCCACCGTCGTTGGTCGTCGATGACACAAGGTCTTCAGGAAAACTCGGTAGATCACAACCATGCTCCTTGGCTGAGATCCAGCCCTCTCTCTAAATCCCTCTTCCAACCTGGGAGAGGGACTTTGAGGCACTCCCGGCTACCCTTCTCCTGGGGAGACGCTTTGCGAACGCCCTTCTGAACGCCCTTCTGAACGCCCTTCTGGGAGAGGGGCTGGGGGTGTAGCTTGCTTCCATTCGCGTAGTGTTCCGCAGGAAAGGGTGGGCTGCGAAGACTTTACGATCTACTGAAACTCGGTATTCCCCAGACCCAACCCCTCACTAGAGGACGGAATACAGAGTACGATCAGACTAGATAGAGCACTCTATTTTGCCCCCTGAGGGACGACCATTCCGACAAGCCTTGTCTTGGCCCCGCCGAGATCTAGCCGAGGCCAGCCCCTAGTCCAAGGCACAACATCTGCGATATCTTTGTTAATCTATCTGCACTATAGACCTATGCCAACACCCGCCGAATTCCTGGAAGCCACCCAATGGGCCGCCATTGGTACCGTTGCCCTCGCGGTCATCGCCGGACTAGGGTTTGCCTTTAAATGGGGGATTCGGTTTCGGCTAGTGGGTGCTGCCGGGTTCGCGGCGGTGCTAACGGTGGGGCTGCTGGGCCTTAGTTTTGAACCCTTCACCCGCACGGTAATTGAAGGCGCGTTGCCCTACGCCACGGTGTACGACTCCGGCTCCAGTCAAATTGTGATCGCCGTGCCCAACGCCATCACCGAAGAGGAACTAGACGCCACCCTGCGCCAAGCCGCCAGTAACCTGTTCAAGCCCTACCGTTTGGGGATTCCTGGCCAAACCGCCACCGTTCGCGCCCGTGCCATTGTCCACGAAGAGAACGGCGTGTCTCGGCTGGTGTATCTCGGTCAGGTGCAGCCTGCCCCCCAGGATGCCGACCTGGATTATCAAGTCCAAATCAATACTGACCTCCTGGCCTAGCCCTCGGCCTCGCTTCACACCCTTGCGTTCTGGGTATTTCTATGACGACGAGCCTCTCCGCAATTTCAACCCTTGCCATTGCTCCGGCCCAGGTGGTGCGGGGTGAGGGTATTTTGTCAAACCAGGGCGAGGCGATTGCGGCCCTGGGCCAGCGTCCCCTGGTGGTGGGTGGGCAACACAGCTTGCCACGGGTGCAGCCGTTGCTGGATGCCCTCACCCAGGCCAGACTCGCCCCTCAAACCGCCGACTATGGCCGCGACTGTAGCGAAGCCACCCTAGAACGGCTGCGCGGTATTGCCCAGGATCACCAAGCCGATGTGGTGATCGGGGTGGGCGGCGGCAAGGCGTTGGATACGGCCAAACTGTTGGCCCATCAGATTCGCTGCCCGGTGGTGACGATTCCTACTTCGGGGGCCACCTGTGCGGCTTGGACGGCTTTGTCTAACGTGTATTCTGAGGCCGGAGCCTTCCGCTACGATGTGGCCCTAGACCGCTGCCCGGATCGACTAATTTTGGACTACGCCCTGATCCGCACCTCGCCGCCGCGTACCCTGATTGCCGGGATTGGTGATGGCCTCGCCAAGTGGTACGAAGCCTCTGTGAGCAGCGGGTCGTCCGACCAAACCTTGATTATTTCGGCGGTGCAGCAGGGGCGAGTACTGCGGGATATTTTGTTCCAAAAAACTCCGGCGGCGCTGCGCCAGTGGGGTGGCCCGGAATGGCGGGAAGTGGTGGATGCCACGGTGCTGCTGGCTGGGGTAATCGGCGGCGTGGGCGGTGCCCAGTGCCGTACCGTGGCCGCCCACGCGGTGCACAACGGCCTCACCCAACTGCCCGCCTGCCACGATTCCCTCCACGGCGAAAAGGTGGCCTACGGCATTTTGGTGCAGCTCCGCCTAGAGGAAATGGGCGGCAAGTCCTCCCTGGCCACCTCGGCGCGGCAGCAGTTGATCCAGTTCTACCGAGCCACGGGCCTGCCCCAAACCCTGGCGGATCTGGGCCTGGGGAACGCCACCCTAGCCGACCTTCAGCAGGCGGCAACCTTTGCCTGCCGAGAAGGATCAGACATTCACCACCTGCCCTTCACGGTATCCCCCGATGCCCTGTTGGCGGCAATGGTGTCGCCCCTCTGCCCCGAACTGCGGGAACGTTCCCGTGCCTCATCCTCGTCTCCATCTACGGCTCCCTCGGAGGTACAGCCATGACCCTTAGTTGGCTCCAGCCCGCCCAGCGCATTAATTCCCTGCCCCCCTACGTCTTTGCCCGTCTGGATGAACTCAAGGCCCGCGCCCGTGAGCAGGGCCTCGATTTGATCGACCTGGGCATGGGCAACCCCGAT
Source organism: Spirulina sp. (assembly GCA_044070495.1). Lineage (GTDB taxonomy): Bacteria > Cyanobacteriota > Cyanobacteriia > Phormidesmidales > Phormidesmidaceae > Nodosilinea. Next base: position 84,333 of record JBIPSI010000009.1, on the reverse strand, counting down.
GGCCCCACCCCTGCCCCCGTGGTAGAAGCCGCCCAACGCGCCATTGCCGACACCGCCACCCACGGCTATCCCCCCTTCGAGGGCACCGCCAGCTTCCGTACCGCCATCACCGACTGGTATGCCCGTCGCTACGGCGTCCAGCTTGACCCCACCGCCGAAGCCCTGCCTCTGCTGGGTTCCAAGGAGGGTATCACCCACCTGGCCATGGCCTTCATCAATCCGGGCGATCTGGTGCTGGTGCCCACCCCGGCCTACCCCGCCCACTTTCGCGGCCCCGCCATTGCCGGAGGCGACATCTACCACCTGCACCTGACCGCAGAAAACCAGTGGCTGATCGACTTTGACGCCATCCCCCCCGATGTTGCCAAACGGGCCAAGGCGCTGTTCTTCAACTATCCCAGCAACCCTACCGCCGCCACCGCCCCCCGCGAATTTTTTGAGGCCGCCGTGGAGTTTGCCCACCGCTACCAGGTGCTTCTGGTGCACGATCTGTGCTACGCCGAGCTGGCCTTCGATGGCTATCAACCCACCAGCCTGCTGGAAATTCCCGGCGGCAAAGAGGTCGGCGTCGAGTTCCACACCCTTTCCAAAACCTACAACATGGCCGGATGGCGGGTGGGCTTTGTGGTGGGCAATTCCCAGGTGATCCAAGGCCTCCGCACCCTGAAAACGAATTTGGACTACGGCATCTTTGCCGCCCTGCAACGGGCCGCCGAAACCGCCCTCTCCCTGCCCGACCACTACCTCCACGAAGTCCAGGAGCGCTACTCCACCCGCCGCGACTTTTTGATCAAAGAATTCGCCTCCCTCGGCTGGACGGTGGATCGGCCCCAGGCCACCATGTACCTCTGGGTGCCCTGCCCCCTGGATAGCACCTCCACCGACTTTGCCCTTTCGGTGCTGCAAGAAACGGGCGTGGTTGTCACTCCCGGCAATGCCTTTGGCCCCGGCGGCGAAGGCTACGTGCGCGTCAGCCTAATTGCCGACTGCGACCGCCTCGGTGAAGCCATGGATCGTATCCGCAAGGCAGGCTTCCGGTTTGATGCAGCGGTGACGGCCCCGGTTTAGGTAGCCTTCCGCTGGCCCAGGTAGGTTTTTACAATGGCGAGGATGCGCTCGGAGGCGTGGCCATCGCCAAAGGGGTTCACCGCCTGGGCCATGGCTGCGTAGGCGGCGGGGTTAGTCAGCAATTCTAGGGCATGGTGGTGGATGGCCTCCCGGTCGGTGCCGATCAGGCGGGCGGTGCCTGCTTCTACGGCTTCCGGGCGTTCGGTGGTGTCGCGTAGCACCAGGACGGGTTTACCCAGGCCAGGGGCCTCCTCCTGCAAGCCGCCGGAGTCGGTCAGCAGCAGATGGCAGCGCTGCATGGCTCCCACCAGGGCGCGATAGTCGAGGGGTTCGGTCAAAAAGACGCGGGGATGGTTGCCCAGAGCAGCGGTGAGGGGTTCGCGCACCAGGGGGTTGCGGTGCAGGGGCAGCAGCAGGGCAGTATCGGACTGGGACTCTAGGACAGCTAAAAATCCGGCGGCGATGTCCTCCAAGGGTTGGCCCCAGTTTTCCCGGCGGTGGACGGTGGCCAAAATCACCCGATGGCGCTCCCAGTCTAGGCCGTCGATGGGGCAGTCGGGCCGCTGGGCGGCGACGGTAAGTAGAGCGTCAATCACGGTGTTGCCCGTGGCGTGGATTTCCCCCACCACACTGGAGGCCTTCAGGTGCTCCACGGACTTGGCGGTGGGGGCAAAGTGTAGGGTGGTGAGCTGGGAAATTAGCCGTCGGTTGGCCTCTTCGGGGTAGGGGCTATAGATATTGTCGGTACGCAGTCCGGCTTCCACATGGCCCACCGGAATTTTTTGATAGAACGCGGCCAGGGCGGCGGCAAAGGCGGTGGTAGTGTCGCCCTGCACAATCACCAGATCGGGCTTGAGGGTTTGAAAATGGGCCTCTAATCCCTGGAGGCTGCGGCAGGTGATGTCGGTGAGGGTTTGTTTCGGCTGCATGATGGCGAGATCGGCATCGGCGCGCAGGTCAAACAGGGCCATCACCTGATCCACCATTTCCCGGTGTTGCCCGGTTAGCACCACCTGGGTCTCAAAGGCCGCGTCCCGTTGAAACGCCTGAATCACCGGGGCCAGCTTAATCGCTTCAGGCCGGGTTCCAAGGGTAATGCACACACGCAGGGGAGAATCAGACATTCGGCAAAGCCCATCCGACAGAAAAACCGTTACCCATCATGGCACGCTCTTTCCCCTCTGCCACCCCCCTCTGCCACAATAGAGGCTGTTCATCCTAGCTCGTTCCCCATGGCCCACACCATTACCCTCCGCGAAAGCCACCTGCAAACCCTCGACCTCAGCCCCGCTACAGCGGTGATTGAACCCCTACTGGCCAGCGAAAAGGGGATTGCTGAGGTGGACGGGCTGCGGTTTGACATCGACATTCCCCGCGACCCCACCGACCCCAGGGAACTGTCGGAACTGCCAGAGGTGCGGCTTTGGTTCATTCGTCTGGATAGCCAATACCCTTGGCTACCCTTTGTGCTGGACTGGGAGGCGGGCGAACTAGGGCGCTATGCTGCCATGCTGGTGCCCCACCAATTCAGCCCCGCCGATGGCATTCGTTACAACCCCGAAGCCCTGGAAATCTTTGTCATGCAGAAGATTTTTGTGATTGCCCCATGGCTTCAGCAGCAGGGGCACTTCAACTCCACCAAGTTGAAATTTATGACTCAAATGCTGGGCTACGACATCGAAGAGGGGCTGTTTACGCTCCTGCAAAGGTAGCTGCCACCGAATCTTGCTATCAATGGTCCCCTCTGCCCCTAGATAAACCCATCTAGGGCCTATATTCCTCACCCATGCCACACACCCATCACCGACCATTGAGGTGAGCAATTTAGGCTGACAATTTAAGAGGTGGCACCTTAGGTCGGGTGGGGTCGAGCCGTTCCCGATATAACAAAACTGTGCCCAAAGAAAAACTCGGATTCGGCCTAGGAAACTTCCTAGAATGTATTGGCTTATTGCTAATGGGCTCACCCTTATTCAAAGAGTTGTTACGGTCGGGAATCATTCCCCATCTGGGTCAAGCTGTTCTACTACATTGAATCTAGAGGCCGCAAAACTTGCTCTTAATCTGAGATAGGGGTGTTGGTTTCAGGCTTAGCCTGCCTCCTGATTGAACTAAGTTCAGATCAGGATCAGTCACTAAAGCCCAGGCCAGAATTTAGAACTTTAGGAGTAAGGAGGGACATTACAATGCTCGCATCCATGACGCTATCGAAATCCTTGTCATCTCCCCTCCGCTGGCTGAGAATTGCTCCCCGAACCCTGGCGCGGGCTGGGGTGGTGGCAGCCTGTGTAGTGGCCATGGGTTTGGGGCTAGAGGCCCAGGCTAACCATAATGAGGCAATGTCCCTCGAACTGGCCCTAGAGGCCCCGGTTCCCGCTTTGGCCCAAACGGCTTCAGCCCGATCCTTCCCAGAACCGGGGCAGTATCTCTTTGGCCAATCCCCCGATCCCGACCAGATTGGCAGCGGCTACATTGTCCTCAACAGTGATGGCCAAGACATCTATGGCGCACTGTACTTTCCAGGCTCTTCCTTCGATTGCTTCCGTGGACGGGTGGAGGGTAACGCCCTCGCCATGACCATCATCGATAGCTACAGCCAGGAAGCCTACCCCTACAGCATCGCCCTAGACGCCCAAAGCCCCATTGCCACCACGCAGTTCCAAAACGGTCTTGCCCCCCTCAGCCTCAGCGGCTTCCACGCCCTTGAAACCCTGTCTGAGAACGACCTGCGGATGCTGAATACCTGCCAGGCCGATCTCACTGTTGGCCAGTAGGCTTCGACGAGGGTTGGGGATCGGCAGGCCGCCGTTTGGTTAACCAGTTAACTGTTGTAAACAAAACGCTATCCTATTCTGAAAGCCAACCTACTTTTGTCGCAGGCAGCGTGAACGCAGCAGAACAGGCCAATAGCATCGAATTTGCCAGCAAAATTGCCACCGTGGTCGGCCTCTTTAAGGGCGAATTCCCCGACCTTCGGGTTGACCTAAAACCCTGGGCCAATGATCGGGAAACCCGCGATCTCGTGGATCCCGACTCCATCGACCTAGGCTTTCACTTTCCGGGCGTTAGCCGTTTGTTTCGCTGCCGTAGCTTGCTGGTTCAAATTCGGTTGCACACCGATCCCGAAACCCACGAACGGCGGGTGATTGGCCTAGAGGTGGCCGGGTTTGACCATCGCGGCAAGCAGTGGACCCTCTCCACTATTAACCACTGGGATTTTTCCGGCCAAACTGCGCCGGATGCCACCTGCGGAGAACGGCTGAAGCAATGCTGCCGCCAAACCCTCGCCCTTTGGGATCAGACCTCGGCCTGATCGTCTATAACCAACCGTCTATAACTAAGGGATCGTTGCCCCCGGTTTCCCGATCCAGAAAGCCAGGAGATTCACGACAATTTTTCGATTCCCAAGCCCGATTCCCAAGCCCGATTCCCAATTCTCGTGAGAAAATTGCTGCTTCGAGCCTTGGATTGCTAATCCTTGGCTCCCTGGAAAAGGGGGCGGGGGTGTGGCTTACCGCTTCATAAACCACCTGAGGTAGGGAATCGGGGGCTTGGCGAGTAGGCGTTCGACCCGAAAGCGGAAGGGTAGCAGCAACACCACCGGACGCGCCCCCCGACCCAGGACAGGGGTAATGCTCAGCGCTAGGTCTAGGGCATAGACCCGTGCCGGGGGCGGCACACTGAGCAGGCGGTTGGCATCGATCAACGGCGTAGAGGGTTGCAGCAGTTGGGTCTCAGGATTGAGGCTGAAGGTCGCTTCGCTGGTAGCCACGGCACTCAACAATTGGTTCGGATTGACCACGCTGGTTACCTGGGGCAGACCCAGATCGAGCCGCGTGCCGGGGGTATAGCGAATCACCCGTTGGGCTTGGTTGGTCATCTGGGTAAAGGAACTGCGATCCCAATCCACCACTACCAGGAAACCCTGGGTTTGGTTAAGTACCTGCACCGTTAGCCCCGCCAAGGGCTTGATGGGTTGAGGCCCCTGGGGGAGTACCTGCACAGCAATCAGGGCATTTTCAGCCTGAGAATTGGGAGCATCAGACCGCAGGGGCGGCGGCATTACCACCGCACCCACCTGGGGTTTGAGCGGTGACGGTAGTTCCATCACCACCTGCCCCAAATCCGCCGAAAGCCCCTGGCGGGTGAGCTGATCCGCCAGGGCGGTGCCTAGGGCATCGGGATCGGGGATGAAGGTGACGAGATCCTCCATTTCCGCCTCCACCGACAGCACCATTTGGTAGCCCAAATAGCCAATACAGATGAAGTAGATTGTCAGCAGTAGAATATCTAGCCCCATCTAATCCTCGATCCGTAACGTTCAAGTTCCCAAGGGTCAAGTTCCATGATCTATGGTCTGCAAAGTCCATGGACAGGTCACTGTGGTTCCCAGGCTCTCTGGCCAAAGCGCCATCGCCATTGAGGCGCTATTCTGTAAAGGAATTGCGCCATCCTGAGGGAACCTAGCGTACACCGTAAAAGCATAATGGGGGAGTTTAGGCGGCTCACTCAACCTTAAGATTCGCGGCCTAAGGGGGCATCCTAGGGAATGGGTAGTCTGGGGTGGCTGGGTTCTGTGACCGGAACACCGTGTCACTGGGATGCTAGGAAAACCTTAGGCCATCGCCTTAGGGGAACGGTAGCCGTCCTAGCGGCCCCCAAGGCTGGGCATTATTAGAAAGGGGTTAGGGATTCTGTTCTATGGCACAAATTATTTCAATTCACTCCTATCGGGGGGGCACGGGAAAATCGAATACCGTCTCCAACCTGGCAGTGATTTTGGCCCAAAAGGGCTTTCGGGTGGCGGTGGTAGACACCGATATTCAGTCCCCTGGGGTGCATGTTCTGTTTGGGTTTGGCAAAGATAGCATCCAGGCCTCCCTCAACGACTATCTCTGGGGAAAAATCGACGTTAAAGACGCCGTCTACGATATCTCCCACCTGCTCACCACGGGGAATGGGGGCGGGTTATTTTTGCTGCCTTCTAGCATCAAAACCAGCGACATTGCCCGCGTGCTGCGGGAGGGCTACGATGTCAACCGCCTCAACGACGGCTATCGAAAAGTCATCAAGGATTTCAAGCTCGATTACCTCATCATCGACACCCACCCAGGGCTAAACGAAGAAACCCTGCTGTCCATCACCATTTCCAACGTTCTACTGCTGTTGCTGCGACCCGACCAACAGGACTACCAAGGCACCGCCGTTACCGTGGATGTGGCCCGCAAACTTCAGGTGGAAAAGCTGCTGATTGCGGTGAACAAAGCCCCCGATGTGTTCGACTTTGACGAACTGAAGACGAAGGTAGAGGCCACCTACAGGGCTACGGTGGCGGGGGTGATTCCCCACTCCGATGATTTGATGGTGCTAGCCAGCGGCGGTATCTTCGCCCTCAGATATCCCGACCACCCGGTGACGCGAGTGCTAGAAGGGGTAGCCGACGCCTTAATTCAGTAGTCAATTCAGCAGGATCCTCTCAAAAGGCTTCCTAGACATGACATCGGTGGCGGATAGCCGATCCCATTTCCCATTCACCGCCATGGCGAGCGCTAGAATAGGGAAATTATTGTCACGCACCGGGTAGCCTATGTCCGTTCTCGCCGCCATCGCCGTCATTGCCCTCTTGGTTGCTGTTCACGAAGCGGGTCATTTCCTGGCGGCTCGGCTCCAGGGCATCCATGTCAACCGCTTTGCCATTGGCTTTGGCCCCATTCTATGGAAGTACCAGGGTGCTGAAACCGAGTATTCCCTGCGGGCCATCCCCCTGGGCGGGTTTGTGGGTTTCCCCGACGACGACCCCGACAGCGAGATTCCCCCCAACGATCCCGACCTGCTGCGCAATCGGCCCATCCTCGACCGGGCGATTGTGATTAGTGCCGGGGTGATTGCCAACCTGGTGTTTGCCTACCTGGTGTTTGTGGCCCAGTTCACCACCGTGGGCATCCCCGAAACCTTCGATCCTCAGCCCGGTATCGTCATTCCCCAGGTGGTCTCTGATACCTCCCCCGCCGCCCAGGCTGGCCTGCGCCCTGGGGATATTTTGCTAGAGGCCAACGGCGCATCTCTAGATGGCAGTGACGACACCATTCCCACCTTTATTCAGCTGATCAAAGACAGCCCCAACCAGCCCGTGGATCTCACGGTGCAGCGGGGTAGTCGCGAGTTTGAAGTCACCGTTACCCCCGTCCCTGGCCCCGATGGCAATGCGGTGATTGGGGTGCAGCTTCAGCCTAACGGCGACTTTGGCTACCGTCGCCCCACGGGGCCGATTGAAGTGTTGAGCCTGGCCGCCAAGCAGTTCCAAGACATGCTGGTGCGCACGGTGAATGGCTTTGTCATGCTGGTGACTAACTTTGGCGAAATGGCCAACCAGGTGGCTGGCCCGGTCAAAATTGTGGAGCAGGGGGCGGGACTGGCGGAATCTAGCCTAGCCATGCTGTTTCCCTTCACCGCCATCATCAGCATCAACCTGGCGATTATCAACATCCTGCCCCTGCCCGCCCTAGATGGGGGCCAACTGGCCTTTTTGCTGGTAGAAGCCCTGCGCGGCAAACCCCTGCCCGACCGCCTGCAAGAAAACGTGATGCAGACGGGTCTGGTGCTGCTGCTGGGCTTAGGCGTGTTTCTAATCGTGCGCGACACCACCCAGCTTGAGATTTTCCAAAACCTGCGTCAGTAGCCCGTGAGTGCCCCCCGTCGCCCCCCCAAAAAGCAACGTGCCCTGGAAATTTTGCGCCGCCTCAAGGAACTCTACCCTGAAGCGCCCTGCTCCCTAGACTTTGAGACCACCCTGCAACTAATGGTGGCCACGATTTTGTCGGCCCAATGCACCGATGAACGGGTCAACAAAGTCACCCCCGCCCTGTTTGCCGCCTACCCCAATGTCTACGCCTTTGCCGAGGCCGACCTGGCCGATTTGGAAGGCCTGATTAAATCCACGGGCTTCTATCGCAATAAGGCCAAAAACATCCGGGCCGCCTGCCAGCGCATTGTCACTGAGTACAGCGGCGAAGTGCCCAACACCATGGACGACCTGCTGACCCTGGCGGGGGTGGCCCGCAAAACCGCCAACGTGGTGCTGGCCCACGGTTTTGGCATCAACGCTGGGGTCACGGTGGATACCCACGTCAAACGCCTCACCAACCGCCTCGGCCTCACCCAGCACAGCGATCCGATTAAAATCGAGCGCGACCTGATGAAACTGCTGCCCCAGCCCGACTGGGAAAACTGGTCGATCCGCCTGGTCTACCACGGACGGGCGGTGTGTATGGCCCGCAGCCCCAACTGTAGGGATTGCACCCTGGCGGATCTCTGCCCGTCGGCTACTCGGTCAGCAGTTGCCCCCGGTACCCGGTGACGATGCGGCTACCATCTTTGAAAATGTGAACCTCTAGCTGGTCGCTGGCCCAGGTAATGGCGTTTTCTAGGGCGGGGTTGAAGATGTGAACCCGCTGATTGCGCGACGATACCGGAGAATCGGGGGAATTTACCGCCTGGGATTCCACAAACGGCCCGTCAATTAATAGATCAAGCTGGGCAAGCAAATCCTGGGCACCGGGGGGCGCATCGGCAGACCGCAGCTTTTCTAGGGTAAACCCCGTAAACGACATCACCGTCAACCCATGGGCCTTCACCAAAGCCGCCAACCGGGCCAGGGCCGTAGCCTGCCAAAAGGGCTCGCCGCCGGAAAAGGTGACGCCCTGATTTTTGGGATTCGCCAAGATGCGCTGGGCCAAGTCCTCCACCGCCACGATCTGATTTTCCTCAAAACTCCAGCTCGCCGGATTAAAACAGCCCGGACAATGGAGCAAACAGCCCTGCACCCACACCACCGCCCGACAGCCGGGGCCGTTCACCTCCGACTCATTGACGTAGCCCATAATATTCAAATGTTCGGCGGGAATGTGGCTCAGCAATTCGGGGGAAGTTAGGGCAGCCATGGCACAACGGAAGTGGGGAGAGAACTCAAAAGTAGTCTTGGATCCTGGGAAAATTCGATCCTGGGAAAACTTGGGTTTGGGAGAATTGGGACTTAGGAATTGGGGTGATTCTAACGAAAAGGTTTCTATATAGCCAAGGAGTGATTAAAAAGCGTAACAGTTCTGCCGAGTCCAGGTGCAATGCGGGGCATCCTAAAGCACTGTCCCAACTTCCTACAATGGGGACGGTTCCCCATCGATTGATGCCATGACTTCGTCGTTGTTTTCCCCAACCCTCACCCAGCGCACCTTAACGGCAGAACCTATTACCGCTGAGGCCTTTGCGCCTTTTGGTCAGGTGATTTTTCCTAGCCAAGATGGCGGCCCCTTTGGCCCTACCGATGCCCAACTGGTGCTCAATCAGGGTATTCCGCGCCTTTACCTGATGACTCTCACCCACTCCGGTACCGAGTTCCGTACCATTACCCGCCACCGCCGCTGCACCCAATGTCTAGGAGCCTTGGCGGACAAGGATTGGCTGATGGCGGTGGCTCCTCCAGGGGAGGCAGACCAACCTGATCTTGAGACCCTAAAAGCCTTTCATATCCCTGGCCACTGCTTCATTAAGCTAGAGGTGGGCACCTGGCACGCGGGGCCATACTTCACCCATCCCAGCGTCACCTTTTACAACCTAGAACTCAGCGACACCAACCTCACCGACCACCAAACCTGCAACCTTGCCCAAACCTTTGGCCTCACCTTCACCTTCGCGTAGGCTCAATCCTGATAGCCTCGGATAGATAAGATGCTCGTGGGAGGGTGAGGAGACCTCACCCCTACGGATGGATGGGTGAGCAAGCGGGGGAGTAGGATCCTCGGAGCAAGTCTAATCCTCCGAAACCAGCCGCCAGCGAACGGTTTGGGCGGTGGCGCTGTTGGCTTCCCCTAGGCGCACTTGCACGGTTTCGCCCGTGATGGGGCCGAGGGCGGTGAGCAGGGCGCGGAGGTTGGGAGTGCTTTCGCCGCTGTCCACAAAAACGCGCTCCGAGAGTTGGTTGAGCCGTTTCCAGGCGGTATAGAGCTTGACGGCGGTTTGTTCAATTTGGGCGGCCTGGGCCACCATGTCGGCGGCGGAATTGAGGCAACCCACCCGCAGGGCTTCCTCTAGGGCGAGTTCTAGGTCAAAGTTGCCCGCTTCCAGCAATTGCACCTGGTTGGCGGAGGCCAAATATTTGGACAGGTAACGGGCCTCGGCGGTGACCTGCTTTAGGGTGTCGAGATCGGGGTTGAGTTCGACTTCGGTTTTGAGGGTGGTTTGGTGGGTGGGGGGCAGCTTCTCCATCTCCTTCACCAGGGGGGCGATGTAGCGGCTGGGGATGGTGTTGTTGGCGGCCTTCTCCCGAAGGGTTTCGGGAATCAGGTCGGAGGTCATGGCGGCCCACTCGTTGGCCACCTGGCGCACCTCGCGGCGGGTGATGTGATCCCCCTTGCGAGCCGAATCGCTCACCAATTGCTGCACCTCTGGGGCGGCCTTGGCGGTTTCTAAAAAGGCCCGTTTGCTAAACAGGTTCACCTCCTTGGAGGTGAGCATCCCAGATTCCAGCAGTTGGTCAGCGCTCTCCGCCAGTTCAATCAGGTTGTAGGCGTAGCTTTTGGTAATTTCCCGTTCCTTCAGCCAGTTGAGGAAGCCTGTGCCCCGGCCATCGCCGCCGCGCTTTTCCCGATCTCGCACCGTCCGCAGAATGCGCCCCCGCCAAATATCGGTTTGCAGGTCAAAGCGGTCGCACACCTGCCAGGCGGCTTCTACCTGAAGGTTAAATTCGTAGTCTGAGATGCCGTCATCGTTGGGATCGGGCAGATCAAAGGCCAATTCCCCCATTTGCAGCGCCGATTGAATGGCCTCCGATGAATAGGGTGTGGACGCCGTCATACCGTTCTTACCATTGAGCACAGGGTGTTTATTCTCCCACGTCTTTTCCCATCCATGGGGCTCCGCTGAGCCTAAACTTTATGGTTGGGCACCATGGCTAGTATAAAGCCGCCCTCGAAGGAATTCGAGGTCAACCCTGGAACCGCCCAAGCCCAGAATTCACCGCCTAAGTTCCTGGATCCGTGTTTTTCGGACGGTGTCTACATCGCCTGCCGAAATCCTGCCAGCCGTTGAAAACTACCGGGGCCGCATTCTTTCTCAAACTCCTGCACGATCCAGTCTTGGGAGTCTCCATGCTTATTGGCTTTTTGACAAAGGTAGATATAAAACGTTTGCATTTGTTCAAAGCTAGGATGTGAACCAAATAAGGATCCCAAATACCAACTTGGATGTGGATGCTTCCCACAGTAATTAAAAAATGCATGGTCAGCGTAAGAAAGCTTATCCCGTCGTTTATACGCACGGCGGCGACAGCTATGAAATAAATCTCTCAGAATCGATGGATCTGTAATTTGGTGGGCCTGGACGGCGGAGTAGATTTCCACCATGTCCTCTAGGTTGAGGGGCCGTTCGGTGATCCACTGGTGGCCGCAGTCGGGGCATTTGGCGATGAAAGACAGCACCACCCGACCACACTGGGGGCAGGGTTTGGTGGGGGCCGGTTTGCCACCGCCGCCGCCAGATTCCTGCACGGGTAGGTGGTAGTCCTTAATATCTTCGGGGAAGCCCAGCCGCTCCAGATTCCCGGCCTGGTCGAGGATAATGCCGTAGCCCTTGCCCGTGTGGGGCGAAATTCGCATCACACGGCCAATTTGTTGCAGGTGCAATGCGCTGGATTGGGTGGGCCGCAGCAGCAGACCGACCTCCACGCTGGGTTCATCGAAGCCGATGCTGATCACATTGCAGGAGGTCAGCATCAGAATATTTTCTTGACGCAGATCCTGATACATCTGCTGGCGTTCTTTGATGGGGGTGCCTCCTTCCACGGTGGCGGCGGGGATGCCAGCGGCGTTGAAGGCGTTGGCCACATGGCGGGCGTGTTCCAGATCGACGCAAAAGGCGATGGTGCGCTTGCCAGGGCAGAGGCGCTGCCATTCGGTGACAATTTTTTCAATCAGTTCTGGACGGTCGCAGGCATTTTTCAGCCCCGCCTCGTCGTAGTCGCCGCCGACGGTTTTTACGTCCTTTAGGTTGGCAACGCCATCGGGGGGCATACTGTAGTACTTCATCGGGGCTAGGTAGCCCATGTGCTGCAAGGTGCTGGGCACCGGGGAGGCCACCAGGGTATCCATCACGTCCCCCAGTTGTTCCTTGCCGAGGCGTTCGGGGGTGGCGGTCATCACCAGGTGGGTGGCGTTGGGAAAGGTCTTCAGCACCGACTTGCCCACCTGGCTGAAGAGGGTAATGTGGCCCTCGTCGTAGAACACTACATCGGCGGGCCATTGCTTCCACCAGCGGCGCTTGGCCATGGTTTGAATGCTGGCAATCTGAATCGGGGCGTCGCGGTTTTCCTCCCAGCCCGCCTTGATGAAACCGCAGTGCAGGCCAAAGGATTTCATTTTTTCGTAGGTTTGGCCCACCAGAACGTCTAAATGCACCAAAAACATCAGCCGCTTACCCGCCGCTTCGGCGTGGGCGCAAATTTGGCCGCTAATCACTGTTTTTCCGGCCCCCGTTCCCGCCACAATGGCCACCCGCCTGTGGCCCTCATTCAGCTTGCGGTAGAGGTCGTTAATCAGTTCAACCTGGTAGGGGCGAAGTTTCGGCGGTACAGCAGACATCACAAGGCAAGGGAAACAAAGGGATAGGTTTGCGGAAAGCGTGGGATTGGCCCTCACCCCCAACCCCTCTCCCCACGGGAGAGGGGGGCCGAATTCTTCAAAGTCCCTCTCCCCATGGGAGAGGGATTTAGGGTGAGGGCGGCTCGTTGTTTCAACGATAGATCAGAAACCCGCCATCAAAGCCACTAACCACAGGGAACCCCTACCACAGGGCCGGAATCGACTCTAGTTCTGGATCGTCGGTCACTGGGGGAACCGGATCGGGCTGCACCAAACCGGGCTGTACCGGGGCAATATCCCCCACTTGGGCCGGTAAAGTTGTCGCTCCGCCAGATTGGGGAATGACGTTTTGGGGGATGCCGGGTTGGGTGGGGTTGAGGGTGGGTGGGGTGCCCGCCGGGGCCGTAAAGCCTCCGTTGGTGGGGGGGAAGTCGCCGCTAACGGAGGTTGGGGTGCCGGGAATGTTGGTGCCCGTGGCGGGTATACCTGGGGTTGGAGAACTTTGGCGCTGCACCACTTGCCCCGCCTGTTCAATGGGCAATGTTCCTAGGGTGTCATCCGCCGCCGATAGGTCGCCGCGCCCTGCCCCATTGCCCTGGAACAGCCGATCCAAGCCCCCCATTCCAGACAAAGCGAGTAACATCAATAGCCCAATGGCACCACCCAAGGCATAGCGATTCATTGCACAATCCCCACAAACCTACGTCCTATCATGGCGCAGGTTACGGGAACCGAGCCAACCGAGTTCTGCTAATTCGCCCTAGGGTTCGAGCAAGGGCTACTTTAGAAACACAAAAGTTGCTAAAGTAAAGGAGTCCTTTGACAGCTCGGCTCAACCATGGCGGCATCCTTGCTCAGCACCAAGGGAATTACCCTGCACCAAATGGAAGTTTTTGAAGCGGTGGCGCGGCATCGCAACTACACCAAAGCCGCCGCCGAACTCTATCTCACCCAACCCACGGTGTCGATTCAGATTAAGCAACTCTCGAAAACCGTGGGCCTGCCCCTGGTGGAGACCATTGGGCGGCAGTTGCACCTCACGGCGGCGGGGGAAGCCCTGCTGAATACCTGCCATCAGGTGATGCGGCAGCTTCAGCATCTCGATCAAACCCTGCTGGCCTTTCAGGGCGTGGAAGCGGGCACCGTGAAACTGGCCACGGTGGAAAGTGGAAAGTGCCTTTTGGTGGAGCAATTTAAGCCCTTTCTAGAGGAATATCCTGGCCTAGAGGTGTCCCTCCATGTGGGCAGTGACGCGGAACTTCAGGAGCGGTTGCGCCACAACGAAGACGATTTCTACCTCTTTAGCCTGCCCCCTAGTTCGGTGAACTTGGCCACCCTGCCCTACGCCCAATCGCCGCTCCAGGTGGTGGCCTCCAGCCGTCATCCCCTCGCCCAGCGCAAAACCCTTACCCTGGCCGACTTGGCCAAGGCCAACTGGATTCTGCGCGAACCCGAATCGAGCACCCGCCAGCGCCTAGAGACCGTCTTTGCGGCCCATGGCTTTGCCCTACGCAGCAATTTTGAGCTGAGCTGCAACGAATCCATTAAGGCCAGCGTGAAGGCAAACCTGGGCATTGCGCTCCTCCCCGCCTTCACCCTCACCGATCTCGACACCGATCTCACGGTGTTGTCTGTGCCGGAACTCACCCTCCAAGGGCAATGGCAGCTAGCCTATCGCCAGGATAAGGCCTTCTCTCCCGCCGCCAGAGCCTTTCTAGACCACTGGATCGAGTCTTCGCCATCCCTCGCCATTGGGGCCTAGGTGATCCCATCGGCTCCCCTCTCCTCGTGGGAGAGGGGTTGGAGGTGAGGGTGGCGTGAGCTTTGCGATCTGCCGAGGGTCTTTAACCGCAACAATGCCTGCGCTCAATTAAAAGCAAAAGATAGAAAAAGGCTTGAAAAATGGGTCGCCTGGGATTCGAACCCAGGACCAATCGGTTAAAAGCCGAGTGCTCTACCGCTGAGCTAGCGACCCGTTTGATTTGCACTGTGAGAATTAAATCTCAAGCACGGTTATCAATAGTAGCATAGCCTTAGCGGCAACGCGATCTTTTTTCTGGGAAATTTTCTTGTTTTTGGGGATTCATAATCTAGAGGGGCCATCCAGGGCACCTTCAGGCTGTGACCTAGGGTTCCATCCCTGGGGGCAGCGTTGGAGTAGCGCAGTCCCTTGGGGGATCTACGGTGTAATCCAGGGATAGCCTGGATAGGCTGATAATCGTTCGGTGGAGAAAACTGATGAATCCGAATTCCACACCCCAAGATTCCACACCCCAAGGACAGTCTGTTTCCCCCAATTCAACCAGCGAGGGCGCAAAGTGGGCCTTGGAACGCTTGCTGAGTGCCATGCCCCAAGAGGTGGCAACCTCCTTTAGCGAGGAGCAACGATTGGCCCTACAAACGGCCTTGGTGGCCAACACCCGCAAACGTCATCCCGTCGATGTACGTTGGTCTATCCCAATCCTGCGGCGACAGTTTTACCTGGTCTTTTTGATGGGCGAGGAAGTACGCTCGAAGGCAGGGCGACAAGCGCGTTCCCGGTAGATTTGGGTTTGGCTTGCCACGGTCTTGGGGTTCTGGGTGCGGCGATGGAAAGGACAGGTTACAGAACGTAACCAATGGCTTGTATTCGTTCCCCAATAGCGGTTTAGTTTTAGATATCTTTACGTTTCTGTCGCTGCCGGATCTGGCATCTCACACCCATGTTCCCCACCCATCGTCCCCGCCGTTTGCGCCAACATCCCCAACTTCGCCGCATGGTGCGAGAGAACATCGTCACCCAGGCGGATTTGATCTATCCGCTGTTTGCGGTGCCGGGGGACGGGGTGGCCAAGGAAGTGTCCTCCATGCCGGGGGTCTATCAGCTTTCGGTGGACAAAATCGTGGAGGAGGCCAAGGAAGTCTACGATCTCGGCATTCCCGCCATCATTTTGTTTGGCATTCCTACCGATAAAGACACCGATGCCACCGGGGCCTGGCACGATTGCGGCATTGTGCAAAGGGCCACCACGGCGGTGAAAGAAGCCGTCCCTGATCTGCTGGTGATTGTGGATACCTGCCTGTGCGAGTACACCTCCCACGGCCACTGCGGCTACCTGGAAGTGGGCGACCTCAGCGGACGGGTGCTGAACGATCCCACCCTGGAACTGCTGAAAAAAACGGCGGTGTCCCAGGCCAAGGCTGGGGCCGATATCATTGCCCCCTCCGGCATGATGGATGGCTTTGTGCGGGCCATTCGTAGCGGCTTGGATGACGCAGGTTTTGAGGATACCCCGATTCTGTCCTACGCCGCCAAGTACGCCTCCGCCTACTATGGCCCCTTCCGAGATGCAGCGGAAAGTGCCCCCCAGTTTGGCGACCGCCGCACCTACCAGATGGATCCGGCCAACGGCACCGAAGCCCTGAAGGAAATTGAGCTAGACATCGCCGAAGGGGCCGACATGCTGATGGTGAAGCCTGCCCTGGCCTACATGGATATCATCTGGCGGGTGAAGGAAGCCACTAACCTACCCGTCGCCGCCTACAACGTTTCCGGCGAATATTCCATGGTCAAAGCCGCCGCCCTCAATGGTTGGGTAGACGAGCAAAAGATCGTGATGGAAACCATGACCAGCTTCAAGCGCTCCGGGGCCGATCTGATCCTCACCTACCACGCCAAGGATGTGGCCCGCTGGTTGGTTTAGGATGGGTTAAAGGCTCCCCGATCTTTTGGGCGACTCAATACCCATCAGTCCTCACCGTAACCTTGCTGAGGGCTGATCCCCCCTAGCCCCCCTAAAAAGGGGGGAAATCCTACGATGACCTTCATTCTCACCAACGACGACGGTATTGACGCTCCCGGTATTCAAGCCCTGCGCGATGCCATGGCCGATCAGCCCACCTGGGTGGTTGCGCCAGACCAGCACCTCTCCGGCTGTAGCCACCAAATGAACCGGGGCGGCCCTATTTTTATCGACCCCCGCGATGACCGTGCCTTTGCCATTGGCGGCACCCCCGCCGACTGTACCCGTGTGGCCCTGGGGCACCTGTGTCCTGAGGCGACTTGGGTACTGTCGGGTATCAATGCCGGGGGCAATATGGGGGCGGATCTCTACCTGTCCGGCACGGTGGCGGCGGTGAGAGAAGCGGCCCTGCTGCGGGTTCCCGGCATTGCCATCTCCCACTACATCCGCAACCGCCAACCCATCGATTGGGGCTTGGCTAGCCAGTTAGCCACCAAGGTCATCCAGACCCTAATGGCGGAACCCCTTTCCCCCGGCTGTTTCTGGAACGTGAATCTGCCCCACCTCCAGCCCCAGGATCCGGAACCAGAGATGGTCTTTTGTACGCCCTGTACCCAGCCGCTACCTACGGAATTTAAGGTTGAAAACAACCAGTTTCACTACATTGGCCAGTACGGCGACCGCCGCCACGACCCTAACTCTGACGTAGCCGTTTGCTTTGGCGGGCAGATTGCCGTCACCAAAATTTGCCTCTGGTAGACTCCCCCCGTTGACCCAAGGATGGCCCCTAGACCATCTGTAGCGGTCTAACGTAGCTAAATGTGTAGATACCGTGTCAGGCAATCAGGTGGCAACTCAGAGATGAGTTGACTCTGAGATCCTAGGTCGCTGCCTTCATTCTTAGATAACCTCCCTTGGCAACATCCATCAATTTTATTCATGTAGACCATGAATAGGAGTTTTTGTATTTTTGGCTACAGAAATTTAAGCTAAACAAAGAAACTTAGGAGGTGAATTATGAAAGCGCATACCGCCTATTGGCCCGTGTTAACCCTCGGTCATGGACGTTCGGAATCCACTCTGTCCCAGGCTCTGCGCCGGGTGTGGCAGAGCCTCATGGCCCATCTTGATGTATCCGATGAACCAAGGGTATGGCCCAGTTCGAGCGGGAACGGAGAACCCGCCTGGAATGCCTACGACCCAATCACGGGACAATCGGTTTACCTTGTTTCTGAGGCTGAATTGAGAACTTGGCTGGAAGACCTTCACTACCAAGACCAGCGCATCGCTAAAGCTCGCCAGGCAGACCTAAAACTGTTCTGGAGCCACTAGGGCTGTGAATGGTAGGGCTAGGACGGAGGGGATCCGCCCTAGGCAACGAGGCGATCCTTCTGGAGTTCCTGAATACGCTCTAGGCTGCCCACCGGAATAGCCTGGATCAGGTTTTGGGTGTAGGGGGTTTGGGGTTGACGATAGACCGCCTCGGCGGGGCCGATTTCCTCCACCTGGCCTCGGTTCATCACCATGATGCGATCACTCATAAATTTCACAACCGCGAGGTCGTGGGAGATGAAGATATAGGTGAGGTCAAATTCGGCCTGGAGTTCCTTCAGCAGGTTCAAGACCTGGGCCTGTACCGAGACATCTAGGGCCGAAACCGACTCGTCACAAATAATAAATTTGGGGTTGAGGGCCAGGGCGCGGGCAATGCAGATTCGCTGGCGTTGGCCCCCGGAAAATTCGTGGGGGAAGCGGTTCATGCAGTCGGCGGGCAGGCCCACCCGTTCGAGCAGGTAGGCCACCCGTTCCTGCTGATTGCGTTTGCTTTTGACCACGCCGTGAATTTTCAGCGGTTCGGCAATGGCGGCCCCCACACTCATGCGGGGGTCGAGGGAACTGTAGGGATCTTGGAAGACGATTTGCATATCGCGGCGCAGGGTACGCAGGGCTTGACCCTGGAGAGCTAGTACGTCGCGCCCCTCAAACCAGATGGTGCCGCCAAGGGGGTTCACCAGCCGCAGCAGGGCACGGCCCAGGGTGGTTTTGCCGCAGCCCGATTCTCCCACCAGGCCAAAGGTTTCCCCCTGGCGAATTTGAAAGGACACATCGTTGACGGCCATCACGTAGCGCTGGGTTTTGCCAAATACGCCCCGGATGGGATAGCCCACCTTGAGATGCTCCACCGCCAGCAGGGGGGCACTGGCGGCGAGGGTTTGGCGGCGGGTCTCTAATTCGGCCTCGGAGAGGGACGAAAACTGGGCCAGGGCGGCGTCATCGAGAACGGTTTCGCGGATGGCGATCTGGCCCTGTTCCACGGCGGTGGTCATAAAGTCGGCCACGGTGGGCAGGCGGCGACGGCGTTGATCGGGCCGAGGGCGACAGGCCAGCAGCCCCTTGGTGTAGGGATGCTGGGGGTTGGCAAAGATATCCAGCACTGGGCCAGTTTCGACAATCTGCCCCTGGTACATCACCGCCACCTGGTCGGCAATTTCGGCGATGATACCCAGGTCGTGGGTGATGAAGATGAGGGACATGCCCCGCCGATCCCGCAGTTCCCGCAGCAGGTCGAGGATGGTGGCTTGGACGGTGACATCCAGGGCGGTGGTGGGTTCGTCGGCAATCAGCAGCGCCGGATTACCGGAAATCGCCATGGCAATCATCACCCGCTGAATTTGCCCCCCCGATAGCTCGTGGGGGTAGCGGTTTAACATGGCCTGCTGTTGGGCTTCAATCTGGGTGGTGAGCGCGACTTCCGACAGGTGGGGATTGGCCGCCTGCAAGGCCGTCCGCTGCTGGGCGACATCGGGTAGGAGTTTCACCTCCTGTAAGCGTTCAGTGGCCTGCCCTTGGGCCTCTTCTTTACTGATATTTTGGTGCTGGCGGATCGCTTCCACAAGCTGAAACCCAATGGTATACACCGGGTTGAGGGAACTCATCGGCTCCTGGAAAATCATCGCCACTTGGCCACCCCGGTAGGCTTGCCGCTGGTCTTCGCTGAGGGCGCAAAAATCCACCGCTGGGGTGTCTGGGGAAGCATTGGCGGACTGAAACCAGATTTCGCCGCCCACAATGCGTCCCGGTGGCGAGGGAATTAGCCCCATCACCGCCAGGGAGGTGACGGACTTGCCAGAGCCGGATTCCCCTACAATGCCGAGGGTTTGGCCCCGCTTCACCTGGAAAGAAATATCGTTAACCGCCGGAATGATACGTCCATCCACCTCAAACTCAACCTGGAGGTGGCGGACATCGAGAATAGTATCGCTCATTGGCTGTGGTGATGACATGGCCCTCGGCATGGCAAGCTTTAACCCATTCCCAAGCCCTGGGATGGCTGGTCTGAACTGACCATTATCCTAAGGCAGGTTGTAGGGATGGACTACTCTAGGGCAGACGAACAACGTCAACGCCGTTCTCCCAAGAGCGTAAGATTAGAAGAATCATAACAGTGTCTTTGCCCGCCGTTGGTCTGCCCCAAATGAACCTATGCTGAGTCTGGTAATCGCAATCGTCGTGATGTTGGTTGGCTCGGCGCTGTGCTCTGGCAGCGAAGTTGCCCTGTTGTCGGTGCCCATCCTCAAGGCGCAACAACTGGCGGAATCGAAAAAGCCCCCCGCTCTAGCGCTCTTGGCCATTCGTCAGCGGGTGAATCGCCCCATCGCCACCATTGTTATTCTCAACAACCTGTTCAACATTGTGGGCAGCGTCCTGATTGGGGGCATTGCGGCTACGGTGTTTAACGATGCCCTGCTGGGGGTGTTTACCGGGGTGCTAACTTTTCTGGTGATTCTCTTTGGCGAAATTTTCCCGAAAATTCTCGGCGAACGCTACGCCATCCCCATCGCCTTGGCTATTGCCATTCCTATCCGGGGCATCACCTGGCTGTTTACGCCCATTGTGATTGCCCTAGAACGGGTGACGGCTCCCTTTGTTAGCGCGGGCAACCGCCCCAGCACCAACGAGGCGGAAATCAAGCTGATGGCCACCATCGGCCACCAGGAGGGCATTATCGAAGCGGACGAATCGGAAATGATTCGGCGCGTGTTTCGCCTCAACGACACCAAATCCATTGACATCATGACCCCACGGGTGGCTCTCACCCACCTACCGGGTGATCTCACCATTGCCGAAGCCCAGGACAAAATCTTCAATTCCCAGCACAGCCGCATTCTGGTCAGCGACACCGACATCGACCACATCCTGGGCCTGGTGATGAAACACGACCTGCTTGCCGCCCTGATCCAAGGCCAGGGCCAGCAGTTGGTGCGTGACGTGGTGCGTCCGGTGCGCTTTATCTCTGAAACCGAGCGGGCCGACAAGCTGCTGCAAGAGTTTCAAACCGCCCGCGAACATCTGGCCGTGGTGGTGGATGAGTACGGCGGCGTTTCCGGTGTCGTTACCCTAGAGGATGTGCTGGAGGTGCTGACCGGGGAAATCGTAGACGAAACCGACCGCAGCATCGATCTCCAAACCCTTGCTCGCCAACGCCAGCGTCAGCTTTTGCAGTCCCGTGGCTTCAACTGGCCCGCCGAACCCTAGGCAGGGTTTGTTGAAAAAATTAGTGAGGGGCGGAACTGGGGCAAAGGGGTGATTCGCAGCAGATGATTGACCAAGCTCTAGCGCTAGTTCTGGTCGATGTGAGTGACGCGTCTGCGCAGGCATAGTCCACGGTGAAGGCTTTCCCCAGCAGACCTCGATCTCATGGAGAAAATCGTCTTGCCCAAGACCGCCTTTAGCCTTCTGCAGAGAGGGTTTATAAGGATCCTAAGCCCGCTGCGCCACCTTGTTCACAAGGGGCAAAAAAGTGTCTACCCAAACCGCCTGGGCCGTCACTAGGGTGGCATAGGGCTGGCGGCTGTAGTTTTGACCTACGGTGAGGGGAAACGGAGCAATGCCGTCGAGGGCAACCCAGGTAGCTCCGGCGGCTTGCAAAATCGCCCACACGGCGGCGATATCCCAGATTTTTGGGGTGGCTTCTACGGCCCCAATCGCCCAGCCAGCCCCCACCAGCAGCAGGTTATAGGTGGCGGCTCCCAGCATCCGAATTTTGCAGGGGAAGGGCTGGGCCATCACCGAAGTACTGCGGGCGCAGAGGCTAAAGAATTCCTGGGGGCCAGGTTCTGCCTTGCTGGGGTGCATAGGGCGACCGTTGAAGAAGGCCCCGCTGGGCATGGTTAACCCACTATCACCGGGCCAATAGCCATGGAAGGCTTGTCCCAGGGGCGGCAGGGCCACATAGCCAAAGACGGGTACGCCCCGGTAGAGCAACCCCAGGGAAATCCCCCACACCGGAATCCCCCGCGTGAAGTTGGTGGTGCCGTCGATGGGGTCGATGATCCAGCACCAGTCGGTATCGGGAAAGAGATGTACGGTCTCTTCGCTGAGGACACCGTGGTCGGGGAAAGTTTCGTGAATGGCGGTGCGGAGGGCTTCGTCGGCCCAGCGGTCGGAGGCGGTGACCAAACTACCATCGGCCTTGAGGTCGGCCTGGGCATGGCCAAAATCCTCCAGTAATTTCTGCCCCACGCGCTGGGTGGTGGTTTGGGCAAAATCCAGCACCGTCTGCCAAAACAATTCCATAGAAAACCTGTTGAGAACGTTGATTTGAGGGGCGATTTTAGGAGCGAAATCTTTAGGAGCGAAATCCCGCCTAACCTAGGGTCGCCCTCACCCTAAATCCCTCTCCCTTGGGGCTCATGCTTATACACAAGTCTCCATTCCGCTGGATTCCTAGGGTTGATCCCCCCTAGCCCCCCTTATGAAGGGGGGAACCGGATTCAAAGTCCCCCTTTCCAAGGGGGATTTAGGGGGATCTCCAAGGAATTGCGGCATGAAAACATAATGTGTATGAGCCGTAGATCCTTCTAGGAGAGGGGCTGGGGGTGAGGGCCACCTAATCCATATCGCTTTCTAAAGCAGCGGTGATAGCGGCCTTGGCGTTGGATTGAAATTCGTGAATATCCACTCGGCTCAGCAACCCAATCGCCACCATCATGCCCACCGCCTGGAGGCCAAACACTAGCCCGTAGGCCCATAGGGCATTGGGTTCGCCCACCGCAGCGGATCCCTGCCCGCCGCCAAAGATGACCCGACCGAGATCCAACAAACCGCCCCCTAGCACCGTGGCGCTGCCCCTGGCGATGGCCTGGGCCAACCCCCACGCGCCGATGAAGGTACCCGCCGTTTCCGCCACCGTCAGATCCAGCATCAGCACAATCGCCCCTAGGGTAAGCACCCCGGACGCCGTACCAAACAAGAACACCGCCGACAGCAACACCTGGGGCGAGGCCGTCAGTCCTGACAAGATCAGTCCCACCAGGCAAAGCGCCGCCCAGCT
The DNA here is from genome assembly GCA_044070495.1 of Spirulina sp. Classification (GTDB taxonomy): domain Bacteria; phylum Cyanobacteriota; class Cyanobacteriia; order Phormidesmidales; family Phormidesmidaceae; genus Nodosilinea. Next base: position 61,579 of record JBIPSI010000009.1, on the reverse strand, counting down.
ACAGCCCAGCTTCACCGTGCGCTGCTTGCCGATGCGGGGCACCACCAGCCAGCCCGTGAAGATAATCCCCAGCAGTGTGCCCATGCCAAAGGCGGCATTGAGCTGGGTGGTTTCGGCGATGGTCATTCCAAACACCTCACCGCCGTAGGGTTCGAGGATGGCGTCTTGCATAAACAGGCTGAGGCTGAGTACCAGCAAAAAGCCAAAGAACAAAGCCGTTTGGCGGCTGGCGGTGAGAATGCCAAGGGCCTGTCGCAGGGTGAGGCCGTCCTCTCGATCCTTGAGCGAAGACCGTTCTCTCAGGCGCGAATATTTGCGCTCGATGCCGTAGGTGCTGAGGATAGCCAGGGCACAGACCACCGCTGGCGCAATGATGAAAAGGCGATTGACGGCACTGCGTACCTGCTCGAAGGGGGCACCCAGTTCAATGGGCTTCAGCACAATGGAGCTAATGATCACCCCGGTGATGATGCCCACCATCAGCATGGCCCAGCCAATGCTCACCAGGCGAGATCGGGTATCGTCATCGGACACATCCACCAGCAGGGCGGTGAAGGGCGTTGACGTAGCGCTGAGGGCCAAGCCGTAGGCCGCAAACAACAGCCCCAACAGCCCCACCCAGGGATATACCCCCGGCCCCCAGCCGCCATCTAGGGTGCGGCTGCCAATTTGCCACACCACTTGCAGCGCCAAAAAGGAGAGCACCGCCACCGAGGCAATGCCCAGCCAGATATAGCCGCTACGGTGGTAGCCCAGCAGGGGCCGAGCATCGGACATTTGGCCAAACCACACCCGCGCCGGGGCCATGAATTGGTGCACCGCAATGGTGCCCGCCGCAATCAGAGCCGGAACCCGCAGTTCCTCAATCATCACCCGGTTGAGTACCCCCAGGGTGAGCAGGGACATAATGCCCAGCCCCATGTTGAACACCCCCAGGCGCAGCATGGTCAGCAGTCCTAGGGTAGGTCGGGCAGATTGGGAGGGTGGAGGACTGGGCAAAGAAACGTCGGGGCTAGACATTGCAGCAATCCAGGGATGAACGGCAGAAGTAAACCAAGTTTCCCCATTTTGCCATGCTGACGAGGGGCAAATAGGTCGCTAGTTGGCTAGGGTGAGTCGTTGATGACGAGTAGGCGAACCCAACCCCACGGTCTTCAAACATCCAATAGCCAAGAACCAATAACCAACAACCAATAACAACCAACTAACGATAGGCCGCAATGGTCTGCACCTCTAGGCAAAAAGGGCCAGGGGTGAAGTGGGGATTGAGGGCTTTGTCGTACTCAAACTTGCTCAGCATCAGTTGGAGAGATCGGATGCTGGTGGGATCCAAGGGTTTGGTGTCGGGCTGGGAACGGGCGCGAAACACGGGCACCAAGTCGCTAAAGGGCACCTGCACAGTGATCCACTCCTGGGGCACCGTATCGAAGGACAACCCGTAGGCCACGGCGTCCCAGCCTTCCCGATCCCGTAGGAAAATTTTGTAGCGCTGACCATCTCCCCGCAGGCGCAGGGTTAGCCCCTGGTAGGTGCCCAGATTTAGGGGTGGATCGAAATTGCGGGTGCGTACCGAGGCAAACCCCCCGGAATTATCGGTGGAGACATTTCCGGTAAAGCAGGCCGCTTCCTCCCTCGCCTGAAACCCGCTGTTGCTAACGCCCCCCATCACCACATCATCCAGCGCCCCCCACAGGGCCATCGCCTCCAGGCTGGTCGATGAGCGGGGATGGCTGAAATCAAACAGCACTCCATTCTTTATCTGGGGCGGCTTCGGAGACTGGGAACCAGAAAACATTGCTTTTAGGTTGCTGACGACAGGGATGGACTCGAAAAAATCCAGGGTTTGCACCAATCGGCCAAAATCCCAGGGGGATCGGCTGGGGTTGGGGGGCGGGGATGAGGTCATGGGAGTGGGGGGTGGGAATCCGCTTTGATCCTAGCGCAGGGGGTGGCGGCCAACCCTTCAGATCCCAGGGTTCTGCCTAGGGTCTTGTCGAAGATGATGACATCTCTATAGAACCCTGGGATCTCAATCTCTGCTGGAATTGCGGATTACGGCTTTGCCAGCGGCCCTAGGGTGGCTTGGGTGGCGGTGAGGTAGTCCTGGGGAGCAAGCCACAGCATTAGCCCTCGTTTTCCGGCGGAAACGGCCACTTGGTCGAAGGCCAAAATCGATTCATCCACATAGACGGGGTAGGTTTTCTTGGTGCCCAGGGCCGTCACGCCGCCGCGAATGTAGCCCGTCAACGGCTGTACGTCCTTCAGGGGCACGGTGTCTACCTTGCGCTCTCCGGCAAGGCCGGCCAGGGCTTTGAGGTCAAGCTGGGCATTTCCGGGCACCACGGCAAGGCAAACCCCCTGGCGATCTCCCCGTGCCACCAGGGTTTTGAACACCTGCTCCGGCGGCAGACCCAGTTTGGCGGCGGTACTTTCGGCAGCCAGGTCATCGGGATCGACCTCATACGCTAAGACCTGGTAGGGCAGCTTGAGGCGGTCGAGGATGCGGGCGGCGTTGGTTTTGGCGTTGGCTTTGCTCATGGGGTGGTTGGGCTGAGGGGTTGATGGCACTAGTGGCGGTGAAGGTACTCAATCTGGCTTGGTTCCATCGGTATCAGCGGACGAGGAGACCTCGTCCCTACGGATTGTCGGACTGGGAATCGGGGTTTTCCGCGTCGGGTCGGGTAAAGCCCCGTGGGTTTGGCGATTCCGTAGGTTTGGCGACTCCGTGAGTTTGGCGATTCCGTGGGTTTGGCGATGCGGTGGCAGGACACCTCCGCCACACTGGATGGGATACTGGGTCTAGGCCATTGGTCTGTGCAAATCTGGCCCATGCAAATCTGGTCTATCCAAATCTCCACCGATAGAATAGAAAAGAATCATTCCTTAACACGAGTTTGTGCCGCTACCGCTGATCCCTGACCGGACGTACCCCGGCAGATAGGGATCGATTTTTTATGTCCATCCCGTTCTCTCCCCATTGCGTTGCCTCTATGACCCTGACCAAAGACACCGAACTTCGCCCAAATTCCGCTATGCGTAAGGTATTTCCGTCGGATTGGCAGCGCAAGCTACGCTACGTCTATCTGCGTTTTATCCGGCTCCAGGGCAGTCCCGAACAGTTGGCGAGGGGCATGGCCAGCGGTGTGTTTTCCGGCTGCTTCCCGCTGTTTGGCTTGCAAATTATTATCGGTGTCGCCGTAGCCACGGTGTTGCGCGGCAATCGCATCATGGCGGCGGCTTCCACCTGGATTAGCAACCCCTTTACCTACCTGCCCATCTTTGCCTTCAACTACCAGGTGGGGGTCTGGATGTTGGGCAGCAGTTCCACCAAGGGCTTTACCGACCTGGATAGCCTGCGGGGCTGGGCCGACATGGGCACCGAGGTCTCGGTAAGGCTGATGCTGGGCAGTACTGTGGTCGGTTTGGCGATGGGCTTTCTCAGCTACTACCTGGGTTTGCCCCTGATTCGTCGGATGCGCCATCGGCGTTCTACCCCCAACCGCATTCGGTAGTCGGCCTACACCCACCTTGGCGTGCTCGCAATTCACCTGGAGATCCCCCTAAATCCCCCTAAAAAAGGGGGACTTTGAGTCTGATTCCCCCCTTTTTTAGGGGGGCTAGGGGGGATCCCCAGCGATCCCCGACAACGGACTGGTCTTAGCAAGATCCGCTAAAATAGGCGTCTGCCTAGCTGGGGCGATCCGGTTCAGCGGCAGACCTGCCGAGTCATGGCCATAGCTGGGGTTCAAGACCGATGGTTCAACTCAATAACGGCATCACTCTATTTTTCAGCTTGCTGGTAGAGGCGATGCCCTTTCTGCTGTTAGGGGTGATTTTTTCCAGTGTGCTGCTGCTGTTTGTAGACGAGCAAAAGCTGCTAACCCTGGTTCCCCGCAATGCCCTTTTGGCGGCCTTAGCGGGGGGCCTAATTGGCTTTCTGTTCCCGGTGTGCGAGTGTGGCAACATCCCCGTGGCGCGGCGGTTGATGATGAAAGGTGCCCCCACGGCACTGGCCATCGGCTTTTTGCTGGCGGCTCCCACGGTGAACCCCATCGTGTTTTGGGCCACCTGGATTGCCTTCCGTGACCAGCCAGAAATCGTCTTTTTGCGGGTGATTTTTACGCTGATTGTGGCCATGACCATCGCCCTAATTTTCAGCACCCAAGCCGACATGCGGCCCTTTTTGCAAGACAATCTGGCCCGTATGATGGCCGATCCGGAACCGGCTCCTAAGGTCAGTGCCAACGGTCAAGCCACCCCCGACGAAGAGATTTCTCCGCTCCTAAAATCTGGCACATTTTTGATGCAGGCCCCCGGCCAAGTGCTGCAACTGGATGCCCCCCCCGCCCAGGTGTTGGCCCAGGTAACGGGTGCCCCGCCGCCGATGCGAGTACGCCTACGCATGATGGTGGACAACATGGTGCTGGAGATGCGAGAACTGGGGGCTGTGCTAATCCTAGGCAGCGCCATTGCCGCCTTTGTGCAGGTCGCCATTCCTAGGGACGTGATCCTCAGCCTGGGCCAGGGGCCAGTCACCTCCATCGTGGCGATGATGGCCCTGGCCTGGGTGGTCTCCATTTGCTCCACGGTAGATTCCTTCTTTGCCCTGTCCTTCGCCTCGGTGTTTACGAGCGGGTCGTTGCTGGCCTTCCTGGTGTTTGGCCCCATGATCGACCTCAAAAACATCAGTCTGCTGCTGACGGTATTTAAAGGACGGGCGATTATCTATCTGTTTGTTCTCGCCGCGCAAATCGTCTTTTTGCTAACGCTGGTGATGAACCTCTACGTAGGGTAGGCCGTTACAGTAGGGCCAAGGGGAGAGGCCGCACCCTTAAACCTTTTGAAAGCCTGACCCACTTTTGGGGCATTGGGATTATCTTTAGGAACAAGAAAATCCGCTATCACGGTGGGAGGAGCTGATGTCTGTTCCGGAATCCAACGCTGTCCAGGTAAAAACCCAGGCCATTGCCCCAGAATATCTAGAAGCCTACGCCGAACAAGACGCCCAGGCCGGACGCCCTAACCCTCGCTTTAAGCAATCGTCGATCTATTGCAGCCGCTACCTGGCCGTGCGGGCTGATCTGGTGGGGCCAGACCAATTCAGCGATGCGGAGTGGGATTTAACCCTGTTTTAGCGGCCCTCACCTCTAGCCCTAGGTCAGCCACGATCCCCAATCCAAACTTCATACCCTCGATTCCTAATCTGCTCAAACCTACTGTGGCGATCAATTGAAGTGGTTTCATAATTCTTAATGCAATGCCCGTCAGCCCTAGCTTCCAGCCCTCTCCGTCACTTTTGTTCTGGTACCTTGCCCGCTAAAGGGATGGGCGCGGCAGCCCCGCTACCCGACCCTCCATGGTTTTGTGGGCTAGGGCTTGATCGCGTAGGCTAATCCACAGGCTGCACTGGTTGTCATCCAACGAAACCACCACGGCACCGCCTTTTTCACTGAGCTTGCAGGCTAGGTGATATAGGCGGGTGCGTTTGTCGCTCTCCACCGTTAGCGCTCGGTAATACAGCTCGTTTTGATAGTGTGCGCCATCTTGCAAGGCCCCACCAAACCAGAACTTGAAAATTGGAATGCGACGTTCTTCTAGGATTTTTGGCAGCATGGAAAGGCCCCCTTGACCTCCTCAAAGCATACCCAGTTCAGCCGACCTACCCATGGTTTTCTCTGTGTTTAAACCGTTAAAATACGCGTTGAAATAAAAACTTTTTTAACATTAATCCCCGTTGGATAGATCTCCTTCGGGGCAGGCGCTTTAAATCCCATGCCAAGTCTGGCGGGCATGGGCCGACTCTACTAAGGATTTCACAATATCGAGGCTGAGCGGTCTGACTAGAAAACCGTCCAGTTCTGGGGTGTCTTCGGTATGATTCCACTGGGGGCTGGCAGAATCGGTAAGAGCCACAATGGTCACATTATCGGCAGGTGAGTTTTGTCTCAAATGTCGTACCAACGTCTGTGGCCAAGACGGGTCACTGGGATCGATCAAAATGACGAGACAAGGGTTTCCTTGACCGAGTTGGGTCATCGCTTGCTCTACTGAACGGGCTACCACCACCGGATAGGGCAAATCAGCCTCTATGGCGTGGATATTACGAATTTCCTGATGATCTGAAGCTAGAACGAGAATATAGCCGTCATGGAGGGGGATCATGTTTGGAAAGACCATAGCTAACCTCATCATACCGGGGAGGCCATGGCCCAATTTAGGAGCTACGGCGTCTTTTTTGCCGTTAATTCGCGATTTTAAGACTATTTAGCCCAGTTCCGATTCTACCGATCTTCCACTTTTTTTAGGTTCTGTAGGCTAGTTAACCATCGCCTTGATCTGGAAATCACCCTAGGGGCCGCCCAAGGGTGATCACGCGAGATGGCCAGACGAGATGGCCAGACGATCACCCATCGCGGCATGGCCCTTAGGCCATGGGAAGCGCCCTAGGATAGGAGAGCCCGAATCGCTCTGAAGCTGATTATTCCTGGGGGGCAGCTTGGCGTAACCCTAGCTACAAAAAAGCCGAGCGGCCTTTGATATGTTTGGCGGATAAAATTTGACGTTTATTCCTAATCTCTGTGGGCTCTGTATCCGTTCACGTCATTGAGGGCAACCCCCATTTGCGATCGCTCTTGGGCTGGCACCTTCAGCAGGCTGGCTATCAGGTTTTTCAGTCAGCCGATATGGTGCGAACCCGTGATCTGTTCCAAGCTAAGCAGCCCAATTTGGTCATCCTAGATTCCCAATTGCCCGATGGTGACGGCCTAGAACTATGTCGCTGGCTCCACAGCCATGGCCAGCCCCTGATTATGATTCTTTCGGCCTGCACCACCGAAGCCGATATTGTATCGGGGTTGCGGGCCGGGGCCGATGACTACCTCACCAAGCCCTTTGGGATGCAGGAGTTTTTAGCCCGGGTGGAAGCCCTGACCCGCCGGATTCGGCTCATGAACGCCCCTGCTTCCCTGACCTACGGCGACTTAAATATTGATCTCGTGCAGCGTCGGGTGCGCTTTCGTGGCGAATATATTGACCTCACTCCCCAGGAATTTAGTCTCCTCTACGTACTCACCCAGGCCTCTGGATCTCCCCTCAGCCGGACAGATCTGCTGCGCCGCGCTTGGCCCGATGCCATCGATAACCCCCGCACCGTCGATACCCACATTCTATCTTTGCGCAAAAAAATCGAGGTCGATCCGCGCCAGCCAAACATCATCCAAACCGTACGCAACGTCGGGTATCGGTTCAACATTGAGCGCGTAACCGCCGAAACCAACGGCCATAGTCACCATGCCCACTTCGCCTCTCACCTTTCCTAGGGTCTGGATAGGGGGTGACTGGCGAATGGTCTAGCCCCATCCCTGGACGTTAGCGGTGGCAAGGCGGCGGCAAGGCGAAATTCAAGGTAGGGCGGTATAGGATAAATACCTGTCTCTAGCCGAAGCGAGTACGTTTTCCATGACCCATGCCGATCACCCCTTACAGCCTTTATCTGATGGGATCCCGGTCACCAGCGATGCCTCTACGGCGGAACTCTCTACTAGCACCGCCTCCTCCGTGACGATTCGCCCCGCCACCCCAGCCGATATCGCCACGCTAGTCGCTTTAATTCAGGCCCTAGCGGAGTACGAAAAGCTTTCCCACGAAGTCACCGGATCGCCGGAGGATTTGGCCCAAAACCTATTCGGAGATCGGCCCTACGCCGAGGCTGTGATCGCAGAGATCGACGGAACCGTCGCCGGAATGGCCCTCTATTTCTACAACTTCTCGACATTTTTAATGCAGCCTGGGCTATACCTTGAGGATCTCTTCGTGCTGCCCACCTACCGTCGTCGGGGTGTGGGGCAGGCGTTGTTTCGGTATTTGGGCCAACTGGCGCTGTCCCAGGGCTGTGGTCGGTTCGAGTGGAGTGTGCTGGATTGGAACACCCCCGCCATCGAGTTTTATCAGCGCATGGGAGCCGAGCTAAAGCCAGAGTGGCAATTGTGCCGTATCACCGGGGATCGGCTGCAAGCCTTCGGTCGAGGGTGAACTGCCCCCCTTCCGTCAACACCCAATGGTGCTTGGCGGAAGGGGCATGGCCTAGGGCGAGGTTCCTGGCATCGGCCCAGGGCAAAATCCGTCCCAATCGGCCAGTTCATAGGTATGATTCTGGCCAGAGAGTCGCTCAACACCTTGTCACCATGGCACAGATTTTTATTTCAGCAGGCCACGGCGGTTATGAAGAGGGGGTCGCTGATCCTGGCCTGGTGTTACCCGGCACAACGGAAGCCGCAGAGATGATTCAGGTGCGAGATTTGGTCGTCGCTGAGCTACGGTCGCGGGGGCTGCCCGTGCTGGCGGTACCCGATGATCTGAGCACCGCCCAAACCCTGGCCTGGATTAACATGCGCTGTCAGCCCCAGGATGTGGCCCTAGAGGTGCATGGCGGGGCCTACAGCGATCCGGGGGTGCGCGGTTCCGCCGTGTTCTACATCGCCCAAAACGAGGTGCGTCGTTCCCACGCCGAGATCCTGCTGCTGGCCCTGCGGCGACGGGTGACCCCACTGCCCAGCCGAGGCGCTAAACCCGACACCGAATCGCCAACGGGGCGGCTAGACTTCACCCGTTCCCTGCGCTGCCCCTCGCTGCTGATGGAAATTGGCCATCTCAACAGCCCCCAGGATTTAGCCATCATCCAAAACCAGCGGCGGGACATTGCCCTAGGGCTGGCCGATGGGCTGGCCTCCTGGAGTCGATCTGTGGCTCCAGCGGTAGCCGCCAGTACCAGCGCCGCCAGTGGTTCCACCTTTCCCGAAATCCGCATCAGCATCAACGGCGGTATCTATCCCGAAACCGGAATCATCGTCAACAACAACTCCTATATTCCCGTAGACCTCGCTGACCTGCTGGGGGTAGACCTCACCAACGCCCCTAATATTACCCGCTTGCGCTACGGCAACGTGGTTTACATCAAGGCCGTCGATCTACGGAGCTACAACGTTTCTGTGAACTGGAATGGCGAAACTCGCACCCTGCTGCTGCGGTCGGCCACGGGCATGGGAATCTGCCCTGGGGCGATGGATCGGTTGATGGGCTTGGGCAGCACCTCCGAGGTGCAGTTGATCATGTTCCTCAAAACCGTCAATGAGGCCGCCGTCACCCAGTACCAGGATTTGGCCAAGCTCTACCGAGAAGAGTCCGCCGTTGAGGGTGTCAACCACGACATCGCCTTTTGCCAAATGCTGGTGGAAACCAATACCCTCCATTTTGGCGGCAGCCTAAACCCTGTTCACAACAACTTTGGCGGACTGGGATCCCCCACCGGTGGCCCAGAGGGATCGTCCTTTCCCACCGCCCGCATTGGGGTTCGCGCCCAAATTCAACACCTGAAGGCCTACGGCAGCCTAGAACCCCTGATTCAAAGCCAGGTGGATCCTCGGTTTCAGTTTGTGCGCCGTGGCATCGCGCCCCTGGTCGATCAACTCACCGGACGCTGGAATAGCGACCCCGACTATGGCCGCAAAATCCTAGCCTTTATGCGCCGCCTCTACGAATCGGCAGGGATGCTTTAAGAGCCATCTCGATCAACTCACTCATCCCAGCCTTAGGGTCGTTTACGCAGTTTTGAGAACGATCAGATCTGTGATGAGTATCCTATGAGTATGACTTCTGAAATAGATAGACTTGAGTAAATCTTAGTAAACATCAATGAATCCTGCTTATTGTTTGTAACGACTTAAGAAGTTTCTTGTGATCGCTAGTCTCTAGTCGGCAGGGTGGGCACTCTAAAATAGATTATCTCGTGATTCCAGCCTTGGTTGTCAGCCTAATCGAGGTAGGGCGCACTTTTCTTAGGAGTAAGAAATGGAAAGACTGAAGCTCAGAGGTTATAAACAAGCTCTCTGCGAACATTTTGGAGTAGCCAATGGTAGGGAGTTGCGAGAAAACAAGGTCTGGTTAGAATTTGCTGAAGAGAATGAACTGCCCGATCTTCAGGGATTTGATGCCTGGAAGCAAGCCTATGAAGTTGTCTTCGATGTCTATCCAACGGACGAGAACGAAGCTAAAGCCCCTGAATTAGGAGATGTCGTTAATCAGGGATTAAGAAGTTTTCAATCATTCACACAATCGGTTTGGTCTTCAAAGCCTGTTACAGAAGTCGTTGGAAATTTACAGGTTGGAGCAACGGACATAGGTGATGTTGTTGAAGACGTAATTTCTGACAGGGTAACAGACTTACAAGACCTGAGTGATAACGCATTGAAGACAATGTTCTCAGTCTTTCAGGGGCAACAGTCTGCGGATGTCGCTAAAGCTACAAGCGTATCTGACAAGAATCAGGCATCTATCTCAACCGAAATTGAACCAGCAGAAGAAGAAGAAGCTGCTCTAACAGTAATGCGTCATGAGGGTTGGGGCATTAAGACTTATCAGCCTGAGGAAGGAGAATCCGCATCATTTACCGAGCTGCAAGACTCTTCAGGAAATACTGTTGGAGCGCTACTGCAATACTCTCCTGAGCAAAGTCAGCAACTCATTGATCATTTTCATGGACTGAGTCTGCATAGTCCAAATGCTTGGCACAAAGGCAAATTAAACTCAGCGGTAGTAGACCAGTTAGGAGCAACATCTGCGGTGGTTGCTTCTGGTATGAATGCAGGGCAATTATTTAGAGTAATTGGGCCACCTGATGCAGTCGCAGGTTTGGCTAATGGAACTCATAAGCTAGTGCAAAGCGGTGGTTCACTTGGGACAGTCAGAGATTTAGCTACAGGAAGATTTTCTCATCAACTTCGTTTTGCCCAAACTTCTGTCATGCCCATTTTGGCTCCTATCGTTGCATATCAGGTACTCCATGCCATTGTAGGTACACAACAAATCAACCAGATAAACCAACGTCTAGCCCACATGGAGCAAATTTTAGAGGAGCTTAATGTTAGACAAGAAGCCGCAATTCTAGGCGAAATTTATTATGCGGTTAACGTCTTAGATGACATTGAATCAGAGCGAATGCACACTGGCATCTTCACGCCAGATGCCAGTAATCGGCTTGCGTTGGTCGAAAAGAATATTCTTGCTATTCTTGAGCGAAATCGTTTGCTAGTTGAACGATTTAGGGATAAGACCAAAAATGCCAGATTACAACGGGGTCGTCAGGGTGCCCGTAGCGCGGCAGAACTGCTTAAGTCTAGTGGAAAACAGGCCGTCCACGATATGCAGTGCTTAATTGGACTAATTGCTGCCGATCTTAAGCTTGAGCAAATGTTACTTCTCCAGGCAATGCAAAATAACCCTAACGATGTAGGGCGACGGCAGGAACGTATTCATAGCAAAATGAAAAGGCATGAACAGGTCATCACAAATCTTCCCTCTGTGACAGAGCTTGAGCGTCATGCTAATGCTTGTTTGAAGGCAATGCAGTGGTGGGATAGGCTGGTTGATTTTGGCCAAACAAGTCAGGAGGTTAAAGAAACCCAGACTTATGGCCTAGAGGATGTTAATCCAGGGCTTTCAATTTTCAGACCAAGTCTGAACGGTTATATTTTCTGGAAAAGCGAAGAGGGTATCCAGGTCTTTTCTATGCCTGGAGATGATCTTCAGCTTCAACCCACTGAACTAGCCTCTGAGGACGATCTAGGAGTTCGACAAGTAACCGTTAAAGAGCAAGTTGTTACAGGTAAAACCTACCAGTTGCAGTTGCCAGAAGCTTCAGAGTCTCTGAGAATTGCCATCAGTGAGGAAGTAGAGCCAGGTATTTGGCTTGGGCAACAGCTTGATCAAGAAATTAAGCAACCTGTCATGATTTACGCCCATGACTACCTCTGATTTTGTCCATAGGATGAACTAGCTTTAGTGGAAAGCATCAAATTTCTGCCCGACATAGAGTACGATTTGCTCATCTATCCTACGCTCTGCACAAATCAACGGGGATGATGTAATTTTTAGCAAGAGTGCCCTGTGTTACTCAAAATTTTGCCGCTGCTGCTGGTCTGTGTTCTGGGCTTTGGGCTGCGGCGGCGGGGTCTGCTTGGCCCCAAGGATGCCCAAACCATCGGCACCCTGTTAACCTACCTGGCCTTACCAGCAGTAATTTTACGCGCCCTGGCCACCGCTACCCTCACCCCTGATCTGGTCTATCTGCCCCTGTCTGCCCTGCTTGTCGTGCTAGGGCTTACCCTAATAGGAGCCTTAATGCTGCGGCCCCTCGGCTGGGATCGTCCCCTGGCTGGGGCTTGGATGGTCACCTTCCTCACCTTTGAGGGTGGGGCCGTGGGCTATCCCACCATGCTGTTGGCCTTTGGGGAGGAGGGCCTCAGCCGCCTCGTGCTGTTCGATCTGGCCCAGGCGATGTATCTGCTCACCGTGGTCTATGGCATTGCCACCTGGTTTGGATCCGATGAAATCTCGGTCGGTCGGGTGGGCATCAAGCTAGCCAAGACCCCCTTCTTTTGGGCCATCTGGATCGGCCTAGGATTAAATATTCTGGGCTGGCAACCCCCTGCATTGCTGGCTCTACTGGACATTCTGGCCAACAGCTTTGTGTTCCTAGTGCTGCTGTTGCTGGGCATTGAATTTCAGATTCAAGGATCCTCCGTGGGGCGTTTCCTGGCCCTCGCGCTCCTGAAGCTAGGCTGTGGGCTAGGGCTAGGCTGGGGAGTGGTTACCCTGTTTGGCCTCACAGGACTAGAGCGAGCAGCGGTTTTGGTGGGGGCAGCCTTGCCTCCTAGTATGCTAGGTCTTCTCTTTGCCCAAGAACAACAGCTAGATACCCGCTTTGTCATTGGCTTTATCTCGCTGTCTGTGCCCCTCTATTGGGTGGTCATGGCTCCCGTGCTCCAGTACCTAGGCTCTTCCTAACCATCGGACAGGGGTTCTAGGGACTGGAACGACCGTACCTGATTCAAGGCCGTATAGCAGTAGCTGAGGTCATCGATGAGGGCGGCGGCTCCTTTAGAGTCACCGAGGGTGCAGGCCAGGGTTAAATGGCGCTGTAGGTAAACAATGGCTCGGTTGTAGTCGTGAATCGCTAGGCTGGCCAGGGTGAGCTGCGTTAGAATGCGGCGGGTCGTGTGGTTGCTGGCTACCGTTTCCGGGTGTTTCTCATGCAACACCAAAAACTGCTCATAGCATTCAATGGCCTGGGCATAGTGGTGCAGCGATTGATAGGTGTTGCCCAGGTTTTGCAAAACTTGCAGTTGCACGGTGGCTTCCTCCAACTGCTCTGCCATTCGCCAACTGGCCTCGTAGAGGGTGGCCGCCTGTCGGCTTAGTCCCTTAGCCCGATATACCATGGCCAAATTGTTGAGCGCCCGCATTTCCGCCTGGAGATCATGGATTTCCTTCGCCAATTGAAGGCTTTGGCCCATATAGTCGAGGGCGGTTTGAAGGTTGCCTAGATGCCGGTAGCTGTTGCCCAAATGCTCCAACGCCTGCTGTTGCAGGGGCCTATCTTGAAGATCCTCAGCCAATCGCAGGCATTGCCGACCGTAGTCCGCCGCCCACAGATAGTCCGCCAGCCGATAGTAGGCATTCGCTAAAACTAGCAAAACCTTGGCCGTATTCGGCTGATCTGCCGCCTGCTGGTAGCCCGTTAAAGCACGCTGGAAGTAAGCCAAAGCCTCAGGGTATTGACCTTGCCGAAATTCAGCTAACCCTTGCTTCAGGGCTTGCCCCGCCGCCACCGACATCCTGGGGCGATCAGCCTCCGCCACGGGGGCTACCGAGGTATGGGGCTGCGGAATACGGAGGGTTTCCTCCTCAATAGCCAACAGCAATGTGGGTTTAGATCGAGGCAAAGATGAGGGTTGCATAGTTCGAGCACAGCGAAGCTGTGAAGACAGTCCTGCTGCCGATAACGGTTCAGGTCCAGCGGAAATACAGGGGTGGGCCTGAAAGAGCGACGATGCCTTTATCGTAATTTCATGACGGTGTAAAGGAACACCGTGCAACCACACATCCTAGGTGCGCAATTGCCGCTCCCAAGGTCAGGGAATTACCGGAGATGAGGCGATTCCGTCATCTTGACCATAGCCGGGACGTCGTTAGGCCAACAACGACCCCAATGGTTTAACTCGGCGGTAGTGTTCTAGACCTGTGTATTGCTTGTCATACACGGGTCTAGAACATTACCCGATAGGCTTCCTATTTCCATGGGTCTCTGGTTGGCTAGGGTGGTAAAAGGCTCGTCCAGCGTTGTCTAAACCCAAACTCTATGGATCTTCACATTCACAGCCGTTTTTCTAGCTTGCGATCATGCCCCACTCCTCCATGGCTCCTGCTCCCCTTTCGGCCTACGTTCACATTCCCTTTTGTCGGCGGCGGTGCTTCTACTGCGACTTCCCCATTTCCGTATTGGGCAACCAGCGGCGGGGGGAAACCTCCCTGTCCGTAGAGGGCTATGTGGAGGTGCTGTGTCGGGAAATTCAAGCGACGCCGAATTTAGGGGAACCGCTGCAAACGGTGTTTTTTGGTGGCGGCACGCCTTCCCTGCTGTCGGTGGCGCAGGTGCAGCGGATTTTGGCGGGGTTGAATCAGCGGTTTGGGATTGATCCAGAGGCAGAAATTTCCATGGAAATGGATCCGGGAACCTTTGATTTAGATCACCTGAAGGGCTACCTGGGGGCAGGGGTGAACCGCATTAGCCTGGGGGTGCAGGCGTTGGAGGATCGCATCCTGGAAAGCTGTGGCCGCTATCACCGGGTGGTGGATGTGGTTCAAACCGTGGACTGGCTGCACCAAGTCGCCATGCCGAACTGGAGTTTGGATTTGATTTCGGGCCTACCCCATTTGACCATGGACATTTGGGAAACAGGACTGTCCAAAGCGGTTGACCTAGGGCCGCACCATCTATCGGTGTATGACCTCACGGTGGAACCCCAGACGGTGTTTGCCAAGCGCTATCAGCCTGGAGATGCCCCCCTGCCGACAGATCAGCAGACGACGGCCATGTATTGCACCGCCCAGCGTTATTTGACCGATCAGGGTTACGAGCATTACGAAGTCTCGAACTACGCCCAACCGGGGCACCGCTGCCGCCACAACCTCACCTACTGGCGCAACCAGCCCTACTACGGCTTTGGTCTGGGGGCAACGAGCTACACCCAGCATCAGCGGGTCAGTCGGCCTCGAACGCTAGCGACCTATGGCCAGTGGGTGCAGAATTTCCAGGCATCGGGCAGCGTTTACGACGAACCACCCACCCCAACCATGGAGCAGTTTTTGGATCGGCTAATGGTGGGGCTGCGGCTAGCGGAGGGTATCGCTGGCGATGAGGTGCGGTCGCTGTGTGATGCCGACACCTGGGCCGAACTCTACGCGGTTCTGAAGCCCCATCTTCAAGCGGGTTGGGTGGTGATCGATGGAGATTCCTGGGACAATGTGCAGCGGATTCGGCTCAGCGATCCCGAAGGTTTTCTGTTCTCCAATGTAGTGTTGGTGGACTGTTTTCGGCAGTTCGATCCGTCGGTCGGGTAGGGCCATAGCCGCCCTGGGGGCTTGGCAGATAAGGGTTCTGGGAGAGTTTGCCTCGGCGATGAGATCGTGATCCGCACAGTCCTCCTTAATTACGCCTTTGCAGTAAAGTAGATCCCTGTGACATTTTTATGGCCGACCCATGCCCAAGGTTCTCGTTTCCGACCCCATCGATCAGGTAGGTATTGACATTCTTTCCCAGGTGGCGCAGGTGGATGTAAACACCAGCCTGTCCCCGGAGGAATTGGTCAACGTCATTGGCGACTACGATGCCCTGATGATTCGTTCTGGCACCAAGGTCACCAAGGCGGTGATTGAGGCGGCTAACAACCTCAAGATCATTGGTCGGGCCGGGGTTGGGGTGGATAATGTGGACGTGCCAGAAGCAACCCGTCGCGGCATTGTGGTGGTCAACTCGCCGGAGGGCAACACCATCGCCGCCGCTGAGCACGCCCTGGCCATGATGATGTCTTTGTCTCGCTATGTGCCCAGTGCCGATGCCTCGGTGAAGTCTGGGGAATGGAAGCGCAAGGACTTCACCGGGGTAGAGGTCTACAAAAAGACCCTGGGCGTGGTGGGGCTGGGCAAAATAGGTTCCCACGTCGCCACCGTGGCCCGCGCCATGGGCATGAAGTTGCTGGCCTACGATCCCTTCATTTCCGCCGACCGGGCCGAACAACTGGGCTGTCGTCTGGTGGAACTCGATTTCCTGTTCCAGGAAGCAGACTACATCACGCTGCACATCCCCAAAACCCCCGAAACCGCCAACCTCATCAACGCCGAAACCCTGGCCACCATGAAGCCCACGGCGCGGATCATCAACTGTGCCCGTGGCGGCATCATCAACGAGGCGGATCTGGCCCAAGCCCTGCGGGATGGTGTCATCGGCGGTGCGGCCCTGGATGTCTATGCCTCGGAACCCCTAGGGGAATCGGAACTCCGGGATCTGGGCAAGAATGTGATCCTCACCCCCCACCTGGGAGCCTCCACGGAAGAAGCCCAGGTGAACGTGGCCATCGACGTGGCGGAGCAAATCCGCGATGTGCTGCTAGGTCTCCCCGCCCGTTCCGCTGTGAACATCCCCGGTCTGCGGCCTGAGGTGCTGGAAAAACTTGGCCCCTACCTGCAACTGGCGGAAACCCTGGGCAACCTGGTCAGCCAACTGGCCGGGGGGCGGGTGGAGGAACTCACCGTCAGCATCCAGGGCGACATTGCCAGCGGCGACAGCGACAGCAAACCGATTGTGATTGCCGCCCTCAAGGGTCTGCTCTCCCACGCCTTACAAGAGCGGGTGAACTACGTCAATGCCAGCATCGAAGCCAAGGAGCGGGGCATCCACGTGATCGAAACCCGCGATGAGGACAGCCGCGACTATGCCGGAGCCTTGAACCTGAAGGCCAAGGGCAGCCTGGGTGAGCATTCCGCCACCGGGGTACTGCTGGGCGGCAGCGAAATCCGCGTCACCGACATCGATGATTTCCCCATCAACGTGCCCCCCACTCGCCACATGCTGTTCACCCTGCACCGCGATATGCCGGGGATCATCGGCAAAATCGGCTCCCTGCTGGGCAGCTTCAACGTCAACATCGCCAGTATGCAGGTGGGTCGCAAAATTGTGCGCGGCGATGCGGTGATGGTGCTGAGCCTGGATGACCCCCTGCCCGAAGGCATCCTGGAGGAAATCATCAAGGTAGACGGCATCCGCGATGCCTACACCGTCAACCTCTAGACGGCCTCCTGCCCCTAGGCTCAAGGGGGGCTTTGAGAACTTTTCTGGCCCCCTCTCCTCGATGGCTACGACGGATACACATCTTGTTTTCATGCTGTAAGCCCTTGGAGATCCCCCTAAATCCCCCTTGTTAAGGGGGCCTTTGACTCCTGTTCCCCCCTTAACAAGGGGGGCTAGGGGGGATCAACCCCAGGTATCAAGCAACCCAAAGAGTTCTGTATCAGCGGTCGTCCCGTGGGAGAGGGGCTGGGGGCGAGGACCTTTTGCTATATGATCCGGGGAAACAACCTAGGCAAAGTACGGTGGTCATGGCGTTGGGCAATAGCTGGTGGGAAGTTCAGGTTCTGTGCGATCCGGCCCTGGAGGACGATATCTTCTGGCGGTTCGATAGCTTTGGCAGTCAGGGCACCTCAACCCAGCGACGGGGTTCCGCCAGCTTTGTCCAAGCCTACTTTCCCCAGCATCGGCTAGAACTGCTGGATCTATCGGCCCTGGCGTTACTGGTTAGGCAGGATGCCCTCTGTAGCGATCTGTCGGTGCCCAGGGTGACCTGGAACCTGATTGACGAGGAGGACTGGTCAAAAAGCTGGAAGGAACACTGGAAGCCAGAACCGATTGGGGATCGCTTTTTGATCACCCCGGCCTGGTTGGATCCCCCCGACGATAACCAGCGCATCGTCCTGCGGCTGGATCCAGGGGTGGCCTTTGGTACCGGGGCGCACCCCACTACCCAGCTTTGCCTAGAATCCCTGGAAATGCGCCTCACCTACGACTCGCCCAACGTCACCATTGCCGACATTGGCTGCGGGTCGGGCATTTTGTCTATTGGGGCGCTGCTGCTGGGGGCCAAAAAGGTCTATGCGGCGGATATTGACGACCTGGCCGTCCATTCCGCCATGGGCAACCGCGACCTCAATAGTATTACCGCCGCCGACATGCCCATCCTTCACGGCGGGCTAGAGGATCTGGTTAAGGCCATTGATGCCCCGGTAGATGGCGTGGTATGCAACATTTTGGCGGAGGTGATTATGGACTTAATCCCCAACCTGCATACCCTGGTCACCCCCGATGGCTGGGGCATTCTCAGCGGTATTTTGCTAGAGCAGTCTAAACTGGTGGCCGATACCCTAGAACAGCATGGCTGGGTGGTGGCGACCCTCTGGCGTCGTCAAGAGTGGTGTTGCCTCAACGTGCGACGGTCGAAAGCTTAAAAACCATGTCCGACCTAAACTTTCTCATTAAGGTAGTGGCCCTGTCGGCAGGGCTAGGCATCGTGATTAAATACCTGCTGCCGCGCCTGTCCTGGGGCTGGCTAGATCCCTCCCTGGGGTTGGCGTTAGGGCTGTTGTTTGCGCCCTCGGTGCTGATGGCGGTACTGCTGTGGGCCTGGGCAGCGGTTCAGCCACCCAAATCTGGGGCTTAGCCCATGCGTACCATCGATAGCATTAACGAAAAAATTCGGGCCGGGCAGGTGGCGGTCTACACCGCCGAGGACTTCAAAGCCCTGGCCCAGGAGCAGGGTATCGCCGCCGCCGCCGAGGCCGTGGATGTGGTGGTGACGGGCACCTTCGAGCCGATGGAATCCGCCGGGGCGATGCTTAACCTGGGTCATACGGATCCCCCCATCAAACTGCTGGAGTGCTATCTGGATGGGGTGCCCGCCTACGCTGGATTTGGGGCGGTGGATTTTTACCTGGGGGCCAGCCAGCCCGTGGCGGTGAGTCGGCTGGCGGAGGGGATGGAGTCGGAAGAAGCGCGGGAACACGGCGGCGGCCATGTGATTGCCGACCTGGTGGCGGGGCGCACGGTTCACCTCCAGGCTACGGGCCACGCCACCGACTGCTACCCCAGGGCTTCCTTGGAAACCACCATCACCCGCGACACCGTTAACCAGTTTTACCTATTCAACCCCCGTGGCCTCTACCAAAACTTCATTGTGGGCGTCAATGGTGGCGACCGCCCCCTCTCCACCTACCTCGGCCCCTTGCAGCCTCGCCTGGGCAACGCGGTCTATGCCAATCCTGGGGCCATCTCACCGCTCATGAACGATCCCGACTTGGCCACGGTTGGTATTGGCACCCGCATTTTTCTAGGTGGCGGCGTGGGATACATCGCCTGGGAGGGGACTCAGCATTTCCCCTTGCAACGGCGGCTGCCCAACCACACCCCCATTGGCCCGGCGGCAACGGTGGCCCTGGTAGGCGATGCCAAGCAGATGCAGTCCCGCTGGGTACGGGGCTGTTATTTCAAGGGCTATGGGCCGTCGCTGATGATTGGCGTTGGCGTGCCTATCCCCATCCTCAACGGGCAGGTGGCCGCCCACTGTGCGGTGCAGGATCAAGACATCGTGGCCCCGGTGATGGACTTTTCCATCCCCCGCCGAGTGCGACCCACCTTTGGCCTAGTCAGCTATGCCCAGCTTAAATCGGGGGCCATCACCATTGAGGGCCAAACGGTACGAACTGCCCCCCTGGCCAGCGTTTACCTAGCCCGCCAAGTGCAGCAGGAACTCAAGCAATGGATTGAAACCGGAGCCTTTGAGCTATCGACCCCGGTGGCGGCTTTACCCATGGATCGGGCCTTTCTACCCCAGGATGCCCTCGGTAGTTAGACCCACCCATCTCACTAGGCAGGCGTATCTCCCCCCTCCGAGATCACCTTCCGGGGGCGGGGGCTGCCGTGGGTGCCCATGGGTTTACGGGGAGGGGCAGAGGAACGTGGGCCACCGGGACGCTTGCCCACGGGTCTCCGTCCGCCGCCGCCGCTGCCCTTAGGACGTTTCTTGGGTGGCACAATACCCACCACAGAGGCGGTCTCCACCGCCAGGATTTTGGCGCTGCGTTTGACTTGGAAGTCCCAAAAGTAACCGACGGTGCGGCCTTCAATCTGCCCTTGCAGAGTAAGCTTGAAGGATTTGGCTCCCCCCGGCGTTCGTTTAATGCCCTGGAGAATTTTGACGGTGATCAGCCCTTGCTCCGGCTCATGCTTGACCACCTCACCTCGGATAGAGAAATAATTTTCATCCACCGTGGGCCATGGGGCGGCATCACCCTGGCTGGCTGGGGCCGCTGGAGCAGGATCCTGGGCCTTAGATTCCTGATCTTGAGATCCCTCCTTGACCTTTGTGGCCTTGGCGGCTGTAGCCTCCTCGTTATCGTCAGAGAGGATCTCCTCGGAAGCGTCGTCTGGGGTGCCCTGGGGATCTTCCCCCGGCAATCCTAGGGTTTCAGGCTCCCATACCCCCACAATCTGAAAGTGTAGATCCTGGTCTTCGTCGGTTTCGGTCTCGCGCCGGGTGCGGGGATAGACCACCCACAGGTGCGGTGCCGTGAGGTCGAGGTGCTTTTTGACCAGGCTAGTAACCCGCCCTAGCAGCACCGAATCTACCGTCAAGCCATCGTCGGTGGTGAGGTTACCTCGGTTAATCTGATCGGCCTCCGTAGGCACGTAGGTGCCGCGCACCAGGCCAATGGCGCGATACTGCATCGGTTCGCTGGGGGGCGCGATGGGCAAATGACGGTAGGCGGCAGGGTCAAAGGCTGGTTCTGGAGCCGTCGGGGGGGCTTTTTCAGGTTCTTTTTCAGGTGCTTTTTCGGCGGCGGGAACCACAGGGGCCACCACGGGCGGCGTGGGCTTGGGAGGGGTGGGCCGTACCGGACGGGCCGGAGGAGCCACTAGCGTAGGCCGCTCCGCCTGGGGTTTGGTGGCTTCCGATGCATCCGCTGGGGGCACGGTTGTATCCCCCTGGGCTGCGGGCCAGGAACTTTTTTCCATTGCACTCATAACGCCACCGACCTCCTCTCAACGTCAACCGGCTAGGTCAACCGGCTCCAAGGCCAAGCCTGACCTAGCTGCGTAAGCCTAGCGTAACATTACGGTCTACGGCCTAGGCTGTCTTTAATCTTTCCATGCCAATGTCTCCACAATCCGTATCGTTTGTGAAGTCCTTACGATGGAGTTGTGCGATGGCCCAAGGGCATCACTCTGTCTAGGGGGGCGGATGGGTGTTAGGGCGCTGGTATCACGTTTAGCCCTCAATCTAGGTAAAAAGAGGAGCCGAAGGCGCTAGAATTAACGGGCTCATTTGCCTGTCTATCGATGAGGCCGGTGCCCTTGACCCAGGTAGCCCTGGCGGCTAGGTACCCGGTGCGCTACGGAAGCCGCCCACCTAGGCTTTGTCCAGGACTAAACCAGGGACATGGGTAGACCTGAATTTCCATGGCCGATCTGATGGTAGGCAACAGATGGTAGACGACAGATGGTAGACGCTGTAAGCCCGGATCGTGGGGGATAGACCTGTGACTGTAAAACGCAATCGTTGGTTGGTGGGAACGGTACTAACGCTAGCCTTGGCAGCGTTTCTGTCCCTGTCGTTTTTGCCCTTTTTGAGCGGCAACTCCAACCGGCAGGCCACGGGCACCGATGATACCCCCGCCCCCGACCCCAGCGCCATGCAGGCCGAGCTAGAGGCCCAGGCTAGGGGCTATGAATTGGTGCTAGAACGCGAACCGGACAACCAAACGGCCCTGCGGGGGCTGATTGATACCCAAGTGCAGTTGGGCAACGTGGCGGCGGTGGTAGCCCCCCTAGAAAAACTGGTGGAGCTTAACCCCACGGTGACGGAATATCAAGTGCTACTGGCCCAAACCAAGCAACAAACCGGTGATTTGGAAGGGGCCGCCCAAATCTATCGCACGGTGTTAGATCAACAGCCCACCGACATGAATGCCCTGCAAGGTTTGACGGCACTTTTAGTGCAGCAGGGTCGTCCCCAGGCCGCCGTTGGCCTGTTACAGGATGCGGCGACCACCGCCGAGCGCCTCCAGGCCGAAGGCCCGACCCCTGGTCTAGATACCATTTCCATTAAGCTGCTGCTGGCCCAGGTCTACCTCGAAGACAACCAAGCAGACCAGGCCATCGCCCAATACGACGCAGCCATCACCGCCGCCCCCGAAGACTTCCGTCCGCTGCTGGCTAAGGCATTGGTATTGCAGGAACAGGGCGATGCGGCGGCGGCGAAGGATCTCTTTGATCAGGCCACGGCCATTGCTCCGGCCCAGTTTAAAGACCAAATTCAGCAGATGGCGGCCCAGGGGGAAGCTCCCCTGCCCCTCAATCCTGAAGGTTCCGAAGCCCCCCTGCCCCTTGAAACCGCACCAGCGGATGAAGGCGCAACGGAGGGAGGGACAACCCCGAACGAATAAGGAATGCGTTACGGCGCTACACCTAACCCAGCCGACTCAAGACTCCGCCGACCGACGGAGTTGTCGCAGCCATCGCCAACATAAGTAACGGGCTAGCCATGGATGAGCTAGCCCGTTACGGGCGATAACGCTTGTTCAGAATTTAGCTGACGGCCTGGGCCGGGGTGCGGTCACGAACGTCGGCGGAACTCGCAACGGGCTTGGTGGCAGCGACGGGTTCAAATTCGATGTGGTTGAGCAGGGTGGTGACGAAGGCAAACAGCAAAAACGGTAGAGACAACACCAAAATTAACCCCACCGCCGCCAGGGCAACAACGGGTTGCCGTGCCCCCATCAGGGCCAGGGAGGCCGCTAAACTAATGAACAAAATCACTAGCCAAGCAATCACTTGGCCGTAGATGTCGCCAAAGGTGAGGGTGCAAGAAAAGCGGTATCGGGTTTCGGTGTCCATAGGGATATCCTGGGTTGATACGATAGATTTCAGCATATCGGGACAGCCTAGGAGCCTGGGGATTCTCAATATTTCCACAACAGTTGCAATAAAAAGTTGCAATCAAGGGCTGTCATTTAACCCTTCGCCCCCCTTGGGTACTCGACGTCATCGAAGACGTTATGAAATTGATGTCCAATCCGAATTGGAAACCCCCGATTCCCAGCCCGACAAACCGTAGGGGAGAGGTCTCCTTGTCCGCCAATGTCGGGGGCAAACACACTGGATTTAGTATTTAAACGTTCTTGAAACAGCATGAAACCCGACCCAGGGTAGCCTCCTGGGCATGGAGACAATGGCCTATCAATATCTCTTGTTCTATAAGCCCTACAACGTTCTGAGCCAATTTAGCGCCTCCGAGGACGCGACTTCGGCCCTCACCCTGAAGGACTTTATTCCCATCCCTGAGGTCTACCCCGTAGGACGCTTGGATCGCGATAGTGAAGGGTTGATGCTGCTCACCGATGATGGCCGTCTCCAGCATCGGCTCAGCGATCCCCGTTACGGCCACCCCCGTACCTACTGGGTGCAGGTGGAAGGGGAACCTACCGCCGCCGCCCTCACCCAATTGCAGCGGGGAGTTACCATTCGGGGCTACCGTACCCGTCCTTGCCAAGCTAGGCCCTTGCCCACAGAGCCTAGTCTGCCGCCGCGAGAACCGCCCATTCGCTATCGGCAGTCCATTCCGACCACCTGGATTGCCATCACCCTGCGGGAGGGCAAAAATCGTCAGGTGCGCCGCATGACCGCCGCCGTGGGCCATCCCACCCTGCGCCTGGTGCGCTGGGCCATTGGGGATCTGACCCTGGCCGATCTGGAACCCGGCCAATGGCGACCCATCACCCCCGATGAGCAACGGCGACTGAGGGCGATGGTCTAGGCGGTTAGGCCGGATGAACAGGGCAAAATAGCGTCCCTAGCGATAGAGTCTTTAAGGTAGGATGTTTTACCTTGCCCATACCGATGAAATCCCCCCTAGCGCAGAGTCCCATGGCATACTGAAGGGCATCGCATCTTACCCTCAGAACCCTCAGAACTCATCGGAGGCGATCAGGGGTGACCGGCAACCACTGGCTACCTGACCCGCAACCCTAGGGAATGGGGTAAGGTGCAGCGAGCGCTTTGGTGAAACTCTATCGCAGCCGATACCTTAAAGATTCACGGTTCGGTGACCCAACTGTGAGCCGACTTGGCCCATTTGATCCACAATGGGCACACTAGCCTAGCTTGGATTGGCGTTCAGCGATGCTAACTTGCCCTTTTTGCCAGTATCAAAACCCTGAAGATCGGGGGGCGTGCGATCAGTGCGGCCAGCCGCTACAACGCTGGTACAGCTTGCTCTATCCCCACCGGATGACGGAAGACCCGGAGGAGGATTGGGGGTACTCCCCCTATCTGGATGACGGCCAGCGCTATCAACGCCTGGGTCAGCCCCAGCGCCAGTGGACGGTGGCTGGGGATAGGGTGATCACCCAAAGGGTACTCGATTGCCAACCCGACCAAGGATCACCCCTCCAGGATCTCCAGGATCTCTGGCTGGAGAATCCGGGGCTAGACCCGACCACAGTGCCCACCGCCCAGGTGCCCCCCCAGGCCTTCCCCTACCTTGCCCTCCAGGCCGATTACTTTCCAGCAGTACCCGAACTGCATGACATAATTGTGTCCGAGGATCAGACCATTCTTTTGGTGGAGGATCGCAGCGATTGGCCTCGGCTGGAAGACCTGTGGCCCGCCAAAACCATGGATCCGTTGCAGCAAACCCAGTGGCTCTTTGAAATTACGCTGCTGTGGCAGGCCCTAGCACCTTGGCAGGGGCAGATCACCCTGCTCAACCCAGACCGACTGGTGCTCAGCCCGAATCACCTGCTTTGCCTCAGCTATATTGATCAATCCGCCACCACGCCCAACCTACCCGCCCTAGGGCAAACCTGGCAGCGCATGTTGTTAGCCGAGGCCCTATCTCCGGCCCTGGCCCTCCAGCAGCTCATTCAAGCCCTGGCGGAAGGCCATCTCACGCCCCTTGATCGGCTCCAGGAAGCCTTGGCCGAGTTGGCGGGGCAATATCGATCTGGCCCGACCGGGGTTGCCCTTGATTTCACGCCCGATCTATCTCCCGATCTATCTCCCGATGACGGCGCGATGGACGTCCCCCCCAGCGACGATGAACTGCTGCGCCTGGCCATGGCCAATCGGGACGACGAGGACGAGGATGCCTCCGAGGAGGGGGGTGGCCTTGATCTGCCCACCATGGTGCTGCCGATGAAGCTGATCTCCCTGGAGGATGCCGGGCAGAGCCATGTGGGACAGCAGCGCAACCACAATGAGGACTGGTTCTTCTGCCAAACTCACATCCTGCGCCAAGATGGCCCCCAAGGTTCCCAACTGGAGGCTTCCGGCCTATACATCCTCTGTGATGGGATGGGTGGCCATGCCTCTGGGGAGGTGGCTAGTCAACTGGCGGTGCAAACGCTGAAAGATTACTTTGTTCCGGTCATGACAGAGGATTGGCCCAATGAAGCCACCATCGGTGCTGGGGTAGCCAAGGCCAACCAAGCGATTTTTAACGCCAATCAGGTGAAGGCTTCATCGGGGCTGGGGCGGATGGGCACCACCTTGGTGATGGCCCTCGTGCAGGATTTGCGGGTGGCCCTGGTGCATGTGGGCGATAGCCGCATCTATAGCTACTGCAAGCGCTCCGGCCTACAACAACTCACCGATGACCACGAGGTGGGCCAGCGGGAAATCAATCGCGGCGTAGAACCCGCCATTGCCTACGCCCGCCCCGATGCCTACCAGCTCACCCAAGCCCTTGGCCCCCGCGACCAAGAGGCTCTCAGGCCGGGGATTCGCTACCAAGAGGTGGCCGAAGATACCCTGTTTATCCTCTGTTCTGACGGGCTGAGCGACAACAATTTGCTAGAGCGTCACGAAGCCAGCCACATTGCCCCCCTGCTTAGCTCCAGGGCTAACCTTGAGCAGGGGGCAGCGGATCTGATTCAGTTGGCCAATGAGAAAAATGGCCACGATAATATTACGCTCATTCTGGTGCGGCTAAAATTGCGTCCCGACCTCAACCAACTGCCGAGATAGTCCCTCACAGACAACTCTCACAGACGGCGATGGGGCGCTAGTCAACCCTCGTTGACATTCCATGCCCCATTGAACCCGCTCCGCCCTGATTCCCAAGGTAAGGATACTGCCATGATCGGCCACGCTAACCCACGTCTGCGCTATGTCCAGGGGCGTCACCTCCTAGGGCTGATTTTGGGGATAGTATTCCCCCTCGGAGTCCAGGCGCTTTTATTGTCCGCTGCGGCCCAGGGAACCACCCCAGCCATGGCCCAAACGACTCCGATGGGCAAGGCTGACCAGCCAGTTCCCGCCAAGGCCGAACCGAGTGACGTTGCTGCTGGTGGTGTGGATCAGGGCGATGATGATCAGGGCAATGACGCTGCGACCCCCATGGCAGAGCCGTCCGCTGCCGCCCCAGTACCGCTCACCCCCGCCACCCATGGCTCCCAGTTTGCCCTGGGGTTCCCCGAAACCTGGGTGATTACCCACGGTGAAACCAATCCCCATTTGACCGCAACCTCCCCGACGGGAGGATCCACCATTACCACAGAGGTGTCCTGGTATACCCAGGCTCCGGGGGCCATGGTGCCGACGATACTCGCAGACATTCGGGAAAAGGGCTATACCGTCACCCTGTACGACGCCATTGCCCTAGACAGCACCACCGCCCTACGGCTCTGGCTGGCGGATCTCCCCGATCCGGGATTGCCCTACGCCTTTATGACGGTCATCGGCTACGGCGACGCCACCGCCGTTTTGATCAGCCGCTACGAAACCCGTAGCCACGATGTGGATACCCTGTTGAACCAAATCCATGCGTCCTTTCGGCGGAACGATGCCAGCGCCAGCCCCCCAGAAGCCCAGGAAAACCATGAAACCCACCATCCCTAGCCCATCCTCCTGAGGCCGCTATCCTACAGGGAAGGCATTGCCCCTACCTAGGAGGAACGAAGCCAGTGACAACTTGGTCACAACATCGGTGGAAATGGCTGGGCACTCTGTTACCCCTCAGCCTGATGGTCTACGCCTGTGGCAAAGCAGCCCTAACCTGGGTTCCACAGCAGGGGAATCCCCAACCGCTATCCCCTGCGATACCGACACCGCAGGCACCGCCACCGATGACACAGCGGCCAATGGGGAAGTCTGCGCCACCCCCCCGCCGATGGCACCGCACCATCTGCCGCCGCCGGTGGCATGGCCCACGGCGACCACACCATGGATCTTGGCCCAGCGGATGCCACCTACGACCTGCGCTTCATCGATGCCCTGGTGATTCACCACCAGGGGGCTGTGACCAGGGCGGATTCCGCCCTGGGACAGTCTCAGCGGTCCGAAATTTACTAGCTCGCCGAGGCCATCATCACCGCCCAGACCCAGGAAATCGGCCAAATGCAGCCGTGGCGCAAGGGTTGGTACGGTCAATAGACCCCTTGCCAAAAGGGTGGCTATATAATACAAATGTATTTACTCGCCAGCGGGTTCTCCCATGGTGGCTTTAATTTGATCCACAAAATGCTGATGGTCAATCACGGGTTTGGAGATGTAGTCGTCGGCCCCACTTTGGCTGAGAAAGTTTTCCCGGTCGCCGTCCATGGCGTGGGCGGTCACCAAAATAATCGGCAGGTCAGCGGTTTGGGGGTCGGCCTTCAGCAGTTGGGTAATTTTGATGCCGTCCATGGGTTTGCCCTGGTACATGCTGTGGGCCAAGGACACATCCATCAAAATAACGTCTACCTCGCGGCCACGGGCTAGCGCCACGACCTCCTCCACATCTTCGGTGTGTTTGACGGCGAGACCACCCCGTTTGGTCAAAATTTTGGAGAACACCCGTGCATTAACCAAGTCATCTTCCACAATTAGGACGGTTTTCATGGTGCCTATCTCCCCGTATCACCGCATCACTATGCCACAAAACCCTAAAAAAGCCTGTCAGGGTGCAGATGCCCTTGGTGTTAAAACAGCGCCTCAGGCAAGCTAGGTTCATCGAAACAGATGCCGAAAAGCTTGCCATGTCGCTACCCTTGCCATTAAGTTACAGCATTGTTAACCCTCCCGTCTTCCCACCCAGGAAACCCCACCCATGTCCGACCAACTGAACCTACTGGCTTCGGGACAAATTGTGCCCACCTCGCTGCATACCGAGGTGCAACGGTCGTACCTGGAATACGCCATGAGCGTGATTGTAGGGCGGGCCTTGCCCGACGTGCGTGATGGTCTCAAACCCGTGCATCGCCGCATTCTCTACGCCATGCACGAACTGGGGCTAACGCCGGATCGGCCCTACCGCAAATGTGCCCGTGTGGTGGGGGATGTGCTGGGCAAATACCACCCCCACGGCGATCAGGCGGTCTACGATGCCCTGGTGCGGATGGTGCAGACCTTCTCTAGCCGCTACCCCCTGCTGGATGGCCACGGCAATTTTGGATCGGTGGATAACGACCCCCCGGCGGCGATGCGCTACACCGAAACCCGCCTCTCCCCCGTCAGCCATGGGGCCATGCTAGGAGACATCAGCGAAGCCCTGGTGGACTTCATCGACAACTTCGATAGCTCCCAGCAGGAACCCGTGGTGCTGCCTGCCCAGTTGCCCAACCTGTTGCTGAACGGCTGTTCCGGCATTGCTGTGGGCATGGCGACGAACATTCCGCCCCACAATATGGGGGAGGTGGTGGACGGGCTAATTGCCATGATTGAGCGGCCCCAGATGTCCGATGACGAACTCTTTCGCCTGATTCCTGGCCCGGATTTTCCCACGGGGGGCGAAATCATCGGCACCGAGGGGATTCTCGATGCCTACCGCACCGGACGGGGTAGCATTCCCGTGCGCGGCATCTGCCAGTTTGAGGAAGTTCACCCCGGCAAGGGTCGCCAGCGTCGCAACGCCATTGTGGTAACAGAACTGCCCTACCAGGTGAACAAGGCGGGCTGGATTGAGAAAATCGCCCAGTTGGTGAACGCAGGCAAACTGGAGGGCATCGCCGATATCCGGGACGAAAGCGACCGCGACGGGATGCGGGTGGTGATCGAACTAAAGCGCGATTCCCCCGCCCAAAAGGTGCTGCAAGACCTCTATCGCATGACCCCGCTGCAAAGCAACTTTGGGGTGATTATGCTGGCCCTAGACAACGGCCAACCCCGCCAAATGCCCCTGCGCGAGGTGATGCAGGCCTTTTTAGACTTTCGGGAAACCACCCTCACCCGCCACTACCAGCACCAGCTCGAAAAAACCGAAGCCAAGCGCCACATCACCGAGGGACTGCTCACTGCCCTGAACAACCTCGATGCCATCATCGACATCCTCCGCAACGCCCCCGACGGCACCACCGCCAAGCAGATTTTTCAGGAACGGTTCACCCTCAGCGAACGGCAGTCTGACGCTATTTTGGCCATGCCCCTACGCAAGCTTACCGGGATGGAGCGCCAGGGTCTCGAAACCGAATTTGAAGAACTCACCCAGCGCCGGGACGAATTGCAGAACCTCCTAGCCGACCGCAAGGAACTGCTGAAGGCCCTGAAAAAAGAACTCCGATCCCTCCGCAAAAAGTTCAACGACCCCCGCCGCACCCGCATCCAAAGCGACGCCGAACGGGCCGAAGAAACCCAGCAAGTCGAAGAAATCATCGCCGAGGTGGACGAAGAAGAGGCCGTAGTAGAATTCACCCAAAAGGGCTACGTGCGCCGCTATTCCCAACGCTCCTACCAGCGGCGACAGGCAAGGCTAGACACCGACACCAACCCCAAACTTCACCCCACCGAAGACGACCCCATCGTCCAAGTGGAACCCGCCCTCACCACCCAGGAAGTGCTCACCCTCACCCGCGATGGCCGCGCCTTCACCGTCTCCGTGGGCGATATTCCGCCGCCGCCCCGCCAGGGTAAGGGCGTGCCCCTGGTGAACCTATTGCCCGATTCCGTCCCCGCCGAGGCCGATGCCATCGTAGCCCAGTTCGTCCTGCGCGAAGATCTGATGGAGCACGACCTCATCCTCGTCACCCAAAAGGGCAAAATCAAACGCGCCCCCCTGAAGGAATTCACCAACCTCACCGGGCGCGGCCTCACCGCCATGAAAGTCAAAGACGACGACACCCTGGCCTACGTCACCCTGGCCCAACTGGGGGATGACCTGGTGCTGGCCAGCTCCGGTGGTCGGCTGCTGCGCTTCCCCATCGACGACGACAACCTGCCCCTGATGGGCCGCACCGCCCAAGGCCCTCAGGGAATGCGCCTTGGCAAATACGAACGCCTAGTGGGCTGCGTCACCGTGCAATCCGGCTATGACGAGGTGCTGGTGATCTCAACGGCGGGCTTTGGTAAACGCCTCCCCGTCGAAGACCTCCGCAGCACCAAACGCGGTGACCTCGGCAGCCAAGCTTTCCAGTTTAGCCTCAAAACCGACAAACTGCTGGCCCTCCTACCTGCCCCCGCCCACAGCACCCTCACCCTCTTCTCCAACACCGACCGCATCGCCATCCTTCCCACAGTCACCGTGCCCCGCCTAGGCCGTACCGGAGAATGCCCCCGATTGGTGAAACCCAACAAGGAGGAAACCCTGGTTCGTGTTACGCAGGTGGTGCCCCTCACTAGTTCAGAGTCCGCCATAGAGGAAGCTTAGATTCGGGAGTACAGATGATCAACGCGGATCTCTGCTCTGTTCGCAAAGTTTCCTATAGGACATACAGAATGGCATTGACCACTTTCCAAATATCCTCGCAGGGCTGGGCTGAGCAAACCCTAGGGATCGGTTTGCAGGGTCTGGGGCTCAAGGTAGGCCACCATTTGATCAACGCCCCGCTGGATTCGACGGGTAACGGTCATGGGGCTGACGCCAATTTTAGCGGCGACTTCCTTGCGAGACAGCCCTTTGAAGAAAACAAACTCGATGGCGGCGCGGGTTTTGCCCTCTAGCTGGTTCATCGCCCGCTGAATTTGCTGCCGATCTTCTTCCAGGGCTTGCATCAGCAAATAGTGGGTGTCGGGCAGGGTTTCCCCTAGGGTGATGGCAGAATCGACCTGCTGACAAACCGTGGCATCGAGGCTGAGGGGCATGCGATTTTTGTGGGCCATTTTGACTTCGCGCCATTCTTTCACAGAAACGCCGAGGGCCATCGCCACATCGCTGTCGGAGGGGGCATGTCCCATTTCTCGCGTCATTTCCACTTGCAAGCGCTGGGCTTCTTTTTGTAGGTCTTGCCAGCGGCGGGGAATTTTTACGGCGGTGCCCCGATCTCGCAGGAAATGAAGCATTTCGCCACGGATGTAGGGAACAGCAAAGGAGCTAAAGGCGCAACCCTGGGTGGGATTAAATCGTTCGATGGCGCGAATCAATCCTAGGTAACCAATTTGTTCAAGATCTTCGTAGGGTTCGGAACATTGGTGGCTGATCCGGTGGGCAATTTTGCGAACTAGGCCAGCATTGAGGCGGACAAGCTGATTACGCAACTGAACCGAGGGATGTTTTTGGTACTCCGCCAATAGTTCCATGCCCCGAGAGCGAATTGAGGAGATTTGAGTAGCCATATCTGCGGGTGTCCTTGGGAGAGCGTGTTCCTAGGGAACTGTGTACTATTCTCCGAAGACATAGGGGTTGCCACCATCGTTGATTCACGGGACTCTGGGGCAACCCAAAATATGACCTCCGTAATCCTACGGGCATCGGTTTCCCTCTCGGTCTGGGTAGAGGGCTAAGATCTTTATTTAGCAAGCGATTTGCGGTTTAAATGGGGAAGTCCGTAAAGCCCCGTAGAACGGGGGAATGGATGAAGATTTCGCTGGATCGTCTTCCCTTTGAATACCCAAAAACCAGGATAAGCTAGAGAAAATCCGCTAAGATGTCGAATTCTTTACATTGTGTTGGGGAAGTAGGTTAACGCTATGGTGCTACGGGCGGTGTTGCTAGACTTTAACGGGGTCATCATTAATGATGAGCCCCTGCATCAAAGCCTCATTCAGGACTTGCTGCTAGAGGAAAACCTCCGCCCTAGCCTGGAAGACTACCAGCAGGTGTGCCTAGGCAGAACGGATCGTGCCTGCATTACGGATTTGTGGCAACGTCAGGGGCGCGTCGTTACCGAGGCCCAACTCAATAAACTTTTAGATCGCAAGGCCAGTCGCTATCAGGAGGCGCTGGTTACCTTAGACAAATTGCCCCTCTATCCCGGCCTAGAGGATGTGGTCTATCAAATTCGGGCTGCTCACCTGAAATTGGCGGTGGTGTCGGGGGCGCGGCGTGGGGAAATTGAGGCCGTGCTGGCCCTCGCGGGAATGATTGACCATGTCCAGACTATTGTGTCGGGGGATGATCTCTCGGTGTCCGCCAGTAAACCGGCTCCAGACGCCTACCTGCTGGCTATCCAACGGCTGAATCAGCATTGTCCAGACCTTGGCTTGAGGGCCAATGAGTGCCTAGCGGTGGAAGACTCCTTTGCTGGCATTGAGGCGGCCAAGCGGGCCGGGGTGCCCGTGGTTGGGGTGGCCCATGCCTTTCCGTACCATATGATCCACCGTCGAGCCACTTGGGCTATCGATCATCTCTATGAACTCAGCCTAGACTGGCTACAACCCTATTACTCTCGTAGCCCTCTGCCTCAGACCTCCGCCGCTAGCGCCCCATCGGAATGAAGGGCATCCATCGCCCCATCGAACGACTGGGAGGGGCTACAAAGATCAACAATTCGCCCCGTTCAGTGCGCCATTCCTGATCTTTTGTGCCAATGTAGTTACCGACAGCGCACCTCCAGCGAAATCACCGAGTCGGTAGAATGAAGAGGCAACTGACATACTTGGGGCATTGGCGGCGAGCTTGGGCCATGGCCCAGCATTGGATTCACCGCAGCACCATGCTCGATTTTGTGAAGTATCGAGTCGGGCAGTCGCCCTGGATAAAACTGATTGGCCGCACCTTTCTGAAATGGCAGCAGGATGACTGCCTAGAGATGGGGGCTGCCCTGTCGTACTACGGCGTTTTTTCTCTCTTCCCCATGATTTTGGTGGTACTGAGCGTGGTGGGCTTTTTGATTGGCCCTAGCACAGCCGCCTTTAATACGGTGCTCAATTTCGCCCAGGAAGCACTGCCCCCCGATGCCTTCCCCATGGTGCAAACCACCCTGCTGCAATTCCATACGGGCAGCACCCGGGCGAGTTTGATTGGTTTTGCCGTCCTTCTATTCACCGCTAGCGGTTTTTTTGGTGCCCTTAGCCGCTCCTTCGACAAAATCTGGCGGGTGGATCAACACCATCGCTCGGTGAAGTGGGTGCCGGGGGTGGCGCTTACCTTTTTATGGCGGCGGTTTTTAGCCTTTTTACTGGTTATTGGATCCGCCGGATTAGTGTTTGTTTCGCTGCTGACAAACATTGCCATTGATACCCTACTTCGCCTGCTAGCACGCTTTAATACTCTGCTGTCCATTGAGACGATTAACTGGGTAGAACTCTTGCCCTCCCTTCAGTTGGGCGTTTCCTTTATCATTTTAATTTTGGTGGTAGGGGTACTCTACAAAGTTCTACCGCGTACCCGCATCGCCTGGGGGGATGTCTGGCTAGGAGCGTTGTTTACCGCCATTTTATGGTTGTTGTTGCAGCAACTCATTACCAATAGTGTGGTGAGTCTAGGCAGTCGTTTTCAGTCCTACGGTGTGGTGAGCAGTTTTATGGTGCTCATGCTGTGGATTTACCTCACCAGTCAGATTTTCTTTTTGGGGGGTGAGCTGACCTACGTCTATGCCCATCTGTTTGGCAGTCGGCGGGGGCAAAAACGGATTAATCCCCATTGAACCGGCCCATTGAATTGACAGAACATGATATTTATCAAGTGAAATGACGGAGGTGCAGAGGTTGCGACGCATTCAGGTCATCCATGGCCCCAATTTAAATATGTTGGGCTTACGAGAACCGGGCATTTACGGCACCCAAACCCTAGCGACCATCAACGCCATGTTGGCGGTGGAAGCTGAGGTTTTAGGGGTGACGGTGGAGGCGTTTCAGTCCAATAGTGAGGGGGCCTTGGTGGATTGTATTCACGCCACCTTTGGCCAAAAAGACGGCCTTTTGATTAACCCCGGAGCCTACACCCACACCAGCATCGCCCTGCGGGATGCCATCGCGGCGGTGGGTCTGCCCACGGTGGAGGTTCACCTCAGCAACATCCATCGGCGGGAGGAATTTCGCCACCATTCCTACATTGCCCCCGTGGCGATTGGCCAGATTTGCGGCTTTGGGGCCGAGAGCTATCGCCTGGGCTTGCGGGCGTTGGTGCAGCACCTCACCACCCAGATCTAGCCGTCCTGGTTCGCTGGTGATCCATCATTGCGGATTCATTATTGCGAATCCAGCGGAGGTGATTCAACGGACGGCAAACTTCCTATACCCGACGACGGAGCACCGCTAGCAGGGTCTCAAACTGGGGCGGCAAGGGGGCGTGGGCAATGATCGTTTCTCCCGTGGCGGGATGAATCAGTTCCAACCGTTCGGCGTGGAGGGCTTGGCCAGGCAGGTTAACCCCCACATCGCGCCTAGGGCCGTAGGTAGGGTCGCCCACGATGGGATGGCCCATGTGGGCACTGTGGACGCGAATCTGGTGGGTGCGGCCTGTTTCTAGACGAAAGCGCAGCAGGGTTAGATTGCCGAGGCGTTCTTCCACCTGCCAATGGGTGACGGCATGGCGTCCGCCCTTTTCGAGGGGAACCACGGCATTGCGTTTGCGGTCGGTGGGGTGCCGCCCCAGGGGCGCATCAATGGTGCCCGTTTCTGTCTTGGGAGCCCCGTAGACCACACCCAGGTATTCTCGGCGGGCGGTTTTGGCCTTCATCTGGGCTTGGAGATGGCTGTGGGCGAGGTCGGTTTTGGCCACCACAATGGCCCCGGTGGTGTCCTTATCGAGCCGATGCACAATGCCGGGACGCTGTACACCGCCGATGCCCAAGAGTTGATCCCCGCAGTGGGCTAAGACGGCATTCACCAGGGTACCGCTCATGTTGCCGGGAGCCGGATGCACCACCAGTCCAGCCGGTTTGTTGATAATAATGAGGTGATCATCCTCGTAGAGAATGTCGAGGGGAATGTCCTCCGGGGTGAGCGCCAAGGGTTTCGTGGCCGGAATAATTAAATGAATCCGATCTCCGACCTGCACCGCCGCTTTTTTATTCGTGCAAAGTTCACCATTGAGGGTGACATACTCCCAATCAATCAGCTTTTGGATCCGGTTGCGGGATAGGGTCTGGATGTTCGCCGTTAACCAGCGATCTAGGCGCGGGGGATCGGCCTGATCCACCGTTAGGTCGAGGTGCTGATCGTGGAGATGGGGGCTGGCGAGGTCGAGGGAGTAGGAACCCATCAAGGCAACTGTGACTAGGAGAGCTTGGACTTTGGGTGGGCTAGCAACGGCGATGGAGATAAGCCCGCTATGTCTAGGATATCAATCTCGGCCCCCTAGCCCTGTGCCTGACCCCGTGGGTCTGGCCAAAAATGCAGGATAACCTGGGGGCTGTGGGTACTCTAATCCACGGGTACCCTTATCTACAAAGTCCGCACACCAGTTATCCGGTATCCTGATAAACGTCACCATAGGTTGGTAGTCGTAGCAGCAGCAGTCGTAGCAGTAGCAGTTGTAGCAACGGAGCACGGAGTAGGCTACTCCGGTATCGAGGCAGGGGAAATTATGAGCACAGTCTTAGTTGTAGATGACAGTTCAACACTTCGGGAGATGATCGCAGGACTTTTACTCAAGTCTGGCTTGACCGTTCTGGAGGCTAAAGACGGGGTAGAAGCCCAGGCGATGATTCAGGCCTCTCCGCCCGATTTGGTGGTGCTCGATATTGTGATGCCAAATATGAATGGCTACGAACTCTGTCGCTGGATTAAAAATAGCGCCACCACCCAATCCATTCCGGTGATTATTTGTTCCTCCAAGGGTGAAGAATTTGACCGCTACTGGGGCATGAAACAAGGGGCCGATGCCTACATTACCAAGCCCTTTCGCCCCGAAGATATGATGAGCACCGTGCGACAGCTCCTCCGCTAGCGTTGGTTAATCCGGTTGATTGATCCGTGGCGCTACCCAATCCCCTTCAGCCCTGGCTGAACGAACATCCGCTGCTAGCTTGGTTCTTAGGTCATCCCCTTTGGCTGTTTGGGGCCGTGGCCGTAGGGCTAATTGTGCTCGTGGGCCTTGGCAGCACCTTGGCTCGCCTCACGGAAGCCTTGGGGGTTCAGATTGTGCGGTTCCCTGTGGCCCTGGGAGGAAGGATCGTTGCCACCGTGACCCAAGCCCTCCTGCACCCCTGGAAAACCCGCCACTCCGGTGTGGATTCAGAGGATCAACTAGACGCCATTCTAGAACGCCTCGACGCCCTGCACCACGAACAGGAAGCCTTGCTGAAGGAACTGCACCAACGCCTAGCCCAACGGCCCAAATTTCCCAAGCAGCCCTAGGGACGCCCATCCTAAATCTTGATGGGGTGCATTCCAGGTTTGTCCATTGATCTTCCCCATCCCCTAGTCCTCCAGGCGGACGATGTAGGGGTTCTCGACGGGGGGCAGTCGCCGCTGGTAAACCAGGGTTTGATACACGGCGGCGGCGATATCGGCCCGACTGGCGGCCCGGTGTGGATTGATCTGAGTTAGATCGGGCCAGTTCACCACCAGTCCGAGTTGGGTCGCTAAAGCCACGGATTCTAGGGCATAGCCTGGTAACGTGCCTCGATCTTGATAGCGATTCATCACATAAAGTTTGACGGGGTGATCGTTAATCAGGGCCAACCCATTCACCAGCGACAGCCACACCTGCAACCGCAGCACCGCATGGTTAGGGGCAAAGGTGCCGTCGGGAAATCCAGCCAGGAAGCCTCCCCGGCAGGCCATCTGAATGGCGCTGGCCGCCCAGTGGTTAGCGGGCACATCGGAAAACGATAGGGCATTGAGGCGGGGCGGTGGGCTGAAGGCGGTGGCGACCAAGGCGGCAAACTGGGCGCGGGTCATGGCTTGGTCGGGGTAAAACTGACCATCGCTTTGGCCTCGCAACAGGTTTAGATTCAGCAAACCCTGGATGAAATCCTGGGCCCAGTGGCCCTGGGTATCGGCAAAGGCCCCCTGCATTACCGACGGCGGCGGCGGACTAGGATCGGCCCCGGTGAGGCGTGGGGCTTGGCCTAGGGCGACTAAACCTTGGTAAATCAGCACCGATACCTCGGCGCGGGTCATGGGTTCCTGGGGGCGCAGTTGGTCGGCGTCGGGGTAGTTGATAATCAGTCCGGCCTGGGTGGCGGCACTGAGGGGCGTCATGGCATAGCTGGGAATTTGAGCGCGGTCGGCGTAGCGGCCCAGGGTACTGGCGGGGGCATCGGGCAAGCCTAAGCCATTGGCCACCGCCACCATGGCCTGCACCCGGGTCATGGGCTGGCTGGGGCGATAGGTACCATCGGGGTAACCCGTGACAAAGCCCCGGCGCTGGGCCACATCAATGGCGCGATAGGCCCAAAAGCTGCTGGGCACGTCCAAAAAGGTGCTGCTGCTGCGGATCAATGGACGGCTGCCGTAGCAACTGGCCACTAGGGCGGCAAACTGGGCACGGGTAATGGTGTCGTTGGGGCGATAGGTGCCGTCGGCAAAGCCCTTAGCCAAATTTCGATCCGCTAGGGCCTCAATATAAGCCGCCGCCCAATGGCCCTGGAGATCGGTAAAGCGGCTAACCACTGGAGCCGGGGCCGGGGGGGCTGGGGGCGGTGGGGGCGCGGCGGCAGTCCCAGATTCCGCCTGATCCAGCAGGAACGGCGGCACCGCTGTGGGGTCTGGCAGGTGGCTAGGAAGCAAAGCAATCGGGCCAACTAGGGACTGGGGCAGGAGATCGTTGCCTACCGCCACCAGGGTCTGGCCGGTGTCGTTGCGGAGATCGCCCTGGCGGTTGTAGCGCAGGATATTGTTGGCACCATCGGCGGGGTGGCCGAGGTCGGGCTGGCCCCGTTCCTGCACCAACAGCCCCCACTGCTGGTTTTGCACCAGGCGATTTTGCCGCAGCACGGGGCTAGCGGTTCCGGCCACCCGCATCCCCGTTTGGTTGTTGAGGCACTGGTTATCGGTCAACAGGGGCGCAGCGGCCCCCAAAATATGGATGCCCACATTGCAACCTTGCAGGGTACAGTCGCGAATTTCCCCCTTGGCCTGCTCCAGCAGCAGCAAGCCCACCCCCGTCATCTGGTCGCTACGGGCCTGTAGGATCAGCGGACTGGCCATGCCCATCACCTGCACCCCCGCCTGCCCGCACTGGTTTAGCCGACAGGCCCGCACCAGGGGCACCCCACTTCGCACCAGAATCCCCACCCCCTGGGGATTCTGGATGGTGACTCCCCGCACCTGGGCCTGATCCTCCAGCACCAGGGCCGCCGAAATCGCGCTATCTCCCGGTACTGCGCCGCCCCCGGCAATCACAATGCCGTCCCCCTGGGTGATTTCCTGACCCA
The DNA here is from genome assembly GCA_044070495.1 of Spirulina sp. GTDB lineage: Bacteria > Cyanobacteriota > Cyanobacteriia > Phormidesmidales > Phormidesmidaceae > Nodosilinea. The sequence continues at coordinate 23,182 of JBIPSI010000009.1, read as the reverse complement.
CCACCACCACCCGATCCCCAATCAGGAGCGGAAAGCGTTCTCCAGATTCGACGCTATAGGTGCCAGGAGCCAGCTTAATCAGAGCATTACCCTGGGCCGCCACCAGGGCCGCCGTCAGGGTTTTGTAGGGCAGGTGGGGTCGCCCCGAAGGTTGGTCAATTCCCCGCAAAGGATCCACCTCTAGGGTCTTCACCGTTGTTTGCACCATGACCGTATCCCTTGGCGATGCCAAAACCGCTGTGCGCCGCTATGATCTAGCCATTCATCTTAAGGTCAGAACGTCGTTGTGAACCGTCTTGTCGTGATTGTCGTTGTGGTGAACCTGGGGTTAGCCCTGGGAGGGCTATTTCTGGCATGGCGGCTGTGGTGGTTGAAGCAAGTCTGTGCCACCCTGGCGGAATCGCTCACCACCTGGGAGAGAGACCTACAGGCCAGCCTAGCCCTCACCAACGACCTAGAGGTATCGCGTCAGCAACTTCTGCACCTACGCCAACAGTACGTCATCCTGCAACGGTGGTTAGGCTACTTACCCTACCTGCGGCAAGGGCTTAAGCTCATAGTGGGGCTAGGGTTCAAGGGTCGCCAGCGACTTCGACGGCAGGGGTATAGAACCGCCTATCCCAAACCTGAGAAGCCCTGAACCAATGAATCGCCATAGAGTTGATGAATCGCCATGGCATGGTTCGCCAGCGCCTTCATGGGGTTGCCAAACGTCATCCAGGCGTGAAGGACGCACAGCTAGGCAAGATAGCGCCCCTGCGCTATTGTTGGGGCGATGGTCGGGTGGAGGTAGGCCCATGGCTGACAAACAATCGGGCGGTTTTTGGGGTGGGTTGGTGATTGGAGCCGCTATCGGTGCGGTGACTGGGCTACTGCTAGCCCCTCGGACCGGGCGCGAAACCCGCAAAATTCTGAAAAAATCCGCCGACGCCCTGCCGGAATTGGTGGAAGACCTGTCTACCTCGGTGCATCTCCAGGCAGATCGGCTCTCAGAAACGGCCCTCGCCAATTGGGATCACACACTTGCCCGTTTGAAAGCCGCCATTGCGGCTGGGCAGGAAGCCAGCCTTCAGGAGTATGAGCATCTCACCCAAACGGCGAAGGTCGCCGCCGATCCGAAGTCTGATCAGCATCCAGACGAGAGCTAGCTTCAGGCCAATGCAGAAAAGCCCTAGACGGCGAGAGGCCAATGAGATGGGGAAGTTTCTAGGTGGTCTGTGCCTTAAGCTATTGTCTGACATGATTGTTCTGGTATCCCTTGCATTCTGATGGTGGGCGGTGCCCACTCCATTGTTAACCTCTGACCACTGTTAACCCCTGACTACCGCCCAGGAGCCTCACCTTGTTAGCGGATCCGCTGTTTTGGCTAGCGCTATCGCTGTTCTGTGTCGCCGTGAGTTTTACCACGGTGTTGCTGATTGCGGTGCCTGCCCTTCGAGAACTGAGCCGCGCCGCCAGTCGGGCCGAAAAGCTGCTGGATACCCTTGACCGGGAACTGCCCCCTACCCTAGATGCCCTGCGCCGCACCGGAGCCGAGGTGGCAGACCTCACCGACGAACTGCACCACGGCGTGCAAAGTGCCGGACGCATCATTGGGCAGGTGGATGAGGGCTTAACCTCCACACGTCAGCAGGTAACATCGCTCCACCGGGGTTCCCGCAGTTTGTGGGTTGGGGTGCAGGCGGCTTGGCAAGTGTGGGCCACTCCCCAGTCCCAGCGCCGCCCGAAACCTAAGAAATTCGGCCATCAACGCTCTGCCCTGATGGAGGTGCGTCCCCCAGTCCCCCAGGGGAGTCGGCCTCGGTCGGTTTCTGGGGATCGGCTTTCCACAGAAAGTCCGTTGAAAAAGGCGGATGAAAAATGAGTGGGATGTAAATAACTGTAAACAAAGTTATAGTCTAAATTAAGATACAAAGCACTAAGCGTTGAGTGATCCGGTTCCACCCCCCGGTGTGCCATCGAGGCGGGGCAAGGGTACTCGATGGTAGTTTTTCCGTTACGGCCTTCCTGAGTGAATCCCTATGAGACAAGTTCTAAATGTTCTTTTGGTTTGTGTTGTCAGCCTTTGCGTATGGCTACCCATGGCCCCGGCCCAAGCCTACGACAACCCAGAGCTACTGCCTGAGGAAGATACCGCCATTATTGACCTCGCCAAGTCGCTGACCCCCCGCCAAGAGGAGGACTTGAATTCTCGGATCACTCAATTTGAGACGGAAACGGGCTGGAAGCTACGGGTGCTCACCCAGTATGACCGCACCCCTGGTCGGGCGGTGAAGGATTTTTGGGGCCTGGATGACCGCAGCGTCATGCTAGTAGCGGATCCCCGTGGTGGCAACTTGCTAAACTTTAGCGTGGGCGATGCGGTGTATGATCTGCTGCCCCGTACCTTCTGGATTGAGCTACAAACCCGCTACGGCAACCAGTTCTTTGTGCGCGAAAACGGCGAAGATAATTCGATCATGAGTGCCCTAGAATCCATCGAAACCTGTCTGCGCCAGGGCGGCTGTAATGTGGTGCCCGGTCTGCCCCAGGAGCAATGGGTGTTGACCCTAGTGACCTCCATTGTGGGCGGCGTGGTCTGTGGCTTTGCCGCCCATCCTCGCAAACCCGGTCAAATTTTGGCTTGGCAGTGGGTGCTGATCTTTTCGCCACTGTGGGGCATTTTGTTCCTCGCCTTTGGCATTGGCCCCGTGGTGACGCGCACCAGCGATTGGCTACCCCTCACCCGCAACGTGATCGGCTTTTTGATGGGGGCCATCGTGGCCTATCTTACCCCTTCCTTCAACAGTCCCTCTAGCCCCTCCGAAACCTAGGGTACTGGTTGACCGATAAAAGATTCTGTACTGGGCGAGGAAACCTCGCTCCTACATCATCCAAACGCTGTAGGGGTCAGGTCTCCTGACCCTTTGATAGGTCTAGATTCTAGCAAGTTTTGTCCGTCAATCAACCTAGGGTAATGCTAGGCTGAGCCATTGCAGGATCGGTAGGCAAAACAATCCGTAAACGACCGTTGGGTGGTACACAGGTGCCACCCATTTTTGTTGGGGCTGGAATCGCCTAGAAACGGGATAAAATACTACATTTTGTAAGCAATGTGGGGCGATGACTTGGGCTTTTGAGCTAGCTTGGCATTAAGGTCGTTGATCTGACTTCGCCGACCGGGTGCCCTTGCCCCATGACCTCTCCCCCTACCTCAACCCCCGAATCTCGAATGTGGGCGAGTTTGGCCCATGTCAGTGCGTTTTTGGGCTTGGTCTTTCCCTTTGGTAGTATTCTTGGCCCCTTACTGATTTGGCTGGTTAAGCGTGATGAAATGCCCTTTGTGGATGACCAAGCCAAAGAAGCCCTGAATTTCAATTTGTCCATGACCATTTACATGGTGGCCTCGGTGCTGATGATTTTAGTGCTGGTGGGCATTCTAATGATAGTGATCCTGTCCTTTGTCTGGATGGTGTTGGTGATTCTAGCGGCGGTGCGATCTAATGAGGGAATGGCCTACCGCTACCCTCTCACTATCCGCTTTATCTAGTAAACACCCCATTTTTGAGGGATTAGTGGGTTAACGTTGCCCATGGAAGGCGATGTTGATCTTCCCGTTGGTACCCTGTTTTTTGCGCCCCTATGAGTCACCATAACTGGTTAGTTACCGATGATGGTCAATACCATACCTTTGGCCATCCCAATGTCTCTGCACCAGGGCAATACTACCGTCTGTATCGCTTTCTCACCGACATTGAAGACATCCTCGCCACCTTCCACGACGACATCAGCCGCCTAGAGGCAATCACGCCCTTGGTGCGGAAGCTGCTGACCAGTTCCTATTGGCTGCAAACCACCTACCAAACGCCCGACACAGAGAAGGGCTGGGCTACCCATACCCTCTACCAAGAACCGGACTTTCCCCTGACGCTGCACATGGCGGCTTGGTTACCGGGATATCCATTTCCACCGCACACCTACGACACCTGGGGCATCCTCGCCATCGTCAGCGGCCAAGATCACCATGGACTCTGGCACCCTTTACCCCAGATGCCCAGCCCGATTAAACCTGACCAGGATTTGATCCTCAACCCCGGTGATGTGCTGGCCTTCACCCGCCACACCACCCACCGCATCTGCCCCAAAGGGGATAGTCCCACCGTCGCCCTAGGACTCTACGGTGCGCCGAGGGTGGCCGTGTAAGTCTTCCTAGAGAATCTTGTCCATGCCATAGATCAGGGATTTGAGGGCCATCACCTGGCGAATGCAGAGCAGCACCCCCGGCATAAAGCTGGCCCGGTCGCTGGTGTCGTGGCGGAGGGTGTAGAGTTGCCCCGGTGCCCCAAACAGGATTTCCTGGTGGGCAATCAGTCCGGGTAGGCGCACACTGTGGATGTGGATGCCCTCTGGGGTGGATCCGCCCCTCGATCCAGGCAGGGTTTCGGTTTCTTTGACGAGGGGCGCGTTGAAGGACTTTTGGGCCTCGGCCAGCATTTGGGCGGTTTGCACGGCGGTGCCGCTGGGGGCATCGGCCTTTTGGTTGTGGTGGAGTTCAATAATTTCCACATGGTCGAAGTATTGCGCCGCCTGCTGAGCCGCCTGCTGCATCAGCACTACGCCAATGGAAAAGTTGGGGATGATCAAACATCCGGTGCTGGCCTTGTCGGCAAACTCGGCGAGGTCGCGGATTTGGGCTGGGCTAAGTCCGGTGGTGCCCACCACGGGCCGCACCCCGTAGGCAATGGCCGCGCGCACCGATTCATACACGGTATCAGGGTGGGTGAAATCTACCATCACCGCCTGCCCTTCGCTTTGGGCGGCCACCAGGGTGGCTTCCAGGTCGTTCATGATGGGCACTTCTAGGGGCCGAAAGCCGATCACCTCGCCAATATCTTGGCCCAGCAGATCGGGCTTTTTGTCGATGGCCCCCACCAGGGTCATCCCTTCGGCCTGGGCAACAGCTTTGATCACCTCACGGCCCATTTTGCCGCAGGCTCCGTTGACAACAACGGGAATGGTGGTTTGGGTAGTCATGGGGATGGGGATCACAAACTAAATTTTTTCGGCCAAAGACTTGAGGTATTCGGTATTCACGCCGGACTCGCGGGGGAGGGCAATTTTTCCGGTGCGGGCAACTTCGCGCAGGCCAAAGCGGTTGAGTACCTGCACAATGGCCACCATTTTACCGGGGTCGCCCACCACCTCCAGGGTGAGGGAATCTTCGGACACATCCACCACCCTGGCCCGGAAAATCTGGGCCAGTTCAATCACCTCGGAACGGTTGGCGCTGGTGGCATTCACCTTTAGCAGCATCAGTTCCCGCTCGACGCAGGGGGTGTAGGTGATGTCGTTGACCTTGATCACGTTGACCAGTTTGTAGAGTTGCTTGGTCAACTGTTCAATCACCTGCTCATCGCCAGGAACCACCATGGTAATGCGCGACACGCCAGACTTTTCCGCAGGGCCAACCGCCAAACTTTCGATATTGAACCCCCGACGGGCAAACAGCCCCGCAATGCGAGTAAGAACTCCGGCCTCATCTTCCACCAGCACGGAAATGGTGTGCTTGATGGCCTGGGGGGCGGCGGTGGTCGTGGGAAGGGTGGCAGTGTTCACCATAGGACAGGGAAGGGAATTTGCTAGGGTTGGGACAGTGGTTTTGCCGTTGAAGGGCAACTCAAGGGGCGCTGACAGTAGTACCTCAAGGGCCACCTCAAAGGCCGCAAAAAGGATGATGGTCGGCATCATCCACAAACCATCATCATACTCCGAAAACCCCACCCCATCGGTAGGCGCAACAATGGCTTAAGCAAACCCCGCTCGATGGTCTTGCTTTCCCCAAAGCCACGCGCCACACCAACCGGAGCATTAAGCGATCCATGATCTCCTGTCATGCCAAACCCGCCGTGACTACCCCTGATTTCTCCGTGGTGCATTGCGGCTAATCACAGCAATCAGGGCATCCCCAAATGGGGCATAACCACGTAGGCTATGCCGCGCCCTTAGCGCTATGCACCCTACGGTTCTGGTTACGGGGAGAGGCCCAGGCCCAGTTGATCGTAGCCGCCCAAAAACATTAGCCACACAAACACCACCAGCCAATGCATGGCCACGGGCACCCAGCCCGACCCGGAGGCCCAGTAGGCGAGGGTGCAGATTAGCCCTAGCAGGGTGGCTGAGAGGAGAAAAATGGGGGCGACAAAGGTGGGAAACCCTTGGGGATAGAGGGTGAGGCTGCTGAACACATGCATCAGCACAAACAGGCCCAGCATTGGCAACCCTACCAGCCAGCGTTTTTTGGGGGTGAGGATTTCTGTTTTGTGGGGCAGCATCAGCACCCGCCAAAAGCCTTCCTCCATCAAGGCTGGGACGACTAAAACCCGCGCCGCCAACCGTAACCCCTGGGGCCAAGGCAGGGCAACGCCAGGGGTCAGCCAGTGGCTACCTAGACCGAGGGGCAGGACGACCAGGCTAAAGGCCCCCAACAGGATCGCCGCCTGTCCCCAGTCTGACCAGCGGGGGCGAGTTTTTACCGCCATCCCCAGCCGATGGAGGCTCACTCGAAGGGCAATGTAGAGGCGCAGTTGCAGGGAGTTCACGCAAAAAAAGGCAAGGTCGTCAGGGGGCTTTCCCCATTATGACCTTGCCCTCTCGGCGGTGGTGAGGGGCCGCGCCCTAGGAACGGCTCATGCGCCAGAGCAGAAACTGCTGGCTGGGTTCGATGGCCACGCCGTCCACGCCATTCTGGGCGAAGACAAAGTCCTTATTTTGCCAAAGGGGCACGTAGGGCACTTCCTCCGCCATCATGGTTTGCAGTTCGGCGATGATGGCCTGACGGGCGGCGGGGTCTTGCTCGGCCCGCTGTTGGGCGATTAGATCGTTGGCTTCGGTGCTGTAGAAGAAGGAGCCGTTGGCCTGGGAGGCACCCTCTTCGCAACCGGCCTCTACGCTACCCGTTTCGCACCCCAAAAAGGGCTGGATAAAGGTGTCGGGGTCGTAGAAATCGGGGTACCAGTTAGAGAGGATGATCGGGTAGATGCCCTGGCCCACGTTTTGCCACAGGGTAGCCCCTTCGGTGTTTTGAATGTCCACGATTACCAGACCAGGTAGGGCGGTTTCGATGGATTCTTTGAGGGTGTTGGCGACGATGCTGCGAATCGTCGAAGCCGAGGGATACCAAATTTCTACGGTGAGGGGGTTGGTTTCCGAGAATCCGGCCTCGGTCAGCAGTTCCCTGGCTTTGTCGAAGTTGCCGTCGCCCAGGGTGTCTTTGAACACGGGCTGAGACACCTCAAAGCTGGGGGGAATTAGGCTATAGAGCGGTTCCGCCTGCCCTTGGAACACCCGCTCATTCAACAAAGGCCGATCCACCATGGCGGCGATGGCCTGCCGCACCCGTACATCGTCCATCGGCTCAATCCGCCGATTGAGGGACATATAGTTGATCACGTTGGTGCCGCCCTCAATTACCTGCCAACCGCCGGAACTGGCATCCCGTTGCAGGCTGGCGATTTGTTCGGGGTCGAGGGTTTGGTAGGCCACATCGAGGCCACCCGTTTGAAAGGTGTTGTAGAGGTTGGCGGGGCTGGTGAAAATTTGGATGTCGATGCCCTGGTTGGCTGGAGCCTCGCCCCAGTAGTTTTCGTTGACATCGAGCTTGATGGCATCGCTGGCAAAGCTGGCTAGTTTGTAGGGGCCGCTGCCCACAAAGCTATCGGGGTTAAACTGGCCCGACCCGATTTCGTAGCTGGCGGGGGAAACCGGGGTGATGCCCGAAAAACTCAGCAGGGCCGGAAAGGCCGCAAAGGGGGCGCTGAGGGTGATGGTGAGTTCGTAGTCGCCCGTGGCTTCCACGGACTGAATTTTTTCCGACAGCAGGTAGGCCGGACGCCCGCCATTTTCCATAAACCGCTCGATGGAAAAAGCCATCACCTCGGCGGTGAAGGGGGTGCCATCGTGGAGGGTGACATCCTGGCGCAGAGGGATGGTGTAGGTGAGGCCATCCTCGCTGATGGTGGGCATTTCCGTAGCCAGTTGGGGCACCAGATCCGTCGTGCCGGGGGTGTAGGTATAGAGGCGATCCCCCAGGTTAAACAGCAGAATGCCGGGGAAGGTTTCGTAGGCATCGGCGGGGTCGAGGGTGCGGGCGGTGAGGGTGGTGCCCAGGGAAATCCGCCCGTTGCTGTCGCCGCTGGTGGGAGCATCGGCGGCGGGTTGATCCCTACCTGCACAGCCTAGGGCCACCCCCAAACAAAGGCTAAACAACGCCACAAACTGAACAATGCGCCGCCAGGATCGCCGTCGCCACATTGCTATTACCGAACCTTGCCATCGAGCGGCCACATCAACCATAGTTATCCCCCGTCCAAATATGTCGTGGCCTTGTTGTATCACAAAACGGGGAAACCGTTGACCTGGCCCTGCTTCAGCTAGCGTAGCCGCTCCAGCAGATGATCCCCCACCCGCAGAGCGTTGGCAATTACGGTCAGGCATGGCCCCACGCTGGGGATGGAGGGGAAAAAGCTGCTATCGACCACATAGAGGTTATCGAGGTCGTGGGTGCGGCAGTGGAGATCCAGCACCGAAGTGGCCGGGTCGGTGCCCATTTTGCAGGTGCCGCACTGGTTGGCCATCACGGGCAGGGGCACTTCGCCACGGGGATGCATTCCGGCACGGGAGAACAGGCTACTATCTTTTTCAATGGATTTCAGCACGTCCAGCCAGCGGTACACCAGGCGATCATGGGCCTCGGCGTTGTTGGGGTTAAAGGTGATGTGGAGCTTACCCTTTTTCACCTCCACCCGATTTTTGGGGTCGGGCAGCACCTCCGTCATCACCCACCAGGCGATGGATCGATTGGCCAATTGCTTGAGGCCAAAGTTGGGCATCAGCTTGGTGATCAGCGACAGCACCGGGGGCGATTCGGCAAAGATGGCATCTTGCAGCACGCCGCCCATGTTTTGGATGTGGCCCATGGGGTAGTGGAACTGGTTGTCGCCCCAGTAGTAGTCGTTGATGCCGACGGAGCGGGGAAACTGGCCATCGTGGGAATGGGCGGTGATTTCGACGATGGAACTCATCCGCATTTTCATCAGGTTGCGGCCCACCTGGTCGGAGCGATTGGCCAAACCCTGGGGATGCTTATCGTTGGCGGATTGCAGCAGGATCGCCGCCGAGTTCACTGCCCCGCAGGCCAGCACCACAATGTCCGCAAAGAACAGGTAAGGCTGACCGGAAACTTCCGCCTGCACCGCTTTCACCGCTGTCCCGGCGGGGTTGGTGTGCAGCCCCGTCACCTTGGCCTCGGTTTTGAGGGTGACGTTACCAAAATCCAAAGCTGGAGCCACCCCAAACACCTCCGCATCCCCGGTGGGGTCGTCCTCCCGCAACGACAGGGACATAGGCAGCGGGTAGGGATGGCAACCGTGCTTAGCGATTTCTTCGACCACGGGCTGCATGGTTTCGTTGTGGGGCACGGCGGCAAAGGGAAAGTCGCCGCTGCGGCTGGGCTCGGTGGGGTCAGCCCCAGCTTGGCCATGGACTTGGTACAGTGCTTCGGCCTCGGTGTAGTAGGGTTCAAAGTCGCCGTAGCTCAGATCCCACTCCGGCGAAATGCCGTCCTGGTGGGCCACGGTTTCAAAGTCCTTCTCCCGCATCCGTTGCAGAGCGGCCCCGTAGATTTTGGTGTTGCCGCCAATGGCGTACTTGGTTTGGGGCGTGAAGGGTTCGCCCATGTCGTCGTACCACTGTTCCGGGGCGTGGTAGCGCTGCTTTTGGAAAATATCCACATCGCTGATGTTCTGCTCCGCCAGGGGCATCGCGCCGCCCCGCTCCAGCAGCAAAATCCGCTTCCCCGACGGAGCTAGCTTGCGAGCCAAGGTACCCCCTCCGGCCCCGGTACCAATGATGATGACATCGTAATGTTGGTCGTCAATAATCATGGGGAAGTCCTCACGGCGGGTCGCTCGGCAGCAGGGGCGTTTTCCACCCCCAGGCTAACGTTAACCAATCTACTGAAAATCCTCCGCCGAGGCTGTCTTTTTCCTTTCAATTACAGAATTGCCCCCGTCCTCGGCAGGTCAGCATAGGGTGGGCACCACCCACCATCAACCCGGCATTCCCCCAGTCCTCACGTAGGTAGGTCGCTAGGGCCTGGAATCCTAGGCTACGATTGGCACAACCCTTCCCCTCCAGCGTCCCGATGTCTTCCCAACAACGACGCATCCTCTTTCAAACCCTGAGTGCGCTCCCACCGGAGCAGTTTGAGCTGTTGCGATACACCCTCAACCCACCATCAGGAGTGGTGCCCCCCGGAGTAGCAGCCCAGGGCAACCGAGTGGCGGCGCTACTGAGCTGGGTAGAAGGATCGACGGGCTGTGGGTTAGATCGTCTGTATGGGGAACTGGAGCAGCTTTTTCCGGGCGTCCTCAAGATTGGGGAAGATGCCGCGCCTAGGGAAGACGAACCCGCGTGGCTGGTGCCCTATGGCCGCAATCCCTACTTCACGGGGCGGGAGGAGGTGTTGGCAACGCTGCACCAGCAATTACATGAGGGGCGGACAGCGGCGATTTCCCAAACCCAGGCGATTAGCGGGCTGGGCGGCATTGGCAAAACCCAAACGGCGGTGGAATATGCCTACCGCTATCGCGACGACTATCGCCATGTCTTCTGGATTCGTGCTGATACGGAACTGGAACTGACCAACAGCTATGTCGCCATTGCCCAGGCGCTAAACCTGCCCCTGAAGGATGCCGAAAACCAGGACGAAACCGTGCAGTATGTGCGGCTGTGGCTGAGCCGAGAAGCGGGCTGGCTGCTGATTTTTGACAACGCCGACCACCCCGAACGGGTGCAGCCGTTTCTCCCCCGCGAGATTACGGGCCACATCCTAATTACCTCTAGGGCGCAAGACTTCCAAGACCTGGGCATTGTGCAACCCCTAGAGGTGACCACCCTCAGCCCAGAGGAAGCCATCACCTTCCTGCTGACCCGCACTGGCAGGATGAATCTCGTAGGGGCGCGGGGAACGCGCCCAATGCAGCGGATAGAACCGTTGGCAGGCAAACCCGATGGGCAGACGATTCAACGCCAAGGCTCGATCCCCCCACCCCCCCTTGAAAAGGGGGGCAGTAGACCCGATGGCTTATTAGACAACCTGTTCCCCCCTTCGATAAGGGGGGCTAGGGGGGATCAAAACTCCGACCACAAGCAATCTGCCGAACTGCAAACCGCTACCACCCTCGCCGCCGAACTGGGCTACCTGCCCCTGGCCCTAGAGCAAGCCGCCGCCTACATCGTCACCAACCGAGTCTCCTTTGGCGACTACCTCACCAGCTACCGCAAACAGCGGCTAAAACGCCTGGAAAAAGCTAAACCCAAGCTCGGCCAATACCCCGAATCCATTACCACCACCTGGGCCTTGAACCTCAAGGAAGTGCAGACCGAAGCCCCCGCTGCTGCGGCCCTCCTGAACTACTGCGCCTTTCTCCATGCCGATGCCATTCCCTTTAACCTGTTCACCCAGGGGGCCACAGAACTCGGCGAACCCCTAGCCACCGCCCTCGCCGATGCCGACGACGACCCCCTAGAACTCTACGACCTGCTGAACCCGCTGTGCCGCTATTCCTTGGTGCGCGTGGAGCCAGAGAACCAGAGCTTTAGCCTGCATCGTCTATTGCAGGAGGTGATCCGGGCAGAATTGGGGGATGCCGGGTGCCAAAGCTGGATAGAGCCGCTGTTGAGGGCAATGGCAAAGCTGCTGCCAGAAAAGAGCAAAGGCATTGAATATCAAGACTGGCCCGCCCTAGCCCCACTGGTAAACCATGTACAAGACCTATCTACCTACTGCCAGCAGCGCGCTATTGCCTCTACGGAAGCTGCTGATGTGTTTCACGACATGGGTATGTATTTACTCGAAAGGGGAGAGTATGCCCTGGCTGACCCGCTCTTGCAGAAAGCGCTAGACCTGCGGCGCAATCTTCTAGGGGACGAACACGAAGACATCGCCGACAGCTTAAACAGCGCTGCCAGAAGCCACGAACTGCAAGGCCGCTACAGTGAGGCTGAACCCCTCTATCAGCAAGCCCTAGCAATGTATCAACGACTATTTGGTGACGAGCATCCCGATGTCGCCACTAGCCTCAATAATCTGGCCGTTCTCTACCAAAAACAAGGCCGTTATGGGGAGGCCGAACCACTCTTCCAAGACGCCCTAGCGATGCGAAAACGGCTCTTGGGCGACGAGCATCCTGATGTCGCCGGGAGCCTCAATAATCTGGCTGGGCTCTGCGACCATCAAGGGCGTTATGGGGAGGCCAAACCCCTCTTCCAAGAAGCTCTGACGATGTGGAAACGACTATTTGGTGACGAGCATCCCGATGTCGCCACTAGCCTCAATAATCTGGCGATGCTCCATTGCAATCAAGGGGCTTACGATGAGGCCGAACCTCTCTTGCAGTCGGCCCTGGCAACACGCAAGCGGCTCTTAGGTGACGAGCATCCCGATGTCGCCGCCAGCCTCAATAATCTGGCTGGGCTCTACGGCCATCAAGGGCGCTATGGGGAGGCCAAACCCCTCTTCCAAGATGCCCTGGCGATGTGGAAACGGCTCTTAGGTGACGAGCATCTCGATGTCGCCACCAGCCTCAATAATCTGGCCTTGCTCCATTACAATCAAGGGTCTTACGATGAGGCCGAACCTCTCTTGCAGTCGTCCCTGGCAACACGCAAGCGGCTCTTGGGGGACGAGCATCCCGCTGTCGCCATTAGCCTCAATAATCTGGCTAACCTTTATCGAGATCAGGGGCGTTATGGCGAAGCCGAGCCATATTTGAGTGAGGCCTTACGGATTTGGCGGCAATCACTCGGTGAAGATCATCCCAATGTTGGCCGAGTTACTGAAAACCTAGGCATTCTCTACGCCGCCCAAGGCCGCACCGAGGAAGCGCGTACCCTTTACCAGCAAGCCCTGGCCATCCTCGAACCCAAGCTAGGGGCCGACCACCCCTGGACAGTGCGCTGCCGCGAGAATTTGGCCAAGTTAGACGAGGACAAAGGGTAGCGGGATAATGAGAAAGTAAGACCCCTCGCGTATATCATCGGCAACTCATTGATTTCTAATGTAATAAAAGGGAGAGTACGCTATGTCAACACTATTAGAATACGCCTTCAAAGAAGCTCAGAAACTACCTGATGATCTGCAAGACGAGTTGGCTCAGCAATTGCTCAACGACATTGAGAATGAGCTGAAATGGCAAGCAACCCTAGCCAACGACAACCTTGATATGGGTGGTTTTGAAGCTCTGGCCCAAGCCGCTTTGGCCGCAGATGAAGCAGGCGAAACCGAGGACGGGGGTTTTGGTGAAGCGTAATGAAATCTTCCAGAACTCAGGACTTTCGTAAGCTCTTTGCCAAACTGCCCAACCGAGTCCAGGAAACCGCCAAGAAAAACTACCAGCTTTGGCAAGAAGATCCCTCCCATCCTAGCCTAGAGTTTAAGAAGGTTAACGCCAAACTCAACATTTGGTCAGTCAGAGTTGGCATCGGTTGGCGCGCCTTGGGAACCATGAAAGCACAAGAAGAAAAGATCATTTGGTTTTGGATTGGCTCCCATGCAGAATATGATCGCATTCTCAACAAAAAATCGTGATGGCCACCGAATACGCTGTGAGTTAACCCCCTGTGCCACCAGCAAGCCCTGGCAGGGGCCGACCACCCCTGGACAGTGCGCTGCCGCGAGAATTTGGCCAAGTTGGATAATGGGGAATAGGTGACAGCCGCAAGAGCATCCCAGAGAATCAGAACATCAACATAAAGCAGGACTAGAAATAGGCCAATGAAACCGCTAACTCGCATTACCTTGAACCCCGAAGTGATGGGTGGGAAACCCTGCATCCGGGGCCTGAGAGTCACGGTAGGCACCCTTGTTGGGCTTTTAGCCAGTGGGCATTCTACTGACGAAATCCTCCGGGCCTATCCCTATTTAGAAGCCGAAGACATCTATGAAGCGCTGTCCTACGCCGCCTGGAGAGCCGATGAAATCGAAGTACCCCTCGCCTCAGCATGAAGATTGTTCTGGATATGAACCTGTCCCCTGACTGGGTGCCCGTTCTGAACGCATCTGGCCACAGCGCCATCCACTGGTTAGACGTGGGCGACCCAGGGGCTAGCGATAAAACCATCATGGCTTGGGCCTCTGAGAATGATTACGTCGTCTTCACCCATGACCTCGATTTTGGCGCTATTCTTGCCAGCAGCCAAAACACAACGCCCAGCGTCATACAACTTCGGAGTCAAAATATTTTCCCGGATACGGCTGCTGATTTACTACTCAACGCCCTTCAACAATTTGCTGGGGAGTTGGAAACAGGTGCCCTCATTACCATTAACGAGAATAAAGCCAGAGCAAGAGTGCTGCCGATTTAATGGGAACTCAGCAACGTATCGCCCCTTACCTTTGCTTTACCACCAAGCTCTGGCCATCCTCGAACCCAAGCTAGGGGCCGACCACCCCTGGACAGTGCGTTGCCGCGAGAATTTGGCCAAGTTGGATAATGGGGAGTAGGTGACAAGTGGGCGTTCTATCCTGGATTTTGCTTGGTCAGGGCCACCGATGCTAGGAGGCGACCACGGTGAATACCTAAATCTTCGTCCACCGGAATCTTTGCCCACCTTCACAAGAGGGGGAAATCCATCAGGATTTCGTATCAGGCCATCGCCAGACCTGCGCCAGAGCTGCGATAGAGTGGGGTGGACATGATGGACAACGGGTTCGGGACATGGCGGCACAACTATTGTCCGGGGTATTGGCTGGCATCGTGGGGCTGGGCAGCGTCACCCTTTACCTGGCGGCCTTTTTCTTTCCAGAGGTCCACCGCCGCCACGACTTTTTTTGGAGCGGGGTGGGCTGTTTCTATGCCCTGGTGCTGTGGTTCAATGCCGATCAGATCACGCCAACGGAACTGGTGGGGCACCTGGCCAGCATTAGCCTCATGGGTTGGCTGGGCTGGCAAACCCTGACCCTGCGCCGCAAGCGCACCCCCCTAGCTCAGCAAACCCCCTACACCGCCGATTCCTGGCCCACCTTTCGCCGCGAAATGGCCGACCTAGCCCTGGAGGCTCTGCGCCAAACGCCCCTGCGCCGATGGTTGCCCGATCCGGTCTCAGCCCCCACCCAGGGGCCAGGGATTCGGGTTTCGGCCCTGAAGGATGTGGGCTACGAGTTTGTCGATTCCGTTGAGCCACCAGAAACCACAAGTTCCCCTAGGCGTCCTGGATCTGCCATGGCTGAGCCTCAGGCCTCTCCTCTGCCAACCCGAACCACCCCAGCCCGTGCGGCCCAAGCCCCAAGCAATCAAGCCCCATCGCTTCAGACCGCTGTGACGCAATCTGCGGCAGCGCCCTCTGCGGAGAATCGTCCAGGGGTGGCTCTGTCTCCGCCGCCTAGGGCCAAGGGAATCACCTGGGGCCAACGAGTCCAGGGGTTGGTGACTTGGGGGCAGGAGGTGGTGCGCTCTAAAACAACCCCCAAACCCAAAAAGCCTGTGATCGAGATTCCGCCTCGGCCCTCATCCCTGGCCAAACGCTCGCCGTCCCCAGCATCCTCCACCCCAGACTCCGCTGCGTCGCAGTCCAAGGCCGCTCAGCCTTCCCCAGGGCCAATCTCCCCTGCCGATCCACCCGCAGGATCCCCAGCCCCCTCAGACGCTACCTCCGCTGAACCGCCCCAGCCCCCAGCCCCCGCAACAGCTTCTGAAGCCAGGTCGGAAACCAATACCCCATCCACATCAGGGCCAGCCCCATCCACCCGCCCATCTCAGGACGGCCTAGAGGCTAGCAACTGGGACGATGAGGACGAAGACTGGATTTAGCGACCTGGTTGGCTACATGGCATCACAATCATTGGTGGTGACCTGGCTGCCGTTGCTCACTAATACCGGGGCAGGGGCATTACCTTGGCTGCCCTGACAGAGTAGGGAGGACAAAATGGCATTGCCCTGGTTGTCGCGGTTGAGATAGGCCAGTCCGGCATAGCCGCGTAGGGTGGGGTCGGTGGGGGCGGCCACAATCGTTGAGGCCTTGCTGCCGCCGCGCACTTGGTACAAGTAGGTGCCCTCGGTGTTCAGGTGATCGAAACCTAGTTCGGCAATGGAACTGGCAAATTTGGCATGTTCGTAAAAAAAGCTATGCTGGGCACGGTTCATCGCGCCCACGGCGTTGAGAGCCTTGGTTTGCCTGGCGCGAGCCGCCTGATTCATGAAGGCAGGCAGCGCTAAACTAGCTAGAACCCCTAGAATCACGATGACGACCAACAGCTCAATCAGCGTGAACCCTGAGGCCGTAGCCCCTAAGCCGCTAGCCCTAGGTCGTCGCCCTTGGCCTAATCGATCACAACGATGGAAAAACATAGATTAACCCGATGACAACAGCCCAAAATCTCTCCATGGAGCTTCCCCCGTGGGGGAGGTGGCACGCTGACGGTCGCCACAGGCTTTGGTCTGGCTGGCCCGTCCTGTGACACTACCTTCTACGAAAACCTACGCAAACAACCGGAGAAATCGATGAGCTTTACCGAGATTTCACGGATTGCGGATTTGTTCAATCGGTTTGTGTCGGTGGTGCGACTCCCTAGACTTGGATTCCATCCCCTTGCAGGGGAGAATAGAAAGGGCGGCCTTGCGCCCATTGAGTTGATTTATAAGGATTGGCTAGAGCAATTTGGACACTTCAGCGTCAACTTCCACTCCCCCAGGTTCCGTACGGGTCTTGATGACCGGGGCCAGCGGCTGCATTGGCCACTACATTCTCGAACTGCTGTTGCAGGTAGAACGCTACGACATTTACCTGCTGCTGCGGCATCCCGAAAAGCTGCGCCTGCCCGTGGCCGATCATCCTAGGGTACATATCCTCCGGGGTGGCCTGGCAGATATTGATCAGTACGCCGACCTGCTGCCCACCATTGAGATCGCCATCCTCACCGCTGCGGCCTGGGGGGGCGACCCTGACTATGTGTTTGGCACCAACGTCCATCACAATTTGCGTCTGATGTCGCGGCTCGATCCAGACCGCTGCCAGCAGGTGATCTACTTTTCTACCGCCAGCATTTTGGCCCAAGATCGCCAGCCCCTCCCGGAGGCGGGCACCATCGGCACCGACTACATCCGCAGTAAGTACGAATGCCACCAGCGCCTACCGGAACTGGCCATCTACCCTAAAATCACAACGGTGTTCCCCACCCTTGTCTTTGGTGGCGATAAAGATAAACCCTACTCGTTTATTTCTGCTGGCTTACAGGATGTCACCCGCTGGGCAGGGCTGGCGCGGTTCCTCCAGGCCGATGCCGGGTTTCACTTTGCCCACGCCCAAGACATCGCGACGGTGATCAACCACCTGCTAGAAAACCCGTCCCAGACGGGCTACCGAGAATTTGTGATTGGCAATCCTCCTCTTTCTGTAAATCAGGCCATCGAGCAAATTAGCGACTACTTTGGCCAACGCATTTGGTTTCGGGTGCCCCTTTCCCTCAGCTTGGCCAACCTGCTGATTCGTATTTTTCGCGTGCAAATGGCCCCCTGGGATTACTTCTGTCTGCAATACCGCCACTTTGTCTACCAAGGGGCCGTAAACCCCGCTAGCTTTGGCATGGATCCCTACTGCGCCACCCTAGGCGATCTGCTGCGCGTCCATGGCATTGAGGGCCATTCAGAATAGCCCGCCCCCGCTGGCAAGTGTTGGGTTAATCTATTCTGCGGCCATCCAACTCGTTGCCACTAACGGCCCCTATGTTGACCGGGCCACCGTGGCAACTTCCTGACTCATAGAGAACCGCGCCCACAGCACTCAGCCCTGAGCCGATTGTTCCAGAAACCGCGCACACTCTTCTAGCTCAGCCTTGACCTGTAGATAGACGGTGGGTAAATGCACCACCAACAGCTCAATCTGCTCAGCATCCAGACTGAAGGTGTAGATATTTCGCAACACATGGCGAAAACCTCGGTAGCGATCTAGGGCGTTGCGGGTAGCGATAGTCAAGACCGCAGGACGAATGCCGGAGAGATCGGCGGTCATTTGTTGCAGCAGGTCTCGGTGCCACATCGCCCCACTGGGCTTGGCCTGATCGACCGCATCGGCAATCAGTTCCAGGATGCGCTCGACCCCGGCATAGTAGCTGTGCAAATTCAGCGCTACGGCATCGACCCAATAATCTTGCTCGGCGGGTAAAGGCTCCTGACGGCGACGAGTCCAAATGTTTTCAATCCGTGCCACAACCTGATCCAGTTCAGTCAGTTCTTGTCGAATGCGGCCTGCTGTTGCTAAATAGGCTCCATTCATAGCGGTTTTCCCTCCGTCGCAATCACAGTCGCCAAACTAGGTTTGCACCGCTCTAGCCGCACCAAATCAATTTTGAAGGGGGAAAGATCTTGCAGTTTGGCCACAGCGGTAAAGTACTCCAGCGGATCCAGTCCACGCACCGCTAGGTCAATATCCGAGGACAGGTGAAACCGCTCCCGATGCAGCAGCGACCCAAACAGAATCACCTCCTGGGCCTGAAAGTCTTGCTTGAGTAGGGTATTGGCCGCTTGAACCACCTGCATCGCCGCCTCAAACCGTTGAGCAAGGCGCTGTTGATCCGCTTGCTGGCGTAGGGCCAGATGGTGTCTGAACACCGCCATTTCCTCCGGGCTTATGGGTTTCACAGGAATTTCAGCCCTCCTAGGGTAGGTAAGGAGATGGACTCACAGCCCACTAACGCTTCACAAAAATCCGGCTGAGGGGACAGGAAAAATCCGGCAACAGCGGCGAGGTGAGGCTATCGGTCGATTGTAGGGTCATGGCCAGGGTCAGCACCGCCTGATCGCGACGATAAACCTGCACTTCTCCGAGGGTGTTGTCCACAATCCAATATTCCTGCACCCCCTGCTGAGAATACAGCTTGAGTTTGAGTTGGCGATCTCGCTGCTCATCTTTCTTGCCGAGGGATAGCACTTCCACCACCAGCTCTGGCGCTCCGGTGAGGTGCTCTGCCTCATCCATCAGCGTATCTAATCGTTCGTTGCTGGCCCACACCACATCGGGAATCACATTGTCTTCATCGGTGAAAATAATGCCGGGGTTAATGGCCGTTCGCCCCAGCCCAGTATCTTGGCACCAGTTATCGAGGGCCGCAAAGATTCGGCCAGTCACTTCCTGATGACTCCATCTGGGTGCTCTGGTCACGATGAGTTCTCCATCAATAATCTCGTAGCGCCTGTCATCGTCGGGGAACAGGGCCAGATCTGCCGTTGTCCATCGAACGCGGTTCGTTGCAGGAGTCATCACGGAAGCCTCAATTACTGGGCTGCTTTTACCATAGCGAAAACCAGGCCCAGTTCATCCTAGGGGGCCGACCGTTGGGCTGGGGTGATCAGAAACCCGGTTTCTGTATCGCTGTTCTAACGAGATCATCTACCTTTGAGCTGAGAAACTGGGTTTCTGTACCAGCGTTCTAGCGTAGGTGCTGCTCAAATTCCAGATGAGGGACTTGTTTGTCAGTGCGCGCAATCGTCGATGGTCAGTACGCCAAAAATTATCCTGAGGACTATCCAGAGGACGAGTCCGTAGGTAATACTGAAGGAAGTATCCTGAGGACTGTCCAGAGGATAGTGATGAACCTAGGGGAGATTGATCGCTTTCCAGTGGGCCAATTGCAGGGCCGCTACGCCTTGGCGCGCAGTGCGGTGTACAAACGCATGGAGCAATTGGGCATCACCCCGGAACGCATTGGGCAGAAAGCCTTTATCAATGACCAGCAGTTACGTCTGATGGACGATCTGCACAACTTCATCAACCAGGGTGGCAGTGCGCCAGAGTTCATCGAGGCTCGGGGACTGCGCCAGAAACCGGGCTTTGGCGACAGTGGGCAAAACGATAGCGGCTCTGACCTGGCCCCCATGGTCAATGACTTTGGCGGATTAATCAGCGCCATTGTGTCTGAGGTGGTGGGGCGCATTGGGTTTAACCAGCCTGACCCACTCCGATACTTTGAGACATTAGAAAACGCTGCCCGTAACGGCTGGTTGTTGAGCACCCAAGAGTTAGCTGATCTGATCGATCTGTCGCCCCAGGAGATAGCGCGTTACGGTGATCGCTTCTTTGAGGCGGGTTTTATTTTCAGCCGCTCGGGCTACCGCAAAAATGGGGAGATTGCCTGGAAGGTCACCAAGCGTTTAAAATGAAAAGACCAGCACTGCAACCGCTGGTCTAAATGATCACGACAACTTGTTTGTTTCTTTTTCCTTGGGTGATGTTGGTGGTAGCACTGGCATCACCTCTCTTGTAGAGGGGTGACGGGCTGTCAGCCGCTCTGGCATTGGAGTTCGCCAGCGGGAGCTAAACCCACCAGTGGGGGCGGTGTCTCCCTGGGCCCTTCAACCTTGGTCTTATTCTAGCATGTCCTCAGGACATTCCTCAGGACATTTCCGAAATATTCCTCAGGATATTCCTCAGGACACTCTGGATTTACCCCTGCGAATTGTCTGGATGATGGCGACGTAGAGCAGGCGGTATTTCCCGGCGGTTTTGAGGTCTTTGGCCTGTTCCCAGTCCGCGAGGGTATTGGGAAGGGGCGCATCTGCTGGGTAGGCGTGGGCGCGAAGTTGGGCGTGGGCCACATTGGTCTAACACCATACCCGCTGGGATTGGGGCGTGGCCGCCCATGAGTTCACAGGCACCATAAAGCCGCGTGAACTTCTATAGCCTGGGTACCGGATCGGTTGGATCCAGTGGTACGATACAGAAAGATTCACCCAAAACCCGACCGACTTACCGGGGTATGAAGCTTTGATTCCCCCTAGGGTTAGGTGGCTTTGGGTTATCTTCCTCGGCTCCAAGGCCCTGCTCATCACGGTTTACTTCTTTCTGCTGCCATGGTTCAGACTCCTCTCAAGCCCGCTCAATCCGGCCCTAATCCTGCTTCGGCCAAGCGTTCTAAGGTTGAAGATATTAAGGAAAACAGCAACTTTCTGCGCGAGCCCTTGGCCAGCGAGTTGTTGACGGATAGCAATTTCTTCTCGGAAGCGGCGATCCAAATCCTCAAGTTCCACGGCTCTTACCAGCAGGACAACCGGGATAACCGCACCAAGGGCCAGGAGAAGGACTATCAGATGATGCTGCGCACCCGCAATCCGGGGGGCTTCATTGCGCCGGAGCTGTATCTGGCTCTGGATAAGCTGTCGGACGAATACGGGAACCACACCCTGCGGGCCACCACACGCCAGGGCATTCAGCTTCACGGGGTGCTGAAGCAGAACCTGAAGGCCACCATTGCGGCGATTGTGAAAAATTTGGGGTCTACCCTGGGGGCCTGCGGCGATTTGAACCGGAATGTGATGGCCCCTCCAGCCCCGTTCAAAAATCGGCCTGAGTACCAGATCGCCCGCGACTACGCCAACCACATTGCCGACCTGCTGCGGCCCCAAACCGAGGCCTACTACGAAATTTGGCTGGATGGGGAGAAGTTCCTCACCTCCGAGGAGCATCCTGAAGTGGTGGAGGCTCGGCAGCGCAACGTCAACAACACCCTGTTTCCCGATAGCCCGGAGCCGATCTACGGCACCCACTACATGCCCCGCAAGTTCAAGTGCGCCGTCACGGTGCCGGGGGACAATTCCATCGATGCCTACACCCACGATGTCACCCTGGTGGTGATTACCGACAAGGCGGGTAAGCTAAAGGGCTTTAATGTGCTGGCCGGAGGTGGCCTGGGCCGCACCCATAATAAGGAAGAAACCTTTGCCCGCGTGGCCGATGAAATTGGCTATGTGGATAAGGACGATGTGTTCGACCTGATGAAGGCCATCGTCGCTACCCAGCGAGACTACGGCGACCGCGTCAACCGTCGCCATTCCCGCATGAAGTACCTGATCCACGACTGGGGGGTGGAGCGCTTCCGGCAGCAGGTGGAAACCTACCTGGGCAAGCCCCTCAAGCCCTTCAAAAAGCTTCCCAAGTGGACGTTCTACGATTACCTGGGCTGGTACGAACAGGGCGACGGCAACTGGTTTGTGGGGGTACCCATTGAAAATGGCCGAATTCTGGATCGCGAGGGCTTGCAACTCAAAACCGCCCTGCGGGAAATTGTGCAGCGGTTCAACCTGCCCATGCTGGTAACGCCCAACCAAAGTGTTCTGTTCTACGACATCAAGCCCGAAGACAAGGAGGCGGTGCAAGGGATCCTCACCCGCTGCGGCATTCAAAAAGAAACCGACCTAGATCCCCTGGTGCGCTACGCCATGGCCTGCCCTGCCCTGCCCCTCTGCGGCTTGGCGATTACCGAATCCGAGCGGATCATGCCCACCATCCTGGGCCGAGTTCGCTCCCTGCTGACCAAACTGGGTCTGCCCGACGAGCATTTTGTGGTGCGGATGACCGGATGCCCCAACGGCTGCGCCCGTCCCTACATGGCGGAACTGGGCTTTGTGGGTAGTGCGCCAGAATCCTACCAACTGTGGCTGGGCGGTTCTCCCGACCAAACTCGGTTAGCTCGTCCCTACATGGAACGCCTCTATGATGGCGACCTAGAAACCACCCTAGAGCCGCTGTTTGTGTTCTTCCGGGATGGCCGCAAAAAGGGCGAAAGCTTTGGGGATTTCTGCGACCGGGTGGGGTTTGAAGCCCTGCGCCAGTTTGCCGAAACCTACGACCCCCTGCGCTATACCCCCAGCCACACCAAGGAAGGTCGCCATCGCCTCAGCGTGTCCCACGACTTTTTCCTCACCCTGCAAGCTACGGCGGAGAAGGAAGGCCGATCCATGGGGCAGGTCGCGGCTGATGCCTTGGCACTGTACCTGCAACAGACGGCTGAATAACATCCTAGGAAAACCAGATCCCAGGGTTCTGAATCCCGCGAACGATCCAGTGGATCGAGGGATAGGAGAACCCTGGGATCTTATAGCGAATGTCACTTGAGTGAAGTGCATTGTGATGATCCCCCCTGCCCCCCTTAATAAGGGGGGTACAGCGTCAAACTTATAGCGAATTTCACTTGAATGAGGTGCACCGTGAAGATCCCCCCATCCCCCCTTAATAACTGGAGTTTAGACTAAGGCCAAAGGAAAAAGCAGCCCGAGTCTTGCTCGGGCTGCTTTTTAGCCGAAGCTGAGAAAGCACAACCAATCTCGGCAAAGGCTTATGACTTACGATAGCTTGTCCGGATTTCGACAACGCG
>JBIPSI010000008.1:0-175584 GCA_044070495.1 Spirulina sp. | reverse complement strand
GCGTTGTAGGGCCGCAGACCGACCAGACGAGCCACCTCAAACTGACGCAGCATGAAGCCAATCAAACCAAAGGCCCCGTGCAGAGCCACAAAGCTCCACAGGCCACCCAGTTGGCACCAGCGGACGAAATCGCCCTGGGCCTCAGGGCCCCACAGCAGCAGCAGGGAGTGACCCAGGCTGTTGGCGGGGGTAGAAACGGCCACGGTCAAAAAGTTAGCCCCTTCCAGGTAGGACGACGCGAGGCCGTGGGTGTACCAGGAGGTGACGAAGGTGGTGCCGGTAAGCCAACCCCCAACGGCCATGTAGGCGCAGGGGAACAGCAGTAGGCCGGACCAACCAATAAAGACAAAGCGATCGCGCTTCAGCCAGTCATCGAGGACGTCGAACCATCCTCTTTGAGCTTGAGCGCGCCCCATTGCAATGGTCATACGCGGATCTCCGTAATCATCAATGGACGGGTTATATACACGGAAGATAATGGCGCTTCCCCATCATTCTGGAGGCTGGGTTCGACAGACTGTCAAGACCGTGAGCCACGAATTATGAGGAGTGTTTACTATTCTTTACCGTAGTGATCATTATAGGGGGTGTTTTTGATGATCCCAACCTCTAATCGCTGATTTCCTTAAGGTTTGGGGCTTCGAGTAAGTCGATATACCTAATCCTGAAGAGAGAAATTGTCCCCATGTCAGCTTTGACATAGCCAGCACTACACTTATAAATGTGGTGGGAATATGTGTGATGGGAACATCTATCTATTATTGGGTGGAAACATCACGCCATCGGCCATCGTTAACGTCACGAGTACTCTCTAACCTATGTTTACGATTGAATTGACCCTCAAGCACACGGCCATGCCCCTCTCGGTGCAGAAAAAAGAGCAGGAGGCCGCAGAAGCACTCTACGGATCCATTGTTAACGAGGTTCGCAGCGGCAGCGGCCAATGGCTGGAAATGACCTGCGATCAAATCCCTAACAAAAAAGTGATGGTACTCTCCAGCGAAGTCGTCGCCGTGCAAATCTTCGAGAAAGCCGCTGGCGTGGCGGGCGGTCGTCCCCCAGGGTTCTTTGCCCTCAGCGCTGATCAATAGCTTTTGTAGATTACGTCGCAGGTTACAAATACGCTATTCTGACCTCTAGCCCTCACCCCCAGCCCCTCTCCCACGAGGAGAGGGGAGCCGGAAACAGTCCTCAAAGTCCCTCTCCCATGGGGCTACTGTTTATACACATCTTGTTTTTTGCCGTCATACCTGGGAGATCCCCCTAAATCCCTCTTATAAATGGGGACTTTGAATCTCGCTCCCCCCTTTACAAGGGGGGCTAGGGGGGATCAACCCCAGGCATCAGGCGCAATAGAGACTGATGTATAAGCGGTAGCCCGTGGGGAGAGGGATCTAGGGTGAGGGCGTGCAGGGGTTCTTATAATCCACGAATCCACCGAGACTGAAATACCTTGATCGGCCCATGACTGCCACCCATCCCAATGCCGCCATCGCCGTTCACAACCTGCAATTTCACTGGCCCTCTGGTCAGCCCGTCTTGCAGAACTGTTCCCTGACGGTGGAGCGGGGGGAGTTTTGTATGCTGCTGGGCAACAACGGCAGCGGTAAATCTACCCTGCTGCGGGTTTTGGGTGGGTTGCTGAAGCCCCAGGCGGGGGAGTGGTTCATTGAATCTCCGGTTGGTTTTGTGTTTCAAAACCCCGATCATCAACTGGTGATGCCCACGGTGGGAGCCGATGTCGCCTTTGGCTTGGTGGAAGAAAAGCTGCCCCTGGCGGAAATTCGCAACCGGGTAGACGATGCCCTCGCCGCCATTAATTTGCTCGACCTCAAGCGCCGTCCCATCTACGCCCTCAGCGGCGGCCAAAAGCAGCGGGTGGCCATTGCCGGAGCCATCGCCCGCCACTGCCATGTGCTGCTGCTGGATGAACCCACCGCCCTATTGGATCCCGACAGCCAAATTGACCTGGTAAAACGGGTACGAAAACTGGTGAAGGAACGAGGACTCACGGCCCTGTGGGTCACCCATCGCCTAGTGGAATTGGACTATTGCGACCGAGCCTTTCTGCTGCAATCGGGTCAAGTCACCGACGAGGGTAGCCCTGAACGGTTGAAGGCGTTGTTACAGGCGGCTTAGGTACATGGCTTCGCGGTGGTGCATGGCTTCGCGTTGACCTAGTCTCGCCTTAGCGTTATGTACCCTACGTGATCTGACCTATTTAAGAGGAGGGTGAGGGCTTGTACTTTAGGTCACCCCAAAGGCTAGGTATCCCCGGTAAGATTAGATTAAGGGATTATGTCGTTATGTAACCTTGGGGCGGGGGGGATGGGGCCATGGAGCGGAACGATTGCATTGCCAAGCTATTAGTGGATGGTTACAACATGATCGGCGCATGGCCTCTGTTGGTGCAAAAAAAGCAGCAGGATGGCTTTGATGCGGCCCGCCGTGAGTTGATTGAAATCCTCGCCAACTACAGTGCCCGCAAAGGGTTAGATACCCACCTGGTGTTTGATGCCCACGGGGTGCAATCGCCCAGCGTCCAAGAGGTTATCACCGATCGGCTCTCGGTACACTACACCGACTTTGGCCAAACCGCCGATACCTATATTGAAAAGGTCTGCGCTAGGCTCATGCACCAATCCCGCCGCAACCATCGGGTCATCGTCGCCACCTCAGACCGCGTCCATCAGCTCACCGTGACGGGCTACGGGGCCGAATGGATGTCGGCACGCCAGCTCGAAAGCGATATTCACCTAATTCACCAGCAAAGTCTGCGCCGCCGCCCCCGCCGCCCCCAGCCCGCCAACCGTTCGTTGATGAGTGGCCTGAACCAAGAAGCCCAAGAAAAACTGATGCGCCTGCGATTTGGCCACTGGGGCTAGGGGATTGGATCCAGGGGATTGGGGCCAGGGTTGGGGCGCACAGCAGTGCGCCCGTACAGGAGGATCTGAGGTAGCACAGATTTTTTCTGGAAAGGGGTTGTCAAAGGACAGCTTTTCTCGTTACTATTAGTTTCGACTTAATCCTCAGTAGCTCAGTGGTAGAGCGGTCGGCTGTTAACCGATTGGTCGTAGGTTCGAATCCTACCTGGGGAGTTTTAAAGAAATACACGCTAAAGCCGAGTGGTAGAAGCTTAATGGCCTGGTTTAGCTTGGCTATAGAGCGGTAAAACTCGGCTAAACAGAACATGGGTTGCGTCTTCAATCCCCTTTGCCCATGGGTGGGTTGGCGACCTCTTGAGGGCGTCTTGGGCAGGTTGCATTAGACCTGGCCGTAACCCATCAAAGCCTTGTCTAGGATGGATTAGCGCAGCGTGGCCCATCCCATGAGTTCTACCTTTGAACCATCGTACCGACCTAGGGATAACCTTAGCTAATTCAAGACGCCCCAGGTGGCGGGGCCAACAATGCCGTCTACCGTCAGGCTGTTGTCGCGCTGAAGCTGCCGTACCGCCGCCTCGGTTTGGGGGCCAAAGATGCCGCTAATGGGGCCGCTATAGACCCGCTTGGCCGTCAGTCGTTGCTGCAAAAAGCGCACCGCTTCCCCTTCCATGCCGGGGCGCAGGATGGGCAGGCTAGTGGAGGTGCTGTCTGGGGGTGCAGTGGTAGTAGAGGGACTGGTAGGTCGAGAATTCGTAGCCGGTGGGTTGGTGGCCGGTGGGTTGGTGGCCGGTGGGTTGGCGGGGGCCGGATTAGCGGTGGGTGGATTGGTGGCGGGTGGATTGGTTGCGACGGTTTGGCCGGGAGGGGTGATCTCTGCGGCGGGGGCGGGTAGGAGTTTGCTCCAGGTGGCGGGGCCGACAATGCCGTCGGCGGTGATGGCGGCGGCTTGTTGGAAGCGCTGCACGGCCAGTTGGGTATCTTCTTGATACACCCCGGAAACTGGCCCTGCGTAATAGCCCAGCAAAACGAGCATCGACTGAAGTTCGCGCACCGATTCCCCTTGACTGCCTAGGCGTAGGGTGGGCCGCACAATCCGTCCGCCGCTGGTTGTGGGGTTTGCAGGAATGCTGTTCTCGATATTAGGGGTCGGTTCCTGTGCCCAGGTGTGCTTATCTAAATCCATGCCTATCGTCAACAGCGCAGCCAGTCCAAGACAGCGTATAGACCCCAGGGTAACAGGGTGGCGAAAAAAACGATGGTGATAGAACATGACGGTGGCTCCAGGGGGCTGCAACGGGGCAGATCGGCGGGCGCGAGGGGGTAGACCAAGGCACCCTAGGGGGTTTGTCGAGAGCCATTATAGACCGATCATCTTCGGTTGATCGGGGAACCCGTTCCGGGCTCTGGGTGATAGCGTAGGGAGACCGATGGAGGGAACAGGTTGAGGGATCTAGGGATATGTCGGGGGAGGAAAGAACTGTGAACCAAGGGCCTCTGGGCTTTCGACCTATCGTGCGCAGCCTGGCCATGGCAGATAGCTGGGCGCAGCGCATAGGGGGGGCTAGCTCCAGGGCCGTAGGGCGGTGGCCAGAGGCGTTTCTCACCATTGCCGAAGCCTGTGCCGCCGGGAAAGCGGTGGGGGCAGAGACGTGGCAGACGGCCCTAGGGATGATGGATCCTCTACCGACCCAGGATCAAGCGTTCGTGACGCTAATCTTGGCTACGCCCATCCTGCTAATCAATGCCAATCCCTACGGTCATCGCCGGTTGACCATCCAGGACTGGGGCGCAACCCTAGGCTTCGGGCCGTCTACCCTTGCGGCCCTCGATGGGTATTTTCAACGTTTGGGCCAAGGGCAGGCAATCAGGCCGTCATCGTGGGAGAACCGACCCTGGGAACCGTCAGAGCAGGAGTTCCCCAAGGTCGCGGATCTTTGGGCCTTGGTAGCATCACTGCCAGGGCAGTGGATAGCCCCCCTAACCCTAGCTCAGCGGTGGGGTTGGCCTGCAACGGCCCTGGCCTTGGTGGGGGTCTGGGCGACGATCCAGGCTGGCCCTGGGGGGATGCCCCTCCAGGCGATAGGACATCTGATCATGGATGGACAGATGATGGATAGCTCCATAGACCATAGAGAGCCTACCCTAGGGCCACGCTGGCGGGGATATGGGGTCACAGACCTTGACGCCTTGGCCGACGCCCTCCACCAACGGTGGGCTGGATCACCTCCGGCCCATCGATGAACGGCCTATAATGGCTACAGATCCTGGGGTGGTCTAGGGCGTTGCTGGAAAGTCGGGCTCTGGCCAGATATCATCGTCCTGCTGGTTTTCTGCGCCCAATTGCTTAGCCAACCTAGCCTATGAGAGCGCTTAAGGAACTTGTCGTCGCCATTGAGAACTGGATCTCGACAGCGCCTGAGGCCGTAGCTCAACTGCGGACGAAGCCGTTCTGGAGCTCCCGGTCACAAGGGGTTTTACCTAACCTGGGTGCCGAAGGTCTGGGGAATTCTGTAGTCTCTGGCTTGGATAGCCCTAAGGGATCCAGGCGGCCCTCGCCCTGCCGTACCACGAAGCGCTATCGCCATATTCGTCATCCCCGTCTGGCGATTCTTCTCACCACCCTAGGGCTGACAGCGGTGCTCGGCCAACGGTTCTACAACCAGCCTGGTTTGCAGGTTGGCAGCGTTGCTCCGGAGACCGTGATCGCCCCTGCCGATGCGTCGGTGGAAGATAAACAAACCACTGAGGAACGGCGTCGCGACGCCCGTAATGGAACGCTCCGAGTGCTTACGGTAGACCCGACGGTCGCGGATGCCGCCCTACGTTCCCTGAATAATTTGATCGCCCAGCTATCTACCCTGCGACGGGAAGCTGGCCCGCTGCCCTTTGTTCCCACCAATGTCCTCTCAACCCAGGTTCAGGGCGATCTCCGTCGATCCAACGATGCCACCTGGCTGAAGTTGCGCAGCTTGGTTTCACCCCTAGGGGAAATTGATGCCGACCCAGCCCAGGGAGGCACCCTCAGCCTCGCCAGCTTAACCCAGGGGCAAACCCTGACCCCCTTTCAGCAAAAGGCCTTGGGCGAACTCTGGAACTATTCCCAGCGATCCTCCGTGCAGGAGTTCAACGCCCTGCTTGACCAAGTGGAACAAGCTCGCCAAAGCTACCAGCAGGCCCAATCTAATTTGGCCCTGCTCTCTAGTCAGGTGGAGGGGATAACCTATTCGCCAACGGCGCTAGATCTCACCCCTGAACAATGGACGAGCACCCAGCTTGGGGTACGGCGAGCCGCAGAGCGGATGCTGGCCCAAGGGATCACACCTGGACTGTCCCCTGAGGTGATCTATCGCGCCACTCAAATGCAGTTGAAGGGCACGGTGCCTCGTCCGGGGGAGGAGATCGCCAGCCAACTGTTGCAAATGGTGCTTCAGCCGAATCTGATTGAGGATTCTGACCAAACGCGCCTCAAGGCCGATCTGGCCGCTGAAGCCGTGAAGCCGGTCATTGTCGATATTCGCCAGGGCGATATCATTGTGGCGGCGGGGGAAAGCATTACCCCAAGCCACTTTGCGCTGCTGGATCATTTCAACCTCAGTCAGCGTCGCTTTAACATTTGGGGACTGGCCCTGTTTGGTGGCCTAGTTGGGGGCGGCATTGGTGTGTTTTTACTCGTCGAGCGCTGGAGCCCGCACCATCTCCGCCAGCAGGACTACGTGTTGATTACCGCCATGGTCACGAGCACGGGCATCCTCAACACCCTGGGCGTTGCAGCCTATGGCTTGCCTGCCATTGGGCTGTTGGCTGGCAGTTTCTATGGGCCAAGGCTGGGGGGAACCCTGATCGGAATATTGGCGCTACTGTTGCCCGTCGGATCCACGGTGAGTGGGGTTTCTTGGGTGGCGGGGGTGGCGGGGGCCATGGTTTGTAGTTTGCTGGCGGGGCGGATGCGTTCCCGCGAGGAACTGGCCCTGTTGGGCGGTGGCGTCGGGCTTACCCAGGGCGTGGTCTACCTGCTGCTGACGGTGATGGTCAATCCGGTGTCGCTGCTGTTGGCCTGGTCTGGAATTTTGGCCGGATCCGCCATGCAGGGTATCTACGGCGTCCTTTCCAGCATCGTGGCCCTGGGCATCAGCCCGTATCTAGAGCATGTGTTTGACCTGGTCACCCCCATCCGATTGGCCGAACTCTCGAACCCCAACCGTCCCCTTTTAAAGCGGCTGGCTTCGGAAGCCCCCG
Source organism: Spirulina sp. (assembly GCA_044070495.1). Taxonomy (GTDB): domain Bacteria; phylum Cyanobacteriota; class Cyanobacteriia; order Phormidesmidales; family Phormidesmidaceae; genus Nodosilinea. The sequence goes on along the minus strand of JBIPSI010000008.1, from coordinate 168,463 downwards.
GTACCTTTCAGCACACCCTGTTTGTGGCTAGCCTAGCCGAGGCAGCGGCCCGCGCCCTGGGCTGCAATGTGGAACTGGTGCGGGCGGGCACCCTCTACCACGACATCGGCAAAATGCACGACCCCCTGGGCTTCATTGAAAACCAGATGGGTGGCCCCAACAAACACGACCAACTCAACGATCCCTGGCTCAGTGCCACGATTATCAAGCGCCACGTCAGTGAGGGCCTGGTGATGGCGCGTAAATGCCGTCTACCCAAGGCGCTGCGAGCCTTCATTCCAGAACACCAGGGCACCATGCTAATCAGCTACTTCCATCACCAGGCCCAGGAAATGGCCGAAGCGGATTCCTCCATCACCGTCAAGGAATCCGATTTCCGCTACGATGGCCCCGTACCCCAATCGCCAGAAACGGGCATTGTCATGCTGGCGGATTCCTGCGAAGCGGCCCTGCGTTCCCTCACCGATGCCACCCCCGACGAGGCCCTGGCGATGGTAAACCGCATCCTCCGCGCCCGCTGGAAAGATAATCAACTGGTGGAGTCGGGCCTCACCCGCGAACACATGACGGTGATTGCCGATATTTTTGTGCAGGTGTGGCAGCAGTATAACCACAAGCGCATCGCCTACCCCAAGGCGGCCCTGACTCCCAAGGTAGGCTAGGCCGTCTGTCCTCTATAATTTGGTATGCCCATCCCTCTAGTGTGGAGTGCAAGTCACCATGGTTTTTTCCCTTGGCGTGGCCGGTAGTAGCGGTCTCCCATCCTCCTTTGTGCTGGTCTATGTTGTGGGCTTCATCGCCGCCATCAGCATCGGATCCATTGCCTGGTACAACTCCAAGCGCCCCCCCGGCTGGGAAAACAAAGATAAGCCCGACTTTATTCCCAAGGTCAACGCCGATGACGCCGACGCCGACTAATCCTGTCCGCCACGGAGGGATGGGCATCGGCCACCTGTTCGGAATGTCCGCCCCGATCACCCCTGCCGATGACTAGCCCCCGGTTTCCCCTAGGTTTACCCATGGCAACCCAGGCTTTTTCTCGATCCAGCCCGATCCGCTATGCCCTCATTACAGTGGGGCTTACCGCTCTACTGGGTACAGCCATTTCGGGTTTGCAGTGGCGGCGGTTCCAGGAACTTCAGTCCGTCGCCACCGGAACCCAGCGCCCAGAACAATTGCGCCTTCAGGAGGAACAGGATCGTCTGCGCCTATCCCTGCTGCGCCGGATGCCCAGCTTTGGCTATGACAATATGATTGCCAACTGGACGTTCCTTAACTTTTTGCAGTATTTCGGCAATGTTGATGCCCGTCGCCAGGTCGGCTACACCGTCAGTCCCGAATTTTTTGAGGTGATTGTTGATCGGGATCCTCGCTTTGTTGCCCCCTACATCTTTTTATCCACCAGTACATCCATGTTTGCGGGGCAGCCCGAACGGGCTGTAGCGATGATGCAGCGAGGGCTAAAGTCTATGACGGCCACCCTACCGCCGGGGGGCTACCGCGTCTGGCGTTACCTCGGCATTGATCAACTACTGTTTTTGGGCGATGGCGACGGTGCCCGTCAATCCTTTGAGATGGCCGCTGCCTGGGCCGACCAATCCGATGAGCCAGAGGCCGCTGCCGTGGCCCAGGCCTCTCGCCAAACCGCCGCTTTTCTCGTCGAAAACCCCACGAGTAAGGCGGCCCAAATTAGTGCCTGGATTCAGGTGATCAACCTCGCCGTGGATGAGCAGGTACAACGCATCGCCGTAGAACGCATCCAAGCCCTTGGTGGCGAAATCCTAGATCTGGGAGAGGGGCGTGTCACCGTGCGCTATCGCACCGACGAATAGCGGCTTCCGCCCGTCATACTGGCCCTCAAACCGTCGTTAGCCTAGGGAACGGTAGGCGGCTAGGGTGGCCTGAGCCGTGCGCTGCCAGGAAAATTGGCTGGCCTGTTGGTGTCCTCGCGCCACTAAGGACTGCCGCAGGGATCGATCCTCAATCACCTGGCCCAGGGCTGCGGCCAGATCATCAACGCTGGTCGGATCGACCAGCAAGGCTGCGTTTCCAGCCACCTCTGGCAGGGAAGAGGTGTTGGCGGCTACCACTGGACAGCCCAGGGTCATGGCCTCTAGTACCGGCAGCCCAAAGCCCTCGTAGAGGGAGGGATAGGCAAAGACGTCGGCCTGGGCATAGCAGTAGGCCACTTCCGCATCGGACAGGTAGTTGAGGTGGTGGATATCGTGCTGCCAGGGTGAGGCGGCCATTTCGGCAAAAATGGGATCGACCTGCCAGCCCCGCTGTCCAATCAGCACCAGGTGGTGATCGAGGCGGCGGGTGGCCTTGAGTTGGTTGAAGGCTTGGATCAGCCGCACCACGTTCTTACGGGGTTCTAGGGTGCTAACGAACAGAATGTAGGGCCAGTCCCCCAGCCCTGCCGGGCGCTGTATCCGCTGATCTAGACCAACGGTATCCTCGGCGTAGCGACTGGCTAGGGGGGTCACCCAAACCCGCTCCGGCGGCACTCCCAAAAAGTCTACAATGTCGCGCTTTGAGCTTTCCGAAATGGTCACCACCAGATCCGTCCAGGCCAGGCATTGCCGCACCCGCTGATTGTAGGTGCGCACCACCGCCGTTACATACTGGGGGTAGCGGATGAAGGTGAGGTCGTAGATATTCATCACCCGCAGGCTGTGCCGACAGGGATAGACCGCATAGTTAGTGCCGTGGTAGATATCAGGCCGCTGAAAGCGACGCTCTAGGGGCGCTAGACCCGGCTGCCCCGGTAGCGCGGCCAGTAGGTTCAACAGACGCACGGGCAGGGGTAAGACAATTTGACGGTCGTAGTGGGCGAGGTTGTCTGGTACGGCCCAATTGCCCCGCAGCCAGTTTTTTAGGCTGGGCTGGTAGACCAAGGAGAGCTCAAACCCCTCAGTGGCCTGGAGGCGGTGCAGGGCCGCCAGCAGATTCAGCACATAGAGCCCTACCCCGCTAGGGTTGGGTAAAATTGGGGTCGCCTCCACCACAACGCGCATCTAGGCTCACCCAAGCTAGGCTCGCACCGCCGCAGGCCGAGGCCTGGGGGGCAGATCTAGCACGGTTTGATAGGCTTGATAGACCGCCTGGGCCGTGTTCTCCCAGGAAAATCGCTGGGCCTGGGCTAGACATTGTCGCCGCAAATCCTGACGATAGTCCTCGTGCCCCTCTAGGTTAAGCAGGGCGGCCAGAATGCTGTCCTCATCCATGGGATCCACATAGAGGGCTGCCTCGCCCCCCACCTCAGGCAAACTGGTGACGCGGGAGGTAATGGTAGCGGCCCCCGCCGACATCGCCTCTAGCACTGGCAACCCAAAGCCTTCGTAGCGGGAGGGATAAATGAACGCCCAGCAGTGCTGATAGAGCCAGCGCAGGGCCGCATCGCTCACATAGCCCAGCACGTAGACGTGATCCTGAATGCCCAGTGCTTCGATGTAGGCCTTCAAATCCCCCTCCAGCCATCCCTTACCACCGGCGAGGGCGAGGGGCTTCGGATCGGCCATCCTTTGGCTGTAGCGTTGATAGGCCTTCAGCAAACGCCGCAGGTTTTTGCGAGGTTCTAGGGTGCCCACCGCCAGCAGAAAGGGCCGTTGATCGAGGTCTGCCACCGCCTCTAGGGCACCATCGACGGCCAGCCGATTGCCCAGGTGGGCCACCACCGCCCGATCCGCCGGGAAGTGGGGAAACACCTCCAGGAAGCGCTGACGGCTGTAGCTGGAGATCGCCACCACCAGATCCGCCCACAGGGACGCCTCTAACATGCCGTTAAAACAGACCTGTCGGTTGGCCTCCGTGGTGCATTCGGGTAGGTCAATAAAGCTGAGATCGTACACGGTGTAAACCAGACGCGCCCTGGCAAACCGAGGGCTAGAGAAGTTATTGGCATGGACAATATCGGGGCATCCAATCTTGGCCTCATCTACCCCGCTGGGATGGCCCCAAAAGGCCCTGGCTTCGGCAAGCTGACCAAATTCGGCCAGGTACTGGCAGTGATCGGCCTCCAGCATCTGAATGCGATCCTGGTAATCGGGATCCCAGTAGGTGGTGCCGAAGGTTTTGTAGAGCAAGAACTCATCGGTGGGATGATGGGCCACCAAGGATCGCATCAGCGTATCAGCATAGAAGCCACACCCCGCCCGCAGACTCCCGGTTTGGCTCAGATCAAATCCAATTTTCACGGGCGACTCCTCCGCTGGGGCAATTGACTTTTGAGCCATCGGTAGTAGGCCGCCACCGTCCAACGCAGCAACTTCTGGGCCGTTGCCGGAGACATGCGCCATTGCCGCCAGCGTTGATAGCCCCGCACAGACTTTAGGAAAAATTCGTTGGTGCGCTCCACCTGCACCCCCAGATGGCTAAGATCGCGCCCGGTGGTTTTGTCGCGGTCTTCTACCCACACCGAGGCATAGGCCAAAACCCATTTTTCCGGTGAGCAGGCAAAATGCTTCAACATCATGTCGTTAATTTCGTAATGTACGGCCACCCGCTGCCCTAGGGTTTTGGTGTCTTGGTAGAAGCGGGAGCCCGCCAGCAACTCCGGCAGGTAAAGAAAACGACCGTACTTACCGTATCGCAGCCACAGTTCATAGTCCATACAAAACTTGAGACTGGCATCCAACGCACCCCATTTCTCGACGGTGCGGCGGCGGAAAAAGGTGGCTGGCTGACAGAGAAAACAGACCTCCTTCAGGCGTTCATAGTCCCAGGGTTCTGTAGGATAGGCCTCAATAAAGCCATCCTCGCGGTCAATGTGGTTCGCATGGCCATACACCACCTCCACCTCTGGGTAGGTTTCAAAGATGTCTTGCACCCGCCGGAGGGCCGAGGGGTAGTAAATATCGTCGGAGTTGAGCCAAGCAATGATGTCGCCCTGGGTTTGACGAATGCCCTTATTGACCGCATCCGCCTGACCAGCATCGGCCTCGCTTACCCAGCGCAGGTGCTGGCTGTACTGCTTGAGGATGTCAACGGTTTGGTCTGAACTGCCCCCATCACACACCAGGTAGTCAAAGGTCACCTCGGTTTGGGCCAAAACGCTTTGAATGGTGCGTTCAATGAACGCACCTTGATTGTAGGAGGGCGTAATGACGCTAAAGGTCAGAGCCATGGCCGTTAACTTGCACTCCCCGTCGGTGTATGGACAGCGTTGAGAACCTCATCAAAGATCGCCAGGTATTGTTCAGCCATGGCCCGCTGGCCAAAGTGACGCACCCAGTCTTGGGCCACCGCCCGCAGGGATTGGGTCAGTTCCGTATCGCTGGTGAGCTGTTCCATCGCTGTCGCAATCTCCTCTGGCTTGCGGGGGTCAAAATAGATCACCGCTTCCCCGCCCACCTCCGGCAAGCTGCCCACGGTACTACAGGCCACCGCCTTGTCAAACCACATGGCCTCCAGCACCGGAATACCAAACCCCTCATACAGGGACGGGAAGATTAATCCCCGACACCCCTGCCAGAGCGCTACGAGGTCTACCTCGTCCAAAAAGCCAAGGAAATGCACGTACTCGGTATAGTCCAGTAGATCCACCACTTCCTGAAGCTCGGCCTGAGGCCCCTCTAGCGCCCCGGTAAAGACTAGATCTAGGGCTTGGTCGGGGTAGCGATGGCGATAGATCGAATAGGCTGTTAACAACATTCGATGGTTCTTATGGGGCCAAAAGTTGGCGGGGAAGTAGAGATACTGATTGACCTGGAGACCCAGCTTATTCAGTCGCTCGGCAACCACCTCATCGGCCTGGGGCGTTAGCCGTTCGTGGATGCAAATGGGCACCGCAATCAGTTGGCTGGCTTCAGCTTTCAAATGCTGGATAAAACTCTGCTTTGTGAAGTTAGAAATGCAGATGATTCGATCCGCACGATCCACTAAATTGCGCAGAAACTGATTGCGATGGAGCGCTTCTTCGGGGGTGAAAAAAAACGGCAAATCCAAATGCTGAAGATCGTAGGCAATGGCCACTAAAGGTAATCCCTCTTCCGCTAGATGGGGAGAAGAAAAGGGACAAAAAAGCAGATCAATGTGGTGACGATCCTTGAGAATCCGGGTGGTAGGAAGGGGCTGCGGCACCAAATCCACGGGTGTCTGGGGGGGCGTAGGCAGTAGTTCTGCCCCGGAGGGCAAGGCTAGAATTCGTCGTTTTGTGGCCGATTTAAGCCGCTGTACAACTCGATTCTCCTGGCGCAGAATGGGCTGAGCTAGGCGCATCACGAGGCCTAGACTCCGTTTCAATCCGCGCTTGAGGCTCCCCTTTAACCGCGCCTTGAAGGGGTGGGCGGGGCGGACGGGCGGGGGAGAAACCGCCGCTACCTCCCTAGCTTCCGTCGGCTCAGCGATGGATAAATCAGGGGCATTCGGTAGATCGGCTTGGAGGCAGCAGCGAAGATTGGGGGCCTCAAAACTGCGTAATTCTTCGTAATTCCAAGTTTCGGCAATCAGTAAATACTCAAATTCAGCGGATCGACATTGAGCAAATTCACGCAATAGTGTGACAACGAGGGTTTTTGCGCCGCCATTTTCTCCTCCAGGACGCAGAGGCGTTAAATCTATCGCAACCTTAACCTTACGGGATTGACTCATACAGAATGTGCAGACAAGCTGGCTCCAATCGTCAGGCAATGGCAACTTAGCTTAGCCCGAAGCGTCACGATGGGCAAGACAGTAGGAAAACAAACCATGACCTAGGCTTCGCCCCGCGCTTCCTTCAGCCAATTCGTTAGCGCCTGGATCTGATCAAACCGCGCCGCTCGATCCTGTTCCGACTCCTGCAACATTTGCTGGAGAGTTTGCAGGTGGGATTGCTGGTGGGTCAGTTTTTCCTCCAAGTCCTTCACATAGTGCGTGAGATGCTGAACCTGGGTAAGGTACTCCGCCCGATCCCGATCAGCGTCCTGCCAGCCTTGGGTCAATCGATCTACCTCTTCCCTCAAAGCCTGACGTTCCTGCATGGACTGCTGGAACTGCTGCAACAGAATACACATCTGCTTCAGGCTCGACTCTCGCTCCTGCTCCGACTCCCGCAATTGCTGGGTCAGGGTCTGAATTTGCTGGAGCCGATCGGCGCGATCCTGTTCCGACACCTGCAACAACTGAGTCAGGGTCTGAACTTGCTCAAGGCGATCGGCGCGATCCTGTTCTGATGCCTGCAACTGTGCCGTCAGGGTATGCACCTGCTGAAGGCGATCCGCCCGATCCTGCTGCGACTCTTGCAACTGGGCGGTGAGGACATGAATTTGCTTGAGGCGATCTGCCCCGTCTTTGCGAGAGTCGTCCAAGTCCCTTAGCAGGGCAAGTTCTCGCTCCCGCAAATCTAGCAGAGCCAGACTCATGCGGCTGTGGGGATGGGACAACAGTGCCGCTTCAATGGTGGCTTGGGCGTTAGGGGTACGGGGCACCTTGCTGGCAATCAGGGCCATATCGTAAACGTCAAAAATGGCCGGTTCGTAATACACATGCTCGAATCCAGCCCGTTTGAGACAGGCCTGAACCGCCCCCTGGCTAAACAAGTACAAATGCTCATCGGCCTTAAGCTGTTCTAAAAATCGCGACTGCGAGGCCTCTAGATCTTGATAGGTGACTTCTGGCTGGTAGTGGGGGGTTTGAATCAGTAAAAACCCATCGGATTTGAGCAACTTAGCGCAGTGCCTCAACGTTGCCTCTGGATCGGGTAAATGCTCTAGAACGTCCATCAAAGCAATGACATCTAGACTTCCTGGGGGGATATCGGTTTCCTCCACCGGCCCTAGATGCATGGGGATACCAAAGGTGTCTTGGCCAAAGGAGACCACCCACTGGCTCATCTCCAGCCCCGCCGCCGCGTAGCCCGTTTGCTGCATCAGCGCCACAAAGCTACCGTGGCTACAGCCCAGTTCCAGCACCTTGGCCGGTGGCAAACTATAGCGCAGAAGCGTTTTCAGCCAGTGGAGATTACGCTCTGTCAGATCATAGCGGGCACGGGCATGAATGTCAGGAAACCCTAAATCTTGATCCTGATGCTGCAACCAATATTGCTTGCCATAGAAGTCGGTTTCATCATCCTTCACGACCAGTTCTTCGTCGGATAGGGAATTGAGCGAAACCAGGGTGCCACACACTCGGCATTCTCCATACTCAGGCCCGAAGGGGATGAACTGATTATTTCCACACCAACATTGCCGCATAGAACTCACTATCTGCCCTTAACTCAATCTGCCTTGGGCTAACCCCACCCGCCTCAACCTAGGCTGGTCGGTACTCCCCAACCTTTATATCCGTATCGTTGCTGAGTATATCCTGGAAACTTTAGAAACCATTTCCGTAAGGGATACCCTCAGCCGGATCCGATGCTTCGCGTAAGTTAGGAAGACTGGCCTTCAGTAGGAAGACTGGCCTTCAGCCTTCCAGGTTTCCCGAAGACCAAATCGTTTGCCCACACTGCTATTATGCGACGGCTGCCTAGGATATAAAATCCTAAAATGCGAAACCGAGGGAGGGGCCAGGGAGCCACGCTTTAGACCGTTGGGCCTGGACAGTTCTTAATTTTTAAAAGTTGACAGTGGGGTCCATTGCTGATGATAATGGGAATTTGTGTGAACTTAAGAGTCTAGATTCCCTTGGCAAACGTTGTAGTAATTGGTGCCCAGTGGGGCGACGAAGGAAAGGGCAAAATTACCGACCTGCTGAGCCGCTCAGCGGACGTAGTTGTGCGCTACCAGGGCGGGGTCAATGCAGGCCACACCGTAGTGGTCAAGGATCAGACCTTTAAGTTGCACCTGATTCCCTCCGGCATTCTCTATCCCGATACCGAGTGCGTGATCGGCAGCGGCACCGTCATCGATCCTAAGGCGCTGATCGAAGAGCTAGACAAGCTAGACGCCTTGGGCATTTCCACTGAGAATCTCTTTATTTCTAACGCCGCCCACGTCACCATGCCCTACCACCGCCTGATCGATCAGGCCGCCGAGGAGCGACGGGGCAGCAACAAAATTGGCACCACCAAGCGTGGCATTGGCCCCACCTATGCCGACAAGTCCGAGCGCATCGGCATCCGCGTCACCGACCTGCTGGACTATGGCAAGCTGCGGGAACAACTGGAGTGGACGATTCAGTACAAAAACGGCATTCTCGAAAAGCTCTACGACCTAGACCCGCTGGATCCGGCCACGGTGATCGAAGAATACATCGACTATGCCGAGCGCCTGCGGCCCCATGTCATTGATAGCTCTCTCCACGTCTATCGGGCCATCCGTGCCCGTAAGAACGTTCTGTTTGAAGGAGCCCAGGGCACCCTCCTCGACCTTGACCACGGCACCTATCCCTACGTCACCTCCTCCAACCCGGTGGCTGGTGGGGCCTGCATTGGCACGGGTATCGGCCCCACCGTCATCGACCGAGTCATTGGCGTGGCTAAGGCCTACACCACCCGCGTAGGTGAAGGCCCCTTTCCCACAGAACTCACCTGTGGGGTTGGGGAGCAGCTTTGCTCGCGGGGGGCCGAGTTTGGCACCACCACCGGGCGGCAGCGTCGCTGTGGCTGGTTTGACGCGGTGATTGGTCGCTACGCCGTGCGGATCAACGGTTTAGACTGTCTGGCTATTACCAAGCTAGATGTGCTAGACGACGTGGACGAGATTAAGGTCTGCGTGGCCTACGAACTAGATGGGGAGCGGTGCGAAGAACTGCCGGGCAGCGCCCATGCCTTTGCCCGTTGCCAACCCATCTACAAAACCATGCCTGGGTGGAAGCAGCCGACGGATCATTGCCGTTCGCTCACCGACCTACCCAAGGCGGCCCTAGACTATCTCAAGTTTTTGGCCGAGTTAATGGAGGTGCCCATCGCCATTGTGTCCCTAGGGGCAAGTCGCGACCAAACCATCATCGTGGAGGATCCCATCCACGGGCCAAAGCGGGCGCTGCTCTACGAAAATCATGAGACAGCAGCCAGCTAGGATAGCGAAACCTGTTTTTGACCTTTCATTGAATTACCTACGGGGGAGATTGCTATGGAACTGACCATTGAATGTAAAGCGCGGGATCCGAAGGCGAAGCCCAATGCTCTGCGCCGGGAGGGCCTGCTGCCTGCGGTGCTCTATGGCCACAACGGCACGGAGTCGATGGAGCTAACCCTGGATCAAAAGGCGGCGGATCTGTTGCTGCGCAAGGTGGCCATCAACAACACCATGATCGATATCAATGTGCCCGATATGCCCTGGAGCGGCAAGGCGCTGCTGCGGGAGGTGCAGACCCATCCCTGGAAGAATCTGGTCTATCACCTCAGCTTTTTTGCCGTGAAGGCCCAGGATGCCGTAGAAGTGGGCGTGACTCTGAATTTTGTGGGTGAGCCCGTAGGCGTGAAGGACGGTGGCGGAATGCTGAACACCGAAGTGAACGAGGTCACCGTCAAGTGTAAGGTGGTGGATATTCCTGAGGTGATCGATGTGGATGTGTCTGGGCTGGCCGTTGGCGATGCCCTCACGGTGGCTGATCTCAACCTGCCGGAGGGGGCTGTTGTGGCTGGCGATCAAAGCCAAATCATCGCTAGCGTGCTTCAGGGCTAGGTTGGGGAGGTTGGGGTTGGGCGGCTTCGCGACCCAACCAACTCACTTGAGAGGTTAAGACGGCCGTGGGGGAAGACTCAAAAGTCTTCCCCCTTTGTTTTTGGCAACCTGCTGCTATCGCCTCATACCAATCGTCCATGCCGCTAGCGCGACATCCCCAAGGGTAAAAATCTCTCTGTTGGGAATCGGGGTTACGGAATTCGGACTTGGTATACCTTCCCTCGATCCCAAACACGTTTTTTGCGATGCTATCGCCTGCCCTGTGGGAATCCAGCGATATTCCAGATCCTTTCCCAGGGGACTGCCTAGGCTATTAGCGCCGGGGCAGCTTGTCTTGGCGGCTGTTCTCTAGGCGATATTCGTTGATCAGCTGCATCGTCTTTTTGCGTATATTCAGGTGTTTTTCCACGCCCTCGTAGGTGTAGCGCTCGAAGCCGCCCTGATCAATGAGTTGCTTGAGATAGCTAATCCGATCCCTAGGGTTGGGGTGGGAGGCAAACCAGGTGACGCTGCGGTTGCCGTACTCAGTCTCTAGGGTGGCCATTAGGTTGTGGAGTCCATCCGCCGCATAGTTCCCGGTGGACAACAACTTGGTGCCCAAAATATCGGACTGTCGCTCCATATCGCGGGAATAGCTGGCCACAATCAGGTTGGCGGCAATGTTGGCCACCTCTGGGATGGGAATAAAGGCCGCGAGGCTGGCGGTGAGGTTGCCCTGGGTCACCATTTGGAAGCCGTGGGACAGCACTGCATGGGAAATTTCATGGCCCAAGAGTCCGGCCAGTTCGGCCTCGGAGTAGCTGTTGGTGATGGCTCCAGCGTTGATGAAAATCTTGCCCCCCGGTAGGGCAAAGGCATTGAGGCTGTCGTCCATCACCACCTCGAAGGTGTAGTTGAATTCGTCCCGTCCGGCCAGGGCCGCTAGCTTTTGGCCCACCTCGTTGACGTAGGCGCGTACCTCTGGATCGCTGACGATGGGCACCTGGCGTTTGACCTGATCCGCCACCTGCTGGCCTAGGGCACTTTCCCCCTGCATCAGTAAAATGCCTGAGTTAATGGCGGTGAAGGGGCCAAACAAGCCGCCTGTGAGGAAATAGCTAGCGGCCCCCGTAATAATGTTGGTCACCAGGTTGCGGGTGAGGTTGGCGTTGATCTCCCCCCGAAAGCGGCTTAGGTTTTCCTCGGCTAGTTGCTCCATGGCTCCGGCATCGGGGTGTTCGGGGTTAAGCAGGGCAAACTGGTTGGCGGTGATGGCCGCTTCAATCCACTTTTCCTGGGCCATTTGAAGCTGAATCTGCGCCCGCAGAATATCGGGATGGTAGGGAAACCGCAGGGCGATGGCTTCCAAAAGCTGCTGCGCCTCCTCCGTGCGCTCCTGCTGAATCAGGTAGCGGGCGTAGAGCGACTGGGCAGGCAAAAAGTCGGGATAGTCCTTGACCAAAAGTTCTAGGGGCACCAGCACCCGGTTCGGGAAGCCAGACTCCAAACCCGCCTGGGCCTCTCGCCAATAGACCCGACCTGCTGGGGGCAGATCTTCGGGGTTGGTGATGGGCACAATAGCCTCGCCGCTGGTCATTTCCGCCAGCCACTTGGCCTCCTTGGCCTGACGGTAGAGGGCATTGGCCGCCGCCTGATCCCCCGCCAATAGGTACCGATCCGCCGCCATTAACAGCTCGCTACGTTTGGCCTGTTCCGGGGAAAGCCCGATGAACAACTCGGCCATCGCCACTGCCGCATCCGATGACCCGCCTTCTGTCTGGGACGGCTCCGCTGCCGACTCCTGGACGGCTTCTGCATCCTGTTCGGCATTGGGTTCTGGTGCAACCTCTGGCGCTGGCCCTTGGGATGGCGTGGGATTCTGGGCAATTGAGGGATTCTGGGTGGTCGCGGGGACTGATCCCGTTGTGGGGACTTGCGCCGTAGTCGCTTCCGGCAGATATGAGGCGAGTGGCTCTGGGCGAATCTCGGTGATGGCTTCCTGGGTGGAGCCAATTCCTAGGTCAGCCGGATCCCCTGGGACTGGTAATCCTGGCGCGTCGATGGACTCTAAGGGCGACTCCGCCACAACCTCCGAAGACATCACCGCAGGGGTCGGCGCAGGCGAGGGAAGGGGGGAATCCGTGGGCGGGATACTGCCATGATCCAGCGATTTGCTTTTGGGCACGATCATGCCAGGAGATGGATCAGCGGCCCAGGTGGGACGGCTGAAACCATAGCCAACATTGATCACCAAGGCCAAACTGTAGGCGGCAAGGGCCAAGGCCAAAAAGCGTTTAGCGGTTCTGCGTACCATGGCGAATTCTCCCAGTAGGAGATGGGTGATGGATGAAAGGAGATGGAAACCACCAAAGCTTTCCGTACGAGTGGCTTTGGGGACGTTGTGATCTACGGAGCCTAGCCCCCGCCCAGTTTTCCAACAGCTTAGGGAATCCCTCGTTCCTATGTCGATGGACTAGGGCCTTAGGTTCCCGCCGTTCTTAATGCCCCCGATCTCCCTTTAGGTTGTGTTGATAGCCAACCCTGCTCGGCACCCTAGGGCGAATTATCCATCGTGGCGGCTTCCTGGGCAGGGATCAGCAAATGACGCGCCAAGGGGGGCCACCGATGGGCCAGGGCAAAGACCACCGTGAACACATAGGCCGCCACAGCGCTAGCATTGAGAAACGGCGGTAAAAACAGCGGTAGCAACAGTAAAAACTGGCCCAATCGTGTCGCACGGGGATATAGATACAAAAATAGGGGGATATGCCACACCAAGCCCATAATCCAGGCCACTGGATTGAATAGGTTAATCACATTCAGCAGACCATAGAACTGCATATCCACAGGGCAACGGTGGAGGGCAATCAGCAGCAGCACCGTCAGCACGGTACCGGAGATCAGCGATCCCAGGGTGCTGCTATTCAGCAAGGGATTCATAAAACCATTGACAAAATCGTGGGTGGCAATCAGGTTATCGGCGTCCATGGAGATCACCACCTTGTTGAGGGCCACCCCCTGATTGTGCAAACTCATCGGCAGATCGGTGGTGATTTCGCCAAAATAGGCCGGAAACGTGCGCTGTAAGAAGTGGCCATAGACCTCGTTGCCAAAATAGAGGTAGGGAACCAGCACCAGCCCTGCCGCCCACAGCAGCGCCGCCGCCACCAGCCGCCACTGGCGTCGCATGGCATAGAACACCAGCGCCACGATGGGAAAAATCTTGAGTGCGCCAGCCGCCCCAATGAACAGGGCCGCCAGCCAACTTCCATAGCGGTGTTGGCTGGCCCAATAGGCCAGAACAATCAGGTACACCAGGGCGCTGTCCACCTGCCCCCGCTCCACCAGGGCCAGCACCGGAAAGCTGACCATCATAAACAGCAGCGCCTCGCCGGGGATGGCAAACCGACTGCGCCGCACCAGGCCAAACCCCAACAGGCCCAGGCTAATCAACATCGTCAGGGTGAAGAGGGCCTTGGCAACGGCGTAGGGAAACAGGGCCAAGGGCGCAAACATAAGCGCCGCAAAGGGAGGATAGCGAAAGCCTGAATAGGGGGCTGTTTCGGCATTAATGGGGCCATAGAACTCAGGCCGTATTCCCACATAGTTTAGGTAGGGATCAAGCCCAAACAGCACCGATTTGCCTGCCAGGTAAAAGCTGCGAAAGTCGATCTGATAGCTCTCTAGGGTGAGATAAATCAGAAAGGTAATCGGCAGAAAATAGATGAGATATTGTCGAGAAAAGCGCCCCAAATCCTGACGCCAAAGCTTTAAAGTGATGGCCATGCAACCCTAACCCCTAGAGGGATGGTAGAGAGTACCGTGGCATCTTAACCGCTTTGGGGTCGGGAAGAACCAAGCCTAGGGCAAACTAGCAGACTTCTGATAGCTGGAGGCTAGGCGGGTCTGCACGTCTTCGCTGGCAAACTCAATCACGGCACCGATAGCCGAGGCAATGGCCTGCTGCTGCTGACGATGGCGACGGTTTTGGCTGTGAAGGGTGACATCGTGGGCCGCTTGACCGCTGGTGCCGCCGATCAATACTGTAGATCGCTGGGACTGATGGAGGGTCAAAATGAGATCGTCGATGATGGCTTGGGGAATTTCCATGACCTGTACGTATCCTGAAGTGAAAGGTCAACCACTGTTATAGTTCCCTCTTTTTTATTTTTAATGCCTACAGGGGGGAACGTAATAAAGTTAAATGTGCGCTCAAAACCTAAATGCGCTGAAAAGGTAGTGGAAGCAACAAAAGGTCGCTAAGGTATTAAAACACTGAACCGAAAGGTATTTTGTGGCTAGAGAATACCCCTCTACCCTAGCAAGGGCCACCCACCACGACCGTATCGCCCCTGACAATCCGGCCCAAGTCTTAACGTAGTTTCCTAGTGCTGAGGGTGACTTTGCCCATGGACAACCCTGGCGGTTCTTGCAACAACACCTGAACCAATCCAGTTCCCCTCTCCCTCCTGGGCTACTGTGTACACACATCTCGGCCCTCACCCCCTCAGTCCCTCTCGCCCATTTTTGGGCGAGAGGGAGGCCAAACAAGACTTTCCGGCTCTCTCTCCCGCCCTGGGCTACTGTGTATACACATCTTGTTTTTAGGCCGCAAGTCCTTGGAGATCCCCCTAAATCCCCCTACCCTGCGGGAAGCCGCAAGCGTCTATAAAAAGGGGGACTTTGATTCCGGTTCCCCCCTTCTTAAGGGGGGCTAGGGGGGATCGAACCCCTATATCGTCTACGTCAAGACTTATGTGTACACAGCAGCCCTCTTGGGAAAGGGGCTGGGGGTTACTTCCAGCCTGCTCGGTCGGTGATGCGCAGGGCTTCGGGGTTGTTGCGGCCAAAGACGGCGGCATTGAGGGGATCGGCAATAAATTCGCCAAAGCTGGCCACCACCGAGTCAATGGCCACACCTTCCACGACGGGGTATTCGTTGTTGCCCTCCGCAAAGATGCGCTGGGCCTCTGGACTGACCAGGTACTCCAGAAACTCAATGGCCGATGCGGCGTTGGGGGCCGTGCTCACCAGCCCCGCCCCACTGATGTTGACGTGGGTGCCCCGGTCGTTTTGGTTGGGGAAGAACACCCCGATGGCCTCGGCCACAGCCCGATCTTCCGCATTGTCGGACTTGAGCAAGCGGGCGAGGTAGTAGGTGTTGGAGATGGCCAGATCGCCCAGGCCAGCAGCCACGGCTTTGATTTGGTCGGTGTCGCCACCCTGGGGATCGCGGGCAAAGTTGGCCACCAAGCCCCGTGCCCAGGTTTCGGTATCCGTTGCGCCGTGGGCGGCAATCATGGATCCAACTAGGGACTGGCTGTAGATATTGGTGGAGCTACGGGTGAGGATGCGCCCCCGCCACTTGGGATCCACCAGGGCTTCGTAGGTGGAAAGCTCGGAGGGGTTGACCCGATCCTTGCGGTACATGATCACCCTGGCCCGCTGGGTGAGGCCAAACCATAGGCCGCCGGGGTGGCGCAGGTTGCTGGGGATGGCCCCGGTCAACACTGAGGAGGTCACCGGCTGGAAGATGCCTTCCTGTTCGGCCCGCCACAGACGACCCGCATCCACGGTCATCAGCAGGTCGGCGGGGCTGTTTTGGCCTTCGCTCTTAATCCGCTCAATCAGTTGGTCGGCCTCGGCTTCCACCACGTTGATCCGAATCCCCGTGGCTTCCCGGAAACGCTCATAAAGCTGCTCGTCGGTATCGTAGTGGCGAGAGGAGTAGAGGTTCACGACCCGACCTCGGTTCCGCCCCCAACGAAACTGAGCCTGGGCGGGTTGACGATTCAGCCCCCCCAAGGCCACAGCGGTAGCGGCGGCTCCAGCCCCTAAAAACGCACGTCGTCCTAATTTGCTTGACACCTTAAACACCTCAAACCTTCAAAAATCTTCAAAAGCGCCCTCAGGGGAGATGCCCTTGGGTTCAGTTCGTTACGCATTGTAGCGCTTGTTGACACAGCTTCCCAATAAACTCCGAAAAAGACTTGGTATAGGTGGTGGGTAGTGGCAACTGAGAATCCCCCGATTCAGGTCAATGGAGACCAGTTAAATCCTTGAAATCTCTATGAAATCGTCGATTGTTAGGGTATATTGGCGTAAGCTAATGGTGAACCGATCCTGTTACCCGGCACAAACTACTGCCAAAGCTTTTCGATAATGACCCTACAGTTTTTCGCCCATTCCACCCCGATCCCCCGCTCCTCAGGCCAAAAAGCCAGGATCGCAAAGCTCAAGCCTTGGCTGGGCGGGCTGTGTTTGGCGGCGTCTTTGGGTGCCCATGGAGTGCTCCTCGGTCTACCCTGGTCGCCCCGTGCCCACGAAGCGGAAGATCCCACAACCATGCAAGAACCCACCGCCAGCATTGATGTGGCTGTTCTGCCTACGCCCCAATCCGAACCAGCCGCGCCAGCCCCCCCTCCCGCCGAAATGAGTCCCGCTGCCGTGGTTCCCTCTCCTAGGGTTGCGCCGCCTGTTCAGCAGTCCGTCCCAGAGGTTATCCCTGCTCCTGCCGAACCCTTGGTCGCTCCTGAACCACCCGTTACGGAACCCATGGCCACAGATCCAGAGCCAGAACCCATTGCGGAACCCATTGCGGAACCCGAACCCCAGCCCTACGCCGATTTTCCCCACTTCCAGGGGGCGCAACAGGCCGATTGCGGCGTTGAAACCTGCTGGACTAGCCCCGTAGAGGGGGGCTGGCGAGGGGCGGCGCGATCCATTCAAGACAACCTGGAAGCCCAGGGCTATCGCCTCAGCAACATCACGGGGGAAGTGCTTTCCACGGAAACGGGCGTTCGCATTTATCGGGTGGCCAAGGATGGCGAAGATCCCTACTACCTCAACCTGGTCTCCGTCACTGAGGGGATTCGCTACAGCCTCACCCCCACCCCCCTCAGCGAAGAGATGCTGGTCGCACTTCAGACGTTTTAGGGGCGTTCTCGGTGGTTGGCTGGGGCGGTGCTTATCGCCAGTTGATCTAAGTTATAGCAACATTTCATTGCGAGTTAATTTCAGGTTAAGGCTTGAATCACCTGATATGACAAGGCTTCTGGGTTTTTATAGAATTTTCTTATTGAAAATCTATTGCATTAAACCCAGGGGTTCGTTATCTTAGTGGAAACGATCTTCATTAAGGATGGCTCCCAATATCTCAGTTACAGCGCCATAGAACGCCTAAGCGGTTGCTGACAGGGAATTTGGGCCTTATTTGGGAATAATCTTAGCCCCCAGGCTTAGACACCCAGTCACCCTTTATTCAGAACCAATGGCAAGAGGATCGTGGGCCAGCGGTGGGTTTTGCCCTGGCTGTCATCCCCTAATCCCGAAGTTCTCTGACTTCGATGGCCATGTTGTGCTCTCCCTCTGCTCCGCTGTCTAGCCCATCTCCGGCGCTTACCCTACCCCTCGACCTAGATCGGGTCGCCACTTGGGAGGTTTACCGCCGCTTGCAAGATCTCTCGATTCCCTGCCATTGCGGGGTGCATCAACCCCTGCGGGTTTCCGCCGAAACGCCCCTGGCCCTGGCCCAAATTTGGAGCGTCGTAAAAACCCAAATCGCCCCCAAGGCAGACCAGGTCGCCCACCTCAACCGCTGCTGGCAGCAAAGGATCTCGAAATGATGCGCGATGAATCCCCTCGATTTTCCCGGCCTGTCTCGGCGGTGATGGTCGCCCCTGTGCAGCCCGTCCTTCAGCCCTCCGCCCCCAGTCCTCACCAGCCCCAGGGCCAGGTTCTGCGCGGCAGGTACGCGGCCCCCCTGCGGTCGGCCAAGGGCAAAATTAAAGGGCTGATTCTCCACGCTGCCGAGGGTGAACTGGCGATTAAGCTGCCCAAGTATCTACGTCCGATGCTGGTGCGCGAACTGCAACCCGGTGCTTGGGTGCAGGTGTGGGCCGACCGCGACGATGACCGCTGGCGGGGCATGAACCTGATTCCCTGGCCTGAGGCCGAGGTGCCCCAAGCCCTAAAGGATGCCCTGATTCAATCCGCCACGGTTGCAGAAAAAAATGTAGCCACGTTGCCATCATTGGCAAGGGTTCAGGATGGCCTAACGGATCAGGGGCTTCAGGTATTGACGAAACACGGATCCAAACAGCCATCATCTGCGAAACCAGCCGCGCCGAAAAAAGCCTGTCTTCAGGTCTGTCGTAAGGGCAAATGCTTTAAGCAGGGCGGGCAGCACATCCTGCAAGCGCTTCAGTCCGAAGTCGAGAGCAACCCCGATTTGCAACACATCACCGTGGAAGGCTCGGGCTGCATGGGAGCCTGCAAACAGGGGCCAAACCTGCGGGTGATGCCCCAGAAAAAAATGCAC
The DNA here is from genome assembly GCA_044070495.1 of Spirulina sp. GTDB lineage: Bacteria > Cyanobacteriota > Cyanobacteriia > Phormidesmidales > Phormidesmidaceae > Nodosilinea. Next base: position 149,617 of record JBIPSI010000008.1, on the reverse strand, counting down.
AGCCGAGTTACCCCCGACCGTGCAATCGCGCTTTTGGCCCACTGCCAATGATGGGCCGGATGGATAGATTTCACCCAAGGACGCTCAGCGCCATGACGCCATGGTCAAGGTGGGCGATGGAGCGGCAAAGATCGATGAACTTGGCCGATAGACTTGGCCTACCAAGCCAGTTTCAGGCTGTCGGGGGTGAGGAAATGCTCCAGGTGGTAGGCGCGTTCTTCGGTCTTCAGCAAAATTTCCTCGTAGAGGTGGCGGGTGGCGCGGTCGCCCAGACTTTCGGCCTGGGAAGCCAGCCGACGAATCAGCTCAACCATGGCCTGTTCGGCCTTCAGGTCATTGGCGATCATCACCCGGCAGCGGTGGACATCATCCCCCTCCGGATCGAAGGCGCAGAGGTTGGCCAGGGTTGCCAGTCGTCCTGCCGGAACACCACCCAGCCCGTGCAGCCGCTCACCCACCTCATGGGCGTGGTCTTGGACGGCCTCGTAGCTCTCCGAGAAAAAGTCGTGGAGCATGTAATACTCCGAACCTTCCACCACAAAATGATGCTTTTGGTACTGCATATACAGGGCCATAAAGCTGGCATAAACGGTGCCCAGCCCTTCAATAATCGGCTCTGTGACCGACTTTTCCAGCCCGATACAGTTGTCCGCAACCTCTCCGTAGGATTGCAGCAGGGTTTCGGTGATAGGCATAGCACTCTCCTTAAAATTGGCGTTATTTGGCCCATTCCAGCTATTCACAACGGGGAACATTCTCAACCCATTCATCGAAATCCTAGATTCCCCATGAATGGGCTATTGTCCCCATTGAGAAATGCGATGACGTGGTTCAAAAAGGGTGGATTGAGATCCGGTGGTCGTGGGCTATTTGACCTTCGTCCCGTCGTTTGGATCCTTGATTCTTAGCTATTTCACAGAGCTGTGATGATTAGGAACCGAAGGAGTCTGAAGTTTGATGATAGTTTTTTTAGTCTAAAAAAACAAGGGTAGTAGGCTACCGTTGGGATTCTATTCTTATTAGCGAAAATCATTTTCAATAACCTCTTTAAGGTCTACGATATCTCCGCAATGATGATTCTCATTTATCGAAAGTTAATTTCAATAGCCGCTCTTTCCGGCGCGATGAGGTCGTCACCTTAAATGCTTTCTTGTTGTACTTAGATTGAGATGTGAATACCGTGGTTTGGATGCTAGAGGCCAACATGGATGCAAACAGTGCCAGCCCACCGGATCCTCCGGTCCCCCAAGATTTGATCAGTCCTGGGATATTGAAGGAAACCTTAAACCGAGAAGGGTTTCGGCTAACGGTGCAGCGCCAAAAAATTCTGGCTTTGTTTGAAGCCAACGCCAGTCGCCATCACCTCAGTGCCGAGGAAATTCATCAGCATTTGGGCCACCAGGGCGAAAGAATTAGCGTGTCCACCGTGTATCGCGCACTACATGTGATGGTGAAATTGGGTCTTTTGCAAGAGCTAGAACTGGCGGAAGGGCGCAAATACTACGAACTCAAAAGTCCCATTTGGCAACAGCATCATCACCTCGTTTGCGTGCAGTGCGGCGATGTGCAGGAATTTGAAGACGACGCCATTACCGAAGTGACCACCCAGGAAACCCAGGATCGAGGCTTTGCCTTGCTAGATGGCCAGTTTACCATCTATGGTCTGTGTCCCTGCTGCCAGAGCCGAGTGGAGGGCTAGGGGATAGCAGGGTTGGAAGTCCTTGGCTAGGGAAATTCGTGAGCAGACCGGGGTGTGACGTATGATCACCCTATAGCCCAACGGTGACGACCTATGCTGACGCGCTACATCCAAACGGCTATGCATCAAGCCGTTTACGAATTGCTAGACGATGGCACCTTCTACGGAGAAATCCCCACCTGTCCAGGGGTAATCAGCAACGGCACAACCCTAGAAGCCTGCCGCGAAGACCTCCAAAGCGTCTTAGAAGAGTGGCTTATTCTGGGGCTACACCTTGGCCATCGGCTGCCTACCCTCAACGGCCTCGACATTAACCCTGCTGTCGAGGAAGTCGCCTAATGCCTGCTTTCGGCCCTATCAAGCGCAGTGCCCTGGTTCAGTATCTTAAGCAACTCGGCTTTGATGGGCCATATTCTGGGGGTAAACATCAATTCATGGTGAGGGATGGGTTGCGACTTACCATCCCTAATCCCCATCAGGGCGACATCAGCAAAGCGTTGTTAACCAAGATTCTTCGCCAAGCCCAAATCAGCCGAGAAGAGTGGGAAAAATTGATCTGATGTGGGGTGGGCTGAGTCGGCGCAAGTCCTTTAATGTATCGCCATCACCACCAGAGGGATGAACACCAACACCAGCAAGCCAAATATCAAATAGTTGCCCTGGCGAGGGTCGAAGTCCTTCAAGATTACCCGCCAGCGGAGCTTGATGATGTAGTGGCCCAGCAGCATATCAAACAGGGCCATGAAGATGGCAAGCAGGAGGCCCAGGGCGAGTAGAGATCCAGGACTGACCAAGCCCAACCGAGGCACCCAAAGGTAGCACACGATAAACAGCAGGATGGTGCCGCTGATTAAGCTTAGCTTTTTGGCCCGTTTGGTGCCAATTTTGGGAGCCACCAACGCATTACGAAGAATGCCGTGCAGCGTTTCTACCCCCGCCAAGGTGACACATAGCGCGACGATGTTGAGGGCGAGAGCGATGGGAGCCATGGTTAATCACTGCTGCCGAAGGAAGAAAGATGGGCGATCACGCTAAGGTTATTGTCCCGAAAGGTGACTGTCCTGAAGGTTGATTGTCCTGAAAGTTTACTGTCCTGACTTATTGCCCTGACTTATTGCCCTGAAGTCACATTTGTGGATCGGCTAACGGCGTAGAATAGCCACCCCGACCCACCTAAAAAGATCCCCATTAAGAGGGGCACAAATGTCCCCCAGTTCCACCCGGCGGCAAGAACCGCTTCGGTGGGTTGCTTAGGATCGTAATGGACGGTGACGGTAGTACCTTCTGGAAAGCGAGATTCCGCTTCTGCTTCGGCATCAGAACGATCTTTGTAGGTGCGACTAACACGATCACCTTGGCCAAGGGAATAGCGGGAAGATAAATAGGAAGTGCCTTCAACATCATAGGTATAGTTAACCGATACATAATACTTAGTGTGGGTTTTTCTTGTGGTTCCGGCGGTGCTATGTCGTAAAGAAATGTCCCTGCGAACCTCAGAATTAACAACAGAGCCTTCTACGGATGGCCATGACCATGACTCATTCGCAGTAAAAAGAAAATATATGCCGAAAACGCTGAATAGTCCTCCTAAGGCACCCAGTCCAAGGCCGAACCAGAATAGGGTATTTAGGGCTTGTATTCTTTCATCAGACATTGAATAGTCCTCATTCTAGGGTGAGATTTGATATACCTTTTTCGTCAAGAATTTCATTAAATTTTGCCCAAATCTTTTCTTGCTCCTTTCCCCACTGGCTAAAACCATAGTGAAAGATATTCGCTGTGCCATTTCTAATGCTGTACTTCTTATTGTCGGGCAGGTTGACCCTTAATTCAAAGTCTAGATAATATGTTTTGATTAAGCTGGCTTGGGAAGTTTTCACTCTGCACGAGGCATAGCCGCCCGTCACAGTCTCGAAGGGTATGCTCCAAGTGTCGAAGCCTTTTCTAATGCTTACTTTGGTCTTGTTCTCAAATTTGGCATCCTGGGTGCTTAGAATAAAATAGCCCACCACTAATCCTATCGGATAGAGCAGGCCAATATACGCCATGTAATTATTCCGATATTCAGTGAAGGGTAGTGAAACAATCCCAATCAGCAACGCTATGAAGAAAACGATGGAAAATGCTTCAGGCTGGCTTGAAATCTTGATGATATCCAGGTTGGGATTCCTATGTACTGTGACCGACTTATAAAAAACCACCCTAATAAGACCTCCCCTTGGATATGAATCTAGTGGGCTGACAAAAGTGGTCTGCCCTCATCCCCAACTCCCTGATTGCCGGACAAAACTTGCTAGAATCCATATCCATCCAAGGGTCAGGAGACCTGCCCACGCCATCATCCCAATACGGTGGGCTACTAAGTACACACATCTTGCTTTCATACCGCAAGTCCTTGGAGATCCCCCTAAATCCTCCTTAAAAAGGGGGACTTTGACTCCGGTTCCCCCCCTTTTTAAGGGGGGCTAGGGGGGATCGATTCCCTGTATCGTCTACGTTAAGGACTTATGTGTACTTAGTAGAATACGGTGGGGGAGCGGTTTCCGCACCCGATGCAAAATCTTTTGTGGTTCAACCAGCCCAACTTTTCCCTAAACTCCCAACCGCTGGCCCGTTTCGGCATTGAACCAGTGAAGGGCGTCGGGGGCAATGGCGAGTTCTAGGTTTTCGCGGCTCCAGGTGGCGTCGGCGGGGAGGAGGGTGCGGAGGGTGGTTTGGGGGTCGCCCTTCAGGTGCAGGCTGACCAGGTTGGCCATGCCTAGATTTTCCACCAAAAACACATTGCCGCGTAGAAGAATCGAGTCGCCCTGGCGGGGTAGGCGCACATCCTCAGGCCGCAGCCCCAGCACCACGGTACTGTGGTCGGGCAGGGGCATGGGGGCGGTGATGGGGGTTTCGCCCAGGATGGCCGTTTGGCCCGAACGATCACAGGTCAGCAAATTCATTTGGGGGCTGCCGATGAATCCAGCCACAAAGCGGTTGGCGGGGCGTTTGTAGATCTCCTCTGGGCTACCCAGTTGTTGCAGATAGCCATCGTTCAGCACCGCCACCTTCGTCGAGAGGGTCATGGCCTCGGTTTGGTCGTGGGTGACGTAGATGGTGGGGGATTTTTGGTCGGCAAAGAGCTGTTTGAGGTCGGCCCGCACCTGTTCCCGCAGCAGGGCATCGAGGTTGCTGAGGGGTTCATCCAGCAGGAACACATCGGGCTGGCGCACTAGGGCACGGGCTAGGGCCACCCGCTGCCGTTGCCCCCCGGAGAGCTTGGCGGGTTTGCGGTCGAGGAGGTCATCCAGCCCCAGCAGGCTAGAGGCTTCGTGGACGCGCTTTTGGATGTCGCCCCCGGCCAAGTTACGCAGCTTCAGGCCAGAGGCGATGTTTTGCTGCACCGTCATGTGGGGGTAGAGGGCGTAGCTTTGGAACACCATGGCAATGTTGCGATCTCCGGGTGGCAGGGGGCTAACGTCGCGCTCGCCAATCTGCACCTGGCCTTGGGTGGGCTGTTCCAATCCGGCAATCAGCCGCAGAATGGTGGATTTGCCACAGCCCGATGGCCCCACCAGGGTGAGAAATTCGTCGTCGGTGACGGTGAGGCTGATGTCCTTCACCGGAACAATGGTGTCGCTGTAGGCTTTGCGGAGGTTTTTGAGTTCGAGTTTGGCCATGGTGGGGGTTGGGGGTTGAGGGTTTGAAGGTTGAAGGTTAAAGGTTGAGGGTTAAAGATTGAAAGTTGAAGGTTAAAGGTTGAGGGTTAAAGGTTGAGGGTTCGAGATTTGAGGTTGGAGGTTGGGGATTGAAGGTTAGGGGTTGAGGGTTGAGTTTCTAAAAATTTGTTATCCCTTGACTGAGCCTGCGGTTAAGCCTTGGACGATGCGGCGTTGGAAGAACAGCACTAGCAGCACTAGGGGCAGGGTGCCAACGACGGTGGCGGCGGCGAGGGGGCCGTAGGGCACTTCAAATAGGGTGGTGCCCCCCAGTTGGGCGGCGGCGACGGGGATGGTCTTCATGGATTCGCGGGTCATGAAGGTGAGGGCAAAGAGGTATTCATTCCAGGCAAAGATGAAGGTGAGGATGCCCGTGGTGACGAGGGCGGGGAGGGTCATGGGCAGCAGAATTTGCTGGAGCATTTGCAGGGTGTTGTAGCCGTCTACCTTGGCGGAATCTTCCAAATCCCTAGGCAACTGCTGGAAAAAGCTTCGCATCACCAAAATCGTTAGAGGCAGGTTGATGGCGGTGTAGGGCACAATCAGCGCCAGGTAATTGTTAGCCCAGCCCAGCAGTCGCACCAGTTCCAGCAATCCCAAAAATAAAAGGATGTAGGGAAACAAGGTCACCACCAGCACCAGGGCTAGAAGGATCTGCTTCCCCGGCACCCGCAATCGCGCTAGGGCATAGGCGGCGGGGGAACCTAGGGCCAAGCACAGCCCGGTCGAAATCACCGACACCAAGGCGCTGTTACCCATATAGAGGTAAAACCGATTGCGCCGAAACAAATCCAGGTAGTGATCCAACGTGAGCTGATCCAGCCCCGGAAAGTACACCACCGGGGTTTGGGTAATGGCATCGTTGGTTTTAATCGAGGTCAACACCTGCCACAGCACCGGGCCAAGGCTAAACAACACCGTAAAGCCCACGGCAGTCCACAGCAGGATTCGCATCCAGGGCAGGGCGCGGGTGGGGGGTGGAGAGGTGGTGGGTGGATGGGTGGTCATGGGGGTGAGGGGGTAGAGTTTCTGGGGGGCCAAGGGGCCAAGGACTGGAAGTCCTTAGCTGAGGGCAGAAATCCTCTAAAGAGGATTGGGGGGTGAGCGTATTAGTCTGCTTTGGCAGACTTGTGCGGTAAGCCAGGGAATTCGTTCCCTGGTGGTTGTGGCCGCAGTCTACAGGGTCACTCGGTTTTGGCGCGGAGGCGGGAGAGGTAGACAGCGGCGAGGGCGACGACGGCAATCAAAATCAAGAACGTCACCACCACCAGGGCGGCACCATAGCCGAAGTCGAGGTAGCGCATGACGGTGGCATAGATATAGATCGACACCATTTCCGTGGCACCGCCGGGGCCGCCGTTGGTCATGACCTGGATCAGGTCGAAAATGCCGAAGGCTTGGGCAAAGCGGAACAGCAGGGCGATCAGGATTTGGGGGGCAATGAGGGGCAGGGTAATTTGGCGAAAGCTTTGCCAGGGGGTGGCCCCATCCAGGGCGTGGGCTTCGTACAAATCTTGAGGGATGGACTGCAACCCGGCCAGCAGCAGAATGGCCACAAAGGAGGTGGTCTTCCACACATCGGCGGCGATCACGGCCACCATGGCCCAGTTGGGGTCGCCCAGCCAGTTGACGGGGTTGCCAATGATTTGCAGCCGCAGCAGCAGGTCGTTCCAGACGCCGAATTCGTCGTTAAAAATCCAGCGCCAAGCCAGGGCAATCAGCGCCGTAGGCAAGGCCCAGGGCAAAATGGCGATGGTACGCACCCCGCCTCGGCCAAAGAAGGCTTGGTTGAGGGCGAGGGCGATGATCATCCCCAGGCCCAGTTCCGCCACTAGGGAAACGCTGGTAAAAACAGCCGTATTGCCCAGACTTTGCCAAAAACGGCCATCTTCCACCATGCGGATATAGTTTTCGCCGCCGCTAAACACTGGAGACAGGTTGGTGCTCAGGTTCTCGGTGAACAGGCTCAGCCAAAACGACCGCAGGATGGGGTAGGCATAGACCAACAGCAGCAGGGCAAAGGCGGGGGCAATCAGCCACAGCCCGGTGCGGCGTTCCCGTTCGCGGATGTAGTCTTTCATAGCAGTGGATGTCGGTTCAGGGTGAGTGGTACGCGGCATTAAGTCGTCCCCAACACGCGACGACTTTCACGGGCGGCGGCTTCCATGGCGGCGGCTGGGGAAAGTTGATCCGTGAGGGCGGCACTGAGGTAGCGCTGCAAAATGTCGGATAGCTGGGCGTATTGGCCCACCGGGGGACGGGGCACCGTGGTTTCCGCCACCTCCAGCAGTTGTTGGAAGTGGGGATAGGCCGCCAGCACCTCCGGGTCGGTGAACAGGGCGCGACGGCTGGGCACGTAGGCGTTGTCCACCACAAAGCGCTTCATCACCTCCGGGCTGGTGAAGTAGTCCACCACTCGCCAAGCTTCGTCGGGGTGGGGGCTGGTTGCAGAAAGACCAAAGCCCCAGCCGCCCAAACAAGCCGCCGGAGACTGTCCAGGGGCATGAACCATGGGCTTCAGGGCAATGTTTCCGGCTACGGGGGAACCCTGGCGGTTGGCCTCGGCCCAGACGTAGGGCCAGTTGCGCAAAAAGGCCGCATTGCCCGACTCAAACTGCCGCAGGGAATCTTCCTCTAAATAGTTGGTGACACCGGGGGGGGTGATGCCGTCGGTAATCACGCCGCGCATAAACTCCACGGCCTGAATGGCTTCCGGCGCATCGAGGCCGACTTCCAGGGAATCCGCATCTACCCAAAAGCCGCCAAAGCCCGCCACAATTTCCACAAAGTTGGTCACCAAGCCCTCGTACTGCAACCCCTGCCACACAAAGCCCCAGGGCACGTCCCCCTGTTGTTGAAGGGTTTGGGAGGCCGCAATCAAATCCTCGAAGGTTTCTGGGGCCGGGAGTCCGGCAGCATCCAGCAGGTCGGTGCGGTAGTAGAGCATTCCCATATCCGAGCGAAAGGGCATTCGATACAGCCCGCCCTGGTACTGCCCCGCCGCAATGTCGGCCTCCAGGAATTCGTTTAGATCGGCAGCATCCACCCGATCCGACAAATCCGCCAGCCACCCCGCCGCCGCCAACTTGGGAATCCACACCACATCGGCGTAGACCAAATCGTAGGGAGAATCGTTCAGCAAAAAGGAGGTGGTGTAGAGGTTTTCCACCGCATCGGCGGCATTGGGGCCACGCACAATCTCAACGCGAATGTCGGGATTTTCCGCCATGAAGGCATCGGCGATGGGCTGAAGCTGTTCCGCCTCCACCGCCCGCACCAAAAACGACACCGTCACCGGATCCGGCGACTGCGACACCGCCGCTGGACTGTAGGCCCAAAAGATAGCGCTACTCAGCAGGGCTAGGCCAATCCATCGCCACCGCCGCCGCAACAGTGACCGCAGGGATCGCCAAGCCATCACCCAAAACGTTTTCCACAGAACTAACAGCAAAACAACGCCTCACCATCGAACAACCCTGACTCCCAAGGCTGCCCACGGGGTCGCTCGAACTAAGGTCTTGGCCTAGGCCGAACGGGTGACAAAAAAGCAGATCGTTCAAGGACGATCTGTGAAATGGGGACGGTCTTTACAGAGCCAGATAGTTTTATAAAACCGTAGCCCCCGCTACGATGCCTCTACCCTAGGCCAGATTTCCTCGTTAAGAACCGTTGCGAAGATCGCCCTCATCCCCTAGCCCCTTCTCCCCAAGGGCGAAGGGGAACCGGAGTTACAACGTTCCTTTCCCATCGAGCTACTGTGTACACACCAGTCCTTGGCGTAGACGCAATAGGGAAGCGATCCCCCCTAGCCCCCCTTATGAAGGGGGGAAGTGGATTCAAAGTCCCCCGCCCTAAGGGGGATTTAGGGGGATCTCCGAGAACTTGCAGCACGAAAACAAGATGTGTATAAGCTGTAGCTGCCATTGGGAGAGGGGTTTAGGGTGTTGCTTGTGCCTCTCGAAAGGTGAGCTACCCAAACACCACGGTGCGGTTGCCGTAGACCAAGGTACGGCTTTGCAGATGCAGACGCACCGCACGGGCCAAGACGATGCGCTCCATGTCTTTGCCTTTGCGGATCAATTCCTTCACGTCGTCGCGGTGGCTGATGCGAACCACATCCTGCTCGATGATCGGGCCTTCGTCTAAATCTGAGGTGACGTAGTGGGCCGTTGCGCCGATGATTTTCACCCCCCGTTGGTAGGCCCGTTGGTAGGGGTTAGCCCCCATAAAGGCAGGCAAAAAGGAGTGGTGAATGTTGATCACCTGGCCGTAGGCGTTGAGGAAATCCGACGAGAGCACCTGCATGTATTTGGCCAGCACCACTAGGTTGATGTTGTACTCCTTCAGCAGGGCCAGTTGCCTCTGTTCCTGTTCCGCCTTGGTATCTTTCGTGATGGGGATGTGGTGGAAATCAATCCCGAACTGGTCGGCGATGGGCTTGAGGGTGGGGTGGTTGCTGATGATCAGGGGAATTTCCGCCCGGAACTCCTTGGCCTGGTGCCGCCACAGTAAATCCAGCAGACAGTGATCTTGATGGCTCACCCAAATACATAGACGCGGCACATCGTCAGAAAAGCTAAGCTGCCAGGTGGCCCCCAGGGGTTGGGCAATGGCGTTAAAGGCGGGGCCAATGATCTCGCGGGGCAGGTTGAAGCCCTCCATCTCCCACTCCAGCCGCGACAAAAATAACCCCGCTTCCGGGTCGCAGTGCTGGTCGGCGTGGAGAATGTTGCCGCCGTTGGCATAGATAAAGTTAGCTAGCTTGGCTACCAGCCCCTTTTGGTCGGGGCAAGACACCAGCAAAATCGCCGTTGGAGAACCCATACGCCAGGTGGATAGTTGCGAGGTTGAAGGACCAGAGAACCCTGGGATCTTAGCACCTGAGCCCCCTGGTCTAACGGCCTTAGATTACAGTTTTAATATGATCGGCTAGCCGTATACCGAGGGCTAATATCGTCAGCGTTGGATTTGCATAACCCCCCGTGGGAAAGGCAGAACTGCTGGCAACAAATAAATTCTCGATGCCATGAACCTGACAATTTCTGTCTACAACCCCCTGCGTCGGGCTGTCATGCATACGGGTCGTTCCCATCGGGTGGTGAATGCTAGGACTCCAAATGGGAGGCATGCCATGATCCAACTCAACCTTTACAATCCCCAATCCGGCACTCTTAAACTCTTGGGCAAAAATTTCCATGGCCCGCTTGATCCTTAAACGGTCAGCATCGCTGTGTCGCCATTCAACGACCATCCGGCGATAGCCAAATTGATCACAGTCCTCAGATAATCGGACTCGATTATTAGGATCAGGGGTTTGTTCTGTGACATGAAGCAGATCAAAACAGCCGAATTTCTTATCCTTGTAATCAAGATCCGACCAGCCTCCATGATCAAAGTCATAACCAAATAAGGGAAAGCTCCCAAAGCGATTTCTACCCGGCTTTCGCCATACCCTGTAGATCATGTCATCTAGCCCTGAAACGATGGCAGCCATGTGTCTGGGCATATCTTGAGGCCATTTTCGTTGCTTTAAGGCTTGCTTTAAGACTCGGGAAGACTGAAGTGCCGGGGATGAAACTCGCTGCCCATTGGGAAAGATCTTTCTGAGCAGATTAATCTGTGCCCAACCAGGGCGAGGAAAGATAGCCGTATTGATATTCACTAACTTTTCTTTTCTCTGGATTTCGGCAGTTAATATCGGTTTGCCAATGACTCTTGCGCCATTCACCCAGCGGGCATCATAGAGAGAGAGTTGATTAACAATGCTTGGATTATCAGGCACTAAAACCCCAGGCCGAATCACAGGATGATCCATTAAAAAACGACCTACTAAATCATGTTCGTTCCCTAATCCACAACGCTTGGTTCGATTAGAAATCATGAGTAGCCTAGGAACCTCTAACCCTCCTTGGGCTAGGATGACTACCCTAGCATTTACTGAAAAACGATTCCTCTCAACCGTACCGACATCAATACTAGTGATGCTCTTTGCTAGCTCATCCGTCCTTAATTCTAGGGCATGGGCATAGGTGACTAGGCTAACATTTTGAGACTGTTCTAATTCATGGCGATAGGTTTCTGTAAATGCATCTAAGGGGCCAAATTGAAACATCTGGGTGGTTGCGCAATGTCCAGGGAAAACGATAGCTCTAGCATCTTCCGTTTCCCAGTCTTTAAAGTCGTAGGTGTATGGGCCAGACTGAGCGACGACATGGGCTCTTGCATAGTAGGGATCTAGATCCTCACGGTTAATTGGCCAACCACTGTAGGGAATCCAGTCCCGCTGTTCAAAGTCGATGGGATCGAGGGGAACATACCTAACGCCTAGACGTCCCTGATTAAGGACGATGGGCCATACCTTCGCCGTCCCGCCAAAGCCACGCTCCCGCATCCCATCTGGGGCTGGGTATGGATCGCCTTGGTTGCTGCCCCGAGATAGATCATCGACCTTTGGATCAGGGGTAAAGCCCCCTGACTCTAACAATAAAACCTTGAACGAACTACTGTTAAATTCCCTTGCAATGGTGATGCCAGCAGGCCCAGCTCCAACAATGCAAATATCCGCTGCTAAAACATCTGCTTCGCCTAGATGACGTGCATCAATGAGCATAGATAGTCCTACCTTTATATAATTTTCGATTTCTGTCGTTTGACGATATCGCTGTAGGCACCCTCGATAGGACAGAATGTCCAGATCGTTCTTCAGGTTTATTTGATAGCGCCCTAACTAGACTGGCTACAGCGATCTAGAAGATGTTTGAAAAGTCCTGTTGCTTGTAGCAACGGTGGCGATCCCCCTAAATCCCCCTTAGAAAGGGGGACTTGTACCCCCCTTTCCAAGGGGGGCAGGGGGGATCGGCGGGTGACTAAAGCTACAGGGGATCCCTTTTCAAATGCCCTCTAGGTAGCCACTGGCTCTAATTGACGGCCAAAACTTGTTCGCGAGATCCTCGCAACCTTCACCCTAAACCTCTCCCATAGGGCTTGCCCTGCTCGCAGAGTGGGGAGACAGAATCGGACGAACGAATTTCTCCCACTCTTCCGATGGATAGGGGTGGGGCGAGGGCCAAACTTTGGTCAGTCAACCAACTACCTGCTGCATGTCTGGAAAACCTGGACTCCGGTGAAGAGTTATTTTTCCAAAAGCCCTTTCAACTAAGCCTTGCAGCGTTAGACCATAAATGATGGGTTAAGCGCTGGAACAACTTACTTGCAAAGCCCTTCGGAGCTTGTGTCAGACTTTCAGCGAACCTTTGGCGAAGTAGCTCGGTAGATGCCTGTGTAGATTGTGTGATACACCGATGTAGCGCATTTAAGCGTTGTAAAAAGCGGGTTAGCGAAGCGTAGCCCGTCCTACATGAGTCTTATTTAATTGATCTTGCCCTACTTAATTTATACCGCTAAAGTTACGCTATGGAGTGCCAAGTTGCAGATTTCTACGATGCATTCCCGCCCGCCCACAGGCGTTGGTAGGCGGTGGTGAGGGCGGCGGCATCCCCCACGTTGCCAGGGAACAGCACCACGGGCAGATGGGGAAACTGGGGATGATTCTCTGGGGTACGCACCACGGAAACCCCCGGCAGAATTTGCCCCAGCAGCCGCGCCGTGGTGAGGGCGAGGCCCGTGCTGAGGGTGTCGTTGGAGGTGATGCCGCCCTTGCTAATCAAAAAGCCGATATCCAGGGGCAGCTTGCGGATCACGTCCATCAGAAATTGGGAAACCTCAATGCCGAAGTCTAGGCGGGCTTGCACGGTGTCGAAGCTGAGTTCTTGGCGGCTGGTGTAGACCACGGGCGTGCAGCCATCGCGGTGGACGGCGTTGACCTGTTTGATCAGGTTGAACAGCAGAATTTCGCGGGCATCTTCGTCGCCGTCGCGCAGGGCTTCGACGTTCACCTCTAGGCCCACCACGCCGGGGGCTTGGAGCAGGTGTTGCAGTTGTTCGGTGGTTTTTTTGACGTGGGAACCGACGATGATCGCCCCCGGTTTGCCATCCCGCACGTAGGAGGCCATGTGGTCGGCGTCGATGGGCTGGGGGGGCAGGGCAGCGAGGGCGGTGAGGATGCTGGCGGCGCTGCGGAACAAAAACCGTTTGCCCTGGGCGGCGGCGGTAAGGAGATCCTGGGCAAAGCGATCTAGATCGGCCTGCACTTCGCCATCCACCACGCCGCAGACGTTGCCCTTGAGGGCCATCAGCCGATCTAGGCAGCCGTTGCGAATCTCGCTGAGGGTGAAGCGCTCCACATCCGGGGCGACGATGCCGCCATCGGTTTTTTCGGCCACGTAGTCGGGCAGGTAGCTGGTGCTATAGCCAAAGACGGAATCCTTGGCAAACTCGGTTTCGTGGACGGGCACGGGTTCGCCGTTCACCATCAGGTAATGACGGCTGTCGCGGGTAATGCGGCCTCCTTCAAAGAAGGCGGGCACCAAAAAGTGGGCATCGAAGGGGCCAAGCTCGGCGGCCATCACATCGGTTTCGATGGGGTAGTGGCCGCGCAGGGTGGAATCGGAGCGGCTGACTACTAAAAATTCCTGCACGCCCTCTAGGGCGATGGCCTGCTTTAGGTTTTGGCACACCTCGCGGGTCACCTGTTCGGCGGCGGCGGGGCTGAGGGCGCGGGTGTTCGTCAACACAAAGAAAATTGGCGACGCATCCCGCAAGCCCTGGCGCAGGGTGTCCACATCCCACCGCATCAGCAGCAGGCAGCTATGTACCGTTTGGGATCCGGTGGGGTCGTCGTCTAAAACAATAATCTTGGGCTGAGCCATCACCGCTGGCCTCGATAGATTGGCAAAGGTGCATCAGAAAAGTGCATCAAACATTACTATCCCGCATTGGGGTATCCACCGCCAAGCCCGAAACCTCTGCATCCATGGAGAAAATCATGGGGAAACCACGGGGAAATCGCCCTCTGCCATTGTCATCCCCTTGGCCCTAGTGCGACAATCCCAGGAGCCAATCCTACCCACCTCACCCCAAGCCCCGGAGCCTCCATGGGTCAACCCGTTGCCGCCCCTACGCCCAGCCCCAGCGTTGCCCTACGAGGAACCCTGATTGACTGCGTAGCCGACCCCTTCTTTGTGCCCGAAACCGAGGCCGTGCGCTACTTCCACGATGGCCTCCTGGTGATCGAAAACGGTCACATTGCCGCCCTTGGCCCCTTTGCAGACCTGCATTCGGCCTATGCCCACCTGCCCCTGGTAGACTATTCCGGCCATCTGATCACCCCCGGCTTTATCGATACCCACATTCACTACCCCCAAACCGGAATGATCGCCGCCTACGGGGAACAGCTTTTGGAGTGGCTGAACCAATACACCTTTCCCACCGAACGCCAGTTCCAAGATCCCGCCCATGCCCGTCAGGTGGCCGACCTGTTTTTGGATGAGCTTTTAAAGAATGGCACCACCACCGCCCTGGTGTTTGCGGCGGTGTTTCCCGAATCCGTAGACGCCTTTTTTGAAGCGGCCCTAGCCCGCAACCTACGGATGATTAGCGGCAAGGTACTGATGGACTGCAACGCGCCGGACTATTTGCGGGATACGGCTGAAACGGGCTACGACCAATCGAAAGCGCTGATTGAAAAGTGGCACGGCCAAGGGCGATTGTCCTATGCCGTCACCCCCCGCTTTGCCGCTACCTCCACCGCAGCCCAACTGAAAGCCGCCGCAAAACTTCTAGACGAATTTCCTGATGTATATTTGCACACCCACCTCTCGGAAAACGTCAACGAAGTCGCCTGGATTCGAGAATTGTTTCCTCAATACAACGGCTATTTAGATGTGTACGACCAAACGGGTCTAGTGCGAGAACGTTCCGTGTTTGCCCACGGTGTTCAGCTTACCGATGAAGAATTTCGTCGCCTATCGGAAGCGAAGGCCGCTATCTCCTTTTGCCCCACCTCCAACCTGTTTCTGGGCAGCGGCTTGTTCCGCATCGAACAGGCCAAATCTACCGAACACCCCGTCAAAGTGGGCCTAGGAACCGATGTGGGCGCAGGCACCAGTTTTTCTATGCTGCAAACCACCAACGAAGCCTACAAAGTCGCCCAACTGCGCGGCCAAAAACTCTCGGCTATCAAAGCCCTATTCCTGGCTACCCTCGGCGGTGCCCAAGCCCTTTGCTTAGACGACAAAATCGGCAGCTTTAACCCCGGTAACGAGGCCGATTTCGTTGTCCTAAATCCCAAAGCTACGCCCCTGCTCGCCCTCCGCAACCAAGCCCCTATTACCGAAGATTTGGCTACCATCACCGATTCCCTTTTCTCCCTACTCATCATGGGCGACGACCGGGCCATTGCAGCCACCTACATCCTCGGCCAGCGGGTTAGGCCGTAGACGCGCAATTTCCTTTACCCCAAGCCAACTAGATTCTTCAGTCCAGCGGACTTCTCACGCCTCGTTCACCTCGGTTCAGTCCATGGCTACGCGGCCATGGGCAGGGAGGTCTCGGCGAGGACTTTGCGGTAGAACTGCTGAAGCTGACGGGTGGCGGCGGCCCAGCCCCATTGTTCGGCTTCGGCGACGGCGTTTTGGCGCATGGTTTCCCGTTCGGCGGTGGCTTCGATTAGGCGGCGGGTGGCGTTGATCGCCCCTTCATCGTCCTTGGGATCAAACAAAAAGCCGTTTACCCCGTCGGTGACGATATCGGGAATGCCGCCGGAGTTAGCCGCTACCACAGGACAGCCCGCCGCCATGGCTTCTAGCAGCACTAGGCCGAGGGTTTCGGTGCGGGAGGGGAACACAAAAGCATCTGCCGACGCATAGGCCGAGGCGAGATCTTCACCCGCTAGGTAGCCGACAAAGTTGGTGGGCGTATCAGCAAAGTGGGCTTCGAGTTCCGTCCGGTAGGGGCCATCGCCCACTAGGGCCAGCCGCGCACCGGGGATGGCTTGCAGGATGGGCTTGATGCGGTCGATTTCTTTTTCGGCGGAAAGGCGTCCGATATAGAGGAGCAGGGGCGCTTCGGGATGCCCTTGAGAGAGCCGATCCCGCATGGATGCGCTGGCTAGCTCAGGCCGGAAGAGTTCGGTATCCACGCCCCGCTGCCATACGTCGATGCGCTCCACGCCATGCTCCGACAGTTCGGTTTGCATGGCGGTGGAGGTGACTAGGTTGATGCGAGCCTGGTTGTGCATGGCCTTAATCAGTTCCCACATCACCCCTTCCAGCATTCCCAGGCCGTAGTGCTCTAGGTATTTGGGCAGGTGGGTGTGGTAGGAGGCCACCAGGGGCACATCCAGGGTTTTGCTGTAGTAAATGCCAGCCAAGCCAAGCACCGCCGGGTTGACCACATGGATGAGGTCAGGGCGAAAGCGATCCAGGGCTTCCCCAATGGAGGGACGGGGCAGGGCTAGTTTGAGTTCGGGATAGAGCGGCAATGGAAAGCCAGACACCCCATGAATCTTGGCCCCGCGATATTCGGTCAGGCCTCCCTCTGGGGAAAACACCAAAACCTGATTGCCCTGACGCTGGAGATGATCAACGGTGTGCTTGAGACGGGTGACAATGCCATCAACCTTGGGCAAAAAGGTCTCGGTAAAGAGAGCAATTCGCATGGGAAACCGGGGGCTAGGGGAAAAAGAATGTTTAAAGAGAGGTCAGTGCCCTGGTGGAACACTGACCCCAACGTGGACTAGCTACGACGCCACTGTACCTTGGGCATAATCTGGCTGTGGTCAACGCGATCCTTGTACTTGACCGCGAAGTTCAGCAGGCTATCCAGCAGCGAGTCGGACAGCATGTGGGGTTGCAGACCCAGATCCAGCAGGTTGGTGTTCTTGGCGTTGAAGTAGTGGTCTTCGGCCTCCACACGGGGGTTGTCGAGGTGGTTGATTTCTACATCCAGGCCTAGGGTGGTTCCCGCTTTCTTCACCATCATGGCCAGGTCGCCGACGCTGAACATTTCGGTGAACTGGTTGAACACCCGGAAGATACCAGGGTCGCCGGGGTTGGCGATGGCGATTTCCACACAGCGCACGGTGTCGCGGATATCCAAGAACGCACGGGTTTGGCTGCCCTTGCCGTAGACGGTGAGGGGGTGGCCCACAGCGGCTTGGATACAGAAGCGGTTGAGGGCGGTACCGAATACGCCATCGTAGTCCAGACGGTTGATCAGCAACTCATCCATGCCGGTTTCTTCGGTGAGCACCCCGTAGACCACGCCCTGGTTGAGGTCGGTGGCGCGGAGACCCCATACCTTACAAGCAAAGTGGATGTTGTGGGAATCGTGCACCTTGCTGAGGTGGTAGAAGGAGCCGGGCTGTTTGGGGTAGGGGAGGGTGTCTTTGCGGCCATTGTGCTCAATGGTGATGTAGCCCTCTTCGATGTCGATGTTGGGGGTGCCGTACTCGCCCATGGTGCCCAGTTTCACCAGGTGGCAGTCGGGGAAGTTGTCCCGCAGGGCGTAGAGCAGATTGAGGTTGCCGATCACGTTGTTGGATTGGGTGAGAACGGCGTGTTCCCGGTCAATCATGGAGAACGGGGCGGAACGTTGCTCACCGAAGTGCACCACCGCTTCCGGCTGGAACTCCAACATGGACTTCTCTAGGAAGGGGTAGTCGTTGATGTCGCCGATATAGAGGTCGATGTGCTTGCCGGTGAGTTCTTTCCAGCGCTTGAGACGAGCCTGGATCGGGGCAATGGGGGTCAGGGTTTCGATTTGCAGTTGAGCATCCCAATGACGCCGCACCAGATTATCGAGGATCCCAACTTCGTAGCCACGATTGGAAAGATACAGGGCGGTTGCCCACCCGCAGTAACCGTCACCGCCAATTACAAGGACTTTCATATCAATGCTTCATTCTCGTTGCTGATACCAAGACAATCTACCAGTTTTAGCGACCCTGTAAACCACCGATCTTGAATTATCCGTAAAGCCAAATACGGTTTCACGGCGATTTATTCAGGGCAGTTTATGGCCGCTTCAAGGAAAAACTCGCCCGTTCGCCGTCATCCTCGCAAACGCAGCAAAATGAACTGTGTGGGGCGGTTGGTCTCAAAGTTGTTGTCGCTAACCACCATCAAACTCTGGCTACCGTCGGGCAATCGTGGGCCTAGGGTCATGCCCTCCAGGTTATCTACGGGAACCGTTGTGTCAGCAAAATCTAGTACCAATTGCTTACGGATGGGTGAAATGCCCTCAGCCCCCCGTAGGCTGGCGATGGTGGAGATATCTGTTGCCCCACCCGTGGCCAGTTGATACAGCCGCACGTTGAATCCCCGCAGACCAAACGCCCGTTCCAGACCCAGGAAGTGACCGCCCTGATCCAGCAGCAGCAGTTCTGTCAGGCCATTGACCACCGCCCCGGAGGGTTCCAAATCCAGGGGGTAGGCGTGTTCGGCAATCAGGGTGGACTGATCTTCCCCTAATAAATAGTGTAAAAAGCGACTTTGGAGGGGTTGGGCCGGGTCAGATTCGTAATCCTGCACCAGGGCTGATTCGGTGGCGATAAACAGACGAAAGGGTTCCGTTTGTCCAGCGGTACTCGGTGCAGCGTTGATGGTTAGGGACTCGAAGCTGAGGTTGTTGCGGACGCCCTGGGTGGGTGGATCGGCATCATCGGGCAGGAACCGATCCGGAATACGAAACGAGGTGACCAGCCGCCCTGTTTCTCGATCAAACTCACCCAGAAAGGGTGGAATCCCTTGGTCGATGTCGCCCTCACTGCTGACTAGTACCGTGTTTCTGGGGGACAGGGCAAAGCCCTCCGGGTCAAGCTGCCCTTGGGGATAGGGATTGCCCTCGGCATCGGTCAGGGGGGTCACGGACTCGATAGAAACGTCCTTAAACCGAGGCTGACCGTCTTCATCGACCTCAAAGACCATCGCCAGCTCATAAAATCGGGGTGGGCCGTAGCGCCCCCGGTCGTCGGAGAGGGCATAGAACTGATCCACAGAGCGGTCGTAGGCGAGGGCCGATAAGCCGCCCACGGTGGTGCCCTGAAACTCCTGGGACGGCAGGGTATAGACATCCAGCACCTCCGCCGAGAGGGGCAGAAACAGGCGTTCTTCGGCCTTAATTTGGGGAATGGCGCAACTGCCCAGCATCAGCACCAAGCCCATGAGCAGCAGTATTCCCCGCAATCCTCTCCGTCCTGGGAATACACCCTGGGTCAGAACTTCCTCTCGTTCCATTGGTTCTCCTCAACATTCCCTATCCAGGCTGTATCTATACTGACAGCCCTCCGTTACATCGATCCGCCCTTTATGCGTCCTGATCCGAACACCTTCGCCCTAGGAAAGCTGGACATCTCTGCCTGGGGCGATGCCTCCAGGGGACGATTGTGTTCACTAAATTACCGTTTAGGGAGCCAGGCGAGGGGTAAGATCGGGCCGCAAATTCCCAGAGAAGTCTATGTCTGCCATGGCCCAGGAGAAGCTCGTCAAGTCGCCGCTCTTTTTGCTAGCCCCCTTCTTTTTCCTGGGCACGGCCATGGTGGTGATGAAGCTGATTATCCCCCACACCACACCGCTGTTTTTGGCCGCTTTTCGGCTCTTGCCCGCCGGGGTGATGATTCTAATCCTAGCGGCGGTGCTGAAGCTGCCCCAGCCCAAAACCCTCCAGGGCTGGCTGTGGATTGCCCTGTTCTCTGTGATTGATGGGGCGATGTTCCAGGGCTTTTTGACCACGGGTCTAGTGAAAACTGGGGCGGGCTTGGGGGCGGTGCTGATCGACGCGCAGCCTTTGGTGGTGGCCTTGCTGTCGCGGCTGTTGTTTGCAGAATTTATCGGCCTGTGGGGCTGGCTGGGGCTGGCGGTGGGCATTGCCGGAATCTGTCTCTGTGGCTTGCCTGGGCCATGGCTAGAGACGCTGTTTCAATCGCCCCTGGCGGTCTTGAATGCCGGAGCTGGCACTGCCTTTAGCTTGGAGGGGCTGCTGGCCAGCGGCGAATTTTTGATGCTGATGGCGGCCCTGTCCATGTCTGTCGGCACCATCATTGTGCGCTACGTGAAGCAACACACCGACCCCGTGGTGGCTACGGGCTGGCATATGATTCTGGGCGGGCTGCCGCTGCTGCTGCTGTCGGGACTGTGGGAGGTGGGGCAGGTCTCGGCCCTGCAACCCCTAGACTGGCTGGGCCTGGGCTATGCCACGCTATTTGGTACCGCCGTCACCTACGGCATCTTTTTCTACCTGGCGGCGGTGGGCAACATGACCAGCGTCAGCGCCTTAATTTTTCTTACCCCCGTCTTTGCCCTGCTGTTTAGTAGCCTGTTTTTAGGGGAACGACTCAGCCAGTTTCAGTGGATTGGCGTGGTGTTCACGCTAATTAGCGTCTACCTGGTGAACCAGCGGGAACAAATCGCCGCCTGGGTAGCCAGTCTTGGCCAAGCCGCCGAAGCGGTTGAGTCCTCCCTAGAATTGACCGTGGAGGAGGCGATTGAAGCGGTCGAAGCCGCCATTGAGGAGGTGATGGAGGATGTGATCTCAGACACCGCTGCCCCCAGCCCCTCCCTGGCCGATGCCCCTGCTATCTCCACCCCGACGGATCACCCCTAGGACTAGGCTCCATTGCTTTCCCCCAGGATTAGTCTGCGTCTCAGGGTTTGGGCCTGCGAGGTGTCTTGGTTGGGCCATGTTCCTAGGGCAATCGAACTTTCCTGTCTAGAAGCGCAGAAAATAAAGATTCTGGGCAGACAAACGGCCTACCATAGAAGCTGTTCTCTGGCCTAACGCTTACCTCATTGTTTTGCCCCATGCCGCCGAGTTCTGCCTTTAGCCATGCAACGCACTCGCCTTAGCCTCCTGTTTGACGAATTAGGCGATCAGCTCAGCCTGTGGTTGATTAACCCCTGGCGGCGGGTTTCCCTAGTGATTATTAGCTTGTTGGGCGGCTACTTTGCGGCGGTGGCGCTATCGGCCATTGCGGGGCAGGCAGCGGTTCAAGATGTGACGGTGTCGCTGTTTTTGGTGCTAGGGGCGGAGGCGATTAGCTGGTTGGTCTATAGCCGTCGCTGGCGGGATCCGGCCCTCGTGCGCAAGGTGCCCAGACCGCTATGGCTAGACTGCCTCAACAGCATCAAGCTAGGGGGCACCTACGCCCTGATTGTGGAAGCCTTCAAATTGGGCAGCTAATCCCCCCCGTACGGGCGCACCGCTGTGCGCCCCAACCTCAGATTCCCTTAGCCGATGGGTTCCTGGAGCAGGGCTTGCCGGATTTGGGTGGATTGTTTGCGATCACAGCGCACCTCCAGTACCCGCACCCCCTGGGAAGGCAAAAACCCTAGGCGGGACTGCAACTGGCTCCAGGTTTTGATGCGCTCGTAGTTCACCCCGTAGGCGGCGCAGAGGTGGTTCCAGTCTACGGTTTGGGGGGTGGCAAAGAAGTCTTCAAAGGGAGGGTCAAACTGGGCGATGGGAAGCATTTCAAAAATGCCGCCGCCCTGGTTGTTGATCAACACCACGGTCAAATGCCCTTGCAGGCGAGGCACATTCAGCCAGCCGTTGGTGTCGTGAAGCAGGGCCAAATCCCCCGTTAACAGAACGGTGGGTGCCCCCCGCTGGGCAATGCCGAGGGCGGTGGAAAGGGTGCCATCAATGCCGTTGGCTCCCCGGTTGCCAAAAATTCGCAGGTGGTGCTGGTTGGGCGGCCAAAACCACTCCGCATCGCGAATCGGCATACTATTCGAGATCACCACCGCTGTGCCCTGGGGTAGGTGCTGGCCCATCAGCCAAGGCACTTTGCCCTCAAATAAGTCCGTCATCGCCGCTAGGGACTGATCCAAGTGTTGTCGCACCTTGCGATCTAGGGTCAGCCACAGGTTCCCATAGATAGCAGGGCTGGTGCGTTGGTCGGAGATGAGGTCATCTCCAGTTGGATGATGCTCGGACGGGGAGACCCCGCCCCTACGATTGGCCAGGTTGATCGGGGAGATGGGGCTGGAACTAGCGATGAAATTCGCCACATTGACCGCCAAATCTGTCACGGTCAGCGGCAGATGGGTGGTCAGGCCATGCAAGGGGTCGAGGTTGCGGCTGGCTGGGTCAATCACCCAACGGCGATGGTTATGACGCTCTAACCACTGCCGCAGCACCTTACTGGTGGGCAACGGCCCAAGCTGAATCACCTGGCTGGGTTGCAAATCCGTCGCCCAAGCCTCTTGGCGCAAAATGGCGTCGTAGGTGGTGACTAGGTAAGGATTGAGCTTGGCGGCATGGCGCAGGGGAGAAAGGGTATCTGCCAAAATCGGCCACTGAAGGCTTTGGGTTAGGGCCGCAACGGATTGACAGTAACCCTCAGCGTCTACAGGTTGAGCGGGGCCAGCGATGATGAGGCCACGATCACTGCTTTGCCAAGTTGATAGGAGATCGGCGTGGATAGTGGCGGTCATCGAAACGATAGGCGACCAAGGTTTGGCCCTCACCCCCGACTTCTCTTCTGAGGGAGCCGCCCTCACCCCCGGCCCCTCTCCCACGGGGTGAGGGCCGTCCGGGCCAAGGGGCGCTAACCCCCTCCAAAAGTCCTGATTCAAAACCTCCCGCAGGTGTTCGGTAGAACCATCGCTGATCGGAGCCAGAGGATCCCGAAAAGGGCAATTCAGGTGGACAGGGCCAGGGGCCGGATAGAGGCTCTGTCGCCACGCCTGCACCAGGGTTTGTCGTAGGTAGCGCAGCAGGCCCAGATCCGCCGCTGGGACGGCTAGTTCGGTGTATCCCTGGGGAAAATCGCCAAACAGCTTTTGTTGATCGATGGTTTGGCCAGAGGCGCAGTCCCGCAGTTCGGGGGGGCGGTCGGCGGTGAACACCAACAGCGGCACCTGGCTCTCCCTGGCTTCGATAATGGCTGGGTAGTAGTTGGCCCCAGCGGTGCCGGAGGTGCAGACCAGGGCTACCGGCAGTCCCGTTCGTTTGGCGATGCCGAGGGCAAAGAAGGCGGCGGAACGTTCATCTAAAACGGGAATGGCCTCAATGCTCGGATCGTTGGCAAAGGCGACGGTCAGCGGTGTGGATCGAGAACCGGGAGAGATCACCGCTGTGGTGAGGCCCAACCGGGCCAGGGTGCCCACCAGCACCGAGGCCCACAGGGTATTCCTATTGCGAAAGTCGAAGGTCATGGAAACCGCGCACTACACCAGAGATTCGCCCAGGGCACGGGATTTGAGGTTAATTTCCGCCCACTCCCGCGCCGGGTCAGATCCTGCCACAATACCAGCCCCGGCGTACAATCTGGCCCAGTTGCCGCTAATCAGGGCCGAGCGAATCCCCACAATAAATTCACTGTCCCCGTTCGTGCCCACCCAGCCCAGGGGGGCCGCATACAGCCCCCGGTCAAACCCTTCGTAGCGATGGATATGCTCGCAGGCGGTGGCGGTGGGCACCCCAGCCACGGCGGGGGTCGGGTGCAGGGCTTCCACCAAATGCAGGGGGTGGATGTAGCTGGCCACCCGTGCCTGAATGGGGGTATGCAGATGCTGAATATTAGACAGTCGCAGCAGAGTGGGGCGGGTGGGGTATTGGGGTTGCAGCCCTAGCCCCCGCAGCCGCTGATTTAGAAACTTGACCACCAGTTGATGCTCTCCCTGTTCCTTAGGGCTATGCAGCAATTGCAGGGCCAATTGGCGATCCTCCTGGGCGCTGCGACCACGGGGAGCCGATCCGGCTAGGGCATCGGTCATCAACTGGTGGTGGGCGATGCTCAGCAGCCGTTCTGGGCTGGCCCCCATAAAGGTACTCCCCCGTCCATTGCCCACCGCAAACACGTAGCAATCGGGGTAGCGCTGGCGCAGCTTGGCTAGAGAGGGCAACACCTGAAAGGGTGTCTCCCGCACCATGTCAAAGGCGTGGGCCAGCACAATTTTTTGGATGTGGTGGTCAAGGTGCCGTAGGGCTTGGGTCACAGAGTCCTGAAAGTGATGACTGGCCAAGGCGTCGGGCCATGCCATGCCGTCGCTGAGGGCCAGGGAACGGGGCGGTGCGTAGGGGTTGGGATAGGTTTGGGGTAACCCTTGGACGGTGGCAAGGCGATCCTCTAGGGTTTTGAGCACGCTACCCAGGGTGGTTTCGGGGGTGAGGAGCAAATTCACTGTCAGCACATGGAGGCTGCCCCGCCGAAGAATCTGCCACTGGGGTAGCACCACCATCGCCGCCGGAAACTCGATCTGGCCTTGGGAAGGTTGGGAGAAAAAGCTAAAACTACAGAAGAAGCGTGGGGCCAGGGGTACCCCCGCCAAGTCTTCGTCCTGGTAGCTGTGGAGGTTTTGCTGCCAGGATTCGATAAAACGATGGGTTGCCGCAAAGCGGTCTTCACCAAAAAACTGTCCGGCCACCGCCTGCCCAAAGGCCACCACCGCCTCTTGAGCCGAAGCCTGTTCTAAGTAGAGGTGATAGCCCTGCCGGTGGGCCAAGGGAGCCAAGGCCAGCAGGGGATCCATGGCCGGAATGGCAAAGCTGAGGCTGGCAACCTGTGGCCCATACCCCTGTCCCACCCGACCTAAACATTCGTTAACAAAGGGCTGAACAGATTGCAGATCCTGGCGGCTAGGCAAGCAGTAAGGAACAACTGGCATGAACTCAAAGGTTTTAAAGCGGTTTAAATTCACGTTTTAACAATTGGCCGAAAAGTGCTTCAGTCAAGCAGCACAGGCATTCCGCCAGTATTCCTACTGGTAACACATTCGGTCATGGCCTAGCCAATTCTGGCCCAGTCGTTCATGCAGCTTAATGTTCACACAGCGTTACAAAAATCCATGCCCCACCGCCAGGCCAAGACTCTCTCAGGATTCTTCGCCCAGCCCTGCCCATAGCCGAGGGGAAGAACGCGCCCCAGAGCCCCTCCCTTTTATAACCCTAGTTTTATGACCCTAGGACAGCACACAGAAAACGGCTCACCCACAGGACTTACCGCTATCGGGATGCTAGCCCAGTCCAGCTAAAACCGATGGGACAACGATCAAGACAATTGGAGCGATTCATCGCTGGAAATCAATCGCTGGAATCCGGTCGCTAGAAATCAATCGATACTGGCAACCCGGAAGCCCATCTGACATTCAAACTGGGCAGGCTGACCGTGATCTAGGCCACCCGTCAATAGGCGTCCGCAGCCCAGACTGCCGTGCCGCCAGCGAGGTTGACCATTGTGATCCGCCAACACGCAGTTTTGACACACCGTATGGGGTGAGATGATCTGGTTCTCAGTCATCATGACTAACATGGCTCAACACCTCCCAAGATAGGCAGCGGAGTGATCCCGTGCTGCCCTAATTCTAGGATGCCCCAAGGTTTAGGCTGTGCTCTTTCATACGTAATCTAATGCAACAACACCGACCTAATCCCTAGGGTAAGCAGGTAGCCCTTAGTTTCCGGAGGACTCCACGGGCTGCTGATTTTTAGGGTTCCGCTGTACCCGCTTTTTGGGGGCAGGGACGGGCTTATTCGATCCCGATTCCTTGTGGCCATCCTCCGCTTGCACCTGGTGGTCGGTGCGTTGCCATGCCGGTACCGTATGATCGTAGGCCATTTGCAGGGCAGCGGCGGCGATGGTGTGGATGTCGTACTCTTCGCTTAGTTGAGAGACGATGGGCAGGAAGGAGGCCAGCCGTTCGCTGGTAATGGCCTCGCGTACTTGGCTGCGCAGACGCTCCAGATTACGGGCGGCAATCTCAGCCCGGGTGGGAATCTGCATAAACACCATGGGCTGCTTGGTTTGCCGCTCAATCTGGCGCAACTTGTACTTTTCTAGGGGCGACACCAGGGAAATGGCCACCCCCGGCTTTCCGGCCCGCCCGGTGCGGCCAATGCGGTGCACGTAGTTTTCCACGGCGTCGGGGAGGTCAAAGTTGATGACGTGGGTGAGGTCATCCACATGGATGCCACGGGCGGCGATATCGGTGGCCACCACCCAGCGCACCTGCTGCTGGCGGAACCGCATCAGCAGCCGTTCCCGCTGAGACTGGCTGAGGTCGCCATGGTACTCATCGACGCTATAGCCAGCCGCCTGCAACTGACGGGTCAGGTCGCTAGCGGTGCGGCGGGTGCGCACAAAGATAATGGCCGACTCGGGATCCTGAATTTCGAGGATGGGCTGGAGGGCGCGTACCTTCGTCCAGCCTCGGGGCACCACGTAGGAAATTTGCTGAATGTGGCGGGGAGAAGCCTTGGCCGATTGGATGGTGACCGTGACCGGGGTTTGCAGAAACTTGGTGGTCAGTTCCCGAATTTCCGGGGCCATGGTGGCGGAGAAAAAGGCGGTTTGGCGCTGGGCCGGGGCCTTGCTAAGGATTTTTTCCACATCTTGAATGAAGCCCATATTCAGCATTTCGTCGGCTTCATCGAGCACCAGCCAGCCCAGGTTTTTGAGCGAGAGAGTGCCCCGGTTGAGCAGGTCGAGGATGCGCCCAGGGGTGCCCACCACAATCTGGGCACCGCGCCGCAGTTGTTCCTGCTGGCGATCAATGGATTGGCCACCGTAGAGGGCCAGAATTTTGGGTCGTCCTTGGATGCGGTAGCTGCGCATGGCCTGACAGACCTGAAGGGCTAACTCACGGGTGGGGGTGAGCACTAGGGCTTGAACCGCAGGGTTGTTAGGATCCACCTGCTCCATGAGCGGCAGGGAGAATGCAGCGGTTTTGCCCGTCCCCGTCTGGGCCTGACCAATCAGATCCCGCCCCGATAGCAGGTGGGGAATGGCCTCCGCCTGGATGGCGGTAGGCTCGTGGTAACCCAGAGACTCTAGGTGGCTGACACGGGCAGCCGACAATCCTAGGCTGGCAAAGGAGAAGGTCATAACGAATCCTCTAAGGAGATTACAGAGTCGGGGAGAAGGGGTAGGGCAAGGGAACGAGGCTGGGGATCAGCGGCCTAGGGAAGGCATGGCCTAGGGATCTGTGGCTACTTGGCCAAAGAGGTCGTAGGTGTCGGCGGCGGTGATGGTGACAGGAACAATTTGGTTCAACGGGGCTGAGCCTTTTACATAAACCAGGCCGTCTACCTCTGGGGCGAAGCGGGCGGATCGGCCAATGCTGACCCCCGTGGCGGGATTTTCCTGCTCAATCAATACGTCCACGGTTTTGCCAATGTCATCCTGGTTTTTGGCCCAGGCAATGGGCTGTTGAGCCAACATCAGGGCTTCGCGACGCTGTTCGGCCACGGCTTCAGGCACGGGGTTGGGCAGGCTGTAGGCGGGGGTACCCTCCTCTGGGGAGAAGGTAAAGACGCCGACATGATCGAATCGGTGGCGTTCCACAAAGGCCATCAGGTGGTCAAAGTGGGCTTCCGTTTCGCCCGGAAAGCCCACGATGAAGGTGGTTCTCAGCACCGCCTCGGGTAGGGCTTCCTGGATGCGCTGGATCACGTCGTCGTTGACCTGCCCTTGCCAGGGACGATTCATGGCCCGCAGCACCTCCGGGTGGGAGTGCTGAAGGGGTAAATCCAGGTAGGGCAAGACGTTGGGGGTATCGCGAATGGCGGCAATCACCTCCGGGGTGAGGCCCGTGGGGTAGGCGTAGTGCATCCGAATCCAGGGCACATCGACTTCGCCCAAGGCCCGCAGGAGCTTGGCTAGAGCGGGTTTTCCGTAGAGGTCTAGGCCGTAGTTGGTGGTGATTTGCGAGATCAGCACCAGTTCCTGCACTCCCTCGTCCGCGAGTTGTTTAGCCTCGGCCACGATGGATTCGATGGAGCGGGATCGCTGGTTGCCCCGCAGGTGGGGAATGATGCAGAAGGCGCAGCGATAGTCGCAGCCCTCGGCCACCCGCAGGTAGGCCACGCTGGAGGCGGTCGTACGGTAGCGGGGTACCGTTTCGTCGGCAATGTAGGTGGGTTCTGGGGAGACGATTTTGACCCGTTCCCCGGCTTCGGCCCGTTCGATTACTTCGACGATGCGGTTGTAATCTCCTGTGCCTACCAGGGCCACGGCCTCTGGAATTTCGTCGAGGAGTTCGTGCTGAAAATGCTGGGCGAGGCAGCCCGTGATCACAATTTTTTTGTTGGCTTCCGCGAGTTCCACCAGGGTTCGCACCGATTCCCGGCGGGCGTCTTCGATGAAGCTACAGGTGTTGACTACCACGTAGTCGGCCAATTCCTCGTTGGCGTCTACGCCATAGCCTGCCTGCACCAGCAGACCCAGCATATGTTCGGTGTCAACGCGATTTTTCTCGCATCCCAAATGGTTAAAGGCAACGGTTGGCTTTAGCCCCATGCGTTTCTTCCAAGCAACGACGTGTACAAGCGCGATCCTTCAGCATCAGGAAGAAACCCTTGCACCGTCCTCCCATTGCTGTGGCTCTAGGGTGATCTGGGGTGCGGCTGGGCTGGGGAACTTTCCTCCAACCTGTTCGCGACACAGAGAACCTGCTCGCAAACTCAACCAGCACACCGCTATTGACAGATGACAACCCCTAGGCTGTTCACACAACTTAACATATTTCCTGGGCCATGCCTCAGATTTTCCAGGACTTCCTAGGGGGGTGCCCTGGGTCGCTTGGCCTTGGGCATGGCGAACATTGGGGGAAGCATTGGCCTAGGGAAAAGTTCCTGCGTCGTCTTTGAATTTCGTTGTTACACTCACAGTCAAGATTTTGAGTTTTGTTGCCCTTTGGCCCATGCTGGAACGCCGTCGGTATCGTTCTCTTCCCCTCAAGCGCAGACGTGCCCAGCGCCGCATGACCCGGTTATCGGGTTTGGTGATGGTGGCGGTGTTGGGGAGTAGTTTGTTGCTGGCGGCCTTTCGCTCGGTGAGTGGTCACTGGCGGGGGCCGGTGGTGATGGCCCAGCGCCCGGTGGGGCAGGTGGTAAACCGGGCGGAGGTGGCCCAGGGGGTGCGCCAAATTCAAACGGCGAACGGGCGTCCGGTGTTGAACCCGCTGCCCATTGCCGAGGAAGTGTGGACCTGCGAAGTGGTGGTGATTGGCGGCACCCTGGGCGGCATTGCGGCGGCCTCCCACGCCATGAAAACCGGGGCCACCACCTGCATGATTGAACTCACTCCCTGGCTGGGCGGGCAAATTAGTTCCCAGGGGGTTTCGGCCATTGATGAATCGCGGGCGATGCGCTGGCGGCGGAATTTCTCCCCCAGTTGGGAGTCCTTCAAGGCGTTAATTCAGCGACAGCCCGTGCATTTGCCTGACTGGACGGGGATGCCCAGCCCCAAGCCCGTGAGTGCCGTGAATAGCTGCTGGGTGGGGGAACTGTGCTTTTCCCCCAAGGCGGGGGCCACGGCGGCGGAAATGTGGATGCGGCAGGCGGTTCAGAGTGCGCCAGAAAGTCGCTGGGCGACCTCGACGGCCTTTAAGGGCGCGGCCTTTGATGCGTCGGGTCGGGTGGTAACGGCCATCTACGGCGTACGGCGGATTCCCCTCGATCCTAACTATGTACCCACGGGGCGGCTCTCCCGCGAGCTATCGGAGTGGTATAGCTGGTCGGATAGCGACAGTTACAACAAGATCCCCGTCCGCCTCCAGCCGCCCCCCGGTGGTCGCATGGTGGTGATCGACGCCACCGACACCGGAGAACTGGTGGGCTGGGCCAATCTGCCCCACCGCGTCGGATCCGATGCCCAATCCTTTACCGGGGAGGTGAACGCCGCCCCCCGCGAAAACCCCGACTGCACCCAGGCCTACACCTATCCCTTTGTGCTGGCCACGTTGGATGACCGCAAGGCTAGCCTGAAGGAACTGCAACAAATTGAACCGGCCTTCACGCGGGAAGAGCACTGGCAATCGTTTGATCTAGAAGGCTTTCCCTTCTTTAACAGCAGCAGCGTGTTTAACTATCGCCGCATCGTCAGCCACGCCACCGACAGCGGCAATGTCAACGTCACCCGACCGGGGGAAATGACGCTGATGAACTGGAACAAGGGCAACGACTGGCACTTTATGGATCCGCCCCTGGTGTTGACCGAAGAGGATCTTCGCCTAGACGGACAAAAACAGAACTGGATGGGCGGTTTGTCGGCAGAATCCCTCAACTATGGCGAAATTCACTCTCTCATGTTTGCGGAATGGCTGATTGATCGGGAATCCACTGACAAACTGCCCCTCACCCTGTTGACGGGCAAAGACGCGCCCCTGGGCACCCAGTCTGGCCTTAGTATGGTGCCCTACATCCGCGAAGGTCGCCGCATTTTGGGCCGCCCTGCCTATGGCCAAGACAGCTTCATGGCCGTAGAAGCCGACCTGCGCGAAGATATGACCGGGGGCCGAGACTTTAGCCTCACCGCCGTTGCGCTGGCCCACTACGACATCGACATCCACGGCTGCCGTTATCGCGATGGGCGACCCACCTACGAAGCCGCCGCCGCCAGCATCAAGGAATTTGTGGTGCGGCCCCTGCAAATTCCCCTGGAGGCCATCGTGCCCCAGGGCGTGGATAACGTCTTAATTGGTGGCAAGAGCATTGCCGTTAGCCATATCGTCAACGGCGTTACCCGCGTTCACTACGGGGAATGGAGCATTGGCGGCGCGGCAGGGGCCACCGCTGGCTGGCTCCTACGCGAAGGCAAACCCGCCGACCTCACCCCGTCCCAAATTGTGGTAACAGGTCAAATGCCTGCCCTACAAGCCTTCCTGGTTTCCCAAGGTCTCCGCTTCACCTGGTAGCCCTCTTCGCCCCAGGGCAGAACTTCCTGGGTTTGCTCAGCCTTCGCAGGGGGCAATGCCATCGTGGAGAGTTATGGCCTTGAAAAATGCCAATTCTACAAGCGCTGCCTCAAGGTTGCTGAGGGCAGTTCGCCAAACATCTGTTTGTAGTCGCGGGAAAAATACCCCAAGTGACAAAAACCAAACTGAGTTGCGGATTCCGTGACCGTTATTGCATTTTGACTAGCTGTCTTGAGCAATTGATGGGCCGCTTTTAACCGAAGAATTTTCAGGTAGGACATGGGACTGGTTCCAAACATTTCCTGGAATCCGTAGCAAAGGGCGCGGCTACTCGTGCCAAGGGCTTCACAAAGATCCGTAAGGGTGAGTGCCTGATCGAGGCGAGATTGCATGTAGTCATCCGCCTGTTTGACTAAGCGCGAACGACGTAGGAATTTGGTATCGTTTTGGGAGGATGATCCGACTGGCAATGCGGCAATCAACAAAGGAATAAAGTCTTGTACGATAATTTTCTGAAAGTCTCGGTTTTGTAATCGATTGGATTGCTGAATCAGTAAGGCATAAATCTGCTTGAGATAGGATCGTAAAGGGGCGAACGAACCTGCTATATAAGCATAGTTGGTGGCCAAGAATTTGCTATCCAGATCTAGGCGATCCATGGCCTGGACATAGGCTTTAAAAATAGTCGGTTGAATGTAGACTGCACAGTAGAGACAATTGCCTGGAAAGACCAGATCGGCCTTGCGACTTGGATCAAAGCCAAACAAATAGTCTTCGTTGACCAGGCGATTATTTTCAATGCCGTGCTGTCCATTCCCCTGAAGGATCATCGAAAAACTTAAAAAGTCTGTCTGTTTACCCCCCGTGGCGTAGAGATTTCGGTTGACGTGGTTAAAGGTAAATTGAACCGCACCAAGGTTGAGGAAGGCAGACTGACATCGAAAAGGCTCACACTCCAGGGGCGTCAGACGGACATCTTCGGGCAAAAAAACCGCTAACTCATCAATATCTCTAAAACTATAAAGCGATGCAGTGCTAGGGCCAGCATCGTTTAGAAATTGATCGCCTAAGTCCTTCAGTGACGTCATTTCTTGGCCAAGTAATAGTGTATCTCCTAGAAAAGACGCCCCTCAGCAGAGGGGGCTTGATGTTTTTGATGATTCTTAATATTTCGTTTTTGTGATCTTGCAATTTTGGGATAGCCATCATTTTAGCGAACTTCTACGCTGGTGCCCTAGGGTCAAGGCATAAAGAATTTACGGATTCGAGGAATTCACGGATTCATCTTGGTTAATGTTGCTCGGCTGCGTTGTGCGGTTTAGACCTACCCCCAGATCCCTTGCCTCTAGCCACGGATGATCAATGGAAGGAATGCCTAGTATGAAGAAACTGAGTCTCTTGGTCGCCTTCTTGGTGGCCTTTTTGGTGGGAATCCGAGGCTGGTTGCCCCCAGCGGCAGTGGCCCAGGAATCGCCGCGCCCTAATATTGTCTACATCATGGCCGACGACCTAGGTTGGAAAGATGTCGGATTCCATGGTTCTGACATTCGGACTCCTAACCTAGATCGGCTGGCCCAAACTGGAGTCCGCCTCGAACATTACCATGCCCATCCCTGGTGTACGCCGTCGCGGGCGGCCCTGATGACGGGGCGATATCCCTTCCGCTACGGGTTGCAGACCATTGCAATTCCATCGGCGGCGACCTACGGGCTAGCCACCGATGAATGGATCTTGCCCCAGGCGCTGAAAGAAGCGGGCTATGACACCGCCCTGGTGGGTAAATGGCACCTAGGCCACGCAGATCGCCAATATTGGCCCTTGCAGCGGGGGTTTGACTACCACTATGGCCCAATTCTGGGCGAGATTGACTATTTCACCCACTCGGCCCACGGCGTTATTGACTGGTATCGCAACAATGAACTGGTAGAGGAAGAGGGCTACGTTACGACTCTGCTAGGGCAGGATGCCGTAAAGCTGATCGACGAGCACGACACCAATACCCCGCTCTTTATGTACCTGGCCTTTACCGCGCCCCACGCTCCCTACCAAGCACCGGAGGAAGCTATCGCCCAATACGCCAATATTGAGGATCCTAACCGTCGCGCCTATGCTGCCATGATCACGGTGATGGACGAACAGATTGGCCAGGTTGTCGAAGCGCTGGAACGGCGTGGAATGCGCGACAATACGCTGATCGTCTTCCAGAGCGACAACGGTGGCCCTCGGTCTGCTGCGGTTACCGGGGAAGTGGACACCTCTGGGGGCACCATTCCTGCGGATAATGGCCCGTTTCGTGGCGGCAAGGGGGCACTCTACGAAGGGGGCACTCGCGTTGTGGCCCTCGCCAACTGGCCGGGACGGATCGAACCGGGTTCCGTGGCAAACCAGCCCATGCACATTATCGATTGGTATCCGACCCTTGCCAACCTGGCTGGGGCATCCCTCGATCAAACCAAACCCCTGGATGGCCTCAATATCTGGCCCGCCCTAGCCGAGGGGCAATCCTTGGATCGAGATGCCCTAGGCTATGATGTTGAACCCTTCCGCGCCGCCGTCCACCAGGGCGACTGGAAACTGGTTTGGCAAATTACCATCCCCTCCAAGACCGAACTCTTTAACCTCGCCCAAGATCCTGGCGAAGAAACCAACCTGGCCGACCGCAACCGCCGCATGGTGAACAGGCTCAAGCAACGGGTCGAAGCCGCGTCCCAGGAAGCTGAATTTCCGCTGGTGCTAACGGAGGCCCTAGGGGCAGCAAAGAGTGCGCTGTTTTCCTCCGTTGCCACGCCAGAGGAAGCCGAGGCCATTGATAACCTGCCGTAACCACGGCCCCTCTCCCAGCGCTCTGCTCCTTCTCCGAGGCTCCAGCCTCGATTGGGTGTTCCCAGCCGGAGTCTGGGAAGGAGGGAGAAAACGGGTATCGTCGATACTGGGCTGGAGTGAGGGTGTCAAAAACCGTTACATTGGCTCCTCTGGCGGGCCTGCTAAGCTAGTCTTTGTCTAAGTCTGGGCTGGAAGTGTGACCTTGATGGGTGCATGGCTTGCAGGCTGGATGGAGCATAGCAAACGCGGTTTATCCCTTTTTTACGGATTTCCTATGGATATCAAACTGGTTTTGGCGGTTTTGACGGGGCTGTTCGTAGTGGCCACCCTGTTCTTTGGCACCAAAAACGGCTTCTACGACACCGATAGCTACCACGGCAACGGGTCGGCTCACTAGGCCATTGAGGTGGCTAAGGGGTGGATTCGGTATCGGCAACCGTGAGTGAACTATCCTGCTTGGCCTTTGGGGCGGGTCACGGTGGCGAGGGCGTTTGCCTAGAGGTAAGCCTAGGGCCACGGCGGATTTTGCTGGACTGTGGCCTATCGAACATGGCTCTGCTGGAGGCCGCACGGGATCGGATAGAGCGGGCGGATATGTTGCTGTGCAGCCACGCCCACAGCGATCATGCCCGTGGCCTGCTGGATTTCCATCGCGCCTTTCCCCAGGTGCCCATCTATGGCAGTGAGGTCACCGCCCAGCTATTGCCGCTGAACTGGTTAGATCGTCCCGAACAGGTGCCGCCCCATCTGTGTCAGGCGTTGCCCTGGAATACGCCCCTCCAGCTTACGGACGACCTTACCCTGCAACTGTGGCCAGCGGGGCATTTGCCCGGTGCCGCCTGTGTGCTGTTGACCTACACCACACCCCAGCGCCCCTACACCCTGTTTTACACGGGCGATTTTTTTATTTCCAACTCGCGGCTAGTGGATGGTCTGCCCCTAGAGGCTCTGCGGGGGGTGCGCCCCGATGTGCTGATCATTGAGGGGAGCGCTGGCACTGCCCGTCATCCCCATCGGCGACAGCAGGAAAATCAACTGGCCCAGACCATCTACGACCGTCTGCAAGCGGGACGTTCCGTTCTGTTGCCCGTGCCCACCCTCGGCCAGGGGCAGGAATTGGTGATGCTGTTGCGAAGTCATCACCAGTTCACGGGCAAGGATGTGACGGTGTGGGTGGATGCCACGGTGGCGGCGGGCTGCGATCACTACCTGGAACTGTTGCCCTACCTGCCCAGCAGTGTGCAAAACTTTGCCCGACACCAGCCCCTGTTTTGGGACGAACGGGTGCGGCCTCGCATTCGACGGCTGGGGGTTGGCGAGATGCCCGATCCGACCACCCCGGCCATTGTGCTGGGCTATCGCGACGCCGACCTCAGCCGCTATTGTCGGGAATCTAACCACCCCTGGACGGTGCTGTTACCCGAAGCCTTTGCCTCCCACCTCGCCACGGCGGTGTTGGCCGCCCCCGAATCTGAAGCGGGGTCTACCTTGGCCTGGTTGCAAACCCTGGCCCCCGATCTCGATACAGGCCGAGTGCAACTCGATACCTATCTGCTCACCACCCACAGCGACGCCGTCGGCACCACCCAACTGATTCACAACCTGCGTCCTCAGCATGTGGCCTTTGTTCATGGCCCCCCCAATCACCTGGCCGACCTAGCCAGTCTAGAGGAACTGCAAACCCGCTACCAACTCCATCTGCCCTCCGTGGGGAAGCGGGTAGAGTTTCCCATTGGCGACCGTTTTTTGCAGCCCGCCGCCCCCGATCCGCTGTTTGAGGGGGAAATCACCGCCATGGACGACAGCGTGCTGCTGCTGTTGCCCGACCGCCTTACCGCCGACCCCCGCTGGCGCACCCTGGCCGACACCGGCATCGTGCAAGCCCGCTGGCAGGGGGATGAACTGGTGATTAAGGGCCTTACCCAGCGCGATTTGCTGCGACAGGTGGAGCCAGAGGATCGCCCCGAACAGCCCGATAGCTGCCAACGCTGCCGCCATTTCTATAACGGACGCTGTCGGGGTATGGCCTCGCCGCTATATGGAATGCAAGTCAGCCCCGATGGCTATTGCACTGCCTTTGCCCGTCGTTCTGCTCCTGATCGCACCACCACCACAGACGACCCAGAGGACGAAGCCTTCGCCTAGGAACCATGGACTCTAGCCCCTGATTGCCTGCCCCATCTCCAAAGTAGGTTGGGTGGCGCGATAGCAGAACCAACAAGCCCCAAATCTTCTCCGAATCCCATAACCCCGATTCCCAAAAGGCAGAATCGTAGGGGGCATTCGCGGCTATCCCCTACCTGGCGACGCCCTGACCACCTTGATTAGCCGCAATGCACCATCGGGGAATCGGGGTTAGCTAAGTAGGATTTAGTATTAGACCGTGTTCCTCTGGTCTACGATGCTCAAACCGGCCTCGCCACGCCATGAAAATTACCCTAGAGATTTCTGATAGCCTTGCAGGGGGCCATGCGTTGTCAGAGGTAGACTGTCTGAAAGCGGTCGCAGTGGCCCTATTTCAACAGGAGCTTGTCACCCTGGGCGCCGCTGGCAAAATTGCCGGGATACCCCAACTGGCCTTACGGACGCCTAGCAGTGCGCCCTAACCCCCCATCCCATTTATCGATTCCCCATGACCCTTACCGAACGACTCCAAGGCACCAATCTCTACCTCGTTGGCATGATGGGGGCGGGCAAAAGCAGCACCGGAACCGCCCTGGCTCAGGCCTTGGCCTATCAGTTTTTTGATACCGATGCGGTGCTAGAGGCGGCGGCGGGGCGAACGATTCCTGAAATGTTCGCCGAAGCTGGGGAAGCGGCCTTTCGGCGGCAGGAAACGGAGGTGTTGGCGCAGCTCTCGGCCTATCGGCGGCTGGTGATTGCCACGGGGGGCGGCATGGTTACCCAGCGGCAAAACTGGAGCTATCTGCACCACGGCATTGTGGTGTGGCTGGATGTGCCCCTGGCGGTGCTAGAGCAGCGCCTATCGGGGGAAACGGGACGGCCCCTGCTGCAACGGCCCGACTGGCGGCAAACCCTGGCGGATTTGGTGGAGCAGCGCCAGCCCCTCTATGCCCAGGCGGATGTGCGGGTGCCCGTGGGGACGGAGGACAGCGTGGAGGCCATCGCCGCGCAAATTTTAAGCCTTGTTGACGAAAGACTACGGGCGGATGCGCCCTCGGCCCAGCTCAATTGATACACTAGCGAGAGCCTATCATTCCTATCGCCCTAGCCCTATGGTTCAGTCCTCTTCCTCCAGTGCCGACGGTATCCATGCCGCCGAGGCCACACGGGTGCAGATCCTCAGCGAAGCCCTGCCCTACATTCAGCAGTTTCGGGGCCGCACGGTGGTGGTCAAGTATGGCGGCGCGGCCATGAAGGACAGCAGCCTCAAGGCCGACGTGATCCGCGACATTGTGTTTATGGCCTGCGTGGGGTTGCGTCCGGTGGTGGTGCATGGCGGTGGCCCGGAGATCAACACCTGGTTGGGCAAGCTGAACATCGAACCCCAGTTTAAGGACGGCCTGCGCGTCACCGATGCCCCCACCATGGACGTAGTGGAAATGGTGCTGGTGGGCCGCGTCAACAAAGAACTGGTGGGCCTCATTAACCAGGCCGGGGGCAAAGCCGTGGGCCTGTGCGGCGTGGATGGCAACCTGATCACCGCCCGTCCCCAGGGGGCCGAGGGGGTAGGCTTTGTGGGCGAAGTTAGCGGCGTGGATTCCCGCGTGATCAAGACCCTGGTGGAGGCGGGCTACATTCCCATTGTTTCCAGCGTGGCCAGGGACGAACACGGCCAAGCCTACAACATCAATGCCGACACCGTGGCTGGGGAAATTGCCGCCGCCCTAGGGGCCGAAAAGCTGATCCTGCTCACCGACACCAAGGGAATTTTAGAGGACTACACCGACCCCGGCACCCTGCTGCCCAAGCTGGATATCCAAAAGGCCCGCCAGCTCATCGACGTGGGCATTGTCTCCGGCGGCATGATTCCCAAGGTGAACTGCTGCGTGCGCTCCCTGGCCCAAGGGGTCGGAGCCGCCCACATCCTCGATGGCCGCATTCCCCACGCCCTGCTGCTCGAAATCTTCACCGACCTCGGCATCGGCTCCATGATTGTGGCCTCCGAGTTTCGGGGCTAATGGCCTGATCTGGCAAAACCCGTCCGCCTCAACCCTGTTAGCCTCTGCCCCGCACCCGTACCCCTGGCTCGATCTGGTCGTCGGGGTAGAGAATCACCTGATCCCCCTCGGCTAGCCCCTCCGTAACAACCGCCTCGAAATCGCTACGGGGGCCGATGTCTATCCGTCGCCGTTGGGCGCGACCATTTTCCTCCACAAAGGTGCACCAGTCAGCATCGCAGCGGAACAGGGCGCTGATGGGCACCGTCAGTACGTTGTCGCTTTGCCACACCACAATGCGGGCATCCACCCGAAAGCCATCTCCTAGGGCCATGGCAGGGTCGGTCAGGTCAGCAATCACATTCACCCGTTGTTCCTCCACGCCCAGGGCCGAGACCTCGGTGAAGGCGGCGGGCTCCACCTGGCGCACGGTGGCCTGTAGGGTACCTTCACCGCCCCAACGCTCCAGGTAGATGGGGTTGCCAGGGGATACCCGCACCGCATCGGTGGAGAGGATATCGATGACCAATTCCAGGCTATTGGGATCGCCTAGGGTGAGTAGGGGCGTACCTGCGGCCACAAATCGGGCGCTGGGTTCCAGTACCGTTAGAACCCTGCCAGCGGCGGGGGCGCTGATGGTGGCGCGGCGGGCGTTGTCGGCCAGACTCGCCAGTTCGGCATCCAGGGCGGCGAGTTCCCCCCGATACACCTCTAGTAAATAGTCAGGATCCTGCTGTTCAGCGGTGATCCGTTCCAGGGTCGCCTGGGCCTCCTGCACATCGGCTTGGGCGACGTTGACCTGCTGGCGGGCGGTGGCCAAAGCCTGCTGCCGCTGGGTGACGGCCAGATCCATGGCCTCTAGATCGCGACGGGCGATGGCCCCCTGCCGCTCTAGGGTCGCCATCCGATCCCGATCTCGCTCGGCCTGTACCAGGGTGGCCTGGGCCTCGCGCACCTGGGCCTGGGCCTGGGCCTGCTGGGCCTGGGCGGCACGAATCCGGGTTTCTGCCTGCATTAGGGCTTCGGGCTTGGGCCGCTGGGTGTCCACTCCGGCCAGTTGGGCCTCCACCGAGCGGCGGCGGGCCTGGGTGGCCTTCACTTGGCTGCTGAGGGGTAGCGGATCGAGGCGGGCAACCACCGCCCCGGCATCTACGGCATCCCCCGCCCGTAGGTCAATGCGCTGGAGTTCGCCATCGACGGCGGCGGCAATGGTGTAGCGATCCCGCACCCGCGTTTGGCCCTCGGCATTCACCGTCACCTGCAACTCGCCCCGCTCCACCGTTGCCAGATCCACGGCAATCGGCTGGGGCCGCAGGACATAGCCCACCAGTGCCGCTAGCCCCAGGCCACCGATGGCGTAGAGCCAGTGGCGCGACCAACGGGGTATCCGGCGGGGTTTGGTCTCGGTATCGATGGTGGCCTGGGGGCTGGTCATGGGGAAGCTCCGTTCAAAGTTGAAAGTTCAAAGTTCAAGGTTCAAAGTTGCAAGTTCAAAGTTCAAGGTTCAAAGTTGAAAGTTCAAAGTTCAAAGTTGAAAGTTCAAGGTTCAAAGTTCAAGGTTCAAAGTTCAAACCCATCACTCCCTTGTTTTCAATACGGCTACCAAGTCCAGGCTGTACAACTGGCGGGCGATGAGCAGACCGGAGCCAATCGCCGCCAGCACCGTGACGACCAGGGCAAACAGGTAGCTGGCGGGCTGAATCACAAAGGGCAGACGAAACAGCTCGGAGTCGGTGACGGCGAACTCGCTTAGGGCCCAGGCCATGGCGTAGCCCAGCCCCCAGCCCAGGGGCACCGCCGCCAGGGTGAGCGCTCCCTGTTCCCCTAGCAGAATGAAGGCGATCTCTCGTTGGGTGAAGCCGATGATGCGTAGGGTGGCCAGTTCGCGGCTACGTTCGGAGAGGGCAATGCGGGCGGCATTATAGATCACCCCGGCGGAGATGATGGTGGCAAACAGCATTAGGACAGTGTTCATAGCCCCGGAGGTGGCTCCCACGGTGTCGTTGAATTGCTCGAGGGCGGTCTGGCGTTGGGCGACGCTGGCCACGGTGGGGGTGCGCTTGAGTTGGCGATAGAGGATGGGCAAGGCTTCGGAGTCTACCCGCAGGTAGGCTCCGGAATAACTCTGGGCCTCCTGCATCAGGGCATTGAGGGCATTCACTTCCATATAGGCGGAGAGTCCCACCAGCTCGTTCACCAGTCCGACGACGGGCACCGGGCGGGTGGGGCGAGATCCCTCCAGCACCTCCACCGTCAGGGTGTCTCCCACCTGGACATGCAGCAACTCCGCCAGGGTTTGGCTAAGCACGAGTCCGCTGCTGGGCAGGGGCACTGCCCGCAGGTCGGCGTCGATCATCTGGCGTAGGGTGCTGGGGGTTGACAGCCCGGTGATGCTACCTAGACGGGATCGCTGCTCGAACCGCAGGCGTACCGGCACCGCCCGGAAGGGTTCCACCCGCAGCACCCCCGGCAGTTGGGCGAGGTCGTGGCGCACTCGGCCCGATAGGGGTTGCGTGAAGCTGATCGTCAGGTCTTCCCGCTGCACCGTGTTGAACTGCACCGCCAGGATGTGGTCGATGGCATCACCGAAGTAGCCGCCCACTACCAGAATGGCTACCGCCAGGGCAATGCCGACGATGGCCAGCATGGCCTGCCAGGGCCGACGCTCCAGGTTGCGCAGAATGATCCGTCCGGTGGGGGAGAGCCAGCGCTGAAACCCCAGTCGCTCCAATAGGGTGGGCCGAAAGCTGGCCGGAGGGGCAGGCCGCATGGCCTCGGCGGGGGGCAGAGCCACGACACCGCGCACAGCATTGAAAGCTCCTACCAGCGCCGCAATCAGGCTCACCGTCACCGCCCCCAACATCAGCCCCAACCCAGCCCGGTACTGCACTGCCGGAAACTGGTAGTACTGGGTGTAGAATTCGGTGAAGCTCGCCCCCAACCAGCGACCCAGGCCGATGCCCACCGCTGCCCCTAGGGCCACTACCACCATCACCAACTGCAAAAAATGCAGTCCTACCTCGATGTTGCGGTAGCCAAAGGCCTTGAGCACCGCAATTTGATCCCGCTGGCTGCCGACCAGGCGGGCCAACACCATATTCAGCAAAAAGGCGGCAATGCCCAGGAAAATCACCGGCAGAATCAGCGCCATCACCTGGAGCCCCTGCAAATCGTCCTCCAGAAAGCGGTGGGAAACCTGGTTCTCGCGCCCGTAGGCCCCCAGTCCGCCGTAGGGCGCTAGCCACTGGTCGAGGCGAAAGATCACCGCCTGCTGGTTGGCCCCTGGGGTTAGGGTTAGCACCACATCGTTGAAGGCCCCGTTCAGGTCAAAGGCCGTGGACAGGGCCTCACGCCCCATCCAAAACACCCCAAACCGCTGACTGTCGGGCAACAGTTCGGTG
Source organism: Spirulina sp. (assembly GCA_044070495.1). Lineage (GTDB taxonomy): Bacteria > Cyanobacteriota > Cyanobacteriia > Phormidesmidales > Phormidesmidaceae > Nodosilinea. Next base: position 108,337 of record JBIPSI010000008.1, on the reverse strand, counting down.
CCGCTGATCTCGTAGACGTACTCCGGTGACAGGGCCGTGCCCACAATCCGCAGCGTCTGCCAACGGCCATTGATTACCGCGCTGATGGCGTCCCCCAGGGCTAGGTGGTTCGCCGCCACAAAGGCGGGGCTGGCGATCACCTCGTCGGCCCGCCCAGGCTGAAAATAGCGGCCCGACTGGAGGGCAATGTCGTTGAGCACGGGCTGGCGCTGCTCCGGCATGGAAATCAGTCGCCCGGTGGCCGGATCCTCCAGCCCCGGCACGTCTAGGGTGACGGTCTCCACCACCCGTGATCGCGCCTGCCCTACCCCCGGTATCGCCTGAATCTGCCCCATCACCCCCTCCGGTGCCCGTCGCAGTTGCCCAAATACCTCCCCAAAGCGGTACTGGCTGTAGTATTGCTCCTGGGACAGCCGCAGCGACTGGTAGGTGCTGGTCATGGTTACCAAACTGGCTATGCCACAGGCCACGATCAGTACGATGGCGATTATCTGGCCTCGGAGGCTGCGGAGGTCGCGGAGGAGTTTACGGTGGAGGGAGCGCATGGGTAGGGGGGAATTCAGGGATCAAAGTTCTAAGGTTCCAAAGTTCTAAGGTTCAAGGTTCAAGGGTTTACCTCGCATCTTTGGTCGCTCACCACTCCAACTCCTCTGGCTTCGCCCGCCGCTGATGGTGCTCTACGGAGTGGATCTGGCCGTCGCGCATGGTAATGACGCGATCCCCCATGGCCCCAATCCCGGCGTTGTGGGTGATGATCACGACGGTGGTGCCCAGGTCTTGATTCACGCGGGCTAGCACCTCCAGCACCAGTTTGCCGGTAGTAAAGTCGAGCGCCCCGGTGGGTTCGTCGCAGAAGAGAACTTCGGGGCGTTTGGCAATGGCGCGGGCAATCGCTACTCGCTGCTGCTGTCCACCGGAGAGTTGGGAGGGAAAGTGGTCGAGGCGGTCAGCCAAGCCCACCAGATCGAGGGCTACCTCGGGCCGCATCGGGTGGGGGGCGATATCGGTGACGAGGGCGACGTTTTCCTTGGCCGTTAGGCTGGGGATGAGGTTGTAGAACTGAAAGACAAAACCGATGGACTCGCGACGAAAGCGGGTGAGGCGGCGATCTCCCCCTGCGGTCAGGTTTTGGGTTTTAAAAAATACCTCGCCGCTGGTTGGTACATCTAGCCCGCCCAGGATGTTCAGCAGCGTAGACTTGCCGCTGCCCGATGGCCCCAGCAGCACCACAAACTCCCCTTCGTAGAGATCGATATCCACCTGGCGTAGGGCCTGCACCGCCACCTCGCCCATCTGGTAGGTCTTGGTGATCTGGCGACCGTGGAATAGAACAGGGGCGTTCGGGGGCGGGGCGATCATGAGATGGTTTTCCCCAGTACAACAAAGCCTGATTGGAACCTAAATGCCGAACGGTACTTCATTTTCAAGTATATCGGCGGCGCTGAGGTTTACCCCAGCACCGTTGTGAACGGATACATTACCCGTATGATCTACACCCATAGGATCTATTCGTTGAAACGCGGCTTCGCCAGCGAGAAATGCTGCAAAGGGAGCATAAAACAACCGATCATCGCGACTAGATTCACGGGCTCTCATGGCAGCTATCATACGGGTGGAAAAAGGAACAAACTTACCATAGTCTTCGGCTGTACTAGGTGTCTGAGTATCGTCCCTGTCCCTGGTTCAGAAAGTTGATTCAGCGGATGGCTAAACAGATTATTTCACTAGATTTTCGTTGCCTGTGTCGTTGACAGCCGAAGCGAGGTCCTAGATGCCTACGTTATGTCCTGGAGAGGCAAATTACCTTATTACCAACACAGGCGAGGTGGTGTCGCCTATGCTGAGCTAAGTTCTGTCGCTTGAGTTCTGTCGCGAGCATGAATACTTACCTAGCCCCCCTGAAAGCACGATTTGAGGCAGCGGCCAACCCGGATCAAGCGGAGCCGATGAAAAAGTATATGCGAAATCAGTTCGAGTTTTTGGGCATTAAAAGTCCCGCTCAGGCCGATCTGTTTAAGCAGTTTGTGGCTGAGTATGGGTTACCCAATCCCGATCAGATTGAAGCAGTGGTGAAAGATCTTTGGGGTTGGCCAGCGCGGGAATATCAGTATGTAGCGCTATTGATTTTGGGTAAACAGCAAAAACACCTTACGCCCGACATTGTGCCCTGTCTGGAATACCTAATTACGACTAAATCTTGGTGGGATACCGTGGACTCCCTGGCTAGTCATGGTGTGGGCAAACTGTTGCGTCAGTATCCAAACCATCGCGATGCGGTGATTAACCCATGGCGGCAAAGCGACAACCTGTGGCTACGTCGTACCACGCTACTGTTTCAACTGGGCTATAAAGCAGAAACCGATACGCAATTGCTCTTCTCTTTGGTGGAAGAAAATCAGGATTCCTCAGAGTTCTTTATTCAAAAAGCCATTGGGTGGGCCTTGCGGGAATATTCTAAGACGGCCCCTGAGGCGGTTCAGGACTTTGTTTCTGGAGCGGCCCTTGCCTCCCTCAGCCAGCGGGAAGCCTTGAAGTGGTTGAAGGCCAAGGGAAAGCTAAAGCCAACCTAACAGAACCATGGGGGATCACAGTGCTAGAACCCAACAAGGCCGGACTCCTCGGTGAGTGTTGGGTTCCGCTTCGCTACACCCAACCTACGACAAAGCAGGGCTTTTGGGTATTGTGGCAGTTCGCTAGGATCGGCCCTAGGTCAAACCCACCATGGGACTAGCTTCTTGGGGAGAGGGCAGGGGCGGGGCTACAATAGACAGACTATTGCAATCAATCGTTTGTTGGAGCGGTTTATGACCACTGCGGCCCCCGCCAAAACCGAGTCTGCCAAAACCCAGTACGAGGCCATCATTGGTCTAGAAACCCACTGCCAGTTGTGTACCGAGACCAAGATTTTCTCTCCGGCCTCCACCGCCTTTGGGGCCGATCCCAACACCTACATCGACCCGATTGTGCTGGGGATGCCTGGGGTGCTGCCGGTGCTGAATCAAAAGGTGCTGGAGTATGCCGTCAAGGCGGGGCTGGCCCTGAACTGCCAAATTGCCCCCTACTCCAAGTTTGACCGCAAGCAGTATTTCTACCCCGACCTGCCCAAGAACTACCAAATCTCCCAGTACGACCTGCCCATCGCCGAGCACGGCTGGCTAGAGATTGAGCTGATCGACAAGAAGACCAAGGAAGCCACCCGCAAGCGCATCGGCATCACCAGGCTGCACATGGAAGAGGATGCGGGCAAGCTCGTCCACGCGGGCAGCGACCGTTTGGCGGGTTCCACCTACTCCCTGGTGGACTACAACCGGGCCGGGGTGCCCCTGGTGGAAATCGTCTCGGAGCCGGACATTCGCACCGGACAGGAAGCCGCCGAATATGCTCAAGAACTGCGCCGCATCGTCCGCTACCTGGGCATCAGCGACGGCAACATGCAGGAAGGCTCCCTGCGCTGCGACGTGAACATTTCCGTGCGTCCCGTGGGCCAAAAGGAATTTGGCACCAAGGTGGAGATCAAAAACATGAACTCCTTCAGCGCCATCCAAAAGGCGATTGAGTACGAAATTGATCGCCAAATTAAGGCCAACGAAGCGGGGGAGAAAATCCACCAAGAAACCCGCCTGTGGGACGAAAGCACCCAGCGCACCAAGAGTATGCGCTCCAAGGAAGGCTCTAGCGACTACCGCTACTTCCCGGAACCTGACCTGCCGCCGATTGTGGTTTCTGTGGCGCAAAAAGAGGCGTGGCAAGGGGAACTGCCGGAACTGCCTGCCCAAAAGCGCAGCCGCTACGAGGAAGCCTTTGGCCTCTCCGCCTACGATGCCCGTGTGCTCAGCGACGAGCGCAGCATTGCGGAATTCTTTGAGGCTACCGTTGCTACCGGGGCCGACCCCAAGCTCACCGCTAACTGGCTCACCCAAGACATCGCGGCCTACCTCAATTCCGAAAAGCTGACGATTGAGGAACTGCCCCTGAAGCCAGAGATGCTGGCAGAACTGGTGAAGCTGATCGAAGCGGGCACCATCAGCAACAAAATCGGCAAAGACCTGCTGCCCGAACTGCTCACCCAGGGCGGTTCTCCCCAGGCCATGGTGGAGGAACGCGGCCTCAGCCAAATTTCCGATCCGGCCCAGATCGAAGCGATGATAGACGAAGTCCTCGCCGCCCACCCCGAAGAACTGGAAGCCTACCGGGGCGGCAAGAAAAAGCTGCAAGGTTTCTTTGTGGGCCAGTTGATGAAGGCAAGCGGCGGACGAGTGGATCCCAAGCTCAGCAATCAACTGCTCAGCAAAAAGCTGAATGGCTAGGCATCTCAGGCTAGAAGGTTAGAAGGTTAGTGCTTTTGTGGTGTTTTGGCCCCAGAGCATCGGTTTAGTATTGAGAGAACCCCGGTTTCTTCGTCGGTGCGCCTACAAGATTTGGCCTTGCCAAGGGTAGAAACCGGGGTTCTGTTCCAGCGTTCTAGACCTCGCGAAAGAACCCCTGATCTGCCGCCGTCGATTGCTGTTCTGACCCAGCGGGATCTCGTGACTTCAGGGGGGGTGACGTTAAACCATCACCCCCCGGTAAAGATCCGCTGGGGAAATCGTTAGTCCAAGGCTATCTAGCACAACGGGTTCCGTGTCCCGATAGATCCAGGACTGCCATTGGCCTTGGCCTTCAAGCCGTCGCCAACAGTCTACCCATGGTCGATCTTGGGCGATTACGACGTACTCCTGTAGGGAGTCTAACTGTTGATAATCGGCAAATTTTTCACCTCGGTCAAAGGCTTCTGTGGAGGGAGAGAGCACTTCAACAATAAGTTTAGGGTAGCGCTTCACGTAGCGATCCTCTAAATCACGGGGATCGCAGGTCACAAAGGCATCGGGATAGTAGAAAAAATCATCCCGATAGTTGACCTTGACATCACCCGCAAAAAACTGGCAATCGCTATCCCTCAAATGCAGGTTAATTTCGGTGATCAGGTTAATGCTCAGGCGGTTGTGGCTATCGCTGCCTCCGGTCATGGCATAGACCAACCCGCGCCGATATTCATGGCGAATGGGATTGGTTTGCTCAAGCGCCAGATAGTCTTGGGGGCTAAACCCCGCTGGAACGGCAACCATAGCCATGCCCTTTTACGCGATCCTCCATCGATCCTACCTGGTGTGCCTGGGATGGGCTAGACCTGGGTGAGCAGGGTTGCGAGGGAACGTTCGATCACCTGTTTGAGGACAAGGGCGGCCCAGTCCACATCTTCGATGGTGGTGTGGCGACCCAGGCTGAGGCGGATGCCGCATTTGGCCAAGGTGTCGCTGTAGCCCATGGCCTTGAGGATGGGGCTGGGCGTGAGGGTGCCACTGTTGCAGGCGGCTCCGGCACTGATGCCGATTCCGGCGAGGTTCATCTGGCGCACGAGGGTTTTGCCGCTGATCCGTTCGCCGTCGCCGCTGGTGAGACAAAAGCTGGCGTGGTGGGGCAGGCGATGGTCGTGATCCCCCGTGGGGATGAGTCCTGGCACATTGGCCAACTGGTTAAAAAGACGATCTCGCAGATCCCGCAACCGCTGGGGTTCCTTGGACATTTCCTGCCGAGCCAGGGCGGCGGCCACCCCAAATCCGGCAATGTTGGGCAGGGCTTGGGTGCCCGACCGCAGGCCCAATTCTTGGCCCCCACCGCCGATCAGGGGTTTTAGCTTAACCCCTGGCCGCACGTAAAGGGCACCGACTCCCTGGGGGCCGTAGATTTTGTGGCTGGAAAGGGACAGCAAATCTACGGGTAACGCTTGCACATCAATCGGTAAGCGTCCGGCCACCTGCACCGCATCGGTGTGGAAAATGGCCCCGTGGTCGCGGGCGATCTGGCCCAGTTGGGCGATGGGTTGCAGGGTGCCTACTTCGCTTTGGCCGTAGATGATCGACACCAGCACCGTGTTGCTGCGGAGGGCTTGGCGCAGGGTATCCGGATGGACGCGCCCCCGACTATCCACGGGCAAGCGGGTAACCTGCCAGCCCTGGGCTTCGAGGGCATCGGCGGGCTTGGCGATGGCGGAATGTTCCACCGAGGAAATAATTAAGTGCTGGGGACGATCAAAGCTGTGGGCCACCCCCAGCAGGGCCAGGTTATCGGCCTCGGTGCCGCCAGCGGTAAACAGAATCGAGTCGGCACTGGCATTGATCAACCCGGCCACCTGGAAGCGGGCCTGTTCCAAAACCGTGGCGGCTCGGTTGCCCCACTGGTGCAGGCTGGAGGGGTTGCCCCACTGTTCCGCCATCACCGACTGCACGGCGGCGATCACCTCTGGGCGCGGGGGCGTGGTGGCGCTGTAGTCGAGATAAATTTGCATAGCCCAGTCCTTTCCAGCCTTGCTAGGGGAATCAAATCCCCATCGCCTATCCTAGCAGGGCAGTAGGGTTAGCCCATGGGAGGCTAACTCAGCATGGTCGCAAGAATGTAAATTTTTCTACGCTCCTACGCCACTTTTGTTGACAGGTCGCATACTTTGGCATCCCTATGGGTCACCCACCCTAGGCCCGATCTCCCTTGCCTCCACTGTTCTGGATGCTTGTCATCTTCGGCCTTTAGGTGGGATCGGCCTCCCCTCTGTGGATCTCCGCCACGGCAATGGCAGGAACGGGCAGCCCTAGTTCCCCGTCCCCTAGGGTAACGGATTGGGGCGTGGTGGTTTGCTGGGTTTGGGCGAGGGCCTGGGCCACGTCCTCCACCCGGTCGATCCCGGTTTGCTGTAGCGCCACCAACCAAGCCCAGCCCACATCCACTAAATCGGCCACGGCGACGCCGCCATAGCTGGGTTCAAAGGGACGCAAACGGTTTACGCCTTCGCCCAACAAAATGGTGGCCCCCCGCCAATTACGATTACCGAGGTGATATAGCCCCACGGCGATTTGCAAAATGCCCTGATAAAACGGTTTCTCGGTAGGATCCGCCTCTATCCACAGAGCCTCTAGCACATCGTGGCAGTCGTAATATTCACCCTGGTTAAACAGGGTGATGCCTGCGACGAGGGACACCTCAGGGGCATCGGCGGGGATATTCTCTGGCGGGGTGAAATCTGGCATAGATACAGGCTGAAATCCAGCATAGGCAAGGGAACTGGCACAGGGCGCTAGTTCCATCCTAGGGCAGAGGTGGTATTCTCCATTCTGAGTGTGTGTGATGAGGAAACGAGTATGGTAAGTTCTCCGGTTCGGCCCACGGGAAGCCCTCCCGCTGGGCAGCAAGGTGATGACCGTTCCCACGATTTTGCAGGGGCACTGGCGGGCCTACAACTGCCCAAAACGCCCCTCTTTGGCACCGACGGCATTCGCGGCAAGGCGGGGGATTTGCTCACCGCCCCCCTAGCTATGGAAGTAGGCTACTGGGCGGGGCAGGTGCTCCGCAGCCAGGGGCAAACCCACGGCCCCATCATCGTTGGGCAAGATTCGCGCAACTCTGGGCACATGCTAGCCACGGCTCTCTCCGCTGGGCTCACCTCCGCTGGGTTAGATGTGTGGCACCTGGGCCTTTGTCCCACCCCCACCGTGGCCTACCTGGCCGAATCCTGCCATGCCCTGGGCGGCATCATGGTGTCCGCCAGCCACAACCCGCCGGAGGACAACGGCATCAAGTTTTTTGGCGGCGACGGCACCAAGCTCAGCAGCACCCTTCAGGCCACCGTTGAAGCGGCCCTGCGCGGCCACACCGAGGGGCTGAACCTGGAACCCAGCCAAACCTGGGGCCAGTGCTACTATCGGCCCGAACTGGTGAATCGCTACATTAATTTTCTGCAAGAACCGCTGCTGCCCCACCTCGACCTGCGCGGCATGAAGGTGGTGCTCGACCTCGCCTGGGGATCGGCCACGCGTTTGGCGGAACAGGTCTTTCAAGCCACTGGAGCCGAAGTCATCACCCTCCACGGCAGTCCCGATGGCGACCGCATTAACGTCCACTGTGGATCCACCCACCTAGATCCGATTAAAGCCGCCGTGAAAGCCCATGGGGCCGACCTGGGTTTTGCATTCGATGGCGACGCCGACCGGGTGATGGCCATCGACGCCGAGGGCCGCGTGGTGGATGGCGACTATATTCTGTACCTCTGGGGCAAGCACCTACAAGCCCAAAACCGCCTACCCGACAACACCATCATTTCTACGGTAATGGCCAACCTGGGCTTTGAGCGGGCCTGGGAAAACCTGGGTGGCACCCTCATCCGTACGAAAGTCGGCGATCAATACGTCCATGCCGAAATGGTGAACCGGGGCGCGAAACTGGGCGGCGAACAGTCTGGCCATATCCTCTGCCACCACTACAGCCTCACGGGCGACGGCATCCTCACCGCCCTGCACCTGGCTTCCCTGGTGCAGCCCCTCGGCGGTTCCCTAGCCTCCCTGATCGACCAGAGCTTCCAAACCTATCCCCAGCGCTTGCAAAATGTGCGCGTCACCGACCGGGAACGGCGCATGAACTGGCAAGACTGCGACCCTGTGCAGCGGGCTATCGAAGCCGCCGAACAGGCCATGGGCAACGAAGGCCGCGTCCTTGTGCGCCCCTCCGGCACCGAGCCTGTGATTCGCGTCATGGTGGAAGCTATCCAGCAAGACCTGGTGGACTACTGGACGCAGTACATTTCCAACGTTGTGTCTCACCATTTGGCGATCTAGGTCACCCCAGAACTCCGCCAAAATCCCAAGGTTCCACCAAAATCCCAGGGTTCTCCGAGAACCCTGGGATTTTTTATGCTGTGACCCACCCTACAAGGTGGATGGGTTAAACGGTGGCGATGGGGGCAGGGGTTCGATGCCGTGGCTGTCTAGGCGGCTGCATAGTTCGGCCATCGACTGCCCGGTGACCGGGTCGATCCAGGTGGGGGCAATTTCGGCCAGGGGCACCAGCACAAAAGCCCGTTCTCGAAAGCGAGGGTGGGGCAGGTGCAGATCGGGTTCATGGATCACCCAATCGGCGTACAAAATTAGGTCTAGATCGAGAATGCGCGGCCCCCAGCGTTCCTGGCGAAGGCGGCCAAAATCGGCTTCGATGGCCAACAGGCTTTGCATTAGGGCGTGGGGAGACAGGCGAGTTTGGAGGATCGCACAGGCATTGAGGTAGTCGGGCTGGGGAGGGCCAACGGGGGCGGTTTTGTAGAGGCTGGATTGAGCCATCACGGTGGTGCCTTCCAGGGATCCCAGCCGATCTAGGGCCGAGGCCATCACTTGGCGGGAATGGCCCAGATTACTGCCCAGGGCGATGGCACAGGAAACTGGGGTGTCCTTTGCAGATGCGTCGTTCATAGCCTAGGGCGATCAGGTCGGGGTGCTGGCAAAACCTCGTACTAAATCCGCCTTGGAAAACCCCCGGTGCCTAGCCCGACAAACCTTAGGGGCGAGGTCTTCTCGTCCGCTGATACCGAGGGCACCCAAGCCAGATTTAGGATCAGGCATTCCATATTAAGCTTAGACGGAACGATTAAACCGATGAAGCCTGGGGATAGGACGGATAGAATAGCGTTAGCCTGTTTTTGAAATTGACTCCTAATTCTTACCTTGCGGATCTGTCCCATGGCCATCAATGCTGCGGATGCGTTAACCCTAGAAGCCTGCCTGATTGCCCTCGCCAAATTGGAAACCGCCCTCCCCGCCGATCTACACCACCAGGTGCAAGACCTGGGGGCCGCCCTAGAGGCCAAGGATCCGGAGGCGGTGGATCGGCTGCGTCAGGTGGTGACCCGCCACGAAGATTTGAATCAACATTACGAGGTGGCGCGGTTGGCCCTGGAGGATCAGTACCATCACCAGCGCCAAGCTAAGACCTGGCCCCCCGAAGACCCCAACCACGCGGCGGCGGCAACCCGCGCCCTAGAAGCCATGGCGGTGCCCATTCTTCAGTCCGATGACTTCCGAGAAACGGCCCACCATCTGCTGAAGGAACAGGGGATGCACAAGCCTGCTCAGGCCGAACTCTGGCCCTTCATGCGAACCCTCAAACGCACCGTTACCAGCCTAGACTGGCCCTCGGTACGCATGATGAAGGAACTGGAACGCCAGCCCGCTACCCCAGAACACCTGTCCCACAGTTTGAGGTTAGGGCTGGATCAGGTGCAACGGATGGCCCTGCGGCTGCGTAACAACGGCTATATCAGTCCGCTGACTACGGGCTTTTTTGACATGGTGCTGCCCCTGTTTGGGGTCTATCCCCACAAGGCCGCCCGCCTCGACGATCAAACCTTTCTTACCCTCACCGCCAAGGGCTACTTCAAGCTGAATCCGGTGATTGTGTTCCACCGTCACCAGGGCTGAGGGGAGTAGTTTGGTGATGCAGTGGCTGTCATCTTGGGGACTGTGGTTGTTGGTGGCAGCCATTCCGGGTGGTTTAAATGTGTGGGTAGCCGTCGAGGAATTGTTTAAGGAATGCCGCCGTCTGCCCTTCTTTCAACCCCACAAAAGTTCCGGCTTCTGGCTATGGGTGGGCTTTCAATTCACCATTCCGGCGGGGTTATTCTGGCTCCTGTTTGGGCTTCAGACTCGTCCCCCCGTGGATCTCACCCTGCTGGGGCAGGCCTTGGCCTTTGGCTTTGGCTTTTTGGTGGTGCTCAACAGCCGCACCGACATTGCCGATCTGCCCACCGTCGATCTGAAGAACCTCTATAAGCTGCTGGTGCAGTATGCCCGTCGGCAAATTGCCGCCCAGCAAACCGGGCGCACCACCCGCTTTTGGGCCGATGTGCAAAATGAGCTGGTGTACCACGGGGCAGACTTTAAAGACGGCTTCCTCTACCTGCGACTGTACTTCCAGGAGGATATTTCCCTAACCGAGGAGGAAAAGCAGCAGTACCAGGAGCGCCTCGTCGCCGCCCAGACCCAAACGGATCGACAGATCCAGGCGGAGGCCATTCGCTATCTCCTGGAAGTGCGGCGGGTGGATTTGCCCGAAGCCCTGCGTCGCTTCGGCCTTTCAGAGTCCTTGATCGGGCGCTACTTTCCCAAGGCAAAGCCATTGCCGCTGTGATCCTGGGTACCCGATTAGAAAACTGCTGAAAAGGGATCAGTTTGCGTTAAGGTTGGGGCTGAAGGGTTGTGGTGAAGAGGTTACGCTGTGTCTGCTGGGTTGCCCACCGCTGACGATGGATTGAGGGATGATAGGGAGAATCGCGAATCCCATCAAGGTGACGCCCTGCGCGTAGGGGACACCCTCGTATCCTCCACCGACCTACTCCCCTGTTTACGCCGCTACGGCCTCCTGCCCGCCTTTTTGCGCGAGGTGGTGATTGACCAAGCCATTGTCCCCTTTTCCCTGGATGAAGAAGAAGCTGCCGCCGCTGTCCAGCAGTTTCAGCAGGCCAACCAACTCGCTTCCCCCGAACAGTGCCAAGCCTACCTCCAGCAGCGAGGGCTGACGGCAGCGGATTTGGAGTCTCTAGCCCAGCGGGATCGCCGCCTGCACAAATTTAAACTCGATACCTGGGGCAACAAGGTCGAATCCTATTTTCTCCAGCGCAAAACCCAGATGGATCGGGTGCTGTACTCCCTGATTCGCACGCGGGAGGCAGGATTGGCCCAGGAGTTGTACTTTCGGATTCAAGACGATGGCGAACCCTTTGCCGATCTGGCCCGCCAGTACTCCGAAGGGCAGGAGGCCCAAACCGGCGGTTTGATTGGCCCAGTGGAGCTTTCCGTACCCCACGCCTCCCTGGCACGGGTGCTGTCCATTAGCCAGCCGGGGCAACTGTGGCCCCCGACCAAGGTGGGGGATTGGTTTGTGGTGGTTAGGTTAGAAAAGTTTTTTCCTGCTAAGTTAGACGATGCCACCCGTCAGCGCTTGCTAGACGAACTGTTTAATACCTGGCTGATTGAGCAAGTTCAAAAAGCGTTGGCCGACAATGCCCAATCTCCTGCTGGGACAGAGGATTAGCCCAATTCAAGCGATTCGATGTAGATCGACCTACGGCTGTCTGATGTTTGCCCGATGGCGCAGGGGCGGAGGCGTGGTTGACTTGGGGTTAAGGATAGGAATGGGATTGGTTGTCTGTTGATTTTTTAAGGATTGAGCTAACGCTTGGCCCCAAGCTTACTCACTTTCCTCACCTGGGAAAGCTGAGGATTTAGCGATACCCTAAAACATACAGAATCTGGGGCTATCCGCTCGGTATTCGCTGGTTCTATGAAAATTCTCCTGGTCGAAGACGATACCACCACCCGCCAACTGTTGGCCCTGCATTTAACCGCCGCTCGCTATACCGTAGAGCAGGCCGTGGATGGTGCAACCGCCCTCGATCTGGCCTCCCAGTGGAACTACGACCTGATTATTCTCGATTTGGCCCTGCCCCAGTTGGATGGTCTTAGCCTCTGCCGAGAGTTGCGGCGGCAGGGATCCACCACGCCCATTTTGATCCTAACGGCCAAAACCGGGGACGAACACATCATTACGGGGCTAGATGCCGGGGCCGACGACTACGTTACCAAACCCTTTGAGGTGCAGAGTGTGTTGGCCCGGGTGCGGGCCTTGCTGCGGCGGGGGGCAGTAGCCACCGAGATCCCGTCCCTGGTGTGGGGGCGCATCCAGCTTGATCCGGGCCTTGCCCAGGTGACCTACGACGGGGAAGTGGTGCCCCTCACCCCCAAGGAATACGGCCTGCTGGAGCTGTTTTTGCGCCATCCGCACCGAGTCTTCAGCCGCAGCACCATTCTGGATCACCTCTGGGCCATTGAGGACTCCCCCACCGAGGGGGCCGTGACCAACCTGGTGAAGGATCTGCGCCATCGTCTCAAGCGCAGCGGCATTACGGAGGCGGTTATCCAAACGGTGTATGGGTTGGGTTATCGCTTAGGGGAACCAACGGAAACGGCCCCCGTAGAGGCAGATTCCGAAGACCCTAGCCTTGGCCGCCCCAATGGTCACAATGGCTATCGCAAGGGCGACCACCCTGACAACCGCAATCGTGATAACCGCAATGGCCACGCTAGCGACGAGGCCCACGATGCTCTCGATCCCCAGGGCAATGGTTCGGGGGCTGGGGAAGATGACCCTCCGGTGGCCCCCGTCACGGAGGGCATGGCTGCTGGTTTGGCCGCGCTTACCCAGCACTTTCGAGACAGATTGCCGGAACGCCTAGCCCTGATAGAACAGGCTATTCAGCAGTTACAGACGACGGGATTAGCCGACCAGGATCGCCACCAAGCCGAACAGGAGGCCCATCGCCTAGCGGGGGGGCTGGGAACCTTTGGCCACCCGGATGGATCGGTGCAGGCCCGTCAGATTGAAACGCTTTTGGCCCAAGATCAGGCCCTCACCACCGAGCAGGTAGTCCAGGTGGTGCAGGCCTTCCATCATCTTAAGCAGATCATCGAGCAAAGCCCCGCTGAGGCCAAGGCCCCAGCGGACGGCCCTAGCCTCGGGCCCTTGGCCCAGGAAAAGAGGGCCAAGGGTTGTGGCTTGCTGGTGGTGCATGGGGACGGGGCGATGGTTCAGCAATTGCAGCAGCGGTTGCCCTCGATGGGCTACTCGGTGGAGGTGTGTGACCACCTGCCCGACTTGGCCGAGACGCCCCTCAGTCCGCAGGTGGGGGCCATTCTGCTGGGGTTAGATGCCGATCTGCCCCCGGCGACTAAGCTGGCCCCGCTACAAGCTATCCGTCGCCACTATCCCCAACTGCCCGTGCTAGTGATTACCTGCCAGGAGAGCTTAGAGGAACGGGTACAGGTGGCCCGACTGCAAGGGCATCGCTATTTGGTGGCCCCCGTGAGTACGGGCCAGGTCATCGAGGCCCTAGAACAGGTCTTGCCCTGTGCTCACCCGCCGGAATCTCGGGTGCTGGTGGTGGACGATGATCCGGTGACCCTAGACACCATCCAAACCCTGCTGTCCCCCTGGGGGTTGCAGATGTTTGGCCTCAGCGATCCCCGGCAGTTTTGGGATCAGTTGCGGCAGATACAGCCGGATCTGCTGATTTTGGCCTTGGATACCCCCACCTTCAGCGGTTTTGACCTGTGCCAGGTGGTGCGTCAAGACCCCACCTACGGCAATCTGCCCACCCTAATGTTGGCCACCTATCCCGATACGGTGACCGTGAACCAGGTGTTTGAGGCGGGGGGCGACGACCTGATCGGCAAGCCCATCGTGGGGCCAGAACTGGTGACGCGGGTGCTCAGCCGGGTAGAGCGGTCTCGCCTGCGCCAACAGTTGGATCAAATGCGTCAGCAGCAGGCCCTGCACTGGGCCCAGTCCGACTACCACGATCCCCTCACCCAGGTGGCCAACGGTAGCCACCTAGAAATCTTTTTGCGGCAACAATGGGATCGACACGGTCAGGATCAGGCTCCCCTCGCCCTGCTAATCTGTGCCCTTGACGATTTCGCGACCTACCAACAGGCCTACGGCCAGGGAGCCAGCGAGGGGTTGCGGCGGCGGGTGGCCCGCGCCCTGTACCATACGGTTAATCCCCACATTGACCTCGTGGCACGTTCCGGCGATGCCCAGTTTAGCGTGGTGTTGCCCAATACCAATCTCGACGGAGCCCTGCGGGTGGCCACCCGGATTCAGCAGGCGGTGGATCAACTCCACATCCCCCATGGGGCCAGTGGTCAGCGATCCCACGTCACCCTGAGCCTTGGTATTAGTGGCATCACCCCCACCGAGTCTACGCGACCGGCGCAGTTGATGGTGGCGGCGCATCAGGCCCTGAGGGAGGCCCAGGCGAGGGGTGGCAACACCCTGTCCCTCTATCCCATGTCGCGATAGCGAAGGACTGGCTAAGGATCCATGGCGGTTTCCCTGCGCACCCTGCTGATTGTTCCCTTTGTCCTCCAAGTGCTCGGCATCACGGGGCTAGTGGGGTATGTGTCCTACCGTAGCGGACAGCGGGCGGTGCAGGATATCGTTAGCCAGTTGATGGCAGAAACGGGCCAGCGCGTGGAGGCTAGCCTCGGCACCTACCTTCAGTTACCCCAGACCATCACTCGCATGAATGCCCAAGTGATGCTCAACAACCCAGGACAGCCCCCCCTCGACTACCTAGAAACTCGCTTTCTTCAGCAAGTACAGGGTTTTCCAGAGATTACCCAGTTAACGATGACTACCCCCACCGGGGAATTTCTGGGGGTGTCGCGCCTAGCCAACGACGACACCCTCATCCGCCACCGCAACATCACCCGCCAGGATGATAGCTACTACTACTACCGGGGCAATGCCGACGGGCAAAACCGCCGTCTGTTGGAGACCTATTTCGACGATTACCTGCCCATCGATCCCCCAGAGGATGCGTGGTATCGCGAGGCGAGGGGCGCTCCTAAGGGGTTTTGGCAACTCGTGGTGACGCTGCACCAAGGCTCCGATCAACCGCTCTTGGCGATGGTGCGATCCCAGCCGGTCTACGACCGTCGGAAAGAATTAAAGGGGATCTCCAGCGCTGGGGTGTTGCTGCCAGAACTCGGCCAGGTGTTGCAGCAGGTGTTATACCAGCGCGAGGGACAGGTGCTTCTCCTCACAACCAACGGCACCCTGGTGGCCACCTCCACTGGGGAATCCTTATTGTTCACCGAGGAGATGGGCGATCTGCCCCCCAATGCCCCAGCCCAATATCACCAATTGCGCTGGTACCAAAGCGACAATGCCCTGACCAAGGCGGCGGTGCAACATTTGGTGAGTCAGTACTATCGCCTCAACAATATTAAATCCCCCACCTTTTTCACCTTTTGGTTTGAATCCCGCCCCTATTTTCTCCACGCTAGCCCCATGGAAGGGGATCTGGACTGGCTGATGGTGACCGCCATCCCCAGCCAGGAGTTCATGGCCACCATCTACGCCAACCTCACCCGCACCCTCCTGTTCTGTGCCTTGGCCCTGCTGGGTTCCACGGGGCTCGGCATCTGGACGGCTGAAACGATCACCAAGCCCATCCTAGACCTCCAGCGGGCTACGGAATCCTTCTCCCTTGATGCCCCCTCCCTGCCCCCCAGCCAGCCCAGTTCTATTAAAGAAGTCAATGCCCTACGCCAGCAGTTTGACGAACGGCTCTGGCAGTTGATGAATTCCCTACAAACCCTGCGCCACCGGGAAGATACCTTAGCCATCTTCCTGGATGGGGTGCCCGTCGGCATCAGCGTCCACGATACCGATGGTCGTATGCTATTTCTCAACTACAAGGGGCAGCAGATCTTGCCAGCGGGAATTTTGCCCAGCAGCCTTGCGGAGTTACCTAAGGACTACGGTCTCTACCTAGCGGGTACCCAGGAACTCTGCCCGGTGGAGGATCTGCCCGTGGCCAAAGGGTTGCGAGGCAAAGCCGCCTACACCGACAACCTAGAGATTGATATCAACGGCCAGCGTACTCCCATCGAGGTGCATACGATCCCCGTGTTGGACGACCGGGGGCAGATCCGCTACTGCATCGCCGCCTTTCAGGATATTACCGAGCGTCGCCAAGCTGAGGCGCTACGCGCCAACTACGAGCGTGAACTAGAGCAGCAGGTGGCCGAACAAACCGCCTCTATCGCCCAGGGCAACGCCACCAAGCAGGCGCTGATCAACGCCATTCCCGACCTGCTGATGCGGCTGGGCCGAGATGGCATTCCCCTCGAAATCTACAACCTAGAGACCGCCAACTGGATTGGGGATAAGGGCACCGCCCATCTGCAATCGATGTATGAGGCGTTGCCCCCCGCCATTGCCGCCGAGCGACGGCACTGCATTGAATTGGCCCTCACAACGGGTAGCATCCAGCGTCAGGAATACGAAATTACCGTAGAGGGCCAGAAGTACTGGGAAGAGGCGCGGATTGTGCCTGTTACCCAAGATGAGGTGCTGGTGGTGGTGCGGGACATGAGCGAACGCCACAAGATTGACCGCCTCAAGGACGAATTCATCGCCATGGTCAGCCACGAACTGCGCACCCCCCTCACCGCCATTCGCGGAGCCTTGGGCATCCTCGATTCTGGGGTGCTGCAAAACCGCCCGGACAAGGCCCAGCACATGCTGAATGTATCCCTGACCAACACCGACCGCCTCATTCGCATGGTTAACGATATTCTGAATCTAGAGCGGCTAGCCTCCGGTAAGGTAAAGCTGGTTGAGGAAGACTGTTCGGTCTTGCAATTGATGACCCAGGCTATGGAGGGTGTCGAAGCCCTCGCCCTAGAATCCGGCATTCAACTCCGTTTCTGCTCCCCCTCGGCCACCCTCTGGGCCGACCCCGACGCCATCGTGCAAACCCTGGTGAACCTGCTGAGCAACGCCATTAAGTTTTCCCCCGCCGGTAGCGAGATCTGGCTACGGGCCGAGTCAGTATCGCCCACGACCATACAGTTTTCCGTCACTGACCAAGGGCGGGGAATTCCCGCCGATCAGTGTGAGGTGATTTTTGACCGCTTCCAGCAGGTGGATGTGTCCGATTCGCGTCAGCGGGGGGGCACCGGGCTAGGATTGGCCATCTGCAAAAGTATCATTGCCCAGCATGGTGGGGAAATCTGGGTAGAGAGCGTATTCGGTGAAGGCAGCACCTTCTATTTCACCCTACCCACGAGGTCCCATGGCTAAACAGATTTTAGTCATCGACGACGAACCCGACATTCGCGATGTTGTCTGCCTTTCCCTAGAGGAATTTGGCCACTGGCACACCGCCGGAGCTAAGTCGGGGCTGGAGGGCCTAGCACTAGCGGGCCATCGGCCCTGGGATGCCATCGTCCTCGATGTGTCCATGCCCGATCTGGATGGCGTCACCGTCGTCGAAAAGCTCCAGGCCAACCCCACCACCTGCGCCATCCCCGTCATTTTGCTCACCGCCCGCGTGCTTCCCAGCGACCAAGCCCGCTTCGCCCGCCTAGGGGTAGCTGGTGTCATTACCAAACCCTTCGACCCCCTTCTGGTATGGAAAGAGGTCGCCCACATCCTCGGCTGGGCCACCCCCTAGGACAGCCGATACGGAAACCCGGTGTCTGTGATTGCCAAGGTCAATCTCCTAGGCGTGCCGAGTTGGATACAAGCTCACGTACTACAGGTAGGTACTCTGTAGTTAGATCCCAGGGTTCTTTAAAGAACCCTGGGATCTAAAATGGGCAACGGTCAACCCGCTGCCCATCCTACGGACGTGATTGGTTTAGAGAAACGCTCACCTAGGCCGGGGTAATCATCAGCACTAAGGCACGCTTATCCAGGGCTTGCACCTTGCCCGCATCGCCGATATCCTGCACAATCCGGTCTAGCAGTTCTCCGGCCCGGTCTCGGTGCTGGTGCTCGCGACCCCGCAGCCGAATAATAAATTTCACCGAGTCTCCCTTAGACAGCCACTCCACCGTTCGCTTAATGCGGAGCTGGTAGTCGGACTCACCCACGTTGGGACGCAGCTTAACTTCCTTCAGCGAAGGCTTGGAGCTTTGCTTTTGGCGCTTACTCTGCTGATACTGAAGCTTGCCGTAGTCAAGAATTTTGGCAACGGGGGCATCTTTGCCATTGGAAACCACAACCAAATCAAGCCCCTGATCCTCGGCGAGCTTAAGCGCGTCGCGGGTATCTACGAGCCCTTGATTTTGGTTTTCATGATCGATCAGCAGCACCTGAGGTGACCGAATTTGCCGGTTGACCAGTTGAGTCTTAGAAATAAGTCGTTCCTCCAAGAATTCGACAGCGAAAGGGGCCAATCACCTTGACCCACAGGATTACCCCGGCTAGTGGCTAGCAAGGATTATCAATAGAATAGCCTAGGTTTTGTCCAGTGGTAGTATCCCAAGGACAGGTCTTAACAAAACACTAGGCCTCCCTTTATCCCGCTGTTTTTGGCCGTTGCCCCATGCCCCAGTATTTTGCCACCGTTGCCCATGGCCTAGAGTCCCTAGCCGCTTCCGAACTGACCGCCTTGGGGGCGCAGGCGGTGGAGGAGGGCTTTTGTGGGGTGGCCTTCCAGGGCAGTATGGGGCTGCTGTATCGGGTGAACCTGTGGTCGCGGCTGGCCTTTCGGGTGTTGGTGCCGCTGGGGGAAGGCCCCTGTGGGGATGCGGAGGATTTGTACCAGGGCATTCAGAAAATTGATTGGCGACCCTACCTGCCGCCGGATCGCACCCTGGCGGTGGATGTGTCGGGTCAGCACCGTCGGCTCAACCACAGCCATTTCACCGCCCTGCAAGTGAAAAATGCCATTGTCGATCAGCAGCGCCACCACTGGGGCGAGCGTTCCAGCGTGGATGCCCACCAGCCCGATGTACGGGTGAACGTGCACTTAAACCGCGATCACTACACGGTTAGTCTGGATAGCTCTGGCCACAGCCTGCATCGGCGGGGCTATCGAGCGGCGGTGGGGACGGCTCCGTTAAAGGAAACCCTGGCGGCGGCCCTCGTACAGTGGACGGGCTGGAAGGGCGAGGTGCCGCTGATTGATCCCCTCTGCGGATCGGGCACTTTGCCCCTAGAGGCCAGTCTGGCGGCCTTGGGCATTGCGCCGGGATTGTTTCGGGAATCCTTTGGTTTCCAAACCTGGCCCGATTTTGACGCCGAGTTGTGGGACGACCTCTGCCAAGAAGCCGACGCCAGCCACGGGGGCACCTTGAGCACCCTAGTGTGGGGCTGTGATCGCGATGAATCCGTTATCCAGCAGGCCCAGGGCAACGCCGAACGCTGTGGCTTGGCGGATCAGATCCAGTTTTTTGTGCAGGAACTGGAAGACTTGGCTGCCCCCGCCGACCAGGGCTACATTCTTTGCAACCCACCCTACGGAGAACGCCTAGGCCAGGATGACGACCTAGCGGCCTTCTATCGGCTGCTGGGGGATGTGCTGAAACAGCGGTTCAAGGGCTGGACGGCCTTTGTCCTCAGCGGCAACAAAGAACTGGCCCGCACCATTGGCCTCAAATCCGCCCAGCGTTGGTCGGTGAATAACGGCACCATTCCCTGCCAGTGGATGAAGTATGAGCTGTATTAAGCATTGCCCCGGCGCTTGAGGGCAGCCACCATCTGCTGGCGAACAGCCTTGGCCCATTGGTCAAACTCAACATCGGGGCGGTGGGAATTTTGGGCGGTGGTGGTTACCCCGGTGCTGGTGGCAGGTCGGTTCATAATCGATTCCTCAAAACTGGCTATGTAATGCTTCCCAGCCTAACGCGATTCCCCGACGACCATGGCCATGAAATGGCCATCCGTCGAGAAACTGAGGCTAGGGAAGGCTAACGTTTTTTAACTCATTCCAATTATTCCTGAAATTGATCCCCAGCCGCAATCGGTCTAAATGGCTATTTTTTAGGATGGTTAAGGGTAAGTCTCTGTAAAATCTCTGATCGCGCTAGGGTGCGACGGAATCGGGGTGAGCGGCGGCAGATGGGGCGGGGATCTGCGAAAAGACTCTTAAACCTCCTGAAGAATCGATGAATCGGGGTCACAATGGGCCTAGTTAGCATGATGTTTTTCTGGCTCGATATCCTATGCGACCGATTCGCACCTTTAATGTCACCCCTGCCCTGCCCCAGCGCCTAGAGGCCTTGCGCACCCTGGCCTACAACCTGCATTGGGACTGGGACATGGAGATGGCCGACCTATTTCGGCGGCTGAATGCCGATCTGTGGGAGTCGAGCCGCTACAACCCGGTACTGATGCTGGGTACCATCGGCCAGGAACGGCTGAACGAAATTACCGAGGATGAGGGCTTTTTGGCTCAGATGGATCGGGCCGCCCAGCGCCTAGAAGACTACCTGAAGGAGCGACCCTGGTACAAAAAGCATCGGCCCAATTCGGTACCTGGGGAATGCTACGCCTACTTTTCCATGGAGTTTGGCCTTACCACCTGTATGCCCGTCTATTCCGGGGGCTTGGGGGTGCTGGCGGGGGATCACCTCAAGTCGGCCAGCGACTTGGGCTTGCCCTTGGTGGGGGTGGGGCTGCTGTACCAGGAGGGCTACTTTGCCCAGTACCTCAATGCCGATGGCTGGCAGCAGGAGCGCTACCCGATCAACGACTTCTACAACATGCCCCTGCATTTAGAACGGGACGACGACGACAACGAAATCCGCATTGAGGTGGACTATCCGGGGCGGACGGTCTATGCCCGAATTTGGCGGGTGCAGGTGGGTACGGTGCCCCTGTATTTGCTGGATACCAACATTGAACCCAACAACCAGTACGACCAGGACATCTGTGATCGCCTCTACGGTGGCGACATCGATATGCGCATCCACCAGGAAATCATGCTGGGGATTGGCGGCATTCGGATGCTGAAGGCCCTGGGCATTGCTCCCACCGCCTACCACATGAACGAGGGCCACTCGGCCTTTATGGCCCTAGAGCGGATCCGGGTGCTGATGGCGGAGGACGGCCTTTCCTTTGCCGAGGCGCTTCAGGTGGCCCAGGCCAGCCAAATGTTTACCACCCACACCCCGGTTCCGGCGGGGATCGACCTGTTCCCGCCCGACAAGGTGCTGCACTACCTGGGCCACTATTGCCAGCGCTTTGGCCTGGGGGAAGACGAGTTTTTGGCCCTGGGCCGCACCCACACCGGAGATTTTTCTGCCCCCTTCAGCATGGCGGTGCTGGCGATTAAAACCGCCACCTTCGTCAACGGGGTGAGCCAGCTCCATGGCCAAGTATCCCAGGAGATGTTTGGCGATCTCTGGGTCGATCTGCCCCTGGATGAGGTGCCCATTCGCGCCATTACCAATGGCGTCCATGCCCGCAGTTGTGTGGCCCGTTCCACCCAGGCCCTCTACGACCGCTACCTTGGCCCCAACTGGTCTCAGGCCAGTCCGGAGGCGGCTCTGTGGGAGCGCGTCCACAGCATCCCCGACGAAGAAATCTGGCGCAACCACGAGCAATGTCGGTCGCACTTGGTGATGGTGGTGCGGGAACGGCTGGCCAAAAACCTGCTAGAACGGGGGGGATCGACGCGGGAACTGACCGAAGCCCAGGAACGCCTCGATCCCTTTGTGCTCACCATTGGCTTTGCCCGTCGCTTTGCCACCTACAAACGGGCCACCCTGTTTCTGCGCGATCTCGACCGCATCCAAAAAATCATCAACGGCAACGGTACCCACCGCCGCGTGCAGTTTGTGATCGCCGGAAAGGCCCACCCCAAAGACATTCCCGGCAAAGAACTGATCCGCAGCATCATCCACTTTACCCGCGACCACGGCCTGAATCGATCCATCGTGTTTGTGCCCAACTACGATATTCACCTGTCGCGGGATATGGTAGCGGGCTGCGATGTGTGGCTCAATACCCCCCGCCGCCCCCGCGAGGCCAGCGGCACCAGCGGCATGAAGGCGGCCATGAACGGCCTACCCAACCTCAGTGTGCTGGATGGCTGGTGGGATGAGGCCGACTACATCCGCACCGGCTGGCCCATTGGCCACGGCGAAGACTACGAAGACCCCGACTACCAGGACGATGTAGAAGCCAACGCCCTCTACGAAATCCTGGAAAAAGAAGTGGTGCCCCTGTTCTACGACCGCGACAAGGACGAAATCCCTCGCGGCTGGGTAGCCAAAATGAAGGAGGCCATCTACTTAAATACCCCCCAGTTCAACACCGCCCGCATGGTGAAGAACTACGCTAGCCAGGGCTACTTTGCCGCCAGCGACCGCGCCCACAAACTGGTGTCCCAAAACTATGGCCCCGGCAAGGAACTGGCGGTGTGGCAGTCTCGCTTGGTGGAACACTGGTACGACATTCGGTTCGAGGAAATCGCCATCTCCGAAGCCGCCGACCTGCGCGTCAATCAGCCCCTTAAGGTTTCGACCCGCCTGCAACTGGGGGCCATTACCCCCGACGATGTGCAGGTGGAACTGTACCGGGGTAGCGTGGCCGTCGATGGCGAAATCCACAGCGGCACCGCCACCCCCATGACCTACCAAGGCCAAGACGACCAGGGCCACAGCCTCTACGCCACCGAGGTGGAATATACCTCCAGCGGCCTCCAGGGCATCTCCCTGCGGATTTTGCCCCAGCACTCTTCCCTCACCAGCCCCTACGACCCCAAACTCATCCTCTGGGCCGACCCAGAACAGGTGCCCATCGTGTCCGACTGGCCCCTCGCCAAGGAATCTTAGGCGGTCTGAGGATTCCCCATCCATGTCCTAGGCCCCGCCCGTCCAGCTGTAGCGGTCTGATGGGCGATCCTGGCAGGCGGGCAGATTGTCCGGTTTGAGCAGTTTGGGGGAGTCATCGCCCCATAACATTAGGGCCGTAGCGCCTCCATCCTGTCGTTGATGGAGCCATTGTTCAACCGCAGACCCAGGGAGACTCAAGGTTGTGTCGTCGTTGATTCAATCCTTTAACCGCTATCTCAAGCGTAAACAAGCCGCCTATGTGTTGCCCGCCGTGGCCACGCTGCTGCTGCTCATCCTTTGGGAGGCCAGCACTCGGATTTTTCAGATTCCTCAGTTTTTGCTGCCCGCCCCCAGCGATGTGTGGGAGGCCGCCCAGAACTACGGGGCCACCATCTGGAAGCACAGTCTGATTACCCTCAGCACTACGCTAACCGGATTTTTTCTGGGGCTGGGGCTAGGGGTAGTGCTGGGCTTCTTAATTGGCTATTCTCGCCTGGCCTACCTGGTGCTTTACCCCCTGCTGGTGGGCTTTAACACCATTCCCAAGGTGGCGCTGGTGCCGCTATTGGCCATCTGGTTTGGCATTGGGGCCATTCCCGCCATCATCACCGCCTTTACCCTGGCCTTTTTTCCCATTGTGGTGAACGTGGCGGCGGGGTTGGCCACCGTGGAACCCGAAATGCAGGATGTGCTGCGATCCCTGGGGGCTAGCCGCTGGGAAATCTTTCAAAAGGTGGGCTTTCCCCATTCCCTGCCCTACCTGTTTGCCTCCCTCAAGGTCGCCATTTCCCAGGCCTTCATCGGGTCGGTGATCTCCGAAACCGTGGCCTCGGATCGGGGCATTGGCTATGTGATTGTCTCCGCCAGCGCCAGCTTCAATGTGGCCCTCGCCTTCCTAGCGATTTTGTCCTTAGCGGCCATGGGTATCTTGCTCTACGGCTGCTTTGCCCTCGTGGAAAAGCGCACCATTCACTGGGCCAGGTAATCCTCTGGGCCAGTGAATCCTCTGGGATAGGTCATGCCCCTAGCCCGATAGCCCTGATCGGGTGGGATATTGCCGCAGCAGGGAGAAAAACTGCTGGCTGCTGAAGCTGCGCGGATCCATCCGACTGTTGGATCGATCCACCGCCTGATGGGTGGTGATGCGGTTGTCGGGGATGGTGGTTTGGGCCAAGAGCCAAGCCAGGGAGGTGTATTGGGCTGGGGTGTAGCCACTGTGGCTGCGGCGATTGTTCATGCCATCGCCGGGGGTTTCTAGGGAAACGTGGTAGGCAAAGTTGTTGACCGACGGGGGAAAATTGGGGTTGGTGCGCACGGTCTCTGGGCCGTTGGGGCCATTAAAGACGGAATTGCCTGCACCAAAGGCCCGCTTTTCTGGCGGCACAATGTAATAGATCGTGCCATCCCGGCCAATTAGGGCATGGTAGCTGACCTGGTCGGCATCGCGGGGATGGTGGGTGCGAAAGAGGTTGATGGCGCTCTGGGCCGACCCCACCGTTTCATGGAGCACCGCAATGAACTCGTGGGTGACCGCCTGGCCATTGGCATCGGTGGCAAAGCGATCCCCATAGTTGCTGGGATCCGCCAGGGCCACGACCTGCCGGGGGGTCGCCTGGGCCAACTGGGGCACCTCGGTGGGCTTAAAATCCGTCGGGCCAGTCTCCAGGGCTTTGCGAGGTTCTAGGTCTGTGGCCATGGTGGGCAGGGGCGGTAACCCCACAACCTGACTCACCGGTTGCAGGGGCACCGTGGCCTGGGCCGGACGACTAGCCCAGCCAGCCACCACAAGAACAAGGCTCAATAGCCCAATAATCCAGCGACGAGTCATGGCGAGGGGCTTCCTTAATCGTTGAGGGCAATCGTTGATGGCATGGTTCACAGGGGCAGACTTCGGGAGTCCCTAGGGTTGGATCACCCAGGCAAATGACGGCCCAGTCTACCAAATATTCAGACTATAGCGCTGGGTTGCCTGCTTGGGGAGTCCCCTCAGCCCACCCTAACGGGAAGCAAGCTACACCCCCAGCCCCTCTTCCAGGAGGGCGTTTGCGAAGCGTCTCCCCAGGAGAAGGGGAGCTAGAAAGCCCCTCAAAGTCCCTCTCCCACGTTGGGAGAAGGATTTAGGGCGAGGGCCAGATCAGCGCAATCGAGCAAGTTTGTGATCGGCTGAGGATTGGTAATCGGCGGGCTAGGGCTAGGCAGCGGGGAGAGAATACGTGGGAACCATCATCCTTATCAATAGGCTATTTCTAGAATTGATATAGTTTAGTTTTTTTGGTCTGTTTAGTTTGTTTAGTCTGTTTAGTTTGTTGCGATGCGCGTGGCGACCCTCGCACCATTGATTGATTGATCTAGTCTCGATTTGAGAAAGGATTCGGAATTGGGCAAAGGAGCCGTTCTATAGTGACTCAAGGCTTGTCTCGGCGCAATAGTGACAGAAGCTGACAATCAGCAAAATTCCTAGGTATTTTGAAGGCAAATAGCTTTAGTATTGGCGGTACCATAGAAAAGCCTCGGTATTTTCTCGTAATTGTGGCGCTCTTTTTCCGGCGTGGGTACCGTTGATCTCTTTAATATGAAAGTGTAAATGTCTCTGTCATCACCATCCATGGATGTTAAAACGGCTCTGGATCTGGTTAGGCAAATCCTGGATCCACAGCAGTTGAGTTATGTCGAAGAATTGGTCTTTGTTCGTACCTGGCAAGATCAGTTGTATCGGGAGATGGCCATTGATACGGGCTATGAAGAAGGCTATCTCAAAGATATTGGCTCCAAGCTATGGCAAACGCTATCCCAGCGGTTAGGTTATCCGGTCAGCAAGAAGCGGCTGCGGTTAATTTTGGCCGAAATTGCCAACCAGTCATCGGGGGGGGCGGGAGTAGCGTCTGGGGTGAATCCGATTCCACTGCCCACCGAGATGATGGACAAGTCCCCGGAGTTTCCGGGATCTCCCCTGCCGTTTCAGTCGCCCTGGTATGTGGAACGCCCGCCGCTAGAGGAGATGGCCAGTGCCGCCCTGCAACAGCCTGGCAGTCTGCTCCGCATTAAGGGGGCCTGGGGCCTGGGCAAAACCTCACTCATGAATCAGATCCTAGGGCGGGCGCAGCAGCAGGGCATGTCCGTGGCCTTGGTGGATATGCGTCAGGTTGATGCCGATGCCTTAGATAGCCTGGATGCCTTTTTGCGCTGGTTTTGCTGGGCCATCAGCCAAAAACTCAACCTCAACCTCAAGGTGGACGACTACTGGTTTGCCAGTGCGGGCAGCAAGCTAAGCTGCACCACCTTCATTCAAGATCAGGTGCTTGGCCACCTGACATCCCCGGTGGTGATTGCCATCGACACCCTGCATCACCTGTCAGAGCATCCCCACATTGCCAGCAACTTTTTGGCCATGCTGCGGTCTTGGTACGAGCAGGCTCGATCTGGCCCGGAGTGGGGCAAACTGCGGCTGGTGCTGGCCTATGCCGCCGAGTTTGATCTGCCGTTGCAGACCCATCAGTCTCCCTTTAATGTGGGGCTACCCCTCGATCTGCCGCTGTTTACCCCAGAACAGGTGGACACCCTAGGGCAACGCTACGGCCTAGCCGATATAGCGTTGAGCCCGGGGGATATCGCCTCCTTGACAGCGCGGGTAGGCGGACATCCCTACCTGATTCAGCTGGCCTTCTACTGGCTTCAGACCGGGCGGTGGACGGTGCAGCGGTTGGTGGATCAGGCCGCCACCGATGACGGTATTTACCGGGAGTACCTGCATCGGCTATGGCTGATTTTCCAGCAGTCTCCGGCCCTGCAAGAGGCGTGGCAGCAGGTGATTAACGCCAAGGAACCCGTTGCTTTGGCGGCTCCCATTGCCCGCCGCCTAGAGGCTATGGGGTTGGTGCAGTTTGAGGGGGGGCGAGCTAAGGTGCGCTGTTCCCTATGTCGAGATTACTTTGCCGCCCTCTATGCGGATTGCTAAACTGACCTTGGAATAGCATCTGATCTAGTTTTTCTCCATGGTGTGACCGTCAGTCCTGTTCAAACGCTTTACCAGGTCGGTGGCAGTCTCGCCGCCGATGCCGCCACCTATGTGGTGCGAGAGGCGGATCAACGACTCTATGAAGGGTTATTGGCCGGAGAATTTTGCTACGTTTTCAATGCCCGCCAGATGGGCAAATCGAGCCTGCGTACCCGCGTGCAGTATCGTCTGAGCCAGCTTGGCTATCATTGTGCCTATCTGGATATGACGGAGTTGGGCAGCGATCAGGTGTCCTACGAACAGTGGTATCGGGGCATGATGGTGGCCCTGCTGCGGGATCTGGACTTACTGAGGGACATTAACCTCAAGGCCCGCTGGGAGGAATGGGCTGATCTGCCCCTGGTGCAACAACTGCGGTTGCTGATCGACGAGATTGTTAACCACCTGCCCCACAGCCGTCTGTTTATTTTGGTAGATGAAATCGACAGCGTTCTCAGCCTCGACTTTTCCGCCAATGATTTCTTTGCCTTCATTCGCGCCTGCCACGAGCAGCGGGTACACCAGGCCGACTATGGTCGCCTCACCTGGGGGCTGTTTGGGGTGGCCACGCCCTCGGATCTGATTCGCGACCCCCGACGCACGCCCTTCAACATTGGCCGCGCCATCGACCTCCAGGACTTTTGCCCCGGCCAAAGCCAGCCCCTCCTCACCGGATTTGCGCCGCAGATGGGTCAGCCCGAAGCCATCCTAGCGGCCATTCTGCACTGGACGGGGGGCCAACCCTTCCTCACCCAAAAGCTGTGTCAGCAGGTGATCAGCGAGATTCAGGCCCACGAGTTATATCCCATTCCGTCGGGAGAAGAGGCGATTTGGGTGACCAACCTGGTGCAGACCCGCATCATTGACCATTGGGAAAGCCAGGACAACCCCGAACACCTGCGTACCATCCGCAACCGCCTGCTCTACGACGAACAGCGGGCCGCCCTGCTGCTCGATCTCTACCAGCAGATTTTGGCCGAGGGAGGCGTGCCCCTCGATAACAGCCTTGCCCAGACTGACCTGCAACTGTCGGGCCTAGTGGTGCAGCGGGCAGGACAACTTCAGGTCAAAAATCCCATTTACCGGGCGGTGTTTTGCGAAACCTGGGTGCAGGCCCAACTCGATGGCCTGCGTCCCTACGCCGAAGCCCTCAATGCCTGGGCGGCCTCTGGCTATACCGACGAGTCGCGCCTGTTGCGGGGCAAAAGTCTGCGGCGGGTGCTGGACTGGGCCAAGCAGCACAATCGTCGGCTAGGGGATCTAGACTACCGCTTTTTCCAGGCCAGCCAGGAGGCCGAACAGCAGCGGATTCGGCAAAAGCTGGAAACCGAGCGGCTCCAGGCGGAAAACCTGCGTCTGCGCCAAGCCCGCCAGGTGGCCAATCTCAAAACCGTGCTGTTGGGGGTGGTGTCCACCGCCTTAGTGGGTGCCCTGGGTATCAGTTGGATGAGTTGGCGGCAGTATCAATGGGCCAAGGCCAGCGAGGTGAAGGCATTGGCCTCCTCCTCCCAGGGGTTGTTTAATACCCACCAGCAGCTTGCGGCCATGGTAGAGGCCATCCGTGCCTACCGTGCCCAGCGGCGGGTGCGAAACTCCGACCCGGCCCTGGCCCAGCAGGTGGAGGCGGCGCTGATCCAGACGGTGTTTGGCAACAATGAGATGAACCGTCTTACCCAGCACCAGGGCGGCGTGTTGACCGTGGACATTAGCCCCGATGGTCAATGGCTGGCCACGGGCAGCAACGACAAAACTGCCCGCCTATGGGCCAAGGATGGCCGTTTACTCCAAACCTTCGAGCATCAAAATACCGTCCATCGGGTGGTGTTTAGCGCCGATTCCCAGCGGGTGATTACCGCCAGCCTGGATGGCACCGTGCAGGTGTGGAGCTTAGACGGGCAGCGGCTGCACCAGATTCAGGCCCACGACCAGCCTGTGTGGGGGGTAGATGCCAGCCCCGATGGCCAGTGGATTGCCTCGGCGGGGGGAGATCGCACCATTCGCCTGTGGCATCGCGACGGCACCCTAGCCCAGACCTGGCCCACCTCACAAATTCCCTGGAATGTAGCCTTTACCCCCGACAGCCAAGGGCTGGTGGCGGCGGTGGTGGATGGCACCCTGCAACGGTGGACCATTCAGGGCGAGGAACAGCCCCCCTTGATCGGGCACCAGGCCGAGGTGTGGGATGTGGCCACTTGCCCAGGCACCAACCAGATTGTTTCCGTTAGCTCCGACCAAACCCTCAAGGTTTGGAGCCTAGAGGGCACCCTCCTCCACGACCTCAAACCCCCCGATAGTGGCGCGTTGCTGGGGGTAGACTGTAGCGACGATGGTCGGTTCATTGTCGCCAGCAGCAAAGACGCGAAGGGCCATCTTTGGCAGGGCAATGGCACCTTTATCCGCACCGTGCAAGGTCATCGGGCCACCATTCGCGATGCCGCCCTGGGGCCAGATGGCACCTTTGCCGCCACCGCCAGCGACGATGGCACTGTGCGCCTGTGGCAGCGCAACCGCTACCTGATGCGAGAGTTGACCGGACACAGCGATACCATTTGGTCCCTCGCCCTCAGTCCCAATGGCCGTACCTTGGCCTCCCTGGGCTCTGCCCTAGAGATGAAACTTTGGCGCGATCTGGAACTGCAAGGCCATTTCGCCTTCGACCCCAGGGCAGGCAGCTTTGACCCCACAGGCCAGATCCTCTTTACTGCCAGCACCTCAGGCCTCTACCGCCTAGACATGAGCGCCCTACCCCGTCCCGATGATCCGCCCCTATGGCAGCCCGATACCACCTTGGGCAGTGGCTTTGGGTTGGCCCTGCGTCCCAATTCGGCCTCCAGCCCGTCGCCCTTTACCCTAGCGGTGGGCAGCGACAATGGCACGATTCAAATTCGAGATGCGGCGGGGACAATTCTCACCCAATTTAAGGCCCACAATTCGCGGATTTGGCAGTTGGCCTTCCATCCTGGAGAGGAGGTTTTAGCCTCAGCCAGCGAGGAAGGCACCGTCAAACTCTGGCGCACCGATGGCACCCTAGTCGCTACGCCCATTACCGATGCCGGAGCCGTGTGGGGGGTGGCCTTTAGCCCCGATGGTCAGCTTGTGGCGGCTACGAGTCTAGACGATACCCTGCACCTCTGGGCCTATCCCAACGGCCCCTACCAAGCCATCCCTGGCCAAAGCGAGGGCCTTACCAGGGTCGCCTTTAGCCCCGATGGCGAAATGATTGCCACGGGCGGCATTGATGGCACCATCAAGCTCTGGAACCGAGCGGGCACCCTCACCAAAACCCTGCCCGGACAGGGGGGCATCATCACCGCCTTACTGTTTGACTCCAGGGGCCAGTTCCTCTACTCCGGCAGCGACAATGGCCATCTGGTGGTGTGGGATATCCAGCAAATTCTCACCCTCGACCCCATCGCCTACGCCTGCGACTGGGTACAGGACTATCTGCGCCACGGGGAAGGACTCAGCCCCCAGGATCGTCAGATCTGCGACTTCTAGCGCTACCGTCTGCCTCCCCATGCCCAACCCATGACCCCATCTCGTCCCCCCCGTCCCTTCTTTGGCCTAGGCTGGTTCCTAGAAAGTCTGCTGCCCTCCCCTGGCACTCGTCCCGCGCCATCAAGATCCAAGGTTGTCCCATCTGAGACCGTCAAACCCAAGGCCATCCGATCTAAGGTGGCAAGGGTCAAGGTCGCCAAACCACCCACGCTGACCTGGAGCCATGGCCTCGTGCTAGGGCTGTTGCTGGCGGGAGGGGCGGGCACCCTCTATCTGGCCCACAGCCTGCAACGCTATGGGGAAACCCAACTGACAGAGCATTTCCAGCGTCCGGTGCGCCTGGGAGGTCTGCAAGGGGTATCCAGACGGGGTTTTCACCTTGGCCCGCTGCAATTTCCCCCAGAACCGAGTAAACCGTGGCACGGGCAAATTAGCACCGTCATCCTTGGCCTGGATGGGCTGGCCTGGGCCAAGGGCACCGATCCCTGGTTGACCGTTACCCTCGATCAGCCGCAGATCACGGTACTAGCGCCTAGAGATTTTCCCTGGGCCTTATCCCCCATGGATTTGGCGACCTCTACCCAGGAGAGCCAGGATCAGGACAGTCGCGATCAGAACAATCCAGATCAGGACAGTCGGCCCCGCCTGGCGGCGGTACATATCCAAGGGGGGCAGGTCACGGTGTTGGGAGAAACCGGGACATCCCACTTATATATAGAGGGGCTTGAGGGATCCGTCCTTCGCCCTGCCACAGGGGCCATGGCCTTTGATCTGGCGGGCCAACTCGATCAGGGCCAGTTTACCCTCAGCGGCACCCTGCCCAATCCTGGCACGGTGGGCACGAGTCCTGAATCCTTGGCTAAAGCGACGTTGCAAGCGGCCCAATTGCCCCTCACGCCCCTCAATGCCCTACTGCCGACACCCATTACGCTGCAAACCGGGGTGGTCAACGGCCATGTGTCGCTGACGGTACCGTTGGATGGTACGGGTCGGCCTAACCTCGCCAAGACCGAGGCCCAAGGGTTAGTGATAGCCAGGGGCAAAGGCCAACTGGGGCGGGTGGCGGAGCCGCTGCGGTGGCAGGGCGGGCTGTGGCTCCAGGGCCAGCGGGCAACGCTGCACGATACTCACCTGCAATTGGGAAACTTGTTCCTAACGGCGGCGGGGCAGGTGGATCCCCAGGGGTATGACCTCACCGCCCAGGTGCCCTCGGTGGCGGCGGCGGAACTGGAGCGCCTGGTGGGCCAACCCCTGCCCCTGGCCCCCGACCAGCATTTTGAGGGCAACCTGCGGGTGACTGGCCCCTGGCAAGATCCCCAAATCGAGCTGCAAGCTACGGGTCAACCGCCACCGGGTTCCCTCGCCCTCACCCTCGACCCCGACCTAATCGCCACCAGCCTGGGGATGACCATGCAAGGGTTGCCCCTGCGTCAGTCGGTGCCGCTGATTGAGGGGGCTAGCTACGCCTTTCGGCGGGATGGGGCCTGGTTTACCCTGCGCGATGGCACCGTGGTACCGCCCCTTTCCGAAGCGGCCTACAACCGAGCCAGGGCGCAATTTCGGACGGCGTTGTCGCCCCACCTCGACCGTAAATTCTTTTGGTTTTTGCAGACTAGCCCCTTCATCACCGCCCTCGCCGCCGATTTGCAACAGGGCAAGCTAGAGGCCTATCGGTCGGGGCAGCGGTTCAATACCGACCGCTTTTTTGTGGAGTATTTCATGCCCATCTATGTCGAATCGAGTCGGGCGGCGGGGCTAGATCCGGCGGAATCGCTGTGGATGCTGGATCATTCCCTGCGTACCCTGCACGACCCGCTGCTGCGTACCCCAGAGGCCAGACCCATCACCGCCGGGGCCGGAATAGTGGGATCCTTCTGGCGCGACGAGCAATCCCTGTCCATGAAACAACTGGTGCTGCGACCATGGGTGGCCGATGGTAGCCCCTGGGGGCCGCTGCTGCGCTATGGCCTGGTGCGCCACCTAGAGCGATCCACCGAGCTAGAAAGCCGCCGCCTAGCCAGCACCCCAGAGGTGCTCTCCAAACTGCCCAACGTTACCTTTGGGGCCGAGGAAGGCGCGATTTCCCTGGCTCTGGGCATCGTGCAATTTCCAGAAACCGGGGTTTACCCCGCCGAGGTAGTTACCCTGGCGAGGCAGATCGTTGACAACGAACGCCAAAAGCAAGCCCTGCGTCAACAGATTACCGACCAACTGCGAACCCTCGCGACGCAGCATACGCCAACCCTCGCCACCGCCCTGGCCGACGCTGCCAAAACCGACCCCACCCGCCTGGGCCTCAGCCCCCGCCTTTCCCCCACCGAAGCCAGCCGACTCAACGGTGGCAACACCCTGTCTATTCTGGTGTCCCGCAGCGAAAAGGCAGGCTATCCCCTCACCCAAGCCTACGCCAACGGTCGGGGGCTGCTGCTGGAGTGGCTCCAGGGCCAATCCCAAACCGCCGCCGCCGATCAACTGGTGTACGCGACCCTGCGAGATCACGGTCTAGATGCCGACTTTTGGCCCTGGCTGGCCCAGCGGGTGCCCCAGCTTGCCGACCCCCTCCACGACCTCACTGTCCCCATTCGCACCTACCACGCCCTCGCCCAGCAAGGGGCCAGCCTCCACGAAACCTTCTATGCCGCCATGGTGGGAAACGGCCAAGATATCGGCATCGATGCCACCCTCAAGCAGGCGGTGGGGTTCCAGGCTCACCTGGCTAGCCTGATCGACCAAGCCTTTGCCCCCGCCGACCCCTACGATCCGCGATACCTCGCCTTTCGCCGCAGCCTCGCCATCTACCTGCGCGAAGCCCCCGACATTGCCGTCTACGGTGGCACCCCCGCCGCCCTCCGCGCCTACGGCCAAGAAACCCTCAACGTGCAGGAACTGATCGCCCTAGACCTCCAGGCCGCCCCCCGCCTCCGCGCCCTCGCCAACCTCTACGCCGAAGCCAGAGATCAGCGCCTGGTGGGCGAATGGGATGTGCCCGGTTTTCAAAAAATTCTGCTGCTGGGTTCCCTCCTGGCGGCGGGCATCAACCGCTACGAACTGCCCCCCAGCTTGGCCAGCATCGGCTTTCCCAGCGCCCAGTTCCGTCACCACCTCGTCTTTGCCGTCGGCGTGGAGGGCATCCAAGTCGAAGCCACCCGCCTAGGGGTGCAGGCCCACGACTATCGGGTCAGCTTTCAGCCCATCCCCCTACCCCGCTACCGCGATCCCAGTTTCCAGGGCACCAACCCCCAGGACTGCCCCCGCCAGCCCACCCTCGCCGCCCTCGCCCTTGGCCCCCGCAGCCAATTTATCTGGCACCCCGAAAGCCAGCGAATCTGGCTCCAGCGGGCCGAAGTTTCCTGCTACTTACCCAACGATTGGGATGTCATCACCTTCCCCGCCCTGCTCGAAACTGTCCCCATCCTCCACAGCCCCGCCGGACGCGACCAGCTCCAGCAAAAGCTAGAAGAAGCCCAACGCCTAGAAGCCGGAATTTTTCCGATGGGATTTTAGACCCCTGCCCATTAATGAAATACAAACTATCCAGCAAGATGCCTTTACGGGGAGGCTTTTACCACTACCCTATGCGACTAAATCTGTCTAACGATTGAGATGAGCCGACTTAGATAATCTGTAACATCCAACAGATAACTCTTGGTGGTCGGCTCCATCGATTTGTTATGCCGCTTCTCAATAGGCTCAATTAGCTTGCCAGTAATAATTTGTTCAGCTTGTTCTTCAGGATTGGAGATGCCATTAGTGGATTATAAATTTCACCCTCATAGGGTAGCCAAACATAGCCAGGACTGAAGGGGCGATAAACTGGGGATAGCTCCATTTCTTGCCCAACCTCAACAGCTAAAACTAAACCTGGGATAGATAACGCAGAAAAATCTTCCAATAACTCGCTGTAAGTCCTGAATTCATCGACTTCGACTCCAACTAAGGCATATCGAAACTTGGGAGCAGAACGCAAATGTTGGTAAAAGAGAATTCCTAACTCTGTCATCGAATATTCACTTTCAGGAGACTCGATTCCAATCTCGCTGATATTATTGGGACAGACCTGGCACCACCAATTCTCTTCAATATCCTGGAAAGTAGCAGTTCGACATTGGCATTGGCGGCCATTGGAGAGTGTCCAAATCACTCCATCAAAATATTGGGAGAACAGCTTCGCTTTGCTTTCATCTAAACCGCATTCTGCTGATAAGCTAAATTTCCATGTCATCACCCTAGTCTCCAGGTATCGATTGGTAAAATACTGACGTGGGTAGGACTATCCTGAACCGCTTCCAGATCACCAGTAATCTTGCTATCGTCAATCTGCCAAAGCGGGTCTCGACCTGTACCGCTTTGTAGCCGAGCAGCGGTGTTAGCATGGGCGTAGGTCAAGATTTGGCGGGTGCCCTATGGCCACTACGGCGGATGATGTTTGGCGTGTGTTGGGCGAACTTGCCGCTGCCCAAAAGGAAACGGATCGCCAGCTTGAGGAAACTCGACGGTTGATCAAACAGCAAAACCAACACCTCAACGAGCAACTGGGCAAGCTGGGCAACCGTTTGGGCGAGTTTGTGGAATGGCAGGTGCGTCCGGCGGTGGTGCGGTTGTTTCAAGAACGGGGTATTGCCGTCCATGAATTCCACGATGGCATTTTGGTGCAACGTGGCAATGAGGGCATTGAAATTGACCTGCTGGTGGTGAATACCACGGACGCCATCGTGGTCGAGGTGAAAAGCAAATTGACGGAAGCCGATGTCAACGATCACCTAGAGCGACTGGGCAAGTTTAAGCGGCTGATGCCTCGCTATGCCGATGTGAATGCCATGGGTGCGGTGGCCGGAATGGTGGTGCCCAACTCGGTAGCCCGCTATGCCTATCGTCAGGGATTATTTGTACTGGCCCAGTCTGGGGATAGCGTCGTGATTCTCAATGATGATAACTTTACTCCCCAACGTTGGTAGGAGTGCTTAGGGGTGAGTGGATGTTCAGGGTTTTATGTCAGCCTTTACTCCTCAGACAAGCTAAATGCTGAAAACCTCAACCTAGCAAGCCTTTCAGGTTTTCAAACTTAATTAGGATGACTATAAATGTTCACGAAATCTGAAAAACTTTAAGATATAAAATAGATATCCTACTCCCTTCGCCTCAAAAAGGCTGTAACATTTCTTTTGCGATGAGTCTCTGAATAGCTTAATTAATATATTTTCATTTCCGTTAGTCAATAATCCGTACTTTGGTGTTTCGAGATTTATATTGACATTCATGTATAAGAGTAGTTGACTAACGTGTTTGGATAGATTATTTTCTCCGCACTTCTTTACCTCTATCCCTAGTTCCCATTTGCGTAAACTTAGGTAATTCAGTCCACTGGGGCTAGTAATTTCTATTTCTTCAGTTTTTCTCTCAGATTCAGAAGAAAGAATTAGGAAGTCGATTTTCCCTTCTACTGAATGCTTTTCC
Source organism: Spirulina sp. (assembly GCA_044070495.1). Lineage (GTDB taxonomy): Bacteria > Cyanobacteriota > Cyanobacteriia > Phormidesmidales > Phormidesmidaceae > Nodosilinea. The sequence goes on along the minus strand of JBIPSI010000008.1, from coordinate 72,403 downwards.
TCGTTTTCATATAAATCGAATCCTTCAATTGTTCTTGAATAAGAATCACCCATTAGACTGAAGTTCACTGGTGCCTCATGAAGAACTATCAAGCCGTTACCATAAAAACCAAGCAATCTCATCATTGGCCCAAGAATAGCGGTGGACATAGCAGTTTCTGGGAAGGAAGACTGAAAAGGATCGCTTGGCTTGCTCATTGCTTTGAGAATTTTGTCAGATTCTATAAGAAACTCACGAATCCATGCGTACTCACACTTAAAGTTGCAACTTCTAGTATATTTCAGTAAATCTGGAAACTCACTGCCCCCAATAATCTCTTCTACCCTCATAGCATTTTTTACATCTTCCATGTCATAGTCACTGGCGCTAGGTGTGAATTTCATATCTGGATTGCTCCCCCGCTATCTTCATCTTCTAAAAATAGTCGGTATACTAGCTTAATCATCCAGTGAACGTATTGTTATGTCCCTGCGTCAAACGCCCCTCTATTCCCGCTGCCTAGACCTGAAGGCCCGGATGACCGAGTTTGCCGGTTGGGAAATGCCTGTGCAGTTTGGCGGCATCAAGCAGGAACATGAGGCCGTCCGCACCCAGGCGGGGCTGTTTGACATTTCCCACATGGGTAAGATTCTGTTTCGTGGCCAGGGCGTTTTGGCGGCTTTGCAACGGTTGGTGCCCTCCAATTTAGGGCGACTGACTCCCGGCAAGGCGCAATATACGGTGTTGCTGAATCCCCAAGGTGGCATCATCGACGACCTGATTATTTACCTAAAGGATCGGGATGCATCGGGCATCGAACAGGTCTTTGCCATCGTCAACGCCGCCACTACCGACAAGGACAAAGCCTGGTTTCTAGAACATCTCGCCGGAACTGAGGTGGAACTGGTGGATCAATCCAGCGACTTTGCGTTGTTGTCGATACAGGGGCCAAAGGCCGTAGCGATTCTGCAAACTTGTGTCCAGGAGGATCTGTCTGTCGTCGAACGTTTTGGACATTTAGACGGCACCGTACTCGGCCAACCTGCCTTCCTAGCCCGCACCGGATACACCGGGGAAGACGGCTTTGAGATCATGCTCGACCCTGTCACTGCTGGGAAATTGTGGGACACCCTGCTGGAATCCGGCGTTGCCCCCTGTGGCCTGGGTGCCCGCGATACCCTGCGCCTAGAGGCCGCCATGGCCCTCTACGGCCAAGACATTAACGACACCACTAGCCCCCTCGAAGCTGGCCTAGGTTGGCTGGTTCACCTCGACGAAGTGGGCGACTTCATCGGGCGGCCCGTCCTAGAGCAGCAGAAATCCGAAGGGGTGTCCCGCCGCTTAGTGGGGCTGTCCTTGTCTGAACGCCACATTGCCCGCCACGATTATCCTGTTCTCCATGGGGGCGAACCCGTGGGTATCGTCACCAGCGGCACACTGTCTCCGACGTTGAACACCCCCATTGCCCTGGCCTACGTTCCCAGTTCCCTCGCCAAAATCGGGCAAGCCCTAGCGGTGGATATTCGCGGCCAGCAGCGCCCTGCCCAGGTGGTGAAGCGCCCCTTTTATAAAGCCTGATCTTCTAATTTAGTTACAGACAATACAAATTATTGCCGAGTGGAGCGGGGCCGGTCGTTTCGCGGAATGTTGAGGATAGAAGGCAACCTAGGGGGCTAAATCTGGCTCCAATGGGCGCTTTCCCAACGCTTTCCAGGGATTTTATGACCACCTCCATCCTGTCCGATGCTAACCGTCGCCTAGAGCGTGCCCTCAAGTACGTCAATATTTCCGAGGATGCTTCGGAGCGGCTGCGCTACCCCAAAGCCAGCCTCACGGTGTCGATTCCGGTGCGGATGGACGACGGCAGTTTGCGGGTGTTTCAGGGCTACCGAGTGCGCTACGACGATACCCGTGGCCCCGCCAAGGGGGGCATCCGCTACCATCCCAGCGTTACCCTCGATGAGGTGCAGTCCCTCGCCTTTTGGATGACGTTTAAATGTGCGGCCCTCAATTTGCCCCTGGGCGGCGGCAAGGGTGGCGTCACCGTCAACCCCAAGGAACTTTCGAAGTTTGAGCTAGAGCGGCTGAGCCGGGGCTACATCGACGCCATTGCGGATTTCATTGGCCCCGATGTGGATATTCCCGCCCCCGATGTCTACACCAACGCCCTGATTATGGGCTGGATGATGGATCAGTACAGCATCATTCGGCGGCAGCACTGTCCGGCGGTGATTACGGGCAAACCCCTGACGATGGGCGGCAGCGAGGGGCGCGACACAGCCACGGGCATGGGCGCATTCAACGTCATCGAGGCAATGATGGCCAAGGTGGGCAAACGACCCCAAATGACCACGGTGGCGGTGCAGGGCTTTGGCAATGCGGGCAGCATTGTGGCGCGGCTGCTGTTTGATGCCGGGTATCGGGTGGTGGCGGTCAGCGATTCCCAGGGCGGCGTGTTTTCTCCCCATGGGCTGGATATCCCCAGTATTCAGCATTTCAAGGCCAACCACCGCAAACTGCAAGCGGTCTACTGCGAGGGCACCGTCTGCAATATTGTGCAGGATCACACCACCCTCACCAACGAAGAACTGCTGACCCTGGATGTGGATATTTTGATCCCCGCTGCCCTAGAAAACCAAATTACCGCCGAAAATGCCCACCAAATCCAGGCCCGCTACATTTTTGAGGTCGCTAATGGCCCCATCACCGCCGACGCCGATTTGATTTTGGAGGACAAGGGCATCACCGTTTTCCCAGACATTTTGGTCAACGCCGGGGGCGTCACCGTCAGCTACTTTGAATGGGTGCAAAATCGCAGCGGGCTCTATTGGTCGCGGGAGGAGGTGAACCACCGCCTGCAAGGGATGATGGTGGCCGAAGCCGAACACATTTGGCAAATTTCCCAGGAAAAAGCGATCTCTGGCCGCACCGCCGCCTATGTCCATGCCCTCAGCCGTCTAGGGGAAGCCCTCAATGCCAAGGGTATCCGCGACGACTACGTAGATCGTCGCTAGAGAGACCGTCGCTGACCGCCGAACCTGGTTGACTGACAAAAGATCCTGCGCCGGACGCGGAAACCGCGTCCCTACGGCATCGGGTTCATGTAAGGGTCAGGTCTCCTGACCCTTTGGCGGATATGGGTTCTAGCAAGTTTTGTCAGTCAACCAGCCGCCGAACACCGAACCTAAAATCAACCTAGATCCCTGCCCTCCCCCTTTCTGGCTTCCTTATAAGGCAGAAGGGTAGGGCCTAATGGCCTGACATACCTCCAAAGTAGGTTAGGTGCAGCGAAGCGAAACCCAGCACTTGCCAAAGACTTCGGGCTTGTTGGGTTCTCCTATCGTGCCGCCCAACCTGTGAGATATCAAGGCTTTTCGCTGTTGTGTTAGTCAGCCAGGGGGAGGTCTGTGCGACCTGGGAATTTGTTTAGATCTTCGACCATTGGCTAAGGAACAAGCCCAGGCTCCTGTGACATAGTGAGGCTGGGAACCTAGGTAATCAGGCCGGTGCAGGCTAGAGGTAAGCGCGATGAAAGATAACCTCTCTCGAAAAAAACAATCTTCTCCAACTCCGAAAGGCCATATCCCAGACCCTTTTCAGCCTCGCCCCTTCGCGCCAGTCCCCGAGGCCCAGACCGCCCCAGAGGCCCTGTCCCCAAACTCCATAGGTGCCGCTCCTGAGGTGTCTTTCCATACCTTTACCATCCAAGACCCAAGCGGCACCAGTAGGCAACCGATTCAACCCAAGCTCACCATCGGTGCGCCTAACGATCCCTACGAACAAGAGGCTGACCGCGTGGCTAGCCAGGTGGTGCAGCACATCCATGCACCCAGTGCCAACCCAGCCCACCCTTCCCCGGCTGTCCAGCGGCTAGCCATGCCCGAGGAAGACGAACTGCAAATGAAGCCCCTCTTGCAGCGCAAGGCCCTGGAAGAAGACGAACTGCAAATGCAGCCCATGCTTCAACGGCTGGAGATGACCGAGGAAGACGAACTGCAAATGAAGCCGGCATCGCTTGGCCAGATTGTAGCAGGAGAGGCTTCTCCCTATTTAGAAACAGGCATTCAACAAGCCAGGGGCAGCGGCCAAGCCCTCGCACCCGATTTGCAAGCCAAAATAGGCCACGCCATGGGGGCCGACTTTAGCAATGTGCGGATTCATACCGATAGCCAATCCGACCAACTGAACCGATCCATTCAAGCCAAAGCCTTTACCACAGGGCAGGATATTTTCTTCCGCCAAGGAGCCTATCAACCGGGAAGCCGTGGAGGTCAGGAATTAATTGCCCATGAATTAACCCATGTGGTGCAGCAGAAGGGGGCAACAGTGCAGCGATCTGGGGCTTCTGGAAACTTGAACTCAGATGCGATCCAAGAACCTAACATCCCACAAAATAGGTTAGAGATGTCAATGGGTTCTATCCTCCCAAAACCTTCCACTTCCTCTAATGTGCCTCCTTCTATTCAGGCGGCCTTTGAAGTAGCCTACGTCAACGATACAGCCCAGCTTCATCGCATTGATCCAACCACAGGAAAGGATAAGGGAACCGTATCAGGTGGGAAAAAGCTAAGGTCTGGAGATGAGGTAGAAGCCGATGAGACCGCTACGATAGGGGAGTGGACGAAAGCCAAGGCCGCTGGCAAAGATGGCTATTTACGCAAAAGCAAAATTGTTTTAAAGCGTACCCTAACAGGGGTCACTGATCCAAAGTTTCAAAGTGACTCATTCGAGGTTGGACAAAATACAACAGATACAGCAGGTGGTTTTTTTGATGGTTCGGCAGGAACTATAGAGCAATCGTCTCTGAAGACGATTAAAGATGGTAGATTGCATGATAGGGAAGATGCCTCATCAGGCAGTACAACGGCTAAAACAGGGTTGGATATTACCGCTGGTGTAGGAGATACTTTTTCTGGATTGCTGGGCCTTGCAGCGAATTTCCAGGCAATTAGTAAAGACAAAAGTGCTTGGGATAACTTTGCCGCTGGCTTCGGATTTGTTCAGTCACTCGGCAAAGCAACCTCAGGCTCAACGAAAATCGTAGATTCAATTGCTAAGATAAGTGGTTCTGAAAAAGGAGTCGGGAAATCAGATGTGGCTGGAAAAGTTACAGGTGCGATTGCTGATGGATTGAGCGCCGTTAAGGATGCTGCCCTTGGCATTATTGGTATTTATCGTCTATTTAAATCGCAGAGCGATGAAAAAAAGAAAGATGCCCTGGTTACCTTTCAATCCTTTACCAATGCAGCCGCTAGCGCAGCCAAGGTTGCGAAGTCAGCCTACGATATTATTGGCAAGGGCATTCCTATGTCAGTTGTCTATACAGTGCCAGCCCTATCGATTGGAGTATCGGCTATTAATGCGCTAGTCCGACTTTGGGATGCGATTACAGCCGACAAAACCAAGAGCAGCATGGGACAATTAGCCAGTCCATTAAGAATAACCCTTGCCAGCACCCTGGGAGATACTGTTCCCACTGAGGATAATGTTAAAGACTCTAAGGTATTTGATAAGGATAGACGAGGTACCTTCCCTAACTACAAAACCTACTTCCGCATTAAAAAGGATGTGCGAGAATCGATCAAGCAAATTTCTGAATTAGCACAGGAAAGATCCAAGAATCTGGGTGATGTCGCTAGAGATTCTAGGCAAGATCGTTCCGTTGCTAAGAGGGCACATGTCGCCGTAAAAGCGAAGATTACTAGCTCCACCCTCAATGCAGAGGTTAAGAAAAAGCTTGAAGACTTAACCGGAACCCCCCGCACGGTCGTAGAGTTCCGAGATAATACCGTAAAACCTCTAGAAGATGTTGATCAACAGATTGATACCTATGAGTATGCCGATAAGATGTCTGAGATTAATAAGAAGAGGAAAACCAGTGGATGGACGGATGTCATCTTAGAACTAGTTAGTATGGCGGGCGATATTACCACCATTGCGGTTGGCGCAACAGGAATTGGTGCCGCCATCGGGCAAAGCATTAAACTTGGAGCAGGAGCCTATAGGGTTGGTCATAGTAGTGCCAAATTTATTCAGAAAATATATCGCGATTCAGGAGATGGGTCAGACAAGAAGTCTTCTCAAAATAAACATAGGGAATATGTTGGTCATGCCAAATTTATTTATCAACAAGTTGCCACGCTAAAACCAGGCGATACAGCGAAGGCAGACCAGACCGAACAACTTATTCGTGCCACTGGCGTTAACTACGGAATGTGGTTGGCTGAGAGACATAACCCAAAAGAGCAAGTCGAGATGCTCGTTGAAGCCATGAAAAAACGCTAGCTACTACCGATAAAATCTCACATTAAACTAGAGGTAAAATTCCAATGAGTGATGCCATGAATGAGGCTAGAAGCCTCTTTGAACTTCAGCAACTAGAAGCGGCGATTAAATCAGAATTGGATCTCAATAGTCAGGTTTTACCTTGTTCGTCCGAGGTGCCTATCACCACCTTAGCCATTGAGCTTGAAGCGGACGCAAAAGGACGATCTAGAATTGCTAGCCTCATCTTCATCCCGCTAGACGAATCGGATGTGGAAACGCTAAAGCTACTCCAGTTTTATTGTGAAACACCTATAAAATTAGAAGACGACTTGAGCCGCTCAGCAATTATTGAGCTATTGCCGACCATTAACTTAAAGATTCCCCTAGGTAGCTTTTGCCTGGATTCTCAGAACCAAGTTGTTTTTAAGTATGTTAATGCTCTAGGTAAATCCAGGGGAATTGACCCGGAAGAGTTCCTCGAAACATTACTGCTGTGGATGTTTACTCTCGACTCTATGAGTGTGCTTATTGACTCGGTTGTGACGAGCGAATGCAGTCTTCAATCTGCTATGCAGGCTCTCATGGATGACGACTAGAGTCCGTAGGATGCGTTACGCCAGCGTAACGCATCAATTCTCATCAATTCTATTTAATGGCCTCTCGCAAAAATTCCCTTGCCGCATGGATGACGCTTTGCTAATCTATCCTGCTGACCATGGGATTCCCCGGCGTCGGCGATGGTTTTGGGATAGTGCCCGTGGAAGATGCCATTCTAGTATTCGCAAATAATCAAGGCCGAACCATTCTAGGCGTTGTTTACAATGGAGCTAAGCCCACTCCAAAACCTAGGGATCCCCGATGACTGTGCTCAACTTGGTCAAACTTCCCATCACTACCATTGACCTGTCACCGGGTAGCCACCTGTTGATCAACGATGTTACCTGGGAGCAATACGAGACCCTATACGCCGAGTCAGGGGAAGATCGCCGCGTTCCTAGGATTAACTATTGAAAATGCCGCACGAGTACGCGCCCTGATGCGGATGGATATGGACACCGATCCACCGCCGGATCTCGCCATTGAAGCGGACGTTATCTCCAGAACAACGTTGGAGGCTTACGCAATTTTGCAAGTTCCTGAGGTTTGAATTTATGATCGTGGCCGCTTGACCGTTTATAGTCACTCTAATTAAGCTTGAGAATCTATAAAGCCTACTTGTGTAAGATTCTCCCTGCTTAGCTTGTCTCGTTCTTATAATGAACGACTATATCTCTTCCATAACGGCGCTTATCGGATCGTTGAAACGAGCAAAATCTCTCCTAACCTGGCCGATCAAAACTTGGGTTCCTCAGCTTGTCTAGAAAGCCTTGACGGTGGGCACCAGCACGATGCTTCGCAACCTTCGGCGTCAATCGTTACTCAGAATCCCTAGGGCGCGGCAGGCCGTAGCCCAGTTCTTGACCTAGGGGAGATTGGGCGACTTGGGTGGCCCAGCGGTCAAGGGTGAGGCCGACGGTTTGATCTAGGGCGGCCATGCTGTTGAGGAAGGCAATGCGGGCTTCTAGGGCATTGGTTTCAGCGGTGACGAGTCGTTCCTCCTGGTCGATCAGGTCGGATAGGCTGATGTTGTCCCGACCGAGGCGGTACCGTTCCTGGGTGGCCTCCAGTTGGCTTCGGGCGCTGGCGGTGGCCCGTTCGGCAGCTTCTACCTGAAGCTGGGCACTCTGAACATCGGCAAAACGGGCGGCCACATCGTTGCGAATTTCTTCTTCCTGTTGCACGAGGCTGTTGTCTTGCTGTTGCAGGGTGATGGTGCGGCGCAGGCGGTTGGTTTCGAGATCGGGTTCCTCGAAGGTGCGGGTGGCGATCAGGCCCAGGCTGGTGCGGGAGAGATCGCCCAGGTTGCCCCCGGCCACGGCATTGACCTGCCAGCGCAGGGCGTCTTCTGCCAAGCGCAGATCGAGGACGGTTTGCTGTCGTTCCAGTTGTGCCCCTTGGTAGTCTCGACGCAGGCGAAAGGCTTGGGATACCAAGGTTTCTACCCGATACTGAGCGGCCTGGGTGGCGGCCTCCTGGAACAGGGCTTCCACCGTTGCGGCATTGGCGGCGAACCGCAGTCCCCGATCCGTGCCGATCAGGTTGAGTAGGTCGTTGTTGGCCTGGTTGAGGTCATTTTGGGCCTCCACGAGCTGCCGTTCTGCATCGGCGACAGCCCGCTCGGTGTCAAGCAGGTTGATGGGAGCCTCGCGCCCCGCCGCCACCAGGGCCTGCAAAATTTCTAGCTGCCGCCGCCGCCGTTCTAGGGCCTGGGATTGAATATCCACCTGGGCCTGGGCGCTAATTAGGCTGGTGTAGCGGGTGGTGGCGGTGGTGATCAGATCAATGATGTTGGCCTCCAGGTTCAGTTGGTTGCGCCGTTCTCCCAGTCGGGCCTGTTCCAAGGGGGCTTCGTTTACTGCTGTGCCAAAGCCCCGCAGCAAGGGTTGTTCTAGGCGCACGGTTAGCAGTCGGTCGGGGTTCAGCGGATCGGCATCCACCTCAATCTGCGTTCCCTGGCGAGTGGTGACCCTGGTTTGCAACACGGCCCTCGAATCGCGGTTGGTGGGGCTGGTGCCAAACAGGATGTCTCCGGTGGTGGTATCCACAACGTCCTCGGTGTCCGACCATTGGCGGGTGACCTGGGCCTCCAAAATCGGCGTGAAGCGGGGGTCGAAGGTTTGCTCCGCCGCCGTCAGTTCCTGGCGTTGCACAATGCGCTCTAGGCCCTGGTTTTGCAAGTCTCGGTTGCCTGTTAACACCAGTTCCACCAAGTCGGCCAAGGTCAGCGACACCTGCGTCCTCGCCGAGGTATCAATATGGTTTTCCCTCAGGGATGCCCCGCTCTCCGAGGTTGGTCTATCTGATTCCCGATTCAGCGGCAACGACTGCGCCCAAAGCGATGCCCCTCGGCTTAGCTGTGACTCAGAACCATCCAGACCCCAGGCTAACCCCGGCCAGCCCCACACCAGCCCGACGCTCAGCCATCCCAGCCACCCTAATCGCTTCATGCTGATCTCCCTTTGAACGCCATGCCCCAGGTTCACCCACTCACCATCGGCCAGGTAAAGTAAAAGCGACTGCCCTCGCCCACCGCCGATTCTAGCCACACGCGGCCATTTTCCGATTCCACAATTTTTTTGACCACCGAGAGGCCCACCCCGGTACTTTCAAAGTCGTCCCTGGCCTTGAGGGTTTGGAAAATGGTGAAGATTTTTTCGTGGTATTGGGGGGCAATGCCGGGGCCATCGTCGCTGACGCAAAATTCTAAAACATCCCCCTGGGAACGGCAATGGATGGTAACGCGGCCCTGATCCTGGTGATGGTGTTTGAGGGCGTTGCTAATGAGGTTGGCAAAAACTTGGCCGAGGGCGGTCTGATGGGTGGGGATGGTGGGCATGGCATCGGCCACCTGCACCTGAAACCCTGGGGGCGGCGCGAGGGAATCGATCACGCTATGGAGCAATTGGGCCACGTTGACCTGCGTGATTTGCCGTTCGCGGCGACCAATGCGGGCATATTCCAGCAGGCCGTTGATCAGGGCCTCCATGCGCTGCACGCGGCTTTTCAGCAGGGCCAACTGCCGTTGATTTTCCGCTGGAATCTGACCCGCTAGGTCTTCCCCGATCCAATCCGCCAGGTTAGAAATGGCCCGCAGGGGAGCCTTGAGGTCGTGGGAGGTGACGTAGGCAAACTGATCGAGTTCGCTGTTGCGGCGCTCTAGCAGGGCGGTGGTGCGGGCCAGCATCAGGTTGGTGTTGGCCAGTTCTTCGGCGCGGCGCAGCAGTTCTTCGCGGGCAGCCTTGCGCTCAGTGATGTCCTCGATAATGGCGATCAGGGCAGTGATGTCTTCGGATTCATCGCTCTCCACGGAGACCGTCACCAGCGTCCAAACCGGATGACCATCGCCATGGAGGTAGCGCTTCTCGAACTGGCAGGATCTCTGTTCGCCTTGGATCAACTGCTGGTAGTACACCTCGTCTTGGCTCTGGTCGGCCTCGTCGGTGACCTCCGAGAAGTGATGCCCCAGCAGTGCCTCAGCGGGCCGCCCCAGGATGTCGCACAGCCCCTGGTTGACCTGAATCCATCGCCCCTCCGGCGACAGCCGCGCCATGCCCACCGCCGCCTGTTCAAACACCGCCCGAAACCGAGCTTCGCTGGCCCGCAGGTACAATTCCGCCTGCTTGCGGTCGGTGATATCTTGCAGCACCCCCACCAGACGTTGACTGCGCCCCTGGGCCACCGCCCGCCCAGAGAGGCTCACCCAGTGCCAACTGCCATCGGGCCATCGCACCCGATATTGATGGGTGAAATCTTGCTGGGTGGCAAGGGCTTGCTCCACAGCAGTCTGGGTGGCGGGCCAATCGTCGGGGTGGATGAAGTCCTGCCATTGGTCAAGCCGCTGGAGAGAGGTCTCTGGATCTAGCCCCAGGATGCGTTTACTTTGGGGCGACCAAAACTGCGTCTGCTGATCTAAGTTCCAATCCCAAGACCCCATCTGCGCCGCACTCAGGGCCAGATTCAACCGTTCGGCGGTCTCCTGTAGGTTGTCCTGTACCGTCATTGAACCCATCCAATTCACCCGCCCCTGGGCTAACCTAGGCCAAAGTAGCCGCCACAGTAAGGCCGCTCCCATAACCAACGCCACCGGGATCACGCCATCGGTCAGGGTCATGCCGCCCTCGATTCCTCCATCCAGCCAGAGGGTACCCATCGGCCACCCAGCCCCGTTACTGGAGGCCACCCAGAGGCGATGCACTAGCTGATGCGGGATCGTGACCATGACCAATGGGTTTCCCTCACGTTCAATTTGCTCGGCCCCCAAGCGCCGCCCAGGGTTTGGCGTCTAGGCTCCTACGCCCTTTCCTAGTTTCGCTGGCGATCCGCCGGATGCCCCCTCTGCCTAGGGGTAGACTTTTCCCTGGAAAGCCAGGGCTGAAGGGGGTTAAGATACGGCTACACCCTACCGCAGCCAGCCCCTTTCCACCATGTATTGCATCATCTACGACGGCAACTGCAACCTCTGTGTCAACCTGGTGCGCGTGTTAGAAGCTGTGGATCAGGGTCAGCGCTTTCAGTATGTGCCCATGCAGGATGCCGCCGCCCTGGCCCCCTTCGGCCTCACCCCCGCCGATGGCAAAGCGGGCATGATCCTGATCGACCTAGCCCAGCCTAACCGCCGCTGGCAGGGTAGCGATGCCGCCGAGGAAATTGGTCGCCAGATGCCCCTGCTGCAAGGGTTGGTCTCGGCCTATCGCGCCTTGCCCGGTGCCAAACCCGCTGGCGATCAGGTCTACGCTTACATCCGTGACCATCGTTACCAACTCTTTGGCCAACGCGCCGACCTCTACCAGCCCGCCTATCCCCACTGCCCCGACGACACCTGTTCCCCCTTCCCTGCCGCCGCCGACCATTCCTAGCGGCGCGGATCGGCTGGGAGCAACGAGCGATCTTCTGTGGGCTAGGGGATTATTCCGGGCTAGGGCGTTATGGAGGGATGACACCAGACACCGATGCGCCTTTGCCAAGGCCAGAGACTTAACTGTATACTCATGTAAGAAAACTTAAAACTTCAACTCCTTGCTATGACCGCAGACACCTTCCAGCCTTGGCTCAACTTTGTCCACCCCATCACCATGTGGGTCTTGCTAGCGACAACCCTATACGCCATGTACCTCGGTGTTCAGGCCCGCCGCACTCGCCTAGCCGATGCCGAAACCCGCAAGGAACTGATCAAGGGTAAGTTTGCCCTCAAGCACCACAAGGTAGGCTCCGTGCTGATGGCGTTCATGGTGCTGGGCACCATCGGCGGCATGGGGGCCACCTACTTGGAAAGCGGCAAGCTGTTTGTGGGGCCACACCTGCTGGTGGGCCTCGGCATGGCCGGATTGATCACCACTTCGGCAGCGCTAACCCCCTTCATGCAGAAGGGCAACGAAACCGCTCGCCTCACCCACATTTCCCTGAACGTCGTCCTAGTGGGTTTATTTGGCTGGCAGGCCTTCACGGGGGTACAGATTGTGCAGCGCCTGCTGTCTAATCTGTAGTTCAGTCCCAGCCCATAGGGCTAGTCAATAACGATATTTTCCTGCGGCCTAGGCTTAACCTGGGCCGCAGGCTTTTTATTGGGGAAAATCTGAATGGTCGCTTTCCCGCTGGGGGTTGGATTTACCCCAGTGAGACCAAAAATGGTGACGATGGTAGCTGTCGGGTAGGGGCAGGTGGTGGCTGCTGTGGAAATCCTCCTGAACCTTGCGGGTCAGTCGCTTCGAGACCTGGCGCACCACCTGATTCAAAAGCTTGTCGCCGGAGGCTTTGATCAAGGCCTGGGGAATGGCGTTCAGAAAACGCGGCTTGTGAATCCGCACCGTCAGCGTCAGCGTCCAATCCACCTGGGTGAGGGGATCGCCCTGGGGATCGTATCCCTCCAGCAGGTTCAGCACCGCCTGAAAATCCACATCGTAGCCCGGTGGCACATAGCCCGGAATCGCCATGGTATCAATGCGGTAGATGCCGTGGTCGAGGGGCGAGAGGTATAGACCCACCTGGGGTTCTACCTCATAGCCCAGCACCGAAAAGTGACCCACCACTAGCGCATAGCCGTGCTCGGAAATGGGGTTAACTCGCATGGGATGGGCGCAGCGGGGAAACCAACTACGGTGGCCATTCAGGTAAGTACCCACGGTACCCAAGTCGGCGGCCATATCCATTTGACCCGCATACCGTCCTTCAAAGAACAGGGTCGCCTCCGGTTCTGGCGGCACTGAGGTTGAACCATGATCACCCCCCGACCCGGACGCCATATCCGTCGGTGGGTCATCCACCGTATCGGTGGTGCCCAGCCAAACAGACCCCTTGCGATCTAGGGAAAACGACATACCGACTCCCGCGACACGACCAACAACAGACAACGACAGAGCGTAGGATCCCCAGACTTCGCCCAGGCACTCCTCAGGATACCCCCCTCCATTAGAGGTATCCATGCCCCCATCAGAGGTAACCCAAGGCCCACCCCAAAAACTGTGACCCAGGTCACGATTGTAGCCTCTGACCCGTGAGAACTGGGCCAGTCTAGGCCAGCCCAGACACAAACCGCTGCGGCGATCCCTGGCAACGGCGGATTTATGCCCCGCCCATCGCGTCTATTTGTTAACGCTTATTCATTTCATATTTTTAGCCGATATGGTATCCCTGAATAGGGCAACATCCTGATAAATCAACCTATTTTGTGAGTGAATTCATGCGACAGAATTTTACAGACGAAGAATGGACGAAGCTGCTGCAAGCGCCCATGGAGGCTGTGATTGCAGTGTGCTTGGCTGATAAGGTGGATCCCATTTCCTTTTTGCAAGAGTTAATTGCTGGCGTAAAAATTGTCACGGAAGATCTGAAGCGCACGGATCTGCCCGGAGAACTCACCCCCGCGCTAGTTGCCGCCCTAGCCGAACAAGATGCCCAGGAATCCCTGACGGGAGAGCAGTTAGTTCTTAAAAAACAGTTTGAACTGTTGGGCGTTATTCAGACGTTTACGAAGCCCAAGGATGCCCGCAACCGAGCCGTGGAAAGTTTTCAAACCATCTCGGCTATTTTGGATGCCAAAGTCACTGGGTTACAGGCCACAGAATTTAAAACTTGGTTAATGTCCATCGCCCAACGTGTCGCCGAGGTGCAGCGGGAGGGAGGGGTAATGGGCATTGGGTCTAGCCGTGTGAGTGAACGGGAAGCCGAGGTACTGAAGGCGTTGGCTAAGGCGCTAGGTCTATCCTCCTAACATCTTTGCCACGCTCCTAGGTGAGCTTTGTCGCCAATACCGGGAAAAAAGACATTTCCCACTAGGATAGACCGCTGAAATGTGTCATAAATGTTACGGCTTAGTCACTATCTAAGCCCGTTTTCCGTATCAGTCGTTCGCTCCGCTACCTATCCCCATTTACGTGTGAGGCAAATATCCCATGACTAATGCGCTCATTTACTTTGCTATTAGTGTTGTCATTTTGGCAGTGAGTCTGCTGATCATCTCAAAAATTCCACCCGTTGGTGTCGAAATTGACAGCCCCATCAAAGCCCTGCTAGGGGGAGCAATTATCGGTGCCTTTGATGGCATCTGGGCTTTTTTCCCGCAGTTCATTCGCACCGCCACCTGGCTCTTTAGCCTAGGTATTGTTCCCCTCTTAGGGTCGATTATTGTGTTTGGGTTTGCCGCCTGGTTAATTGAAGGATTTCGCCTACGCTGGGGGATTTGGAGTGCCATTATGGGAGCCATTGCCCTATCCATCGTTAGCTCGCTTCTGAAGGTCATTCTAAATGCCTTTGGCCTAGGCATTTAAATCCGCAGCACCCATGCTTACACTCTCTTGAGGTCAGAGGGTGTAAGCATTTTAGGATGGGATATTTAAGACGTTTACCATTAATTGTTAGGATAATCATCCTGTTATTTAGATGGTTGACTGATACCACATCCTGTGCCGGACGCGGAAACCGCGCCCCTACCGTATTGGGTTCACGTAGGGGTCAGGTCTCCTGACCCTTTGCGGATCTGGGTTCTCACAAGTTTTGCCAATCAACTCGGTTATTTAGTAACGGCAACGATTGATTAGGTTCAGTCCCTTACGCCACTATCGTGGGGTCGATGGGCATCATATCTTATGATGATCTTAAGGTTTGGCAGATTCTAAAGGCAGCTAGGAGAACATATTAAAGAGGTGTTTACTCCGAGGTGAAAAGCGGTCATGGATATTCGACCAACGGCACAGCGAATTTTGAGTCAACTTGGCCCCCGCCGATGGTTTTTGTCTAGGTGGACAGCGGTGGGGTTACTGACAGCCTTAGGGATTTTAGGGCTGAGTTTAGGGGGAATGCTGCCAGCCTGGTCTACGGCCCCGATGCCTCCGCGTCTGGTACCCGCCATTCTCAACGGCAACCCCATTCACGTTCTCTACGTCACCCGCAGCAACGACACCGTTTTGGTGCGGTGCTACCCTGGTTTTCAGCCTTCTTTGGAACTGATCAACCAGGAGGGACGCCTCACCTGCGTTAACCCAGATCCCTAGTCGAAAAGTGGGGAACAACCCAAACCTAACCCCTTGGGATCAGTGATCTCAGGGGGTTAGTGGTGTCGAATATCGCGGATTCGGATTAGCCACCCCACCATGGGCAGACGGAGAACCGCCTAGCGGGTGGTCACCAACACGACCCCAAGCACGATAAACCCAAGCCCTAGAACTCGCACTGGGGGCAGGGTTTCTCCGAAAAAGAAGTAACCAATTAACACGGAGGCCAAATAAATTAAGGATGCTGAAGGGGCCGCCACACTGAGCTTGACCCGGGTGAGCAACAAAATGTAGGAAATAGCCCCAAGGCCGTAGGAGGCGAGCCCAGCGATCAGCGCTGGGGTGGTAGCGATGCGTAAAATGTGGTTGAGGGCGTTGTCTCCAGTCACTTGCCCTAGCTGCACCGCGCCTAATTTAAGAAAAAACTGCCCTAAACTGCTGGTGATAACCGAGATCAGCAACAGGCCAAATTCCTGGGGAGTCACACCACAGTCCTCCGATGATTTTCGTATTACCTTAGGATAAAGGTACGGGGATAAGCCCTTAGGGTTTTCGACCTTTTTTACCGTTGCACCGTTCGGTCACCTTCTGATCTTCTTTCCTATGTCTGGTAAAACGCTGCTCCTAGGCCTGCGGGCCGAACAGTTCCGTCACCCCCTGGATCTCGAAGCCACCCGTGCCCTGCAACAACTGCCGGGGCTAGATGTGCTGGTGCGGATGGTGGTGGCCCCCCTAGCGGAATCGTTTTTTCATTTAGAAAACCTGGCCTCTGGGATTCAGGTGAGTGATCGGCAACTGCCCAGCCTCCATGCCGCCCTGGTGGAAGCCTGCCAAATTCTAGATTTAGAGGTGCCCCAGCTCTACGTGCGCCAAAACCCCGTGCCCAATGCCTACACCTTTGCCATGCGGGGGGAGCGGCCCTTTATCGTCATCCACACGGCCCTGATCGAACTGCTGACTCCGGCGGAGACCCAGGCGGTGATCGCCCACGAACTGGGCCATCTCAAGTGCGACCACAGCCTATACCTCACGGTGGCGAACCTGATTACCCTCGCCGCCAGCCAACTGCCCTTTGGCACCGAAATTTCCCAAGGGCTGCAAAACCAGTTGATGGAATGGGTGCGCTGTGCCGAGTTCACCTGCGACCGCGCCGCTCTGCTGGTGGCCCAAGATCCCCGCATCGTGGCTTCTTTGCTGATGAAACTCTGTGGCGGATCGCCTTCTTTGGTGGACGAACTCAGCCTAGACGCCTTTCTCGACCAAGCCCGTGCCTACGATAACCTCAGCCAAGATGTCATCGGAGATGCCCTCAAACAACTGCGCACCCAAGGGCTAACTCACCCGGTGCCGGTGCTGCGGGCCAAGGAAATTGAGCGCTGGGCCAGTGGTGCGGCCTATGGTGCTCTGGTGAAAAACCGCCCCATTGAGTATAATGAGGGTTCATCCAAGGGCGGATGGCGAAATTGGTAGACGCACCACACTCAAAATGTGGCGACTTCGGTCATGCGAGTTCGAGTCTCGCTCTGCCCATTTTTAAAATCATTGAGCTTCAGTAGACCACAAAGTCCCTGAAGCCCTCACCCTAAATCCCTCTCCCTGTGGGAGAGGGACTTTGAAACAATTCCGGCTCCCCTCTCCCTGTGGGCTACTAAGTACACACATCTTACTTTCATGCCGCAAGTCTTTGGAGATCCCCCTAAATCCCCCTTAAAAAGGGGGACTTTGACTCCGGCTCCCCCCTTTTTAAGGGGGGCTAGGGGGGATCGATTCCCTGTATCGTCTACGTTAAGGACTTATGTGTACTTAGTAGCTCCCTGTGGGAGAGGGGCTGGGGGTAAGGGCTTTTGGGGATCTGGCGAACAAATTTTGTCAGGCAATCCGGTGGCGATGTTCGCTGGGATCAGCTTTTGCTGAGGATAAAGAGGTTGCCTTGGTTGCCTCGGCCTATGCGGAGGTCGTCGTCGAGGTAGGTGATTTCCAGCCATCCGGCTTGGCGTTCGGCGTTGATGGTGAAGTCGATGCCCTTGAGCAGGGGCAGATGGGGGGTGGTTTCTAGGATGGAGATGAACTGGTTGGGAGAGCCGTAGTTCAATAATTTTTGAAGGCCGAAAACACCCCGCTCGAACCGTACATTAACCCGACGCTCGGAAACAGGTTCTAGGCGGGCAGCCACGGTAACCAGGCCAGAGAGCAGCGGTGGGCCAGCGACTTCCGCGATGTTGTAAATGCGGTTTTCGGATAGCCGAATACATTGGTAAATGGCCCCCAAGGAAGCCAAGGGCAAGCGATCTATATTCAGCAGTTCTTGGCTGGTGGTGTAGAGCAAGCGCCAGTTTCCCCCTAGACGTTCGGGCACCGAAAAGGGGGCCGGGGTGGGGTTGCGTTCCTCTAGCCGCACCGCCGCCGCATCCACCGCCAACCGATCCGCCGCCGTGGCCCGAATGCCCAAATTTAACGGGGCAATGGCCTCTAGCAAGTCTGCTTTGCCTAACATACAACTCCGTCCTTATCGCTTTTTCGGCACGCTATCCCTATCTTGACACCCCGGTTGACGGACACATCTCTAAAGTAGGTTGGGTTCCACTTCGCTGCACCCAACACTCGCCGAGGATTTCGGGCTTGTTGGGTTCTGCTATCGCGCCACCCAACCTACGAGATATCAATGCTTTTCAGCGTTGTGTCAGTCAACCAGCTTGACACCCCTCAGCATGATCGGTTAGTGCAGAGTACGCTTTAGGGTAATCCGTGGGTAGACAACTTCAACGGCCACCAGGGACGGTACCGAAACCGAATTCCTCCACCTCACCTCCCTCCAGTGGAGCTTCCTGGCGTTCAGCCTGGGGTCAGCGGCTCTCGTGGTTAATCTCGGCCTTGTAGAGCTACGCTCGTGCGAAGCGTGGCACACTGGAAGCCGAAGCCGATCACAGGCAAAAGATGAACGATTACGAGCAGAGGAAGAAAGACTACGAGCAAGAGAGCGAGAAGCTCGACGCGATGATCTGGCAGACGAGGAACGAAGCAAAGCAGATCGAGAAAGAGACCGATCAGATCAGGAACGAGAACGCGCGGCTCGCCGAGCTAGAATCCAAAATCGATGGATTATTCTCCAAGTACAACATCAACTCGACCCCAGGGACGAAACCCGATCAGCCCTAGCTGACTTTGTCGCTTTCTTGCAGGAGTATGGAGAGTAGCGGATTGCCTGAAAAAAGGCACTGGAGCCCAAAATTCTCGCGGCGAAACCTAAAGCATCCTGTCCTTAACACGGAATATAAAGTCAATAAAGGTCATAGTTATGGATCATTCAATCTCTAGCTTGCTTAGCCTCATTACTCAAACGCCTGGTCAGTGTGGCGGTAAGCCATGTATTCGTGGCATGAGAATTCGAGTGGCTGATATTTTAGAAATGCTTGCTGAAAATGTCAGCAGTACCGAAATTCTGGAAGATTTCCCTGATTTAGAATTCGCCGATATTCAAGCTTGCCTGATTTTTGCCGCACGACGCACTGATTTTCCACGCTTAACGGCATGAACTAGCCCCCACCGCCAAAACCACCCACCCCCACAAAAAACCACCCAGCCCAAGGGCCAGGTGGCAACGGGTTGGCGCTAAGCTCAGCAAACCATTAACGCCGCTGGTTCTCTAGAATTTCCTGCACCTGTTCGCTGGGGGTATAGCGGTAGCCCCAAACAGATTGATCCGAGTCATCTAAGATCTGTGGAGTAAGGAGAACAATCAACTCCTGACGTTGGGTATCGGTGACAGTACTGCGGAATAGTGAGCCTAGGAGCGGGATATCACCCAGGATAGGAATTTTAGTCACACTAGACCGCTCAGTCTCTTGAATAATTCCAGATAAGAGAAGGGTTTGCCCGTCGCGTACTCTGATCTGCCCAGAACTAATTTGCCGTTCAGACAGTAGGAAAATAGTGCTGTCGCCTAGCGTAAAAGTATCGGTGGGAGCTGAGATACTTGGAGCAACTGACAATGATACGAAGCCATTATCGTCAATTCGTTGAACATCTACCTGAAGCACTAGACCAGCAGGCGTAAATTCAATGTTTTGCTCAGTAACGACAGTGCCATCGGTCACAGTAGTTGTAGTCTCAATATCAGTGACGACCTCTTGTGTCAGTTGAACAGTAGCCGTTTGACCCTCTTGAACAATGAGTGTTGGATCTGTGATGATCTTACCATTGCCATTTTGGACAGTTGCCAAAAGCTGGAAGAGGAAGTTGGTAGACGTACTATTGCCCTGTGGCCCGCTTAATGGTCGTGGCAAAATAGGAGTACCACCTGGAATCGTTGGTGCAATCGGAAATGAAGGTACTCCTGCCCCAAGGTTAAGAACGCCTAGCCCACCAGAGTTGACAATTCCAAAGTTTCCGGTTTGGAAGGAAAAACTAGTGCCAAAAGCATCTAGAGCATTGAGGTTAATGTCAATAACTCGAACATTAATTGCAACCTGTCGCCGCCGTAAATCAATTCGGGTGATTTGATCTGTTGCCATAGAAACCAAGTCGGCACGGCCTACCAATGTGACTGAGTTAGTGCGCTCATCAGCGATAACTTGTAAGCCCCTGAGGATAGGATTGCTATCTTCATACACAACCCTACTATTCTCAATTTGAGTCACCGTAGATGTCTGGGTTTCAGTTAAAGCGGGTGCACCTTCGGCTACTTCTACCGCGTTAACACTAGTCACTAGACGATCCCGGCTAACTGAACTTTCAGCTCCTAGGGCAACCAAAAAATTAGCCGCTACCCCTGCATCCACCTGATTTAGGCGTAGGGTGCGGGTGACAATATTTTGGGCCGAGGCAGGTAGAGATGGGCCGACGTAAATGCTGCGGCCTACCTTGTTAGCTTCTAGACCGCTGACGCGAAGGACGTGGTTAAACACATCCTGCACCGATTCGTTCTCAATATCTAAACTAACGAGGGTACCTTCGCCGCCACCTTCTGCCGCCGCTGCGTTTTCGCCTGTGGCGGGGGCATAGACCAGGTTTAGCCCAGCCGCACGGGCCAGCAAACCTAGTACCTCACGGGCAGGGGCATCGCGCAGCAACAGACGAGGAATGCGCTCGTTGGTGCCGAGGTCGATGGTACTGAAGTTGGGGACGCTTTCTGCGTAGGAAATATCGCCCACCGGGGGGGCCACAGCGCGGGGCATGAAGGGGGGAGCCTGTTGCAGTTGGGGTTGGGCCACGGGGACACCGTCGATTACCACCTCCGGGTTGGGCACCAGCACATCGGGCTGAGCGGGGGCGGGGGTGACGGGGGTGGTTTCGGCGGGGGCAGGGTCGGCGGGGGCTTGGGCCAGGGGCACACTAGGGGCCGGAACCGTGGTTAGGGCGTCGGGGACAGGGGTAGGGGCCTGGGCCGTTTGGCCATCATTGCGAATGGAGAGCACCACCCGATTGCCGTTGGTTTCCACCGCTCCTGTGGGGGCTTGGCTCGTGCCTTCGATAGTCACGCGCACACTATTGGCATCCAGCGGCACCACCGACACCATCGCAATCCCAGGGGCGGGGTTGGCCTGCTGGAAAGCGCCATCGGGCAGGTTGAGCTGGGTGCGGGTGAGATCCGCCCGTAGGGTGTTGCCCTGGTTAACGGTGAAGACATTGCCGCTGTCGCCTTCGGTATCTAGCACCAGGTCTAGGCCTGTGGCGGTGGGGTTGAGGCGCACATTGGTGATGCTGGTGGAGGCCGAAACCGGGGCAGCGGCCAGCGCTAGGAGAGCACCACTCATCAATAGGGGGGACAGGCGAGTTAAGGGATTCACGGTTCACTCCTCATTCACAGTTGCGATGGCGGGGGAATTAATAGCAGGGAAATAGACACAAGCGGTGATGGTAGATGGTGCCCTAGGTGGCCTTGGCTTGTCCTAGGGAGGGGGAGCGCCCTCCGGCGGGGGTGCGCCCTCGGCTCCGGCTTCTCCTTCCGGCGGCGGCGGCGGTGGTGGCGGCGTGGATGGGTCAATGGCGGGTACCAGCACCTCCAGGGAGAAGGTGGTATTGAGCGGACGGGTTAGCCCCTGCACATCTTCCTCAGAAACGCCGCCGCGCAGGGGAGCCTGTTCTTGCTCTAGGTTGCGGATCACAATCAGGGGTTCTAGTCGTTCGATGTTGCGGAGAATATTCAGGGTTTGGGGAAAGAGAGCCTGCATACTCACTTCCACGGTTTGGGAATTGATCTTGCCCGTTAGTTCTGGGGGAGCCGCCGTCCAGGGCACCACCTGGGAGGGCGTAAACTGCCACAGTTCCGAGGCATAGAGCACCCGCTGAAGCACCGGATCGGCGGCAAACTGAGATCGAATTTGGGCCACCTGGGCCTGGTTTAACCCCAGGGCCGCCAGTTGCCCTTGATCAATCCGGTTAAAGTCGGATCGCAGCACATCCTCAATGGCGGCATTGCTGTTTTGGATCTGCTGGTTGATGTCGATCAGCAGGGTGTCTAGGGTGGTACTGGTGCCCAGCAGGTCGTAGACGGCCACCCGCTGCTGGATGGCTTCATCCAACTGCGCCTGGAGGACGGCCACCTCCTGCAAACTGGCCCGCTGTTGATCCACCTGGGCCTGTAGTTGGTTGACCTCCCCCTCAGCGGCGGTAATCTGCTGCCGCACGGGCCGCACCAAAAAATTGTAGAGGGCGAAGGACGCTGCCACCCCCAGCAGCACAATGGCGAGGGCCTGGGCCGGAGGGGTAAGCTCTAGCCCAAACACCGTGGGATAGGTAGGGCCAACTTCTCCAAGTTGATCTTCGCCGGGAAGGAAATCTCCAGATGCCGCCATTACTCGATCACTCCTGTTTCTCTGAGGGCACGTAACCGGGCTACGAGGCCAACCGCCCCCTGACGCTCCAGTTCGTCAATTAACTCGGCGGCGGGGGTGTCGGTAATGTTGGCCCGAAGGGTGTAGTCCACCAGGTAGCTGGGCACATTGGGGGGTGTGCCAGGGCACCGACCATCCACCAACGGATCCAGCAATTCATCCTGCTGATCCGATTCGGTAATGGCCACCGAGGCAGCCTCCAGCAGGGGTGACCGCTGGAGCACCAGGGCAAAGTCGTTAATATCCTCGAAGGAGCAGGCCACCCCCTCAATCACGACCCCACCCGCCGCCGACAGCGTGGCCTCTGGGTCGGTAGCCGAGGGGGTGCCGCCATCCTGGGTGATGGTGGTGATTTGAATCCGCGTCGGGGTGCGGTCGCGAATGTCCTCCAGCAGGGCCGACCAGGGCACAATTTGGTTGAACACCGACACAAAGGCCGCATTTTCAGCCTTAACGACATCGATTTGGCCCTGAATACCGCCAATTTCCGTAAGCTGAGCCTGAATTTGGGCCAGTTCTCCATCTAGGGTCACCTTACGGGCCTGGAGTTGCCGCAATTGCCCCTGGCTCACCAGCCAGTAGACCCCCGCCAAGCCAATGGGAATCAACGCCCCAAAGAGTCCGTAGATCAACGGTCGTCGATCCGCCGCTGGAGCGCCGCCGCCACCGCCACCGCGAGCCTTGGGCTTAGATTCATAGACCCTCGGTTCTCGATCCTTGAGAAAGTTAATATCGAGGCTATACATGGCTACATCACCTCCCGTAGGCCCAACCCAATCACCGTGGCCAAGCCCGCCCGCTGACTCTCAGGAATCTCCTCGGTCACCTCTAGGGAGAGGGCCGAAATCGGGTCGATCTGGCTGGTAGGAATGCTCAACCGCTGGGCCAAGAACTCATCGAGTTGGCCAATGGAGGCCCCTGGCCCCGCCAGCAACAACTGGGCCACCTCCATGTCTTCCTCCTGGTTGAGGTAAAAGTCGATAGATCGGCGCAGTTCGTCCGAAAGCTCGCCCAACACCCGCAGCATGGCCGTGGTGCCGGGGTTGGTGCCGCCGCCCATCTGCACCGCCCCCACGGTATCCATACTCTGCACGGGCACCGTCATGCCCTGGAGCAAATCCGTATTGCGGGAGGGGGGCAGGTTCATGGCGCGGCTGAGGGCGCTTTGGATTTGAAACGTCCCGGTGGGCACGGTGCGGGAAAAGTGGGGCACCCCATCCACCACAATAGAAATTTCGGTGCTTTCAAACTCAATATCCACCACCGCAGCGGCCTCCTGGGGTGTAAACTGGCGCAACTGCTCGCGAATGGTGCGAATGAGGGCGAAACTGGAGGTTTCTAATACATTTAGCCCTAGCCCTGCCTGGGCAAACACATCCACATAGGGATCCGTAAGGTCTTTGCGTACCCCCACCAGCAGCACCTTCACCTTTTCAATGCCGTCCTCATCCACGAAGTAGCCCAGCTTTTGGTAGTCCACATCGGCCTCTTCGCGGGGGAAGGGCAGGTAAAGACTGGCCTCCTGGTTGAGCACCATCTCCCGCAGTTCATCATCATCTAGCTCGGCGGGAACCGGGATAATCTTGGCAATGGCCCGACCGGGAATGGCGGTGGTGGCCCGCTTCACCTTCACCTTGCTCTGGGTGAGCAGGGCTTGGATGGCATCGGCCATGGCCGCTGTATCAATAATTTGGCCTTCCTCGTAGACGCCCTCCGGCAACTCCACCGACTCTAGGGCGGCGAGCTTATAACTAGTGCCCTGCTTCTTAATCTGGGCCAGGGTGACTCGATCCGGGGTTAGTTCGATGCCCACACCCCGAGGTTTGCGATTAAAAAGAGCTTTTAAACTATCCACGGCAGTATCCGCAAAGGGGTAAATGAACAGCAGCCCGACCCATCGCAGCAGCGCCTTTACAGGTCTTAGCTCAATCTCCTAAAACCCTTGAAAAATAAGGATTTCCAGCGATTGAGAAAGGGTGTAGAAGGCCCCTGCCCCAAATGTGCTAACGAATGGTACACAATTTGTTTGAGAATTTCCACTTTTGTTGAAAAGGGCACGGGGAGAGAGCTTCAACGGGATGATATTGAGGCTCAAGGGGTGAGTCTCAAGGGAAACCATCGTCCTCGGTGAGAACAAATCTCGGTGGGAACGAAAGGGGGATGCGTCCTGGTGGATAACGCTGCGCGGTGCTCCGGCTCAACCAGCGTTGGTTAGGGATGGTTGGCCTCTACTCGCGATGTTAGCGAGATTTCCGAAAACTGAGCACTTAATATTGAGAAACATGATCGTTTATCCCACGGTTGCCCCTATGACCCTCTCCCTTGGTACCCCCCTGACTGAATCGGCCCAGCGTTTACTGTTACTGGGGTCGGGCGAACTGGGCCGCGAGGTGGCCCTAGAGGCCATACGCCTTGGCCTAGAGGTGATTGCGGTGGATCGCTACGATCATGCCCCCGCCATGGCCCTAGCCCACCGTCGCCATGTGATCGACATGCTGGATGGCTTGGCCCTGCGGCGGGTGATTACCCAAGAACAGCCCAGCCTGATTGTGCCGGAAGTAGAAGCCATCGCCACCGATACCCTGGTCGCCCTAGAGGCCGAGGGCTGGCGCGTCATCCCCACCGCCCGCGCCACCCAACTGACCATGAACCGCGAGGGCATTCGCCGCCTAGCCGCCGAGGAACTGGGCCTAAAAACCTCCCCCTACCGCTTTGCCGCCACCGAAGCCGAGTATCTCGCCGCCGTGGATGCGGTGGGCCTGCCCTGCGTGGTGAAGCCAATCATGAGTTCCTCCGGCAAGGGCCAAAGCACCGTGCGGTCTGAAGCTGAAGTCAAAGCCGCCTGGGCCTATGCCCACGACGCCGGACGGGGCAAAAGCGACCGGGTGATTGTGGAGGGCTTTATCCCCTTCGACACCGAAATTACCCTGCTGACGGTGCGGGCTATTGACGGCACCCACTTCTGCCCGCCCATCGGCCACCGCCAAGCATCCGGCGACTATCGGGAATCTTGGCAGCCCTGCCCCCTCCACCCCGACACCCTGGCCGCCTGTCAGGATATCGCTCGCCAAATTACCGATGCCCTAGGTGGCTGGGGCCTGTTTGGGGTGGAACTGTTCATTGCTGGAGACCCCGACCAAGCCCAAACCGTCTACTTCAGCGAGGTCAGCCCCCGCCCCCACGACACGGGTATGGTCACCCTGGTCAGCCAGCACCAGTCAGAATTTGAACTCCACGTCCGCGCCATTCTGGGCCTGCCCATCGGCGAAATCACCCAAATCCAGCCCGGAGCCTCGGCGGTGATCCTCTCCCCCGGCAAAAGCGACGGCCCCCACTACGAAGGCTTGGAAGCTGCGCTGCAAATCCCCACCAGCAAAGCCCGCCTCTTCGGCAAGCCCAACGCCACCCCCAACCGCCGCCTCGGCGTAGCCCTCGCCCTGGGCGACACCGTGGAACAGGCCAAGGAACGCGCCATTGCCTGCGCCCAACGGGTCAAGGTGATCCTGTAAGAAAACAACCCGCTACCGTAGGGGAGAGGTCTTCTCGCCCCCAAGGCCCTTGATCTGAAGCTGGATCCCCCCTAGCCCCCCTTAGGAAGGGGGGAACTGGACTCAAAGTCTCCCTTAGCAAGGGAGGAACTGGACTCAAAGCCTTCCTTTATACAGGGTTCAAAGTCCCCCTTTGTAAGGGGGATTTAGGGGGATCCCCCAGATGACACGGTAGCCCTAGATCGGTCAGCTACCATAGAGTTAAGCGCCCTAGCGTTTGGCAGGATTTAACGACGATGGCAACCACATCCGAAGAAGTCTGGCGAATTTTGGGCGAACTGGCAGAGGCCCAAAAGGAAACCGAGCGGCGATTCCAGGAAATCGAACGACAATTCCAGGAAACTGATCAGCGATTTCGGGCAACGGCATACCTGTTGCAGCCACAAAACCAGCCGCTAAATGAGTCACTGGACAAGTGGGGCAACTGTGTCGGTGAATTTGTGCAGTGGCAGGTAAAGCCTGTGATCGCGAGCCTATTTCAGCCTTTTGGAATTACCATTCACGAGTTTTATCCTGAAGCCTCGGCTCGACGGGGGGATGAAGGCATTGACATTGACCTGCTGGTCATGAACTCCACTGAGGCCATTTTGGTGGCAGCGAAAAGCAAACTCACCCAGACCGATGTGGACGAGCATTTGGAACGGCTGAGTAAATTTAAGCGACTGATGCCTCGCTATGGCGATGTCCGCGCCATGGGTGCCGTGGCCGGAATGGTGGTGCCCGATGATGTAGCCCGCTACGCCTACCGCCAAGGGCTGTTTGTGATAGCGCAATCGGGGGAGAGCGTTGTCATCCTCAACGATGCCACCTTTCAACCGCGCCGTTGGTGATTTTTGGGGTGATTTTTGTCGTTGGTGATTCTAGTTTTTGGTGATTCCAGTCTAGCGGTAGGATAGGTTATCGCAGCCTAGCCCTCGCCAGACAGGGCTTTGATGTGTTGCCATAACCCCTAATCCCCACTTCCTAATCCCCAACCCCCATGAAACGACGTTCCTGGCTTCGCTACACCCTTCTTGCCCTCACGGGTTTGCTGCTCAGTTGGCTCGTCGCCTGTGGCGGTGGGCAGCCCAGCGGGTCGGGGTCAGGCACCGGGGCAGCGGGGGGCCAAGAGGTCGAGTTCTGGACGATGCAGCTTCAGCCGGATTTCACCGATTATTTCAATGGGCTAATTGCCCAGTACGAGGCGGAAAATCCCGGTGTGACCGTGCGCTGGGTGGATGTGCCCTGGGCCGATATGCAGAGCAAAATCCTCACCGCCGTCACCGCTGGCACCGCCCCGGATGTGGTGAACCTCAACCCCGACTTTGCCGCCCAACTGGCCAGCCGCAATGCCTGGTTGCCCCTGGATGACAAGGTCAGCGAGGCGGATCGGGCGGTGTATTTGCCCAACATTTGGCAGGCCAACACCCTCAACGGCCAGAGCTTTGGCATTCCCTGGTACCTGACCACCAACGTCACCCTTTACAACCAAACCCTGCTAGAGCAAGCCGGGGTAGAGCCTCCCACCACCTACGAGGAACTGGCCACCGTGGCCCAGGCGGTGAAGGATAAAACCGGAAAATACGCCTACTTCACCACCTTTGTGCCAGAGGATTCCGCCGATGTGCTGCAATCCTTCGTGCAGATGGGGGTGGATTTGGTCGATGACCAGGGCAAGGCGGCGTTTAACACTCCCGAAGGCAAGGCCGTTTTCCAATACTGGACGGATTTGTACACCAATGACCTGCTGCCTAGGGAAGTGCTAACCCAGGGCCACCGTCGCGCCATCGAACTGTTCCAGGCGGGGGAAGTAGCGCTGCTGTCCACCGGGGCCGAATTCTTCCCCACCATCGAAACCAACGCCCCCGACATTGCCGCCGTCACCAGCAGCGCCCCCCAAATTAGCGGCGATACGGGCAAAAAGAACGTGGCCGTGATGAATCTGGTCATCCCCGCCAGCAGCGACGTGCCCGATGCCGCCCTAGACTTTGCCCTGTATTTAACCAACGATGCCAACCAACTCACCTTTGCCAAGGCCGCTAACGTGCTACCCTCCACTGCCGCCGCCCTGCAAGACGAGTACTTCCAGGTCAACGACAGCGCCGCCCCAGGGGTAGAACAGGCCCGCTCCGTCAGCGCCGGACAAATGGGCCAAGCCGAAGTCCTCATCCCCGCCATGGACGGCATCAAGGAACTACAAGCCATCCTCTACGACAACCTACAAGCCGCCATGCTGGGCCAAAAAACCGTAGACCAAGCCATCACCGATGCCGCCGCTGAATGGGATGCCCGGTAAAATTGGCCCTCACCCCCAGCCCCTCTCCCAGGGAGGCTACTAAGTACGCATAAGTCCTTAACGTAGACGATACAGGGAATCGATGCCCCCGAGCCCCCCTTAAAAAGGGGGGGAGCCGGAGTCAAAGTCCCCCTTAAAAAGGGGGATTTAGGGGGATCTCCAAGGACTTGCGGCATGAAAGCAAGATGTGTGTACTTAGTAGCCCAGGGAGGAGAGGGGAGCTAGAAGGTTCAAAGTCCCTCTCCTCACGGGAGAGGGATTTAGGGTGAGGGCTGAGGTGCAAGCTGGAAGCAGGTTTCTCAAGATTGCAGCGTTTGGCTTATCCCGAACTCAGGTCACGCTACTCAGCCTGGGATTCCGTGGCGAAGAAATGGCCAATCAGGTACAGCGACCCACAGAAGACCTTGAGCGATGCGGCCTCCGTTACCAAGGCCGTTAGACCATGGTGCAGATCGGCGTAGGTTCCACAGTAGGACAGAGCGGGGCAGATGGATTTGGCAAGAGCTGCTAGGTCTGAGGGATCCGCTGACAGGTGTTCCGGCACAGGCACCAAGTACAGCCTGTCCCCTGGTCGCAGCAGGGCTTCAAACACCTCGCGATGATCCTTCGTCGTCAGCATTCCCATCAACCAGGCCACACTCTGATCGGGCGTTGAGGGCATTGCTGGGCGTAACTCATCAGCCTTGGTTAACTGAGTATCCACATAACGGCGCAACACCTCAGCCGCAGCGGGATTGTGGGCACCGTCAATCAGCAATGGGTGAGACTGGCCAGCGTCATCCTGCCAGGTTGTCCACTGCAACCGACCGGGCCACCGGGCCGACCCCATGCCCTGCACAATCGCCGCATCAGAAATCTCCCATCCCTGCCGCCGCAGTTCCAGCAGAGCCTCCACCGCCAGGGCCGAATTGGTGAGCTGGTGTTCCCCCGGAAAAGGTAGCGGATAGGTTAAGCCGTCCTGAGCAGTCTCGTAGCGGGCCTGATTGTCACCCACGGGCTGGGCTGGGGCGGGCCACACCGTCGGACAAGCCAACTCCGCCAACCGCGCCTTCACCACCGCCTCCGCCTCTGGGGGCAGGGGGCCAACCACCGCAGGCCGACCGGGTTTGAGGATGCCCGCCTTTTCCCGCGCAATGTCTGCCAGGGTAGGGCCAAGGCGCTGCCAATGTTCCCGACTGAGGGAGGTGATCACGCTCACCAGGGGCGCTTCAACCACGTTGGTGGCATCCAGCCGTCCGCCCAGGCCCACCTCAATCACCGCCACATCCACCTCGGATTCGGCAAAATACAGCCAAGCTGCCGCCGTAAACACCTCAAACTGGGTAGGCGAGGGCTGGGCCGGATCTATGGCGGCAATCACCCGATCCAGGACACGACGCAGATCAGCGGCCTCAATAAGCTGATCGTTAATGCAAATGCGCTCCCGCCAACTCACTAAATGGGGCGAGGTATAGCGCCCAACTCGGTAACCCGCCGCCCCCAGCACCGAGGACAGGTAGGCACAGACGGAACCCTTGCCGTTGCTCCCGGCCACATGGAGAATCGGTACCCGTTTTTGGGGATGGCCCAGGGCACCCAGCAGCACCTCGATGCGCTCTAGGCCCAAATCCACCCCAAAGCGACCGAAGCCATCGAGGAGTGCCGTAATGTGAGACTCGTTTGTTGTCACTTGCTCCATCCACCGAATGCAGTTGTTAGCCAGATTTGCCCTAGGCCCCATCCCAAGGTGTGGCGTTTCAATTAAGATTTTCTTTATTTTTCGAGGATCAGTTTATCACTATTTCTACGGAGAGAAGACGTACTTCAAGGAAGGATCAAGCAAGGGAACAGATAGCTAAAGCGGGGCTACGCTGCTCAGATTCTGCCTAGGATGGAATGACAGCCTACGCTCCGTCCGTATCACATTGCGACTATGGATCAGGCTCAGGATATTGGCTGAACAGAGATCGTTGAACTTAGGCGATTTGTTAATTCAGTTCGACATATAAAGAATATTGTCACTTTTCCTATATGTGAGCTTCTTAAGCGCAATATGGTAGTTGAGGTTGGAATGGCAGTATCGCTTTCTTGGTCGTTACGTTCTGCCGAATGATAAGTATCAGTAGCTCTGTTTCGCATAGGCCATGGCTAATGCAGAGGCAGGATAAGCCTTGTTAATTGCCTCAAGCTTCACTTCGCCCCTCAGTGATTCGCTTGATGTAATTGAGATTCGGCCCTTTTGGTCAGCTTACTAATCCTATAAATGACCTTTCTTAGAACGTGTTTTGTTTTAAGGAAGCTTCAGTGTGCACTGCTCACTTTTTGGAGTGATTATGACAACTCTAACTATCGACACAGAAGTTCTTTTGAAAGAGTTTGAGTTTGAGTCTGAAGCTGAAATTAATCAGGTTGAAGCGACTTCGGAAATTATTCGCACTCGATCTCTGACACCAGTTTTGTTGAGTAAAGCACCAGGCTGTTCCTCCGCCATTGCCAATGGGCTTTCCCAACAGCTTATCTATCAGATGAATCTCATCTCCCCTAATATTATGGTGAGTTTCGATGATCTGAATGTACAACTCGATCAGGCTGCTTTCCCTTTTCTACAGCCTGCGGCTAAGGAGTCCTTACGGAAAGTAATCGCAGATCGGGGGCAACCTTTACGAATTACTTCTGCCTACCGAACTATTGCCCAGCAGCTCTTTCTTTACAATCGTAGGAATGGTATTGGAGGCTGCGGCTTAACGGTGGTTGCATTGCCAGGAAAAAGTAATCATCAAAGCGGAATCGCCTTAGATGTGCCTGACTATCAAGTATGGCGACCTGTTTTAGAGCGCCACGGTTGGAAATGGTTTGGTGGCAATGATCCCTGGCATTTTGACTATGTTGGTCAGCCCTGCATTGATATTCGCGCAACGGCAGTGAAAGCATTCCAACAGCTTTGGAACAAGAATAATCCGGGAGACAAAATTGCAGAAGATGGTCAATGGGGTGGACAAACCCACAGCCGTCTAGACCAATCTCCAGTCAGTGGTTTTGCCATTGCGCCCTGGGATAATAATCCTCGGACACTGAAACTCACTCGGCCTTCTTTGCAGGGTTCTGATGTTCAGAAATTGCAGCAGGCTCTCATTAAGCACGGAGAAAGCATTACCGCCGATGGCGACTTTGGCCCAGGTACCGAAGCAGCTTTAAAGCGAGTCCAGGAAAAAATGGGCCTTAACGCGGATGGCGTTGTTGGCCCAGACACCCTAGCCAAACTCATGCAGACGGAGGGTGCTTCAAATCCGGTTTCTACGCCCACACCAGAAGCCCAAAAGCCTGAAGCTAAAGTTGCTGATGTTCCTGTAAATCAGCCTCCTAGTGAACCACCAGCGAGTCCTGAACCTGTTGCGAATGTTACCTTAAAAGAGGATCAGGCCAGCCTAGAAGTCCTGGAGTTACAGAAAATTTTAGTTGCCAAAGGACTCCTTTTCTGTCAGCCCGATGGCGACTTTGGCCCCAAAACGAAGGCCGCTGTCATTGCTTTTCAAAACCAAGCTGGCCTAACCGCCGATGGGGTTGCAGGCCCAATGACGCTAAAAGCTTTGGGTTATGCCTATCAGCCTCCTAAAAGGACGGTGGATACCGGAATCTTTACCGTTGATCTCGTTGCTCAAATTTTCCAAGGAGTCCCACGGGGCAATCTTGAAAAGTATTTGCCACCTGTTCTAAGGTCACTGGAAAAAGTGGGCTTAGGGGATCTTGATATGGTGCTGATGGCCCTAGGAACCATTCGCGCAGAAACGGGTAGTTTTGTTCCCATTAGCGAGTATCAATCCCAATACAATACGGCCCCTGGTGGTCGTCCCTTTGGGCTATATGACACTCGATCAGACCTAGGAAATAGTGCCGTTGGAGATGGCGATAAATACAAAGGTCGGGGGTTTGTTCAACTTACGGGCAAGCACAACTACCAGAAATTTAGTGCTGAACTGGGTCTAGGAAATCGTCTTGTGGACGATCCTGAACTCGCTAACGATCCTCAAATTGCAGCGGATTTACTAGCTCTCTTCCTCAAGAGCAAGGAAATGGGTATCCGTGCTGCCCTTGCTATGAAGGACTATGCCAAGGCCCGCAAGTATGTCAATGGAGGTAGTCACGGACTTGATGTCTTTACGGAAGCTGTTCAAAAAGGTCTAGCCCTAGCCAAAGGTGGCTTTAGTCCTCAGGCTTCGGTAGCAAGTCGCCCTGTTTTGAAATTGACTACGCCCAACATGCAGGGAGAATGGGTCAGCAAGGTGCAAGCTGCCCTTAAAGCCGATGGAATTGCGGTAATGGTTGATGGTGTCTTTGGCCCCGGAACGAAGAAAGCCGTTGAAGACTTTCAACGTAAATATAGCCTGGGTGCTGATGGTGTCGTTGGCCCACAAACCTACGAACGACTAGGAATCTAAATCTAGGAAAGGTGTCTGGCTAAAGCCGCAAGGAAACAGTCAGACACCTTTTATCACATTTGACGGATCTAGCAATACCCCATAACCCATTGGGAAGGACTATGGAAACTCGTTCCAGAGATATTAACAAAGATACGTGCTGGTTTGTGCCCTTAGCCGAGTTAGATAACCCCCAAGGTGCCAGACTCCAAAGAGCCTTTTCACCCCTAGCTCCAACCGACAAACTGGTGGAAGAAGGGGGATCGTTTACGATTACCCTAGAAACCTTCTTGATCAGAGAAAACTATGATGAGAATCGCAGCGGCAACGATCTTTTGGTTCAGTCGCGGGTTAAGTATGGTAATGAACCCACCACGGAAGCCATCAACTTCTTTGGGATAGATATCAAGGAAGGCTCTCCACAAGACAACCTAGAGTTTGAGCATATTTTTGGCAGAGAAAATCATTCCCTTAAAAATCGTGTTTGGCTTGAGGTTTCCATTATTGAAGTCGATAAGGGATTGCAAGACAACGATTCTGTTTTGGCGGCCTTAAGGCAGGTCAATGCAGGATTTGGAGCAGTCTTTCCCACGTTAATCCCATTTTCTGGCATTGTCGGAAACGCCGTACTTGGGCTGGCTAAACTGGCTGAACTACAACAGCAAAATCAGGTTGTCTTCAAGAGTCAGGTTGATTTTTACAGCCTTTTTCCAGAGGGTGAAGCCAAACTTCGATGCGGTGCCTACGTGTTGTTTAACCAACCCGTTGAAGCCGTTAAGTATCAGCTTCGGGGTTTACATCTAGAATACTTTTCTATTGCCGATAAAGAACAGCCCATGCAGGACGACTACGTGGTTATCAAAGTTGTCCCTGCCCTTGTAGCCTCCGGCGATGATCAGGAGCTTCGCAAGAATCAACAATTAGCCACTATTCTCAACCATGCCCAAGGTGATGA
The DNA here is from genome assembly GCA_044070495.1 of Spirulina sp. Classification (GTDB taxonomy): domain Bacteria; phylum Cyanobacteriota; class Cyanobacteriia; order Phormidesmidales; family Phormidesmidaceae; genus Nodosilinea. Next base: position 39,066 of record JBIPSI010000008.1, on the reverse strand, counting down.
GGATAGTGCGATGAGAGTGGCGCAAAGGGATGCCATGAAATCCTTCGTTGGCGATGCACTTAAGTTTCAAGATCTTCAGAGTTTTATCGATCTCAAAGAAATGAAAGATTTAGGCGTTGCTTTAAGTCAGCAACAAATGGACAGATTCCTAGACCTCAATAAGCGGCTGCGAGAAATCATCAAAGCCTTGAAATAAATCAGAAAACACACCAGACCGTGATGAGCATACAGCCCTTCCCCCCAAACGTAATATCTATTCCACCTTCCCACCTTCCCACCTTCCCACCTCCCCACCTCCCCACCCAACTAATCCCCCTGGCAGATTCCCATGACCAACACCTACGCCCTCCTCGTCGGCCTTAACCAATACGATCCCACCTCCTATGTGCCCCATTTGCAGGGTTGCACCAACGATGTCGCCGCCATGCAAGCCTACCTAGAGGGGCGCGTGGGCCAAGACAACGGCAACCTCCACCTAAAAGTGCTGCTAAACGAGCAAGCCACCCGACAGGCGGTAATTGAGGGCTTTCGCAGCCACCTGGGGCAGGCGCGGGAAGGGGATGTGGCCCTCTTTTTCTATGCGGGGCATGGTTCCCAGGAGCCAGCGCCGGAGGAATTTTGGCACCTGGAGCCGGATCGGCTGGATGAAACCCTGGTGTGCTACGACAGCCGTTGCGCGGGCAGTTGGGATTTGGCCGACAAGGAACTGGCCAAGCTGATTGCCGACGTGGCCGCCAACCATCCCCATATGGTGGTGATTTTGGACTGTTGCCATTCTGGTTCTGGCACCCGTGGCGATGCCGTGTCCAGCGAATCGGTGCGGCGGGCACCCACGGATAAACGTCAGCGCCCCATCGACAGCTTTATTGTGACCCCAGAGGCGATTCCGGCGGCCCCGCCCGTAACCCGCAGCCTGGGGGCCGTCAGCGGTTGGCGCATTCCCCAGGGTCGCCATGTGTTGCTGGCCGCCTGCCAAGACATTGAAGAAGCCAAGGAATATTCCAGCGATGGCGAGCACCGGGGAGCATTTTCCTACTTTTTGCTAGAGACCCTGCAAAAGGCCAACGGCAGCCTCACCTATCGCGACCTGTTTAAGCGCACCTCGGCCCTGGTGCAAAGTCGGGTTTCGGCCCAGGCTCCCCAGCTAGAGGCCAGCGTTCCCGAAGATTTGGATCAGCCCTTCCTTGGCGGCGCAATTCGGCCTAGGAGTCCCCATTTTTTGGTAAGTTGCCATCGCCAGGAGGGCTGGGTGATTGATGGCGGCAGTATCCACGGTATTCCTCAGCCTAAGGGGGGAGAAACTACGGTTTTTTCCCTGTTTCCGGCGGATATGGCGGATGGCGATTTAGGTCAAGGTACGCCCCTGGGTACGGCGACCGTTACCGCTGTGCAGCCCACCCTCAGCCGCGTGCAAATCACGGGCATCGAACCCCTTTCGCCGGAGATGAGCTTTAAGGCCGTCGTCAAAGCTTTGCCCTTGCCGCCCATGGGGGTGCATCTGTTGGGGGATGAGGCTGGGTTAGGGCTGCTGCGTGGGGCGATTATGGGCAGTAGCTTCCAGCCTGCGTCCCTGTATGTCAGAGTCGTGGAAGATGCCGTCGATGCTACGTTTCAAGTGGTCGCCCAGGATGGGAACTATCGCATCAAACGGCCCGTTGATGATCGGGTTTTGCTGGAGCCTGTGCGGGGATTCGACAGCGCCAAGGCCCGCGAAACCCTGGGTTTGCTAGAACACCTGGCCCGCTGGACGACCACCCTAGATTTGCAAGGCTCTCCCACCAGCCGCATTCCTGCCCATGCCGTACGGATGGAGGTGGTTCTGCCCGACCAAAGCGTTCACCAAAGCGACCTGCGGTTGAGCTATGACGCCAATAACAAAGCGCCCAAATTTCAGCTCAAGCTCACCAATACCAGTTCCCAACGGCTCTATTGCACCGTGCTGGATTTGACCGAGCGGTTCGCCATCAGTGCGGCCCTGTTTGAGGCCGGGGGCGTGTGGCTAGATCCAGGCCAGGAAGCCTATGCCCGCCAAGGGGCATTGGTTTCGGCGACGATGCCCAAGGAACTGTGGGAGCAGGGCATTACGGAATATAAGGATGTGCTGAAGCTGATCGTCAGCCCCACCGCCTTTGATGGACGGTTGTTGGAGCAGGACAAACTCACCCTCTTCCAGGGCGAACTGCGCGGTTTTTATCGAGAGGACGTGACCCGTTCCATGCCGCCCAAGGGAATGCTGAATCGGCTGATGACGCGCATCCAAACCCGCGACATTGGCGACGACGAGGACGAAGATGCCACCGACGACTGGATGACCAGCCAGATCACCATTACCACCGTGCGCCCTAGGGAAACCGTGGCCCTCTCTGCCGCTGCGCCCCAGGTGAGTTTGATGCAGGGCATCACCATCCAGAACCCGGAGGGCTTTTCCGCTAATGCGCGGCTCACCACCGTTTCCCAATCCACCCGCGATTTGGGGAGCCACATTTTGCCGCCCCTGCTGCGGGATCAAACCCAGGCGTTTCAGTTCACCGCCAGCCGCGCCACCGATCCGGGCCTGAGTGCGTTGGAACTGCGGGACGTGCAAAATCGGGAGGCCGTTACCGCCGAAAATCCCCTCAAACTGGTGGCCAATGTGGCCCTAGAACCCGATGCCATGGTGCTGCCTGTGGCCTTTGATGGGGAGTTTTATCTGCCCTTGGGCCAAGGTATCGGCAAAGGCAACCAAACCGAGATCACCATCGACCGCCTGCCCGAACCCATCAGTGAAGGGAAGCGCAGCCTGGGTGGAGCGATTCGGATTTTCTTCCAAAAAGTTGTCCGGCAAAAGCTGGGCTTGCCCTTTGAGTATCCCTTCCTCAGGGTGGCCGAGGTCAATAACGGCGAAGTCACCTACATCACCGACCCCGCCGCCATGGCCAGCCGCGTCGCCCAGGCCCAGCGCATCGCCCTCTACATCCACGGCATCATCGGCGACACCGAAAGCATGGTGCCCAGCATCGAAACCGCCGTGGCCGCCCTGCCTGGGGAAGCCAAACCCCTAAAAGACTGCTACGACCTGGTGCTGGCCTTCGACTACGAGAGCCTGAATACCGCCATCGAAACCCATGCCCAGGGACTCCAACAACGGCTGGAAAGCGTTGGCCTTGGCCCCAACCACGGCAAAACCCTGCACATCATTGCCCACTCCATGGGGGGGCTGGTGTCCCGCTGGTTCATTGAGCGCGAGGGCGGCAACGAGGTCGTTCAACACCTGATTTTGCTGGGCACCCCCAGCGGCGGATCCCCCTGGCCCCAAACTGTGGCGGGCATTACGACCCTGCTGACCCTGGTGCTGAACGGCCTGTCTAAGGTGACGTTCCCCATCGTGTTTGTGTCCAGCGCCCTCAAACTCTTGGCCAAGGGCGTCGAAGGCATCGAAACCATCGATGTCACGCTGGATCAAATGGATCCCAACTCCGACTTCATCAAACAACTGGCGGCCAACCCCGATCCCGGCATTCCCTACACCGTGATTGCCGGAAATATCACCCTCATCCCCGCCGACCAACCCCAGGGCAACCTGCGGCAACGGCTGATGGAGCGACTGAAGGGCTTGATGGAACTGCCTTTCTTCGGCATTCCTAACGACCTGGCCGTCACGGTGGAGAGCATCAAAGCCATCCCCTCCGGTCGCCAGCCCGCCCCCGCCATGGTGGAAGTCGCCTGCGATCACCTGGTCTACTTCAGCGATCCGGTGGGGGTAAAAGCCCTGGGCGACATGGCCCAAAGCGCACTGACGGGTATCCTGCCCACCGCCGAACCGTCCACCCCAGAACCCCCTAATCCAGAATCGTCTACCCCAGAACCCCTGAATCCAGAATCACCCAGTCCAGAATCATCCAGTCCAGAATTGTCCATCCCAAAATCTTCTAGTCCTCAACCTCCGCAGGATGAAACCTCCGAAGTTCCAGGTAATTCCACATCCCCCAATGCTGGGACTCCTGGCCCCGTTGGGCCTGCCTCTGTAACGAATGATCCCGTTGGGTCTGCCGACTCAGGGGAAGAAAAATCCTCTGGCAATCCGCTGCTGTGGTGGATTGTGGCGGCGGTTGTGTTCCTCGTTGTGGGATTTTTGGGCCTGCAACTATCTAACCAACCATTGGAACCCAGCCCCAATGAGTCCCAATCTTGGCCCCAGATAGGGAATACCTAGCCTGATCGAATTCGACCTTGAATTCAGCACCGTGCCATGAAAACTATCCTCGCCATTGCAGCGAATCCAGACGGCACTTCAGTCCTAAAACTGAACCAAGAACTTCGCGATATTCGGGACTTTCTTGCCCAAGCCAAATATCGAGATCAGTTCGATTTAGAAGAACGGACAGCAGCACGATGGGAGGATCTACAGCGAGCTATTCTGGAAATCAGACCCCGCATTGTTCACTTCTGTGGTCATGGCACGGGGGAATCGGGCCTAGTATTAGAACAAGACTGTGGCCAACCGCTCCTTATTAAAACTGATGTATTGTCGGACTTGTTTCAGTCTGAAATCATCAGAAATACAGTGGAATGTATTGTCCTCAATGCTTGCTATTCTGTTGATCAGGCAAAGGCCATTGCTCAACACATCAACTACGTCATTGGCATGAGTCGGGCGATTCCTGATCAGGATGCCATTGCCTACGCCAAAGGATTTTATTTAGGACTAGGAGCTGGATGTTCCATTTCCCAGGCCCATGATCAGGGATTGCTCTACATGAGAGTAGAAGGGCAAAATAATAGTCATAGACGCGACATTGAAATATCTAGTTCGCAGGACGTGGCAAATACCCTCATCCCTAGGATTTATATCAAAGAATCGCTGACACCATTTGTAGATGCCTGTGGCAAGCCAGAGGGTGAAAAGCTAACCGAGGGTTTTGTTGCCCTAGAAACCCTATTGTCCAATCCAGCCGTCTATGAGTCTGTCGTAATTTTTAAGGCTGATCTTGAAGTCGTCTACAGCCGCGTAGAAACTCTGAGCTATTACAAGCAACTCCACGATCTACTCCAGGCAATAGAAACAAAATGCTATTGGCCTATTTTTCGCTACAAACAGCGTTTCATAGGCGATGAAGAGGGTCTTATGATGCTCTCAGAGTATGAAATGAACCTGCAAAGTAGCATCGTAAAGGCGCACAGCCTAGTTGACCAGCATTCCCAAGATGACGATGAGACACCTAGATGGATCAAGGAATTAGAGACGGTTCGGGACAAGCTAGAATCCGCCATTAGTCAGTCCAGTGAACACGACATCAATCAAGCGCTACGTAGCTTGAGCCGCATTTTATCCACGGAGCCAATTTGCCTAAATGCCAATCTAACCAGCATCGCCAAAACCTTGAGATTATCTGATTTGATTAGGAACTTAAGTGTAGTTAGGGATAAGATTATTGCTGAAAATATGACTGAATCTGACCATCTCGCCAAGTTTGAACTGGGCCTCTCATCCCTAGCCAGTATTAGTGATCAATTGGGTCATTTTGTTAAAGAGCACGACGCTTGGCAAAGAGTTGACTCTGAACTTCGAGTCTTTGCCAATGGCTTTGCTCCCAGTGTTTTAGATGAAGATAATCTCAACGATTTATCTGACTTACAGGAAAAAGTGAACAGCCTATGTCAGGGTAAATTGGGTGCAGAGGTAACGAGGCTAGAGCAGTGTCGTCAAGGCTTGTGTGATGCCCTCACCCTCAAAGAACCGACCAAAGTAAGAGCCAGCTTTTATCGATACTATGCCGCCGCCTTAGATGTCTTTGTCCAAGTCGATCTGGCTCTACTTCACCTCTGTGAAGAATTGCGAGATATCCGAACAGCCCTAGCCCCAGTTATGGAGAAACTATCATGAGTTCTCTTGCAACTGAGTTTACGTCAGACCATGCCCCAGATCGTTTCCCTAGCTTTGCGGCCCTCCGTCTAGCTTATACAGAACTGCTCAAACGTCACCGTCAAGAGGGTGAGAACTTAGAACTTCTCTCTGACATCAAGACGTTTATTTGCCAAGGACGAGAAACGGGAGCCGTGATTGATAATGATGATGATCGCCTCGCGGCTCAAAGCCTTCTAGACTATTGGGTTTCTGTGCTTCTAAGGGCAGGCTATCCGGTTATTGACTCTGACCTAGCTAACTTTGATATCGAGCTTTCTCCATCTCTAGATGATTCCGATTGCCCCTACCTAGGGCTAGAGGCTTTTAAGGAAAAAGATGCCCATCGGTTCTATGGTCGTCAGCGCCTCGTAACCCAGCTTGTAGATGCCCTGGGAACCAGTCCCCTATTAGCCGTTGTGGGGGCATCGGGAAGCGGTAAATCCTCGGTGGTTCGGGGTGGATTATTGCCCAAATTAAAGGCTGAGGCATTGCCGAATAGCCACCAATGGTACTACTTTCCGCCGCTAGTTCCTGGCAGTAATCCACTAGAAAATCTGATGCGAACGCTCACCCCAAATCAACAGCACAATGCTGATCAGATTAGTCAAAATATTAGGCTGATCGAGAAAAATCCAACGACTGTAAGTGACCTGATTAGGCAAATTGCCGGAGAACAATCAGCGGTTATTGTGATTGATCAGTTTGAAGAAACCTTTACCCTTTGCCAAGATAAACAGCTTCGCATAGCCTTCATCAATAGCCTGGTGGCCCTAATTCAGTCTTCGTCCTCCGTTCAAGACTATTTGATTCTCACCATGCGGAGCGATTTTGAAGACCAAATTTCCACATTGTCAGAATTGCCAGCCCCAACCTCTACCTTTGGGGAACGATTCAGAAATTCCCAGGTGCGTGTGCTACCCCTAGACGCAGGTGAACTCAGGGAAGCCATTTCAGCCCCCGCCGAACAGGTTGGATTGAAGTTTGAAGAGGGGGTGGTTGATCACCTTATTACCGATGTTCTGGGAGAACCCGCCGCCCTACCATTATTGCAATTTGTGTTGTTGCAGCTATGGAAGCACCGAGAGCGAAACCGAGTTACCTATAGCGCCTATCAAGATCTAGGTGGTGCTCGTCACGCCCTTGCCCAAAGCGCAGATGATTTTTACGATCATCTAATTCCCCAAGACCAAGATGTCGTTAAGCGCATTGTACTAAAAATGGTACGCCCTAGTGCAGGTCTTGAGGTCACAAGCAACCGTATCCGTAAACAGGATCTAGATCAACTTGGTCTTGATCCTAGCCGTATTGATCATGTTTTAGAAAAGTTATCCAGGGCAAATCTTGTCCGTCTAACTCCTGGGGAAACTCCTCAAGATACCCAAATCGAAGTAGCCCACGAAGCGCTCATTCGCAATTGGCCTAGGTTAATTGAATGGCTGGATGAAGAACGAGGTCATCTCAGGCAAAGGCTCCGCCTTGTAGACACGGCGCAAGAATGGGAACGACGCGGATATCCCAGAGATATGCTACTCAAGGGAATTGTGCTAGACGAAGCAAGGCAATATGAGGACTTAAGTCCCGTCGAAAGGAACTTGATTCACCGCAGCATTAGGGCTAGGAAAATCAAAACTCTCTGGCGAGTAGGCTTTTTAAGCACAGCCATAATTGCCCTGAGTGCACTTAGCATTCTTCTCGCGATTAGAAATACTGAGCTTGAAGATGCGGTTGACAGGGCTAATGCGGCTTTTAATGCGGCTGAAAAGGCAAGGTCTACGGCGGAACAAGAACGTGATGACGCAAGACGCCTGAATCAGGAACTCATCGCAGCCCAGGAAACGATTACTAGGCAGGAGGAAAGCCTCAATACTGTAACAGACGGTGCAAGTCAGTTAGAACGACAAGGCTTTGATGCTCTTTTATTAGGAGATTTAAAACAGGCTAGGGATTATTTCCGTCAAGCTGAAAATGCCTTTCCTGGCTATCATAATGTCTACGAAATTTATAACAATGTTCTCACTGTCAGCCGACTAGAGGAATATGATCAATCCTCTCCAGAGCGTCAAGGTGAAATTATGCGTGACATCTACCAAGATATCCTCAAAACCTATTCATGGGGTGCCCCGCAGGATGTCCTGGCTCAAATGGAAGCACGGCTCAATGCTACGGTGGAATACTATCCAAGGGAAAACGAGACTTCTTCTGTTATTCCTAATCGACTGAATAGCCTAGGGTTTTCTGTGGTCACAATGCCACTATCTACTAACCCAGTGCCTCTCAATGCTTTGTGGTTTGGTGATGGCGTGGATTTAGGCACTGTTAGGCTTATTACCCAAATCTTGATTAACGAAGGAGCGCCGCTTCAATCTATCCAGCCTTTCCAAGAAGATTCGCCCAATCGAGTAACGAATAAGCTGAAAATTAGTGGCGATGGTGATGCGCTGAACTGTCCACTCTGGACAACTGAGGCGGTGCAATCGGCGACGGTGTTTACCCGTGCAAATCATGGTTGTCAGCTTTGATACTGCATCCGAAGGTGAGGATGAAGGGCCTAGGGATTCCGCCAGATGTAGCCTTCGTCGTCGATGGTGAGGGGGGTGTCTGGGAAATCGCGGCGGGTGAGGGTGCGGACGAGGATCACGCCTTTGAAGTGGTCATCCAGGTAGGGAACACCGTTGCGATCCAGCGCCACGGGGACAACGCGCCCGCTGACGAAATCGCCGTTGCCATCCAAGTTGGTGGTGAGGATGAGGGAGGTGCCCAGATTGCCAGCGGTGGAGAGGGTGCGATAGCCCAGGAAATTACCGAGGGAATAGGCGATCAGTTTGTTGTTGTAGAGTTCGATGGCGCGGGGGACGTGGGGGCCATGGCCGAGGACGAGGTCGGCCCCATGGTCTACAACGGTGCGGGAAAACTGGACGACGTTGCCGCGATTTTCCGACAGGAAATATTCTGTTTGGTTGCGGGTGGCGGTGGCGTCGCTGCCTTCCTTCCCGGCGTGGAAGGAAACCACAACGATGTCGGCGTTTTGCTCGGCTTCCTGCACTAGGGCGGCGGCGGCATCCAGGTCGTGGACGGTGTTGTGTTGGTTCAGGTGGCTAAAGGCGATGAAGGCCAGTTTTAGTCCCTTGGCTTCGGTGTAGACAATTTCCCCTTTGCGGCCTACGGCTTTGATGCCCTCCTGCTCTAGGTTGGCCATGGTGTCGATAAAGCCCTGGTCGCCAAAGTCGAAGGAGTGGTTGTTAGCCACGCTCATGACGTTAAAGCCCGCTACCTTGAGCACACTGGCATACCAGGGTGGCGTGCGAAAGGCGAACACATTGGGGCGGCCCGCGCCCTTGGGGCTGTTGCGCACTTCGGTGAGGGTGCTTTCAAAATTACCAAAGACAATATCCGCCTGCTGGAGCTGGTATTGAATGCCGCCAAACAGGTATTGCCAATCCTGAGGCAGGCGGTAGTTTGGATAGTTGGTGCCGGGAATGACATCGCCCACGGCGTTGACGGTGAGGGTGGGCGGGGCTTGCAGGGCGTTGGCGTTGAGGGCTGTGAGGCGGCTGGGGTCGAAGATGGGGGTGAGTTGGGGTGGGGCGGGGTTGGCCTCGGCAGCAACGGATTCTTCGGATCGTTCGACCTCTGGTTCGCTAATGCCGTCGATATAGATCCCCGGTTCTGGGGCTAAGGCTGGATCGGTCTCTGGCGTTGGACTCTCTGGAGATGGACTGTCTGAGGCTGGACTGTCTGTAAAGGGGATACCTGGGGCTGAGCTGTCGGACGGGAAGCCAGCGGGTGGCGTGGAGTCTAGGGGGTCTTCCTGGGCGCTGACTTCGGAAGACAGGGGCGCGAGGGAATCGGGCTGGCCATAGCGCCACTGGGCTACCGCTGCTCCTAGGCCCAAACCCAAGGCAATAAGGGCCGCAAGCCCCAAACTATTTTTGATGCGTTTGGATCGAGCCAAGGACTCCACCAATGCAGCGGCGCGTTCCCCTAGGGCCGGGGGCGGCGGTGCGACGAGGGCCGCTTCGGCAGGGATGGGTGCGGGGTTGGGAACAGACTTCGGGCGCTGAAGAAAATCCGGCAGTTGGGGAGATCGCCGCTCGGTGGGAGCACCGTCCTCAGGGGTAGATGGTGATGCTGGGGTAGACGTCCAGTCCCCGGCGGGCAGGTAAAAGGGTTGTCGCCAACGATCCGCCTGGGGCCTATCCGTACCGTCGATCACCTCCAACCGATCTAGCCCCTGGGGAGCCAGATCGGCCACCACGTCATACACCGCTGAGGCATAGGCCGCTGGAGTCTCACCCCCGGCCACGGTGAGAAATGCATAGAGCGTCGTGCCTCGACGGGCCACCTCAAACCGCAGATGGGAATCCCCAAAGGACTGAGCCAGCAATGTTTCGATGGCGCGAACATCCCCTGTCTGGGCCAGGGGCTTAAGGGACTGGAGGTCGGCGGGAGGGCTAGGGTTGGGCACGGGGGCAGGACAAGGCAGCTACGCCCAAATCATATCGACTGATTTTAGGTTGAGAACAAGATTTTTCAGGTGCTCCAGCCGAGCTAACCATTCTGGTTTCCATTGCTACAAAACGTCATAATTTAGGGGAACCCATTTCGAGAAAACGCTCTAGAGAGAACGCTCCTCAATACCCAATCCGGCCCGCTTCCCCCCGGCATTAGTGGGTGAGGAGACCTCACCCCTACGTCCCCCCATCTCTCCGTCCCCCCATCTCCCCGTCCCCCCGTCTCCCCGTCTCCCCGTCTCCCCGTCTCCCCGTCCCCCCGTCCCCCCGTCCCCCCGTCCCCCCGTCCCCCAATCCCCCTATGACCGCCGAACCGAATTTTGTCTTAGATCTCACGCTGGCCCTGGGCACCTCGGCCATGGGGGGCTACATTGCCCATCGCCTCAAGCAACCCGCTCTGTTGGGCTATCTGCTAACGGGGTTGATCATCGGCCCCTACGGCTTTGGGCTGCAAACCGATGTGGAACAAATCCAGGCCCTTGCTGAAGTGGGGATCGCCTTCTTGCTGTTTGCCCTGGGGGTAGAATTTTCCCTGACGGAACTCAAACGCGTCCGGGCCATTGCCCTCCAGGGCAGTGTGCTGCAAATTGGGTTAACAACGCTGCTGGTGGCCTCGGTGTCGTTGTTATCAGGGTCGGCCCGTACACCCTTGCAGGGGATCTTTTTGGGCTTGGTGTTGTCCCTGTCTTCTACGGCGGTGGTGCTCAAAACCCTCACCGAACGGGGCGAAACCAGTACTGTCCATGGTCAGGTGATGCTGGGACTGTTGATTGCCCAGGATTTGGCACTAGGGTTAATGCTGGCTCTGCTGCCCGTACTGAATCAGCCCGATGCGGTGGGGTTGGCCCTGGGATTGGCCCTGCTGAAAATTTTGGGCTTCCTGGCCGGAGCCATTGCCCTAGGCCGCTGGGTGGTGCCTCGATTGATTCAGCACATCGCCGCCACCGAAAGCAGCGAACTGTTTTTGCTGACGGTGGTGGCCCTCTGTTTGGGGGTGGCCTGGGTGACATCCAAGCTGGGCCTATCGATTGCCATGGGTGCCTTTGTGGCGGGGCTAATGATCTCCGAAATTGACTACGCCGACCAAGCCCTCGGCAAAATTCTGCCCCTGCGCGACACCTTTGCCTGCCTGTTCTTTGCCTCCATCGGCATGTTGATCGACCCCACCCTCATCCTCAACAACCTCAGCACGATTTTGGAACTGGTGGCGCTGATTATGGTGGGTAAGGCGCTGGTGATCTTGCCCATCGTCCTCGGCTTCGGCTACTCCCTCAATACCGCCGTTAAAACCAGCTTTGGGCTGAACCAAATCGGGGAATTTTCCTTCGTCCTCGCCCTCGGTGGCCTAGAAATGGGCCTGATTACCGAAAACCGCTACACCCTGCTGCTGGGCACCATCGCCATTTCCCTCATGCTCACGCCCCTCTGGATTGCCCTCGCTCCCCGCGTGGTGGATGGTCTGCACCGTTTGCCCTGGCTGAAGGACATCCTCAACCGGGCCGAGGAACCCAAACTGCTGTCGGTACCCGCCGACCTGCGCGACCATGTGATTGTGGCGGGCTATGGCCGGGTGGGGGAAGTGCTGGTGAATGTGCTGCTCAGCCGGGGCTACTCGGTGCTGGTGGTGGAAAACAGCGAAACCGCCGTGCAGCGCCTCCGCAATCGCCATGTGCCCCTGGTGCCTATCCCCTTCGTCTACGGCGACGCCGACAACGAACTAGTGCTCGAAAAAACCCGCCTTAACACCGCCAAGGCCCTGGCCATCACCCTGCCCGACCCCGCCACCACCCGCCTAGTGCTCCAGCGTGCCCTGGCGCGGGTGCCCGACCTCGACGTGATTGCCCGCTCCCACACCAACGAGGAAATTGACGTACTCACCCAGTTGGGGGCGCGGGAAGTGGTACAGCCCGAATTTGAAGCCGCCCTAGAACTGGGTTCCCACCTGCTCAATACCCTCGGTGAACCCCCCTTCGACATCCAGGCCGTCCTAGATCGCATCCGCGACGACCGCTACCGCACCATTCGCCCCGTTGCCCAAGTAGGGGAAGCCTAGCTATCCCTAAATCGTCCTGCCATGAGGATCAATGGGTGTGCCGAGGGAGTGCATTGCGGCCAAGGAGATTTAGCGTAGGTTTGCCAGGATGACGGTGCCGCGAAGGCACCCTACGAGAATTGAATGCACTGGGGATCAACCCCGGCCTGCTATGTGGATGCGGTCGCTGAGTTGGCGCACGGTTTGGGCGAGATCTAGGTCGCGTTTGAGCAGGCTTTCTACCTTGGTGCAGCTATAGAGCACCGTGGTGTGGTCTTTGCCGCCAAACTCGTCGCCAATTTTGGGCAGGCTGAGGTCGGTGTGTTGGCGCATCAGGTACATACCCATCTGGCGGGCTTGGCTAATTTCCCGCCGCCGCGAAGAACCCTTGAGGTCTTCGATGGACACATTAAAGTGTTCTGCTACGGTGGACATCACCACCTGGGGCGAGGCTTCCATTTGCTCCGTGGGTGGGTTGAGGACGGCGGTGAGGTGTTCCACGGTCATCGGTAGGCCGGAGATGGAGGTGTAGGCAATGGCCCGAATCAGCGCCCCCTCCAGTTCGCGAATGTTGGAGGTGTAGCTGGAGGCGATGTATTCGATGGCCTCGCGGGGCAGATTCACCTGTTCGTACTCGGCTTTTTTCTGCAAAATCGCCACCCGCGTTTCAAAGTCGGGGGGCTGGATATCGGCAATTAACCCCATGGAAAAGCGGGAAATCAACCGTTCTTGCAGCCGCACAATTTGGTGGGGGGGCCGATCCGCCGCCAGCACAATTTGCTTGCCTGCTTCATGGAGGGTGTTGAAGGTGTGGAAAAACTCCTCCTGGGTGTATTCCTTGCCCTCAATGAACTGAATATCGTCTACCAGCAGAATATCCACATCCCGGTAGTGGGAGCGGAAGTGCTGCATACTGTCTTTGCGGATGGCGGCAATCAGGTCGTTCGTGAACTGTTCGGTGGAGACGTAGGCCACCTTGGCGCGGGGGTCAATGTCTTGGCGGTAGTGGCCAATGGCCTGCATCAGGTGGGTTTTGCCTAGCCCCACCCGACCACAGAGAAACAGCGGGTTAAATTCCCGTCCGGGCGCTTCCGCCACAGCGAGGGCGGCGGCATGGGCCATGCGGTTGTTGGCCCCCACCACGAAGCGATCAAACACCGCCTTGGGGTTGAGATCGTTGTAGGCAGCTCGGTTGGGGTTCGATGATTCTGGAGCGGGGGGGCGCGGAGGGACTGTAGGCGTCAGCCAGGGGGATGCCCCACCTGATTGGCCAGCCGCGTTGCCTGCCGAGGCAGGGGCTACCTCCAGCACGGTCTCTCCCTCCTGGGCCACCACCACCTGAATCTCTAAGGAACGCCCCACCACTTGCTCTACGACCTGGGCAATGCTGGGTAAGTAATGCTTTTGTACCCAGTTACGGGCAAAGGGGTTGGGCGTTGAGATCACCAAGGTACTCTCACCCAGCATCTGCGCCTGGGTGGGCTTAATCCAGGTTTCGTAGGTGGGGGGGCTAAGCTGCTGCTGAAGCTGCTCTAGCACTTGTTCCCACAGCCGATTTAGGGCCTGATCCACGGCGTACCTCGTGACGGTGCGATTCCCTCAAGACGGCCAAATCACCAAGGGCATTCGGCCTAACGCTTGTCGTTTCAAGGGTTAAGGGCAAACAACCTAACGTGACGGGCCGAACGGAGGAAATTTCTGGATCTCTAGAGTACTAGATATACGCTCGGAAAGGGGTTACGGATCTACATATAGTGTTCATCCCCTCAAAAAACGTCCGGCCTCCTCCCGGCCCCTTAGCCATGGAAAATTTACCTCAAAGGCTCCTTGTTCAGGGGGATGCCGGGGGCTAGTCAAGCGTTCTGGCCGGGGCCAAGGGTGGCAGTGCATAGAACTGCGTCCACTGAATGAGAAAATCCGCCGCGCTCCAGGGCTGGCTAGAGGCCACGGTGGCGGCAAGGGGGGGCCGTTGCCCCAGTCCCATCACCGTCTGTGGGCTGCGCCAAAGCTGAAGGTGAGGGACCGCTGGCTGGGCCACAAAATCCGCCCGTCCCGCTCCCAGCCAACGACTGCTGTGGTGGGTGAACCCATCGTGGCTAATCCGGTGCAGTGGGGCCACCCCGTGCCACGGAACGCCCCAGCCATCCACCAAAAACAGCGCCCGCACGTTGCCGCGATAACGGTGCCAGTGATGGGCTAGGGCCACCGCCCCCACGCAACCCGCACTAAAGGCCCACAGAATTAGGTCTACCTGACCTTCTCCGGCGGTTGGGGTGGACGTCCGTGGATCTCTCCCCCCCTGGCCCAGGGCATTGTTCCGTGACGTTCGGGCGGCATCGGTCGAGGGGGAACGGCGCGGGGGGGAGTAGGTCGATGGAGGGGCTAGATTCATGGCTGGATGAATCGCTTGATCCAAGGACCGGCGCAGGGCATGGGCCGACAGCGGAGCCCAACCCCCATCCCTTCCTAGCACCATGGCAGGGATAGCCCTAAGCATGGGATCCTTAGCCCAGAGGTCGAAAATGCCCTCGGTGGCTTGGGGAGCATGGAAGCCGCCACAGATGCCGATAATGACTTTATCCATAGCAGGTTAAGCCATGTAACTTGATGTCGGAGCAGACTCTGTAGGGTCGATTAAAAAGCATTGAGAAATACATCGTTTTTGATCAGGTGCTCTGTTTTCTGGGAGAGAAAATATTGTTTCTTTAAAACATAGATAGATTCCTCCTCGGTGTCCGCATTATAGAGATAACCCTGCTATTCCGTTGAATGCCTTGATCCCTGCTCTGTTTTTCATTCTTATAGACCCATTGATCCATGATTAGCGACTTGGATTAATGCACTCTTGCCGGATATCCACGCCGTTAATCATGGCGACTTTATCAATCGTCCATGGTCGATTCATCGCTTTTGCCTAGGCTTATCCTTATCCGTCTGTCGTAGTTTAGACGCTTCACGGAGTTATCGCTATGTCCCAAGTCATTGTCAATTTGACCTTGCCCATTGTCGTGGCCAAAATTGAATCGGTCTTAAAGAATGCCGCCCCTGAGAACCGTTGGCAGGTGGCGAATGGAATGGATCTCCGGCAGCGCCTGACATCCTACGTCCTGCGACGTCTGCCCGTCATGTATGTCACCCTCGACCAACATTCAATTCGGCGCATGGGCACCCCGTCCCAGTGTTATTCCTACGATCAACATCGACAGATTGATCGCCTCATTCAGCAGGGCCTACAGACGCTGATCGAGGATGGGGCATCCCCAATTCCGTCCTCCGGGGAGGATGAATTGGCGGCAAGGATCAGCCCAAACTATCGCCGTACCCAGGAGCCTGCCTTAGTTTCAGACTGGTTCGGCTAAGGGGTTCGGCCTATGGGTTCGGTTCTACCCATAGCCAAATGTAGGTGAAGGCCGTAATCTCGCAATAGCCCCTTCGGATTAAGGATGGCTGGGGCAAGGTAGCCCCGTGTCCCCGTTGCGAGTCAGGTCTTTATTTTGGTACACCCTCCCCTCGTTTCCCTCAGCCAACTTGTTAGTCAATGGCCATCTCCCGTGGTGGCCGGGGCGGATGGCGCAAGGGCTAAACCCGATCAGCGGATGGGAGCCGTCGTTTCTCTAGAGGCCCAGGCCCAGGCTCGGCTCCAGGCGGAGCAGGAATGGTTGGGGGGCATTGCGGCGCTGGCTCAACTGTTGGTGCCCTATCCCGCGCCCATCACGCCTCTCAAGGCTGGGGCAGAGGATCCGTCGTTAGGGGTGGTGGTTTCCGGCCCGTTTCCGGTACTGCCGGATGGCCTGGGGGGGCAGCGGTTGCACCATTGGCTGATGGTGCCGGAACCCCTAGAGCGCATTTTGGCCGTGGCCCGTCCCCAATTGCCCGGACAGCGGCGGAGCCGGGTAGAGGGGATGACCAGTCCACTGCCCATGGTGCCCCTGGCCCCTGAAGATCCCCTGGCCCAGGAGCGCTTTTGTTTGCTGCTCACCGCCGACTTTAGCCTGGTGCTGGTGTTGGGGGATGGCGTAGGCGGCCAGCCCTGTTTTCGTTTTTCCTTTGACCCTGCCCTAGCCGATGAAACCTGGCAGCAGTTGCGACAGCGCATTGCCCAGGTACGTCCTGCCCTGCTGGCCACGATGGATTCCCTGGTGGCGCAATTCCCCCCGGTTGCCCCCGACTATCGCCTGGTTACCCAGTACAGCCACCTATTGTTGCAACGGCTGCGCGTTCAGTCCAAGCCCCCCAATCCGGTCGCCTTTGCCGCCATCGAAACCACGCCCCGCAACGGGTTCCTGCACCGAGAGGGGGCCGTGGCTACCCTGCCCGCTACCCTGCTAGGGCCAGCCCCCCCCACCGAACCTTCCCCCCCATCCGATCCAGCGCCAGAAATGGGCAGCGATACGGAACTGCTCCAGGCCATGGCCCACGAAATTCGCACCCCCCTTACCACCATTCGCACCCTCACCCGATCCCTCCTGAAGCGCAAGGATGTCACCGATGAGGTGGCCAAGCGGCTGCGATCCATCGACCGGGAATGTACCCAGCAGATTGATCGCTTCAACCTGATTTTTCGAGCCGTGGAACTGGAAACCGAGGCCCACCAACAGCCCAAGTCGCCCCTGTCCGCCTTTCCCCTCGACCAACTTTTCCAGGAGGCAATTCCCCTCTGGCAGCAGCAGGCCAGCCGCCGCAACCATACCCTAACGGTGACCCTGCCCCCCCAACTGCCCCTGGTCAACAGCGACCCCACCATGCTGAACCAAGTGCTGACGGGCCTGATCGACCGCTTTACCCACAGTCTGCCCCCCTACAGCCACATCGAACTGGCCGTTACCCTGGCGGGCCATCAACTCAAGCTTCAGTTTCAGTCGCAGCCCCCTGAAGCCGACCCCGACGCCGAGGGGCCAGATGCCGATACGCTGCTGTCTTCCCCCTTCAAAGCCCTGGGGCAACTGCTGATTTTCCAGCCCGAAACCGGCGGCCTCAGCCTCAACCTCCATGCCACCAAAAATCTGTTCCAGTCCCTCGGTGGCAAACTGATCGTGCGCCAACGCCCCCAAGCCGGAGAAGTGCTCACGGTTTTTCTGCCCCTCGAAACCCGCACGCTCTAGGGATAATCTAGCCTCTCCGCACGGGCTACGGTGCAGATGCCTGCG
The DNA here is from genome assembly GCA_044070495.1 of Spirulina sp. Taxonomy (GTDB): domain Bacteria; phylum Cyanobacteriota; class Cyanobacteriia; order Phormidesmidales; family Phormidesmidaceae; genus Nodosilinea. The sequence continues at coordinate 21,492 of JBIPSI010000008.1, read as the reverse complement.
ACGGAAATGCCGCTTTGCCGGAGGGTGATGGCGGCGGCGTGGGCGGTGGCTCCGGTGGTGAAAATGTCGTCTACGAGCCAAACGGTTTTCTGGCGCAGGGATGGAAGATGGCTGGGATTGGCCTGAAAGGCCTGGGCAAGGTTAGCCTGCCGCTCGGCTCGGCTCAGGCTGTGTTGGGCTTGGGTGGCCTGCACCCGCACCAAACCTGCCCCCACCACGGGAACCTGTACCGCCCGGCCCATTCCCTGGGCTAAGCGTTCGGCTTGGTTAAAGCCGCGCTGTTTGAGCTTGCTGGCATGGAGGGGAATCGGTACGAAAACAAAGGGACGTGGGGCTTTGGCCGATTTCGTGCGCTGGTGATGCTGCCAGGTTTGCCCCAGTTCTAGGCCTAGCCAGATCGCCAGTTCGGGGTGGCCGCTGTATTTGAGGTGGCGAATCGCTTGGCGGAGGCTGTCGTCGTAGTGGCCCCAGCTCAGCACCGGCAGCCCTGGGCGGCTGGGGTCGAGGGGATCGGTAAGCTGGCTTTGGCGTACCTGACGTTCGCAGGCGGGGCAGATGGCCTGGGCGGTGGATCGTTCACACAAGGGACAGTCCCCCGTCAAAAATAACCCTAACAGGGACTCAGCCCTGCGCCGCCAGCCCCGTGATTGATGCAAACCGATGCCCATCGCCCTATGCTCCCTGTGTGGTTACTTGATCGCTTAGGAATCAGGCTTGGTTGCCCCAATCCCCCCTCCCATTGTGGGGAAAGGTCGGCGAGGGCGTGAGCGTAAATCTATGTATCTATGCGACACCCATTCGGACTAGGACAGGGCTAGGCCAAGATTGACCGAGCGACCCGACTCAAATCCACCCTACTCAGATCTCACGAATTCGATTTACAGTAGAGGTATAACAACTCTGTAATTTGATGATCTCCTAGGATGGGTTTAGATCTGTGAAGGGGTGGTAGCAGATCGGGCCTTCGCGATCTAGGAGACAATAGGGAATCGTGGTCTTGCCCCTGACGGCTTGTGTGCTTGGCCAGTGCCTAGCGGCATCATCCCTCAGGTTAATTCCTAGGCCAATCATAATAAGCGGACAATTGACCTTCCTATTTTCGGCTTTGCCTCCGCTTCTGTCATGACCTGGCTGCAAGATTTAGATCAGGTATGCGCCAGTGACCTCCCCCAGATGGGCTACAAGGTCTACGCCCTAGGGCTGTTGGCGAAACATCGTCTCCCCGTGGTGGCGGGGCAGGTGATTCCGGCGCAGATTTGGCAATCTGCCCTGAGCACTCTGAATACCCCCGATGTCCGGGGTTGGCTAGACCAACCTGATCGGCTTGAAATGGCCAGCTTACAGGATCTACAAATGATCAGTCAGCGGGCGCAGCGGGCCTTTATGGCCGCCGATCTGCCCCCAGCATTGCTCACTCCCCTGCTAGACTGGCCCCACCCCGCCTGGATCCTGCGGGCCTCCCTAGGGGTGTCCCCAACCCAGCAATTGCACCGGTCTGATCTGGGGTTAGGGCTTTGGCCTGCGCAGGTGGGCAGTCCGGCCCTGGTGTCGTTACCCAAGGCCATTCAGCAGTTTTGGGCCGAGGCCCTATCGGTTCGCAACTTAGTGGTGTGGCGAAAACAGCGGCGTCCCCTCAGTCAATTGCCCCTAGCGACGTTGCTGATGACCCTCCATCCCACCCTGGTGACGGGAACGTTACGGCTAGAGGCGCAGCGGGCTACCTGGGCCTGCGTGCAGGGCATCGGTCTCCCCCTAGTGCGGGGAGAGGCGATTCCGGCCCAAGGCCAGATGGACTTGGCACAACCGGATACCCTACGTTGGCAGCCGGGATTCCAGGAGCAGGTGTACCAGGTTGGCCTGGGGCTAGGGGACGATCCGCTTCAGAACCGTGCATTGCCACTCGAAGCACGACAGCCTAAGGTTGCAACCACACCTCCACGACCGCTGCGAATCACCCAAAGGGACGATCCAACCCTCTCTTCCCCCCTGACCAACGATCAGATCCATCAGTTAATTGACCTGGCCCAGCGCAGCTACCAACTGCTCATCGCCGACCCCTGGATTGCCGACCACATCCCGGCCTTTGACCTTGGCCTAGAGTGGATTCTCTGCCCCACGGATCAGGGCGAACAGTTTTTGATCACCCAGGTTATTCCCTACTTTCGCCCCCCCGATCCCCCCTCTACACCGGCAACGACAGCCCCTGCCATCCGCCAAGACCGCGCCCCAAACCGTCTCCATCTGCCCTCGGTGAGTACGGTGGTGAAGGGCATTGGAGCCTCCGCCGGACAGGTGCAGGGTATCGCCGTGGTGGCCACCCAACCCCAGCAGTTACCGCACCCCCTTCCCCCCAACGCCATTGTGGTGCTCCCCGACCTCCAACCCGATGTCTTCCTTCAGCTTGGGGCCGTGGTGGGCATTGTAACCGAGCAGGGCGGAGCGACTTGCCATGCGGCCATTTTGGCACGGGAAATTGGGGTACCCGCCATTGTGGGGGCACCCCAGGCCACGGCAATTCTAGAAAACGCCACGCCCCTCTGGCTAGATGGCGACCGAGGCGTAGTCTACGGGTTAGATGCCGCCCAAATACCACCCATACCCGCCCCCATGCGCCCTGCCGCGCCCCACCTAGCGGGCAAGCCCCCAGAGTCCTATACCAACCTACGCACTAAGGTGATGGCGAACCTCAGCCAAATCCGACGGCTGGCTACCCTGCCCGTGGATCACATTGCCGGGGTCGGTCTGCTGCGGTCAGAGTGGCTGCTGCTAGACATTTTGGAAGGTCACCACCCCTGGCATTGGGTTAACCAAGGGCGAGGGGCGGAGTTGCAAAGCCGGATTGTGCAACAGCTAGAGCCTATCCTTCAGCGCCTTGGCCCCAAACCCCTGCGCTACCGCAGTCTCGATCTGCGTTCCCACGAATGGCAAGCCCTGGAGGGCAGCCCGCCCCTAGAACCCAACCCCATGCTGGGCCTGCGAGGCACCCTCAGCTACGACGCCGATGCCCGCCTGTTTGAGACAGAACTGGCCGCCCTCGCCACCCTGCAACGGGCGGGTTATACCAATTTGGAGCTTATTTTACCCTTCGTGCGAACGGTGGAGGAAGTTCTGGTCTGTCAGCAATACATCCAGCAGGCCGGACTGAAGGATTGCGACCAATTTGCCCTGTGGATTATGGCAGAGGTGCCCTCGGTTCTGTTTTTGCTGCCCGCCTATGCCCAGGCTGGCGTACAGGGCATCGCCATCGGTTCCAACGACCTCACCCAACTGCTGCTGGCGGTGGATCGCGATCAACCCATCCTGGCCTCGGCCTACGATGAGCGCCATCCCGTCATCCAAATGGCCATGGCCCACCTGATCCAGGAGGCCCACCGCTGCGGCCTCACCTGCTCTATCTGTGGGCAAGCCCCCGTCCGTCACCCCGAACTGATTGCCAATCTCGTTGCCTGGGGGATCCACTCTATTTCCGTGGAAACCGCTGCCCTACCCTTTACCCTAGAATCCGTATGGCAAGCGGAACAGGCCCTCATCAATCCCCCCTAGCCAACCCTTTACCCCGCAGGCAAAAGCCACTTTTTAATTTTCAGGACATGAGACCCAGACCTGTGTTATTCTAGTTGAGCACAATTAACCTGTGCAATATCGGGGCGTAGCGCAGCTTGGTAGCGCACTACTTTGGGGTAGTAGGGGTCGTGGGTTCAAATCCCGCCGCTCCGATTGACTGAAACCTCGCCAAACGGCGGGGTTTTTGTATGTTAGTAGGGTGGGCACTGCCCACCATCAAATTTAAGCTGCCCTAGTCGGCTCAATCTTTCCTAAAACCAGGCCAGTTCAGCCGGTTGCATGGGGGTGGTTGTGCATTCTTCCTGTGGTGGGCAGTGCCCACCCTACCGTGGTTATGGTTGTTAGATAAGGTGAGGGTTTTCTTCCCTAGACATTTCTTAGCATCAACTAGCCAGCGGCAGATCATAATGCAGTGGCAGAATTTCGTCCGGCATCAGCACCGCCATGGCATATTCGCGACCTTCCAAATCCGCGAACTCAACCAAGTAGCCAAGATCCTCTCCCTCGTAGATCTCCAGTACAGTACCGACTTGCCCTGTGGGAAGCTGCGGAATGGACTCAAACTCAGGTTCAATCAGCGTCAGGCGATCACGGGCAATCGGTTTTAGGTTGGCAACCGTATCCAAATTTGCGATAGAACTCATAGCTTTGATTTGATAAACGCTGAGACCAAACGAGGGACAGACTGACCTGTGCGAATCTCCCACAGGTAGTAGGGTGGGCAGTGCCCACCATTGAATTTAAGCTACTCTAGCTAGTCCAATTCTTCTTGCAAGCAACTAAGTTCAGCGGGTTACATTGGGGTGATTACTTATTTACTCGACTAGTCTGATGAATTTATGTTAATTGATGTAAGCCGATGCATTTTTCAGGAATCTTTCAACATATGATTGGTTAAATTTAGGTCAAAATGCATGGCAATCAAAACAGAGTTAGTGAACGGAAGAGACTTGAAGGTTGGCTCTATTTTTATACCTCAAGGAAGTCTATCGTTTTATAAGATTACAGACATCAGTGTGAGCAAGCCTGGAAAGCACGGATCATCCAAGAATGTTGTATCAGCCAAGGACATAGTGAGCGGCAAGCATTTCTATGGCACCTTCAAAGATACTGACGAGAAGCTTATTCAGGTATTAGATTTAGATTGCCGCTACAAAGTTATATATAGCTTCATAGATGGAGGAATCAATACGAATCTAGGCACTGGAGAGAATATCTACGTTCAGGATTTTATCCCTGAATGCCAAGAAAGGCTTACTGAAAAACTTGATGAATTTATAGAAACTGGGAAAGGGCTTATAGATGGTGGGGCACCACTTGTAATCAAATATTCTGACATGGGGCATCCATTTAATGTGCTTGTATTTTGGGAGTTGCTTTATGTTCCTGAAGCTGAACTTCCAAAATATGGAATAGATGATTTTGGTCTGTAGGGTGTGTGGAGGTACGAAGCTATGCCAAACGCACCGTTCACTCGTTAATCAAGTATCCTGAAGCCTGTAGCGATTATCTTGTTTGTTAAGCTTATCCTGCTATGTAGTGGCTACTACAGGGGTGGCGACTAGCGGCAATGAGCAAGCTGGAGATTGCCAGAGGGCGCCATGAGTCACCATGGCATTGGGGATGGTGAGTGGCTTGCGCATGGAGGCAATTAAGGCGACATCCTTAGGCTTACCCCGTTGGAGCAAGTAAGTAGAGTAGGCAATGCCCACCATTAAATTTAAGCTGCTCTAGTTAGCCCAACCTGCCTGACTACCAGATAACCTCAATAGGTTGTACTTGGGAGATAGCCCATTCTCTACCGTGGCTAAACCCCATGATCTATAGCGTCAAATTTCTACAGATCACGGGGGTTTGCTCAAACCGTCGTTAGCTCGTTATCGCCTAATCATCAAAGTGGTTGATGATAGCTTCGGCAAACTCGGAACATTTTAGAGGTGGGTTCACCGGGGGTTCCATCATACGAGCGAGGTCGTAGGTGACTTCGCGGGATGCAATTGCCGCCCCCATTCCTTTTTTAATCAGGTCGGCGGCCTCTTGCCAGCCCATGTATTCCAGCATCATTACCCCAGAGAGGATGACGGAACCGGGGTTGATGCGGTCGAGTCCGGCGTGTTTGGGGGCGGTGCCGTGGGTGGCTTCAAAGATGGCGCAGGTGTCGCCGATGTTGGCCCCTGGCCCCATGCCCAAACCGCCGACGATGGCCGCCGCCGCATCCGACAAATAATCCCCATTCAGGTTCATGGTGGCGAGGATGGAGTATTCATCCGGGCGGGTTTGGATTTGCTGGAAGATGCTGTCGGCGATGCGGTCGTTGACCATCACCTTGTCCTTCCATTGGCCATTGCCGTGGCTGTCCCAAATGGCGGCGAGGATGCCTTCCACTTCGGCGCAGATGGCGGCTTTCTTTTCGGGGGTCAGCGCATCGTAGCCCGGTTCGATCTGGCGGGCGTTGTCTTCGATGGAGAGGTCGGGGTTAGCTTCCTTGTTGCCCAGCACCCAGGATTCCCGCTCGGTGACGCATTCGGCCCGAAATTCGGTGGTGGCCAGTTCGTAACCCCAGTCGCGGAAGGCCCCTTCGGTGTATTTCATAATGTTGCCCTTGTGCACCAGGGTGACCTGCTGCTTGTCCTTGGGCAGGCGCAGGGCGTGTTTCATGGCGCGACGGACGAGGCGCTGGCTGCCCATTTTGCTGATCGGTTTAATGCCAATGCCGGAATCCAGGGGAATCTGCTTTTTGCCGTGCTCTGGCGTGCCGGGGATGAGGTCTTCGTTGAGGATTTTGATCAGCCGATCACAGGTGGGGTCGCCCTGTTTCCATTCGATGCCCAGGTAGATGTCCTCGGTGTTCTCCCGGTAGATGATCACATCCAGCTTTTCGGGACTGCGGTGGGGGGAAGGAGTGCCTGCGTAGTATTTGCAGGGGCGCACACAGGCGTAGAGGTCGTTGATCTGCCGTAGCGCTACGTTCAAAGACCGAATGCCGCCGCCGATGGGGGTGGTCAACGGCCCTTTGATGGCGACGCCGTATTCCTGAATCGCCGTCAGGGTGTCTTCCGGGAGATACTGGTAGGTGCCGTACTGTTCACAGGCTTCGTCGCCCGCGTAGACCTTAAACCACTCGATCTTGCGTTGACCGCCGTAGGCTGCCGCCACCGCCGCATCAAACACCCGCTGGGCGGCTGGCCAAATGTCTACCCCCGTGCCGTCGCCGCGAATGTAGGGAATGATCGGGTTGTCTGGCACCACGGGTTCGCCGTCTTTGAAGGTGATGCGTTCGCCCACGGTGGGGGGGGTAAGCCGTTCGTACATCGCAATTTGCCCAGAATACGACAAGACAAACCACAGTCTAATCTGCTTTCTGCCCTAAAACGGATGGTTTGGGAACGATTTGGTGGGGCTTAAGACATTTTTTAGACTGTGGGGGTTGGTTGCTGGTTATTGGTTATTGGTTATTGGGGGTTAGGTGGGATGGGGCATGGTCTGCCCTGCGGTTTGGGGGCGATTGGGTACAGGGTAAACGTGAGTTGTTGCGGCAGATTTGGGCAATCTAGATTCTAACGGCGGCCCATGCCCAGCCCCTCTAGGGTTTCGCCGCTGTGCGCCCCAAGGTCTACGCTAAACCTTTCGTACGGGGGTATCGCCGTGCGTCCTACCCTCACCTAGCTTTACAGGTGCTTCTCCGTGAAAACCATTCTCTTTGTGGATGATGACCCGATTTTACAAGTCGCCCTTGCCCGCCGACTCCAGGCCCAAGATTACCAGGTGCTTCAGGCTAGTTCGGCCCAGGTTGCCCTAGACCTGTTGGCCACCGAAGCGGTGGATGTGGTGGTGTCGGACATTATGATGCCGGGGATGGACGGGCTGGAGTTTTGTCAGCGGTTGCGGGCCACTCCAGCGGGGCAGACGGTTCCCTTTATTTTCCTGTCTAGCCTGGGGGAAGTGAACGACCGGGTGCAGGGGCATTTGATGGGGGCCGATGATTACCTTCCCAAACCCTTCCACGTCAAGGAACTGATCGCCAAGGTGCAGGGGGCCATTGTCCGTTCTGAGCGGCTGCGGGGACTCTTCACTCAGCCCGCCCTGCCGCCCAGTGCTGCCCCCGCCGAGGCTCCCCCGCTGCCCCTCACCCCCGCCGAAACCAAGGTGTTTTGGGAAGTGGTGCAGGGCTTTACCAACAAGCAAATTGGCGAACATCTCTGCCTCAGCCCCCGCACGGTGCAAACTCACCTCAGCAACATCTTGACCAAGCTCAACCTAGACAATCGCTCCCAACTGGTGCGCTTTGCCTTTGAACAGGGCCATAAACCCCCCGCTGAAGTTGGCGTAGGATCCTAGGCTCTAACCTACTCCGGCACCTCAATGATGACGGTGGCGGCAATAGGTTGGCCGTTGTAGGTAAGGGCTTCGTGGCCGTTGGCGTTGAGGCTGACGGTGATCTCGTTTGCCCCTGGGGGAAGCTGGGTGAGGTGCAGCCAAGGGCCATAGATGCGCCCTTGCTTTTCGCCATTGATATAGAGATGCCCGTGGCCAAGGCCGGGTTGATGGGCTTGGTTAATGTGCTCTGGGGCAAAGCGAAAGTGGGTGGTCTGAATCTCTAGGTTCCAGCCCTGCATGGCATCGGGATGCACCACCACCTGTACGGTGGGAACGGGTTGCCCCGCTGGAATTTCCAGGGTGTCGTGGTGGTGGTGGCCGGACGGGGTGGATGGGTGATCGGTTGAGTCTGCGGAATGATCCGAGGGCTGATCTGGGGTTGCAGGATGGCCATGGGATGGGGCGGGGCTGGAATGGGGGGGATGATCGCCCGGAGAGGCGGTGGCGCGTTGGGTGAGGGAACCGCCGAGGACGGCACTGGCCGCTAGGAGGGCAAGGGCGGCGTGGACAGGAAAAAGACGAAATCCGTGGTTCATGGGGGATATCTACCGTAACGTTAAACTGCACAGGGGACGGGTTTCAGCCGCCAGGGGCAAACCATCGGCGTGGCCGTCCAAAGGAATTGCAATCAGCGAATGGGGGTGTCGGGGGAGATCCGCAGGGGCAGGAAAACCGCGCAAAAAACCCCAACTCTTTGCAGACTTGGGGCGGTTGAACTGGAGATCAACGCAGGCTTACCAACCCTTTTCCGCCTGACTCAACACGTAGGCGGCTACATCAGCAATGTCCTCATCGGTTAGACGACCCTTGAAGGCGGGCATGGCGCTTTTGCCGTTGGTTACCTGGGTGGTAATCGCTTCGATGGAGTCCATCCCGTACTGCTGGAGGTCAGCCTGTTTGAGGGTTTTGGCTCCATTCACCACATTGCCGCCGCCGATGTGGCAAGCCGCGCAATTGTTACCAAATACTTGCCCACCATGGGCCAAGTCTGCCGCCTGGGCCGCCGGAGCCATCCACAGGGTGAGGGCCGTGGCCACCGACACCACTAACAAAACAAGGTTTCGCATAGGAATCTATTACTCGTATCTCATCTCACTCGCCCCGTATTGTCTATGTCTGGGGTTTCGGAATCAAAAGACAGTCCGTCGAGGATTGCAAAACGTTAAGGTTATGGCCAGCCGTTAAGGTAAAGATAGAACCCGGAACCCCAGCGCTGACCACCTTATCTATTCCCACCTGGGAAATTTCGATGGTTTGCGGTGTAGTCCTAGCCAGGGCCAAACGTCGCTTCACCGTCTATCCCTCTTCCCCCTGGGGCTTAGGGTCGGCGAAGGCGGGCTAGCAAGTCTGTATTCTGGGAGGGTTGGCGTTTCGCTGTAGGTCATTCGCTGGCCCTAGGGCTGACGATGCCTTGCTAACTCAAGAATTGAGGAGATTTTCTGTGCTACCGTTAACGACAACAATTTTGACCGTGGTGACGACGCTGGCGGCGCTGCTGTGGGCCAGTGCTCCTGCGCAGGCCTGCACCCGTGCGGTATATCAGGGGCCGAATGATCGGGTGCTGACGGGCCGCAGCATGGACTGGAAACTAGAGTGGGACGGCAATCTGTGGATTCTGCCCCGTGGTGTTGAGCGCAATGGGGTGGCGGGGCCACGGTCGATGAGCTGGACATCCAAATACGGCAGCGTGGTGGTGACGGGCTATGAAGTGGCCACTGTGGATGGCCTGAACGAAGCCGGACTGATGGTAAACGGGCTGTGGATGGCCGATGCGGTCTATCCCACCGACGATGGACGCACCCCGCAAATGTCCCTCGCCATCTGGCCCCAATACGTGCTGGATAACTTTGGCACCGTAGCCGAGGCCGTGGCCCACGCCGAAGCCAATCCCTTCCATGTGGTCTCTGCCGATGTGCCCGACCAGCCCGGACGCCTGGCCACCATTCACCTATCGCTTTCCGATGCGTCGGGGGACAGCGCCATTTTTGAGTGGGTGGACGGCGATCTGGTGATCCACCACGGTCGCCAGTACCAGGTGATGACCAACGAACCCCGGTTTGAAGATCAGCTTGCCATCACCCAGTATTGGAGTCGGGTGGATGGGCTATCGTTCCTACCGGGCACCAGTCGGGCGGAGGATCGTTTTGCCAGGGCCAGCTTTTTAATTAACGCCGTGGATCAGGTGGATGATCAGCGGATGGCGGCAGCGGCGGTGTTCAGCGTCATGCGCAATGTCTCTGCCCCCTACGGCGTCAGCATTGAAGATCGCCCTAACCTGTCTACGACCCGCTGGCGGGTGGTGGCCGATCACAAGGACATGATCTACTACTTCGAGTCGGTGGTGTCGCCCAACCTGTTCTGGGTGGATCTCAAGAACATCGACTTCTCCACCGAGGCCGGAGTTCGCAAGCTGGATCTTGGCCCCCGTCAGCAAAACCTCTTCAGCGGCGATACCTCTGACCGCTTTGTGCCAGCGGAGCCATTTCCTTTTTTGCCCGCTGAGTAAGCCCCAAATCCAAATACCGTACCCCAAACCATCGCAACGGTAGGGGCGAGGTCTCCTCGCCCTGCCCACGGGGTTGCCGCCTGATCGTCCTCATCCGGTCTGGGGTAGGGTGGCGGGATCAGGGTCGTTTATCGTCGAATCTAAAGCGGCGGCGGCTTCTATCTCCTCACTGGTGGCGGGTTGGGGATGGAAGTAGTCATAGATGGTTTGGGCCAGTTGGGGGCCAATGCCGGGAACGGTGGCCAACTGTTCGGGGCTAGCTTCTCGGATGTAGTCGATGGAGCGGAAGGCGGCGAGCAGTTCCCGTTGGCGGTGGTGACCCAGGCCAGGGATGTCCGACAGACGGGAGCGACGCATTCGTTCCGTGCGTTTTTGGCGATGGAAACTAATGGCGAAGCGGTGGGCCTCGTCCCGCAGGCGGCGCAGGAGTTGGACTCCGGGCTGATCAGCTTCGGTGGTGAGGGGTTCGGATTCTCCTGGCAAGAAAATTTCCTCCCGCTTTTTGGCAAGACTGACCACGTTTAAATCTTGCAGCAGGTTAAGGTCTTTGAGAACGTCTACCACGGCGGAGAGTTGGCCTTTGCCGCCATCAATCATCACCAAATCCGGCCAGTCGGGATTGCCTAACCGGGGCAAATTCGGGTCGGCGGCATAGCGGCGGAAACGGCGGCGGATCACCTCGGCCATGCTGGCGAAGTCGTCGGAGTGGCCGGGGCGCACCTCAGGATTTTTGATTTTGTAGTGGCGGTAGTGCTGCTTGGCGGGCAGGCCATCAACAAAGACCACTTGGGATGCCACGGCATCGGAACCCTGGATGTGGGAAATGTCGTAGCCTTCGATGCGCTTGGGCAGGTCGGGGAGATCCAACACCACGGCGAGATCCTGGAGGGATTGCAGGGTGCGGTCGGCGACGGCTTGGGTGCGGGCCAGCTCGTACTGGGCGTTGCGCTCCACCATGTCGATCAGGTCGGCCTTCACCTGGCGCTGGGGTACTTCGATGGTGACTTTGCGGCCCCGTCGCTGGGTGAGGTAGTCCGCCAAAATTTCCGCTTCCGGTAGGGCGTGCTGGGCCAAAATCACCGAGGGAATTTCCACGGAATCCACGGTTTGATAGTGGTTTTCTAGCACCCGTTGCAGAATGGTGCCCGGAGATCCGGCCTCGGCATCGGCCACAAAGCCCAGCCGCCCCACCAGCCGCCCCGCCCGCACCTGAAAGATTTGCACACAGGCGTGTTTGTCGTCCGCCGCCAGGGCAATGGCATCCCGCGAAACGGTGTCGTCGGGCAGGGCGACTTTTTGGTCAGCACAGAGCCGTTCTAAGCCGCGAATTTGATCCCGCAGGTGGGCAGCCTGCTCAAACTTTAGATCCTCGGCGGCTTTCTCCATGTGCCCGGTCAAAATATCCACCAGTTCCGTGGTGCGGCCTTGAAACACCATCACCACCCGTTGCAGGATTTTGCGGTAGTCCTCCGGGGAAATCAGCCGTTGGCAGACCCCAGGACAGCGGCCTATGTCGTAGTTCAAACAGGGACGGTTTTTGTGGACGGGCTGGGGGCGCTGGCGCAATGGGAAAATCCGCTTCACTAGGCTCAGGGTGCTGCGCAGGAGGCCCACATCCACGTAGGGGCCGTAGTACCGATCTTTGCTGTGCTTGCGGCGCTTGCGGGTAATGAAAATGCGGGGATATTCCTCTGACCAAGTGACACAGAGGTAGGGATACTTTTTGTCGTCCTTCAGCAGCACATTGAAGTGGGGCTGGTGATGCTTGATCAGGTTGGCCTCTAGGGCTAGGGCCTCGGATTCGGTATCGGTGACGATGATTTCAATCTCGACGATCTGCATCACCATGGTGGCAATGCGGGGGGCGTGGCCCTGGATATCGCGAAAGTACGACCGCACCCGGTTGCGTAGGCATTTGGACTTGCCGATGTACAAAATTTGGTCGCGGCTGTCCTTCATGAAATAGACCCCCGGTTCCTTGGGGATCTCCTTCAAACGAGCCTCCAAACGGTCGGAGTCGTTAATCAGCGTGGTGGGTGCCGCAGCAGTCACAGCAAAGGTTGCGTCAAAACGGTATTGATTAGGATAACGTTCCCCTGGGGCCAAAGGGCACCAATTCCCGGCCTAATCCCCGTACAGCCGACCATTGAGCACCCCGACCGTAGCGGCCTCAGGCGGCTTAAAGATTTGTCACCTGGCCGGAAATTACGGAGGATACGGTGAATACATAGCCATAGTCCTTCCGTGGTCGCACCTATGCGAGTTCCCCATCGTCACTGGGCTGGCCTAGGGCCAGTCGTTAACCCTGTTTCCCCTGCTGGGCGGCCCCCCGCCGTGCGCCTGCTGGCCGTAGTGGGCTGTGCCCTATTGGGTAATGCCACCATGACCCTGCCCCGGTCGGCGGCTTGGGCACAAACGGTCTCTTCCGCCACCGTCACCGAGGTTTTGGATAGTAATCAGGTGTTTATCCAAAACCAGCGGGCGGCGGTGAACAGCGTAGCCCAACGCCAGCAGCGAGTGCGCACCCAAGACGCCCGCGCCTCCCTACGATTTAACAATGGAGCCGTGGCGCGCCTAGCCCACAACTCTAGCCTGATGGTGGGGCAGTGCGCCCAACTCAATCGCGGCACCCTGCTGGTGAATGGCAGCCTCAATGGTTGCTCCACCACCACCGTCGCCGGAGTACGCGGCACCCTCTACACCATGGAAGTGACCGAAGATGGGGAAACCATCGTCAAGGTATTTGAGGGAGAGGTGATCGTGGGCCAGCGCACCGATGCCCCCATGCCCGAACCCCCAGACGATCTGGACGACGAGGGGATGGAAGGTGACAGCCTGGATAACGGGATCCTGGAGAATGGGATCCCAGATGACGAGATCCCAGATGGCGGGATGCTAGAGGATGACCCAGTAGGCGACGAAACCTCAGATCCCGAAGCCCTAGGGGATGACCTAGACCTTGAGAATCCCAACCCTGACAACGGAGATACCCCTAACTCAGAGTTTCCCCCCACGAAGGCTCAAGTGAACCTTGGGGCCGGAGCCAAGCAAACCACGGCCCCGGCGGGACGGCCAGACAACTCGCCCCCAGGGGCAAATGACCCCAGCGGCAACGATTCCGACGGTTCCGGCAGCCCCTTTGGCATTGAGATTGACCTCAGCCCCCAGGCCGAAGATACCCCCGCCGACACCACCGAAACCGTGGAATTTAACCCCGACACCGCCCTAGTGATCAACGAAGGCCAACAGGTGACGGTGAATGCCGAAAGCGATGAAGCGGTGATTGCCACCCTTACCGCCGAGGACTTTATCAACCTACTAGAGGGGCCGCTGATCCAAGGCTTCGTCATGGATCTTCCCGGCATTAGCGACCTTGAAAGCGTCTTCCGGCGGCTCTTCCCCAGCATTCCGCTGCCCTTTGGCTTACCCTCTATCATCATTCCACTCCCACCCATTCGCTTCCCCTTCTAGGCCATTTTCCAGGCCATATTTACGTAATCTTAATCTCCCCTCGGCTTGGCCTTAAGCTCTACCCGTCATGATCAGAAACTGTTGTGACGTGTAAAAGAAATGGGTCGGCTGTGGTAAAAGATGCCGTGGAAGCGGCCCGTAGCTCCCAAAGACCGGAGCGAATTCTAGTCATTGATGATGAGGATTTAATCCGCGAAACCGTGGCCATGGCCCTCACCGACGAGGGCTATCAGGTGGTCGTGGCCGAGTCGGGACAACGGGCCATGGAGTTGATTTTTCCACCCCCTAGCCAGGAAGCGCTACGGGTGGATTTAGCCATCGTTGATCTGATGCTGCCAGGGGTAAACGGCCTAGATATTTGCCGCATGGTGCGCCATCATCACATCGATATTCCTATTTTGATTCTCAGTGCCCGTAGCTCAGAAATTGACCGAGTAGTAGGCCTAGAGGTGGGGGCCGACGACTATTTGCCCAAACCCTTCGGAATGCGAGAACTGATTGCCCGCTGTCGTGCCCTGCTGCGACGCTACCAGTGGGCAGCCCTCACCACAGGAAATTCCATTTTGACCTGCAAAGACATCGTGCTCTACCAAGAGGAATTGCGGGTGATTGTGGCTGGCCAGGAAGTGTCTCTCTCGCCTAAGGAATTTCGCATTTTAGAACTGTTTATGAGCACCCCCAACCGCGTTTGGTCGCGGGAAGATCTGATCCAGGGCGTGTGGGGAGATGACTTTATGGGCGACCGCAAAACTGTGGATGTGCATATTCGCTGGCTGCGAGAAAAAATCGAACCCGATCCTAGTCATCCCCGATACATCATCACCCTACGCGGCTTTGGCTATCGGTTCGGCTAGGCCCTTTCCCAGCCATTCACACAACCCAATTGAGGATCTACTGAATGGGTCATCATCACGCCGAGACCACCCACGGCTGTCCATGGAGTAAGGAATAATCTCCCAGCGGTCGGGTGGGCACTGGTTTCTAAAAGTATGATCCTTGATTTCTTGTTACCCAAGGTCCTTGCGTAGGAGGGGTTTCAAAAGGCATCCCACTTTAGCAGTCCAGTGCCCTATTCCGCCGCTGCAGCGACTTGTTGTTAGGCAACTGCTCATAGGCAGAAGACAGAAAGATTATTCATCAACTTCACCTACTCACTCAATCATTATTGCGTTTCAAATGCGCCATCATCTTGATTTAGAATATCGAGATACTCTTTATAGATATATACTTTGTTCCTAGGCTTACCTGTTACCTCAGTTACGATGCCAAGTTGCTGAAGATCTTCGATTGCACGTTTAACAGTTGGTTTAGTTGTTGCACAAGCCTCTGCCGTTTCGGGAATTCGGATGGCAATCCTTTTCTTCAAGTAATCATAGACTGTCAAGTTCGACTGCACTGCAACCGATTGGTAAATCGATCCTTTCCGCGACTGCTCTACTACTTTTCGATCTCGCTCAAAGAGTGTCATTAAAGCACGGATTTTCTCTGTAGCTTGATTTGCAATAGTTGTAACACCTTCAAGGAAAAATATAAGCCACTCTTCCCAATTTCCTTGAGTTCTTACTTCTTGGAGAAGACGGTAATACTTGTCACGGTGCCTCTTAAAGTGAAGGCTCACATACAGCCACGGTCGTTCCAAGGCACTGGTCAGTTAAAGGATGACGGCTAGAATGTAGGCGTAGAGCGTCATTGGCCTATGCGTTGCCCCCACTGCCAGAGCGAAACCGTTGTCAAGAATGGGACTCGTCGTCTGCATGATAACCAGATTGTGCAGTACTACCGGTGCCGGAGTTGCGCTCATAACTTTAACGAACGAACAGGAACGCCTATGGCTCGTCTGAGAACGCCGTCAAGCGTTGTTGAATATGCCCTCAATAGCCGTAGCGAAGGCCTGGGGGTTCGGGCGACGGGTCGAGTGTACCATAAGTCTCATGCCACCATTCTGCGGTGGGAAGAGCGGTTAGCCCGTCAGGGTGAGCACTGGTCTCCGCCTGCGCCTGAGGGCAGTGAGATCACCTTGGAAGGGGATGAGCTTTATACTCGCGTCGGCGAGAACCTTCCCCCCCTCTGAGAGTTCGGGGTGGACCTTGACCTTTCTGGAGCGG
This sequence comes from Spirulina sp., assembly GCA_044070495.1. Classification (GTDB taxonomy): domain Bacteria; phylum Cyanobacteriota; class Cyanobacteriia; order Phormidesmidales; family Phormidesmidaceae; genus Nodosilinea. The sequence goes on along the minus strand of JBIPSI010000008.1, from coordinate 5,469 downwards.
GAGAGTCGCTACTGGGTGACGGCGCAGGCAGGGCGCAAAGATGAGACCCTGTTCACCCTGGGAACCCAGGACACGTGGGCGTGGGCGCAAGAGGCCAGCACCATCCGCTGGTTCACCGACGGGGAGCGGCGCTATGGGAAAGCCCTGTGGCCGTTGGCCAGTGAGCGGGTGTCAAACCAGGGTCTGGCGGCCACCTATCCCTTCCGTAAAGTCTGGCGTGAAGGCTTGGAAGTGGCGATCAAGATTAAGGGTTCCCAAGGTCACCGGCGGGTCGTCTGGCTCAAGGTGGATCATCCCTTCACCGCGCTGAGTCCGGCCTCCGAGGTGCATGCCAACCATAATGAGGCCAACAATGCCGCCCTCCGGCGACGGTGTAGTGCCTACCGTCGCCGTCAAAACCTCTATGCCAAGACCACCGAGGGCTTACAGCGCAGTTTAGACGTTCAGCGGTTGATCCATAATTGGGTACGCCCCCACTGGGGACTCCAGGGGAAGACGACCCCTTCGATGGCTATGGGCTTCACAAGCCGACCCATCTCGACGGCTGAATTGCTCAATTCTACTGGCTTTGAAGCTCTCCTACTTTAACGAACCAGTGCCCCTTTCTAAGAGGGCAGGGGAGATCAACCAGTAACTAAAACTACGGCAGATCACTTTTCAAGCGCCCTCTAACGAGAAGAACCTAATGCGTTCTACGCAAAATTTCATGAACTGAGTTATATCGTCACAACCAATTTATTGTTTGTAACATCACTATCATGGCCCGAAAGCGCATTTACCACATCCTCCTGCTCTGCCTAGGGCTGGTCTGTTGGTCGATGTTGGCGCATCCTAGTCTAAGTCAAGACTCGGATGTAGCACGTATTCTTTATATTAACTCCTACCATCGGGGTTATGCTTGGAGTGATGGTATTGAGGCAGGGCTAAGCCAGCGACTCGCCAAGTCAGAACAGCCCGTTGAGCTATCGATTGAATTTTTGGATAGCCGTCGTTTTGCCTATGGTCGGCAGATAGAATTTTTGGCCCAGGCCATGGCCGTTAAATATAATCAGTATCACCCTGATTTAGTAGTAGTTTCCGACAATGCGGCCTTCGACTTTGCGATGAAATATCGCCAAGATCTATTTGCAGATATCCCCATCGTATTTTGTGGTTACAACAACTTTCGCCCTAAAGTTTTACAAGGCATCACCAATGTAACGGGGGTGAATGAAGAAATTGCCATCATGGAAACGGTGGAAATGGCTCTGAAAATTCATCCCAGAACGGAAAGGCTAGTCTTTATTGTTTCTACCGGAGAAGAGAGTAGCAAACGCATTAAGGATGTGGCTGAAAAAACGATTTTCCCCGTACTGCGTCAGCGGTTTGAGGTCGTAGTGTTGGCCGATGCCTCCATCGAGGAAATCCAAGATCGACTGGCTTCGCTGCCCCCCAATACCCTGGTGTTTTTAAGTGGCCAAACCAGCACCCAGGGCGCTGGTCGCGCCCTAACCCCAGCGGAAAATGGGCGGATGATTACTCGCGTGAGTCCCTTCCCAACCTACACCTTTTGGGATTTCCATCTGGGGGAAGGGGCCATCGGCGGGCGCATTATCACTGGCCCGGACCAGGGAGAGGCTGCGGCTGAACTGGTTCTGCGCATCCTGGCGGGCGAGGCGGCAGACGACATTCCCGTCCTCATGACGACCCCCACCCGCGACATTTTCGACTACTCGGTGATGCGAAACTTTGGCCTAGGGCCTAGGGATTTGCCCGCCAAGGCCCAGATCCTGAACCAACCCTTCCCTGAATGGGAGCAATATCGTTGGCAGATCATCGGCATTGTTTCCCTGATCGTGCTAGAAGCCCTACTCATTGCCCTCCTGCTCAAGATTACTCGGGAGCGACGCCTAGCCCTCCGTGCCCTCCACAAGGAACGAGAACGCCTGGAGGAGCGGGTAGAGGAACGCACCATGGCCCTCCAACTGGCTAATCAGCAACTGGCCCACCTCAGCCACACCGATGCCCTAACGGGACTGGCCAATCGGCGTTATTTTGATGAAACGCTGATGACGGAGTTTCTGCGAATGCAGCGCTGTCATCATCCCCTCTCGCTGATTCTGCTGGATGTCGATCATTTCAAGCGCTATAACGATCACTATGGCCATGTGATGGGCGACGACTGCCTCCGTCGTATTGGCAACGAACTCAACCAAATGGTGCGCCACCCGCCCGACTTGGCCGCCCGCTATGGGGGCGAAGAATTTGCCCTCATTTTGCCCGAAACCGACTTGGCTGGGGCCAAAGCTTTGGCTGAACGCCTACGCCACCAAGTCGAACAATTAGCCATACCCCACGATTTTTCTAGCACTCAGCCCCGTGTCACCATTAGCCTAGGGGTGGTCGCAGTCATGGCACAGGATGTGTTCCATACGGAGGACATTATTCGATTAGCCGATCAGGCTCTCTACCAAGCCAAACTCCAGGGCCGAAACCGCACCATAGCTCAACCCATCTCACTGCCGATTACCCACCATCCCTAATGTCCATCGCTATCCCCTTGGGCAGGGATGGGGTTGCCCTGGAGATTTTGGCCGCTAATGTGCCATGACTAAACGAGAGGTGCTAAAGTAGTTAAGCCCAAGGGCATGTAGCTCAGTGGATAGAGCACTAGATTCCGGTTCTAGGTGTCGCAGGTTCGAATCCTGCCATGCTCGTTAGCCGTTATGGCAGCGCTTTTTGTGTGTTGGTGTACGTTCCGGAGTTGGTAGTGCATTAATCTACGAGTCAGAGAAAAATCAGCCAGAAACAGCAATCTACTGTCGTAAGGTCTAGGGTCGCCTGATTATTCTCTAGCCTGTAGGAAATAGGACTACCCCTGAGGCAACCCTTTTCAAACGCCCTCTAAAGCCAAATTTTGTTTTTTGAACCCACAAACGTTGCCAATTCGTGCAGTTCGCCCACATCGGGTGTCGTTTCAGGAGCATAGACGTCTGGGAGGCGTTCGCCCACTGGCTTCACCCAGGGGATCACCGTCGGATGATGAACCCCTTTCACGCGTTCAATGGCTCGAAACCCAGAGCCGTTGACATACAGCCTCAGACCCGGTTGACTGACAAATGCACGGGTGACAACTGTATTGCCGTTACATTCGTTTCTGGTTCCTAACCCACCAATTAAGCAGGGGCCAAGCAATTTTGCCCGACCCCTGCTCAAGGTTAATTTTTTCTGGATGCTAGCAACGGATTGACAATTTAATCAATTCGTTGCTGATTCGGCAGAATTGATCACCTACCTGCGGGAGAAGCCGTCTCTACTGTTACGCCCGCCACCAGAGGAACTTCCCCGACTTTCGCGGGGCTTGGCCTTATTGACTTTCAGATCGCGACCCATCCACTCGGCACCGTCTAGGGCTTCAATGGCTGCGTCTTCCTCGGCTTCTTCACCCATTTCGACGAAGCCGAAGCCGCGCATGCGACCTGTTTCGCGATCCGTAGGGAGTTGAACCCGCTTTACAGAGCCATACTCCGCAAAAACCTGGGTTAAATCGGCATCCGTAACGTCGTAAGACAGGTTGCCCACATAAATTGACATAATTTTTCCCAAAAAACTAAAGGCTGTGGAGAGTAAAGTTTCGGAGAGAAATCTGTCAATGGAAAAACGTGAAAACTCGTTAATACTAAAAACAAATACCACTAACCGATATTTAAATCTCTAGGACGAACTATAGCATACTCGGAAAGCCTGCGTGGGGATTGATGAGGTTTTCCGAGTCAACGTTATGCCCGATAGGCTAACTCATGGTGGCAGCGCTACGACCATAGCCTGAGAAGTTGTGGGGTATTTTCCCCTGAATGGGGCTTTCATAATGACCTTCCCTGCCATTGGATAAGCCAATTTCTGAAGCCAGTCGCATCATCATGCCTTGTTCACAACGGCACATCCGCTGATGACAGCGGGTTAACAAATCTCTAGATAGGGCCGTCACCGAATTGCTGACCTTGGCGGTAGCGGGCCGGACTGGGTCGATGTCTTGAGGGGTCAGTTACCTTGTGTTACTTCAGCAGGAAACTACACCAGTCCTTGCCGACCAACTCTCGGTCGCCTGACAGACAGTGGATTTTAGCCTCAGGAAAGACTCGCTCAAAGCGTTCGAGCTGCTCGATGCGCTCGTCGCTGTTGTGCGGTTGCCCCTTTTATCCAGCATCATCCAGACGACCAAGAACGCTACCCCTTCGTGGACAATCCCCAGCATCAGGATATTGAAGTGAATATTGAAGTGAATCGAGCCCAACGACCAGTTCGTGCGGTCAAGGCTCAAAGTCCAGGGCTGGGGGATATGGCCCCAACTCACCACCGCCCGAGCAATATCGTCGAAATCCACCCTAAACTCTCGCAAAAAGCGGGTCAGGCGCTTGTAGCTTGACTCCGCCCTGGCCTGGTTAGCAAACTCCGACGACAACTTATCCAAGTTCACCGTCTCCACCCGAAACAGCGCCACTAAAAACAGCGCCAGAAAGGTCAGTCGCGCCCCGTGCCAGGGCAGATGGGGGCGCAGCGTCGCTTGAATTCGGCTCATCTGGTGCATGAGAGGATATTTAAAAACACGGAGATGAGGTATTAAACCCCTCACGCGAGCCTCCGTAGCATGATGCGAATCATGGCGATGTGAATGAAGGCCTCCGAGGATTCGGGTAAGCGCTCGTAATCGACATTGAGGCGACGACACCAATGCAACCACCCATAGGTGCGCTCCACCACCCATCGTCGGGGTAACAGGACAAAGCCTTTGGCTTTTTTGGGGCGTAGCACGACCTCCAACACGATGGCCAACCAGTCAATCACGGTCTTGAAGAAGTGCTTGCCTGAAAAGCCGCCATCCACCCAGATCAGGCCCAGACGGGGCAGACGTTGCCGCTCATCTTGAACCGTCTGAAGGAGTTGCTTGGCCCCTTCTCGCTCCGGGACGCTGGCGGCGACGACCTTCACCGATATCAATAGCCCCATCGTATCGACCAGGGTAAAGCGCTTGCGACCCTTGATTTTCTTGCCCCCGTCATAGCCCACCGATTCACTGACCATCACCGCACTGGGCACACTCTGGGAGTCCAGGGCTCCGGCACTGGGGGTTGGACATCGGTCTTCGGCCACCCGCACCCATTCCACCAGGTGGTCATGCACCCGTTTCCAGGTGCCGTCGTCTTTCCATTGTCGAAAATAGTAGTAGACCGTGGAATAGGGTGGAAAGTCTTTGGGTAACAGCGACCAAGCACACCCCGTCGTCAGGACATACAGAATGGCGTTGACCACGGCATACAGATCAACGGTGCGCGGTCGCCCCGTGGCTTTTGGCCCCGGGAGCAAGGGAAATAATAGATCCCACTGGTCACAGGTCAGGTGGCTGGAATACTCTGATGTCATGGCTTCCAAGGAGCTACAGTGTTCGTTACTCTGAGCCTAATACCCAGGAAGCCTTTTCTGCGTTCCGGG
>JBIPSI010000007.1:0-178498 GCA_044070495.1 Spirulina sp. | reverse complement strand
TTCAACGCTCAGGTTCAGGCTAGGGGCAGACTCAGCGGCTACGGCCACGCTGGAGACGGCGAAGGCGGCACCAGCAGCGGGAGCCGCTAGCAAAGCTTTCCAAAGTAGTTTAGACATTCGGTTATCTCTCCTCACACCTTTTAAAAAGGCTAATTTTCGGGGCAACGTTGGCCCATCTCTATCGCCTGGCTCACGCCGCTTAAGCGACAGAGCTAGCAGGCGTAAAGCTTGCTAGGCTTATTGCCAGGGGTAATACTAGCAAGCCCTGACCTGGCAAACACCAAGTGCAGGTTAAGCTAAGAATAAAAAACGCAAATGCCCCCATGGATGAATGGGGGCTGGTAAAGAGTGAGCCTATCGTGGTGATAAGCAGTTCTTGTCTACTGGACTAGCTCAGGGGGAAGGAGCACCTGATCAATCGCGTGAATGACCCCATTGCTGGCCATGATGTCCGGCGTGATCACCTGGGCATTATTAATCATCACGGTTCCGGTGGCCTCATCCACCATCAGTGCCAAGGGGGCATCGGCTAGGGTAAGCACCTCCCCGGTTGCCACATCGGCGGCGACCACCTGCTGAGGCAGAACATGGTAGGTCAGTACCTGGCGTAGGGCCTCCCGGTTCTCTGGTAGAAGAAGTTGATCAAGCGCACCCTCCGGTAGAGCCTCAAAGGCTTCATTGGTGGGCGCAAAGACGGTAATGTCGTCACTGCTGGCGAGGACGGGAGCCAACTCAGCCGCCTCAATGGCCTGCACCAGAAGGCTGAAGTCCTCCGAGCCAGCCGCCACATCTACGATGGTATTGGCTTCCATGGCCGCGTACTCACCGGATGGAGTCTCCGCTGCCGTGGAATCATCATCAGTCATGGTAGGGTCGGTAGCCATGTTGGGCGAGGAACCACAGGCAACCATCAGAGTTGCGGCCCCAACGCTGAGTAGGCCGATGGTCAAACGCTTGGACAGGGCAGAAAACAGATAAGTCATGGTGATAGAAGTCATTAAATGGAAGGTCTGATGTGAAGATCTCGCGAACATCCAGGGACAGAACTTCCTCTGGATTGAGTGAATGGCTCTACAGCCAGTTGCGTTTAGTGCGTGGGAAATCTGTGCTCCCTAGCACCCTAACGAAGGTGAAAGGTTAGCTTCCTCTGTCCAAAGACAGACCTCACCCTCGTTCCCAGGCAAGACTTCGTTCTGGCGACGCGGGCGGGCTAGAAAAGAGAAACTTCAAAATAATGCTTGTCAATCCTCACTCTTTAACGCTATGCTTGATAAGCCAACGCGGGGTAGAGCAGTCTGGTAGCTCGTCGGGCTCAAAAGTCTAGTTTAGCCATGTGCTTAGCGGCTAAATTAGGCAGGGCAGCATAGGAAGAAACTCCTATGTGTACATCTGTCAAAGTCGGGGAAGCCTGTAGCACGGTAATCCCGAGCCAAGCCTGGAGACAGGAAGGTGTAGAGACTGGATGGCAGACACCCTAACGGATTGCCGAGGGTGAAGGGACAGTCCAGACCATCAAACGCCCTTAATAGGGTTGGCAGCGAAAGCTGTAGTGGTATGCATAACCCGAAGGTCCATGGTTCAAATCCATGCCCCGCCACCAAATTAAGGTCTGATTCTTTGATTAGAGTCAGACCTTTTTGATTATTTTGATTTGAACCGTCACAGATGGATACCAAGCTCAAGGGCGATATTGCCGAGCAGGCCACCGTCGTGCAAGCCCTCAAACGAGGCTGGGGCGTCCTCAAGCCTGTGGGGGATCGCCTGCCCTACGACTTGGTGTTTGACGTGGAAGGGTTACTGGTCAAGGTTCAGGTCAAGGCTGCTTGGCAGCACCAGACCTCTGGCAACTATGTGGTGGACAACCGTCGTACCAAAACCAACCGTCGTCGTATGGTGCGATCACCCTACCAACCCTCAGACTTTGACGTGGCGATTGCCTACATCGACGATCTAGAGGTTTTCTATATTTTTCCGTCAGCGGTTTTCCTCAGTTACGGCAGTGAAATTCATTTGGTGGAACAAGAAAAACGCCAGCGTCCGCCCCGGTCAGCGGCCTATCGGCAGCGTTGGGATTGGATTCAGTCTCTTGCAGAGCAGTCCCAACCCTCGATCACTTCAGGACAACCTGCTCTAGAGAAATCCACAGGAACCCAGTAATGCCCAACGGTTTTACGCTATAGTGGCAAAGCGACGACGCGGGGTAGAGCAGTCTGGTAGCTCGTCGGGCTCAAAGGTCTAATTCAGCTAAGTGCTTAGCAGTTGAATTAGGCAGGGCAGCATAGGAAGAAACTCCTATGTGTATATCTGTCAAAGTCGGGGAAGCCTGTAGCACGGTAATCCCGAGCCAAGCCTGGAAACAGGAAGGTGTAGAGACTGGATGGCAGACACCCTAACGGCTAGCCGAGGGTGAAGGGACAGTCCAGACCATCAAACACCCTTGATTGGGTTGGCAGCGAAAGCTGTAGTGGTATGCATAACCCGAAGGTCCATGGTTCAAATCCATGCCCCGCCACCAAATCTGTAAAAAAGCCTTCAGAGAAATCTGGGGGCTTTTTTCGTGTCTAGAGATAGGGGGAAGGCATGGCAAACAACGTGCAGGGCGCTGACCATACGGAATCGGACGGCCAATCCACGAATGGACGGCATCGAGGGCAGGCGCTGGTTCAGGTGCATTTGGCAGTGTTTTTGTTTGGGTTGGCGGGGCTGTTTGGCAAACTGCTAGATTGGCCTGCGACGGCCATTGTGCTGGGGCGCACGGGGTTGGCGGCGTTGACCTTGGGGATTTGGTTGGTTAGGCAACGGCAACGGCTGCGTCCGACAATGGGGCGAGAGGGGCTGGGGTTGGCGCTGTTGGGGATGCTGCTGGCCTTCCATTGGGTGAGTTTTTTTCGTAGTATTCAGCTTTCCACCGTGGCCCTGGGGTTGCTGACCTTTTCTAGCTTTCCGGTGTTTGTGACGGTGCTAGAGCCGATCTTTTTGGGGACACGCTGGCGCTGGCGGGATGGAGGGATCGCCCTGCTGGTGGTGATTGGCGTGGCCCTGGTAGTGCCGGACTATCGGCTGGGGGCAACGGCCAGCCAGGGGGCAGTCTGGGGGCTGTTGTCGGGTTTTTCCTTTGCACTGCTGCAATTGCTGAATAAGGGCTATCGGCGGCGCTATGGAGCGTTGACCATTGCCTTTCAGCAAAACCTGTGGGCTTGCCTGAGTTTGGGTCTTTGGGCGGTGGTGAACCCATTACCGAGCTTTGCGGTGGTGGCGCAGGACTGGGTTTGGCTGCTGGTGTTGGGGGTGCTGTGTACGGCCTTGGCCCACACCTTATTTATCGAGAGCCTAGCGGTATTGCGAACCCAGGTGGCCAGCGTGATTAGCGGCCTAGAACCCGTCTACGGCATTGTTTTGGCGGTGGTGTTGCTGGGGGAAATTCCCACCCTACGCACACTCCTGGGCGGTGGGCTAATTTTGGGAACCACCCTCGCCTCCAGTTGGCAGGGTAGCCAGGAAATCCAATAGGGCCAGGGCTATCTCGAAGTGAATTTGAGTTGTTAGGATAGGTAACAACAGCTTATATATACGACGCAACTCAGCATTAACCTATGGCCGCCACCATTCAAGTCAACAAAACCAAAGTGAAACAGCCGCCCCTAGACATTCACACCCTGGGGGATCGGGTGCTGCGCCAGCCCGCTAAACGGGTGGCCAAGGTGGACGACGAACTGCGCGTTCTCGTCAAAGAGATGCTGCAAACCATGTATAGCGCCGATGGCATTGGGTTGGCGGCTCCCCAGGTGGCGGTGAACAAGCAGTTGATTGTGGTGGATGTGGATCCAGAAAATGCCGCTGCGCCGCCCCTAGTGCTGGTAAACCCCAAGATTCTCCGCATTTCCAAGGAACTGGCCGTGGGGCAGGAGGGGTGCCTCAGCATCCCCGGTGTCTTTTTGGACGTGGTGCGTCCCGCCGCCATTGAGGTCTCCTTTAAAGACGAAAACGGACGGCCCCAGAAAATTCAGGCCGCTGATCTGCTGGCCCGCTGCATCCTCCACGAAATGGATCACCTGACCGGGGTGCTGTTTGTGGATCGGGTGGACAACAGCCTTGCCCTGAACCAAGAACTGAAGAAAAATGGGTTCTTTGCCAAGGATGTGCAGCCTGTGAAGTCCTAGGGCAACCGTTGTCCCAGGAATAGGGTGCGCCTAGAGCTTGGGGACGAACGACCAAGGCGAGGGATCCCCCTAAATCCCCCTTGAGAAGGGGGACTTTGAAGTGAACTCGAAGCCCTCGACAAAAGGGAAACCCTGAAATAGCCTCAGATCCCCCCTTGACAAGGGGGGCAGGGGGGATCCCTTCATCATGTGTATCGACCGATTTATCTACAGAGGAGTAGGGTTGTGACCCCAAAGAGTGGTTTGTATTTGGCGGGTTCCTGCATAGCGGGCATTGCAGCGGTGGGTTCTGTGTTTGAGCTTTCCTCCGGAAATCCCGACTGGGGCATGGTGCCAACGACGATTATCCTCGGTCTGTGTGTGCCGTTGGTGGGGGTACTGTTCTATGCGGCGGTGAAAGACGCTAAGGCGAATCAACCCTAGCCTCTGCGTTCAGCCCTTTCATGCCTGGGATGGGTGTATTGAGGCTAGTTGACCGACAAAGCTTGCCCAAATCCAAATTCGTTATCGGGTCAGGAGACCTGACCCCTACAGGATTCAAAGGCCGTAGGGGCGCGGTTACCGCGTCCACAATGCACCATATTTTGCAGACAACCATATCGCTAGGATGGGTGCCTTGAAGATGGGTGGACACGGAACTCTAGGGCGGATAAACCCCGTCATTGGTGATACCCTCTAGCCAGCGACCTCACACAACGTCTATGGAATACATCACAGGAAACCGCCAATGGACTCGTCGTGCCGTTCTCTCCGGGCTGATGGCCGGATCCGCTAGCCTCGTGCTGGCCCAACGCGCCCATGCTTACGATGTGGTGATTGCCCCTACCGATCCTCAAATTGGCGATACGATTACGGTCATTGTGCAAGCCAGCACACCAACGCCTCCCGTGGTGACGGTGAACGGCAGCCGCCAATACCCAGTCTTTTTGTTGTCAGGAAACCGCTATCGGGCTTTAATTCCGACTAGCCCCCTGGATGCACCGGGGCGTATGGTGATTCAGGTTAGCGGCGAAGAGCAAACCCGCAACCTAGCCGTGGGTCTGCGCAACCGCACCTTTCCGACCCAGCGCATCACCCTATCCCCCAGTCAGAGCAACCTCGGCACCGATCACGAATTTGCGCGAGTCGCCGCTTTTAAGGAACTGGTGACGCCGGAACGGTTTTGGAACGGAGCCATGGTGCGCCCCAACCCTGGTCGAGTTAGCACGGTCTACGGTGTGCGCCGCTACTACAATGGTGTGTTTGCCCAAGATTACTACCACCGAGGGGTAGACTACGCCGCCCCCACCGGATCACCCGTGGTGGCTCCAGCGGCGGGGCGTATTGGCTTAGTGGGTCGGGTGGCCGACGGGTTTGAGCTGCATGGTAACACCATCGGCATTGACCACGGCCAAGGGGTGCTGAGCATTATGATTCACCTCAGCCGCCTTGATGTGAATGAGAGCGACTTTGTGCAGGCGGGTCAGGTGATTGGGGCCGTAGGATCCACGGGAGCCTCCACCGGGCCACACCTGCATTGGGGGCTGTATGTTCACGGTATTGCGGTAGACCCTGTGCCCTGGCGCGAACGGGGCTTCGAGTAAGCCACGGCCATCCCAGGCTTGCAGACCAATTGTGGGATGGGTTAGTGCGGCCTAATCTGCGGGATCAGCCCTGGCAGGGTCGCGGTTGGGCTTGACGCCCCCTGGGCAAGATACTGGTGAACGACATAATGCTCAATCTGGCTTATTGCCCCTCGGTCTCAGCGAGCGAGGAGACCCCGCTCCTACGCAAAGCTGGACGGGCTGGGCAGCGGAGGTATGGAATTTGGATTCGACATAAGGTGGTAGTCTGTCTCACAATTCCCTTTCTGGATCCAAGCCATTGTCTAGCGATACCCCCGCCCCCGCCGCCCCCTGGCCCGTGCAGCAGATTCTTCTGGATCTGCGAAATCCCTGGTTACGCCTAGTGGGGGAACGGTTGCAGACTCCGGATCAGCAAACGGTGGACTATTGGCGGGTGGAAAAGGCCGATTCCGCCATTGTGCTGCCGATTTGGCGGGAACAAGTTGTGCTGCCCCCAGCGGTCTATCGTCCTGGGTTAGGAAAGGCCACCTTGGATTTGCCGGGCGGTCGCGTGGTGGCTGGGCAAGACCCCGCTGTTGCCGCCCAGGCCATTTTGCGGCGGGAATTAGGGATAGACGCCACCAGCATCGTCACCCTAGAACGACTGAATACCGAGGGCTGGCCTGTGAATAGTTCCTTTTCTAACCAGCGGCTGTTTGGCTTTCGGGCCAAGCTGACCGACGTCGATCACTCCTTTTCCCCCGGTAGCCAGCATTACCCCTTTACCCCGGCGGGGTTGCGTGACCTGCTTCATAAAGTGTCCTGCCTACAATGTCGGGCTGTAATGTTGGAGGTGCTGTTGTCCTTGGAGACGCTGGAGTATCCGAGAAGGATGGGCCATACTTGAGGAGCGTTGCTTCTTCTCCTGTACCGTTGTCCTATGGCTACTCCGTCCTCCCTGCCCCTGCCTGCGTTTTTTGCCCCTGACCGATTGGGGACTGTTTGGCGGGTTCCCTACGAACAGCGGGCCATGGAGGCGAGGGATTGGGCGAAACGCCATGGCATTACTCCGGCCAGCGAAGACCAGCGGCGGCTGGCGGTGCTGCTGATTGACGTGCAAAACACCTTTTGCCTGCCGGATTTTGAGCTGTTTGTGGGGGGACGTTCTGGCCGGGGGGCGGTGGAGGACAACGAACGGCTCTGTGCCTTTATTTATCGCAACTTGGCCCACATCACCACCATCATTCCCACTCTGGATACCCATAGCGCCATGCAGGTATTCCACGCGGAATTTTGGGTAGATGCTGAGGGCAACCCGCCGCCGCCGATGACGCTGATTACCTACGACGAGGTGGTGCAGGGCAAGTGGCAAGTGAATCCGGCCATTGCGGCCAACCTAGGTACCGCCGATCCCCAGGAATACGCCCTTCATTACACCAAAACCCTAGCGGATCGGGGCAAATATCCCCTCACGATTTGGCCCTACCATTCCATGCTGGGGGGCATCGGCCATGCCTTGGTTTCGGCGGTGGAGGAGGCCTGTTTTTTCCACGCCATCGCCCGCCACAGCCCCACCCGCTTCGAGCTAAAGGGTAGCCATCCCCTCACCGAAAACTATTCGGTTCTCCGGCCCGAAGTCACCCACGATGAGCAGGGGCAACCCCTGGCCCAGGTCAATCACACTTTGATCGAAACTCTGCTGACCTACGATGGGGTGGTGGTCGCCGGACAGGCCAAAAGCCACTGTGTCGCCTGGACGGTGGCGGATTTGCTCAGCGCCATCCAGGCCCTCGACCCCGCCCTAGCCCAAAAGGTGTACTTGCTGGAGGACTGCACATCGCCCGTGGTTGTCCCCGGCGTGGTAGATTTCACCGACCAAGCCAACGCCACCTTTCAAACCTTTGCGGAGGCCGGAATGCACCTAGTGACCTCTACTCAACCCCTTGAGGAGTGGCCTGATTGGGGCACTTAGCACCAGTTTTGTCTAATCCTGGGCGGCTTTGAGGGCGGCCCCAATTAGCCCCACCTGGGGATTGAGGACGATGTGAACTGGGATGTTGTCTAGCAGGGAACTCATGCGGCCCTTGTGGCAGAAGGCATCCATAAACTGGCCAGCGGTCATCAGCGGCAGGTTTTTGGCAGCCACACCCCCGGCCACATACAGCCCGCCGTAGGGCAGTAGCTTCAGGGCGAGGTTTCCGGCTTCGGCTCCGTAGGCCTCCACAAAAATCTCCATCGCCTTTTGGCAAAGGCGATCCTGGCCCTCGGCGGCGGCTTGGGAAATCACGGCAGCGGGGTCGATGGTTTTAGTTTTTAGGCCAATCTGGCGTTCCCAGGCGGTGATAGCTTCGGCCACAGCGGGGGTTTCGTGGGCAAATTCCCGATCCCGCAGAAATTGGTAGATCGACACAATCCCCTGACCTGACACCACCCGCTCTACAGAAACTCGCGAGATCTGGTGCTTGTCGATCAGGTAGCGCAGCAGTTGAAATTCTAGTTCCGACCGGGGGGCAAAGTCCGCATGGCCCCCCTCGGAGGGAAACACCGCCCAGCGTCCGTTGTGGTTGATGGCAAAGCCCTGGCCTAGCCCAGTGCCCGCCCCCAAAATCGCCACCGGGGCATTGGGGTGATAATCCCCTGCCTGGAGGGTGTGGAGATCGCTGGGTTCTAGGCCAAATACGCCATAGCCCACGGCCTCGAAGTCGTTAATCAGCTCGACCCGCTCTAGGTTTAGTTCATCCTTGAGCCGATCTCCTTCTAGCGACCAGGCCAGGTTGGTGAGGCTAGAGCAGTTGTCTACCACGGGGCCAGCGATGGCAAAACAGGCCCGCACCGGATGGAGAGGTTGCCCCGCCTGCTCGGCCACGGTGTGGAGAAACTCCTTCACCATCGGTACCAAGTCGGGGTAGGCCTGGCTGGAGTAGCGCCGCTCGAAGCAGGTTTCGACCTGGGGTTTGGGGGTGGTTTCGGCGGTGGCATCTACCAGGCGCAGGATGGTTTTGGTGCCGCCAATGTCGCCAGCGAGGAAGTAGGTCATAGCAAAACGAGGGCTAGGTTCGGAGCAGGGTTAGGGGTGAAGCGGAGGGCCATCAAGACCGAACCAGGGGTAGGTCTTGGTTGAGTTTACCGCTACGGAAGCCTTCTAAATCTAGGGTGACATAGGTAAAGCCGTGGCCCTGGAAGGCCCTCACCAAGGCATCCAGATCATTATCGGCCACAAAATCCTTAATGTCCTCCGCCGGAATCTCAATCCGGGCGGTATCCCCAGCGGATCGCACCCGCAGGTTTTTCAGGCCCAAATCCCGCAGATAGCGCTCGGCTCGGCCCACCCGGTGCAGCTTCTCTAGGGTGATTTCTTCGCCGTAGGGAAACCGCGAACTGAGGCAGGGCTGGGCGGGTTTATCCCACCAGGGCAGACCCAGGAATTGAGAGATCTGCCGCACCTCTAGCTTGGTGATACCGATCTCGGCTAAGGGCGACCGTGCCCCCCGTTCCTTGGCCGCTTGGATGCCCGGTCGATAGTCTCCCAGGTCGTCAGCGTTGACCCCATCCACCACGTAGGGATAGCCCCGTTCTAGGGCCAGGGGTCGGAGGGTGTCGTGGAGTTCGCTTTTGCAAAAGTAGCAGCGGTTGACCGGGTTGCTGGCGTAGTTGGGGTTGTCGAGTTCGTGGGTTTGCACAATTTCGTGGGCAATGCCAATGGTGGCCGCCTGGATGCGGGCATCCTCCAAATCCTCTGGCATCAGGGAGGGGGAATTGGCCGTTACCGCTAGGGCGCGATCCCCCAGCACGTCGTAGGCCACCTTGGCCACTAGGGTGCTATCAATGCCGCCAGAGTAGGCAATCAAGGCCCGATCCATCTCGGCAAAGAGGGCTTGGAGTTGGTCGAGTTTATGGGCCACCATAGCTGTGATCGGGGATAGGGCAGAAAAGAACAAGGCAGGGGAAGGGTCGGTTCCCTCGGTCTTCTAGTATGCCATTCTGTTTAGGGATAGGCTTCCCAACCTCCGACCTCCCTCAGCCAATTCCCTGACCCAACGAATTTCCTGACCCAGCGAATTGAGCGTTAATTGAGCTGTTCGTCGCGGATAATTTCGACCACTTGGTCGTTCTCGTCCAACACAAAGGCCAACCAGGATCCCTCATACTCCACGGTGTAGTAGAGGGCCGGGAACCTGGATTCTTCCTCTGGGCTACCATACCGTGTGGTCATGTTTTCAAAGGCAGGTGGGCCATAGGCCTCGATGACGGCCTGACGGCTGGAGCCGACTTGGATATCCCGATTGGTTACAACCGCTGGATCGGCTGTAAAGAGCGAGTAGAGAATCATGGACTCTGGGCTGTCGGACGCTGGATCTGCCGCGATAAACCCAACGGTCATCTGAGGATATTGCAGGCGGCGCGTGAGGCCACAGCAGGGATAATCTTCTTCTGTAACCGCCTGGGGTTCGCCCAAAACCGCCCGCACCTCGGCCTCGTTCATGGCCAAGGAAACGCCGCCAATCACCACCTGGGCCACTGCCAAGGGCTTTGGTTCTGCTCCCACGGTCTCGGCATCCTGGGTAACCTCTCCGTTGTTATCGGCAGCATCGTGGGTGCCATCGATCCCAGGTTCTACCGCTGGGGTGGCGACCTCGGTGGAGGCTGTTGTCTCCGAGGTTGGGGCCACAGCATTGGTTGTAGGGGATCCTTGGCACCCTGCGAGGAACCATCCCCCCAGGCTGAGACTCAACATCAATAGCGTTCGCAGGTAGGGTTTCATCAATCCTCCAAGGCAACCATAGGGGGGCAAGGCAGGGGCTTGATATTGATGCTTGGTATTTAGATGTAGGGACGCTTGAAGAAAGATCGGTCTGAGGGCGTTGTTCCCTCGTTGGCCTCGGTTTCGGGCGTTTCCTCATCGTCCCCTGGATCGACCGGAGTAGATCCGCGATCATCACCGTTCATTGTGGATTGCTTCAATGCTTCGGTCTCCGATTCCGCAAATGGTTCAACCTCGGCGGGCTGAAATTCCAGGCGAGGCTCGGTCATGTAGGGCTGGGTAAGGTAAGGCTCAATCAGTTCCGGCATCACCATGGTCGGGGCTTCTCCCTGGCTGGGGCTGGACTCGCTGGGGGTAGACACCTCTGGTTCTGGCTCGGACGTGGGGGTTTCGTAGACCGGGATCGGGGGCGCGACGGGGGCTGGTTCGGGCGACGATGCCCCAAAGCCAGGTAGGGTTTGCTCCTGAGCCCAGTTTTTCCAGCGTTTCATCATCCCCTTGGCCTTGGCAACGGGCGTCTCTGAAGGTGCTATCCCTTGGGACTGGGACTGGGACTGGGACTGGGTTTGGATACTCTCAGGGCTAGCAGCATCGGGCAGGGTGTCGGGCTGTGGGGCAACATCGCTGGCGGCGGGTTCGTTATCAAGATCCTCCTTGGGATCCTCAGTTGCGGCAGCGGCGGTCGGATCGGGCTGACTATCGGTATCCGCTTCAGTCCCGGTGTCGATCTCGGTATCGATCTCGGTATCCGGTGGTGCGTTAGGGGAAATGACCTCTGACGGCGTGGCTGGGAGGGCCTTATCCTCAGCGGCGGATTCTAGGTCGGGGGCTGTGCTGTCGGGGGCTGCCACCTCAGGTTCTTCCGTCACCATGGGGGCAGAGTCCTCAGCCTGAACCTCAGTTGTATCCTCAGCCTGGGCG
The DNA here is from genome assembly GCA_044070495.1 of Spirulina sp. GTDB lineage: Bacteria > Cyanobacteriota > Cyanobacteriia > Phormidesmidales > Phormidesmidaceae > Nodosilinea. The sequence continues at coordinate 167,111 of JBIPSI010000007.1, read as the reverse complement.
GGTTCGGGGTCGGCAGGGGCCGCTGAGGGAGCGATCTCTGACGGCTCAGGCGTCACCGGCTCAGGTGCCACGGGTTGAGGTTCCTCAATGGCTTCCGGCTCCTCTAGGGGGGATGCCTCATCTTCCGCCACTGCTTTGTCCTCTGGTTCTGGAGGGGCGGGTGGGGTGTAGGTGGGGTCAATGATGCTAGCGACGGCTTTTAGATCGAGTTCGCCGCGCACCAGGCGAGACAGGGTATCGGTGCCTCCGGGCTGGTAGTCAATAATGCGGACGGTGTTGTTAAAGCGGTTGTCGATGGGGCGTCCGGTTTCGTCGATGAGTTCAAGCTGCACCCAGTTGCGTCCGGGCTGGAAGCCTTTCAGATAGATGGGTTGCCATTGATCAAACACAAAGCTTTGGCCGTTGACGGTGCAGCGAATCCGCCAGTCGTGGAGGTCGTCCTTGGGGTCTTCCTGGGCCGTGAGGTGCAGGGGCGCATTGGTGAGGTAAAAGTCCAGCATGATCGGTTCGGCCCCATAGCTGCCCTGGGGGCGGCTGTAGGTGAGCAGGGGGGCGCTGGCGTTCACCTCGTTTTGGGGGGTGGGGGCAAAGATGTGAAAGGTGCGCTGGTCAAAGGCTCCGTCGTTTTTAAAGCTTTCGTGCCAGGGTCGGGAGGCAAACACACGTAAGGTGTGGGTGCCGGGGGCCAAATCCTCTAGGACCAAGGGTTCCGAGGCATCATAGACGGCTTTGTAGGGCTGGTCGTCTAGAAAAACGTGAAGATGGGGGCCAAGTTGCCAGGTTTCATCTTTAAATAGGGGCAAGCCCCGCACCTGGAACCGCACCGACACCGTAGCACTCTCCACCACTTCGCCGGGGCGAGGGCTGAGGATACGCACCTGGGGCGTGTAGGCATCAATAATTTGTTTGAGGGTATCCAGAGTTTCTGGGGGCGACACCTCAGCAATGGGGCCAGCCAGCAGGTGAGGGGCTTCCGTGGGTTCCGACAGTAGCACCGTGGGTTCCGTGGGTTTGGCGCAGCCCACCGTCCCCCAGGTAAATGCCAGCACTGCCAAAAGAGCGACAATCCGTTGTCCAAACTGGACGACCCCCTGTGCCTTAGCCATGGCCCTTGTTCTACCCTAGGTTTGCATTATTACCATAGGGCACTTTCGGGCCTTTAAGGACATCTAGGGAGCGCCTCGGCTACAGGATGCCCCGGCGGCCATTGGGTAACACCGTAGACCAATTGGTGCGGGCGGTGGCCAGTTGTTCGTCGGTCACTAGCGCCCCGGTGAGGTCGGCCCCACAGAGGTTGGCCCCCCGCAGGTTGGCATTGGATAGACAGGCTTGGGCCAGGTTAGCCCCACGTAGGTCGGCCCCCTCCAGGTTGGCGTAGTGGAAGTAGGCTTTGATCAGCTTGGCGTTGCGAAGGTTGGCCTTGGTGAGGCTGGCGCGGCCAAAGTTAGCATGGCTGAGGTCGGAGCCTTGGAAATTGGCGTTGGGCAACTTCGACTGGTTGAAGTTGATGTCGGCCAGGGCGGTGCGCTGTACGTCCAAGGCTCGGAAGGTTTGCAGGGAAAAATCCCGTCGTCCCTTGGAATACTTTTGCTTGACCTCCTCCGAGGACAACTGAACACGGGCGGGCGGGCGGGCCGAGGATGAGGGGCCAGATTGGGCGGCGGCGGTGCGGGAGGAGGTGTAGCCGTTGCCAGCGGAGGGAGTCCCCGACTGGCTACTGGTGGCCCGTTCGCGGCGGGCGCGGATGGCGGCGGCGAGCCGGGCGGCGGAAGACGCAGGGGAATGGTCGCGTTCGGTGGGGGCAGCGGCGGACTGACGAGGCCCATGGTAGCCGTTCTGGGGGGGATCGGGGGCCTTGGGCTGGCTGGGGGTGGCCATGTTTTGGGCCAAGCTCATCAGGTAGGGTTCTAAATCGAGATCCCGCAGCACCGCCTCCGCCGACTGGTAGCGGTGGCGCACCGAGATTTCCAGCATTTTCTCCAGCACCTTGGCAAAGTGGTCGCTGACGTGAACCTTGTCTCGCCAGAGCAGTTCCCCGGTCACGGGGTCGTAGTTTAGGTCTTTGGGCGCTTTGCCGGAGAGCAGATAAATGCAGGTGACCCCCAGGGCATAGATGTCGCTGGCGTAGACCGGGCGCATGGCCATTTGCTCCGGTGGGGCATAGCCCGGAGTGCCAATGGCGTAGGCGGTGAGGGCGGTTTGCTCGGAACTAGCGGCCTGAACGGGATTTACCTTATCCTTCACGGCCCCAAAGTCAATCAGCACCAGCTTTTTGTCCTGTTCCCGCCGAATGATATTGGCGGGTTTGATGTCCCGGTGAATGACGTGGTTGGAGTGAACGTACTGGATCATCCCCAGAATTTCGCTGAGGAATTGCTTCACCCCGGCCTCGGTGAACGGCCCGCCTCGTTTTACTTCCTGCTGGAGGGTCGCTCCGTTAATAAATTCCTGAACAAGGAAAAACTCTTGTTTGATCTCAAAGTAATCCAGCAGGCGGGGCAATTGAGGATGGTTACCAATTTTGCCGAGAATTTTAGCCTCCCGTTGGAAGAGATCCCGCGCCATCTCGATCAGTTGCGGCACGTCGCTGGAGGGCAAGAGTTGCTTAATCACGCAGGGCGGCTTGCCGGGTAGCATTTCGTCCCTGGCTAGGAAGGTGGCCCCGAATCCACCCCGACCCAAGGCTCGCAGCACCCGGTAGCGGTCTCGCAGCAACAAGGCCGACCCACAGGCTTGGCAGTGCGTCAGGGTGGGCGGGTTCTTGGGTTGCGGGCAATCGGGATTGATGCAGTAGCTCATTCGACCCAGTAGAGATAGTATCGGGGGTCAATGCAGGCGGATAGTGCCACCTTAACTTAATTATTCCCCGTTTCGGAGAGGGGGGATAGCACCCATCCCCAGGGAAATATGGTTCTGTGAGAAATGGGGAAGCCACTGTGAAAACTTGGTAAACCTGGTCAGGAAATCCCTGATCTGATTTCAGAAACTGTCCCGTTTTGTAGTTTTGCTCCAAGAATGGTCATGGCTTTGCCACCAAGGATAGTGATCCTTGGACGACTATCCTTTCCTTAGAGAACCCAGATGGCCCCCAGAAATCACCATCCAGGTTGGTTAAGCCTGATTGGTCTTCCTGCCCGGTGCCGGTGCGAGTGATATTGATTACTTATAATTGACCCATGATTCAGGTTGGCATGGTGGGGACGGGCTTTGTGGCCCGATTGCGGGCGGCGGCCCTGGCGGCGGATGGTCGGGGGCGACTGGTGGCGGTGGCAGGCCATGGGCAGGAGGAAACCCAAGCCTTTGCCCAAGCCCACGGAGCCAAGGCGGTGGCCGACTGGAGGGACTTGGTGACCTGGCCGGATCTCGATTTAATTGTGGTGTGCCACGTCAACCGCGACCATGGGGCGGTGGTGCGGGCCGCCCTAGAGGCCGGACGCCATGGGGTGGTGGAATATCCCCTGACGCTAGATTGGCAAGAGGCCCAGGCTTTAGTGGATCTGGCCCGACGGCAACAACGCCTCCTCCATGTCGAGCACATCGAGCTTCTTGGGGGCAGTCATCAGGCTTTGAAGGCGAACTTATCCGCGATTGGCACCCCCCACTATGCCCGCTACGTCACCCTGTCGCCCCAGCGTCCGGCCCCCCAGCGGTGGACCTACTCACCGGATCTGTTTGGCTTTCCCTTAGTGGGTGCCCTGTCCCGCGTCCATCGCCTAGTGGATGCCTTCGGCCCCGTGGCTCAGGTGTCTGGCCAAAATCAATACCTCGGTTGGGCCGAGAATGCCGAGGGCCAATCCCATTACCGCACCGCCCTTTGTGCGGCTCAGCTAACCTTTCAGTCAGGGGTTCAAGGGGAATTGCTCTACGGCAAAGGGGAGGCCGTTTGGCAATCGGAGCGGCGGCTGGAGGTAATCGGTTCCGCAGGCCAGATCGTGATGGAGGGCGACGAGGGCCAAGCGATCACCGCCGAGGGCGCAACCCCCATGGAGATTGGTTCCCGTCGAGGGCTGTTTGCCACCGATACCCGCGCTGTGCTGGACTATCTCTGTCAGGGCACTCCCCTCTACATCACCCCAGAAGCCAGCGTCTATAGCCTGCGGGTAGCCAAGGCCATTGAAACCGCCGCCCAAACTGGAAAAACCGTGGTGCCCTAGGTTCTGAGCGTTAGGATGGATCGATCAAGCGTCCTCCGTTCGAGGATTCGTCTAGGATAAGAAAGCAGTTCAGGCGGCAGCTATGGCGCGATCACAGCTACAGAAATTAGGGACATACCTCGGCCCCCACTGGAAAAAGGCGGCGATTGGGGTGGGGTCGTTGTTCCTGGTGAACCTGCTCGGCGTGTGGATTCCGCTGCTGATTCGTGACGGCATTGACGAATTGCAGGTCACCTTTAGCTACGACCGGGTGCTGTACTACGCCGTCATGGTGCTGGTGCTGGCCTCGGTGATGTGGGGCATCCGCATGGTGTCGCGGATTACCCTATTTGGGGTGGGCCGCCAGGTGGAGTTTGACCTAAAGCAGCGCATTTTTGATCATCTGCTGCGGATGGAACCCGCCTACTTTAGCCGCAACACGCCCGGAGAACTAATCAGCCGCGCCACCAGCGACGTAGACAACATTCGCCGCCTCTTGGGCTTTGCCATCCTCAGCCTCGCCAACACCGTGTTTGCCTACGCCCTAACGGTGCCCGTGATGCTGTCCATTAGCGTACGGCTGACGTTAATTTCCCTAATTGTGTATCCGCTGATGCTGGTGTTGGTGCAGGCCTTTAGCCACCGTCTGCGCCGGGAACAGCTTGAGGTGCAGGAGCGCCTCTCCCGCCTCAGCGACCTGATTCAAGAGGACATGAGCGGCATTGCTCTGATCAAAATCTACGCCCAGGAAGATAACGAACGACAGGCTTTCCATCGCCTCAACCAGGATTTGCTGCGGGCCAACCTCACCCTGGCCAAAACCCGCACCACCCTGTTTCCGCTGCTGGGGGGGCTGGCCAGCATTAGCCTGCTGGTGATTTTGGCCACCGGAGCCAGGGTGATTGCCACCGGAGATATCACCGTGGGCGATTTTGTGGCCCTGCTGCTGTATGTGGAGCGGCTAGTGTTTCCCACCGCCCTGCTGGGCTTTACCATCACCGCCTACCAGCGCGGCGAGGTCAGCATTGATCGGGTGGAGACCATTTTGGAGGCGGAACCCAAGATTCAGGATCAGCCGCCGCTATTGTCATTGCCCCTGGCGGAGGTGCAGGGTCGGCTGGAGGCCCACAACCTCAGCTACACCTACCCCGGTAGCGATACTCCGGCCCTGGATCACGTCAGCTTTTCTATCCATCCAGGGGAACGGATTGCCATTGTGGGGCCGATTGGTTCCGGCAAATCTACCCTAGCCAATGCCCTGCCCCGCCTGCTAGAGGTGGAACCGGGCCACCTTAAAATTGACAACCGCGACGTGGTAGAGGTGCCCCTGCAAGACCTGCGGCGGGCCATTGCCTACGTCCCCCAAGACAGCTTTTTGTTTAGCACCAGCATTCAAAACAACATTCGCTACGGTGTGCCCCTCACCGACTTTGGCGAGGTGCAATACGCCGCCAAACAGGCCCAAATGGATGCCGAAATCCAGAACTTCCCCCATCAGTACGAAACCATCGTCGGGGAACGGGGCATTACCCTCTCCGGTGGTCAACGGCAGCGCACCGCCCTAGCCCGCGCCCTGGTGATCGATGCTCCCATTTTGGTGCTCGACGATGCCCTCTCCAGCGTGGATAACCGCACCGCCACCGCCATTTTGAACGCTCTTTCCGAGGGCACCCAGCAAAAAACCGTGCTGTTTATCTCTCACCAAATGTCCGCCGCCGCCACCGCTAACCGCATTTTTGTCATGGATCAGGGGCGCATTGTGCAGATGGGTTCCCACGGTGAACTGCTGGCCCAGGGTGGCCTTTACCGAGAACTGTGGGATCAGCACCAGCTCGAAGTGGAACTGCAATAGGTGGGCAGCATTAGTAACGGAATATTGCAGGGTATCAATAGTTATCTAAACTTTCCGGCTTGGTGATCGCGATAGGTGAGATTCGGTTCGATAAGTGGGTACTTTACGAGTAACTTTCGGTTGCTAGGTTGCTTGTGCTGGGTTAGGCATCGGCCCTAGTGCGAATCAATGGATGTATTCCTCCGTGGAGACTCACCCAAGACCCATGGCTAAGCCCTCGCCTATCGCTGTCGCTGACCAAGTGTTGTCGCGCCTGGTACAGCAGTGGCTTGCTGCCGAGCTTAGTCTCAGCCAGATGCCGGGAAATAGCCCCGGCCACGAGGAGGACGGCGGACAGACCGCCCTGGATAGCCAGTCCCACCTCTTGCAGCAAATTTTTGTCACCAGTCCGGTGGGAATGGCTGTGGTGGATACCGCCACCTGCCGCCTTGTGGTCGCAAATCCAGCCCTGGGCCAAATGTTGGGCTATACAACCCAGGAACTGACTCAACTCACGCTGCACGATTTAATTCTCCTGCCCGATGCCAACCTCCCGCCAACGGATCCGCTCACCGGCGAGGATAGCCTGAAGCTGAAGAACGTTCCAGCCCTGCCGGATCCCTGCGCCATGGGCCTGGGGATATCCCTAGAGCGCAGCTGCCGGTCTAAGCTGGGCCATCGGGTGTGGGTCAACCTATCCCTTACCCCGTTGCAGACACCCCCGTGCTCCGTGGCGGCTATCCCGACGGCCCACGGGGGGGCTATCGACCTCACCCTGGCCACCCTAGAAGACATTACGCAGCGAAAACAGACGGAAATTGCCCTAGCCGCGCGGGAAGACCGATACCGCACCCTCGTCAGTAACTTACCGGGGGCTGTGTACCGTATGCGACAACAGCCAGTGATGGCGGATCCCAATGCCTCCCCGTGGGTGATGACATTTATTAGTGACGGCATTGTTGATATTTTGGGGTTTTCGGCCTCGGATTTGGTTGGCCCTGCCGCCCTAGGGCGCGACGACCTGATTCACCCTGAGGATCGTCATCGGGTGCGGCGAGACATGGCCGATGCGGTGGCGCGTCAGGTGCCGTTCCGTCTCGAATATCGCTGTCTATCCAAGGACGGGCAATACCGCTGGGTGCTCGATCAGGGGCAGGTGAGTCGGGACAACCAGCGGCGTTGCCTGGACGGGGTGTTGATGGATATCACCGACCTCAAGACCACCGAGGCCCAACTGGCCTACCGCACCTCCCACGATACGCTGACAGGGCTACCCAACCGAGCACTCTTTTTCAGCCATCTGGATCGATCCCTACAAACCGCCGCGACGGGATCCTATCCTGCCCTGGCGGTGCTGATGATCGATATCGACAACTTTAAGCAAATCAACGACTGCATGGGGCATGGCGTTGGCGACCAACTGCTGATTGAGGTCGCCACTCGCCTACGCACTTGCCTCCGTTCTGAGGACTTTGTGGCGCGGTTGGGCGGGGATGAGTTTGCGGTGCAGGTGAATGGCGTCACGCGGCTGGTAGACATTACCCAACTGGCGGATGCCATTTGTCGTACTATGCAGCACCCCTTTGTCCTGGGGGATCATAGCCTAACGGTATCGGTTAGCCTTGGCATTACCCTGCAAGGGCAGGGGTCGATGGTGCTCTACTACCAAGCCCAGGACATGCTGCGGGATGCGGAAATTGCCATGTATCGCGCCAAGCAGCAAGGCCGATCCCAGTTTGCCCTCTACGACACCAGTATGCAGCAGCGAGCCATTGAGCGCCTGGAACTGGAAACGGATCTCCGCAATGCCTGTAGCCGCCATGAACTCGTCGTCTACTATCAGCCCATTATTCACCTAGACACCATGACCCTGGCGGGGTTTGAGGTGCTGGTACGCTGGCAACACCCCACCAAAGGGCTCGTTCCGCCGGATTACTTTATCCCGGTGGCTGAAGAGATGGGCCTTATCCTCGCCATCGATGACCAGGTGATGGCCATCGCCTGCCAACAACTGGCCCAGTGGCAACGTGGTATCCCCCGGATGCCGCCGATTTTTCTGAGTCTCAATCTATCCACCCGCCACTTCACCCGCCCCGACCTAGTCGATCAGGTGACCCAGACGATCCAGGCCAATGGTCTCCAGCCCCACCAGATCAAACTAGAGGTAACCGAGTCGGCCCTGATGGACAAGAGCGACATCACCCACCGCACCCTGCAAACCCTTAGCCAACTGGGGTTTGGCCTCAGCCTTGACGATTTTGGTACCGGCTATTCCTCCCTCAGCTACATTCATCAGTACCCGATGCGGACGCTCAAAATCGACCGTTCCTTCATCATGAACCTGCACCGGCGGCCTGAGAGCAGCCAAATTGTGGGAGCCATTATCGCCATGGCCACCAGCCTTAAGCTCGATGTGGTGGCCGAAGGAGTGGAAACCCAAGCCCATGTGGACTACCTCAAACAACTCCGCTGCCAGTACGGCCAGGGCTATTGGTTTGCCAAACCTCTCCCGGCAGAGGAAGCAGAAGCCTGGCTGCACCCATCTTGCCCCCTAGCAACTGCCCCGATATCCACAACCTAGCCCTAGGGCGATAACCTAGCCTTTTTCAGACGGTTTTCTTCGTACCAGGCCGCAATGGCCGGAACCCAAGCCTGGAAATGGGGCCAAATTTCCTCACACAGCTTTTGGGCCTCTAGCTGGGCATCGGCTTTCCAGCGCAAATCCAACAGGTGCATCACCGAACGCACATTGGCCGACATCACCCAATGTTGACGAATATCAAAGGGAATGAGCCCCCGCGCATGTTCCTCCGCAAAGCCCTGTTCAATGCGTTGCTTATAGCGACGACTGGCCTCTAAACACCATTCCATATCCTGCTGGCGGGCCTCGGCAGTGTATTCGTACTTTTTACCCTGACGGTCGCTATAAAACCCTAGGGGCCGCAGATAGAAAACTTCTTCCACATCGCGCTTGCCGTCTACCACATCTAAAATGCGTTGTCCGGTATAGCGGAAACTCTGCACATCAAAGCTCACGCCCACGCGATGAGTCCTGATTTGCTGCATGGTGCTGTGGGGAAACCAGCCGACGTTAAAGACAATTTGGGGGTGTTCGAGGGGGCCGTAATGGCCGCGTCCACCCTTGAGCAGGTTGGTGACGAGAATGTCGCCGCAGCGCTCTTCGCTGGGCCATTTGTCCCGTTCGTGGGCCACAAACCCCTCGGCATAGTCCTGATGCATCGCGGCATACATGGTCTGCTGAGGGTTAGCGGTTTGGGAAATCACCTCAACGGTAAACCGATCCATAGGAAAGCCTCAAATCTCTAGTTCAATATAGTCAACGGTGCGCCGTGGCGAGGATCGGGGTGGTGGATCCGTGGCCACGGCAGCGGGCGAGGGAGTAGTCTCACGGGCGGGGGTGGGCAGCGGATCGGCCCAGGGATCGGGTTCGGGTAGGGCCAAATCGGGCAGGGGTTTGGATCCAGCGGGCAGGGCATTCTCCTGGGGCGGCGGCTGGCGGAGGATCGCTAAGCCTTCCCGGACGGCGGAACGCACGATGGGTTCCGGTTCGTGGGCCAGCAGGATGTGGAAACAGTCGATTAGATGGGACTGCATGGATACCTGCGCCTCAGCAATATAGGCCGTTTCCACGGGGGCCTGGTGGACGAGACGCACCAGTTGGCGTACAGCAATCAACCGCTGGAGGGGATCGGCCTGGGTGAGGTGGGCCAGGGCTTGATCAAAACGCTCGGCCTCCGTAGGGATGCGCGGTGGGTTTGGGGCGGGGGCGGGGACAACGGGCACCTCTAGGGTTTGGCCGGTGGTGAGTCCGCCCATGGCTGAGTTGGTAGGATTTGTCGCCCCCAGAACACCATCGGCCCGTTTGGTGGGATGGGGATCGGTGGCTTTGTCGGCGGGGGAGCGCAGCAGGGCCACCACCACAAAAAAGGTCAAGGCCGTTTGCCCGGTGAGCACAAGGGCCATCAGCAGAGAGTGGGTGCTTTGCCAGAGGGCCGTGACGGTGTAGGTGCTAGCCCCCAGCATGAGGCTGAGCACAAGGGCCTGCTGACCCAGAGAACGGGGCAAGGGCACCGCCGCCTGAATCCGTCGCCGCAGGGCTTGCTGCTGATCCGGGGACAACTGCGCCAGTTGCCGATAGGCCAGCACCCCAATGCCCGTGGAAATCACCAGCGCTCCATTCACCAAGCCTAGGGCAAAGCTGCCTAGGCCCAGCCCCCACAGGTAGGCCCGCTGGGGCGACAGCAACCCTTGGGCGAGGCGAGCCCTAGGGCGCAACGGAGCCATCGCCGCCGAAGAGTGAGAGGGTTTGGGAGGAACCACAGGGGAAACCACAGGCGCAGTCAACTACGGGATGCCTTCAAAATTTGCCCTTCAATCTTAAGCTGGTTTGCCTTACCTGCCCAAGCAGGCTTAGGGTTTTGTTGAGTTTTGCAGAACCTAGGACATCCTCGGCTGGGTGGTCGCCCTAAATCAGGATAGGAATAAGGATAGGGCTGGCCGTTTGTTTACTGCCGTTGATTGAGGTGCCGCCTTAGACTAGACAGAGCAATGGCCTGAGGCGTCGTCCGCTGACCCCAGGTTGAACCAAAACGCGCGGGGAACCGTAGGTGATCAAGCTTTTTTCTAGGGGCCGTGGGCCGCACTGCCATGAACGTCCCTGGTTTCGGGATTTGTTTAGCGTACAGGGGTCGGTGATTCCGGCGGTGCTGCCGCGCACCTTGTTGTGTGGGTTATTTGCCTTCTTGATCTATCTGCTGCATCGGCGGGGCTGGACGGTATCGTCGCCGATTTTGGGTTCCCTAGTGCCCAGTCTGGTGTTGGGTTTGCTGCTGGTGTTTCGCACCAACACCTCCTACGAGCGGTTTTGGGAGGGGCGCAAGCTGTGGGGCAATGTGGTGAACCTCACCCGCAACCTAGCTCGCCAAATGTGGGTGGCCATTCAAGAAAAATACCCCGCCGACCACGAGGCTAAGATCACCGCCATTCGCCTCTTGCCTGCCTTTGCCATTGCCCTAAAACTGCATCTGCGCGGCGAACATCCCAATTCTGAATTAACCGGACTGATCTCCGATAAACAGTTCGCAAAACTCCAGACCATGAACAATCCGCCCCTGGAAATTGCCTTTTGGATTGCCGATTATCTCCAGACTCAACAGGCTCAGCACAAGCTCCATCCCTACCAACTCGCGGCCTGCCTCAAGGCCCTCGATGGTCTGGTCGATACCCTGGGCGGCTGTGAGCGTATTCTCAAAACCCCGATCCCCCTAGCCTATTCCATCCATCTGAAACAACTGCTGATGTTGTATTGCTTGGCCCTGCCCTTTCAAATGGTGGATTCCGTCGGTTGGGGCACCCCCTTTTTGGTGGGGCTAATTAGCTTTGCGGTGTTTGGCATTGAGGCCATTGGCATTGAAATCGAAAATCCCTTTGGCAATGATCCCAACGATCTGCCCCTCGATGCCATCTGCCAAACCATGCGCCAAAATATCGAAGACCTGATCTCCCTGGCCCCGAGTACTGGCATTTGGCAGCAGCCCATCACCGAGGCTGGTCTTGTTCAGGTTCAGATCGACCCTGAATAATCCGAATCATCCAGCGTCATGACCTCGCCAAACCTCCATGGACACCAGGGGGCAAGCCATAGAGCCATGACGCAGTTTCGTCTCCACCCTATCCCGTGTTTTAGCGAGATTCCCCATGGCGGCTCCCACCCTCTACGTTGCAATTACTAACCACGGCTTCGGCCATGCCACACGGGCGTCGTCGGTGGCGGCCACGGTAAAGATGTTGGCCCCGGAGGTTGACCTGATTCTGGCGACCACGGCTCCCAAGTGGTTGCTGGATGAGTATTTGCCCGTGGAGTACGAGTATCGTCCGGTGGCGCTGGATATTGGCGTGATTCAGGCGGATAGTTTGACCATGGATTTGCCCGCTACCCTGGCCAAACTCGATCACATTCGTGCCCAAGAACAGGGCATCGTGGCCGAAGAGTCCACCTACCTAAAGCAGCGAGGGGTCGATTTGGTGCTGGCGGATATTCCGCCCCTGGCGGTGCCCCTGGCCCACGCGGCGGGGGTGCCCTGCTGGATGATGAGTAACTTTGGCTGGGATTTTATCTACCGCGCCTTTGGGGACGAGTTTGCCGACGCCGTCGCCTGGATTGAGTCCTGCTTTAGCCAGTGTGATCGCCTCTTTCGCCTGCCCTTCCACGAATCTATGGGGGCCTTCCCAAGGACTGAGGATGCCGGATTGACCGGGGGCAACCCCCGCTACTCGGTGGCGGAACTGCGGGAGCAACTAGACATCCAAACGCCCCCAGAACAAACCGTCTTGCTTACCTTTGGCGGCCTGGGCCTCCAGGCTATCCCCTACGACCAGCTTTGCCGTTTCCCCGACTGGCAGTTTCTCACCTTCGACCAGGCGATCCCCCCGCTGCCGAACCTGCGCCCGGTACCGCGCCAGGGATATCGCCCGGTGGATGTGATGCCCCTCTGTGGCCGCATGGTCTCGAAGCCGGGATTTAGCACCTTCTCCGAAGCCTGTCGCCTAGGCGTGCCTGTTATCACCATCACCCGCGACGACTTTGCCGAGGGGCCAGTGTTGGTCAACGGCCTGCAAGACCATAGCTGGCATCAGGTCTTAATCCCAGACGAATTTTTCCGAGGGGACTGGGCCTTTTTAACAGAACCCCTCCACCCACCTCGCCAGGAAGGCGTCCTATCCACCGAGGGCAATCGCCAAATTGCCGAGGCCGTGGTGGCCTATCTTTCAGGCTTGGAATCATCGTTGGAGACCCAGGTGTTGAAAGATTTGTCGTTGGAATAGTGGAATATATGGCCAATCTGTGAAATTTGCGATAGAACAGATAGAACCATAATTTTCCTAACGTTTTTCGTTACATACAAGGTGTTGTGCTGATCGATGCCCACCGAGGTCTGGGATGTCCTAGCTTCGGTAGATGGAGAGCATTCTGATTTCGTCCTATATAGGATTCCCTTGGTTGAGGGATTTCAGTGGACGGCATGGGCTAAGCGGCATTGATCGGAGCCCGGTTCTAGGCCTTGCGTCACGAAAGCGATCTTCACTGAATGGCTGTTTCCGTTGTCAGGGTGTTTTGGCACACCTGATGACTTTGTTTTATCTACCCGTGATTTTCACCATTTTGTTTTTTCCATTAAATTAAGGATTGCCTCCCATGAGTCTCTATGCCGAACTGCACCGCCACCTAGGCGGATCCGTGGTGCCCCGTATCCTCTGGCGCTACTTTCAGCGCAATCGGCCCGATCTATCCAGCCAGTTTGCCGACTACGCCGCCTTTGAACAGTTCTATACCCAGCCCCGCAACACCCTGGCGGAATACCTAGAACTGCACACCCTGGTGGAAAGTGTGCAAACCCAGGAAGCCCTGCCCTACTTCATCTATCGCCTGATTCGGGGAGCCTACATCTTTGAAAATCTGGCCTACTTAGAACTGCGCTATACCCCCTACCTGCGCACCCCAGAACATCTGCCCCAAAACCAGCGCATCGAGGCCATGGCCAACGTGATTGAAATTGTGGGCCGCGCCAGCCAGCAGGTGGAATATCCCATCGTGACTCGGCAGATTCTCTGCATGCACTCCAACCTGCCTCCGGAGGTGAATCGGGCGATTGTGGAACTGGCGGCCCAGTATCCCGAATACGTCTGTGCGGTGGATGTGGCCGGGGGCGATGCCCAGTACGTGGAGCGCATGGAGGAGTTTATTCAGCTCTATCAACGTGCCCAACAGTTGGGCCTCAAGACCACCGGACACCTCTACGAAACCTCCGCTGGATGCCACCCCCAACTGCTGCCCTACCTAATGCGCATCGGCCACGGCATTCAAATCCCCCTGCACCATCCCGAACTCTTGCCGGAACTGGCGGCGCGGGGGCAATGCCTAGAGGTGTGCCCCACCACCTACCTGAAAACGGGGACATTGGAGAGCATTCACCAACTCCGCACCGTGTTTGACCGCTGCTTCGAGGCCGGGGTAGACATCGCCATCTGCACCGACAACGCCGGACTGCACAACGTCCGCCTACCCTTTGAGTACGAAAACCTGCTCACCCACGATGTAATCGGCTTTGATGCCCTCCAGGCCTGCCAAGAAGCCTCCTTCCGCCATGCCTTTGCCTGGCCTCACCACCATCCCCCCAGCGCCCTGCTGACGGATATGCTCCAGGTTGGCAACGGTGCCATGGACTTTGATCCTGACCTCGAACCAGAGAACGCCAGAACCCTAGCCACTGAAGCCCTAGCCCTGTCCTAGGTCACTCGTTAGAGAGCCCCCCGGTTTCTTGAAGAAACCGGGGGGCTGGGTGCCTACCAATCTTCAGCTTCGCCGCCCACAACGACGTTTTTAATCCGCAGACTGGGGCCACCGCAGCCTACAGGCAAGCCGTTTTGGCCTCCCTTGCCGCAGCCGCCCGACTCGTCCCAGTAGAAATCGTCGCCGATGGCCACAATGTCGGCCAGGGTGCGAAACACGTTGCCCGACAGGGTGACATCCCGCACGGGTTCCGCCAGTTCGCCGTTGCGAATCATCCAGGCTTCTCCGGCGGTGAAGGTGAACATTTCGCCGTTGGTCATGCCCTCCAGCCAGTTGCGGGCGTAGACCCCTTCCTTGATGTCGGCAAAGAGATCGTTGACGGGGGTGGTGCCGCGCTCAATCCAGGTGTTGGTCATCCGCACTAGGGGTGAGTAGTGGTAGTTCAGGCAGCGGGCGTTTCCGGTAGGAGCTTCCCCTAGCTTGCCTGCGGTTTCGCGGGAATGCAGCCGCCCCACCAGCACGCCATCTTGGATCAGTTGGGTGGTGGTGGCGGGGGTGCCTTCGTCGTCGTAGAAATAGCTGCCTCGATGGCCCTGGGGAGCGGCCCCATCAAAGATTTGCAGCGCCTCTGGGCCAAAGCGGCGGCCCATGCTCATGGCCTCCAGGAGGTCAGGGTTTTCGTAGGCCATGTCGGCCTCGGAGAGGTGGCCAAAGGCTTCGTGGACAAACAGCCCGGTCAAAATCGGGTCGATCACTACTTCGTAGGCGGATCCGCGCACGGTGGGCAGATCCAGGGCGGCAATCGCACGCCGGGCGGAGTCCATCACCTGTTGATCCAACCCCTCTAGATCCTCGTAGGCGCGGCGGGAACCCGTGGTTTCTCGCCCTGTCTGCACCCTGTCGGCATCGCGGGCGGTGGCGGCAAAGCGCATCTCCATATCCGACCAAGACTGATCAATGTGGCTACCCTCGGAGGTGACCAGCAGCACGCGCTGAGTGGTGTCGCTATAGCGCACGGAGGAGGTGGTGATGCGGTCGTCAATGCTTTGCAGCAGATCCGCATAGTGACGGCAGAGATCTTTCTTGTGAACTAGGGGAATATGGCGCGGGTCGGTGCCCGCGAGGGGGAGGCGCTGCACCACCTGCACCGGATCAATGGGAGCCAGCAGGGTTTCGTCTTGCCCCACCAGTCGCGCCGCCGCCACCGCTTCCTCCACCTGGGTGGCCAATTCGGCTAAATCATTAAAGCTGGCAAAGCCCCAACCGCCCTTGTAGCAGGCCCGAACATGGCCCCCGATGGCCATGCCCTCGCTCAGGGTTTCGATGGTGCCGCCCCGCAAAAAGATATCCGTACCCTCCGACTGTTCGAGGCGAATCGCCAGATAATCTACCCGCTTGCCCCAGGTGGCGCAAAGTTCATCTAAACGGGCTGTCGCGTCATCAATGGAAAATGCCATGGCGGTGTCGATCAAAGGCTTGCATTACTGTAGCACTGGGTCTTTGCCCCACCCAATGTACTAGCCTGCTGTCAGACCGCCATCCCAGAAGAGCTTGCCACGAAAAGCTCTGATGTCTTCTTGGCGCTTCATTTGAATGAGTAGGGTTAGGGCTAGCTCAATGACCTGATCGGTTGCGGTTAGGCCAGTGGCTTGCAGGGCATCGGCCATGAGAGATTCGTCAATTTCTATATTAATTTTCATCAGTAGGATGGGATTCTCGAAACACGATTATTCCTGGTTGACTGACAAAAGATCCTGCGTCGGACGCGGAAACCGCGCCCCTACAAGATTTGGATAATGTAGGGGTCAGGTCTCCTGACCTCTTGGCGGATCTGGGTTCTCGCAAGTTTTGTCAGTCAACCAGCGATTATTCACTCTGCTTTCATTTTTAACCAGCTAAAAATTTGTTTGGCTGTTATACCAATAAAAGTCGAAAATTATTGGTCAACCTGCGGAATGTCGGAGCCAAAGCCCGTTTAGAGGATGTTTGAAAGGCTGAAGCGTGTCCCAAGTTATACCGATGAGGTCAGCCTCAGTCGTCAAAAATCCCGTAGATTTGCACCGATCTAGCGACCAACCGCACCTGAAGCAAAACGCCCTCTTAGATGAAAGGGTACCTGCCTACAAAGATCACGGCGTGTCTAGGCCATCGTTGGGAGCACGCAGGGCAGGCAGTAGATATAACAGACCCGACACCAAGGTGAGGGCCACCGCTAGCCAAAAGAGGATCTGGCTCGGCAGCACAAACGCCTCCGGTAGGGGCGCAATTAGGGCCGTAATTGCGGCAATCTGCACCACGGTTTTGGCTTTGCCCCAGAGGTTGGCCCCCGGCACCCCACCGCTCTGCATTGCTGGATTTACCCGCCATCCGGCAATGGTGATTTCGCGGGCCACAATTAAAAACACCCCCCAGGCGGGCACCTGATTGAGTTCCACCAACACCAGCAGCGGAGCCAATACCAGCAGCTTATCTACCAGCGGGTCGAGAAATTTCCCCAACTCCGTCACCTGATCCAGCTTGCGGGCTAGGTAGCCATCCAGCCAGTCTGTTCCCGCCGCCAGCAAAAAAATCCCCGCCGCAATCCACCGTTCGTAGGGGGTGGGCTGGATGAGCAACATCAAAATCAACGGCACCCCCAGCAGGCGCGACACGGTAATCCAGGTGGGTAGGTTCATAAACCAAGGGCAAACACAGACACCAGCATTATCCCCCATGCCGTAGGGGCGCATCGCCATGCGCCCAAGGGATTCAATTGCGGGTAGGGGAACACCGCCGTGCGTTTGCCAGACCGGCAAGGGGCCGAAAAATCTTAAGAAACGCCCAGGAATTGGCCGATAGCGGCAAACAGCTTGCCATGCTAAAACTTACGTCGTACGGATTGGGGCTAGATGGGTTTGGCAAAAACACAGCGGGAAACTTGCATTACCCTGGCCCACGGCAGCGGCGGCAAGGCCATGGCCGATTTGGTGGCCGAGGTGTTTGTGCGGCGGTTTGACAATGCTCTGCTAGCTCCCCTGAACGACCAGGCGGTGATGGATTGGCCGGGGGGACGGCTGGCCTTAACCACAGATTCCTACGTGGTGGATCCGCTCTTTTTCCCCGGCAGCGACATTGGAGCCTTGGCCGTCAACGGCACCGTCAACGACCTGGCCGTGGGAGGCGCAACCCCCCTCTACCTCACCTGTGGTTTCATTCTGGAAGAAGGGTTGCCTATAGACACCCTGCGGCGGGTGGTGGAAAGTATGGCCCAGGCGGCGGCGGCGGCGGGGGTGAAGATCGTTACCGGAGACACTAAGGTGGTGCCCAGGGGCAGCGCCGACAAGCTGTTTATCAACACCGCTGGGGTGGGGCGGGTGCCGGAGGGAATTGCTCCCTCAGCGGATCGGCTACAGCCGGGGGACATCGTGCTGGTGAATGGGTTCCTAGGCGACCACGGGGCAGCGATTACCGTAGCGCGGGCGGATCTAGCCCTAGAAAGCCCCATCGAAAGCGACTGCCAACCCCTGAATGGTCTGGTCTCCGAGATTCTGAAGGTCTGCCCCCAGGTGCGGGCCATGCGCGATGCCACTCGCGGCGGGCTGGCTACAGTCTTGAATGAATTTGCCGTTAGCTCCCAGGTGGGCCTTCGTTTGCAGGAAAGCGCCCTGCCCGTGCGGCCCGCCGTTCAGGGACTTTGCGAACTACTGGGTCTTGACCCGCTGTACCTCGCCAACGAAGGCAAACTTGTCGTCGTTGTGCCCCCGGATCAGGCCCAGGCCGTTCTTGCCGCCATGCGTGCCCACCCCGCCGGAACCGATAGCCACATCATCGGTGAAGTAGTGGCTGACCCCGTGGGGTTTGTGCTGCTCAAAACTGCCTTTGGTAGTGATCGCATTTTGGATCGTCTGGTGGGCGATCAACTGCCTCGCATTTGTTGAAATCGCCGTGGAACCCCCCCAAAACTGTAGGGTACATTCGCGGCACCAACTTTTTTTGCCCATGTGGCAAGCACCAATTTTGCCGCCATGCACCACCCACCTCCAGCGAATGTCCTGCTGGGTAAGATTGGTGCATTACTTTGCGAATCTACCCTACGTTACTCATTCCCATACCCGCCGAATAGGATAGGCATCAAAGGCTGTATCTGCACTCACTAAATTTAGATTATGTCTCGTCGCTTGAGAAATCAGAATTCTATCAAAGGGATCTCGGTGATCGGACAGAACAGGTAAGTTGATATAGGCTTCTAGATGAGCAATGTTAATCGGGATAAAATCGACCTTCATTACGGCTAATCGATCTAGTAAGCTTTCAAAGGAGTCATCGAAATCAAGTTTTTCCTCAAGTAGGGTGGACACTGCCCAGCATTCACCTGTAATCGCAGCCAGCCACCCCTACGGACGGCGAAAGGGCATCCTCGGTGGTGCGATTTTCAACACCATTAACGGTCGGTTCATGTGCCCTTAAGGGTCAAGTCCGTGGTTACCAAAGATCCCAGGAGTTTGCCGTGGGGTTTCTCTCAAGACGTGCCTGATTAGAACTAGACCCCTGGGATCTGGTTTAATGCTCACATTTGAAACATCTATAGCGAATTTCCCTAGAATGAGGTGCACCGTGAAGATCCCCCCATCCCCCCTTAATAAGGGGGGTACAAGATGAACCGACTACAGATAGAACCTGGGGGGATCTGAAGCCCCAAAAGCTGTACCTCACTGAACCGAGAACCGCTATATATTATTTTGGAGATGATATGCTGTCCCTCAAATCTTGGTTAAAACCTGTTTCCCTAGGCATTGCCGTGGCCGCTGGCACCTTGGCTAGCCTGAGCCTAATAGAACGCCCTGCCCAGGCCGATTTCAGCATTGCCTACTGCGACGGTGATGCCTACGCCATTAACATCTACTATCCCGGCGATCCTGAATCGGGTAGCCCGCTCACTATGCGGCTCTATTACCGCGCAGATCGTGTCGTCTTTCTCAACACCGAGGTAAAGCGAGAACCCAACCCCGAAGGCCACACCTACAGCAATGTTCTGGGCGAGAATCAGTGGGAGTTGTTTATCCCCAACGGTAGCGATACCTGCACCCTCTCCCGCGATGGCCAAGCCGTGGATACGGGGACGGTCACTATGCGCGAATCCCCCACCCAGGGCGACTAACCTGCTCCCCTGGGTAAGGAGGCGCTGCCCCCGAAGTCGAGGCTGGAGCGGCTGTATCCTCTTAGGGTAAATACAAATCGGCAATCGCAAACGCCATCGTTTCCGCATCCTGCTCGGCATAGTCTAGGTTGAGCAGCACCACGATAGTCAGGCTTTCCTCAGGAAAACGTAGATAGTAGCTGTCAAAACCCAGCCAAGCCCCTTGATGGGCCACATAGTCATAGTCACCGTAGGTATAGACCTCAACCCCAAAGCCATAGTCGGTTTCCTCGCCATTGCGCAGGGTTCCTGACGTCACCATCTCCGCCAGCAAGTCCTGACTCACTAGGGTTTCGGTAGACCAGGCCTGATTGTATAGATACAGGTCGCCCAGGGTGGAATAGAGGCTGCCGGAGCCATTCACGTTGTCCAAAATATCCGGTTCGTAGGGGCCATCTGCGTCATAGCTCTGGGCCACCGATGGGCCAAAACGCTCGTCGCTGGGCAGGGCAAAGGTATTTCTCATGCCTAGGGGCGCAAAGATGGAGTCCTCCATAAATTGGCCATAGGTTTGGCCGGAGATACGCTCAATCAGCAGGCCTAGCAGGTCGTAGCCCGTGTTGCTGTAATGGAACTCCTCGCCCGGATCAAACAACATCTCTTGGAATTGCGAGATGGCCGTCACCACATCCTCGTTGCCAGGGGTGGAAGACGAGTTCAGCAGCGCATCATAGATGTCGTCGCTATCGTCGTATCCCATCACGCCAGAGGTATGGTGCAGCAGGCGGCGCACCGTCACCCCCTCATCCATCCAATCCAACTCAGGAATGTGGGCGCTGATCGGGTCATCCAAGGCCACTTGTCCTTGATCCACCAGCATCAACACGCCCATGGCGGTAAACTGCTTACCCACGGAGCCGAGATGGAACCGGGTCTCTGGGGTGATGGGAATGCCCTGATCCACATCGGCCAGCCCATAGCCCTGTTGATGAACAATCTCGCCAGACTGAACCACCATCACCACCCCGCCGGGGCCAGGTTCATCCTGCGCCATCCACTGATCGATCTGGGTAGACTCCGGATCGTTGCGGATCGCACTGTGGCCGCTAGATTCGGGCGTTGAGAGGGTACCCTTCTCTCCTGCCTCTGCAACAGGGGAATCTGCCCCTTGCCTTGCCTCTAAGCCATCGCACGCTGTCAGCAGCAACACCATGGCCATCAGCAGCAATTTAGGTTTCATAGAGATAGCCCATGGGAATGGCGTAGGTGGTTAGTCTCATTCAACCGCTACCTGCCTCCAAAAATAGCCATATCTAACGAAACATTAATAGTTAACTTAACCTCAGTTCGGGTTAAACATAGTGGCCCTCACCCCCAGCCCCTCTCCCAGGGAGGAGAGGGGAGCTAGAAGGTTCAAAGTCCCTCTCCCGTAGGGAGAGGGATTTAGGGTGAGGGCTGAGGTGCAAGCTGGAAGCAGGTTTCCCAAGATTGCAGCGTTTGTTTTATCCCGAACTCAGGTTAACTGAGTTTTTCTATGCTTTTAAGGACAGGGCTAGGGGCAGAAGACTGAGCCATGTTGCGTCACTGGGATGGAGGCGACTCGGCGACGAGGTTGTCGTAGAGGGCGGAGAGGGTGCCGACTTGGTAGCCCTGGCGTTCCATGAGTTTGAGCAGGGGCGGTAGGGCTTGGGCGGTTTGCAGACAGCGTTCCATCGACCCGCCGTGCATGACAAAAATCGCTCCCGGAAAGATGAACCGCGATAGGTACCATTTGTTGAGGGTAGGGGTGCTGAGGGGCTGGAAGGTGTCGAAGGGCACCATGGAGGCGAGGGCGACGAGGGATTCGTAGCCTGGAGTGAGCTTCAGGTGTTCCACCATGGCCCGGTTATAGAAGCCGCGCCCAGGGCGGTACCAGCGGATCGGCTGCTGGGTGGTGTCGGTGATCAGGTCGTGGGCTTCGCGGAAGTGGCGTTCAAACTCGGCGGGTTGGAGGATGGCTGGGGTGGTGTCGGTGGTGCCGTGGTTGGCGATTTCGTGGCCCGCCGCCAGGATGTCGGTCAGGATGGTGCTGCCCGGATTGAGGTGGTCAGTAATCACAAAAAAGGTGGCCCGCACAGGGTGTTTGGCGGTGCGGTTATAGCTCTCTAGGGCGGCGAGGATGAGGCGGGTGGAGGCGTCGTCTTGGTCGCCCGGTGTGGGGATGTCGTCGATGGTGAGGGCAATCTGGCGCTGCTGGGTGGGGGCATAGAACAGCGCCTCTGGAAATAGTCGCGCCACCTGGGTGAGCAGAGCCGGGGGCGGCGGGGCGGGGGGCACCATGGGCTACTCCTCCACGCGATAGCCAAAGTCTTCCAGGCGGCTGCGGGATTGTCGCCACTTGGGCACCACTTTGACGAACAGTTCTAGGTAAACCTGTCCCATCACCAGCTTTTGGATTTGCTGGCGGGCCTCGGAGCCGATGGTTTTCAGCATACTGCCCCGCTTGCCAATCAAAATGCCCTTTTGGGAGTCGCGCTCGACGTGGATGGTGGCGAGGATGCGGGTGATGGTGGTGTCCTCCTCCACTCGGTCGATGGCGATGGCGACAGAGTGGGGCACCTCTTCGCGGGTGTGGAGCAGAATTTGTTCGCGGATCAGTTCGCCCATGATGAACCGCTCTGGCTGGTCGGTCACCAGGTCGGGGGGGTAGTAGTAGGGGCCAGGGTCGAGGCGTTCGATCAGGGTTTGCAGCAGGGTATCGAGCTGCTGCTCGTGGAGGGCGGAAAACTTCACCAGGGGCCAACCGTGGGTATCGGCCATGGCCTGGTAGCTGGCATCGATGGCTTCGGCCTCTTCGGCGGGCTGCTGGTCGATTTTATTGAGGCCCAAAATCACGGGCACCGCACTGGGGGCCAGTAGGGAAGCGACAAACTCATCTCCCCGGCCCGCCGCCACGCTGCCATCCACCACAAACAGGGTGGCATCCACGGCATCGATGGCCATGCGGGCGTTTTTGACCAGAATTTTGCCTAACTCATGGTGGGGCTTGTGGATGCCGGGGGTGTCCACAAAAATAATTTGGGCCTGGTCGTTAGACAGAATGCCCCGCAGACGGTTGCGGGTGGTTTGCGCCGTGGGGGAGGTAATCGCCACCTTTTGTCCCACCAGGGCGTTCATCAGGGTCGATTTGCCCACATTGGGCCGCCCCACAATGCCCACAAAGCCCGATTTGAACCCCTCCGGCGGCGTGGGGATGGTGCTAAAACTCAGCGGGTCAAAGGAATCGAAGGAGTCGGAAGTCACAGAAGCGTTATTTCTAGGATCGGTAGTCACAGCCCTAGTCTAGAGCCTCGCTACAGTATGACGAAAAACCCGGTTTCTGGGTTAGCCCACCCACGAGGGCATATGCCACGGTTGGGGTATCCCCCCTGCCCCCCTTAAAAAGGGGGGTCTGAGTCCGCTTCAAAGTCCCCCTTTTTAAGGGGGATTTAGGGGGATCGCTAACTTTGGTCGGTAGTCCCCCAACCTCTAGGTACGCCCCCATCCACATTACAGGCGACCCAGGCCCCAAAACGCGGTTCTGTGGGGTGAGTACAATGGGGCAGCAAAACACCTCCGCTAAAATGGGACTATTCAACCCCCAAGTTTGGCTGAATTTTCTATCGCTGCTGCCTGCCACCACCCTGGCCGTGCTCACCCTCGCCATTGCCTTTCTGCGGTTCTACGATGTCCAAGATTTCCCCCTCCTCGGATTTATCGCCAACCCCCGACTCTGGAGTAACCGATTCACCGTGGCAGCCCTCCTGGCTACATTGGTTAATTTCGGCGTTGAGTGGAACCGTCGAAATTGTCTAAAGACACGCTTCGCGAACGAGAAACAAACCGCCTGGCTGAAGCAAGAGAACGCGAGGCTGAAGCAAGAGAACGCGAGGCTCGACGAGATCGCGAAGCAGCGGAAAGAGAGGCAGAGGCGCGTGAACGAGAAACTCGACGAGATCGACTCCAAGTACGATGCCTTGCGGCGCAAATCCGGTATCAACTCGACCCCACCGACGACCACCGACAAGCAATAGCCCTGGCCCTGGCGCAGCTTGAGGAGTATCAGCAGGTGTTGGATCAAGAATCGAATGAAGGGGCCAACAGCCCAGAGGATTGACGGTTTCTCAGGCCTAACGTTATCTAACGGTGGCCAACGCAGTACGGTTTATCCTCCAGCCTAGTAGCCCGTCACATGCACCACCACCTCACGGGCCGAACCCCGCGCCCGGTGCTCCCACAGGTAGAGCCCCTGCCAAGTGCCTAGGGCCAGCCGCCCCTGCACGATGGGGATGGTCTCTGAGGTGTGGGTAAGCACGGTGCGAATGTGGGCGGGCATGTCGTCGGGGCCTTCGGTGCTGTGGCGATAGTGGTTGCCCTCCGGCACCAGCCGCGAGAGGAAGGTTTCCAAATCCGCCAGCACGTCTGGGTCGGCGTTTTCTTGAATGATCAAGCTGGCGGAGGTGTGGCGCAAAAACACCGTACACAGCCCTGTCGTTACCCCCGATGCCCGCACCACTTCCTGCACCTGGGACGTAAACCGCAGGAGCGCTTTGCCCTGGCTGCGGAGGGTGAGGATCTGTTGGTGGTGCCGAGTGACGGCGGTGTCGATGGTCATGAACGGCTCTCCTGGGTCGGGCGGTGGCGTCGCTCTCCATTGTGGCAGATTGCCCAGCGGGGGGGCGGCGGTTTGTGTAGTCGATTTGATTTCATTTGTTCAGCAAAACACAAATGCCAGATTTCTTAAATGGACAATGTTTTAATTTTGCCTATGCAGTTTGCCAAGAAATACAGAATATCTATCCTCATTGCGATCTGCAATTAGCCACAGCGATAGGCACTCGAACCCATGACAAAGATTTCGATTGGGTGTGCATTCACTGCATGGCAGGGGTGTATAGCCATAAAAAGAATCAAGCTATTTATGTGGATGCTCAAGGCTTGCATCCTGATAGCTATTTAGAGGAAATGGCCGAAGACTGGAAGATCGTGGAGTTTGAAATCACTGGAATCCATGAAGATGTCGATATTTTTACCTATGATTTTTGTGATCATCGTGAGCTAGAGATGTATTGGCATGATGTAGAGAAAGCTGGAGGGCACAAGGATCATGCCGTGATCGAATACGCTCAAAATCACATACACAAAAATCCTGAAAGATTTTTCAGCAAGCTTCTTCAGATTTTGAATAATCCACCAGGGCTGTAATTAAGCCACATCATGCCGTCATCAGTCAGCTAGGGCGTTTAGGACAACCTCTTGCACCTGGGGATGGTTCATCATAAACGTGTGCCAAGCGGGCACCTGCACGATGGTGTCGTGGGGGGTCATGTAGGTTTCTGACAGGGCGACGATGCCGTCATTGATGTCTTCGCCGAAGGGGCTGAGGGGGCCAGTGGGGCCACCCGTCCCCGCCACGATGGTGTAGGGGCTGGTTAGCGCTGGCAAACTGGCATAGAACTGCTGGCAGGTAAGGTTGCGGCCACATTGCCCTGTAAACCATTGAAAGGGCAACAGGTTCCAGGCTAGGGGGGCCAATCGGGGGGGCTGGTTGGGGGTGCCTAGCATCACCACATGGTGCGGCAGTTCGGCCACCGATTCTAAGCCCAGGGCGGCACGGGTGAGCACGCCACCGAGGGAATGACCCACCACACCATAGGGGCCACGGTGGGCCAGGGCTTGCAGGGTGTGGTTTAATCGCTGGGCAATGGCATCAAAGTCTTCGGCAAAGGCGAAATAGTTAAAGGTTTCGGTGTGGTGTCCGGCGCGACGCAGACGACGTTCTAGGAACGCCAGGGAGAACGAGGTACGGGCCAAACCATGGATGAGCAGAGTATGCATGGGCGCAGGCTAACAACTAACAGAACAGACTTTAAGAAGAGGGCAGAATGACCGGATGGATGACAGTGCTAAAGGGGATGGGGATGGGGTTGGCGATTGCCGCGCCCGTGGGGCCAATTGGGTTGCTGTGCATTCGCCGTTCCCTCGCCCAGGGGCGCTGGATTGGTCTGGCCACGGGGCTGGGGGCAGCCACGGCGGATGGTCTCTATGGGGCCATTGCCGGATTTGGGCTAACGGCGGTGTCGGATCGGCTAATCAATCAGGCGCAGGTGCTCCAGCTTTTGGGGGGGCTGTTTCTCTGTTATTTGGGTTGGGCCACGGCCCGATCCACCCCCGCCACCGAGGCCGCCCCCCTCACCGGACGGGGTTTGCTAGGGGCCTACGGATCTACCTTTTTGCTCACCCTGACGAACCCTGCTACCATTTTGTCGTTTTTTGCCATTTTTGCGGGGCTGGGGCTGGTGTCCGCTGGCCCAGGACAGGGTGGGGCGCTGGCGCTAGTGCTGGGGGTGTTTTTGGGGTCGGCTCTGTGGTGGGTGTGCCTCAGTTGGGGCGTTACGTTTTTTAGACCCTACCTCACCCCATCGCGATTGATCTGGTTAAATCGATTGGCTGGGGCCGCTATTTTTGGCTTCGGCCTGGTGGCCTTAATCGCCCTAGGGTTTGGATAGGCAACAACGGTGAAACCGAGGATGACCCAACGAGGTAAGCGTCCACAAAGATTATCCTCCGTCCTGCGCTGGTGGGGTCTGGGACTGGCCTGTGCCGTTCTTTGGCTGGGGCTGGGGAGGCTGGATCCAGGCATGGCCCAGGGGCCAATGGAGCATCCGCCCGTCTTGATCGCCCAGTCGGTGCAGGATTTAGAGCAACAGCAAAGAACCCTAGAACAACAGCGGCAACAGCTTCAGCAGCAGCAGACCGAACTGGAGGGTCGCCAAACTACCTCGGAGGCCAACCTAGAAACCCTAGAGCGCAGCATTGTCTACACCGCCAACCAAATCACCGAAACGGAATATCGGCTCGCCAAGGCCGAGCAAGAATTACAGCAGCTAGAGGCCGATCTACAACAGGCGGAGGCCGACTACGAAAACGTGCGCACCGCCACCGTGGCCCGTCTTCAGTTCCTCCAGCGACAGCAGGGCAGCGAGGGCTGGGCGGTGCTGCTGCAAAGCCAAGATTTCAACGAATTCCTCGACCGACAATATCAACTCAAGCGGGTCTACGGGGCGGATCGGCAGGTGTTGCAAGACCTCAAGGTGAAGGCCGATGCCATCCAACAGCAAAAGGCCGTTGTGGAGGATCAGAAAAATCAGGTAGCCCTGCTGCGGCAACAGTTGCTCTCCCAAAAACAAATGTACGAAGCCGAGGCCAGCGAAGAGAAACAACTGATCACCCGCCTGCAGGAACGCCAGTCGGCCCTGGAGGCGGCGGAGGCCCAACTGGCCAGGGAATCCGATCAAATTGCCAACCTGATTCGCCAAAAACTCGCCACCCAATCCGGCGCGGTGCGGGGGACAGGACGGTTTGTATTTCCGTCCAATGCCCGGATTTCTAGCGGCTTTGGCAACCGGGTTCATCCCATCCTGGGCTACAGCCGCTTCCATGGCGGCGTAGACTTTGCCGCCCCCCAGGGCACCACCATCTATGCCGCCGATTCGGGCCAGGTGATTTTCTCCGGCTGGTACGGCGGCTATGGCCAAGCGGTGATCATCGACCACGGCGGTGGCCTCACCACCCTCTATGCCCACTGTAGCCGTCTGTTTGTGCAGGAAGGGCAAGCGGTGCAGCAGGGCCAAGCTATTGCCGCCATCGGATCCACGGGCCTCTCCACGGGGCCGCACCTGCATTTTGAAGTGCGCCAAAACGGCAACCCGGTCAATCCCATGGGCTATCTCTAGCTCTAAAATCCTCACTCTAGTTGCGAACCCAGTCCTAACCCCAGTCGCGAAACCCGTTGATCTGGTTGACTGACAAAACTTGCTAGCCAGATCCTCGAAAGCCCTCACCCTAGCCCTCTCCCACGGGGAGAGGGAACTGGAAAACTGGATCGGCTCCCCTCGCCCTCTGGGAGAGGGGTTGGGGGTGTAGCTTGCTTCCCGCAGGGTGGGCCATAAACTTGTGTCAGTCAACCAGCCCATTGATAGAGATGACACCGGGCCGCCGCCGCCGCACAATAAAGGTTCATCCTCAACATTCACCTCTATAAACGGCCAAGGACGTTGGATTTAGCCATGGGCAAAAGCGCCGAGTTAATTTGTGTGGGCACCGAGCTGCTGCTGGGGGATATTCTCAACAGCAACGCCCAATATTTGGCCCAGGAGCTAGCGGGGCTGGGTATTGCCCACTTTTTTCAAACCGTGGTGGGCGACAATCCGGCCCGAATTCAGCAGGTGGTGGCGATGGCCTGCGAACGGTCGAACCTCATCCTATTTACGGGTGGCCTTGGCCCCACGCCTGATGATTTGACCATCGAGACCCTGGCGGACTTTTTTGGCACGCCCCTGGTGGAACGTCCCGAAATTGTGGCCGATATCGAGGCCAAGTTTGTCAGCCGGGGCCGCGTGATGACTCCCAGCAACCGCAAGCAGGCCCTGTTGCCAGCGGGGGCCGACGTGTTGCCCAACCGCACCGGCACCGCCCCAGGCGTGATCTGGGAACCCCGACCGGGGCTGCTGATCATGACCTTCCCCGGCGTGCCCAGCGAAATGAAGGCCATGTGGCAAGAGACCTCCGTGCCCTACCTGAAAAACCACGGCTGGGTGCAAGACACCATCGTGAGCCGCATGGTGCGCTGTTGGGGCATCAGTGAATCGGGCATGGCCGAACGGGTGAGCGACTACCTCAACCTCAGCAACCCCACCGTGGCCCCCTACGCCAGCCACGGCGAAGCCAAACTGCGCATTTCCGCCAAAGCACCCACCATCGCCGAAGCCGTGGCCCTGATTCACCCCGTCGAGCAGGGCATTCGCGCTCTGTTGGGCGACGACTGCTACGGGGTCGATGGCGATTCTCTGGCCTCGGTGGTGGGGGATTTTCTCCAGCAAAAGCAGCAAACCTTGGCGGTCGCAGAATCCTGCACCGGGGGCGGTCTAGGGCACATGCTCACCACCGTAGCAGGCAGTTCCGCCTACTTCTGGGGCGGCATCATCGCCTACGACAATCGCATTAAAACCAACCTGCTCCAGGTCGATCCCACGGTGCTAGAAACCGAGGGAGCCGTGAGTGCCATCGTGGCTGAACAGATGGCCCTGGGCGCTAAATCTGCCCTACAAACCGACTGGGCCTTGAGCATTACCGGAATTGCTGGCCCTGGCGGTGGCACCGACACCAAACCCGTTGGCCTCGTTTATATTGGGCTAGCGTTCCCGACGGGCGAGGTGATCAGCAAAAGGTACGAGTTTGCCGCCTTCCGAGGTCGCGACTGGGTGCGTCACCTCAGCGCCTGCACCGCCCTCGACCTACTCCGTCGTCATCTCCTGTGACAATTTCCTTGATCATTTACGTCATTTGGTTATGATAGGTTTATGTATAAATTGCGGGGCGGAAGGTCGTGCTATGGTGAGCTTTGAGAAGCGGCACACCTGACCATCGCATTCCAGTAAGGAGTTAGGCCCTAATGGATTACATCGAAAAGGCTCTCGAAAAGCTGCGTGAGTGGATTGACGGCATCATCGATGCACTGCTTGGGCCAGACGTTCAACAGGAGCCAGAACTCATCCCCATTCCTGTAAAAGAGCCTAGAAGGTAGCCTAACCTATCCTCCAGCGCATTAGCCCTCTAGAGAACACAGCTACGGATCATTCTCTAAGCTTATTTAGTGTGGGTTCTTTCGAGTATTCGAGGCTTTGTTGCAGGATCGTGATCTCATCTTGGCAAGCTGATAGCGTGTGTAATTTAGAAACCCTGAAATCTTAGTAGGATTTTAGGGTTTTTTACTTTGGTTTTACGTTGCAGCATCGCCCAACAGGCAGGCCCCTAGACCAGATGATCCTCTGGAACTTGGGTGGATCTAACGAAGGAAGCCCCCGGCTAAGCTAAGATTGAGGCGACAATGCGGCCTACGCTCAAGTTGCCCTATCGCCTAATCCGATGGGATGGGGTTTCCCATGGTGGGATTGGCTTGCGGTATCAAATTACGTTGTCAGATTACGTTGTCAGATATAGAACGTCAGGAGATCAGGTTGTAGCAATGAGGCATATCCTGAAGCGGCGGTGGTTCATTCTGCCCTTGGCTGGGGTTCTCTCCCTAGGGGGCGTGCGTCCCTGGGCGA
This sequence comes from Spirulina sp., assembly GCA_044070495.1. Taxonomy (GTDB): domain Bacteria; phylum Cyanobacteriota; class Cyanobacteriia; order Phormidesmidales; family Phormidesmidaceae; genus Nodosilinea. Next base: position 137,593 of record JBIPSI010000007.1, on the reverse strand, counting down.
CCGTGGCCCAAGCCCAAGACACCATCACCCTGCGCTCCGACATCCAGGAGGCCAATACCAACACGGGTATCATCACCGCCCGGGGTAATGTGCAGATTGACTACCCTGCCCAGCAAATTCGGGCGACCTCCGCCCAGGCCGACTACTACAGCAATGAGCGGCGGATTGTCCTCAGCGGCAATGTGTTTGTGGACCAGCAGGGCAACACCCTGCGGGCCGAGGTGGTCACCTACCTGATCGATGAAGGGCGTTTTGTGGCGGCTCCCCGCCCTAGTGAACAGGTGGAAACCATCTATCAGCTACCGGCAGCCCAGTCTAGCCCAGCCCCCGCTGGCCCGAATCGGGTAGCCCCGCCAACCCCACCCGCCGTTTTAGAGGTTGGCCCCGCTACGCAAAGTTCCGACCGCGAAAATTCCGACCGCGATTCCTTCCCCGCCCCATCCACCCCTGTCCCACGTAGCCAACCCCTAGGGCGCTAGGCTGGTTCGCTGGCCACCGCCGCCGATGGCCAGCGGGCTTTGATACAATTTTTCAAGCGCTATCTGCTCTTTATCTGCCTAGGCTCCCTTGAAAATTGTTTTGGACAACGTACAAAAAATTTACGGCAAGCGCCAGGTGGTAAACCGGGTGAGCCTGTCGGTAGCCCAAGGGGAGATTGTTGGCCTGCTGGGGCCGAATGGAGCCGGGAAAACCACGACTTTCTACATGGCCACGGGCCTAGAACGTCCCGATCAAGGACGGGTTTGTCTCGACCAGATTGACATTACCGACCTGCCCATGCACCAGCGGGCGAGGCTGGGCATTGGCTACCTCGCCCAGGAGGCCAGCATTTTCCGCAATCTGTCGGTGGCGGATAATATCCGGTTGGTGCTGCAACAAACCCGCGTACCCTTGGAGGAACACGAGGAGCGTCTGCATCGTCTGCTGAAGGAATTCCGGCTAGAAAAGGTGGCGAATACCCTGGGGATTCAGGTCTCTGGTGGCGAACGGCGGCGGACGGAACTGGCCCGTTCCCTGGCATCGGGGACGGATGGGCCAAAGTTTCTGTTCCTCGATGAACCCTTTGCCGGGGTCGATCCCATCGCCGTGGCGGAAATTCAGACCATTGTGGCCAAGCTACGGGATCGGGACATGGGCATTCTGATTACCGACCACAATGTGCGCGAAACCCTGCGCATTATCGACCGAGCCTACATCATGAGTGACGGGCAAATTTTGGCCGCTGGCAGTGCCGACGACCTCTACCAAAATCCCCTTGTGCGCGAGCATTACCTCGGCAACGATTTCTCCCTTTAGGCTGGGGGTAGCTTCAATTCCTAGCCTTTCTCTGTGTTGATGTCCTTTCCTTTGGCGCTATGGCAACGGCTTCTTCCCCCTCTCGGCAATTTTCTCAACCTCGATCCTGGTGGCCCCGCATCGCCATCATGGATCGATACATTGCCAAGGAACTAACCCTGCCGTTTTTGTTTGGGGTGGGGGCGTTTTCCTCCATCGGCATTTCCATTGGGGCCTTATTTGAGCTGATTCGCCGCATCACCGAGTCGGGTCTTTCCATCACCCTAGCGGCCCAAATTTTTCTGCTCAAGCTGCCAGAATTCATCGTGCTGGCCTTTCCCATGTCTACCCTGCTGGCCACGATGATGACCTACAGCCGCTTCTCCAGCGACAGCGAACTGATTGCCCTGCAAGGGGTGGGGGTCAGTATTCGGCGGATTATTGCTCCGGCGGTGGTGCTGAGTTTGCTGGTGACGGGGTTGACGTTTTTGTTTAACGAACTAATCACCCCTGCCGCCAACTATCGAGCCGCTATCACCCTAGAGCAGGCCCTAAACTCCGAGCGTCCCCCCTTTCAAGAACGCAACATTTTTTACCAAGAATTCCAGCCCGCCGCCGATAATCCCGCCGCCCAAGAACTCAAGCGCCAGTTCTATGCCCGCCGATTCGATGGCACCACCATGCACGGGCTCACCATCCTCGACTTTTCCCAGGCGGGGCTGAACCAAGTGGTGAGTGCCGAGAGCGCCACCTGGGATGTGCAAAACAACGTTTGGACCTTCTACAACGGCACCATCTACGTGGTGGCCCCCGATGGATCCTTCCGCAACATCGTCACCTTTGAAACCCAGGCATTGCAACTGCCCCGCACTCCCCTAGACCTGGCTAGCCGCACCAAAAACGATACAGAAATGAACATTGCGGAGGCCACCCAGCAGCTTGAACTGGTGCGCCAAAGCGGCGACGAAAAGAAAATTCGCCGCTGGCAAATTCGGATTCATCAAAAATATGCCCTGCCCTTTGTCTGTGTGGTGTTTGGGCTGGTGGGATCCTCCATTGGGGTGTTGCCCCAGCGCACCAGCCGCGCCACCAGCTTTGGCATCAGCATTGTGATTATTTTTGGCTACTACCTGCTGTCCTTTATTACCAATGCCATGGGGGAAGTGGGCTTGGTGTCTCCCTTTGCGGCGGCTTGGATTCCCACTTTCCTGGGCCTCGCCATTGGCCTGTACTTGCTGTTGCGGGCCTCTCGCTAGGCTAGGCCCGTTAGGTCATCTAGGTTGTTAGCTGGCTCCGCATCGAGCCATTGTACTGGTTCTTTGGTTTTGTCTGTCAGTCCGAAACCCCCAGGAGATGATCGGTTGAGGCCATGGTTTGACCCTTGATCCCTGGGGTTCCCAAGCCTTGCTGCAACCGCTGCATTATGCCGTTAGCCTGCTGTAGACCTTAGTCTCAAATCGTTCTAGCCAGTTCGCGTAAGGCAATTCACCCACAATGTTCACCCTATCTTCGACACCTGGACTGAGTTACTCTGCCATGCCGCCTGATTGGATAAAGTCGAGCTAAGAGGGCGTTTGAAAAGGGTTGCCTCAGGTGCGATTGGTCGCTAGATCGGTTCAAATCTACGGGATTTTTGACGACTGAGGCTGACCTCATCGGTATAACTTGGGACAAGCTTCGGCTTTTCAAACGTCCTCTAAGTGGTTTTGAATAGTCTCAGTAGATCACAAAGTTCTTGAAGAACCCTGGGATCTTTTGTCGCTAACGGTTGGTGAGGACTACCCCCAGAATCACCAGCAGCCCGCCCACCAGCAGCGAGGGCGAGGGGATTTCGTTGAGCATCACCGCCGCCAACAGAATCGCAAACACAGGCACCAGGTTGATGAACACCCCCGCCTGGGCTGGGCCAATGTGTTTCAAGCCATCGTAGTACCAGCTAAACCCCACAGCGGATCCTAAAATGCCCAGGTAGAGAATACTGGCCCAGGCGGTGGGGCTAGCGGTGGGGAGCACCGTGAGCAGGCCATCCCCTAGGGCTGGCCCCAGCAGCATCAGCGCCCCCGCCCCACAGGCGTAGGTGGTGGCCGCAAAGGGCGAAAGGTCTTGCATCACCCGTTTGCCCAGCAGGGTATAGCTCATCCAGCTCACCACGCAGCCGAGGATAAACAGTTCCCCCCGCCCCACCTCGCCCCGCACCAGGGCCAAGGGGTTGCCGCCACTAATCACCACCCCCGCCCCCAGTAGCGAGAGGCCGATGCCCAGCCCTTTTCGGGGAGTAAGGGGATCTTTAAAAAACACTGCCGCCCCCAGCGCAATCGCCACCGGGTTGAGGGCAATGATCAACGCGGCCCGTCCGGCTTCCACGGTCTTGAGACCCGAAAAGAAGAAGACATTGTAGGCAAAGATGCCCGTCAGCCCCAGCCCCAAAAGCGACCACCAAAGGCGTTTGGGTGGACGGGGTAACGTTCCTTCTACCGCATAGGTCAGCGCCACCAAGGCCAGCGTTGCCACCGCAAACCGACAGAATGCCGCCGCGAAGGCTCCCATCTCCTGCACCACCAGCCGCCCAGCGATAAAGGTGCCCCCCCACAGGGCCATGGTGAGCAGCAGTTTTAGGTAAATCATCAACAAATGAGCCTGTTATCACAACGAGTAATCATCGTAGGGGCTTATCCCTGATCATGATTAGCCCGTCATAGCCATCAGTCCGTCATCAATAGCGTGTCCTGCACCCGCCCTTGATCATCCAAATTAAGCAGCAGCCATTCGTAATCGATGCTGATGAAGCTGCGCTCTGGCCCCACCACAAACACGAGGTCATAGTCGCTAAAGCCATGTTCCGGCGGCTCCGGCGTTCCTAACAGGTCGATAACTTCCGCTTCGGTTTTTTGGAGGAGTAAACCCTGGGCCAGCAGATCGTCCACCATGCAGCTTCGCAGGTAGGGCGGTTCTAGGGAACGGGTCGGATCGTTCCACACCGCTGGGTCAAAGTCCGTATGGCCTCGGCAGCGCTGCCATTCTTCCCAGCCATCTTGGGCCACCGCCACCGCCAACAACCCCAAGGGTGCGATAGTGCCTAGGCCAATCAGGGCACCTCCACCCATCAGCAGATACGCCAGCCATCGGATACGGGGTGGTGGGGAGGGTGTCATGGGTGAGGGGCAAGGGGAGGGGTTGGTTCAAGCTCAGTCTGCTCAGTTAAGAAGTTTGACGACATCGGGAATGGCTAGTCTGACGCTGTAGCGATCTGAATTGATCCCCATTATGAATGTCGGGTGGATGCCATGATAACCACCGCTCTACCGTTGCTCATCCCTAGGCCCGAACAAGGACAATCCGATTTACCCGCCCTAGTGGCTTTTTACCAAGCCTGTGAGCAGGCTGATCCCAACGATCACGCCCCTACCCTAGAACAGCTTCAGCGTCGGATGGATCACCCGCCCCCCGGTGGTCGGCAGCATCGGCAATATTGGGAAACAGCGGATGGGCAACTGGTGGGCGTGGTGACGTTGTGGATGAGCGATCCCAGAACCGATATCCCCCCGGATCCATCCCCAGACTCCAAAACCCAGGACAATCCATCGCCAACACCAGGAACCTACCCGCCCGTGGTGAATAGCCATTTGGGAATCATGGTGCATCCCCACTATCGTCACCAGGGTTTGGAAGCGACCCTGCTCGACTGGGCCGAACATTATGTGCAAACCACCCGACCGGATCCCCATATTCCTGTTCACCTGCGGGTGGTCATCGCCCAAAACCGTACCGAAGAACAGGCTGTCTACGAGGCCCACCATTTTCGCAAAACCCGATGGTTCCAAACCCTCCAGCGCCCCCTCAGCCTAGCCCTTGAGAACCCGCAGATGCCCCCCGGTTTTGCGATCCAGCGGGCCGATACCGTTTCCGCCGAAGATTGGGTGGCCCTGTTTAACGATACGTTTATCGACCACTGGCACTTCGTCCCCATGACCGTGGCCCAACATCAGCACCACGCCAAAATCCCCACCTACCAGCCCGATCTAGACTGGGTGGCCGTGGCTGACGATGGCACCCTAGCCGGGTTCTGCGCCGCCCACATCCCCCACGAGGAGAATACCCGCCACCAACGCCGAGAGGGCAGTATCGCGCTTTTGGGCACCCGTCGGGGCTATCGTCGCCAAGGGTTGGGGCGGGCCATGTTGCTTTATGGTTTGCAGCAGCTTCAGGAAGCTGGACTTGATACGGCGCTGATTGGCGTAGACCGAGACAACCCCAACCACGCCAAAACCCTTTATGAATCCGTGGGCTTTCAGGTCAAAGAGAGCTGGCTGAACTACACCAAGGTACTGACCTGATCGAGCAGCCACGCATACCAATGATCCAGCCCTTCCCCGGAGGTAGCCGACACCGGGAACACCTGGATATCGGGGTTCACTTGGCGGGCATAGGCGATGCAGCGCTCCACATCAAAATTCACGTAGGGCAGCAGGTCGATTTTGTTCAGCAGCATAATCTGGCTGGCCCGAAACATGTGGGGATATTTCAGGGGCTTGTCGTCGCCCTCCGTCACCGAGAGAATCGCCACCTTGGCCCGTTCCCCCAGGTCAAATAGAGCCGGACACACCAGGTTGCCCACATTCTCAATCATCAGCACCGAACGGGCCGGAGGCTTTAGGGTCTGCACCCCCCGCCGCACCATCTCGGCCTCTAGGTGACAGCCCGTGCCCGTGTTTACCTGCACCACGCCGCAGCCCGTCGCCCGAATCCGCTCGGCATCGTGGAGGGTGGCCTGATCGCCCTCAATCACCGCAAACGATAGGCGATCCTTGAGGTCGTTGATGGTCTGAGTCAATAGCGTCGTCTTCCCGGCACCGGGGGAACTCACCAGGTTCAGGGCCAGCACGTCGCGACCCTCAAACCAGCCCCGGTTTTGGGCGGCAATCAGGTCGTTTTTGGCCAGGACGTTGATTTCTAGGGCGTGGAGGGAGGTGGGGAGTGGGGAGTGGGGAGTGGGGAATGGGGAGTGGGTGTGATTTTGGCTGTGATCGTGACCATGATCATGACCGTAACCATGGTCGTGGTTGTGACCATGATCGTGGGAATAGGGAGCGCTATCCTGTGGGCCGTGGCGGTGGGTGAGGGTTTGGCCGTTGGGGAGGTGGTGGGTGTGTTCGGTGTTGGGGTCGGCCAGGGAGGTGGTTTCCCCGGTGGACAGGTTCGTTAAGGTGGGTTCGGCCCCGTCGGAACAGCCGCAGGTTACGCACATGGCACGGTCTCCATAGAAAGAATCACCAATCCTTGTCCGGCAATGATGTCGATGGCTAGGCTATCGCATTGCTCACAAATGCCGTAGGGCATATCCAGAGGCATTTCGTGGCCGCAGGCTCGGCAGCGGCCCCGCCCTGGAACGGTCTGAATCTCCAGTTCGGCCCCGGCCAGGGGGGTATTGGGGGTGCAGGCTTCAAAGCAAAACTGAATGGAATCGGGCAGAATCGCCGAAAGTTCGCCAATTTCTAGGGTGATGCGCTGCACGGGGGCACCCTGGGCCGCGTCAATCACGGTATCAATAATGGTTTGGGTGATGCTGAGTTCGTGCATGGGTTCATCGAGCGGAACGTAGTGGGGCGCAACAGGATGCCTAGGGCAGGCTTCTGTCCCGATTCTGGCCCGCTGAATACAGCCTAGGGCAGGCAGGCTCAATCCTCTGGAATTCAGGGGGATCTTTTCACAAACGGCCTGGGCTATCCCAAAGCCTGTCCGCTAAGCGTAATCCAACCAATAAAGCATCCACGTCCGAGCTTCGCCCTCATCCCCCAACCCCTTCTCCCTAAGGAGAAGGGGACTAAGGAGAAGGGGAGCCGGATTCAGAACCCCTCTCCCTAGGGAGAGGGGCAGGGGTGAGGGCGGATGCCTACGATAAATGGATAGTTATTTCCACGGAGTATTCTAAGAGAGAGGCCACAAGCGCCATCCCATCCCCTTTGGCCAGAGCGTGACCCTAAATTTGGCTTAAGTTTGGCCAAAGGCAGGAAAAGTTAGGCTAGGCTACGGGCAGTTTTGTGGCGGGGTCGCTGGCCCTGGCTCCATGCGTCTGAATCCCTTCGGAGTAGGTTGTCGATGACTGCACCAACCATTGAAGTTCTGCCGAATAAAACGGCCCTTGTGCGCCACGCCCTAGAGCGATCCGTCGCCTGCATTGAGAAAGCGATTGCCGATCACGACTATTGCACCCTGGCGCTGGCGGGGGGCAGCACACCGAAGCCAATCTATGAAGGATTAGCGCAACAAGATTTGCCCTGGGACAAAATCTACGTGTTTTGGGGAGATGAGCGCTACGTACCTGTGGATCATCCCGACAGCAATGCGGGCATGGCCAAGCGGGCTTGGTTGGATCAGGTGCCCATTCCGGCGGATCACGTTTGGGTAACCCCCACCACCGAGGGCGATCCGGCCCAGTCGGCCCAACGCTACGAGGCTGATTTAAAGGCAGTTTTTGCCGATCTCCAACCCCTTGCTTCGGCGGGCTTTCCCCAATTCGACCTAATCTGGCTAGGCATGGGCGACGATGGCCACACCGCCTCGCTGTTTCCCCACACGGCGGCCCTGGCGGTGGAGGATGCCTGGGTGACGGTGGGAGACAAGGACGGTGAACCCCGAATTACCTTCACGGCACCGTTGATCAACCACAGCCGTCAGGTGATGATTGTGGCGGCGGGGGCCAGCAAACAGACAGCCCTCACCCAGGTATTTTCACCCACGGCGGAGGATGCGGCCTACCCAGTGCGCCTAGTGCGCCCCACGGGGCACCTCCTCTGGTTGCTGGATGCGGAGGCCGTTGGCGATTTGGACGTGCCAGGGGCGCAACGGGTGGCATAACCCGTTGGTTTCCCTAGGGAGGCAGCATAGGCAGAACAGGCCGTTAACCTTTCTATCTTTTATTGCCTCTCTTAAAATCGTAGTGAGCGAAGTTTTGAAGACTCCCCTATGATGAGTGTCTATAAGCTAGGATCTCAAGCCGGTTAATGTGATTACCCTTTCTTTGCTCCATCCCCTCCATAAAACCCCGGTTCAGCATTGGTCCTTTGACCAAGAGCCGGTGATTCGGGTAGGTCGGTCTAGCGATAACAATGTGATCCTCTACAGTGCGGTGGTTTCGCGGCACCATGTGGAAATTCACCGTACCGATCATGGCTGGCGAGTGAAGAGCCTAGGCACCAATGGCACCTACCTAGACGGCAAGCGGATTGACGAGATCCCCGTTGAGGATGGCATCATTATTCGCCTAGCTCGGTCTGGCCCTAATATTCAAATTCACACCACCGCTGAAAAACGCGATCCCCTCCAAGAACTGCTGAGCAATCGGCGACGGGCCGAGGCCCATGCCTCGGAGGATGCGCCAGTTCCCACCTCCCTCGATGCCGACGATGCCGATGACATGCCCCACCAAACCACGGTCATTCACTAGCACGGTCATTGACTAACAGGTCATTCACTTAGTTTCCGTCCTCGCATCCGCGTTGCCCATGGCTAGAAGCGATCAAATCTATGTGATGCGTCCCTTGGCGAGTATTCAAGGGGTCTATCAACACCACGGCATCGACTGCGGCGATGGCAGCGTCATCCACTACCGCAAGATGGGGGATGATGCCCAGGTCGAGCGCACCAGCCTAGAGGCGTTTACCTGGGGGCATCCCATTCACCCGGTCTACCATGCCATGGCCGATGCCGACGATGTGGTCATGGCTCGCGCCGAAAGCCGCATCGGGGAACGCCAGTACGACCTATTTTTTAACAACTGCGAACACTTTGCCACTTGGTGCAAAACGGGTCGTCGCGAAAGCACCCAACTGGCCACCTTTGGTCTAGACAGTAATCAACTGAATGGATCCCCCTTCCGGCGCTGGGCCGAACGCACCAGCCAAAACCAAACCCCAGAACAGGCACTGTTCCTCTTCCAGAAAGCCATGGGAGACATTGCCGTCGCCTACCAATCCACCCTCACCACCCAGCAAGCGGCCCAGCGGGAAATCGAAACCTGGCACCAGGTGGCCGAACGCGCCCTAGCCCAACAGCGTGAGGATCTGGCCAGAGCCGCTCTCCATCGCAAACTAGCCGCCCAACGCCAGGTCGAAACCCTCACCCAGCAGCTCAGCGACCTGGTAAACCTAGAACTGTCCCTCCAGCGTGACCGAGACATCGCCGAACGCCGCCTAGGATAACGCCCAGCCCCTTCAACACCTTCCCCCTTTAGCACCTTCCCCCTTCAACACCTTCCCCCTTCAACACCTTGCCCCCCTCAAGCCTGCCTCGGTGTGTCCCCTCTCCCTTCTCCCGCCATGTTCTACACCTTTCCATCGGGCTTTCAATGGGGCGTCGCCACCTCCGCCTACCAAATCGAAGGGGCCGCAGCGGCACGGGGGATCAGCATTTGGGATACCTTCAGCCAAACCCCAGGCCGAGTTTTGAAGGGCGACACCGGAGCCATCGCCTGCGATCACCTGGCCCGGTTTCGGGAAGACATCGCCCTGATGGCAGAACTAGGGGTGCGCCACTATCGCTTTAGCCTGTCCTGGCCGCGCCTTTTGCCAGAGGGACGGGGCCAGGTGAACGCCCAGGGACTAGCCTTTTACGACGAGCTGGTAGACACCCTGCTCAGCTACGACATCACCCCCCAGGTGACGCTGTTTCACTGGGATAGCCCCCAGGCCCTAGAGGATGCCTACGGTTCCTGGCGCAGTCGGCAGATGGCCCAAGACTTTGCAGACTACGCCACCGTGGCCGTAAAACACCTGGGGGATCGGGTCAACCGTTGGACCACCCTCAACGAAATCTGGTGCTTCACCCACAACGGCTACGGCGTCGGCCAAGTACCCGCCATGGCCCCCGGCACCGTGGTCAATACCGTGAAAGAGGTTTGGCAAACCTCCCACCATGCCCTGCTGGCCCATGGCCTCGGCTGCCAAGCGATTCGCGCCGCCTCTCCCCGCCCCTGCCAGGTTTCCCTCGTAGACAACTACAGGGCCACGGTGCCCCTCACCGACACCCCCGCCGACATCGCCGCTGCCCAGGCCGCCTTTGCCACCGTGGGCACCAATGGCGGCGTAATTTTTCCCGCCCTCACCGGATCCTATCACCCTGCCCTGCTAGAGCGCCTCGGCCCAGAGGCCCCCGATATCCAACCCGACGATCTCGCTACTATCCATCAGCCCCTCGATGCCTTGGGCTACAACGTCTACAGCGGCCTCTACGTGCGGGCCGCAGACCACCCCCAGGGCTACGAGGTACTGCCCTTTCCCCAGGGCTATCCCCGCCTGCATATACCCTGGCTTCACCTAGTACCCGATAGCCTCTACTGGGGCGTGCGCCACATCAGCGACACCCTCAACCGCCCCGACCTGCCCATGGTGATCGCCGAAAACGGCTGCGCCACCCAAGATACCCTCACCCCCCAGGGCGAAGTGCTCGACCTCGACCGCATCCATTACCTGCGCCAATACCTGCAATCCGCCCACCGCGCCATTCAGGAAGGCTACCCGCTACTGGGCTACTATCTCTGGAGTTTTCTCGATAACTTTGAGTGGGCCTACGGCTATGATCGCCGCTTTGGCCTTGTTTACGTAGACTACCCCACCCAGCAACGCATCCCCAAAGCCAGCTTTCACTGGTATCGGCACTGTATTGAGGAAAACCGACTCGTCTAGCCACACCGCCGCAGGAGTCCTTCGTCTGCTTCAGTTACCCTTGGCTATTCGGTAGCCTACAATTCGTCCTAAAATTCCCCGTTCAGCTAGTCAGTATCAGCAAGATTAGTCAGGGCCTACGAAAGGATGGGTAAGGGTTAGCAAAACGCGGCCCCCTAAGAGCACCAGTAAATCAAGGGTGTTGAGGTGACTAGCTGTCGTTAAAGAATGGCTCAGGCGTGATTTGAACACGCGACCAAGGGCTTATGAGTCCCCTGCTCTACCACTGAGCTACTGAGCCGTAGCATGGCGCTGAATTCATAAAACTCAACCCACGGTTAATAAATATATCACAGAACTATCGCCACAAAGATCTAGACATAATATTCTCAGCAATTCTCAGTATGACTAGACTGGTGAATAAAATACCGCTCAGGCTGAACCTGCCGTTCACGCAGTGGCTCCCTTAGGGAGCAAGCCTTTTCACCCTTCGACAGGCTCAGGGCGAACGGCCAATTGACCAAAATGAGAATTGCTGTCATATTCTTGCACCAGTGCTCTGCAAAACCCTAGGAGCAAACACCCAGAATTCAAGCCTCATAAAAAACAGGCTAGCCCAGAAGAGCTAACCTGTCCATGAACCTAAGGAACCCCTATCTAGCGGCTAGGCAGGTAGGCCATAGGGTTGACAGTGCCTGTGCCAGGGAGGTGGATCTCAAAGTGAAGGTGAGGGCCTGTGCTGCGGCCCGTGCTGCCCATCTCAGCAATTTGTTGACCCTGGGCTACCTGTTGACCTTCTCGCACCAGCAAACGGCTGTTGTGAGCATAGCGGGTGAGACTACCATCGGCGTGGCGGATATCCACTAGGTTGCCGTAGCCGCCGGAGTTCCAGCCGGAGCGAACCACAACACCGCTGGCTGCGGCAACAATGGGCGTACCCACAGGCCCAGCTACGTCAATACCACGGTGCATCCGGCCCCAGCGCCAGCCATAGCCAGAGGTAAAGGTGCCTCGGGCGGGCCAAACATAGCCGTTGAACCGATTAGGAGCTTCAGGCAAGAAGCTATCGGATCCGGGCAGCATGGGCATACCTGGGGAAACCGTTTGCCCCGTTTCAACCATGGGGAAGGGACGATAGGCCTCTGCCCCTAGGGGAGCTGCCGCCAGTAGCTGACGATTTTCCAGGGTTGGAGCGTCGATGACAGCCGCTGATTCGTTGGGTAGGGCCGTCCGGGGTGCTACGGCAACTTCGGTGGGGGCAGCTTCGGCCTCGGTGGCCGCATCGGTCACGGTCCATCCTTGCCGATTAACCTCTACCGCTGGGGTAGCCGCAGACGTAGCTAACCGATTCGGCAGGTTGGGGAGCACAGGCTCCGTGGCGCTGGCCCTCACGATGCGGTTGGGGGTAGTAGCGGTGGGTGCCGATGCCGTAGGTTCGGCCCCAAAGGTCGATTCACGGGCTAGCAGAGCCGAACTTTGGGTGATCGGACGGCTAGCTGCGGGGGCGGTCTGACCAGAACTGAGGGGGGTGGTCTCGGTGCGGCTGCGCTCTAGCTCTAGACGGGCCTGACGAATACGCTCATTCAGCTCGTCCCGATTCACCATCGCCCCATTGGATTCGCGGATGCGGGCCAGGTGATCTTGGATCACTTGCTCACGGGTACGGGCGGAGCTTGCAGACGTAACGGGGGTGCTGCTTTCCGCAGCCGCCAAGGTGTCGGCTGAATCAACTGGGGTGGGCTGGGCCGCACTGACCTGGGAATCAGCTTCCACAGGACGGGACTCAGGCTTCACCAGCGTCCGAGGGGCCACGGGCTGGCTGGGATCGTGGAGTGCCATGCTCATGGGCAGGGCCGAGGGTGATTGAGCGGACGACACCGCTTCAGATTCAGTTTCGGCGTTGGCCAGTTGAGCCGGGCCTGGGGCCGATGCCTCATCCGCAGGAACAGCCGCCAAGTCCACGGCGGCATCTTGCCAACCGCTAGACGCAGCGCCAGCGGTGGCTGGCTGGGCTGCGGCCAAGGACACCGTTTCCTCGGTGGCTGCTGCCTCAGGGGAAACATCTGGGGCTTGATTCAGGGCTTCCGTTACCGATGACCCAGACCAGGGAGACTCGATAGCCGCCGTGGCTAGGGTGGTAGCCGCTTCGTCGTCCTCTTGGCTCAGGGCTTCATCGTCGAGGGCGTCGGCATCGGCCTCTAGGTCTTCGTCATCCAGGGTCGCAGACTCTTCCCCTAGGGTGACCCAGCCCTGCTCCAGGGCATCGACAGAGAGCAAGGCCACAGCGCTGGTATCGTCAGTCATGGCGAGGTCTTCGCCCCCCACAGCCCCTACAGGAGCCGTCGTCGTGAGGCTGTCGGTGGGAACGCGCAGCACCTGCCCTTCGTGCAGGACATCGTTCTGGGAAATTCCGTTAACGGTTTTAATGGCATCGACATCGGCTTGGTGGCGAGCCGCAATGTGCCATAGGGTGTCGCCTTCGCTCACCGTATAGAAGTCGGTCTGTCCCGCTGCGGACAAGCTCAAGGGAGCCGCAGTGTCCGAGGCTTGCATGGAGCTACCGACAGCGGGCAACACCACAACCGTGGAGCCTTCGGAGGCCAGGGCCAAACCGGGCATCGAGACCACAGAGGCCGTAGCCCCCACCGATAATGCAAAACCTAACATGCTGACCGGAGCGTTAACCTGCTGGCGGCAGACTCCCAGTAGCCCAATGGTCTCAGCCGCCCCACTTGGGAGAGGAGCTTCGACTAGGGACTGTTTTCTAAATACACGCTTCAAGGAACGACCTCCTGTAAACCAGTGCTCGACGTCTTGAACATTGCCGCTGTAACCGCTTGCAGAGGCAATAAAAGGCCCTCAACCTACGGTTCTGGAAACCAGACAAACAGCGGAACTCAAACGGTAGAACAACAGCGAACTTACGGAACCAGTCTTAGCTAGGTAAGAATACCCTGTGCTATGAGACTTAGGCAAGTTTACACAAGTAAACGCAAAAATCAATGCCTAGGGCTGATTCATGGGTACGGGATAGGCCGATGGGAAAATCGGAGAATCCCGAACACAACATATAGGTTTAACCTCATAAAAAACGATTTGGCAAGCGTAGTCCCCTAGAGCGTCCCCTAGCTGCGCGGAGCGTGAGAATCGAGGCAAGGGGGCGGCGCAATTGCAAAAATAAAAGACTGAAACCCTTTCATGGCAAGCCTTTTCGCGACTCTTTTACACCCTAAAGTAAGGTACCCAAACCTCAATTGATCCCCGTTTTTTGTGCTCTAGGGATCGAGCATATGAATTTCTTATCTAGGAAGGCAACATTTTGTATCGGGCATGACTTCTTCTTAGAAAGAATCTCTCAATCCTGCCTAGCGCAATCCCTTACTCCCCCTGGGGGAGATCCTCCAGCGGGGAAACGGAAGCCCTTCTTCTCAGGTGTCCTCGGGCCAACAGTCAATCTGGCGCAGGGCCTCAAAGAGTCCGATGGCGGCACTGTTGGCCAAGTTCAGGCTTCTCACCGCACGGCGATTCATCGGAATGGAAACCACCTGGGTGCACTGTTGGAGCACGGTGGCAGGCAGTCCCTCGGTTTCGCTGCCAAAGAGAAGCCAGTCATCGGGTTGGTAGGCAACGTCGGTGTAGCGACGGGTTCCAGAGGTACAGAAGGCCATGGTTCGCCCGCCGATGGCTTGTTGATGCTGGGCAAAGGCGACCCAGTCGTCATGGAGGGTGAGGTTGACATAGGGCCAGTAGTCTAACCCAGCCCGTTTGAGGTAGCGGTCGCTGAGATCAAAGCCTAGGGGGGCAACCAGATGAAGCGGTGTATTGGTTGCGGCGCAGGTACGGGCAATGTTGCCAGTATTCGGCGGAATTTGAGGATTTACAAGAACGAGGCGTGGCATAACGGCAGTGAACAGAGGGTCAAAATTAAAATCACAAAACAGGAGCAATGTCTAGTACCGATAGAAAAGTTTAATCTTTCGGTGCCAAATTGATCCGTTGAGCCGGATGCCCTGGCAACCTGGGAACCGATGGCACCAGATAACGGAGAAGGATGACCGCTATAACCTAAAGTTATCTATATTCAATTGCCCCACGTTGACGGTCATGGCGGAGGCAAGCGGGGTTGTGGAGAGATCTGAGGTCGTTGTCGATCACGCCGCTACACAGGGTTCACAGAGATCCTTAGCCAACTGATCCTCTTGGTGTTGAACCGCTTGAATCGCCGTCATCAGAACAGCGGACACCGACTGTCCGGCCTCGTACTGCCGCAGCCAGTGCTGGGCCTCGTTGCCTTCCCGCAAAATTTTCTTCACCGGGCTGAGAAAACAGCTAATCCCGTTGGCCTTGGCGATGGGCCACACCTCATCATAGAGATTTTGGATCCATTCCTTAGCCAAAATGGGCCGACCATCCTGCCAATGGTGCAGCTCGGCCTCCAGGCTGTGCTTGGCGACGGCCATTTCGTTAGCGTCGCTAAGGAGGACGAGATCGTGGTTGCGGCTGTCCTGGGGAAACTGGCTCTGTAGCAGGGGATCGAGATCGGGGTTCTGCATCATCTGAATCAGACGGGCCTCTAGCAACGCGGTCACCGCTAGGAGGGCGATGGGGTCGCTAATCAGGTCGCAGATTCGCAGTTCTAGGCGGTTGAGGCTGTAGGGGCGACGGTCGCCATTGGGCCGCACCGAAGACCACAGGTGACGCACATTTTGCATGGTGCCCACCGCCAGTTGCTCCTCCATCCAGCGAATGTGGTGCAGGTGGCTCTCAAACAAGGGCACATCGGCGGGGGTTTTGGGGAACACCTGCCAGCGGCTAGAGTGGGATCCCGTGACTTCCCCATTCAGGAAGGGGGAGGAAGCGGTGAGGGCTAGGTAGAGGGGCGCTTCTACCCGCACCAGGCGGCAGGCCCGCATCAGCAGTTCGGGGTCGGAAATGCCGATATTAATGTGAATGCTGGCGGTGACGACGGTGGTGCCGTAGGTTTGCTCGATGTAGGAGTGGTAGGGGTTGCTGGGGTCTGAACGGAAGAAGCGATCCGTTGGCCCAAGGGAAAGAGTACTGCCGGGAATGAGGGTATAGTCGCCCAGGCCGTGCAGGTATTGCCGTAATTCATGGCGGGGGCGCACCAGTTCGCACAGCAGCTTTTCGTACTGGCAGAGGGGCGGGGTGGTGTATTCCACATTGCGGCTGTCGGGTTCGCGCACAAAGCCGTTGAGGTTAGCCACAATGCGGTCGGACAGGCCGACCACGTTCCCGCTGGGGGTGCCCGTGTACATCTCGACTTCAAACCCTTTTGATAGCAACACGGCAGCCCCCGCAAATGATCAAATTTTTTCTACATATAAATAGTATCGGTCGAGGGGAGCGGTGGTGGGTTTCCGGCCAAACCTCGCCGTCCAGTGGCCTCCCCGACGATGGGAGTGCACGTCGTCGGAGCATTAGATACAAGCCCGTCCCCCCGCATTTCGGACAGATCGCCGCACGTCATCAAAATAGATAGCCCGCTGGGAGATCTGGATTCCTAGAGGGTCGTGAGGTCAATGGGGCGGTTGGCGGCAAAGGCACGGGCAATGGTGTCGCAGCGTTCGTTGCCCACGTTGCCTGAATGCCCCCGCACATAAACCCACTGCAAGGGCTTATCCAGGGTTTTGTTCACCTCGGTGGTGACTTGGTCAAGCTGTTCCCACAGGTCGCGGTTGAGAACGGGCTTTTTGGCGGAATTCACCCAGCCCCGCCGCTTCCATCCGGCGATCCACTGGGTAATTCCCTTAAGCACATACTCGCTATCGGTGTAGATGGCGACGGGCTGGGTTTGGCCGCTGTCTCGCAGCCAGGTTAGTCCGGCAATGGCGGCCTGCATTTCCATGCGGTTGTTGGTGGTTTGGCGCGATCCACCCCCCAGTTCGTGGATGCCGCCATCGGCAAAATAGAGCACGGTGCCCCAGCCCCCTGGCCCCGGATTGCCGGAACAGGCTCCATCGGTATAGATTTTTTCGACAACCGCCATGGATTTGTTACAACTCCTCAATACATCAAATCTTCACGCTAGGGGAGGGCTGAAGGGGGCCATTTTAGGGCACATTAATAATTAAGAACCCCATTCTCCCCCAGCATCAACCGCTCAGGTCATGGGACGGGTGCACCTGTTTCGTCACGGCCCACATCTACCTGCTGCCCAGGTGATCCCATGCTGCTACGCGAACTTGAGGCTTTTGAAGCCTGTTGGCTTGATCTCAAAGATACTTACCCCACCAGCCGCCAAGATAATACCCTGATTGCCCACGCCATGGGGCAAATTGTTGATCTTGTGGAAAAGCCCGATCAGGTCGAGAAATCGCTCCCCGATCACCTGAAGATCTTGTTTCGACGGCTGGCCATTGCCTACTTTCAGGGCTACATTCCTCGCCAGTCTCGCCCAGCGCCAGCGTCACCCAGACCCACGGTTCCCCCAGTCGCCGCCACCGCCGCCACCTTGGCCCCAGCCACGGCCCAAGCGCCCCCTGAGCAGGTACAAAAGCAGGAAATTTCCGCTGCCGTTGAGCAGGTGCGACAGTTGGCTAACCAGGCCCAAGCCCGGATGCAACGATCCCAGGTAAACCGCAATTGCCCCGTCCCGGCTGGCTGTAGCATTGCGGAGATGGACACCTTAATTGTTGAGTTTCCAGAGCATTGGCAAAGCGATTCCTAAGGCTAACGTCTTGGCCTTGGCCCAAGGTTGGGTAGGCAGGGTATCTTAATGCTATGGCCTACGAACCCCTGCACCACAAGTATCGTCCCCAGCGGTTTAACCAACTGGTGGGCCAAGATGCCATTGCCACCACGCTGTCCAACGCCCTCAACCAGCAACGGATTGCTCCGGCCTACCTGTTCTGTGGCCCCAGGGGCACGGGCAAAACTTCCAGCGCCCGGATTTTGGCCAAATCCCTCAACTGCATCAACCAAGACCACCCTACCCCCGAACCCTGCGGCACCTGCGAAACCTGCCGTTCCATCACCAACGGTTCAGCGCTGGATTTCATTGAAATCGACGCCGCCAGCAACACCGGGGTGGACAACATCCGGGAACTAATCGAACGCGCCCAGTTTGCCCCAGTGCAGTGTCGGTACAAGGTTTACGTGATCGACGAGTGCCTGACCGGAGATTCCCTCGTTCTCACCGCCGATGGCCCCATGAGGATTGACGACCCCACCATTGAGGGAAAACAGGTACTCAGCTACAACGAAGCATCTCAACAATGGGAATTTAAGCGGGCGGTGCGCTGGCTAGACCAAGGTGTTCGTCCCATCTTGGACATTCAGACCACCCATCGTCGGATCCGATGTACTGAGAATCATTTGATTAGGACAACGGAAGGATGGATAGCCGCCGGAGAACTTCAAGCAGGGCACCAAATCTTATCCCCTGCGCCTGTGGATGCGGCACCCTCATCCCTGCCGTTGGCTCCGACCACCGACCGCGCCGCTTCGTTCGGGGACACCAATTTAAGGGCAACACCTACGGCCAAAAGTCCTACAGCGCTGCTCGATAAATCTCAATCCCAGCTATGGGCTACAAATTTGGAGACGGTCGTATCTGTCCGCCCCGCTGGGGTTGAGGCGGTTTACGACATTGAGGTGGAAGACAACCACAACTTTGTGGCCAATAGCTTGCTGGTGCACAACTGCCACATGTTGAGTACCGCCGCGTTCAATGCCCTGCTGAAAACCCTGGAGGAGCCGCCCAGCAATGTGGTGTTTGTGCTGGCCACAACCGATCCCCAGCGGGTGTTGCCGACGATCATTTCTCGCTGTCAGCGGTTTGATTATCGGCGCATTCCCCTAGAGCCGATGATTCTCCACCTGCGGAACATCGCCACTCAGGAAGAGATTGCCATTAACGATGAAGCCCTGCGGCTGGTGGCCCAGGTGTCTCAGGGGGGCTTGCGGGATGCCCAGAGTTTGCTGGATCAGCTCAGTTTGCTAGAGCCGCCCATCACCGCCGATGCCGTGTGGGATTTGGTGGGGGCGGTGCCAGAGCGGGATTTGCTGGCCCTGGTGCAGGCCATCCTCAGCGATGATGGCAGCACGGTTTTAGACCAGGCCCGTAAATTGATGGATCGGGGCCGAGAGCCGCTGATTGTGCTGCAAAATTTGGCCGGGTTCTACCGAGATTTGCTGATTGCCAAAACGGCGGGCGGTCGTCAGGATTTGGTAGCCATCACGCCCCCCACCTGGGCTGACATGCAGACTTTGGTTCAAGCCCTGGATACCCCCCTGTTGCTGATGGGCCAACAGCACCTCCGCAGTGCCGAAGCCCAGGTGAAAAACACCACCCAGCCGCGCCTTTGGCTAGAGGTCACATTATTAGGGCTGTTGCCATCGACCCTAGCCAGTTTGGTTACGACGAGTCCCGCTATGGGTATGGCTCCTCGTCCGGCGGTGTCTTCTCAACCTGCCGCCCCCGCACCGGAGAGAACCATTACTCCCAGCGCTCCGCCACCGACGACGGCTTTCACGCCGCCGCCAACGCCAGCCCCGCCGCCAGATCAGTCCACGCCAGATCGGCCCCCAGCGGCACAACCCCAAGCGGATCGCCCCGCAGAACCAACGCCAGTACCCGCATCGGATTATATTCCGCCGCCGCCGAATAATGGCCAGGGTGCCACCGTCGCGAATGCCGATTTACCCCATCTGTGGGCGCAGGTGATTGCGGTCTTAGAACCCCTGGGTACCCGTGCGTTGATGCTTCAGCAGGGTAGCCTAGTCTTTTTTGATGGGTCTGTGGCCAGGGTGGGGATTAGCTCTCGGCCCCTGTTTAAGATGGCCCAGGGCAGGGTCGAAAATGTGGAAGCGGCCTTCCAGAAAGTGCTGAATCGAAAAGTGGTGGTTTCCCTGGAGGTGCTGCCCGACCCAAAGCCTGAGGCCCCAGCCCCCAACATTTCCCAGGCACCGGGGCAGGGGGTATCCGAGCCGCCTGCTACGCCCTACCCGCCCTACCCGCCGCATCCCCCGACCAATGCGGTTCCTGCCCCTGTGGTCAACCCGTCCCAAACCGCAGAAACCAACACTTCCATCCCGGCTGCTGCCCCCGTGGCTGCGCCCGTACCTGCCAATGGGAACTCGGCCCCATCTGCTCCGATGGCCAACGCCATACCCACAAGGCCACCCCTGCCGGAGATCGCCAGCGACTTTGATCGGGCCGTGAAGAACTTTGCCCAGTTTTTCAATGGGCAGGTGGTAGATATTGACGACGACCTCGATGCGCTGCTGGGTGGCCCTAGTCCAAAACCCTCTAAGGCAGCGGCTCATCAGCCCTCCCACCCCGATAAGGATGTGCCCTTTTAGGCCAGTTCAGTCCATGACAAAACCACGGCAACCTACGGTATGGCCCTCACCCCCAGCCCCTCTCCCTGTGGGAGAGGGGAGCCAGAACCTGTTTCAAAGTCCCTCTCCCTTGGGGAGAGGGATTTAGGGTGAGGGCTGCGAGGACTTTGCGTTAACCATAAATCTACCCAAAGGTGCCGCCGTTCCAGCCCCACATGGCCCCTGGGGCATCGGCAAATTCGATATACACCCGATTTTTCGGTACGCCAAGGGCGCTTTCCACCTGGGTACAGAAATCTTGGCTCATGGCTTTGGTTTTGCTGCCCATCGTGCCGACGCTTTTGATTTCGATGTAGCAGACGGGGTCGGTGGTGCCCGCAAAGGTCATGGGTACATCGGCGGTGAAGGAGGTCATCACGTAGGATTCGGGCTTGCCCAAATGGCTGGCCAAGCGGGCCGACAGATCCTTCAGCAGGCTCTCCACTTGGGCCTTATCGGGGGAGGGTACCGAGGTTTGCACCTTGATTAGTGGCATGGAAATGTTCTCCTATCCATAGAAGTAGGCGTGTGGATGGGGGGTAACGTTACCGATCTCGCTGGTAGTCTTCGATGGCGCGGAGTAGATCGGCCTGACTGCCCGACGGAATCAGATCGGCGAGGGAAACGGTTTTCTTGCCTCCCCCCAGGGCGACGGAAAAGCTAGCCAGGACATCCATTAGGGCCGATTCATCAAAGGTGCCGTCATCAATGAGCGGATAGATCCGTTCGGCTAAGGACGTATGGAGTTTGGCATCGCCGAGGTAGAGATGCCACTTGGCCACATCGATATAGGCTTGATCGCCAATGGCGGCGGCGAGGGCTTCAATTGCGCGACTGCTTCCGGCGCTAGCCATGGTTAAACCTCTCCTGGATCGTTGGGTTCTACGGGGGATAGGGGGATGGGCGAATAATCGGCAATGGCGAAGATGTAGATGCCGTGCCCCACCAGGGCGGGGAGCCAAGCCAGGGTAACCCACTGCACCCAGCTTACCCAGGCGGGGTTGAGGGTATGGAAAAACCACAGCCCAGAATTGACGGCAATGAAGGCCGCCACATGCACCGCAAAGTTGATGCGGTCTTCTAGGCGACGGTAGGCGGGATCTTCGCGGGTGGGTTTACGGGGCCAGCGGGGCGGCATAGGGCAAGAACGGCGTTAGACGCAACGTAAAATGACCTCTCTATTCTAAAGGCGCTAGGGCCTCAGGGCATGGCGGCTTACCGCTGCGGATTCCCTGAATCAAGGCCAGCCAGGGCCAGGGCCAGGGCCACCATGGGGGCAGTCACGGCCCGGAGCACCGTTGGCCCTAGGGAAGCGGGCTGAAATCCGGCGGCGAGGGCGGCAGTGATTTCGGCCTCTGTCCAGCCCCCCTCTGGCCCGATGGCGATCACGGTGCCGAGGTTGGGATCGCTAGCCTGGGCGACGGTGAGTAAGGGCTGGGATTCTCCACGGGCAAGGCAGATCCAGCGCTGGGGGGGCAGGTCTTGGCGCAGGTAGTCGGCCCAGGGCATGGGTGACTGAAGGTTCGGCAGGTTGGGACGCTCGCATTGTTCGGTGGCTTCGGCGGCAATGCGCTGCCAGCGTTCCAGCTTTTTGAGGTTGGGCTGGTGCAGGGTGCGCTGGGTAATCAACGGTTGTAGGGTGTCCACGCCGATCTCGGTGGTTTGGCGCACCACATCGTCAAAGCCGCTGCCCTTGGGGAGCGCGATGGCTAGGGTGACGTTTGGCAGAACAGGGGCAGCCGTTGCCAAGGGGGCGAGGTGGGCGAATCCAGGATCCTTACCCAACGTCGCCACCCACTGTTGACCTTGACCATCCAGGGCCATAAACCGATCCCCCGCCACCAGCCGCAGCACTCGATGGAGGTAATGCTGCTGATCGGCGGTAAGGGTGAGGTGATGGTCCTGAATTTGGTCGGGCTGGATAATAATCCGCTGCATCGCTCAGTCGATTAGGTGGACTAGAGAAGACCCGAAGGACAACATACTGTGCCTTGGATTCTGTTGGCTTTGTCGGATAGATTCCACTATTGCACCACCCAGAGGCAGACTGGAACGCACCCACGACTCATTAAACATAGATTAAGTCCGATGATCGAGCCTGGTTGACTGACAAAACTTGCGAGAACCCAGATCCGCCAAAGGGTCAGGAGACCTGACCCCTACATTATCCAAATCTTGTAGGGGCGCGGTTTCCGCGTCCGGCGCAGGATCTTTTGTCAGTCAACCAGTGATCGAGCAGTGAAATATCTATTTTGTCACATTAGCTTCTCGCCAACTTTTCATATCAGTTTCCTATAATGACTCACTCTACTTGCTAAGTGAAAGGCCTGATCTCGCAGGTTAACTATAGATTAAGTTCAGATTTTATTTCGCTAGTTGTCTCGGATTTTAGTTGATAGTACTCTAGGCTCAGATTTCCAAAAAATCTATTTCGTTTAAGTCAATCCCGCTCCTAAGATATTGTCAAGATTTTTGGGATTAAGCACTGTTATTCGGAAGGTCAGTGGAGCTGTCATTGATTGACTGATAGCTTTGATTTTTGATGCTTCGATGAAAATTTTTGATTGGGTTCTAGGTCAGCGACGTTTAACGTTGTTGGCTAAAAATATTTTAAGGAGTTGATACTGTGACTTCAAAGCCTCTCACAAAACACGAATCAGAAAACCTTAGTCCTCGACAGCAAACGATTGGTTGGATTTCTGTCCTTGTTCTTCTTTATCTGCTGATCGTTGCCGTAAGCGTCATCAGTCGAGGCTTTCGAGCCGCCGTTGGCGATGAGGCGGAGTATCTATTCACCTTTGCCACCAACCCTTTTCTAGGCTTGATGGTAGGGATTATTTCAACGGCACTTGTGCAGTCCTCTAGTACAACAACCTCCATCATCGTTTCCCTGGTGGCGGGTGGCTTACCCGTGACCATTGCTATTCCCATGATCATGGGGGCAAACTTGGGAACCTCGGTGACCAATACCCTGGTTAGCCTCGGACACATTAAGAACAAAGATGAGTTCAAGCTAGCCTTTTCTGCTGCCACAGTGCTGGACTTGTTCAATTTGCTTGCTGTGGCCATTTTCTTTCCCCTAGAAATGATGTTTGGCTTGCTGGAACGGCTGAGCAAGCCATTGGCAGGACTTTTTGTTGGCGATTCAGATCTCAGTGTTGATGAGCTTGATTTTGTGGGTGCATTAATTCGACCTCTAAGGGATTTGATTCGCAATATTACCAGTTCTCTTCTCCCCGAACCCTATAGTGCTATCTTGCA
The DNA here is from genome assembly GCA_044070495.1 of Spirulina sp. Classification (GTDB taxonomy): domain Bacteria; phylum Cyanobacteriota; class Cyanobacteriia; order Phormidesmidales; family Phormidesmidaceae; genus Nodosilinea. The sequence continues at coordinate 114,056 of JBIPSI010000007.1, read as the reverse complement.
GATTCTGATTGGCATGGGGTTAATTTTCTTCTCCATTTATTTCCTGGGCAAAGTGATGAAGCGCTTGATGGTGGGAAAAGCCAAGGAAATTATGAACACAGCAATTGGCCGGGGGCCAGTGTCTGGAGTGTTATCGGGCATTCTCATCACCATTCTGGTACAGTCGTCCTCAACCACAACGAGCTTGATGGTGCCTCTGGCTGGGTTGGGCGTTTTAACCCTAGCCCAGATCTATCCCTTTACCATTGGGGCCAACATTGGTACGACCGTGACATCCCTGCTAGCGGCCACCAGCGTCAGCGGGCCAACGGCCTTACCCGCCTTGCAAATTGCCATGGTGCACTTGCTGTTTAACCTGTTGGCCGCCATTTTGATTTTCTTTGTGCCCTTTCTATATCGCATTCCCTACGAAGGTTCACAAAAGCTGGCCACAATGGCTACCGACAATAAAGGGTGGGCCTTGGCCTATATTTTGGGCGTGTTTTTCATCATCCCAGGGGCATTATTGGGCGTCTCGCTCCTGTTAGCCTAGGGATTAGGTAAACGCGACCCATCCGCCCCTTGGGAGTCGGGGCTAGTGGCACACTAGCGAAGTCTCTGGGTAGGGCATGGCTTCGCGTTGACGCAGTCTCGCCTTGGCGTTGTGCGCCCTACGATGGAGCGCTTAATCGGCGGGGACGAGTTCTACGTTGACTTCGTTGACGGGGCGGCGGCGCAGTTCTACAGACTCGGTGCGGGGTAGCAGGTCAAAGACCTCTCGCATTACGTCGTCAATGGCTTCGTAGCTGACGGTTCCCGTTTCGTTGAAGCGCAGGTTGCCCTCTGCATCGAACACCAGGGTTTGGGGGACGGCATTTTTGAAATAGTAGCCCGGTTCGTTAGGGGCATACTCAGCCTTGACCGGGATAGCATCGGCCATGACCGGGATGAAGTTGGCCACCCGACCGTAGGGGGCTTGCAGTTGGGAAATGGTGGAGGAGAACAGTTTGCAGTCGCTGCTGTCGTCCACGTAGATCACAACAATGGCGGGTTTGTTGTACTTCAAAGACTGCTCTAGGGAGACCTTGGGCGGTACTAGAGAGCCATTTCCGGCATAGAGGGCAAAGATATTGCCATCGAAATTGTCGTCGGTCAGCCCTGCCTGGGCGCTGGGTTGCCCACCGAGGCCAATCCACAATAGAGCGACCAAGCTCAGAACCATCACCCCTTGCCAGAGGCCCCGACACCAGGATTCCAGCCTTGGCCGCAGGCCATCTCTACCGATTGTGTTGAGGCCACCGAGCCACTGCTTACTCACGCCCACGATCTCCTTCTGCGCGTTTTGTCCCTTTCTATTAGGCCACAGATGGGCGACAGGTAGACCCCAGAGAAGGCAGAGATAGCTATGGAACCCATTTGAGATCCCTAGGTAGGAGCCGCCAGTCATTTGAATATGAGCCTGACGAAGCATAGATTGAGATGCGTGGTGGTATGAGGCAGGGGTCTCTCAACTTCGGCTTTTGAAGGCTTCAGCGACCGCTCGAACTTAATCTTTCGCATCAGCTGCGGATAGTCCGGTTCAAGGGCCTCTCGCAACATGGCCGGATGATAACCCTGGTCCACCAGAATTGATCGTCCTCTCTGTCGTTGCAATTACTTAGGGATTTTGGGGGCATTGACTAAAGGCGATGTCTAGGCCATAGAGCATCAATAAGTAGATCGACCAACGTTTTTAAGTTCTCAATGTGTCGCCTAATATACAGTTATCATTTTCATCCTCCCTTATTTTCCTCTTATACAAAATAAGGAAAAAATAAGAGAGGCTGTCATCTTTGCAGAATCAGATTCCTACCACGGTACTGACTGGATATCTAGGTGCAGGCAAGACCACATTACTGAACTATATTCTTACTGCACAGCACGGCAAGCGAATTGCTGTGATTGTCAATGAATTTGGCGAAGTTGGCATCGATAACCAGCTTGTGATAGGTGCTGACGAAGAAATTCTTGAAATGAATAATGGCTGCATTTGCTGCACAGTGCGAAGTGATTTGATTCGCATCATTAGTAGCTTGATGGAGCGCTCTGAGGATTTTGACTACCTCATGATTGAAACGACGGGCCTAGCTGATCCTGCCCCTGTCATTCAGTCTTTTTTTGTGGATGAAGTCATGCGATCACGGCTTCTTCTAGATGCCATCGTCACCGTTGTTGACGCTAAATATATCTGGGAGCATTGGGATAGCAGTGAAGCCCAAGAGCAAATTGCTTTTGCCGATGTCATTTTACTAAACAAAGTTGATTTAGTCTCTCCCCCAATTCTGGAAGAACTGGAGCAGAGAATTCGACAGATGAATGTAATCGCCAAAATTCATCAGACCCAAAACTGTGAAATTAGCCTAGATTCTGTGTTAGGAGTTGGAGCTTTTGATCTGAAGAATGCTCTCAGTGTCGATCCAGAGTTTCTAGACGAAGATGCCCACGAGCATGATGAGACCGTTGCCTCAGTAGCCATGCAAGAAGGTGGGGTTGTCAATGGTGATAAATTCAACCGCTGGCTTTATCAACTGGTGCAAGAGCGAGGGGCTGATATTTTTCGGATGAAAGGCATCCTCGACATGGACTATGAAGATCGAAGGTTTGTTTTTCAGGGAGTTCATATGACCCTAGATGGTCGCCCAGGTCGTCCCTGGCAGCCTGGGGAAACTCGACGGAATGAACTGGTCTTTATTGGTCGCAACCTAAATGAAGATGAGTTGCGGCGCGGTTTTCATGATTGCTTAATGTGACCAAATAATTCGGAGCCAAGCCTATTATGAAACAGTCCGAAGCCCTGAGTATTAGCATCGGTGTTCTTGGCGGTGTAGATGTATTTTTGACGGCAACTGTCATCCCTGTACCCGTTTGGGTTACCTTCACGGCCTGGGCCTCCTTTTTTATCGTTGGGGGTGGCGTTCGAGGATTTACTAAATCTGTTTCCTGTAATATTACGGGGATTATCATTGCAGCTCTTTCTTTATTGGCCATTGATCTAATTGGGCCGAGTCCCCTCGTTGCCGCCATTTGTGTTGGTATTGGTAGCGCTGGCATGGTGCAGGCCTCAAAGCTTCCTTTCACCCACGGTATTACTCCTGCCATTGTGTGGGGTTTTTCACAAACCGTTGGTACTGTTGCCGTGACAGGCTTATCGGTGACAGCTCCCTTACCCAATAACCCAGTTTTAATTGCTATTGCAGCCATGATTCTAGGAAACATCTTTGGCTATCTTTCCGAAGCTTGGGGCAAAGCGATGACGACAACTCCTGCTGTCGTTGAGGCGGCTAGGGAAACCGCTAAGGACATCTAAAATCAGCACAATTCAAATCTTGAAATCAGTGAAATGGAGCTAAAGAGTTTATGAAATTACAGCATTCTCTAGGCAGCCTAGAAGGACTTGGCCCCGTAGACTTTCAGAAGAAAGTATTTGTTGAGCAATGGGAAAAGCGCATCTTCGGCATTCATACAGCCATGATGGGTTTAAGTGCTCACCTCAAGGATGCATTACCTAATTATCCCATTGAGCAGGTTCCTACAACCTTTAAGGATATCTGGACTTGGGCTGATTTGCGGCGAGGGGCAGAAGCCATGAACCCCTTCGACTACTTCAAATTTCGATACTACGAAAAGTGGTTAGGTGGTATCTCTGGCTTCTTTGTTGAGAAAGGGTATATTTCCCAAGAAGAACTGGATCAGAAAATCAGTTTTTATCTGAAAGAGGGGAACGTTGACCCCTTCCCACTTCCTCAGAAGGAAATTGCCGCTATTGATGAGCAAGTCATCAAGTACTTAGAACTGGGTGACTCTCCGAAGCGAGACGTCAATATTCAGCCAAAGTTCTCCGTAGGTGAGACTGTAGTGGTCAAGGATATGCCAGTGGTTGAACATACTCGACTGCCAGGGCATTTGCGTGGTAAGACCGGAGTTATTGACCTCGTTTATGAAGGGTGCTATGCCTACTTTCCTGGCCCCTCTGATGGATTAGGCCCAGCCCAGCCCAGCTATAGCGTCCGCTTTGATCCTAAGGAAATCTGGGGTGAAGATCTCGCTGAACCTGGATCTACTTTTTACGCCGACATTTTCGAGATCTATCTCGATGCAGCCTAGACCTAGAATTTTTTGAAGTGAGGTGAGATACCGATGTCTATTCCTGGTGATGAGATCTTTAACTATAGTCCCAATCGTGAGCTAGAAAGTGCTGCAAAGGTTAGAGCACTCGAAGCTTTGTTGATTGAAAAAGGCATTATTGGTAGTGAAACTGTCAATAAGGTGCTGGAATATTTCGAGTCCAAGATGGGGCCGTTTAACGGGGCTAAATTGGTCGCAAAGGCATGGGTTGATCCGGAGTTCAAGGAGCTTTTAATCAAAGATTGCAATGCGGCCTGTGACGCGATGGGCATGACAACTGGCATGTCTGGTGCGGAAGGTGAACACATGCGAGTAGCTGAGAATACCTCGTCTGTTCATAACTTGATCATCTGCACCCTATGTTCCTGCTACCCTTGGCCGACGTTAGGTTTACCTCCCTACTGGTATAAAGATCCAACCTTCAGATCTAGAGCGGCCCGTGAGCCTCGCAAGGTTCTAAAGGAGTTTGGCCTTGAGCTAGATGATTCTATCGAGGTTCGAGTTTGGGATAGTAGCGGACAGATTCGCTGGTGGGTGCTGCCAGAACGACCTGCTGGTACCGAGCATATGAGTGAAGATGATTTGGCCAACCTTGTTACCCCAGAATCCATGATGGGTGTGGCTACAGTAGCTATTCCTTAGAAAGTTACGAACTTTTTTCCAAGTCCAGCTTAGGGATTGAAATTTTCCCCTAGCTAAAACTATGCCGCTGGGCTTGGACAAGCTTTACTTTAGCCAGGGAGAAGGTTTATTTCCCATGTTTACCCGATTTGAACATTTTGCTGCTTCTAGCTTAATGGGCAGTGAAGAATCTCCTCCTCGAGAGAATGGAAGTCTTGCTTTCAAGCGAAGTTGGGAACAGGTTGCCTTTGCGCTTGCCATAGCCCTATCTAAAAAAGGGCATTACGAGTGGGAAGACTTTCGTAAAAATTTAATTTCCACCATTGATGAGTGGGAGTCAGAGCATAATCTAGACGATCCAACCTGGGACTACTACCAGCGCTGGTATACCGTTTTAGAAAAGCTTGTCATAGATACAGGTCTTGTAGATAAGACAGAGCTAGAGGCAAAGTTATCTACTTTATTAGATTGTGCAAGTGCCCATGATGAGCCTATTCTCTCTGATGCTTCCTCTAGTGCAATCTGATAGCTACCTTTTGATACTTCTGTAAAACCTAGAACTACCGTTAGGACTAACCCACCATGCATATCCAGTCTTTTTCTAACTTGAGACCGAAGATTATCATCAGCAGTCTAGTAGCTATTACCTCGTTAACCCTATGTTTCCCAGCCCTGGCTCACCATCCATTTGGTGGGGACTCTCCAACAACTGCGATGGAGGGATTTCTCTCTGGTGTTGGACATCCAGTGATTGGTCTTGATCACCTCGCCTTTGTAATCACCATTGGTTTGCTAGCCGCTATCTTTAATCGAGGCTTGTTCATTCCTGTGGCGTTTGTTCTAGCTTCACTTCTGGGTACAGGGATTCATTTGTCTAACCTTAACTTGCCTGCACCAGAATTCTTTATTGCTTCATCTGTTTTGGTATTTGGCTTGCTTCTAGCTGCCAAGAACTCATTGCCTGCGGGAGCCATGATTCTCCTGGCTTCGATGGCTGGCATGTTCCATGGCTATGCGTATGGAGAGGCTGTCATTGGGGCAGAAATGTCATCATTGATTGCTTACTTAGTAGGTTTCTCTGCTATTCAGATGTTCATCTCTATTAGTGCTTATCTGTTGGCTAAGCAGCTAGGGGCAAGTAGTGAGGTAAAGCCACTTAACCTACGTTTCGCGGGTTTTACTCTCTCAGGCATTGGTGTAGCTTTCCTCTCGGCATCCATTTTAGGGTAGTCTTTAATTCTCGAATCGCCCCTAATCCTTTGCTATTGACCCGTCGGTTCCCCGGCGGGCTTTTTCATCTGAGGACGCTCAACGCTGATCGGGGCTAAATTCTTGCACCACCGCCCGCATTTCGTCGGCATTGGAGGAGTAGCGATCCGCCTTTGTCCAGGTCACCACTTGGTAGTAGTGCTCCCCCATTTCCACGGTGGTATGGAGGTAGGCCACCGATTCCCCCCGCACATTGGCTTGGAGGGCGTACTGCACTGCTGGGTAGGTGCCGACCTGGCTTACCCCCGTGCGCGATTCTGGACTCGTCACTTGGTCAAAGCCCATTCGCATCAGTTGAAGATACTGCATGGCCTGTTGTTCCAAGGTTCCTGGCATCACGCTGGCCTTGCTTTCCCCCAGCACCACCAAAAAGATTCCCTGTCCTGGGTGGTGGGCTTGCAGGTCGGCGTTGGGGTGGAGCGATTGGGGTGGAGCCATTTGCCAGCCTCGTCGCAGCCCCAAACTGGCGGGCATGGTGCGGCTCATTAACCGACTCCCCCGTACCGAACGACTCACGTACTGATTCCCCGCTTCCGTATCGGCATCGGGGGATGATCCCGATAGCCCCAGGGTTTCGCAGCCCGACAGCAGCAGCCCCAGGCCCAGGCCCAGGCCGATGAACCAAGATCGCCGTCTAAAGACCCGTTGATAGCTCGTGGGGGCTGCGCTTGGCTGGAGATAGCCCACTTCCCGTGGGGGTTGCGCCACCTGGTTAAACCGATCCTGCCAGCCCTCGCTTACCATCGCACCCGTCCTCCCCTACCTACGTCGTCTTACGGCCCCTGCCGCCTTAAGGGTATAGCAACCCTAGGGTATAGCAACCCTCAGGTCTTGCGACAGGCCGCTCCATTGGCGGCGGCTTCCCCTATGCTGAAGGGGTATGATGGTATGTCCTGTCCCCTTATCTCAAGACCTAAACCATGCTGCGAGCCGGAATTGTGGGCCTGCCCAACGTTGGAAAATCGACCCTCTTCAATGCCGTGGTTGCCAACGCCAAGGCCCAAGCCGCCAACTTTCCCTTCTGCACCATCGAGCCGAACGTGGGAGTGGTGGCGGTGCCCGACCCTCGGCTTCAGGTGCTAGCCGATCTGTCCAGTTCCGCCGAAACCGTGCCTGCGCGGGTGGAATTTGTGGACATTGCTGGACTAGTGAAGGGGGCTAGCCAAGGGGAAGGCTTGGGCAACCAGTTTTTGGCCAACATTCGCGAGGTGGATGCCATTGTCCATGTGGTGCGCTGCTTTGAGGACGACGACATCATCCATGTCTCCGGTTCCGTAGACCCGGTGCGCGACATGGAGGTGATTAACCTGGAACTGGCCCTGGCGGATTTGGCCCAGCTAGAGCGTCGGGTTGACCGAGTCCGCAAGCTGGCCCGCGCTGACAAAGAAGCCCAGGCGGAGTTAGCTATTCTGGAGAAAATTCTGCCCGTTCTCAACGAGGGCAAAACCGCCCGCCAGGTGGAACTGGACGAAGAGGCCGAGGCCATCATCAAACCCCTGGGACTGCTCACCCGCAAGCCCGTTATCTACGCCACCAATGTCTCCGAAGATGACCTGGCCAGCGGCAATGCCTGGGTAGAACAGGTGCGCCAAGTCGCCGCCGAGGAGGGGGCACAAGTCGTGGTGATTTCAGCCCAGGTAGAATCGGAACTGATCGACCTCAACGACGAGGAACGGCGGGACTTCCTCGATGCCCTGGGCGTCACCGAGGGAGGGCTACTGACCCTGATTCGCGCCACCTACGAACTGCTGGGCCTACGCACCTACTTCACCACTGGCCCCAAGGAAACCCGCGCCTGGACGATCAAAGCCGGAATGCTGGCCCCCCAGGCCGCTGGCGTCATCCACACCGACTTTGAACGGGGTTTCATTCGGGCCGAAACCGTTGCCTATCAGGATCTTGTTGATAACGGATCCATGGCCGCCGCCAAGGACAAGGGTCTCGTCCGCAGCGAAGGTAAAGAGTACGTGGTGCAGGAGGGCGATGTGATGCTGTTCCGGTTTAATGTGTAGCGCCGCGCCGCGCCGCGCCGGATTTAGTCGCATTCGTGATAGAACCGCACGGCACTAAAGTCGCGGGCGCGAAGCCTGTCGTCTTCTAAAAAGAAATAGACCGACTCGCTCACCCCCCCTAGGTTGGCCACCTCCAACAACAATCGCTGCCAATGGCCGGGAACGGAACCGTGGGGATCGGGCCAGCCCGCCAACTTGCTGCCTAGGTGGTTTGCGCCGTTGTCGATGTAGTAGTCGTAGATCCAGTCCTCGAAGTCGGCCACCAAGTCCGGGTCGAAGTTCTCCAGGTCGGGAGGATGCCAATCGAGGAACACATCCTGGCTGACGCTGAAGGAGAGGCTATAAACGGCATCAAAGGTGTCGCGATAGGTTTCCCGCAGGGGGATGAAGCTAAAGTCCGTCATCAGGGCCTCGATATCCTCGGTCACCTCTGGAAAGTAGAGCACCTGGACGCTTTTGGTACGGTAGGCTTCGGCCAGTTGAGCACCCCCCACATAGAATTGCAGAAGGCCCTGGGTGGGGAAATCAAATCCGGCAATGGTGGGTACCTCGGAACAGTTAATCTGCACCAACAGGGCCATGGGTAACTGGGTACTGGGGTCGGTGGGATAGGTGGCCTGTTTTGGGAAATAGGGATTCCCCCCTAGCTTGCTTTGCCACAGTGTCAGGGGGTCCGCTGGATGCTTAACCTGGGGCGGAGTCACCTGGGTTTCGGTCATCTTGATGTAGGGTTCCAGGTTGGCCTCTAGTATCGGCCTGAGGTCAGCAAAGTCGTCGGGCAAATCCTGCAACACCGATGGTCTAGGGATGGCGGGAGTAGTCATGGGGCAACGGGGAATGCGGCTAGCCCCAATCTAGAGAAAATTTCCATAACTCGCCACCGACCCCATCATCCCGGCCCATAGGCTTCATGGCGTACGCTTCAGACCGTGTTATCCAGCCATAGCATCCAGGGCTTGGGGCGATGATCAGTGTGCGGGGGGTAGTTTAGAGGTGCCCCCACCTGGAAACCTTAGGGCCACAGAATTAGGAATATAGAATTAGAGCTATCACCGAAAAGAACCCCAGCGTTTCAGTCACAGTCATGATGATTTAGGCTTAAAATCTGGGCCACGGAGAGACTCTCCCTTTGGCCCTGTCTTCTCCAAAGATTGTTGCTTTCCTCTCTGGCAGCCTAGCGCAGTGGCGTCACGTTCCTCCCTACATCCCCAACTGGTCTCAGCCCTACGACGGCTGGGGGAGGTGCCCCTGTGGGTAATCCTATCTTTGGTGCTGAATGGGCTGCTATTTCTCACGGTGCTGGTGCTGTTCCGACAGGTGCATCGTCCGGCGGATAGTGTCTTGTCCGCCGCCAATGCCTTTGCCTCCGAAGGTCAACCGCACCCCCTGCCCACCCTGGGAGATCGTCGCACCCTCGACTATCAACAGTGGGTAGCCTTACTCGAAACCGAAGCCACCGCCGCTGCCCTAGCGGATTTGCCCCGCCAAACGGTGCTGCTGGGGGATTCCATTACCCTCTGGTTTCCCCAAAGCCTGCTGCCGGGACGCCGAACCTGGATGAACCAGGCCATTTCTGGGGAAAACTCCAGCGGTCTACTCAACCGCCTGGCCCTGCTGGATCAAAACTCGGTGGAAAGCGCCTTCATCATGATCGGCATTAACGATCTGATCTGGGGCGGATCCGATGCCGAACTGGTTGGCAATCTGAGAGCCATCGTCAACGCCCTCAAAACTCAGCATCCCCAGGCCCAAATTGTGGTGCAGTCCATCCTACCCCACGGTGGCCCCACCGCTACCTGGGAAGGCCGTGACCGTCTATTGGCCTTGCCCCCAGAGCGCATCGTGGCAGTGAATGCCCAAATCAAACAAATTGCTGCCGAAGCCGGGGTGGAATACCTCGACCTTTACCCACTGTTCGTTGATGGTGACGGCTATCTACGGCCCGATCTCTCGACCGATGGCCTACACCTCAACGCCAATGGCTACCTAGTCTGGCGCAGCGCCCTGGCTCTCTACAACGAGACCGACTATGGCCGCTAAATGGCTGCTAAATCTAGGGAGTTCACTCCCTAGCTGATGGCGAAAGTCTGCTGAAGCAGACTGAGGGCGGATTTGGTCAAGACTCCTGGGTAAGCCGTGGCCTCCCTTACGGTTCCCTGTTCCCACAGGAACCCCAATCCTCTTTAGAGGATTTCAGCGTTGAGCTAAGGACTTTAGAGTGCTCCATGAAAATAACTATCCATTGGCCGTAACCATTTACCCTCACCCCTGCCCCTCTCCCCCAGGAGAGGGGTTCTGAATCCGGCTCCCCTTCTCCCTACGGAGAGGGGGTTGGGGGATGAGGGCTAGCTTGGATGGTTTACTAATTGGACTACTCTTAAGTCCCTAGCTCCTCCCTCGGTCACCGGAATTGGGGTTGGGTTACTGAAGGCGGGCTAAGGAAATCCGGGCGGCTTCGGCCACTTGGAAATGGGCGTCTTTTTCGAGGTAGCGCAGGGCCGCTTCGGTTTTTGGAGTGGGCAAATGGCCGAGGGCTTCCGCCAATCGCTGCCGCACCAGCCAGTCTTCGGCCTGGGCGAATTTGAGGATCTCGTCTACGGCCTCTACATCGCCAATTTCCCCTACGGCGGCAATAGCGGCCTGCTGTATCACCACCTCATCGCTCTGAAGCGCCTGCATGAGGACATCGTGGGCGCGGGGATCTTTTAGGTTGCCGAGGGCCACGGCGGCACTGAAGCGCACCAGCCAATCGGTATCTTCGTAGAAGGCTCGCACCAGGGTTTCAAAGGCGCGGGGATCTTCTAAATAGCCCAAGGCTCCGGCGGCATCGGCGCGAATGCCGTAGTCGGGGTCGGAGGTGACGAGCTTAATGAGAATATCGAAGGCCTGATCATCGGGCTTGAGGCCAAGGGCAAACACCGCCATGGATCGAATTTGCATGTTGTCGTCGTCCAAGACCTGCCGAATCAGCGGGGCCGCCTGGGCTGCTGGCACATCTCGCAAGGACGCCAAGGCCAACATCCGGTCTTTAGAGTTTTGGCTTTGCAGTTGGGCCGAAATCTGATCTAAATCCACGGAGGCCATAGGAATCTCAGAAATGTTACATCTGTTTACATTGTCTGTCCTCATTATAGGGCATCCTCCATGGGCCTGAGGGAACGGTGGAGCCTTGCCCCTCCGCGCCCCTTGGCCTAGAACATCGATACAGAAACCCGGTTTCTTCGTTGGTGTACCTAGGGGATTTGGCCGTTCCAAAGGAAGAAACCGGGTTTCTCTCCCTCGATCCAGTCGGCGGTTACTCTGCTCGGCAACGATCCCCACAACCAGCGGCAAGGCGGGCTTCCCGTTCGGCCAGTAGGGTTTCTAGGCTGGGTCTGCCGGTGATCGCCAAGCGCCACCGCGCCCACAGACCATAGACCCAATCCACCACCGGGCCAAGGATGGGCCAGCCGGTGGGGGCATAGATCCAGCCAGCCCCCAGCACTTGGTACACCTGGCGAAAGACTTCCACATTCTTGATTACGGTGCCATCGGCCCGCACCGCATGGATGCGCCCCATGGCGGTCGCGTAGTCTACCCCACCATTTTCGGCAGCGGAGTAATCGTCCTCGGCAATGTCGGTAAATTTCACCAGCCCCCGGCCCTTGTCCTTGCGTTTCAGCATCTCCACCTCCCACAGGCAGAGCGGGCATTGGCCATCGTAGAGCAGGTTAATGCGCCAGGTGGGGGCAGTCGAGGGGGACGCAGAGGCTGGCTTTAGGGAGGGAGAGGTCATGGAAAAGGGCCGCTCGGCAACGCTACTCCCATAGCTTAACGAAACATTACATCACCGAGGAATAGCCTGAATCGGAGTTGTTAGACCTACACCAACTCCTGGGCGAGGAGACCTCGCCCCTACCTACAATGAGACGGGTTGAGATGCGGGGGTACGGAATTCGGATTGGGGATTGGCCTAGGCGGCAGAGGTTTGCTGCAAGTCTTCTAGGATAGCGACGACCTCCTGCCGTCGTTCCCAGGGCACAAAGAGGTGATCGTGGTAGTAGGCGGAAACGGGGTTAACGCTAACACCCGCCTCCGCCAGCCGAGTGGTGATGGCGGCCAGAAACCCGACCGCAGACAACGCGGAATGCACCGTCAGGGTGACACAGGCCCACAGCATCTCAAAGGCCAGCCCCTGATCCAAGGCTTGCTGCTGGGTCAGGATCAGGGTCATACCCTCTTCCTCCTGGAAGGTGCCCACGGGAGAAACCGGGAGACCGACATCGGCCTCCCGGTTGACGGTGCAAAAAACGTAGGGCGATCCGTGCAGATGGGGCCGCATGGTTGCGATCAGCGTCTTCAGATCGGTTTCGCCTTGCATGGTTCGTAATTCCCCCATCCCCTGAGGTCGCCTGTCCATTTAGGGTACCTTGGGTGGCGGTGAACGCCTATCCCCATGGGCCGATGACCACAGCTATCCCCTTGCCTCAGCCCAATTGAGGAGTAGGAGGGCTTAGGATCATCTCAGGCCATCAGGGAATAGGCCATTAGGGAATGGGAGAAATGGCCCTTAGCGGTGCTGCATCCAGAAATTCAGTTCCTGGCGAATGCGAGACCGTTCTTCAATGCTGGCGTAGCGGAGCTGGTGGCGCAGTTCGCTGATGACTTGGCGACGATTCTGGCTGGAGCTGGGAGGAAGCATGGCAAGTCTCCTGCAATCTGTAGCGACAACTACATTTTTGCGGATCTTGCCCTAAAACTGTAGCGTTGATTACAAAACTTTGCTTAGCATCAAGGCCTGGTACGACGGGCCGTGGGCCGGTGGGGCGGTGATTGGACGAGGTAGTGCAGAAACACTTCGTCGCCCACAACGTGGCTTTCCAAGAGGGTAAGGCGGGGGGCGACTTCGGCCAAAAACCCCTCGCCATCCACGGGGGTGGGGGCGGTGGCACCCCCCAGCAGTAGGGGGCAGAGGGTAATGTAAACCTCATGAACCAGCCCGTGGCGAAGGAGTTCGGCGGTGAGGTAACCGCCGCCGAGGAGGGCTAGGCTGTGGAGCCCTTGGGCGGGAAACTGAGCTAGCAGTTCTGGCCAATTCCAGGGAGCGATCTGGTCATCGGGCATCACCCACAGGCGATCAAAGTGCGCCCCCGATTGCCAGGGTTTTGCCCCGGCGGTGGTGGTAATCAGTCCACGGGGGATGGGCTGCTGAAAAAAGCGCCACTGCGGATCTAGTTGCCCCGATGGTGACCAAACAATGTGAATGGGCTGATTGGGTTGGCCTCGCTGACGGCGGGCTTCAATCAGCGCAGGATTGCGGACGCTGAGGGTGGTGCCGTAGGCTCGCAGGGTGCCGCCGCCAAACAGCACGCCATCCGCCGCCGCTACCCTGGCCTCCAGGTGTTCAAGATCGGCCTGGGAAGAAAATCGCGCCGCCCGTCGCTGGGTATCGGCAATTTTGCCATCCAGGCTCATGGCCAACACCAGGGTGATCCAAGGCCGATCCATCTACCCCACCAGCGCCTCAACGTTGCGGAGTCCTTCGCCCAAGACCCAGGTTTGGCGTACCATCCAGGTTTGGCGGGCGGTGCGCTGATAAAACCGCATTTCCCAATGGCTGGGACGGTTGAGATCGATCATCTCCTCTGCCAATTGGGCCATGGCCTGGGTTTGGGCCTTGCCTTGCCCCTGGGCCAGCACTAGGCGCAGGTGTTCTTGAATACGCAGGGGCATTTTGCGGGTGGGGGATTTCACCGTGCAGGCAAAGTTCACCATCACCTGGCGCAACCAGGGGGCCGTAAGGGCGAGGGTGAGGCTGTCGGTGGTCTGCTGCCATCCGTCTACCTGAAGGGCCATATCGGGGCAAGAGCGCATGCCGCGTTTGTAGGCCCGTTCTAGGGTTTGGGTATAGATGGGCAGGGTGTGGCCCTGTTCCTCAAAGGGGTCGATCAGCTTGCAGCAGGGCAGGCCCAAGGGGGTAGCCTCCGTGCCCCAGGTGGCTTGGCTGCGGTCTAAGAAGGCTTGAATTTGATCCGCTAGGGATCCGGTTGGGCAGGCATATAGGGCAAACTTATCCATGGGATTCCCAGATAAACAACATCCTGGGACGGCTGTGCTCAGGCCATCCTAGCCACCGCTTTAAAAGACCTGAGCGCCAGCGCAATAGACGCAATGGGTAGGTTAAAGTCGCTGCCATACCCCCGATACTACTCTACTGTGCCCTGCCGTGGGGGCAAGCAGAGCCGGGACAGGGCCGAAAACCCTTGCCAGATAGAGCTTCAGGCCATTGTTGCCCGTGATTATTGCGGATACTGCGGCCAGGATGGCGGTAAATAATTCCGTCATAATAGAAAAATGGCAACTTTTTTACGTCCCCTCAGCTATCGCCATCAGTGGTTATACGATGGCATTTCCCGCACGGCAGCCCTTTCGGTGGGTGGCGAGACCCGGTTTCGTACCCTATCGCTGCAAAACCTCACCCTCACCCCAGAAACCCCGGTGCTGGATCTCTGCTGCGGTAGTGGCCAAACCACGGCATTTTTGGTGAACTATAGCCAGCGGGTAACGGGGCTGGATGCCTCTCCGCGATCCATCGAACGAGCTAGGCGCAACGTGCCCCAGGCTACATTTGTGGAGGGCTGGGCCGAACGGATGCCCTTGGAGGATAATTCCTTTGGCCTTGTCCACAGCAGTGCCGCCCTCCATGAGATGGAACCCGGACAACGGCAACAAATCTTTGCAGAAATCTTGCGGGTTCTGCGGCCTGGGGGCATAGTGGCAGTGGTGGACTTTCACCGGCCCCACAATCCTATTTATTGGCCGGGGTTGGCCACGTTTCTATGGTTGTTTGAGACCCATACCGCCTGGGCCATGCTCAAGGCCGATATTCCTGAAGAACTCGATCGCCTGGGTTTCCATTCCGTTACGTCCCGCCTCTACGCTGGAGGGAGCCTCCAGGTTATCCAGGCCCAAAAACCCCTAACGCCTCCCTTAACGACGATCTAGGACGGATCCACCACGATCACCACGGGATAGAAAAGATACATAAATAACTGATCCATCCTCCGCGACCTTCAGTATCATTTAGGCCAAGCTAGCGGCTGTTTCTTAGCCTTATTGCTATGGTCTACCCAGTGGTTTTTCCTCGTATCGCGCCTGGGCTGAGTTCGCCCAACCCAGAGATAAATTTTTACGAGAGATCCGCGCCTACGTAGGGCGCTGAGTTGCCCTGAGTTAGGGCAATTAAAATGAGTCGATGAGGTGTCTAAGGATACCGAGGTTTTTTGGGGCTGCACTGTAGTCGCTAGGGTTAATTGCTAGCGGTCAATCCCTAGGGTTTTCGGTTCGCTCCAGATTTTCCTCTTCGTAAGTTTTTATACCATTCCTATACCATTCTTAGGTTTGCTTCCTAGGATAGGGAATGAGTGAACGATAGAACAGTGAGACCACGGCTACTCTGCCGTTGATGGGGTCTCCATGGGTGACCTGAGGGTCTAGTTAGGTAGGTTCAATGTCTAAATAAACACCGCCATTCGCCACCCTGGCTTCCCAGTGGTCGGTCGTTAGGGGCATCGTACTGGATACGATCTCGCTTCGTTTTGCCGAGCTTGGGTCGTTTTTAGAATTCACAAGAGATCGTTAAAAAATATCAACAAAAGCACGGATATGTTAACCGTGAAACTTTCGTGGAGCATCGGGGAATGCTGATGAATGATCCTAGTCTTGGACGGGCCAAGCTCGATCCGGGAAAACTTGCCCAAGATGATTCCCTAATGACCCCTGGAGTTAGCCCCTTGACCCCGATTCCTAGCCCTAGTTTTAGGCGTGCTAATTCACTGCGGCGAGTGCTGATAAGGGTGGGTTGGCCCTTGGTGATGCCCGATGTTCTGCGGCCCGCTGTTTGTGGATTTAGGGCGTTCGTTTTGCGATGTTGATTGCTGACTAAATACCCTTGTCTACCGTCACCCCCTCATTTATTTATCCCCCAAAGTTTAGGAGCGTCAGATCATGGCAAACTACCCTAGTCCTCTCATTGTTGTCGATTCTCAGGTAGATGAATGCTGGCGCTTGATGGATGAGCTAGGCGGCCAGGGTTCTCTCCGCGTTATCCAGGCCGATGAGGATGGGGTGGCGGTGATCACCGAGGCCCTGGGGCATCACCCAACGGATACCCTGATTGTGGTGGCCCACGGTGCGCCGGGACGCCTCAGCCTAGGCAACACCCACCTGGATTTGGACAGCCTGGATCGCTACACCGAGGCCCTAGGTCACTGGTTCGCCACCGATTCCTCGCCCCAAATTTACCTCTACGGTTGTCAGGTGGCGGCGGGGGATGCCGGGGCTGAGTTTTTGGCGAGAATCCACCATTTGACCGGGGCAGGGGTTGCGGCTTCCCCTCGGCTGGTGGGCCATGGCGATTTGGGGGGCGACTGGCGGCTCGATACCACCGTGGGGCAGGTTTCGCCTCGGTTGTTGGTCGGTGCTGCTTTGGCGGCCCAATACCGAGCGGTGCTGGGAACCGACAACTTTGCTGGTGCCACGGTGTGGACGCCCAGCACCAACACCGGAACCACCGTAGGGGCGACCCACCAGTTGGGCGAACCCATCCACGACCCCAATGTAAGCGGATTGAACCAGTCCGTGCAGGAGAGCCTCAACAATTCGATCTGGTGGCAGTGGACGGCGACCACCACGGGGCTGATTACGTTGGATACCATCGGCAGCGCCCTCAACAACACGGTGCTGGCGGTGTATACGGGCGGTTCCGTCAACAGCCTTAACCAGGTGGCTTTTAACGACAACATCAGCGGCAGCAACCTCAAGAGCCAGGTGACCTTTACCGCCGTGGCGGGCACCACCTACTACTTTGCGGTGGATGGGGTAGGGTCGGCCACGGGGGCGGTACAGCTCAACCTGAATACGGCCCCGCAGATTACGCCGAACCAAGTCTTTAACATTAACGAGCACTCGGCCAATGGGGTGGCGGTGGGTACGGTAACCGCCAACGAGCCCGGACTGACCTGGTCGCTGGTGTCGGGCAACCCCGACAACGACAACGACGGCAACCGAGCCTTTCTGATTAACGCCAGCACGGGGGCGATCACCGTCAACGATGCGGACGATCTCAACTTTGAAACCTTTGCCACCGCCTATAACCTGTTGGTGCGGGCCACCGATGCCGGGGGGCTAAGCAACGAGCAGTTGGTCACCGTCAACATTTTGGATGTCAACGAAGCCCCGATCATCACCGGGCTAACCACGAACCAAAGCAGTATTAACGAGGGTGGTCAGATTACGGTGTCGGGCAGCTTTAGGGACGCCGATGCCGACGATCTGCATACGGTCACCATTAGTTGGGGCGATGGCACCAGCGATGTGATCGGCGGCGCAAACCTGGCTGGCCCCGATGCCGACGGTAATTTTTCCTTCGCCAACCTGCGCCACACCTACCAAGACAACGCCACCTACACCATCACCATGACGGTGGAAGATGCCAGCGGCCTCACCTCAGCCCCGCGCACCGTTGCCGTAGTGGTCAATAACGTGCCGCCCACCATTACCCAGGGGGCAACGCTGGCGATTTCGGTAAACGAAGACAGCCCCACCACCTTCACCCTCAATGCCACCGATCCAGGACGCCTGGATACCCTCACCTGGGACATTCTCAACCAGGCCAGCAACGGTACGGCCAGCGTTTCCACCTCGCCCACGGGCCGCAACCAAATTATTTCCTACCTGCCCAACCCCGACTTTGCGGGCACCGACACCTTTGAGGTGCAGGTGGCGGATAACAATGGCGGCTTCGACACCATTGTGGTGAACGTCACCGTGGTGCCCCAGCCCGACCCACCGAGGGGCCTCAATATCCTAGGGGATGTGGCAACCATCAACGAAGGGGATACCTTCACCCTAACCGGGATCTTCTCGGACCCTGACCTGGGGGATACCTTTACGGTCACCATCAACTGGGGCGATGGCACCCCCGCCGTAGTGCTGTCTAACGGCGATGTGACCAACCTCGGCAACGGCAACTATCGCTTTACCACCAGCCACACCTACCTAGCCGATAGCGGCGCTGGGGCGTTCTCCATTAGCGCCATTGTGCGGGATTCCGCCAATTTGACCGTCAGCGATACCCTATCTTTACCGGTGGCCAATGTGGCTCCTAGCATTGTGCAGGGGGCATTCCTGGCGCTCAGCACCGACGAAGACACCCCCCTCACCTTCGATCTGGACGCCACCGATCCGGCAGATACGACCTTCCAGTGGTCGGTGGTGGCCCAGCCCCCCAACGGCACCGTCACCTTTGTCACCAACCCCAACGGTTCCGGTAGCCAAACCCTAGTCTTTACCCCAGCGGCTAACTTTGACCAAAACACCAGCTTTGATGTTCAGGTCAGCGACGGCAACGGCGGGGTCAGCATCATCAACGTGCTGGTGGATGTGGAGCCCGTCAACGACGATCCGACGAGCTTAGCGATTACCCCGGACTTCACCACGATCAATGAAGGCAGCAGCATTAGCCTGACGGGCAGCTTTACGGACGTAGACAGCGGCGACAGCCACACGGTCACCATTGACTGGGGTGATGGCACTCCCGTGACCACCCTAGCCGCCACGGATCTGACCCTAGCGGGCACCACCTACACCCTGCCCGCCCGCAGCCACACCTACGCCGATGAGGGCAACTACACCGTCACCGTCATGGTGGAGGACGCCGCTGGGGCCATGACCAGCCGCACCCAGGCGATCACCGTCAACAACGTGGCCCCCACCATTACCGATGCGGGTGGGACGGCGGTGCCCCCCAGCATTACCCTGCCCCTGGGCCAGGAAGATACCCCGATTCTCTTCTCCCTAGGAGCACAGGATCCGGGGGTGACCGATACCTTGCAGTGGCGCGTTTCGGCAGCTCCCAACCAGGGCACGGTAACGATTCTGCCCGCCGTGGCCGGACAACCCCAGGAATTTCGCTACACGCCCAACCCGAATGTCTCTGGGGCCGATTTCTTTACCCTAGAACTGAGCGATGGCGACGGCGGCGTAGATACCGTGGTGGTCAACCTATTCCTGGATGCGGTGAACGACCTGCCGGTGATTACGGCCAACCAGTTCACCATCACCGAGGGGCAGCCGCTGCTGATTACCCAGGCCAACCTCAATGCCACCGACATTGAAACCTTTGACCCCAACCTCGCCTTTGAGATTACTGGCCTAGCAACGGGGGAACGGTTTGCCGTGGCGGGCGGATCCGACAACTTCTTTAACCTGCTGGATGTGATTGAGGGGCGCGTCACCTTTATTGATGACGGTAACGAAACGCGCCCTGCCTTCAGCATTACGGTGCGGGATGGCAGCACTGGCGGCGTAGTCACCACTCCGGCCAACATCACCTTTATTCCGGTCAACGATGCCCCGGTGATCGGCAACCGCAGCTTTACGGTAACCGAGGGCCAACCGACGTTGATCACCAGTGCGAGCCTCAGCGCCACCGATGAAGAACTGGCGCTGACGAATCGTGAGGGTGAGTTGCAATACACCATTACCCGCATCGAAGGCGGCGTGATTCAGGTGAGTGGTACCACCCAAACTACCTTTACCCAGGCCGACATTGACGGTGGTCGGGTCACCTTTGTCCATGGTGGCGAAGACATTGTGCCTGTGTTGGAATACACCGTCAGCGACGGATTGCTCTCTACCCCCAGTTCTGCCGTGGTTACCTTTATTAACGTCAACGACCCGCCTCGGATTTTGGCCAACAGCCTCACCCTCACCGAGGGCGACGTCGTGACCATCACCCTGCAAAATATCGACGCCACCGACCCCGACAACGACGACAACACCCTGATCTTTGACATTAGCGGCCTCAATCCGGCGGCGGGCACCTTTGAACGGCGGGCCAGCAGCACCACGCCCTTTAGCCCCACCACCACCTTCAGCCGCCAAGACATCCTCAACGGCAACGTGCGGTTTGTGCATTCCGGCAACGAGGTGGCCCCCGCCTACACCCTCACGGTGCGGGATGCGGAACCCCTCACCGCCAGCGGCCCCGCCACGGTGAGTTTCACCACCGTGAACGACATCCCTATCTTTGGCACCAATACCCTCACCATCGACGAAGGGCAGACCCTGGTGCTATCGGGCAGCAACATTGCCACCAGCGACGAAGAGACCCCCGCCACGGGCCTCACTTACACCGTCAGCGGCCTCAGCGGTGGGCGGTTTGAACTGGTGGCCAATCCCGGCACGGCGATTACCAGCTTCACCCAAGACGACATCGACAATAGCCGGGTGCAGTTTGTCCACAATGGCGACGAAGCGGCCCCCACCTACACCCTCACCGTCAGCGATGGGGTGAACGAGGTGGAAAGCGAGGCCAATATTGTCTTTACCAACCTCAACGATGCGCCGAACCTGATTAACAATCGCCTCACCATCACCGAGGGCCAAACCCGGCTGATTACCACCACCGACATCAACGCCAGCGACGTTGAAGACAACGACAACACCCTCACCTTTGTGGTGGGGCAGATTGCGGCCAGCGTGTTTGTGGAAAACGATACCTTTGCCGGGGGCGAGTTCCAGCTTAAGGACGGCAGCGGCGTGTTTGTGAAGACCAGCCGCTTCACCCGCGAGGACATCATTAACCAACGGGTGCGGTTTGTGCACAATGGCACCGAAACCCGCCCAACCTACGCCATTCAGGTACTCGACAGCGACGGCGGCAACACCTTTAGGAACGCCGAGGTGACCTTTACCTCGGTGAACGATCTGCCCGTGGTGCAGCGCAATCGGCTGATCATCGAAGAAGAGGGGGCGTTCCTGTTCAATGCCGATCCCCTCAATCCCGATCTGGTGACCACCGACGAGGAAACCCTCGACAAAACCCAGATTGTCTACACCGTCACCGCCGTAACGGCAGGGCAGTTTGAGGATGTCTCCAATGCCGGGGTAGCCATCACCAGTTTCACCCAGCAGCAACTAGACGACCAGACCATTCGCTTTGTCCACAACGGCACCGAAGAAACCCCCAGCTACACCCTCAGCGTTAGCGATAGCACGGGCGGCGTGGTGACCAGCAACGGCAACGTTACCTTCACCAACGTCAACGATGCGCCGACCTTTACGGCCAACAGCTTTGACCTTACCGAAGGCGGCACCCTGGTGCTTTCCACCGCTAACATCAATGCTACCGATGTGGAAAGCCTGGATACCAACCTGCGCTTCGATATTACGGCGGTGACCGGGGGGCGCTTCGAGCGGGTGAGTGCTCCGGGGACGGCGATCTTGAGCTTTACCCTAGGGGACATCATTCTGGGAGATATTCAGTTTACCCAGCCCCCCGCCGACGAAGAAACCCCACCCACCTACACCATCACCGTCACCGACGACGACCCCACCACTCCGCGCACCACCACCCAGGTGGGCACCGTGAACTTCACGCCGATTAACGATGCCCCCACCATCGTCGCCAATACCCTCACCATTGCCGAGGGCGGCACGGTAATCTTTGGCGATGGCGTCACAGGCGGCACCACTGGTGGCGTGCTGCGGGCCAGCGATCCAGAAACCCCGGCTGGGGAACTCCGCTTTGAGGTGTCTAGCGTGGTGGGGGGCCAGTTTGAGCTCACCAGCACGCCGGGAACCGCCGTGTTCAGCTTTACCCAGGCCCAGGTGACGGCGAACCAGGTGCGCTTTGTGCAAAACGGTACCAGCGTGGTGCCCAACTACACCGTGACCGTGAAGGATCCCCAGGATCTGACGGGAACGGGCACCCCCACCGTCACCTTCACCGATGTCAACGATCCTCCGGCGATTACCCGCAATACCCTGACCATCACCGAGGGGCAAACGGTGGTGCTGGGCAGCGCCAACCTTCAGTACAGCGACGAAGAATCTAGCCCCGCCCAGGTTACCTATACGGTCACGGGCGTGACCGCAGGACAGTTTGAGCGGGTCGCTACCCCAGGGACGGCCATTACCAGCTTTACCCAGGCGGAGGTCAACGCTGGCGCGATTCAGTTTGTCCATAATGGTACGGAAACCCCGCCCACCTATACCCTCACCCTGACGGATGGTGGCTCGGTGTCGGGGGCACCGCTGACAACGGCCCCCAGCAACGCCACTATCGACTTTAGTCGGGTGAATGATCGGCCCACCATTGGCACCAATACGCTGACCATCGCCGAAGAAGGATCGGTGGTGCTGAATGCCCTTGGCACCAACCTCACGGCCAGCGATGAGGAAACCGCCGTTCTGGATCTCGTCTATGTGGTGGATGCCGTTACCAATGGTCGCTTTGAACTCACTACCGCCCCAGGCACCGCTATCACCACCTTTACCCAGGTGCAGTTGAATAGTGGCGAAGTGCGGTTTGTTCACGATCCGGCCAGTGGGGAAACCCCGCCCACCTACACCCTGCGGGCGCAGGATAGCGAAGGTGCCCTCAGCGACCCCAGTGACGCCACCATTACCTTTAACCGCGTCAACGATAATCCGGTATTCTCGGTGAACGCCCTTACCATCACCGAAGGCACCACCGTTACCCTCACGACCGCCAACCTCCTATCTAGCGATGAGGAAGACGGCGTGGCGGATCTGACCTACAGCATCGTGGGCACCGTCACCGGCGGCAAGTTTGTCCTCGCCAGCGACCCCACCCAAACCGCTATCACCAGCTTTACCCAGGCCCAGGTGGAGGCCGCAGCCATCCAGTTTGTCCACGATGGCACGGAAACCGCCCCCGCCTATACCCTGCGCGTCACCGACAGCGAGACCGGGTTTGCGGAACGATCCGCCACCATTACCTTTGAGCCGGTCAACGATGATCCGGTGTTCTCGGTCAACACCCTCACCCTCAACGAGGGCCAAACCGTTGTGCTAGGCATCGCTAACCTGCTGACTGAGGACGAGGAATCGGGGGATGCCGACCTGACCTACCAGGTGCAAAGCGTGACTAATGGTCGGTTTGAGCGGGTAGCTACCCCCGGTACGGCGATCACTAGCTTCAGCCAAGATGATGTGGCCAATGGTCGGGTGCAGTTTGTCCACAGCGGCAGCGAGCAGGCTCCCACCTATACCCTGGTGGTGACCGATGGGGATGGGGCTACGGTGACCCGTGCTAGCACCATCAACTTCACGAACCTCAACGATCCTCCCACCTTCCAGGCCAGCAACCTAACGGTAACGGAGGGGGCTACGGTGACCCTGGATTTGAGCAACATCAACGCCACCGACCCCGACCACCCCGACGACCAGATTGTCTACTCCGTAACCAACGTGGTGGGCGGCAGTTTCTTCTTCAACGGTGCGGCCCTAACCCCCGCCACGACCTTTAATGCCGTGGATCTCTCCCTCGGTCGGCTCACCTTTGTGGATGATGGCAACAATGCGCCACCCACCTTCGATCTCGTGGCCACCGATCCCGACGGAGACGCGACCACCGTCGCCGCCACGGTAACCTTTACCGCCCTCAACGATGCCCCCGTACTAGCGGTGAACCAGTTCACCATTACCGAAGGCCAACCCCTGGTGCTGAGCGATGCCAACCTGCGGGCCACCGACGAAGAAACCACCGACCCCACACGGCTGATCTACCGGGTGCGGAACGTGACCGGGGGCGGATTCTTCACCATCCCCGATGGCGACGAGGTGTTTACCTTCACCCAGGCCCAGATCAATGCGGGCAACGAGATTGTCTTCCGCCACGATGGGTCTGAAACCACGCCCGCCTTTACCCTGGAGGTCACGGATCCCAATGGCGGCACCTCCGGCCAGGTGCCAGCGGTAATTACCTACAACCGCGTGAACGATGCGCCGGTGTTTAGCCGCAATGTGCTCACCATTGCCGAGGGCCAAACCGTGGTGCTGTCCACCAGCGATATCACGGTGAGCGACATTGATACGCCCCTGAGCTTGCTGACCTTCACGGTGGATACGGTGCAAAACGGCTTCTTTACCGTAGATGGCACCGTATTGGCGGCGGGCGATACCTTTACCCGCACCCAACTGGTGCTGGGGCAGGTGTCCTTCACCGCCAGCGATGATGGTCTCACTCCGGCCTACACCCTCACCGTCAACGACAACGATCCGCTGGGGTCTCGGCCCGCCACCCGCGTCGCTACGGTCAACTTTACCCCCGTCAACGATCTGCCTCAGATCACGGTGAACAACTTCCCCATCACCGAAGGGCGCAACCTGGAACTCTCTACGGCCAACTTGGATGCCACCGACGAGGAAACCACCAATCGCAGCCAACTGGTCTACACGGTGTCTGGGTTGCAGGGCGGGGTCTTCTTTAATGTCGGCACCGGGTCGAACGTCACCTCCTTTAGCCAACTGGATGTGGATAATCGGCTGATTTTCTTCCGCCACAACGGCAGCGAAACCCCCGCCGCCTTCACCCTCTCCCTAGCCGATGGCAGTGGAGGCACCACGGTAGCCCCAGGCAACGTGATCTTTACCCCAACCAACGATCCGCCGGTGTTGTCGATCAATGCCTTCCCCGTGACCGAGGGGGGCACCCTGAAGCTATCGGCGACCAACCTATCGGTGGTGGATCCCGACAACACCCCGGCCCAGTTGCGGTATACGGTGGGTGGCCTAGCGGGCGGGCAGTTTAGCCGCGATACGAATCTCGATGGCGTACCCGATGCACCGGGGATCACCACCTTTAGCCAGCAGGATGTGCTGGACGGGTTGATCTTCTTTGTCCACGATGGCAATGAGGCAGCCCCTAGCTTTACCCTCACCCTCACCGACGGCACCGTCACCCTGCCAGCAGTTCCGGCCAACGTTACCTTTACCCGGGTCAACGATGCACCGGAGAGCGTGGTGCTCACCCTCAGCACCACCACTATCAACGAGGGCAGCGCGGTCATCCTCAACGGCACCTTCGTGGATGTGGATTCCACCGTCCACACGGTCACCGTCAACTGGGGCAATGGCACCACCACCACCATCCCCACCAGCCAAATCGTCAACAACGGGGGCGGCAACTTTAGCTTGCCCGCCGTTAACCGCACCTACGCCGATGATGGGGTGTTTGTGATTACCGTCACCGTCAACGATGGCCAGGCCACGGCCCAGGGCACCACCACCGTGACGGTCAACGACGTGCCGCCCACCATCGCCCTGTCGGGGTCTGGCCCCGTCAAGGCCAACAGCCCCTACACCCTCACCATTGGTACCCCCGTAGACCCCGGTGATGACCAATACGTCGCCTTCCAGGTGGATTGGGGCGATGGCACCACCAGCACCGCCACCCAGCCGGGGGATGTCACCAAGGTGTACAAAGCCTTTGGTACCTACACCATTACCGTTACCGCCATTGACAACCAGGGGCAGTCCTTTAGCGGCGGCACCGAAACCGCCACGATTCTCTATCCGATTACGGACTTTACGGGGAATGGGTTGCCCGATGTTTTCTGGCGGTTTGAACCCGGCGTGGATAACGTGATCTGGACCTTGGATGCCTCCGGCAACCTCACCAACGGCCTGCCCGTGCGCCCCCTAGATAGCGCCTTTAGCATCCAGTCGGTGGCAGACTTCAACAACGATGGCCGCAACGATGTCTTCTGGCGGAACTCCGCCTCCGGTGACATGGGCATCTGGCTGATGGATGGGGCCACGGTGCAAGGGGGAATCCTTCTGCCCGTGGTGGATCCTACCTGGAGCATTGTCGGCTTCACCGATTTCAACAACGATGGCAGCCAGGATGTGCTGTGGCGCAATGTCACGGGGGCTAACGTGATCTGGACGCTCCAAGCGGGAGAACTGGTGGATGGCGTGGTGCTGCCCTCCTTGGATCCCAGCTTTGAGATGGCGGCCCTCACCGACATCAACCAGAATGGCTTTGACGATATCGTGTGGCGCAATCCCACCACGGGCCAAAACCTAGTCTGGTTGATGAACGGTACCACCTTCTCCAGCGACACAAACCTGACAGCAGTGGATCCGGCCTACGACCTTGTGGCCACCGCCGACTTTACGGGGGATGGCATCGAGGACTTTGTCTGGCAGCACCAGTTTGCCCCGGCAGTGGTGGTGTGGGAAATGGGGCCAAACGGCACCATCGCCAACGGTGTGCTGCTGCCCGCGCTGGATCCGGCCTACGAACTGCGGGGGGCCACCGACCTCAATGGCGACAACCAAACCGATCTGCTCTGGCGTAACCCCACCACCGGGGATACCTTCGCCTGGGCCATGAACGGCACCACCGTCGCCAGCACCATCGACTATCCCGATCCCCCCGCCGGTTGGCAGGTGTACGTGTAGGTCGTAAACGCTATAGGCGGATGTTCACCACATCCGTCTAGCCATGGCCCTCCTCCTTTAGCCCCGCTCCCCCTAGGGAGATCGGGGACTTCTTTTACAGGGGCGTCAACGATTGCAGGTCGCTGGGGTGGAGGTGATCCGCCGTCACCCGGCCATCGCCCATGGTGATGATGCGCTGGCTGTGGCGAGCGACTTCGTGGGAATGGGTGATGTTGACAATGGTGATGCCCCGCTGGTGAAGCTGGGCAAAAATGGCCAGCACCTCCGCCGCCGAGGCCGAATCCAAGGCCCCGGTGGGTTCATCGGCCAGCAGCAGGGCGGGCTGGTTGACAATCGCTCTGGCAATGGCCACCCGCTGCTGTTGCCCCCCAGAAAGCTGGCTGGGGCGTTTATCCATGCGATTCGCCAAACCCATATAGGTGAGGGCTTGGATGGCCCGTTTACGCCGCTGGGTGCGTCCCATCCCGGCATACATCATGGGCAGCACCACATTTTCTAGGGCGGTGAGGCTGGGCAGCAGTTCGTAGCGCTGAAAAATAAAGCCAATTTTGCGGTTGCGAATCCGGGTAAGCCGCGTTTTGCCCAGCTTAGAGACATCCAGCCCGTCGAGCCAGTAGCGCCCGCTGGTGGGCCGATCTAAACAGCCAATCAGGTTCATCAGGGTAGATTTGCCAGAACCCGATTGCCCCATAATGGCGCAATATTCGCCGGGATAAATCGCCAAATTCACCTGGTCGCAGGCCCGTACCACTGCCTCGCCGCTGCCGTAGACCCGCGAAATCCCCTCCATCCGAATCACCGGCACCGGGGTAGACCCATTCGACGAATTAGGCACAGCATTCATGGACAATCGGGGTAGACCCATTGGACAAATTCGGCACAGCATTCATGGACAATCGGGGGTCGGGCGGCGGCCTTAGGATCGGGCCGGATCGCAGATCGGCGGGAACGGATACCAATCCGCCGTAGAAACCCTGATTCTCCTCCTGGCAAACCGTAGGGGCGAGGTTTCCTCGTCCCCTTGAGGCCACGATAACCCTAGGGTACAGTTATCCCTAAAGTATGGCGATATCAGGCTAGACCAGCCACAAGACTAGGCAAGCACCGGGGCCATTTTTTGGAGAGACGTCAATGCTAGCGACCCAACATCCTGTCCTACAACGGTTTTGGTATCCGGTTCTGCCGCTGGCCGATCTGGCCGCTGGCCCCCAGTCCTTTACGCTGCTGGGGCAATCCCTCGTGCTGTGGATCACGGAAACCGGACAACCCGCTGCCCTGCGGGATCGCTGCTGCCATCGTTCCGCCAAGCTGTCGATGGGCGTGGTGGAAAACGGCGGTGTGCGCTGCCCCTACCACGGCTGGGCCTACAATCGTGAAGGCGCTTGTATCCGCGTGCCCCAGCTAGAGGCCGGATCGACGATTCCAAAATCCTATCGGGTAGACGCCTTTCCGTGCCAAGCACGCTACGGCTATGTGTGGGTTTGCCTGTCTCACGATCCGCTGCTGCCCCTGCCGGAAATTCCTGAAGCAGACGACCCCCAGAACCGCATGATTCCCCAATTCTGCGAACCCTGGCACTGTAGCGGCCTGCGGGTGATGGAAAACTCCTTCGACAACGCCCACTTCAGCATTGTCCATGCCGAATCCTTTGGCGTGACGGAACAACCCAAGCCCGTTAGGTCAGAACTGGTGCCGCTAGAACTCGGCCTCAAGGCCTACGCGACGGTGCCCGTGGTCAACCCGCCCCTCCAGCAGCAAATCCTCAACATCCCCGACCGCCTCACCCTGCGCGAGGTGGAATCGACCTGGTATGTGCCCTTTAGCCGTACCCTCAAGATCACCTATCCCAACGGCCTCATGCACCTAATCTTTACGGCGGCCACCCCCATCAATGATGGCACCTCCCAGGTGGTACAGTTCTGTGTGCGCAACGACACCGAAGCCGAGGCCAGCGCCGAGGCCATCATTGCCTTTGATCGCCAGGTGGTCAACGAAGACAAGATCGTACTGGAATCCACCGACTACGATACCCCCGTGGATGTGGTCACCGAGCAGCACATGCCCTCGGATCAGCCGGGGATCGTCATGCGCCGACAGTTGGCCGCCCTGTTCAAGGCCCACGAGACCCCTTCCGCCCAGCCCATCCTGGCCGATGCGTAACCCCTCGACAACGCCGCCCTGAGGCCTGCCCGTCTACCCCGATGGCCCAGGTCGCCCTAGGTCTTTCCCCTTCCTGCCCTGAGCCTGCCCTATGCTGACCTTTGCCTCCTGGGACTTTCTCCTCCAAGCCTACGTTGACGACCAGGGCTTGGTAGACTATAGCCGCTGGCGACAGGAATCCATGGCCCTACTGACGGACTGGCTGGAAGAACTGCGCACCGTCGTCGTGGCCGATCTCACCCCAGAGGAACACCTCGCCTTTTGGCTCAATCTCTACAACGCGCTGATGGTGCAGGAGGTGCTGCTGCGCTACCCCATCGCCTCCATTCGGCCCAAACTTCTGGGCATCCCCAACTGGCTGGGGCTGTTGACGTTTCTCAGCCGCCCCGTCTATCGGCTCAACGGCCAACCCCTCAGCCTCAACCACATCGAACACCGCAAACTGCGGGCCACCTTTGGCGATCCGCGCATTCACTTTGCCCTGGTCTGCGCCTCCCTAGGGTGCCCCATCCTACGCAACGAAGCCTACTTGCCCGGAATTGTGGAAGCCCAGCTCGATACCGACGCCCAGCGCTTCCTCAACAACCCCGAAAAAGTCCGCTACGATAGCGACCAGAAGATTCTCTATTGCAGCAAAATCTTCCAGTGGTACGAGAAAGACTTTCTGGCAGCGGCCCCCTCCATCGCCGCCTACATCGCCCAATACAACCCCCAAGTGCCCGCAACCGCCGAGGTTCGCTACCTGCCCTACGACTGGACACTCAATCAACGCAATCTGCCGTGAGCAACCATCCTAAAACTTCTGGCACCAAGAATAATGCGTTTGGCATACAGGCTGGCATTGCGGTGATGTTTTTAGTCCGAACCCGAGAGAGTAAGGAAAAACGAAATGAAACCTCTCTCTGAAATTCAGCGGCAGTTGAAAGCGGGATATTTTGAATTTACTCGTCATGCTCTTAAGCGAGCTGTTGAACGAAATATTAGTGAACAAGAAATTCGAGAAGCGGGTGAAAATATCATTGTGATTGAGAACTATCCAGAGGATAAGTATTCGCCCAGTTCTCTGTTACTAGGCTTTACGAAGGATAGTCGCGCCCTACACATCCAGGTTTCAACGATAGAATCGGAGTTAACGAAGATAATTACGCTGTATGAGCCTGACGAAAATGAATGGATTGATTGCAAAATCAGGAGGAAGTAATGGTTAAGTGTCATGTTTGTGGCTCAGAGAAATTTCACGAAGATTTGGTCACTGAGATTTTTCAGATTGATGGCAAGTTTTACTTGGTTGAGGGTATTCCCGCAACGGTTTGTTCTCATTGTGGAGAAGAAAGCTTTAGCCGAGAAACGACCGAACACATTCGACTCATGCTACATAGTGACGTACAACCGATTAAATCTATTTCTGTGGATGTGTTGGCTTATCAACCTCAATTAAAAGCTTCTTGAGTAAAGATCCATAGCATTCATCATGAAAACGAGAGGAGAAGTAAAGATGACCATAGAATCAGCAATTTTGAAAAATATTGAGAACCTACCCGATTCTGTCAAAGAGGCTGTATTTATTTATACGGAGTTTTTGGCCCATCAGTACCGTAAGCAAAATCTAGAGGAAACAGAGCATGATTCTGAAGATAATCCACCAGTCTTTATTGAAGGAACTTTCAGGTTGCCTCTGCCAGCACATTTTGATCGCCCCATAGAATCTATGAGCGTTGAACAGAGAGAAGTTCTTGAGAAAAAATATGGCTACGGTAGCCTAGCTGGAAAAATCACGATGTCTGATGATTTCGATGAGCCACTTGAGGATATGAAGCGTTACATATAGTCTTAGATTATTTTTGATTAGTACATTGCTAGGAGATTGAATCCATGAATGCACAGCTTATGATTCAGCCTTCAGCCTTCATTGATGCAGACATTCAAATGAAGATGGTTAGAGGGTTATATCTGTTTAAATTTAGTGAGCCCTTGCAAGAAAGGCTAGAAAGCTTAAACGAAAAACAGAGAATATCTGGCCTTAATCCTGATGAGGAAGCAGAATTGACAGGCATTCTAGCGTTAGACCGTATTTTTACGTTGTTGAATGCCAAAGTCATTTCTGAAGCTGCGGAAAAACTTAGGGCTGGCTGGCTGCGATTACAGGTGAATGGTGGGCAGTGCCCTACGGATAGACTGGGGGTTCGGCCAGAGTCGTCGTCTCGATATAGCATAGAACTACCCTGCCGCTGTGGTGTCCTGTCATGGAAGAACTGCTAGAACTTCAGGATCTCCTGCGGGCCAACCGTGTCACCGAGGCCCTGCTTTTGGTGGAGGAAATGGCCGAAATGGGGAAGGATGACAAGCTCAACCGGATCTTTAGTTTCGGTGTCATCTTGCTGATGCATTTAATGCAACAGGCCGCAGAGCAGCGATCTACCCGTTCCTGGGAGGTCTCGATCTTCAACGCGGTCAAGCAAATTCAGCGCACCAACCAGCGGCGCAAGGCTGGCGGCACCTACCTCTCCCTGGGGGAACTGCGTGAAACCCTGGAAGATGCCTACAGTTCGGCCCTGCGGCAGGCGGCCCTAGAAGCCTTTGAGGGTCGCTATGGGGCGGCGGAACTGGGGCAATGGGTCAACCCGCAACTGATCGTTGACCAAGCCCTGGCGTTGATCTTGGCCGATGCGTCGTCCTTGCCCCTGGAGGATTAACCCACGGTGACCCATTCGCCTGCCAGTCTCAACCACCGGGCCAGAGGGCTAATGGTGGACTATGCCCTGGGGGCGGCTGTGGTGGCGCTGCTGCCCATCCCCTACAGCATTTTTTTCAAGATTATTGCGCTGCCCGTGCTGCTGGGCCTGATGGTGCGGGGCATTTTACGCCTATGGCAGGGCTACACTCCAGATGTGGTCGCCAAACTCAGCTTGCTGGCGGGCCTTACCGGAGCGGTGCTGCTGGGCGTTGCGTCGGGGTTTGTTGGCATTGTCCTGGGGGTGCGGGTGCCGTGGTTGGCGGGGTTGGCCCCAGGGCTGGCATTTTTTGCCCTTTTTTGGGGGGTGGGGCAGGCGGTGAACCACTGCTACCTCAGCGCCCTTTCCCCAACCAGTTCAGCCAGTCCAGCCAGTCCAGCCAGTCCAGCGACCTCAATCGCGCCCGTCCCGGAGGAGGACAACCCCCATGAAACTTAAGCGACGGCAGGCCCTTTGGGGCGGATTGGGGGCTTCTGTAGCGGCCATTGTGGGGCGCAATACCCGAAAACTACGTGCCGCTGAGGCCGAACAGGTTGCCCTAGAGGCGTTGTACGACCCCCAAGCCCTGGTGCAGCAAGCCTACCAGGCCAGCTTAGAAACCATCCAAAACCTGGCCACGGGGCAAACCCAGGCGCAACAACAATTGCCCACGGTTCCCTACAATCGCGATTGGTCGAAGCAGATCATCGCGGCGGCTAGGCTGTCCACCCTGCAATATTTCCAGGGCAAGTATCAGGCCGACTACGATGGCCGCATTGATCGTCTGCCCTTTTACCCCGAAGCGGGCCTGGAGGCGTTTCAACAGGTGGCCTCCTTTACCGCCCTAGAGCAGGCCCAGGAGCGCATTCGCTTTGAGGTGCCCCTGGCGGAACTGATGTCAGAAACCGAGGATATCCCCAGTCTGCAACGGCGGCTGGAGCGCACCACGGATGCCATCGAGCAGCAGGTAGAGCAGGTGGTGCAAATTCGTCAGGCCGTTCCGGTGTACTACGGGTTTCTGCTCACCTCCGAAGTGTTTAATCTGCTGATGTTTCGGGGCACCCAGCGCACCCTCGAAGTGCTGGGGGATTTGCTTACCCTGCAAACCAGCTACAAGCATCCGCAAACCGAGGAGGCGCTGGGCCAGGTGCATTTGGGGTTTTCTTCCCTGTACTTCAACCAACTGGCCGAGGCCGTGAGGGCGGCGGTGCAAACCCTAGATCCCACCAAACCCCTGGTGATTTCGGGCCACAGCCTGGGCGGTGCCCTGGCCAACCTGGCGGCGATGGATGTGGCGCTGCACTATCCCGATTTTCAGCCCAACCTGCATATCTACACCTACGGCACCCCCCGCGTCGGTGATCTCGCCTTTGTGGAAGCCCACAGCAAGCTTCTGCCCAACCACTATCGGGTGGTAAATCTGGCGGATATGGTGCCGATGACGCCCCTCAGCAACTTGCTGATTGTCAACTTTGTCCATGCGGGTGAACCGTGGTCGTTTCTGTCCCACCATGGGGATATTGCCCCCAACCACTTAATCGATGTCTACCGCAACGCCATCGCCAAAGAAGCCGAAGCCAAGGACGACACACCCTTCATGAATTTGCCCCTAGATCTAACTTAATCCCGTGGTTCTATCGGTGGCGGCTAGGTCTGCGCTTGGGCGTAGGGCAGACACAGCCGCAACCCGACGGCAGAGGGTTCCTGGGGTGAGGGATGGGGAGTGGCTAGGGTGAGGTCGCCGCCGTGGGCGCGGGCAATTTCGCGGGCCAAACTGAGGCCCAGACCGAGGCCATCGGTGGTGCGGCTACGGGCCGGATCGCCTCGGTAAAACCGATCAAACAGGTGTTGCCGATCCTGGGCGGAAAGGGGTTGGGCCGCATTGGTGATCGTGATTTGGCTCTGGCCTTGGTGCACCTCACCCACCACCCGAATCCAGCCCTGGGGCAGGTTGTATTTGATGGCGTTGCCCAGTAGGTTTTGGATCACCTGAATCAGCAGGTCACTGTCTCCATTGACCCAGAGGTTGGGGGGCAACTCGGCGGTAACGGTGAGATCGGGGGCCAGTAGGGCTAGGTCTTCCAGTTGGTCGGCTACCAATTGGCTCAGGTTCACGGGGGCTTGGT
Organism: Spirulina sp.; assembly: GCA_044070495.1. Lineage (GTDB taxonomy): Bacteria > Cyanobacteriota > Cyanobacteriia > Phormidesmidales > Phormidesmidaceae > Nodosilinea. The sequence continues at coordinate 80,759 of JBIPSI010000007.1, read as the reverse complement.
GCAGGGTCATCTGTCCGGCATCAGCGAGGGACAGCAGCAGCAGCTTGCGCACAATGCCCCCCAGGCGGCTGACCTCATCCAATAATCGCCCCAGGGTTTGCTGGATGGGGGATCCGGCCTCGGCCTGTTGCAGGGCTTGTTCGAGTTCGCCCTGGAGGATGGCAAGGGGGGTTTTGAGTTCGTGGGCGGCGTCGCCACTGAAGCGGGTGGCCTGGTGAAAGCTGCGTTCCAGCCGTTCTAGCATGGCGTTGAAGGCCGTGATCAGCGGCTCAAATTCCTGATCGACCTCGGCATTCACAATGCGCTGATGTAAACCCTGGGCCGTCACCTGGGCAATGGCTTGGCTGAGGGTTTGCACTGGTTGCAAGGCCCGCCCTGCCAAGGCCCAAGATCCCACGGCGACGAGGGCTAGGGCACCGGGGATGGTCAATCCGTAAATCCGCCCCAGGGCACCCATTTCTTGGTGAATGGCCTGAAGGCTGACGGCAATCACCACCCGACCCAGCGGCCCAGAACGCCCCACCACTCGCCAGCGCTGGCCAGAACCCCGTGCGGTGATGGGGCCAAGGGTGACGACCTCCAGGGGCATCGCCCGATCCATGCCGCGCCGGGGTTGGGTAGCGGGGGGGGCGGGCAGCGAGGGACGCGGCGCATCGAGGCTGGGGCTAGCTGGGCTAGGGTGGATGTCGGGACGGAGGGAGTTTGGCAGGGCCAGATTCTCAGGCCACCAGGGGGATTGGTAGCGCAGGCTGTGGTTGCGGTCGAAAATCACCAGGGCGACGGCCTCCGGTTCGGCCAAACCGAGGGTTTGGGCAAGGGCCATTTCAGGATTGGCGAGGGGGTCGCCGTTGCGGGGCCGCCCCAGGGGTTGCAAACCGCTGATCAACTGGGCATCCAATCGGTCGAGCTTGGCCTGGTAGATGAGCCAGCCCGACAGCAGGGCAAACCCCAGCAGCACGCCCCCCGCCAGGGCTGAAGACAGCAGGGCCAGCCGCCAGCGCAGGGAAGGCCGCGTCATGGGTTGGCCTCCGGAGGGCGAAACCGATAGCCCACGCCGCGCACGCTTTCGATCCAGTGGGCCGCTTCAACGGGATCTAGCTTTTTGCGGAGACGTTGGATGGCTACATCCACCACGTTGGTACTGGGGTTGAAGTCGTAGCCCCAGACATGCTCCAAAATTTGGGTGCGAGTGAAGACCCGTCCGGGCGACCGCATCAGGTATTCCAGCAGGTTGAATTCCTTGCCGGTTAGGTCTACCTGGCGATCCCCACTGGTTACCGTGCGGGTAATGCGATCCAGCCGCAGCGGCCCCTGGGCCAGGATATTCTGCCGTTCTCCCTGGGTACGGCGCACCACGGCATGGATGCGGGCCACCAGTTCCTCCACGTAGAAGGGTTTGGCCAGGTAATCATCGGCCCCTAGGTTCAGCCCAGTCAGCCGATCATCCAGGGCATTGCGGGCGGTGAGGAGGATAATCGGCACCGTTTGCCCCCCCTGGCGCAGATCCTTCAAAATCGCCAGCCCATCCTTACCGGGCACCATAATATCCAGCAGCAGCACATCATACTCCCGCTCTGTGGCCCAATCGTAGCCCTCGTTGCCATTGGCGCAGTGATCCACCACAAAGCCCTGCTCTCGCAGCCCTTGCACCACAAAGCTGGCAATTTTGGCTTCATCCTCCACCAGCAGCACATTCATCGCGGCTCACCCGTGTATCCTGAACGACCAGACTCCCAGAAGCCTAGGGACTTTAAGCTTAGCCTCCGTTAATCACAATGTTCCCGCGCCAAGGTCGATAGGACGCTAGGCCCAAAACACCACCGAGAGGTTATTGGCAGGCATGGCGACGGTTTCAAGGAAGCTCAGTCCAACCGATTCGGCCACCGCCACCACTGTTTCTAAATCCCGCACACCCCAGGCCGGATTTTGGGCCTGAAGGCTTTGATCAAAGGCCGCATTGCTAGGAGCAGTATGTTGGCCACCCTGCTTATACGGGCCATAGAGATAGAGAATGCCACCCTGGGGCAACAGTCGCCCAGCCCCAGCCATCAGCCCCAAGCAAGCCTCCCAGGGGGCAATGTGAATCATATTGATATTCACGATGGCGGTGATGGGATGATCGGTCAAATTCACCCCCAGGCTCGCTTGGGAATCGTCTACAGGCCAGGGAGTCGTACTTGCATCTAGGGCCAGGGGCGGGTGCAGGTTGTCGGCGGGGGTCGCCCTTTGCCAAGCCAAGATACTCTGGCGGGATAGGGCATCAGGATCCGAAGGAAGCCACTGGCGCGGGGCCAACCGAGGGGCAAAAAACACCGCATGTTCCCCGGTACCGCTGGAAATCTCCAGCACGGTTCCCGTCGGCGGCAATACCCGCTCTAGCACCGCCAAAATTGGCTCTCGGTTGCGCTGGGTAGCCGGAGCATGGCGGCGGGCATCGGACACATCATCAATGGGGTTGGCGTAGGACACAGGGGAAAAGTCGTTAGGGAACAGAGAAGGTTGCAGAGTGGCGAGGGTGGGGCAAGCGCTTAGGCTGGCTTTAAGCCAAGGCTGAAGTCCTTGGCTTAAAGCCGAAATCCTCTGAAGAGGATTGGCAGGAGGTGTGCAGGTCTCGGTGAAGTTTCCGATTTCCCCGATGCTTGGTCTAACCCGAATCGAGGCTAAAAGACCTGGTTCCAGGGGTGGATTTCGTACTCTGTCCAAATGCCGTTTTGCCAGTAGGGGTCAGACTCGATCAGGGCGCGGACGGTGGCTTCGTCCTCGGCTTCGTAGATGCCAAACACCTTGGTATTGTCGGTGGTGGGGCCGAGGGCTTGCAAAATGCCCTGATCTTTTTGGGCCTGAAGCCCCTGCAAATGGGCTTCGCGGTAGGGGGTGCGCTTTTCTAGGGCGTTCTCGCAATAGCGGCCCCACAGTACATATTTGGCCATTGGTGTGCGCTTAAACGGGTGTACAGTTCAACGAAATAGGCTGATCCTACCAGGCCATGGGGTAGCTAGGGCCAGTCTGGGTATCGAGCAAAAGCGCCAACGGTTCTTGGTAGACTGATAACGCTGCAAAAGTACGGTTGAGGGCGTCCTCCATCCCCTAGCCAACCCAGCAGCACGGCGATCTACGGTTTATTTTCGGTTTATTCTCTCGATTATCCTATGGCGACATTTTTGCTGGAAGTGGGCACCGAAGAATTGCCCGCCAGTTTTGTAAGCGATGCCCTGGCTCAGTGGCAACAGCGGGTGGTGGCGGATCTGGAAGAACAGGCCCTCGCCCCAGAACTGGTGCGGTTTTACGGCACGCCTCGGCGGTTGGCCATGGTGTTAGAAGGCTTACCAGATCGCCAGCCTGACCGCACGGAGGAAGTGAAAGGCCCCCCGGCCCAGGCGGCATTTAAAGATGGCCAGCCCACCAAGGCCGCTGAAGGCTTTGCCCGTTCCCGTGGGGTCGAACTCGATGCGCTTGAAGTGCGCGAGACCGATAAGGGAGCCTTTGTGTTTGTCACCCAGGCCATCGCCGGACGCCCCGCCGCCGAGGTGCTGACGGAACTGATCCCTGGCTGGATTTTGAACCTGGAGGGCAAGCGGTTCATGCGCTGGGGTGATGGCGACCTGCGCTTTCCTCGGCCCATTCGCTGGCTGGTGACACTGTTGGATGCTGAGGTGCTGCCCCTCACCCTCGAAAATGGGTCGATTACCTGCCAAAGCGGTCGTCATTCCCAGGGCCATCGTGTCTTGGCTCCAGACGCTATCTCCCTGAAGCAGGCCCAAGACTATGTGGAAACCCTGCGCCACGCCTTTGTGGAAATTGACCCCGCCGCCCGCCGTTTGCTGATTCAAAAGCAGGTGGAAAAAGCGGCCAAGGAACTAGGCGGAGTGCCCGTGATTTCGGAATCGCTCCTCGATGAAGTCACCAACTTGGTAGAGTGGCCCACCGCTGTCGTCGGCCAGTTTGACGCGGAATTTTTGGAACTGCCGCCGGAGGTCGCCACCATGGAAATGGAGAGCCACCAGCGCTATTTCCCGGTGCGAAAGTCGGCCCAGTCCGCCGAGTTGATGCCCTACTTCATCACCATTTCCAACGGCGATCCAGCCAAAGCCGCCATCATCGCCGAGGGCAACGCCAGGGTGATCCGTGCCCGCCTGTCGGACGGTAAGTTTTTCTTCGATGCCGACCGGGCTGTTCCCCTAGAAGACTTCGTCACCAAGCTGGAAACCGTCACCTTTGAGGAACGGCTGGGTTCCATGGCCGCCAAGGTGCAGCGCATCGAAGCCATCGCCGCCCGCATTGCCGACCAGCTTGGGCTAGAGACCGCTACCCGCCAGCACCTCCAGCGGGCCGCCCACCTGTGCAAGGCGGATTTGGTTTCCCAAATGGTGGGAGAATTCCCCGAACTCCAGGGGGTGATGGGCCAAACCTACGCTAGCCACAGCGGCGAACCCAATGCCGTCGCCACCGCTATCTTTGAGCACTACCTACCCCGTGGTGCCCACGATCAACTGCCCCAAACCCTGGTGGGCCAAGGGGTGGGTTTGGCGGATCGACTAGATACCCTGGTCAGCATCTTCAGCCTCGGCGAAAAGCCCAGCGGGTCTTCAGACCCCTTTGCCCTGCGCCGCGCCGCCAACGCCGTGGTGAATATCATCTGGGCGGCGGGGCTTCCTCTCAATCTGCTGGCCCTGCTTCAGGCGGTGGTGGCCGATGCCGTCGCCAATCCAGATGTCCCCATTACCGAAGCCGAACCGCTGCTGGGTCAACTGCGCGACTTTTTCCTGCAACGGGTGCAAACTCTGCTCCAGGATGAACTCGGCATTGACTACGACCTAGTAAACGCCACCCTCGGAGAAGACAATCCCACCTACGCCGACCGCGCCTTGGTGGATTTGCTCGATGCCAAGAACCGGGCGCTGTTCCTCCAGGAAATCCGCCAGGATGGCCGCCTCGCCACCATTTATGAAACGGTGACTCGTGCCACCCGCCTTGCCGCCCAGGGCGATCTGGCCACCACCGTCCTCGATCCCACCGGATTGGTGGATGCTAAACAGTTCCAATCCCCCGCCGAGCAAGCGTTTTTAGATACCCTAGAAACCCTCTTGCCCCAAACCCAAGCCGCCCAGGCCAGCCGCGACTACCAGCAGTTGCTCGCTGGCCTTCAGCAGGCGGCCCCCGTGGTCAGCGGTTTCTTCGATGGCCCCGACAGCGTACTGGTGATGGACGAAAACCCCGCCATCCGCCAAAACCGTCTAAATTTGCTGGGTTTATTACGGAACCACGCCTTAGTCCTGGCCAACTTTGGAGCCATCGTCAAAGGCTAGGCCATGGTTGAATCGCGCTGATCATCCGTAGCGGTAAATGGTCTGGAACGCCACTAGGCCGAAGCCCTGGCTGACTGACACATCGCCGAAAAGCCTTTATCTCTCGTAGGTTGGGTGGCGCGATAGCAGAACCCAACAAGCCCGATATCCTCGGAAAGTGTTGGGTTCCGCTTCGCTGCACCCAACCTACTTTGGAGATGGGGCAGGCCATCAGGCCGAAGCCACCAGGGGCGTGGCTTTGGCGTTGAAGTTGGCCTGTACCAAGGCATTGACAGCGGCTTCGGGATCGTTAACTCGGAACTGTGCCCCTAGGCGAACAAACTGCCGCTGGTGGCTAGTACCAATCACCGCAATGACGGGCACACGGGCATACTTAGGATCTTCGCCCTGGTGGTTGCGGATGACGTTGCGGAGGCGGTGCTGCTGTTCAATGTCGCCCGCCAGCTTTGGATCCAGCTCAACCATCACCATGCGCACCTCTTCGATGGGTTCGGCATCGTCGATGATGAACTGCACCCGGTCGTCCCGGCGGTCTACCTTGCCCCACAGCATCAGGCGCTTGTCGGCCACGATGTGTTGGCCAATGCGCTCAAAGGACTTGGGAAAGACCACCGCCTCAGACTGTCCGGTTAGGTCTTCAATCTGCACAATAGCCATGCGATCCCCTTTTTTGGTGATCACAGGCTTTACGGAGGACAGTAGCACAATGGCGCTGAGGGTGACATTGTCGGGCTGTTCCCCCAGTTCTGCCAGGTTGATGGGGGCGAGGATGCGGGCCGGACGCTGCACCGATTTGAGGGGATGGTTGGAAATGTAAAAGCCGAGGATTTCCTTCTCCTGGCGCAGCTTTTCTTGGTCGTCAAAATCATCCACCTTCGGAGCCTCAGGGGCTCCCTCATAGCCACCGGGGACTGGAGCCGCCGAGGTCTCGCCGCCGCCCAGCATCATATCGAACAGGTTGCCCTGGCCAATTTCACGATCCTTGGCCCGTCCCTGCGCCCAGTCAATCATTAGCGCCAAGTGCTGCATGAGCTGTTGGCGATTGGGGTTGATGGTGTCCAGCGCCCCCGCCAAAATCAGCGATTCCAAGGCCCGACGGTTAACAGCATGGAGGTCAATGCGGTCGCACAGTTCCGCTAAGGACTTGAAGGGGCCGTCCTTATCCCGCTCTTTAATCAGGCACTCAATCGCCCCCAACCCAACATTGCGCACCGCTGAGAGGCCAAAGAGAATATTTTGCCCTTCGGGGGTAAAATCCACCAGGGAGCGGTTGATATCGGGCGGCAGCACCTCAATGCCCATGGCGATGCAGTTGGCGATGTGCATCTGCACCTTGTCTTGGTCGCCGCTGTTGGAGGTCAGCAGCGCCGCCATGTACTCCACGGGATAGTTGGCCTTCAGATACGCCGTTTGGAAGGTCACAAACCCGTAGGCCGTAGAGTGGGATTTGTTAAAGCAGTTCGAGGCCACCCGGCCATCGGCTAGGAGAAAGTTGTGATCCGCCGCCACGCCAATGTCGTAGACGGGCTGCACCCCCAAGGACTGACGGCTGACAATCTTGACCATGGTTGGCTCCTCCGACTCCTGCTAGCATCCAGCACCGGTGCGCTCTCCTGCCTAGGATAGCGCTAATACCCTAGCCTAGGAGTCCACGTAAACCAGACAATCGGCAAGGGTGTCCAAGGGAGAACCCAACCTCAGGCCAACCCAGGCACGAGAGCGACTAGACGCCACAACGATTATCTATACCGATGCTGTCCAGCCCGCTGGATCCACTGTGGGCAGCCCGACACCGCTGATAATCGAGAAATTATCCATCAGCCATAGCACCGTGCCGCCGTTCTGACGATGCCGCCACAGCACATCAAGCTGACCATCCTGGTTGAAGTCGGCGGTACCAATGGCCTGCCACGCCGGATCAACGGTGGTCAAGGGACTGCCCCCCTGGGTCACAGAGGTAACCCCATTGAAGGTGATGCCCGTCATTGACCAAAAACCAATCGCGCCGGTGGTGCGGTTGTGCCAGAGAATATCTGGATTGCCATCGTTGCTAAAGTCGCCCACGGCACCTATTTCCCAGGCGGCATCGGCCACGGCGGGAGCCGTGAGCAGGTCTCCTCCCGTTTGAGTCAGACCGTCCATATACCAGACCACTAGGTTCCCGGTGGTTTGGTGCCGCCACAGCAGGTCATCCTTGCCATCCTGGTTAAAGTCGCTGGCGGCGGTGAGTTGCCAAAGGGGGTCAACCGGCGGCAGCAGATCCCCTGTGGTCAGCGTTGTGCCATCCATCTGCCAAGCCGCCACGGCGGAGGTCTGCTGATGCTGCCACACGATGTCGGGCCGACCGTCCCCATTCAGATCCCCAACGGCTTTGATCGCCCACTCGGCGGGGACAGGCGGGCCAAAAAATGCCCCATCCTTGAGGGTGGTGCCCTCCATTTGCCACAGCAGCGTCTGTCCTCCGGCCTGGTTGCGCCATAGGATATCAGCGGATCCATTGCCGCTAAAGTCTGATCGGCGGGCCAGGGAAGGGGGCAGGGAGACCAGGGCAACCCGCCCTAGGGTAAAGTCGGCGTAGCCCTGGTCGGTATTGTCGCCAAAGAAAAGAAAATTAGGGGTTTCGTAGGGGTTAACGGCCTCAGGAAAGGGCGGACTGCTGAGGGTGGGGTCGAAGCTATAATCTCGCAGGGTGCCTGTGAGCAGAGTGGTGCCATTCACCGAGAGGGTGTAGCTACTGCCCTGCATGGCCAGTCGATAGCGCTGGGCCACCTGAATTTCTAACGGTAAGACGCTCCGTTCCCCCTCGCTGGCAGCATTGAGGTTGGCGTTTTGGGCAAAAATATAATCGCTGTTGAGACCCGCTTCCTTAAAGCCGATCTCTAGCCCCTTACTGAGATCGTTACTGATGACGGTAACGCTGAAGCCAGCCCGATTGGCGTTGCTTTGTTCTAGGGCAATGGCCAGATCAAACTCCACCGCAAAGCCTTGGCCTGGATCTAAAACAGGGAAGGCCCCATTGACGGGGGTGAGCTCCGCTGAATTGGGATCGAAGGTAAACAGATCGAGATTGGCAAAATCCAAGTCAATCGTATGGTTGGCAAAACCGGCATAGCCTTGGAAGGGCGTTAGGGTGAGGGTGCGCCCGGTAGGGATCTTGATGGTGCCGTTAGAGGCGTAGTAGGTGAGCGGCTCGTAGCCTGGGGAAATGTTGATCAGCGTGCCATTGGTATTCAGCCTGGTGCCCGTGGAGGAACTGACCTGGGGCAGGGGCAACACCTCATAGACATCTGTGATATCCCCAACGCTGCTGGGGGGGAAGTTCTGGAGAAAAATCGGGGCGGTGGGCAACTGCCCATAGGCGAAAAAGCCCGATGCGAGAGGATTAGCATGGATGAGGGGATCGTAAAGCACAGTTCCTACCATCATGGTTCTCCAAAAACAACGCGGCTACAGCCGGACGCAACTGCCGAAAATGTCTTACTCAAGTATGAATGGCTTGGGCGCTGCCAGGATGCATCAGGAAAATTAACTCAGTAAATTTACGAGGCTTTCAATCCTTGGTAAAGACACCCGCCTAGCCTAGGCCAGGCTAGTGACGCACGCGACCCAAATCAACGGAGTTCACCAAGATCAAATCAGGGGAGGGGCTGCTGCAGGGTGAAACAAACGGGTTCGGCATCAGACCGGAGACACCAGACCTGCACCATAACCTTGGGATCGGTGGGAGAAACCCATTCGGCCACCTTTTCTGGGGATGCGGCGGTGGGCATGGGGGCACTGGTGTTTGGGCTGGATAGCCCTAGGGAAGGGGGGGGAAGTCGCAGGGATCTAGCCTTGGCTTCCCAGGGCAAGGTGCGTTGAGAAGCGCGTTGGAGGAGGCTAGGCAGTTCCGGGCTCAGGGAGGTAAGGGATGTCGTGACCTTGGGGGGGGAGATCGTCACCCGCTTTAATAGGGTTTCGATTAGGTTCGTCCGCACCATCCCCACCTGGGGCGGCGGGCTAGGCATGGCTGGGGTCTCGGTCGGCGCGGAGGCGGCTACGTTAGGTTCAGCCTCTACGGAACGAAACACCGGCCCCGTGGCCACCGTGGGCGGATTAGGAGGCGTTTTTTTCCAGGCCGATGCGGAGTCGGTCATCACGTTGTGGCCGTAGGCTGCCAGCATCCCCGTTCCCATACTGATGGGGATGAGCAGCTTCATCAAGTAGCGCTTGCGGGCACAGCGACGGGCGTAGTTTTGGCAAGCCTGGAGATAACCCGTGGCCTGGAGTGAGAGGCAACCTGGGTACTCCATGTGCAGTGCTTTGGCTTCCTGGAGGCGGGTTTTGGTCAGAAAATATTCAGGATGGTTGGGGCATTGCTGGCGATACCACTCCTGGGCTGCCGCTTCGATGGCGCGCTGGGCCTTCAGGCGGGGCTGACTATTCTGGAACCAGGCCTGCATCGGCAGCCAGGTGCGGATGAGCGATTCGTGGGCCACGTCAAAGTGAGGCACCAGATCGGGGCAATGGCACAGATTTCCGTGGTGGTGACGCGCCAACACCTGCGCTAGGGGTCGAGGCTCCGCCGACACGGGCAAAACGTCCGCCGTGAGGCCGCTAGCCGGAACCAGGGCCGCCGCCGAAACCTCCCCTGGCAATTCAGGGCGACTAAGGTTAGTTTGGGCCACCACTAAACCAGCCTTCATCATCTGGTCAAGCACCGCTAAGACTGGCCCCTCCTCCATGGCAGCGGTCACTAGTTCCGAAAGCTGTACCTGGCGGCGGGTGAGGGTAGATCCTTCCCCCGGTTCACACAGCCCCATCAAAATTCGCTCGGCAATGGGCTGATCGGTGCGAGATAGTTGCTGGTAAAACTGGCTCGCCCGCTGGCTCAGCAGGTGGCGAATACCGCCCATTTCGGCATAGGCCTCTAGGGTTAATCGTGGGGGCTCCTGGCCCTTAAGATCCATTTCTCGGTGCTGCCACACCGCCTTGAGGGCCGTCTGCAGCAGGGCCAAATCCCCCGCTGCTCCGACCACATCCAACAGCAAGGTATAAATCAGGTTGGCGTCATAGCGTAGCCCCACCTTTTCTAGGGGGCCAACGATGGTGGATTTCACCTGGTCGTAGGTCAGGGCGGGCACCGTTAGGCCATGCTCGGCCACCAGGGCGTAGACCTCCGGGAAGCGCTGGAGATCTCGCAGGTGGTTAGCCCGTAGCCCAATCACCACATGAATGGGTAAATGGGGCTGCTGGATGACGGCCATCAGACAATCCAATACGGCCCGTTGATCTCCGTCTAGACCGGGATGGGCAGGGAGGCGCAGCAGATCCTCAAACTGGTCAACAATCAGCACCACCTGCGGGGATCGATGGGGTTGGGTGTCGTCGGGTTGGGCAATGGCCTGCACCAATTGGATCATCCCCTCGCCGCCCCGGTGCAAAAAAGATTCGGCTTGGCGCATTTGCTCCGCCCGCTGAATCCCTTTTACCCCTGGATCGACAAAGACCTCCGCCAAAGCCTTGAGGGGACTAGGGCCAGGGGCCAGATACCGCACATCCCACAGGGCAGCCTGCTCAGCCGGACGCTGCCGTTGCAGGCTGTGCATTAGCCCCGCCTGCAAAATAGAGGTTTTGCCACATCCCGATGGCCCCACTAGGGCACAAAACCGATCCTGCTGCACCCGATCTAGCAGGGCTGAGGTGATCCCTTCGCGACCAAAAAATAGGCTGGCGTGGGAGGACTCAAAGGGAGCCTGCCCCTGGAAGGGACAAAAGCCATAGCTGAGGTGCTTGAGACGATCCAGGGTCGTGACCTTAGAGGCCTGAATCACAGGAGTCGTACCAGACAAGCGGGTGAGGACGATCTCGCCGCCAGAGCTTTCAAACAGGGGTTGTTGAAGCTCCCCTTTAAGCTGGCGGTTGATGGTATGGGTGAGGGAATGGCCATTAACCACGCCGCCCTTAACCTTGTAGGGGTTCAGCCCCGATAGCAGGGCCTGGGTAAACACACTGTGATGCCCTTCTAGGGATTCGTAGGCCTCCTCGTATTCCCGCGAGGCGGCCATAAAGAGGCGATCCGTGCCCGACCGCGCCCCTGGATCAGCCTCTAGCACATTGAGAAACTCACCGCTGTTGCAGCAGTCTAGGATAATAATTCGCTGACGGACAGGGCTTTCCTGCAGCAACCGCCGCAGCCAATACATCGACAGCCCGTATTGCCCTGCGGCGGGGTTGGCCTCGCTGGTGGCTAAATAGCCCTCTTGAATCCCGGCGTTGCGCTGGAGGCCGTGGCCAGAATAGTAAAAAAGGGCGGTCTGGGGAATATTTTTACCCGTCGGCTTAAACAGGCGAATCAGCGCCTCCTCCAGCATTTTGGTGGTCACCGCCGCCTGGGGGCTAATCGTGGGCTTTTTGTGGCGAATGGCCTCCGGCATCCGCAGCACTCGACATTCTCCAAAGCTTTCAAGGCAACGAGCAACAGACTCGGCATCGTTGGCGGGGGCCCGCAGGCTGGGCAGGTGTTGATAAGTGTTAATACCAACAATTAGTGCATCCCGTGACATTTTGAGCACCCTACTGAGACTAACCGGGCTACATCCCCAACCGCCTGCCCTGGCCAAAGCCTAGGGTAGACACAGATCAACCTAGCCCCGTGCCATCCTATTTACGGAAAGCGAGACTGACCACAAAGATCTGAACATTCACCCAGTTCTATGTTTCGATGTCTTTACCTTAGCGAAGGGTTGAAAATCTCTTAAGAGGGGTGAAACCCCTATAAAAAATAGTCTGAAATAGACTTTAGGTGGTAGAGTCTCAAGGCCGTAAAACCACTGACAAGCCTTTTAATCCGTGAAGTAGCGGAGATAAACGGCCCTGTTATCAATGCGTTCTTCTTTCTGAATCCATATCTTTCAATATTGTCTTATCTAGCGGGTACTCCTACGGAATAGCCAGCTAGGATGAACTCAGAAAATTGGAGTCCATTTCATTGAAACTACATCAGGTCAGCCAGAATCTCAGTATTTATACTTAAATTTCCGACGAGTAATTGATAAAGAAAATATCAAGGTTAAACGGGTATGTATGAAGTAGGCTTCACACAAAAAACGGTTGGACGGTTTGATCGGGTTGACGGACAAAACGAGTTAGCCAGATCCTCTTTGGGATCAATAGTTGGTGCGATTGGTAGTTCGTTTGGCGTTTTTGGGGGTGGTTTGTTTCACGATAAAGTCGATGATTTTGCCGCCTACATCAATGTCGGTGGCCTTTTCGATGCCCTCTAAGCCAGGGGAGGAGTTCACCTCCATTACCACGGGGCCATGGTTGGATCGCAACAGATCCACCCCGGCTACGCGCAGGCCCATGGCTTTGGCGGCTCGAATGGCGGTGCTGCGTTCCTCTGGGGTGAGGCGCACCCGGCTGGCGGAACCGCCCCGGTGCAGGTTGGAGCGAAACTCCCCCGGTGCGCCCTGGCGTTTCATAGCGGCGACGACTTTATCGCCAATCACAAAGCAGCGGATATCCATGCCCCCGGCTTCTTTGATAAACTCCTGCACCAGAATGTTGGCATCGAGACCCCGGAAGGCTTCAATTACGGACTTAGCCGCCTGCTGAGTTTCGGCCAGGACGACCCCGATGCCTTGGGTGCCTTCTAGCAGCTTGATGACCAAGGGCGCACCGCCCACAATGTCCACTAAACCATCGATGTCTTTGGTGGAATGGGCAAAGCCCGTTACGGGTAGGCCAATGCCTCGGCGGGCCATAATTTGCAAAGATCGCAGCTTATCCCGCGAGCGCGAGATCGCCATGGAGGTATTGGCGGTAAACACCCCCATCACCTCAAACTGGCGCACCACCGCCGTGCCGTAGAACGTATTCGACGCCCCAATGCGGGGGATTACCGCATCCACACCTTCTAGGGGCTGGCCTTGGTAGAGCACCGTGGGTTTGTGGGAGGTGATGTTCATGTAGCAGCGCATGTGGTCAATCACCTGCATGTCATGGCCCCGCGCTTCGCCAGCCTCCTTCAGCCGCCGAGTGGAATAGAGGGAGGCGTCCCTAGATAAAATCACAATCTTCATAGCGGGCCTAAGGATCGTTAACGGGCAGACAAGGTAAAAACGGATAAACCAAGACCGATCTTGAATCGCTTGACTGTCAGGATGACGTTGGTAGGGGTTGTAGGTAGGAGTGCCCTGGATCCACCAGGTATCGCTGCCGCACCGCCTGTCGCCCCAGCAAGAGGCGAAACCCCATCACGTCGCGGTTGGTGAGGGTCAGTTCCATGGGCCAAATGTGCTCTCCCACCTGCACGGTGGTTTCAATCACCGGACGCAGTTCCTCTTGGCCACCAGAGTTACGCACCCACCGCTCCTCCAGCAGCACCGCCTCTACCGAGATAATGTACTGATCATCCCGCTGAATGGGGTGGGCCTGGAACCGCACCATGGTTGCGCCGTTGCGGTCAAAATGTTCTAGGTCAAAGGCGTGAAGCGCCGAGGATCGCGCCCCAGTATCCACCTTAGCCTTGATGGCAGGCACCCCTAGATTGGGCAGCGCCACCCACTCGCGCCAACCAATAATGCCGTAGGTCTTACTTCCAGAACCCATGATTCTCAACGGTTACACCCCATCTATCCGGTTCCATCCTAGCGGGTGTTGCCTCGGTCGGATAGGGTTTGGTAAGCCAAGATACAAGCGGGATGAGGGATAGCCCCTGGAATGGGGGGTAAGATAGCAAAGGCCATCGACTACCCGACCTATGCTTACCATTGCCTTGCCCAAGGGTGCCCTCCTCGGCGACAGCATTCAACTGTTTCAGCGAGTGGGTCTAGATTTCAGCCTGTTCCAAGACAAGGCCAACCGCCAACTGCAAATCCTCGACCCCACCGGACGAGCCAGAGCGCTGCTGGTGCGGGCGCAGGATGTGCCCGTGTATGTGGAGTATGGGCAGGCGCAGTTGGGCATTGTGGGCTACGACGTGCTGCGGGAAAAACAGCCCACCGTGGCCAATTTGGCGGATCTGGGCTTTGGCGGCTGTCGGCTCTCGGTGGCGGTGAAGGCGGATAGCCCCTATCGGTCGGCCCTAGATATTCCAGCCCACAGCCGCATTGCCTCTAAGTTTGTCCACTGCGCCCAGGACTATTTTCAGAGTCTTGACCTACCTGTCGATATTGTGCCCCTCTCCGGTTCAGTGGAGCTTGGCCCCATCACGGGGATGTCCGAGGCCATTGTGGACTTGGTGTCTACGGGCAAAACCCTGCGAGAGAACAACCTCACGGAACTTGAGGTGCTCTACTACAGCACCGCCCGCCTCATCGCCCATCCCCTCAGCTATCGAGTGAATCCCTACGGTCTAGGGGATCTGATCGCCCAAATTCGGGAACAGACGGCCCTAGCGGTCTAAGCTTGGCCCATCGCCTCGAAACTAGCCCCCAGCCAATTTAGACCTACTAGCATCCCGTCAACAGATCGGCGTGGCTGACGGCCTAACGCAAGAATTTTGCAACGGGCACGGCAACCGCGCCCCTACCGCATTGAGATTCTGTAGGGGGCAGGTCTCCTGACCCTCAACCTTCGTGGCTGCCCATCAGAGGTCTGTAATTATTTGCGGACAAATAAAACATTCTTGAAGTTTCCTTCTCATGGCTCCAACTTCCCTTTACTATCCAGATAGTAAAGCTTTGGATTTTGATTGCGTTTTGTGAATCGTCAAGATTGTCTTAAATGGGAGATCTTGATTGCACTGGCGAAGTATTCAGAGAAGACATTTTTCTCGGTTTAATCGTGGATGTTGCCTGGGAGAAGCATCCGTTTTTAAGGAAATTGTAAGATTTATAGGTTTCTAGCCTAGATGCCCTAGATGGCAAACGATTTGCAGTCATTGATCCTTGAAATACGGATTCTCTTAAGCATTGCCATCCATTTTCTTTGAGACCCTAGCTAGGATTGATATTCGTTTTGCCTCTGTCTCCGTTGAGTTCTGTTTAATCGTTTCGCCCCATCGCCGCCGCGTGATATTTGCCCTTCAGGAGTCACCATCAAGGATAAACACCTATGACTATTGCCACCCCGATTGAACAATCTACGGCGGATGCTGTTGCAACTAAACCCACGGGGCTAAGCGTGGGCATTCCGAAGGAAATTTTTGCCGGAGAACAGCGCGTTTCCGCCACTCCAGATACGGCCAAAAAGCTGCAAAAGCTGGGCTTTGAGGTGTGGGTGGAATCCCAGGCGGGGGCGGCGGCTAGCTTTAGCGATCAGGCCTATGAAGCGGTGGGCTGCAAGATTCTGCCCGATGCCCGTAGCCTGTGGCAAACGGCGGATATTGTGCTGAAAGTGCGTGCGCCCCAGTGGCATCCCGAATTGAACTGCCACGAAGCCGAGCTGCTGCGTCCCGAAGGCACCCTAATTAGCTTCATCTGGCCCGCCCAGAACCCCGAACTGATGGAGAAACTGGCCCACCAGGGCGGCACCGTGCTGGCGATGGATTCTGTTCCCCGCATTACCCGTGCCCAAAAGCTGGATGCCCTCAGTTCCATGGCGAACATCGCCGGATACCGGGCCGTGGTGGAGGCGGCGAACCAGTTTGGCCGCTGCTTTACGGGGCAAATTACGGCGGCGGGTAAAACCCCTCCGGCCAGGGTGTTAATCATTGGTGCAGGGGTGGCTGGACTTGCCGCCATCGGCACCGCACGGGGTCTAGGAGCGGTGGTCAAAGCCTTTGATACTCGTCCTGCCGTCAAAGAACAGGTGCAGAGCATGGGGGCCGAATTTTTGGAACTGCACTTCCAAGAGGATGGCACCGGGGAAGGCGGCTACGCCAAGGTGATGAGCCAAGCCTTCATCGCCGCCGAAATGGCCCTGTTTGCCCAGCAGGCCAAGGAAGTAGACATTATCATTACCACGGCGCTGATCCCCGGCAAAAAAGCGCCCCTGCTGATCACCCAAGCCATGGTGGAAAGCATGAAACCGGGGTCGATCATCGTAGATATGGCCGCAGAACAGGGCGGCAACTGCGAAGTCACCCAGCCGGGAGAAATCTCCACCCACCACGGCGTTACCATCATTGGTCTGACTGACCTGCCCAGCCGCATGGCCGCCCAGGCCAGCCAACTCTACGGCAACAACCTCTACCACCTGCTCAGCGACCTCGGCGGTGCCAAAGCCTACGACCTCAACCTAGAGGACGAGGTGATCCGCGCCACCACCGTTATCCACCAGGGGCAAGTGATTTGGCCTGCCCCCAAACCCGAAGCCCCGGCGACTCCTAGCCCTGCTGAATCCACCGCAACGGCGACCTCAAAGGACGACGCCCCCGTCAAAAAATCCCTCATCGCCCAACTGATTTGGCCCGTGCTGATTGCCCTCGCCTGCGTCGCCATCGGTCTCTGGGCACCCCAAGCCTTCCTCACCCACCTAACGGTCTTCATCCTAGCCAGCTTCCTCGGCTGGAAGGTGATTTGGGACGTCACCCCCGCCCTGCACACGCCCCTGATGAGCGTCACCAACGCCATCAGCGGCATCATCATCATCGGCGGCATGTTGCAAATCTCCAACGACATCACCTCCCCGATGACGATCCTGGGAGCCATCGCCCTCTTCCTCGGCACCGTCAACATCGCAGGCGGCTTCATGGTCTCCCAGCGAATGCTGAATATGTTTCATAAGTAGATGGGTGTTGGTTATTGGTTGTTGGTGATTGGTGAGTAGTGATGATCCAAGTTAAGAGTGAGCAACAAGTTCTACAGGAAGGATTTCAGGTTTTGCTGTCTAGCATGGAACCATCTGCTGTCGCTCGGTTTTGGGCCGCGTGCAATCTTGGGAAGGGAGACTATTTGAAACTCAAGAATGAACTTTTTGATCAGGAATCCGTGGCCAGCTTATACGCCAAAGTTGAAGAATTTCAGGCATCTAACCCGTAACCTATCCCCCGAACAACCAATAACCAACAACAAATAACCAATCACAAATCACAAATACCCCCATCCCCTAACAACCCATCATCATGTCCAACAACCTCGTTACCGTCGCCTACATTGCGGCCAGCGCACTCTTTATCCTCAGCCTCAGTGGATTATCGAACCAAGCCACCGCCAAGCGGGGCAACCTGCTGGGCATTTTCGGTATGGCCATTGCCTTCCTCGCCACAGCGTTGATTAGCCAGGGCTACCCGATCCAACTCAGTTCCATCGGCCTCGGTGTCCTCGTCGGCACCCTCGCCGCCTCCCGTGTGGCCATGACTGCCATGCCCGAAATGGTGGCCTTGTTAAATAGCTTTGTCGGTCTTGCCGCTGTGCTGGTGGGCTTTGCGGAATATCTCCAGCCCAGTTCCACCCTGGTGGGGGCGGAGGTGCTGATCCACCGCATCGAAATCTATGCCGGGGTGTTCATCGGCATGGTGACGTTTACCGGGTCGGTGATTGCCGTGGCCAAACTGCAATCCATCGTGCCCAGCCGCGCCGTGCTGCTTCCCGCCCGCCATGTGCTCACCATTTCCATGCTGGTGACGATGGTCGCCTTTGCCTTTCCCTTCGTTAGTGCCACCGGAACCGAGGGGCTGATTCCCCTGGGGGTTCTTGCCGCCGTGTCCGCCATCTTTGGCGTGGTGATTGTGATGGCCATTGGTGGGGCGGATATGGCGGTGGTGATTTCCCTGCTGAATAGCTACTCTGGCCTAGCCTCGGCGGCGGCAGGCTTTATGCTCAACAACGATCTGCTGATTATCACCGGGGCGTTGGTGGGCAGCAGTGGGGCCATTCTCAGCTACATCATGTGCAAGGGCATGAACCGTTCATTCCTGAATGTGGTGCTGGGCGGCTTTGGGGAAGGCAGCAGCGTCCCCGGCAAAAAAGCAGGCACCGCCGAAGAAGCCACCGCCACCAACGCCAGCGAAGTGATCGATGTGCTAGAAGCGGCCCAGACGGTGGTGATCGTCCCTGGCTATGGCATGGCCGTGGCCCAGGCCCAACACGCCGTTGCCGAAATCACCCGCATCCTCCGCAGCCAGGGCAAGCAAGTGCGCTTTGGCATTCACCCCGTGGCCGGACGGATGCCGGGACACATGAACGTCCTCCTAGCCGAGGCCAACGTGCCCTACGACATCGTGCTAGAAATGGACGAAATCAACGACGACTTTGCCCAAACCGATGTGGTGCTAGTGATTGGGGCCAACGACACCGTCAACCCCATCGCCCAGGAAGACCCCACCTGCGCCATCGCCGGAATGCCCGTGATGGAAGTGTGGAAGGCGGGCACCGTGATCGTGGTCAAACGCAGCCTCTCGGCGGGCTATGCCGGGGTCGATAACCCTCTCTTCTACCGCGACAATTCCCTGATGTTCTTCGGCGATGCCAAGGCCAACATCAACGGCGTCCTCACCCAACTGGCTGCCAAAACCGAAGCCCTCGTCGCCGCCTAGCCACCACAAAAGCGTCATTTCAAAACCCTGGTTTTACCCTGCCACCTTGCCCCAAAAACTGGCATTCTGGCCCAGAAACCGGGGTTTTTAGCCACCTCTAGTAAAATCCTTACAACTGGCACAATTGGCGTGGAGATATAGCAATTTCCAGGATGCTACCGCTACTATAGCGGTAAGCCAGTCCTTAGCCCCCATTGCTGCGTCTGATATGAATTCCGAGTTGTATCGTTCGCTATATCGAACCCTGTGCGAGCTACCTTCTGAGAATCTTGACTTGTTAATTGATGCCCTCAATATGCCAACCATGAACCGAGCTGGTTTGTCGGCAAGCAACGGCGACAAGGTTACTAGACTACTTGGATGGGCTAAGAGTTCAGCAGGGCCTGGATTAAATGTAGTAGTAGATGAGTACAGTCGTTTAAGTCAGCAGTGGTGCTCACATCTGGATAATTCTCCACCTCCGCTACCGCCACCACTCCGGCCTCTCTCGAGAAATGATGCCCCTCCGGCTCAGCCTAAAGAGCAAAGAGGAGGTTGGCGAGAGCTTTTAAGGTCAACGGAAGCCATCGTTGCTATTGCTGGGATCATTGTTGGTCTGCCAGCAATTCTTTTGATCATATTCGACTTTATCAAACCTAGCCCTCCAGAATTAGGAGGGTTTCAACCTCATATTCCTATAGCATTGCAGGAGGCAACACAAATCGCGGAACAAATCGCGGAGCCAGCCTCAGAGCCGAGCTATGTAAGAGTTGAAGGCTCTGAGGCAGCTATTGATGAGGTCACTGTCAGTAAAGCAAAGTCCCTGGATGCTGTAGGTGTAGATTACAGTGCGACAACCGAAACCAACCCTCACTATGTAACTTTTCTTGACAACAGCGACGGAAAAAGATACGGAGAAAGACTAACTGGGAATATCTCTCCTCAGTCTCATGAGGGAGTCCCTGGGAGAGGTTGGATTAGAATTAGATGTCTTGAAGGACAGAAAATTATTTTTACATCGATTCAAGGCTCTACCTCAATAGTTTTATATGATCCAGATGGATATCCCGTTGAGCTATATCCTAGCCGTTTTTTACCTGAAGGTCAGTCCATTCAAGGAGTCTTGAATAAGGTCAGGCAAGGTCAGCCACAATACCTTGTATATAAGGTTGAACTTCAAAACCAAACGCCTTCGGTGATGTCATTAGATGTGTCAATAATGTGCGAGTAATAGTTAATCTCAAACTGTTTTTGTAGGGGGATGACGGAAAATCGCCTCAATATCCTGGCTGGCACGAGGGGTAATTCGGCAGGGACGGGTTATGGTTCGGTGTGGCGTTCTCGCAGACGTTGCCGAATAGCCTCAATTTCAGTTGCCGCATCCAACAGATGACCTCTTTCGTCCTCAGTAGCACCGACTAAAACGTCTTGGCGCAGCTCTTCAAAACGTCCTTGATAAACCTGTTCCCGCTCAGCTAGAGCTTGGAGTCCGGCCAGGAGAATGTCGTCTAGGGAGGCATATTTGCCGCTGGCGATCTGGCGGTCGGCAAATTGTCTTAGCTCTGGGGGCAGATATAGCGCCATGACCATCACAAGCTACGAGGATCCGTTATGTTCAGTGTAGCTTCCCCGTCCTGCACTCTGAATTGGAGTCAAAACCGAAGCCCGGAAATATTATGTCTAGCGAAGAATTTAAGCTGGCAAAAAGTGTGATTTACGATGCCATCACCCGCGAAGTGATAGTAACGCTGCGGGATGGTTCCCGCCATGCTTGGCCTGTTCGGCTATTGGAAATGGTGCAAAGTGATACCGAAGCTTGGTTGCCACTGGACGAGGTGACGGATGAACAACTGGCAAAGGTGGAGGTGTATGGCGGCGGCCAATACATCCTATGGGATGAGTTGGGCCAAGCCTTCAAAGTCTCTGATTTACTAGCGGGCATCTATGGGCGCGAGGAATGGATGAAAAAGCTCATGGCCACGGCTTAGTAACTTGATATTTTTATCCTACCTCTGCTCTAGCTGAAAATGCCATTCCTGTCGCTCCCAAGTCCAGATTTGGGCAAGACTATCCTTTTGCCCAGGAACCGTTTTTTAGCCAACTCTAGCAAAATTCTCACAACTGGCGTTTGGGGTATGGCAATTCCCAGGATGCTACGGCTACTATAGCAGTAGGTCAGCCCCTATCCCCCACTGCGTCTGATATGAGTTCTAGTTATCCTTTTAGAAGCCGCACTCAGTTATACCAACTTCTTTGTCGTTTACCTAGTCCACAGTTTAATGCGCTCTTGATTCACCTCGCCCCCCCCGATGGTCTGATTGCTGGCGACGCAACGCCTCAAATGGATCGGGTAACGCAGTTGCTTAATTGGGCTGAAGGCCCCACTGGTCGAGGAGCTATTTATGAGATTTGGCATTGGCTAGACGAAGCTCAAGGTCACAGAACGCATAGCAACCAGAACTCCCCATATACGCCACCACCACCGCCACCTCAACCTACATTGAGATACAATACCCCTCCGGCTCAGCATGAAAAGCAAATAGGAGGTTGGCGAGAGCTTTTAAGATCAACGGAAGCCATCGTTGCTATTGCTGGGATCATTGTTGGTCTGCCAGCAATTCTTTTGGTTATATTCGACTTTATCAAACCTAGCGCTCCAGAATTCAGAGGATTTCAACCTGATATTCCTATAGCATTCGTGGAGGCAACACAAATCGCAGAGCCAGACTCAGAGCCTAGATATGTAGGAGTTGAAGGCTTTGAGGCGGCTATTGATGCCAACTCTATTCAATGGGAACAGTCTTATCTGAAAGTTGTTACTGTCTCTACCGAATATGAGGCTTTAGTTATTTATGACTGTCAAAATTATCGAAGTGCAGAACTAATGTTGGGCGATGGAATCGGGGAAATGCAGCCTGTACAGGAACCTGTATGGAATAATCGCGATCCTGGATTTGCAAGAGCTGTTTGCAATACAGCTACAGCAAATTAGGTCTTTCTTGGAAAGATCATTATTTATTAATTGTACTCTTCACTTAAATGAACATTATCATTACGGTCACAGTGCCGACGATTACATCCAAGCCCTCATTCAACAAGACAAAGCCCACAAAGACCACCTCAAAGCTTTAATTCTTGAAAGATTAGACTCCGGTGAAGCCACCCCAATGACTGACGATGATGGGGCCAGCCTACGAACTACTGTTCATGTCTAGGTAATTTGCACCCGAGGTTGGGCGTACCACTGGTAGGTGGGGCTGGTGGGGTCTTCGTCGATGTCGAGGGGGCTTTCGGCTCCGTCTACGATGAGGCGCACCAGGTAGGTGCCCGTTTGGATGCCTTGGACGGCGACGGTGATTTGGTCGCTGTCTTCGCTGCGGGGGGGCACTTCGATCAGGTAGCTGGCGGGCTGCTGGGTAGACCATTCGTAGAGGGAGAGCATCACCCCTTGGCTGGCCCCCACGGTGGGGGTAACGGTGAGGGTGAGGCGGGCGGCGCAGGTGTCGCCATCGTGGTCGGTCACCTCGCTGACCTGGACGGATTGCAGCACCGGGCTGAGGGTGAAGGGGGCCGGATTGGAGCTAATCCGCAGGGTGGGGGCATGGTCGTCTAAGCGGCTCAGGGAGTGGGTTTGGCGGTGGACGACCTGCAAACTTTGGATGCCCGCTCGTAGGGTGGGTACGGTGGTAAGGGGCAGGTGAAGCTGATCGTCTGTGAGGTCTTGGGGGACGATGTCCTGACCGCCTAGGCGCACTTGGGTTTGGGTTCCCTTCAGGTGATGGCCCTGAATCTGGAGGCAGGTGGTAGGCAGAATGGGGTGGTTTGGCCCCTCCTGGGCCAGGATGCGGTTCACCTGGGGCCGACTGGGGAAGGGGGCAATGCCCTGGATGGGCCGTTCCCGCACCCGCAGGGCTCGTTCGGCGGGGTCTTCGCCATCGATCACCACGGCCATGACTTTATAGGCAATGGAGAGGGCGTAGGGGGTTTGAAAAAAGACCGACCACACCTTCGACAAGTCCTCCAGGGTCAAGTCCTCTGGGGTGATTTGGATTTCCTGGACTTGCTGGCCGAGGTCGGACTGATCGAGGTAGCTAAAGGTGGAGTCGTTGAGGGTGTCTTGGATGAGCTCGGCGGGGAGGAGGGTGCGGTCGTTGAAGGTGCGCACCACGCTGCCCATCAACCGCTGGGGTTCGAGTTCGGCCTCGTTGCCGTAGAAGCTGAGCATGTAGTGGAGTTCGAGGGCGGCCTGCCGCCAGGGGGTGCGTTTGTTGCGGGCGCGTTGGGCTAGGGCATCGGGGTTTTTCAGGGCGTTGTTGCGGCTGACGTAGTACAGAAACAGGTTGATGCCGGTTTCGGGGGTGCCCTGGCCGATGCGGTGGGGGGCCACGGTGGAAATCCGCACCGATTCCACATGGCGCTGCACGTTGGCCTGGAGGGTGCGCTGGAGCACGGCGGTGACGGTGGCGATGGCGAGATGGTTGCTCATGCGGAGACTAGTCCGAGTTTGAGGGCTTTGACGATGGCTTGGGTGCGGCTGGTGACGTTGAGTTTTTCAAAAATGCCGGTGAGGTGGGCCTTCACCGTGGCCACCGTGACATGGAGATGGCGGGCAATGGCATCGTTAGAAGCTCCCTGCACCAGCCAGTGCAGGACTTCCTGTTCGCGATCTGTGAGGTGGACGGTGTGGTTGCAGGGGCGGGTTTGGCCGCCATAGAACCGAAACAATCGAAAAAAGCTCGCGGCAAGTTGCGGCGATAGATAGACCTCATCCCGCAGCACCGTGGCGATGGCGTCCACTAGTTGGTCGGCGACTCGGTCTTTGCAAACATAGCCCTGGGCTCCGGCCTGCATGGCCCGAAACACCCATTCGTCCTCCCGATGCACCGACAACACCAATACCTTGGGTGGGTGGGTCATCTCTCGCAAATGGCTCAGCACGGCTAAACCATCGCCTTGGGCCAGTTCCATATCCAGCAGCATTAGGTTGGGGCGTTGGGTTTGGGCGAGTTTGAGGGCTTGGGCCTCGGTTACCGCCTCCCCCACCACCGTCAGCGGCGGCGATGTGCTGGTGTTGTAGAACTCCAGCAGCGTGCGAATGCCCTGGCGGAAGGGCTGGGAATCATCCACCAACAGCAGCGAAATGGGGGTATCCATAAACCATCGGAAGCAACGACCAAACGACCCAATCATCCAAAAACCCGTCACCCAAACCCGTCACCCAAACCTGTTACCCAAACCTGTACCGAGCCTAATCATCCAACCGAAGGCCCCAACGGTCACCGTCCCACGTCCCCTTTCCCCTGGGGGAGACAAGCCCACCTAGGAGGGGGCCAAGGGCAACACCATCGAAAACTGTGCGCCGCCCTGGGGTAGGTTCTCGGCCCAGAGTTTGCCGCCGTGCTGCTGCACAATTTGGCGGGCTACGGTGAGGCCAATGCCGCTGCCCTGGGGGCGGTTGGAATAGTAGGGCCGAAAGAGATGCTGAAGATCCGTGGGGGAAAGCCCCGGCCCCTGATCGGCGAGGGTGATCACGACCTCCTGGTGATAGACCTGCCACTGGGCGGAAATTTGGCCCTGGGGTGGGCTAAAGCAGAGGGCATTGTGGAGCAGATTGGTAAAGGCTTGCACCAGTTGAGATTGATCTCCCCAAAGGGTGAGGGGGCGATCCGCCAGCACTAAGTTGACCGCTTTCTCTTGGGCCACAAGACGCAAACCCTGCCACGCCTCTGCCCACAGGTCGGGGATGGAACAGACCTCCGCCTGCATCTGGGATCGCTGACACCCGGCAATCAGATCCGTCAGATGGTCATTGAGATGCCCGACGGCCTCGCGGATGGTTTGGGCCTGCTGACGATCCCGATCCTGGGTCAAGCTGTTTTGCAGATTCGCCGCATAGAGGTGAATCATAGCCAGGGGATGGCGCAGTTGATGCTCCAGACAACGCAGAATATTTTGATAGCGATCCACCCGTTGCCGTTGCCGTCGATGGTCTTGATCTAGGCGGATCGCCGTCTGTAAAGCCGCGACCTCCAATGCCAGGTCTAGCCCCTCCCGTTCCAGGGGAGAAGCATCAACCATGGAGCCATTGTGATTCTCTAGGCCAGCCTCCCCAGGACGCCACAGCAGTAGATAGGCCTCGCTGCTACCCGAAGACAGCGGAAACCGTAGCCCGTAGACCCACCCTCCCTGGGGGCTAGACAGGCGATGGTAGAAGCCCCCCACCCCCGGCTGCACCTCCCTAGCTTGGTGGGCGAAACGCTGCAAGGCGGTTTCTGAGGTTAAGGACAGTGCATGGGGCACCGCCGCCGTTGCCCCCGCCGCCGCCACCACCCGCCCCCTAGGCGACCCCGATTGGCCCTCACCCCCGTCATAGATAATCCACCCTGCCGCCGCCAAGCCCTGCTGCACTAGCCGCAGGACTTGCAACTGACACACCGAACCACAGGCTTCCCAGCCCACCTTCCACCGATTCAGATCCTCTCGGTGAACGACCTGGGACAAAGGTGGAGCCACTGACGTCAGCATAGGTTCAATTTCCAAAAGGACTAAAGGGCAAACTTAAATTAAGAATTCATGCTGGCTCGATGAAGCTAAATCCACCTTAAAAAAGACCGACCTTGACCATATTAGGGAAAAACAACGTCTACCCATAGGCCCTAGCGAAGGTATCGCAAAGCCATATCTGAATAAAAGATTAAGTTTTTGAGGCCAAAGCTAAAATTCTGACTCAGCCATTCTGGGATTAAAAAACGACTCTTTAATCCAGATAATGAATAGCCCGTCAGGCCTATGCTAAACAGCATATTCGCTGTCCATAAAGATCGTAAATAATCCCTTGTTAACGAGCTGAAGCAGGCTAGACGGATCCCTCAAACCCTGGCTCTAACCCTAAAAGAGGGTTTAATAAAGCGCCTAGAAAGGTAAGATCAAGGTGCGAGTTTTCGAGTCACTGAACGCTGGTTGACTGACAAAAGATCCTGCGCCGGACGCGGTTTCCGCGTCCCTACGGCATCGGGTTCATGTAAGGGTCAGGTCTCCTGACCCTTTGGCGGATATGGGTTCTAGCAAGTTTTGTCAGGCAACCAGCACTGAACGTTGAGCCACTGAACCTAGAAAAACAATCTGGAATAGCGGTCGAGCAGGTCGCTTACCTCCTAAGGAAAGGAAAGTCGGGCTTCAGGGCAGACACCATTGAGCCAGTGATAGATTTTCAGGTTTTTCTCTCAGGAAATCTTTCAAAAAGATTCGTGACAAGACGTTTAAGACGAACGTTGAAAGCAAAAATGAGGCAATCACTAAAGCTAGTGTCTCGTTTCTTCGGCAAATTGGCTGTATTTTTTCAACAAAATTTAGGATCTCTCCCAGCTTTCACCTCCACTCAAGGGATTCGCCCGATCTGACTAAAGCAACGTTTCCCACCCAGGGTGCCCTATACCTCCACCCTGGGGCAGGGCCAATCTCAGGGAGAACACCATGCAGCCCTAGGGATTTTGCCCACCGTGGGGATCACAGTAGGGATCAAAGTTTCGACCTAAGTCTAATCGTGGAGACGGCGGAGCGGGCCTAAGCTAAATCTGCGAACCTATTCGGTCAGGTCTATGATCTCTGCGATTGCCCAGGCGGTAGCGAACCTACTGGCATCCGGCCCCACCCTTACGGGCACCGAGCAGATTGACTTTGGCTATCCGGGGCAAGTCGCCGATTCGAGCAAGCCCTGTCTGCACCTGTACCACTACGAAATTCAGTCGGCCCAAAGTCCTTATCCGCAGCCCTATGTCCCGTCCAGCGCTGGGGCCAGTCTGAACCACGACCCAGCGTTGGGGGTCGGATCGCAGCCGATTTGGTTCAACGTGGTGTTTGCCTTGATGGCCTGCGACCACACCGCCCTCGGGGAGCAAGCCTTGTTGTCGGAAAGCCTCAGCCTGCTGCTGCAATCGCCCCACATTCCCCATCGATTTCTGTCGCCATCGCTGCGGCGATATCCAGCCCTGCCCCTGCGGGTCACGCCGATTACCCTGGTCACCCAACCCGCCTTCTGGATCACCCTGGGTATCCCCCTGCGTCCAGCCCTGCAAATCTCGGTGACCGCTCCCTTTGAAATTCCCTTCGGGGATCGGATGGGGGTGAATGAGTTGCCGCTCCCCCATGCGCCGCCTTGAGCCTAGCGTATCGGGGCCTTCCCCGTTGGATTCGAGACCCATCGTGCCAAGACTTAACCCCTAGCTTAGAAAAGGATGGCGGCCCATGGCCCTAGATTATTTTGCTCCCGGTGTATACGTCGAAGAGGTGGATCGCGGTAGTCGCCCCATTGATGGGGTTAGCCTCAGCGTGGGCGGCTTTATCGGCTTTACCGAAGATGTGCGGGGCGATGCCGAACTCTTCAAACCCATGCTGGTGACCAACTGGAACCAGTATTTGGAAGCCTTTGCCAAACCCGGTTCCGATGGCTTTACGGATTTTGACGCCTACCTCCCCTTTGCGGTGAACGGCTGGTTTATGAATGGCGGCGGTCGCTGTTGGGTCACGAGCATTGGCACCCGCCTGCCCGGTTCCCCGGTGCCCCCCCCAGAGGATACAGGTCACAAGCTGATGACCTCCAGCGGCAAGCCCGCCCTGCGGTTTAACCTGCAAGCCGCCGAGGCCAGCGATACCCCCGCCCTGCCCCCCTCCGGTGGTAGCCGAGTGCGGGTGGTGATTACCGATGGCGAACCCAAACCCCTGGGCGAAGACGCCGATGAAGACGCCGAACCGCCCCTCAACACCGGGGAGTTTTTCACCGTCATCGTTACCCAAAACGGCGAAGAACTGGAGCGCTATCCCAACCTGACCATGAACCCAGAGCCGGAAGCCGAGGTGGCCGATTACGTCGTCACCGCCCTGGCCGACTCGGAGTACGTCACCCTGACGGATATTTCGGTGTCTGGGCAAGCTCTCTCCCGCCGCCCTGCCAATGGGATCTATGAAGTGGCACCGCCCCCCTACATTTCCCCCGAAGGCCGCCTCTCCCGCGACATCCAGGGCCAACGGGACGACCGCACCGGGATGCAGGGCATGTTTGAGGTGGACGAAGCCGCCATGGTGGCCTTCCCCGACCTGATGCGGGTCTACCAAAACGGCCTGATGGATATGGATCAGGTGCATGGGGTGATGGAATCCATGCTCAGCATGTGCGAAAACTCCTTCCCCGGCCCCGCCTACCGCATGGCCGTGCTAGATGCGCCCCCGGTCAAACCCGGTAAGAGCATGGATCCGGTGGCCCCAGAGCAGCAAAAACCCCAGGATGTGGCCCAGTGGCTCAGCCTGTTCAACCGCCGATCCATGTTTGGGGCGCTGTACTATCCCTGGATTAAAGTGGCCAACCCCCGCAACGCCGGACGCCCGATTATGGTGCCCCCCTGCGGCCACATGATGGGCATTTGGTGCCGCACCGACGAATCCCGTGGCGTCTTTAAGGCCCCCGCCAACGAAACCCCACGCGGCGTCATCGGCCTCTCCTACGAAACCAACATGCGCGAGCAGGAATTGCTCAACCCCATGGGCATCAACTGCATCCGCAACTTTGCCAACTACCAACGCGGCCTAAAAGTTTGGGGTGCCCGCACCCTAGTGGAACCCGACAACGTGCAGTGGCGCTACATCAGCGTGCGGCGCTTGCTCAGCTACATCGAAAAATCCATCGAAATCGGCACCCAGTGGGTAGTGTTTGAACCCAACGACCAAGACCTCTGGGCTAGGGTGAGCCGCACCGTCAGCAACTTCCTAGAACGGCTCTGGCGCGAAGGTGCCCTATTTGGCGCTTCCCCCGCCGAAGCCTTCTACGTGAAATGCGACGGCGAACTCAACACCCACGAAACCATGATGCTAGGCCGCCTCTACGTGGAAGTCGGCGTTTGTCCCGTCCGTCCGGCGGAATTTGTCATCTTCCGCATCAGCCAGTGGGCACCGAACCAGTAAAGCTCCGCATTCCTCTTCCTGAATCTGTTTTGATACCAAATCCGTATCAGAAAACCCCGATTCCCAGTCTGATAAATCGTAGGGGCGAGGTTTCCTCGCCCGCTGATACCAGGGGTAAAAAAGCCAGATTTAGTATGAGATCTCAGGGAGAGGATACCCCATTTTGTATGATTCTCAGGAGGACATGTTGTTATGGCAGAACTGAATAAACCCATTGCCCCAAGTAGTTTTTACTTGGAAATTAAGGGAATTGTAGAAGGGGAAGAATCCATTTTCAAGAGTGTTAGTCTTCCCAATTACCAACCCAAGATTCAGGGTGGCCAACAGGCCATCGGCACAACCAAAGGTGGCAAAACCGTTTGGCAGGTAAACGCCGCAGGCCATGAAGGCTTGTTTAGCTTTGATTGTGTTTGCATTGCCAGTGGTGATGCATCCAGCACCAGCGTCAAGATGTACAAGTGGTTTCAGGAATGCCTGCCAGGTTCCAACGGTGGCAACAGCAAGTGGCGCGACAACATTAAGGAAGGCAGCATCACCGCCTACGACACCGACGGCAAGGAAATTGCTCGATGGGATTTTCTCACGGCTTGGCCTTCTAAATATAAATGTGCCGATCTAGATGTCACCACCGACAGTTACATCGAGGAAACCTATACCATTACCTGCGAAAAATTCAACCGGAAGAAATAGCAGCGTAGATGGCATGGCTCATCAAGCATTTTTGCAACCAATGCCGTTTGTCCTACAATCTAGTTCTTAGAAATTCCGTAGGCACCAGCGTGTAGATACCAGAAATAATTTGGGGAATTAACTATCATGGTTCAATACTTAACCAGTTCGCGGTTCTACTTTGAAATTGATAGTGTCACGAGTTTGTTTGTGAAAAAGGTGACTGGCCCTTCAATCACCCTCAAGGTGGCTGGAGGAGATGCTGCCATTGGCTCCTCTAAGGATGCTGTAACCCAAACCCAATCCACAATTGGCGGCGTAGAGTACGACTCACGAATCACGCTCACCTACGTGGGTGGTAATGAGGCCGATCAGCAGAAGTTGTACGAATGGTACGACAAGTGTCACCCTGACGCCTTCTCTGGAGGCGGATCTGAAGCCACTAAAAATCGAAAAAATGGATCGTTAGTCATTTATGATCCAGACGGGAAAGAAGCCATGCGGTTCAATTTCATTGACCTATTTCCTGGCAATAAAACCCAAATCGGCTCTCTATCGGTAGATAGTGCTGGTCAGCTAGCAGAAGATACGCTTGAGCTCTACTTTACCCAAGTCATTCGTAAGGTATAGGGAACTTAAGTTATGCCAAACTTTCCAGAACTTCTCACCAGTGCTCGGTTCTACCTAGAGATTAAGCTCGATGGTAGCATCGACAGCGTGGATGGAATTTTTATGGATTGCAGTGGCTTTCAGGCGTCCCAAGATGTGATCGAAATTAGCGAAGTTACGCCCCAACTTTGGGGCAAAAATGGCGACACTAAGGGAAGAGTTGTTCGTACTAAACTGCCGGGCAATTCCACCTATACGAACGTCACTCTGCGGCGAGGACTCACGACTTCCATGACCCTTTGGAACTGGCTGGATAAGGTGCAATCTGGTCAATGGGCCGACCAACGACGAGATGGATCCCTAGTCATCTACAACCAAGCGGGAGAAGAACAATTTCGGTTCACCTTTGAACGGGCCTGGCCCATGCGCTACAAAATCTCAGATCTAGATGTTAAGAGTGGCGACTTTAACATCGAAGAAATGGAAATTGTCGTAGAATCCCTCAAACGCTCCGAAGTCAAACCCACCTAAAACACAATCCACCCCCCACAAAGCAAAACCCCACAAGGCTAGGTGACCGATGGCCATGCAAATGAGCAACAACCTGAACTTGCCCCCCGTGGTCAAGTCTGCCCCGGCCCAGCCCTCGGTTGCGTCGGGGTCTGCGGTATCTGGGGATTTGGGGTCGGGTAATCCGGCAGCGAGCCATCCGGTCATGGACGCGACCGCTGCGCCACCACCTGGATCGGTT
Organism: Spirulina sp.; assembly: GCA_044070495.1. Taxonomy (GTDB): domain Bacteria; phylum Cyanobacteriota; class Cyanobacteriia; order Phormidesmidales; family Phormidesmidaceae; genus Nodosilinea. The sequence goes on along the minus strand of JBIPSI010000007.1, from coordinate 50,089 downwards.
CAGCTAGAGTATGTTTTTGAACTGCCCAAGGGCTACCTAGACAGTGCCGGAAACTGGCATCGGCGGGGGGTGATGCGCCTGGCCAAGGCCATGGACGAAATTGTGCCCATGCGCGATCCTAGGGTGCGGGCCAATCCCGCCTACGCCACGGTACTCATTCTGTCGCGAGTCATCACCCGCCTCGGCACCCTCTCCGAAGTCTCGCCCCTGGTGATAGAAGACCTGTTCGCCTGCGACCTCGACTACCTACAGCGTTTCTACCGCCACATCAACGACCTCACCCCCTAAGAGGACGTTTGAAAAGCCGAAGCTTGTCCCAAGTTATACCGACAAGGTCAGCCTCAACCGTCAAAAAACCGTGGTTTTACACCGATCTAGCGACCAAGCGTACCTGAGGCAACCCTTTTCAAACGCCTTCTAACCTCGATTCCCATACTCCAACTCCAACGTATCAACTCTTAACTTCCGACTCCCGACTCCCGACTCCCGACTTGCCAATGTCCTTCCCCCTCCCCCCCACCGAATTCCCCTTTGAACTCCCCCGTGGTCTCATGGGATCCGATGGCGTATTGCGTCGGGAAGGGATCATGCGCCTTGCCACCGCCCGCGACGAACTCACCGTGTCGCGCAACCGCCAAGCCCAGGCTCAACCGGGCTATGGAGATTTAGTCATGCTTTCCCAGGTGATCATCCGGCTCGGCGATCTTGTCACCCTGACGCCCACGGTGCTCGAAGAACTATTTACCGTAGATTTGTCTTACCTGCGCGAGTTCTACAACCGCATCAACCAGTCTGGCGAGGCCCATATTCCTGCCCAATGCCCCCAATGCCAGCACGCTTTTAATCTGGAACTTGCCCTGGCGGGGGAATGGTAAGCTACCCCGCCGCCGACCTGCAAGCGGAGGTAGCCTTTTTATCCATGCAGGTTCACTGGACGCTGGAGGAAATTTTGAGCCTAGAACACCGAGACCGCAACCGCTGGATCGACCAAATTAACGACCTCACCCAATGATCCCCGCACGAAAATACAGCGGTACGCCCCCACCAAAACCCAGCGAGACCCAACCCCCATGCCTAACCATTACGATCCCACAGCCCTCACCAGTCAATTCCCAGCGGTTCCTGAACCAACCCAGGGATCCGCCCCCATAGGTTCCCCCATCTCCCCCTCCGACACCCTCACGAACAAAGACCTCGCTGCCATCGGTCAGATCGCCGCCGAACTCCTCAATGACCCCATTGCCCTCCAGCACCTCTGCGACCGGGTCTATGCCCTCCTCAAACAAGACCTCTCCCGTCAACAATCTCGCTAACCCGCATGAACATCCCGCCTGTTAACCCAGTCCCAATCCCTAGTCACCAACAACCAATAACCAATAACTAATAACCAATAGCCATGCCCTCTACCACTTCCCAAAACACAAAAAATGGAGCCGATACCTTTGGCCTAAACTATGTCACGGCCAACCATTTTTATGTCGAAATAGAGAGCCAGATTACGGCCTCCTTTAGTGAGTGTAGCGGCCTAGGTGTCCAAATTAAAAAAGAAACGTTAATGGAAGGAGGCGTAAACGAACAACAACGAATTCTGTTGGGGCCAGCAGAATTCTCGGATGTTACACTACGACGTGGCCTAAGCGATGATCCCGTGTTCTGGAACTGGATTTCTCCTCTTCTCGCCCAACAATCTGGAAGTACTGCGCCTTCTAGTTATCGTCGCAATATCAATATTTTAGTGTTCAATCAATCCGGGGAAACAATGCAGTGTTGGACTCTGATTGGAGCTATTCCTACGAGCTGGAAAGCCCCTACCCTTCAGGCTGATTCCTCTACTGTAGCCCTCGAAGAACTTACCCTTGCCTATGAGGGATTAAAAGTTGTCTTTAAAGGAAGTAGTGGCGGCGCATCCACCGATCTACGACGCGATTCCTCAGGTTACTTCTCTAGTCATTAATCCATCTCTCAATGCATCCCAGGGTTAATGAGTTCATCAGTTTCTTCATTTTTTAACTTCCTAGTTACCGCTTATTCCAGCCCCTACAGGACGTCCCACGCCCGCCCATGGTCGATTCTCTCCTGGTCTCTGCAAACCAACCCCTAGGACACCACCAGCCCCTAGGGGCACATTCCTTGGGGGTGTTAAATCTAGCCTATTTTTTCCCCGCTGGCTTGCCCGACATTGACCCCATTGAAGAAGAAGTTACTTCACCTAGCGAGGCTGCTCAGCTTCACAGACAATTCTCTCCAGAGAATACTGAATTTGCATCATCATCTGTCTCAGATCCACTTTTTCATCAAGGATTTTCCCCAACGGCGAGCACGTCACCTCAAAGTCATCTCTCTAACGTTAAGCCTTATCCGATTCAAACACAATCCTTGTCAGAGGATAGTACTTCAGAACATAAACCCTCTATTTTTACCTCAAATCCTAAGAATTTATCGCCCCCAAGTAATATCTTTTCAGAGGATATTAGGACAGAAAACCTTGCCCCTAAAGTTGTCTTAACCTCTGAACCGTTAGTTATCCAAAAGCGCCCTGAGATAGACGCTCCTGCGTCGGCACCTATCCAACCTAAGGCTGCGATAAATCCTGACGATGAGATTATTCAAAATCACAAGCTTTCCCTCAACATTAATTTAGAGGAGACAACATCTAAAACCATATTTCCCGAGGGGGAAATTTCTCAGGAACGTACTTTCCTGGGAAGTTCTACATCAGGTAGCAGTCTGCCCAAAGCAATAAACACCTCCGACAATAACATAATCCAAAGAAATAGTGCAGAAGATCGCGTCATTCCAGAAAACACGTGGCCTTCTTCTGCCAATTTAAATACATCTTTTGACCTAGATAATCGCACTTTTTCACAAGCTATTATTCCGGATAGCAATGCGATCCAATCAGCGCTAGACAGTCAGGCTAATATTGTCGAGAACGGCGTATTATCCCAGGAGTTGCGGTCAGGAAAATCCCTGCCTAATTCCATGTTAGACTCTCAGGATTCGGTTGACAAGCAAGCCATTGTCGTAGAATCTAAGCCCATATTTTCTGATTTGAGCACTCTTAAATCGAACCCTGACAATTTCTCTGTTCAAAGACTCTCTTCTCCAGAGAGTAGCGACCAGGAGAATAACGTCCTCGGAGTAAAGCGACCGAACGTCAAGGTGAATGAAGATGTCCAGGGTAATATTTCCCACAGTCCGAAGGAAGGGCAAAATCTAGAATCTTCTCCAAATACTGAAGAGAGACATACATCAGTTTCAGGCAGTCATACATCAACAGCGAATCAACCTCAAATTTCTCGTAATCTCTTTACTGAAAATACCGTTACATCTGCCCAGGCTATTCAGGCCAAGAATGTTACTCCAACAGAGGCTTCCACATCCCAACCGACAACTAGAATTAGCCCCACGCCGGGGATGCCAGCCCATACTCCGCCAAGTCACGAAAATTTGCCTGTCATCGTCGATTTCTCTACACCGCCTGCGCCACTTCAGCCCCAGCAAATGATGGATAGTGGCATGGCCGAGGTGACAAACTTATTACCGGAAACAACAGAAGCTGAACCATTTATCCATGCCGATTTACAACGATCAGAAATTCTATTTAAGCCTAATCTAATCCAATCAGAACCTTCAGCCCCACAACATTCCCATGGTGTCACTGAGAGCAGTGCTGCTTTCCCCACGGAGATGGGGCTAGAACATATAGAAAATTCCCCAATCTCTACCGATTTTCCTGAAACAGTGCTAGCAGAAATTACGCCTATTCAAAGGGCTAGCGAAAGCAACCCAACGGCTTCTGTCGTCAACGCATCAGACTTGGATATAGAATCCGTTAACGATGAAGCTTTAATCAGGAGCGAAGACTTGGCCCCTAAAAACTTGGCTCCTGACCTTAGTCAAGGCTCTATTAAAAGAAGTAGTCTTTTGCTGTCAGAGGGCACACCATTCTCTGCGCAGAATCCGGCATTTCCTGAAATTTCATTGAGAGCTAGTGATTCAGTCTCTCAAAAGATTCAAAGATCCAGTGAGAGTCGTGCTGAATTGATTGCAGACGGCCCATCATCCTCTACGCAAAAATCGCCAGATCCTGAAAACGTCTCTGAGAGAGAGCAACTATCCTATCAAGAATCCCAGGATCATAGCGAAAGAAATACTCGCATCTCCACAGAGAAAACCTCTTCTTCCGCAGCAGATGTCTTAACATCTACATCTTCAATAGATATTGAAGATCCATCGGCTGTGTCGATCCAGAGAGATAGGGAAGAAGGCTCAACATTGTCAGCAGAGTCCTTATCCACGCCTACGATACAACTACTTAAAACCGCAACGTCTCAAAATACTGAATCTTTTTTGCTAGGGCAACCACAACAAGAGATCGAGGTCGATGCTATTGCCTCCACCGATACAGCATCTCCCTTGGTAGACGCATCCTTAGATACGGAGATTTCGACTCGTGCCCAAAGTACACTGCCTGGACAGGTGCAGAGGACTGGTGAGGAAAATTCTGTGCCTGCAAGGGATATAGAGTCTGTACCCTCAATAGATACAGCCTCTACTTCAACGACAGCCTATCTACCGCCTAAAATGCCCTTAGATATCGAGAAAGTAGTACCTACGCAGATTCAGAAAGCTGATGAAAATAGTTTGACATCCTCGACAGATCTAGCCTTTACACATAATTCAGAGAATCTCGTTGATGAACCTCTAGTCTATATTGATCAGGTATCATCATTCGAGCAGAGTCAGACCATTCGTGAAGCAAGCTCTATGCCACCCACGAATGCAGCACCCATCCCTGAAATCAAGGCCTTAGAATCTCAACCTCTAGCCGCTGCTGAAGAGGTGTCATCCAGCCCAATTCAAAAGGTTAATGAGGATAATCCTATATCCTCGACAAATGCCATAATTAAGTTAACTACAGAAGCTTCATTGTCCAAAACTCATTCTGACATCGAGACACTCATACCTGAACAGATTCAGAAATTTGATGAGGCAAGATCTACGTTTACCGGAAATATAAATTCTGCGTTCCAAACGACAAATCTAGTTATTAGCGAACAACCACACATTAAAGAAGCATTGCCTGATCAATTGCAAAGGGCCAGTGAAGAAATCTCCGTTGAAAAAACGGAGATAGTCTCTGCTTCTGCAACAACACCTCTTACTCAAACGCCTGTAGATATCGAGGAGGCAGCACCTAAGCAGATTCAGAAAGCCAATGAAAGCCTTTCCACATCCTCAACAGATATAGCCTCTGCACATAATCTAGAGAATTTTGTTAATAACCCTCCAATAAATCTTGATGCGCTGTCATTCGATCAGAATCAAACAATGCGTGAGGAAAGCACTGCATCCGTAGGAGATTCAGGGCCTATACCTACAATCCCAGCCTTAGAACCTCAGGCCTTAGGCGCTGCTGAAAACCTATCCTCCCCGTCTATTCCGATAATGGAGGGGAACTACCCCGAATTTTTAGCTAATGTGGCATCTGAGACAACGGTAGAAACCTTATCGACTAAAACACAACCTATTATTGAGGGATCAATACCTGAGCAAATTCAGAAGTCTAGCGAAAGTAGTTCAACATTCTCAACGGACACAAACCTTACATATCAGTCAGACAACTTAGCTCGTGAAACCCCAACGGATATTGAACTATCATCGCCCAATAACCTTCAGGAGTCTAACGAAGAAAGTTTCCCGAACCCAACAATCGTAGAATCTTTGTCTGCAACCATAAACTTAGATGCAAAACCTGTCATTATCCCTGAGAATACATCCCCTGAACAGACTCAAAGAACTAGTCAAGCAGATCATTCTCTCACAAATATAGAATTTGCACCTAAATCTGATTTAGTATCTGATCTCAATTTAGGTGCTGAACCAACCAGAGATCTTAGAGATATCTCCTCGGGTCAGAGTCAGAGCATGGCCGAGGATGATATTATCTCCTCGAACAATAATATTCCCGTGTCTGAACCTAAAGCGCTAGAGCCTCAATTGCGAAATCATATTGAGGGGGAGGTATCTTATCCAATTCAGAGAGTAGCCGATGACAATATACCTTCTTCGGCAGATACCCTATCTGAGGCTGAATTAACAACGTCAACCTTTCAAGAGCCTGCTCGTCTTAAAGCAAGTTCAGACAGGCAAATTCAGAATGCTTTTGAAGAAAATACTAACTTCCTAATAAATAATCTATCCACATCTTCAAAGTTAGACTTTGGATTTGAGCTTCAAACAGATATTGGAAACATATCCGATCAGCCAATACAGAGAACTGTCGAGCAAGACTCTACGGCTCCTCTGGATGGCTATCCTGAATCTTCAACACCACATTCCATTCCCAAGGCTGTATCTAATCTTCAGATTTCACCTCCTAATCCAATTAATAAAGTTAATGGAGAAAGCGGCCTTTCCTCAATAGATAATTCATCTATCCCTGCAACTCCATCTTCAGAATTTAAATCTTTCACTGATCATCAAGAAACATTATCTCAGGACGAAAAAGATTCTGGCGATACGTCCTCAGACCATGTAGATTTCCTGTCTGGTACGATATCTAAGGACGCATCCTTAGATAGTCAGCCTACATTAAACGCTGAATCACCATTATTTAATAAAGTTCAGAAATTCCATGGAGAGGAATCGACCATCTCAGAAGATTTATCTTCTATATCTTCGGCACCAATTTCAGTATCTGAGGGATCAGAATCCGAACCTTTAGTTGGTATTGAAGGCTCATTCCTAAAACAGATTCAGAAGACCAACGAGGAAAATGATGTTGACCCTGGAGATAATAAATCTAACACTTTGAGTGCGGATTTATCACCTGAATTTCTGTCGAGTATTGAAGGAAAAACCTTTGATAAAGTTCAAAAGTATCCTGAAAGATATTCTACTTTTTTTTCACCTATTATATCTGACCCGATAAAGCTACCTGTTGATCAGCAAATTAGCGTTATCGGATCAGAAAATGAACTGACCTCACTAGATCTCGGATCCTCGTCTAAACTTTCACAAAATCATACTGTTATTCAGCGAGGTCAGCAAATCTCTTCCAGTGATAAAGCTCTTTCTCTAGAGAGGATCCAACTCCACAGAGATCCTGATCCAAACCTTTCTTTAGACCACTTATCTCCGTCTCTTACATCTTTTCTCAGTCCTGAAATACTGCCAAAATATAACGACACGCCATCTAATACTATTCAACTATCACGCGATACAAAGTCGAGCACTCCAGTCAGTTCGATATCCTCACCAGCGGCATCTACCCCAAGGTCTGATTTATGGCCTACGGTTGTGGATAACTCCTCCGAAGCTGTTCAAGAATCTAGTCAAGCTTATCTTGCTGGCCGACCTAACTCCGAAGATTTGCTACCAGATATCATTCAAAAAAATAGCGAAAACAAGGATGTTGTTGAGCCAGATATAATATCTTCAACTAGGCTATATTCTGCTGACTCCCTATCCAATTTCGAGAGCGTTCAGCCCCACAATATTCAAACGCCTGACGTTCAAGGCTTTGACGCAGGAACTGTCGCTGTCAATGCTCAAGTAGTTAATCACCATCCTATGGTGATCTCGATGACTAAAGCTGTACTTCCTAGTCAAATTCAGCGAGTTAACGAGATCAATCCTTTTTTCTCAACAGATGGTGAAACCGAAGAAAAAACGCCTTTAGTAGATTCTATTGCCGCTGACAGGCTGCCACAGTTTCAGAACGTATCTTTCCAAAATATTCAGAGAACACACGCTAGCCATTTTGATAATTTAACAAGTCTGTCAACTACGAATCCTGAATTTTCAGAAAATGAAAATCTCCAAAGTTCTAATCAAGAACAATCATCTACTCAAGATACTTCGATATCTCGTTTTGGAGATCGCACTATCCCATCCAGTGCTACATCAATATTTGCCGTAAATGCACTAAACCCTGGGGATCTGTTTTCTGCGGCAAATGCGTCGGCCAACAGTATTCAGCGATTGAGTGAAGGTATTTCCAGCTTTTCGTCAACCATTGAATCGACACATTCAGCTTTAGGGTCACCGTCTAGCCGCCTCTTGAAGTCGGAGGACTTGGCATTAGACAACTCCTTAGAACGTAATGTGTCAGCAATCAACGCCACAAACCCAATGATTGTAGGTGCTAGTGCTGCCCAAGAACAAAACATAAATAAGCACTTGGATCAGCATACAGTCATCCATGGGACCGTTAAACCATTACCAACTTGGCCAGAAAACCTTGCTTCTTCACAAGATATAGGCTTGCAAAAAAATTCTAAAGACCATGAAAACTTGCCCATTCTGATGGATTTTCAGTCTCCACCTAGATCGCTTCAAAGAAAGCCTGAAGTTAATCAGCAAATAATTGAAAATGGCTTGGAAAAAGATACTTCAATTCGTCGAGAAATAGAGATAGAATTGCCGCTAAAATATGACCAAAGCTCTGATCAAAATCAAGGCGTTTTTGTCGTCACTAATGCTGCACAAAGTCAACATAATTTAGATATAGCTGGAATTCAGTTATCTTCAATTGCAACGCTACCTATACAGCCTCATGCGGATTTATCTGACGTTGTCCACCATCCTGAGACAGACAAAATTTCTCGAATACCTGATACAGATCCTGAATCTATAAAACAGTCATGGCTCAGGCAACAATCTGAATCTGATTTATCTAAAATGGCTCAACCATCTCAGATGGATGCGTCAATGATTCAACGTTTAGCGGATGACAATGACTCAGTGTTGCCGTCAGAGTGGCAAAATTTAGCAGACTTAGTAGCATCTCAAGTTCAGGACGGTTCTCCAAAAATGCAACCAACAACTTGGGATAGAACTGAGCCAAAATTATCCCAGGAAATCGTAGAGACCTCGCCAACCGTATCTTCTATACCCCTAACGACGTCATCGCCATTATCAACCACGTCAATTCAGCGAAGACTCTCTATTTCCCGTACTAAGCCTGTCCTCAAATTTCGTAATCCACCTGCCATTCAAACCCAAAATACTGCTCATTCGGATTTGTCTCAGCCCAGTTTTCTGATTCAAGCTAAGGAGGATACACCGTTCACAACCATTGAGGCAAATCAGAATCGTGCACCGAAAGATAATGCCGACAAATCCTGGGCTTTGGAACAACTAGCCCAGGAAGTTTATTACAGGATGCGGCAACGATTGATGATTGAGAAAGAACGCCACGGAAGACTTTACGACAAACGTTTGAAATGATACTAAGGCTATGACAAATCCAGTTAAGGCTAAGCTAATTGCACGAGAGGGAAACAGCACGATTGATACGATTGAATTTATGTTCAACCCCACGGAGTTAAACTTTGATCGCACTGTTAATCTCAATTCATCCCCTGGTTCTCGGACAGACTCTGGACTGCCAAAAATTAGCTTTGGCTCTCCAGAACCTTGGCGATTAACTATTAGTAATATTGTCTTTGATACCTACGAAAGTGGTGGCAATGTTTACACGGAATACATCAGTAAATTTCGCCAGGCTGTTGAATTTTTAGATGGCAAAGATCGACCACCAATTTATGTATTTACGTGGGGCAGTCAAGAGTATCTACGCTGCTTTGTACAATCTCTCAGCTATAAGTTGACCATGTTTCTTCCGGATGGTACGCCAGTACGTAGTATTGTTAACCTAACCCTGGTTGAAGTCGCTTCGGTATAATCATTTTGGATTCATGATGAAAATTTTTGGCGAAAATATCCGAAGCATCAGGATAGATGATTTTTTTCTATGCTTATTATTCTAGGTTTCTATGGCAAGCCTGGTTGACTGACAGAAGATCCTGCGCCGGACGCGGAAACCGCGCCCCTACAGGATTTGGATAATGTAGGGGTCAGGTCTCCTGACCCTTTGGCGGATTTGGGTTCTCGCAAGTTTTGTCAGTCAACCAGATGGCAAACTTCAGTTAAATGAAGTAAAACCAAGGGCCTGGCTGCCGAACATAACGTCGAAAAGCCTCTATATCCGCAGGTTGGGTGGCGCGATAGCAGAACTCAGCAAGCCCCAAATCTTCGGCGAGTGTTGGGTTTCGCTCCGCTGCACCTAACCTACCTAGTCGCTGTGCCAGGTCGTCAGGAGCTAAGTCCATTGTTCGCAGGGTTAGCATTGGTCAGATTCGCGTCATCTGTTAGAAAACTATTATATGTAGCGATTTCTTGACGAATAAGCTGTTAGCCGATGGAGCAGAATGTCTAAGTCAGAATAATCCTAAACGCCTTGCCTGCAAGGTCTCTGGGGTGGGTTCACTGTCTTCCTCATCCTGTCAGCTTGATCCATGGCAAGGTCAAAACAGCGGCTTATCTTAATGAAAACCGATGATTTAGGCCAAAGTTGATGCGAAATTAGTCTGGAATCGAGTGAACTTACCTAAAGTCCCTAGCACATCGAAGCTTAGTCGCTGTTGCCCAATGCAGTTTTCCCCTCTGTTTTAAGGTGGAAGACTAGCGGTGAAGTGGGCATGCTAGGCATAGGTTGAGTTATGCAGGGTGCCCGAAATGACACCATTATGTATTAGAGTACAGCATTATGAAATGGACGGATGTTCCCACAAAGGACTGGCAGGACTGGCGTTGGCAGCTCAAGCACCGTCTAAATTCAATGGACGAATTAGAAGATTTGATCCACCTCAGCCCTGAGGAACGAGAAGGACTGAGTGCACCAGGTCATTTTCGGGTGGACATTACCCCCTACTTTGCCCAGCTGATTGACCCGACGGATCTGAATTGTCCCATTCGGCGGCAGGTGATCCCCTTGGGGCGAGAGCTAAAGCCGATGGACGAACTGATGGTGGATAGTCTGTGCGAGGAAAAACAAAGCCCGGTGCCGGGACTGGTTCATCGCTATCCGGATCGGGTGCTGATGATTGTCACGACGCACTGCGCCAGCTATTGCCGCTACTGCACTCGCAGTCGTATCGTAGGGGATTTTCACCAAACTCCCGGATTAGACAACCTAGAAGCTCAAATCGACTACCTTAGGCAGCACCCTGAAGTTCGCGATGTGCTGATCAGCGGCGGGGATCCCCTTACGCTCTCCGATGTGGCCCTAGGGCACCTGCTCAAGGAATTGAGGGCCATCCAGCATATCGAGATTATTCGCATTGGCAGTCGAGTGCCGATATTCTTGCCCCAGCGCATCACCCCTGAGTTGTGTGACCTGTTGCGCCAGTTCCATCCCCTTTGGATCAACATCCACAGCAACCATCCCCGTGAGATCACGGACGAGGTGTCCTTGGCCCTCGCACGCCTAGCGGATGCTGGCATTCCCCTCGGCAACCAAAGTGTTTTGCTGGCGGGCATTAACGACACGGTGGAGGTACAGCGCCAACTCCTGCACCGGCTCGTCAAAAACCGGGTGCGCCCCTACTATCTATACCAGTGTGACTTGGTGGCCGGAGCAGGGCATTTTCGTACCTCCATTGCCAAGGGACTGGAGATCATCTCCCAGCTACAGGGCTATACCAGCGGCTATGCCGTACCCAAATACGTCGTGGATGCCCCCGGTGGCGGCGGCAAGGTCGTGGTGTCGCCACCAACCATCCTCGGCCAAGGCCCTGACCAGCAGATCGTTCTGCGAACCTACACCGGAGGTACCGCCATTTACCAAGAACCTGATGATTACTAGACCCTTTTGGGCCGATTTCCCTGATATCCCTTGCCGATGTCAGTATTGATTAGCTAGCCCCCGGTCGTCTCCATCCCTGCCGTTACCGCTAGATTGCCATGCCGAAACTTCCTGTGCATCGTTCTTCGGAAGCCAACCTTACCCTATTACTCGGGCTTTTGCTGCTCGGAAATTCCTTCGCACAAAAGTTATCCGAAATCATCGTCGTTAGATATAGTGGCTAGAGATTTCCTCTCTCTGGATAATGATGCTCAGGGCTATATGATTGGGCTAGGATAGTATTTTAGAGTCGTTAATTATTGCTATGCTCACCATGACAGGCTGGCTAACGCGAATAGACTGATTAAGGAGTAATCTCCATTGCATCGTTGCCTTTGTTGCAGCCATCACTGCCCTGATGTCAAAACTGAAAGTGGTTCAAACCTTTAATATCAGCATGTTAGTCGGGCGATTGGCTTGGCATAAGCGAAAAGAGAGTGTCTTAGACAGCAGCAACTTCTAGCCCTCACGATCAATCATACTGATTTCGGGGATTTCGATATGGGGAAAGACTATGATTCAAAAATCTTTGAAAAAGCCGGTTAAGTTTATTAGTATTCGGGCTAAGCTGTTAATCATTTTTACTGTCCTCTTCACGGCGACCTTTGGCACCCTCTTTTATCTCCTCTACAATTTTGCGGTGGATGTGGCGGTTCAGCGAATGCGGAAAAACCTAGAGGATGCTCTCCTTGCGGCGGCGGCTGGGGTTTCTGGGGAGGACATGATCCGCCTTTACCGAGAGGCTCAACCCAATCGTGAAGGATTTTCCGACAGCCTGCTCTATCGGCAGCAAATGGATTGGTTTCAGCAAGTACACAATGTCAATCCTGACGTTTGGCCCTATTCCTTCGTGCGTGGCAATCGTCCAGACACGCGCCGGGTGGGCGAACCAGTGCTGACCAATGACGAAGTCATCTTTTTAGTAGATCTTTGGTCGGACTATGATCCTTCTAAGTCTGTTAAGTTTCTAGAGCCCTACGCCGCCAGTCCGCAAATGATTGAAACCCTTGAGAAGGGGGTTGTTGTCCATCGGCCTGAGGTACCCCTCTATGATCAGTGGGGAGGATGGATCACGGCCTATGCCCCTATTCGCGATAGCCAGGGCAATATTGTTCCGGGTTTTGGCATTGGAGCCGATCTTACTGCTGAGTACCTAGGCGAAATTAAGCGCGGTATTTTCCAGCGTGTATTGATCACATTTTTAGGATGTTATGCGATCCTAGTTATCCTGATTTACATTCTGGCTAATCGTGTCATCCGCTGCACAATTAATCTTACTAAAGTTGTCCACGACATTGAGGATGGCAACTATAGTCAAGACCTCAATGAGGTCTCCCAGCCGTTTATCGAAGATGAAATTACCCAGTTGGCTATGGTCTTAAAGGCTATGCTCGAACATATAAAAATGCGTGAATTTAAGCTGAAGCAACAGGCATCAGATTTGCACACTGAAATCGATGAGAAAAAACACGCGAAAGAAGTACAAGATATGGCCGATAATAACTTCTTTAAGGGAATAGCTGAAAAGTCAAAAATCATCCGGAATCGCTACGACGAAGACTAGTCCTATACCCAATCTCGTATGCAGAAGGGCAGAGATATCCAAAAATGGACGCTCTATCTGACGGTTAGTACCTACGATGCAGTCTGATCAGTCGAGCCCGCCCCATCCGTTAGCTATGACTACGTTAATAACGCTAGCAGCCGTCCCTGCCAAAACTTCACCGTGCCCCAATCTGCCGCTATCACCGCATAGCTTAAAACTCCTCCAGGCAACGACGATGTCTGTACTGGAACGACTGGTCCTTGGGGATATAGCAAGTCATTATCCCGCAGAGTCATCTCTAATTCTGGCCACGTACAATGACGTTTAAGGGTTAGTGAACCACTCAAAAGCACAGCCTTATTGCGGTAGTCTTTCCCAATCAGAAATTCCGCCATTTCATGAACATGGGTGCCACCGGTGCGACGGGGATTCATCTCCACGACATATACCTGCCCATCCGGATCAACCACTGCATCGAGATCGAAGTAGCCACAGTAGCCTAAGCTCTGAAGCCGTCGTGCGATGGCCAATGCTCCTGTGCTGAGGGTCTGTGCCCAGGCTGTTTCGTAAAATTCAGGCCGCAGGCTAATCCCAGAGAACAGATTAGAATCCGAGAAAACCTGGTCGCAAATATAGGTGATGTAGGGATTGCCCTCGTGCGGTACAAACACTTCAACGGAAGGTGATTGGCAGTCTGTTCCGCTGGGAATCCATGATTCAACGGACAGTTTTCGACGGCCAAGGGCTGCATTGGTGCCAAGGTGTGCCTCGATTTTCTCCCTTGTCCATGCTGTTTCAGGGTCGAATCGCATCAATCCCAAGCTGAGGTAGCCGGCATCTGGCTTCACAACACAGGACTGGGTTTGAATCAGAAAGGATTCAACCGCTGCCGCCGCTTGGGCTAGCGAGTCAGCCACGACACGGGGGGTTAGCTTGCAATCCGTGCCCTCCAAAAGTGAAGGTGCCAACATTGAAAATACAGATTTGCGGTCCAAGGCGTCACGAAGCCAGCTTAGTTGGGCCGATGGTGATTCCGGTGTTGTGATTTCCAGCGGGTATTCAGCTTGATAGTGGGCCACCATCTGAAAAAAATCAGGGGTATTGCAGTAGGGAATCACCTCCACCTGTGATGTATGCTCCATCGCGGCTAAAAGGGCCTGACGGAGTTCAGGGTCATCTATCAAATCGCGACAGATAGATGGACTGGGCTGACGGGGTGACAAGCACTGAATGGTGTAGCCTAGGGACTGAATATAATCAATATGGGGCGGTCTAATACTCGTCACTAAAATCTTAGGGCAGGAAAGGTAAAAAAGTGAGCGATCCCCAACGCTATGAACATGGTCTACGGGACCCTTGAGATCGCGAAGGAAAGAACCGTAGGATTCATAGGTATTGCAGATGACCAGAGCAGTCAAAACGGGATATCCTCACTAAAAGGTCGCTGATTGCCTGATATATCTTCAAGTAGGTTACGTACAGCAGAGCGGAACCCAATACCCGCCATAGGTTTCAGGCTGGTTGGGTGCTGCTATCGCGCCAACCTACTGGTGCGTCAGGTCTAAAATATTGGGTCTGGTTTCTCTCAAGGCTTTGGGTAGTGCATTGCTTCGCGTTGGCGCTAGCCTCGCCTTGGCGTTATGCACCCTATGCATTAGACTAGATGCGCTACTACGGGAAAGCAAAGCTTTTCGGTATTGTGTTAGGCAGGCAGAAAACATCGTTATGACGGCTTTTCTAGGTGTCAGGATTCACTGGGTAGATTGTCGTCTAAGTTCGGCGAGTCATCACGAAAATCCCTAGAACGGCGACGGATTTTTTCGGCTTTTTGTAGTAAGTCTTGAAAAAAATCAGACTCAACAATTTCATTGACTTCACGTTGTTTACGGGTTTCGTCAATTTCTATTTGCAACTTCTGAACTCTTGTTTTTAGGGCCTCTTCACGGCCTCTAATTTTAGCAGTCATCATAATGAAGGTGTCAGAGAGATCGGTAAATTCATCACGTAGATTACGATTGCTCAAAAGCTTTAGTTCTTCAGTGCCATCATAATCTGCATTAGCAATCTTCTGGGCAGCAAAACTCAACCGCTTCAGCGGTTGTGTAAAGAATCTAGCACTTATATAAACTAGAATAAATAGGCTGCCATAGGCCAGACTGAACGAAATAATAATCTGATTCACTAAGGATCGCTTCAGTTGGTTGACGTAGCTGGCCTCGAAATCGATACCCAAAAGGGCTACGACTTCACCATCTGAATTATGGATGGGGATATAGGAACTAAACCACTCGCCCCATTCATCGGTATACAGGTCGGGGCGTTCTACTAACCGATCCTGCTTCCAGGCCATCACAGAATAGTCACTGGCTTCACCCATGTCGAGAAATAGGTAGGATTTGGCCGGATCACGAATGGCCCACAGGTCTACTAAGCCGACAAGCTGGCGATCATCGCTGGGCTGAAAGGTTTCAACGCGCACCTTGCCATCCTCCTGCACCTGCTTTCGAGCCGTTTCATGGCCCATTAGACCGACCATGGTGTACGAGTAGGGCCAGGCACGAGGTTCTAACTGCTGAATCGTCTCAAACCAGGCAAGTTGGTTCAGATAGCGAGGATCATCCGAGAAGCCCTCGGCGTTGGGTTCCCCTGTTTTATAGAGATCTAGCAGCTCGTCACCGTCAATGCCAGATGCAGCGCCCTCCAGCGTGTTATTCAAATCTCTTCGCAGGCTGGCAACAGCGCTCTCAATTGTAAAGGTATAGAACCAGTAGTAGGCGGCTGAGAACACGCCTGTGAAGATGACGGTGAACCCAACCAGCAACCGAATCTGTAAGCTAATGAAGCGCTGTTTTCTGCGTAATTTATCTGAGTGGATTTCGGCGGATACAGTCATATTGAATTGCTACTTAAGAGAGTGGTGGCAGGCTACTGAAATTGATCAAGAATAGAGGAACGTCCGCGCTGACGACGTTTGAGACGCCAGTTCAGCATCGAAGCCTCATAGGTGCGGCGAACCTGCAACGCCATATAGATGGCAACGCAACCAAGCCCTACAACCAGCAGCCGAAGGCCAGTTTGGCTCGGAAAGGCAAATTGTGTGCCCAGGTATAAAGCCCCTGCCCCCATCATGGCACCAATCATTGAGCCAAGGGCGATTACGTAACCATCCATAAAGAGACTCACCCGACCCCGCCGCTCTTCCGGAATTAATCCCTGGAGATTTTTCCGGGCCGTCTCGTCAACACCGTAGAGGGGAAGTTTGAGCAAGGTAACACTTAAAACAGCCCCCGCCAGTCCCGCCACCCCCAATGCACTCGTGCCCGCTAGCACCATTGCAATCGGTGCCACCAGCCAGATCGACTGAAGGCCCAACGCATTGATAAGACGCTCTACGACCCACACCTGAATGATTAGATAGGCCACCTGCCGCAGAAGTGAGAAGATGCCGAAAAAGGTCTGAAATTGGTCAAGGTCGGGAAAGACGGCATTAGTCGCAGCAAAGAAATAGTACTCAATCAAAACATCGCCAGCGTAGAGGAGAACCAGTGAGAGGATAAGAAACTTAAACGCTGGCACATCTTTAATAAAGCCAAATCCTTCTTGGAGAACGTCTGCGGCCTTGAGCGTGGTGGTGGTAGTTTTACGAATCCACTCAGGCTTAAATCCTAGCTGTAAGATTAAAATAATGCCTAAATAAATAGCTACATTGCTGAGGAGAATTGTCTCAACACCGAGTCCACCTTGAATATGGGGCATCAGGGCCGCAATGCCACTGCCAACTAGGCTACCAATGAAGGCAACCGCCGCTAGGCGAGGAAAGAGTCGCCGCCCTGTGGCAACGTCGAACACATCATTTGCTAAGGTCCAGAGGATGACGGGGACAAAGACCGTTTGCTGTTGGGCAATCAAAAACATTAGGGTAAATGTCAAGCTGCTGGGGGCTCCCACGGCCATCAGTAACCAGCACAGAGCAAACAAGATAGCCACCGCAAGAGCCACAATTTTTGTCAGAGTTAGCCGAAAAATTCGATCTACTAATAAAGACTGAAAGGACGTTGCTAAAATGAGAAGGACAGCATCCAAAAACCAGATCAAAAAAATGCTGTCAACGCCAACATTTTCTAGGAAATTGCTAATGGAAACAACCTCACCTAAACGCTGTGATAACGTATTTAAGGAAAAAATAACGGCTAGCCCAATCCAGGCAAGCTGATAATCGGACGCCTTGATACCACTTGTCACGGTGGCTGCGTTAGTGGCTGGTTGACCGATAGGAAAGTCTGTATCTAGGTCGGAAGTGAGACCTGCAAGCAACTGGTCCATGCTAGCCGTCACGGTAACGACTTCGCGCCACAAACAGACTTTGCCACAGTAGGCTTCAAGGGTGACTTCACGGCTATCTCCGGGCCAATGGCGTTTCAGCCATGCTACCCAGGGTTGAGATTGGCTGATAGCAGATGAGTTTTGGCTGCGGAGGATAACCTGAATCGGCTCCGCTTCCACCATGACGACCTGCACGTTGGGCACATCAATCGTTGACTGAAGTGATTGTACCCATGCTTTAACCATGTCACGATTCCCTAGAGGCGTCTACCATTCTTTAACATAGCCCCTAAAGCGGCCATGATCCGGACACTTTTTCTGTCAAGCCCTGAAGTCCTTTATCTTTCGTGGACTAGACTACCCTAGAAAAGGGCTGAGGCCCTCATTCTATCATTAACTCCTCGAAGCTGTCTGGAGGGTTGAAGTGGGTTAAGTGCGAGGAAAAAGGACTCATGGCAGCAAGGCTCAGTTCAGCAAATTTGCCGTTCTCCAATCACTCATCTGTCCCTCATATCATCACCGTCTTTGAAGGTCATTGAATTGTGACTCTGCGGAACATCCTCCCGGAGGAATACATAATCGTAGACTCCCACAAGGAGACGTTTTTTCCCTGGAAAATCCTACATTCAGAATTTTTCCTAGGCTAGGAAATTTAGCTTTAGTAAATCGCGAAGAACCCGTGAAGAAAATGCTGTCATTGGCCTTTTCCCTCTACGAAGACATCGTGTACTCATACACAGCCAAGCAGCTTTGATAGGTCAGAGCCTGGGTGATATCGCTGTAGCCAGCTTAATAAAATATGTCCGGGCTTGAAGACGCTAGACGGCTGGATTACGGCAGAGAACATCCTAGCAATCCGGTGAAAGTTGGGCAATTAAGAGAAGCCATTCATCAATTTTAGCCCGTAGCACCCTAGCGTGCTGGTTGGAATGGTTGATCACCACGCTAAAGACGAGGGGATCATAGTTG
Organism: Spirulina sp.; assembly: GCA_044070495.1. Taxonomy (GTDB): domain Bacteria; phylum Cyanobacteriota; class Cyanobacteriia; order Phormidesmidales; family Phormidesmidaceae; genus Nodosilinea. The sequence goes on along the minus strand of JBIPSI010000007.1, from coordinate 31,556 downwards.
GGCGGCTGCACATAGCCAGAGAGCGCCACATTGCCCGTTAGTGCCCCCGATTTACCCTGTACCCGTCCGGCTAGGGGCGTATTGACCAAACGATGACGTAGGGTGCCGCTTTCCCCTGCCACCGCCAAGGAATTACGAAATACGGTGCTTTGGGGATGGATGGCCATAGCTTGTAGGGTATCCACAAAGGCTTGGGGACTGACCAAATTGTGGCGCGACAGGCCCGAACCATCGGCAATCCGCAGAGGTTCGGCGTTGATGCCTAGATCCGTTAACGCAGCCTTAACGTGTTCAGCCCCCGCCCGACTGGCATCCGCTGGAGCTTCTTCGGCCCCCACGACGCCCAAGGTTTTCAGCAGCACTTCGGCATAGAGATTATCGCTGTCTCGGTTGGTGGGTACTAGCAACTCGGCTAAGGGGGGCGACTCCACCGCCGCCAGTTCGGGGCCGAGGACGGGGCTGGGGGTATGGGCGATATCCACCTGGGCTGTCCGAATCCCCTGCTGGGCTAGCTCGCTTTGTAGCGCTGCCCCAAACTGCTCAGCCGGGTTCAGTACACCGAGGGTATAGGTGGCAGGTTGGGCATCAACGGCCATGTGCCCGGTCAAGAAAAGCTGGGCAGAATCCCCTCGCCGCTGAAGGGAAATCGGATTCGCTGCCGCCCCCGCCGCCACGGTTAGGCTGTGGTTCACCAAGGGCCAGGGGCCAGCGGGCAAGGCGTCTAACCCGGTGAGATACAACGGCTGCCCCACCTGGGTTGGAGCCACCTGCACCGGAACCGCGTTTTGATTGAAAATCAGCCCATTCACGGGCACCGCAAAGTAAAACTGGGCATCTTCCCATTCCCAGGTGGGGTTGGTGGCCCAGCCCGGAAAATAACTGTCATCCAGCACCAAACGGCTCACTTGGGTGACACCTGTCTGCCGTAACTGATCGGCTAGATCCGCCATCTGATCCGGCCCGAAGGTGGGGTCGCCCCGCCCTACCACCCGCAGCGTCGTCAGCCCTCCAGGGGTGGCCACCCCATGGACGGAGGTACGCAGGCGGTAGCTTGGCCCCAGTCGATGCAGGGCCGCTGCGGTGGTTAGCAGTTTTACATTCGAGGCTGGGGTAAACAGATGGTTAGGTTGCTTGGCGTAGATCGTCTGCCGCTGCTGAGGATTTGCCGCCTGGGTTTGCAGCACCATGCCCACCTGGGCCGAATTAAGGGGCGCTTGGTTGAGGTCCGCCTCTAGTCGCGCCGCCAACTGGGACGGACACAGGGCCGCCTGCACCGGAGTCCACACGCCTAGCAGCGTTAGCCCCAATCCTGCCCCTAGCCCCCGCCACCACCGATGCCGCTGTCCCACCGCTTTCAATGTCTTCGTTTTCGGCAGATCATTTATTTCAAGGTAGCGGCTGTTCATCATTCTTGGAGGGCCTTGGTCAGTCTGTATAAAGTCGCTGAATCAATGGGACGGCATCATAGGGGCTGAATCAAAATTGGGGCGGAACGGTGGGCTTGGGGAGCGTCGGCGGATTCTTGGGTGATGGCCACAGCGCGAATCAGGCTGGGATCGCGGCGGTAGACGCTGGGTAAGTCGATGGCTTGGGATTGACGGCCCTGGTCATCTACCGTAAACACCGTGGTGAGAATGGCGTTTTTATCGTCTACGGTGACGGGCGCATTGGGGTCAACCACCGTCCACAGCACGTAAACTTGGCCCGGTTCTAGGGGCGGCAGGTTCTCTACTGTCAGCGAGCCTTCTAGGGTTTGGGGGTTGATCTGCACTTTGGCGGCGGGGGTAGCGGCGGGGTCGCCGAGGGCCACGGTTAGGGTTTCGCCCGCAGGGTTGGTTGGCTGAACCGCCTGAAGGGCACGCCACAGCATCAGGTTACTGACGCTTAATCCCACAATGAGAAGCGCCGCCGCTGCCCCTAATCCTTTCCACCACCAGCGCCCAGGGCCAACCACCACCCAGCTTTGCCCATCCTCCATGGCCTGGGGAGAAGCTACCCCGGTGAGATTTGCCGAAGGCGGAGAATCCGAGGATAAGTCAGGGCTAGCGACCGCCGCTTGGGGCTGCTGTCCCAAGGTCGCCGCCTGGAGGATGGCATCACGCAGATGGGCGGGCGGAGCTTGGGGCACCATCTCGCAGGCGGTTTCCCAGGTGGCTTGTAGGTGGGCCAACTCATCCCGTAGCTCAGGATGCTCGGCCAGCAACGCTTCTAGGCTAGCGGCCTCCTCTGCACCGAGATCGTAGAGGACGTAGCCAGCCATCAAGAGCTGCCGCTGTTCTGGGGATAGCGAACCAGTCATGGCGGTTAATCTCGATAATCGTGAAGCAGTTGCCGCAGCCGGAGCAACCCCCGTCGCGCATGGGCCTTCACGGTGCCTAGGGGCGCATTGAGTTGTTCGGCAATGGTGGCCTGGGTCATGCCCTCATAATAGGCCATGCGTAGAACCTGACGCTGGGGGTCGGAAAGCTGGGCGAGGGCCGCCTGCACCTGGGTCGATTGCTCCGACTGATGCAGGCTGTCCGTTGGGGTGGGGGGCTGGGCGGGCTGAACGGTTTGCAGGCGTGCTACCGAATCCCGGACGGCGGCACGGCTACGCAGGCGATCCAAGGCGCGGGATCGGGTCATTACCGCCAAAAAGGTTCGTAGGGATCCCCTTTGGGGGTCGTAGGTGCTGGTTTGGGCCAGTTTGATGAAAATATCCTGGGTCAGATCCTCCGCCTCCTGGGGGTTGCCGAGCAGCCGTTGCGCAATGCCATAGACCAAACCCGCGTGGCGATCATACAACGGCCCCAAGGCGTCTTGCTGCCCCGCCCGTAGCGCCAGCCACAGGGCTTCATCCGTCGGCGCACCGACTGAGCGGGGTTGCCCAACATCCATAGCGACTAGACCCATACCTACCCGTCCTAGTCTGCCCTACCTGCTACCGGGATGCTACCCATGTTGAAGCCCAATGCCAGTCGTGATCGGAAGAGGGGCATCAACATCCTGAAGCTGAAAGTCCGAATTGTCCAGGCTAGATCACCCAGGCTGAACCCGATCAATGGAGAGATCGCCACCGCCTCATGATCCGTGGCAACGACAATCCCCTCACTGGGTGACCTACCGTTTATATAAGTTTCTATTCCGCTGGGTTCTTAGGGTTGATCCCCCCTAGCCCCCCTTGTGAAGGGGGGAACTGGATTCAAAGTCCCCCTTTATAAGGGGGATTTAGGGGGATCTCCAAAGACTTGCGACACGGAAACAAGATGTATATAAGCAGTAGGTGGGCTACAGAGCCGCCCCTAGGCTGACATCAGCATCCCGCGCAGTTCACCGCCCCGATTTTGGGTGGTGTGCAGGTCGATGTAGAGCATCCCGTTGTTCAACGCCTGGAGTTGTTCTGCCGTGAGGGTAAAGTCGCCCTGGGCATCGCCGCCCATCCCGGTCGGGTTGAGCATGACCTCCAGCGCATACTGGAACGGCCCATTTTCGCTAGGGCTGCCCCGATGGATGTGAAACGCCGAGGTAATGTTGGGGTTGGGCGGATCAACCGGATCCATCTGGTAATTCCGCAGACCGCTGGAGAGTTCTCGGAAACTGGCCCGCACTACCAGGCGATCTCCCGATAGCACCGCACCCACAGCCCCTTGGGCATAGCTACGCGGCGCATTGGGCACCACATTCTGCGGACTCAGCATGGCCACATAGGTCATCATCGGCTGGGTCATGGTTCCCTGGGCCAACAGGGCCGCCCGTGCTGCCGAGAGGTTCATATCTACCTGCTGGCCTAGGGTTTGGCTGATTTCAGCCGCCGGGGCCACCCTGGGCTGCACCAGCCGCGCCCAACTTGGGGAAGCCAACCCCACCGCTAACAGCGCCGCACATACGGCTAGGCCCAATCGTCGCCAGATCGTTTTGTTGTAAACCATTGCTTCTATCTGAGTACACCAATTTACACAACCCTGTCAGCCAGGGTTCCTAGGTAGTACGGGGCACCGCCGCCTTTGGATGCACCCAGATTCAAAAAAGTTGCTGGAGTTACCGCCTAGGTTCCTCCGTCCAAGCCATCCCCTAGATAGCCTGTGATTCTGGGCCAGTTCGATGGATCAGCCCACCCGCTTGATAAGATAAAGCGGCCTATGATCGAGGTTGATCGATCTGAACGATTCGCTCCTTCAGCACAGCCGCTAGCCGAAGTCTAGGCGGTTCCCACATCCCTAAGGTCTAGTTTTTCGCCCCATGCTCGATAAAAACAGCCTCTTTGCCCTGTCCCTGTTTCCTTACCTAGGATTTTTGTGGTTTTTAACGCGCACCAAAGCCACTCCTAAAATGGCATTGTTTGGCTTCTATGCGCTGCTGATTTTTGTAGCGGTAACCATTCCAGCCGGACTTTATGCCAAAGTAACCCTCAACGAGGAGCTAGCCAACATTGACTGGCTTCACGGCGGAGCCGAAGCGTTTTTAACCCTGTCGAATATTTTCGTGGTACTGGGTTTTCGGCAAGCCGTCATTCAGCACCAACGGGCTAATTCTGAGACTGGGGAGTCGGTAGTTTCTGGGGAATAGGGCCAAAGATGCGGTCAGTAAACCTTACGTACCAAGCCGCTGCCTGCACCTGAATGATGTAGGCCATGGCGATAATAAGGGCAATTTCTGAACCTTGTTCTTTGCCAAAACTGGTCATGGCAATGGCCAGGGCAATGGAGAGATTTCGCATCACCGTACCGTAGACGAGAGCAATGGCATCGCCCCGGTTAAAGAACAGCTTGCCGACAATGGTACTAAGCAGAAAATTTCCCGCATACAAAATCGCCAAGGGTACTAGAAACGACAGCAGAATCATGGGGTTCCCAATAATATCCTTAGCCTTGAGAGCCATCGCCACGAAGACTACACCTAATACGCCCAGGGTCGAAAAAGCTGGAAATTTCTGTTTAAGATTCTTGTGATACTTATCGGCCCCTACGGTGCGAATGAGCACGGCACGGGTGGCTAAACCCAGCAGCATGGGCAAGAAGACGATAATAACAATTTGCCGAAAAATGTCTGCCAGGGGAATTTCAACCACCGCACCCATCAGTCCCTTGGCATAGAAAGGCGTTGCGACGGAACCTAGGATTAGCCCTACTACGGTCATTTTAATGGCGGCACTGACGTTTCCTTTGGCAAACCCTGTCCAGGAAATCGTCATACCACTGGTGGGCAGCAAGGAAGCGAGCAGTAATCCTAGGGCCACAAGGGGCTGATCGGCAAAGAACAATTGCCCCATACCAAAGGCAAAAAAGGGCACAATGGCAAAGTTAATCAACTGGGTGACGACCTGAACCTTGGTATCGCCCCCAGATAGCACCTCCTGAATTTGCAGGTTTACCATCATTGGGTAAACCATCAAAAAGGTGAGAGGAATAATCAATGCCTTCAGCGGAGCTGGGTTAATAACGGCCCCCACTAAAATCCCTGCAATCATGCAAATCGGTACCGACCAAACTAGATTTTTTTGAATAAATCCTAGAAATTTCCACACAGTAAACGCCTGCCTTTGGTTAATCAGTGGATATGAATTGCTTGGCAAGGGGCTTAAGCCCCTTGTTTAAGATTCTGCCGATGAGTGGCGAAACCCTAGACCCACCAGGGGGTAGATCCCGTGCGGGGGTCGGTTTCTGTCCAGGGGTAGAGCCAGATGGCATTGTCACGCACCTCGACACGGGTAAGCTTGAGGGGCCGATCCGCTGGGCCGCGCACCACCGCACCGTCGGGGCTATAGCGGGAGCCATGGCAGGGGCATTGAAACTGCTGATCCAACGGGTTCCAGGGGAAGGTGCAGCCCAGGTGGGTGCAGTTGTCCACAATCCCCATGGGGTCGATGGATTTGTCGTCGAGCACGGTCAAGTAAGTTGGTTCCCCAGCGAGTCCGGCCACTAAGGCGCGGGTGCCTGGGGGTTCCGCCAAAATTTGGCTGGCGGGGATGGGGGTGCCCAGTTTATCTTTGGCGATCAGTCCACCCCCGGCAGAGGCGGCGGTGGGGGGCACCATAAACTTGGCGACGGGATATAGGGCAGACCCCGCTGTGGCGGCAACGGTAGCTCCGGTGAGGAAGTTCAGCAGTTGCCGTCGCGATAGGGAAGGGGTTTCGTCGAGGGGGAACGTGTTGTCCATTGCGATTGATCGGTGTGAGGGGTGTTGGAGGGGCAGGGTATTGATGGTGACGAGAAACCCGGTTTCTCATCGAGTGGTATACGAGATTTGGTGTTTACCAAGATAGAAACCGGGTTTCTGAACCGATGCTCTACGCGGCGACCAAAACGGCTTCGGGCAGTTGGGCCATGACGGCCTGCATTTTTTGGCTGGCGTCTAGGGCAATTTCCTTGGCTCGGGGGCTGTGAATCATCAAAAACATCGCCAGGGGATCCACGGCGGAGACTTCCACGCGGCCATCGGTGTGTTCTTGCACAACAACATTGCAGGGATAGAGCACGCCCGCTTTGTCGTCGGTTTGCAGCATGGCGTAGGCCACCTGGGGATGACAGGCCCCCAGAATTTTGTAGCGGCGGAAGTCTACATCCAGCTTTTTCTTGAAGGCGGCTTGCACATCAATCTCGGTGAGAATGCCCAAGCCTTGCTGGCGCAGCGCCTCAGTGACTAGAGCAATGGCGTCATCAAAGGAGGCGGCGACAACTTTACTGAAGTGATACATGGGCCAAAAATCCTTACCTAAGTTTACGAAACGAAATAAATACGATGAGAATCATTCTCTAAATATATAACTAGATGGTAAAATAGTCAAATAATCAGACTTGAGTTCTACGGAGACACGGGAGCATATCGGCTCCGATGGCCTAATGGACTTGGGTGTAGCCTGTCTGGCCGATACCTTCTCTGGAATTTACGGCTCGTTCAAAACATCACTCTTCATCGATAAAGGATCTCGCTATGGCTAACGTTGTTGTGATTGGGGCTGGTTTAGGTGGGTTGCCTGCGGCCTATGAGCTACGGCACTTTCTCCCCGCCGAACATCAGGTGACGCTGATTTCTGAGCATGACAAGTTCACCTTCATTCCAGGACTGATCCAGGTGGCGCTGGATCTCAAATCCATGAAGCATGTTCAGTTGGATCTGGCTCCCCTGGCCCAACGCCACAAGCTCAACTTGGTGCAGGATCGGGTGACGGGGCTAGATCCGGTACAGCGGAAGATCACCCTATCCAGCGGCGATACGCTGTCCTATGATTACCTCACCATCGCCACGGGGGCCTCCCTCGCCTTCGATCTCGTCCCCGGCCTTGGCCCCCACGGCGGCTATACCCAATCGGTCTGCACCCCCGACCATGCCCTAGCGGCGCGGGAAGCATGGCGCGACTTTGTGAAAAATCCTGGGCCGATGGTGGTGGGTGCGGCCCCCGGTGCTGGATGTTTTGGCCCCGCCTACGAATTTATTTTGATGGCCGAGCGGGAGCTACGCCGCCTGGGCATTCGCGACCAAGTGCCCATCACCTACATCACGCCGGAACCCTACGTGGGGCATTTGGGGGTTTCTGGGGTGAAAAATGCCCGTGAACTCACCGCCGACCTGATGGAAAAACGAGGGGTGGAATTCATCGACAATGCCGCCATTACCCAGGTCAGCCCCGATGCTGTCATCCTCAGCGATGGTCGTCAAATTCCCTTCCGCTACTCGATGATTTTGCCCTCCTTCCGGGGTGCCCAGTTCATCCGCGAAGTGCCCGGTTTGGCCGACGAAAAGGGCTTTATTCCTGTGTTGCCCACCCAGCGCCACCCGGAATTTCCTGAGATCTACGCCGCCGGGGTGAGCATTAAACTGGCCCAGCCCGACCAAACCAAAGTCCCCATTGGCCTGCCCAAGAGCGGACAAATGGCCGAAGCCATGGCCACCGCCGCCGCCCACAATATTGCGGTGGATCTTGGTGCCATCCACGGCCCGCTGCAAGTGCCCACCCTCGATGCCCTCTGCTTTGCCGAATTTGGCGAAACGGGCATCGCCTACATCGCCGCCCCGGTGATTCCCGATCCCGCTACGGGCAAGCGCAAGCAGTCCTACGCCGCCCGTGGCCCCTGGGTGGTGTGGGTAAAAGCCGCCTTTGAAGAATACTTCATGGCCAAAATGCGCTTTGGGGTAGGGATGCCCTGGTACGAACGCCTGGGTCTGCGGACGCTGTTTGGCCTCAAGCTGCTGAGCGACTATCGGCCCTCGGAACCCCAGACGGTGGACAGCCACTTGCCTTCGCAACCTGCTTAGGATGGAATCCCCCCTAGCCTCCTTGGGAAGGGGAAATCGGATTCAAGGCCCCCTTGGAAAGAGGGGAATCGGATTCAAAGTCCCCTGCTGCCAGGGAATCAGCCAGATTCAAAGTCCCTCTTCGCAAGGGGGATTTAGGGGGATCTCCCAGGAGGTTGCCCCCAGAAACGGGATCTGTGTGTGTCGAGGTTCGTAGATTGGGAGTTGAGAAATGTTTCGGTCTACCCCGATCTCGCCCATGCTCTAAAAAACGACTGAAACAATTGACGTAACGTTTAGCCAAAAGGATTTGCCGTGATGAAATGGTTTTTGCGTTTAGGCTTAGGACTCTGTTTGATGGCGCTAGCATGGGGCTGGCAACCGGCCCTAGCCCAGGCTGAGGTGAACCCAACGGAACTGGCGAAGGCCGTGGAAGCGGTGGAAAATTTGGATGCCCTGCGGAGTGGCTTGGCGTCCTATTTAAAAGATGCGCCAGAACCACCCACGGCAGAGACTATGAAGCAGGTCTGCAAGCCCGTGGGCATGAAGGCGATGGAACTCAGTAAGGAAAACGGCTGGCAGGTGAAGCAACTGGCCAAGAAATACCGCAACCCCGACCACGCCCTCGACACGCCCCACGCCACCATGGCCCTAGCCAAGTTTGAGCAAAACCCGGAACTCATGGGCCTTTGGGAAAAAGATATCCTTAACGGCCAACCGGGCACCCGTTACTATCGGCGCATCAACGTTGAGGCAAGCTGTTTGGCCTGCCACGGCATGAAAAATTCCCGCCCCGACTTTGTGAAGGCCAACTATCCCCAAGATCTCGCCTACGACTTTAAAGAAGGCGACCTGCGCGGCATGTATGCGGTGTTTATCCCCGATGTGCAGCAGGCGCTACAGGAGGCCGTCAGCTCAGAATCCTAACACCTTAGGAGTCTACCGATGCCACTCAGTGACGCCGCCCGGTTTGTCGATCAGGGTAATGCCCTCCGCCTGGAGCAGGTCGCGGATGCGATCCCCTTCGGCAAAGTTCTTGGCGGCGCGGGCGTCTTTCCGCTGGGTTAGCAGGGCTTCGATTTCGTCGTCAGATAGTCCACCTGTAGACGCTTCGGGGGTTTCGGGACGCGCTTCTAGTCCAAGGACTTGGGCCAGGTTAACCAGGGTGTGCCAGTGCTGACGCAGGGTGGCGGCATCCGTATCGGCTTGGCCCGTGTGGGTGATCAGGTTGCCCGCCCGCCGCAATTCCTTGGCGAGATCGAACAGCACGGCGAGGCCCCCAGCGGTGTTGAGGTCGTCATCCATGGCCGATTGAAAGGCTTGGACGGGGGCGGATTCTCGGTCAATCATGCTTGCGGATTCAAGGGATTCCGGGGCAAGCTCCCAGCCTAGTTTTTCCCCGAATTGGAAGCCAAACCGCAGCCCCTCTTGTAGGGTGTGCCAGCTATTTTGGGCGGCGGCGATGGATTCGTCTGTGAAGTCCACGGGTTTGCGGTAGTTGCCCTGCAACAGAAACAGCCGGAGGGCCATGGGGTCTGGGGCGTTTTCAGCATCCAGCAAGGCCCGAATGGTGGTGAAGTTGCCCAGGGATTTAGACATTTTTTCGCCGCCCACGTTCACCATGCCGTTGTGCATCCATACGCTAGCAAGGGGATGCCCGGTGGCCGCTTCGGATTGGGCAATTTCGTTTTCGTGGTGGGGAAAAATCAGGTCGCTGCCGCCCATGTGGATGTCGATGCTGTCGCCGAAGCGGTCGCGAATCATGGCGGAACATTCGATGTGCCAGCCGGGACGCCCCGGCCCCCAGGGGGATTCCCAAAAGGGTTCGCCTGCCTTGGCGCTTTTCCACAGGGCAAAGTCGAAGGGGTCTTGTTTGACGGCTTCCTCAGCGCTCACCCGACCGCTGGCCCCCGCCTGCATGTCCTCCAGTTTGCGGCCAGAAAGCTTGCCGTAGCCGTCAAACTTCCGCACTGCATAGTACACATCGCCATTGGCGGGATAGGCGTAACCCTTTTGCTCCAGTTCGCTAATCAACCGCTGAATGCCGTCGAGGGTGCGGGTGGCGTAGGTGTAGTCATCGGCTTCCAGGACATTCAGCCGCGCCATGTCCTCAAAATAGGCCGCCGTGTAGCGCTCGGCCACGGTTTTCATGTCCGAGCCTTCATCCTTGGCCCGATTGAGGATTTTGTCGTCAATATCGGTGAAATTTTGGACGTAGTGAACCTCGTAGCCCCGCCATTGCAGGTATCGGCGCAGGGTATCCCACACCACATAGCAGCGGGCATGGCCCAGGTGGGAATAGTCGTAAACCGTGACCCCACAGCAGTACATCTTCACCCGTCCCGGCTCTAGGGGTTGCAGGGGTTCCTTGCGGCGGGTCAGGGTGTTGTACAGAACGGGGTTCATGGGATATGGGGTTAGCGACTGGGGAGAGGGACTTTGAAAGTGGTTTCCGGCTCCCCTCTCCTCCCTGGGAGAGGGGCTGGGGGTGAGGGCGGAACAAGGCACGAAGGCAATTCGTCAACGGTATCGAAAATATCGACGAACGATATCGACTCAACCCAGATCGATTCAACACCGAAAAGGGGCTAGACGCAACGCAATCCAAGGCGCATCCAAGGCACCTCAACCCCGCAGCAGCCACAGTCCGGTGTAGGTCATGCCCGAATCATCGGGACGCACCAATAGAAAATGTAGCCCCTGACTGGCGACCTTGCGCTGCTCAAACAGTTGACCCGCCTGGGCCATGGTGTTGTCCGTAAAGGTGGTCATCACCCAGCGGTCACACAACCCCGCATCCAAAATCAGCCCATCGGGATCCCCCGCCATGTAGCGCAGGGCCGCTGGGGTGATAGACTGCACCCACTGGGCCAAGGCCATCGCCTGCCGTCCGCCATCGATCACAATTCCTGGCAGGGGCGTGGTACTGGCTAATCCTAACGCTGAGGGCAACCATTCCGGTTGCAACTGGCAAATGGGGATGGGTTCGTGGGGAAAGGTGCGCTCAAAATCCCCCGCCGCCAGGGTTACAAAGCCCCAGCGATCCCCCCAGCGATTTTCCGCCAGGGGCAGGGGTGGCGGCGCATCGATATGCAGCGGGTCGTAGGTGCTACCAGAAAAATTCGCCAGGGTGGGATAGTCCTCGGCCTTTTGGCGCAACCATTGGTGTAGGGCTAGCGTATGGCGGGTGGGCATCAGCCTAAGGCCCAATTTTTCCGCCGCCAAGGTCAACAACGACAAGGCCTGAGGCCGAAACACCTGTACTTTTTCTGGGGTGTATCCCGCCTGGGCGATGGCCGTTTGCAGTTGGGCCATCACCCAAGCGGCATTGACCGAGCCTTGTGGAGTGTGGGCCTCGTAGCGAAAATTCAGATCGGCACTACAGGCCAAAAATTCCCACAGCGATTCGCCCTGCTCATTGTTCAGGGGAGGACGGTGTAAATCCAACTGCCAGACGGTCATAGGTAACTATCGAGAATGTTCAGAGCAGACGGGTAGACTCCGCCGAAGGGAAGACTTTCAGGTAGGCAAATCTAGACAACGCCACCGAAGGCCCCGATCTATGAACAGCCTTTCCTATGGTAGTCTAGGTAAGTACAGCAACGGGGCAAAGTGTCCTGCTTTTTGCTGTCTGCACGGATCGCCTAGGACTGCGGGAGGTGGCACAGACCGTCCTGAGGCATATCTGAAAACCTTTGTGATGGCCAAGGCTCCCCTTGGTCAGTTTTTGGCAAACGCTACTGTCCAATCAAGAATAGGGTTGAGGCTCTGTGTTCAGACATGGCCTCGAAAGGGCTCAGTGGCTTGGGCTTAGCGATACTAGGTTCAGACAGGCTATGGTATTGATGCTCTAGCATGGCCTAGCCTTAGAGTGTTGGCTGCGCCGATGTCCTAGGCTGCTATTTTTGTATTGGTTGTTTCGTGTTCATTACCATTGCAGGAGAAATAGGCAAGTTCGTATGACTCAAGTTGTTGTTGGTGAAAACGAAGGGATTGAATCAGCCCTACGCCGTTTTAAGCGTCAGGTGTCTAAGGCGGGTATTTTTTCTGAGGTGAAGCGTCGCCGCCACTTTGAAACTCCTCAGGAGAAGCGTAAGCGCAAGGCCGTTGCTCGCCGCAAGAAGCGTTACCGCTAAACCCAGTCTAGGGGCATGAATCAATCTCTGAATTGAAGACCCGTAAAGAGGTGCTGAGCAATCGGCACCTCTTTTTCTGTTTGGCCTGGTTCTTTTTTGTTCGATAACCTTTCCTGACGGGTTCGGCAATACGACCCTTGAGTGAAGTTTGAACAGGGCGCAAAAAACTTGCCCCAAGGCTTGGTCGATGGGGATGGGGGCTGCTTGTCATTGGGCCTGGGAATCAGGCGTTGCGCTAGGGCCGTAGGTCTACCGAGGAAACCGAGGGGGTCAGCAGTTCAGGCAGTTCAGGCAGTTGAATTTGGCTGACCTGGGGTTGGTGGCCCAGCCACTGCACCGCTAGGCGGCGAAAGTCTTTGGCGGAACCGCTGACGTAAAAATCGGTGGCCCAGGCGGCGGTGTTGCTACGCAGACCCAGGGCATCGAGTTCTTTGGCCGCTGCTGCCACCATGGAAATGGCGGGGTCAACGTAGCGGGTGCTGGGGGGCAGAATGGTTTTTAGCAGAGGGGCGAGGTGGGGGTAGTGGGTGCAGCCGTAGATGAGGGTGTCAATCTGGGAGGCCATCAGGGGGCGCAGGTAGTCCTCGGCGGTTTGGCGGGCGTGGGGCTGCTGAATTTGGTTGCCTTCCACAATGGGCACAAATTTGGGGCAAGCTACCTGCCACACCTGGGCGGTGGAGGAGAGTTCTTGGATAGCGCTGGGATAGGCTTTGCTGTTCACGGTGCCCTGGGTGGCAATGATGCCAATGCGTTGACCCACCTGAGCCGCCGCCTGGGCACCGGGGCGAATTAACCCCAGAATGGGAAAGTCATACTCAGACTGCACGATGTCTAGGGCGAGGGCGGAACTGGTGTTGCAGGCCATCATCACCATCTTGACGTTCTGGCTGGCCATCCAGGTGAGGATTTGCCGAACAAAGTACAGGATCTCCTCAGGGGATCGGGGGCCGTAGGGTAGGCGAGCCGTATCGCCAAAATACAGCACCGACTCGTGGGGTAGCTGACGATAAATCTCCCGCAGCACCGTCAGGCCACCCACCCCGCTATCAAAAATACCAATGCGGGCAGGGCCAGGGGAGGCGAGGCGACGGCGTTGGAACCCATGCTTCATAAGTACTTATACCTAAATGAATACCGGAGATTTCAATGAGTGTAGCGGGTCTAGACAGAGTAATCAAATTAGTCGAAAAAATCTAGGGGCCATAGCGTTAAAAACGCCCCACCTCCAGGGAAATGGAGGCAGGGCGCTAGGGAACTTAATCCGAAATCTAGTCTTGGCTAGGGGATGGGGAACTGACCGTGGCTAGGGGTTCGGTTTCCTGGAGGGGCGGCTCGTCCGTATCCTTGTCTTCAAAAACGAGGCGCAGTAGGGGCGGAGCCAGGAAGGTGGTTAGGATCACCATCACAATGATGGCCGCATCCAGGGATTCGGACAGCACCCCACTGGCGGCCCCCACCCCAGCAAAGACGAGGCCCACCTCTCCCCGAGGCACCATGCCAACCCCAACGGCGAGGCGATTGATGCCCGGTTGACCAAAGACCGCAAACCCCGTGACCACTTTGCCCACAAAGGCTACTACGACCAAGAAGGAGGCGATGATCAGGCCGGGGCGGTTGTTGGGATCGAGGGGATTGAGGACGCTGATGTCGGTTCTGGCCCCCACGGTGATGAAGAAAATGGGTACCAGCATATCGGCGATGGGGTTGATCTGCTCCTCCAGTTCCTTGTGCTTACTAGTTTCTGCCAAGATTAGGCCAGCGGCAAAGGCCCCTAGAATGGCCTCTAGGTGAATGGCCGCTGCGATATAGGCCAACACAAAGGCAAAAATTAGGGAGCTAATCAACACCTGGCCACGGGTGCGGAGCTTGTCCACCAGGGCGACAAAGTAGGGACTGAGCAACCGACCCAGGAAGATGGAGCCGACTAAAAACACAGCCGCCCCAATCACCAGGTAAACCACGTTGAGAATTTCGATTTCGCCGGTCTTGGCGAGGCTGGCTACCACCGCCAAGACGATAATGCCCAGCACATCATCCAGCACGGCGGCCCCAATGATGATCTGCCCCTCGGTGGAGCTGAGTTTTTGCAACTCGGCCAACACTTTGGCAGTAATGCCAATGCTAGTGGCGGTTAGGGCGGCTCCGGCAAAAACGGCGGGGATGGTATCGACCCCAAATAGGCCAATCAGCCCAGCGGTACCAGCGGCAAAGGGCACCACCACCCCAATCACCGCCACCACAGCGGCCTGGGGGCCAACCCGGATCAGTTCTTTCAGGTCAGACTCTAGGCCGATCTCAAATAGCAGAATAATCACCCCCAGTTCGGCCAGCACCGAGAGGGCTTCGCTTTCGCTTTCAAACACCCGCGACAGGCCATCTTCGGGGGCAATGCCCGTCACCCAGCTCACCAACTGCATTAGCATCGAGTCTGGGTTAGCCCCGGCTTCGGGAAATACAATCAGGTGCAGGGCCGAGACGCCAACTAGGACGCCCCCCAGTAATTCCCCTAGCACCGGGGGCAGGTTCACCCGAGCACAGAGCTCCCCGCCCACCTTAGCGGCTAGGTAAACCACAATTAGGCTCAGCAAAACGCTGGCCATGACCAAGGGCTCAATTTCTGCCTCCGCAATCTCTGCCAACCACGGAAATCCAGAACCAAGGTTCGTCACCAACCCCTCTGAAACCAAGCGGGGGGCGGTGTCGGTTAGGCCGCTTATCCAATCCACCATTCAGGCCGCCAAAACTCATCCTTTTCAATCTACATGAGTTTTCCGTCTGCAAAGAGTTCGCTACAAGCGGCACCGTGCGACAAAACGGCCCCTAGACAAACATGCGATGGGCCAAGGAGGGCATTTGACGACGCACCTGGGCCAGGCGGTTGGGGTTGATTTCAGCAATGGCTACCCCTGTGGCGGTGCCTGCATCGGCTAGTACCATTCCCCAGGGGTCGATGATCATGGCGTGCCCGTGGGACTGACGACGACTGTTGTGGAAGCCCGTTTGGGCCGGAGCGATGACATAACAGGTATTTTCGATGGCGCGGGCCTGGAGCAACACCTGCCAGTGATCTTTGCCGGTGAACTCGGTGAAGGCGGCGGGTACCACCAGAATTTCCGCCCCCTGCTGGGAGAGGTGACGATAGAGTTCAGGAAAACGCACGTCGTAGCACACCGATAGGCCAATCATCCCGAAATCCTTGGAAGGGAACACGTCGGGCAGCAGATGGCCAGAAATGACGATGTTGGATTCCCGGTAGGTATTGCCATCGGGTAGGTTGACATCAAACAGGTGCACTTTTTCGTAGCGCAGCAGTTCTTGGCCATCGGGGGACACCAGCAGAGCCGTATTGAAGACCTTACCTTCCTTGGCCGGTACCGGATAGCCGCCACCAATCAGGGTGACTTGGTAGCGCTGGGCCATGGTTTTTAGAAAGGACTCGCTGGCTTGACAAATCTGGTCGGCCTGGGCAATTTTGGCGTCTTCGTCCCCTAGGAACGAAAAATTCTCTGGCAGGGTGATGAGTTCTGCCCCCTGGCGCACCGCTAGATCGATTAATTCTTCGGCCTGGGCCAGGTTTTTGCTCAGGTCTGGCACACTGGTCATTTGTACGGCGGCTGCCCGATAGGCTCTCATAGACTCGGATTAATGGGTGTAAAACGATTGAACCTCAATTTTATGCGCTTGGGGAACCGCTTAACGGATTTGGATCGATCCTGGGAGAAAAATCCTTGGGTTCTCCTGCTACCTTGCTCAGATGGGCGGATCCTCCCATGGGGATCGTGGGTAGGGGTGGGCAAATGTTTCCGCCCAAAAACCACCCCGATTGCCAAGATCGGGATGGTTCTAAAACGCAGCTATTGCTAGATTGATTTTGGGTCAGCCTCCCCACTGAATCCCATCGAGGGCCTAGGCCAGCACCTTGGCAGGGGAGAGGGTAAGCACTTCCACGCCCGCTTTCGTGACGGCGACGGTGTGCTCAAACTGGGCCGAGAGTTGGCGATCCACCGTCAGAGCCGTCCAGCCATCGGCGAGAATCTCCGCTTCGTGGGAGCCGATGTTAATCATGGGTTCAATGGTGAACACCATGCCGGGACGCAGTTTTTTGCCCTTGCCGCGCACGCCGTAGTGGGGCACCTGGGGGGCGGTGTGAAAAATGCGGTGGACGCCATGGCCAACGAAATCGCGCACCACGGAGAAGCCCTCGGCTTCAGCGTATTCCTGAATGGCGGCCCCAATGTCGCCAATGCGGGCACCGGGCTTGACCTCACGAATGCCCCGCCACATCGATTCTTCGGTGACCTCCACCAGTTTACGCACCTTGGGGGCCACATCTCCGACCAGGAAGGTGCGGGAGGTGTCGCCGTGGTAGCCATCGACGATGGGAGTGACATCGATATTAATAATGTCGCCATCCCGCAGGATTTGGTCGGCGCTGGGAATGCCGTGGCAAATCACCTCGTTCACGCTGGTGCAGATGGATTTCGGGAAGGGCATCACTGTCCCGGCATAGCCCAGGGGCGCACTGATGGCCCCCCGCTTTCTTGTCCAGGCTTCGGCGAGGTCGTTCAGTTCCAGGGTGCTGACTCCCGGCTTCACGTAGGGCGTTAAGTAATCCAGCAATTGAGCCGCTGTTTGGCAAGCCTTGCGCATTTTCTCCAGTTCACGGCTGGAGAGGAGGGTGATGACTTCTGGGGAGGTAGTTTGTTCTTCCACGGTCGGTTTTGAGGGATGGATTAAGGACTGCAATGTACGGAGGATAGGCATCCCAGGTGAGGCTGGGGCAATGGGTTCTATGGTAAAGAAAAATTAGCCGATGCGGGGTAGGAAACGGTGAGATGGTCGATTCCTACCCCCAGCCGTGAGGCTTGGGCTAGGGAGCGACGGGTTGCTTAGCTTCAAACTTCAGCTTGGATCGCTTGAAGGGTTCCGGAATGTCCACGGGATATTTTCCGGTGAAGCAGGCGGAACAAAAACTGCCGGGTTCTTGGTAGGTGGCCTCTAGCATCCCTTCCCAACTGAGGTAGGCCAAGGAATCGACCCCAATTTGCTTGGCAATGTCTTCGATGGATTTGGTGGCCGCGATCAGTTGGTCTTGGCTGTCGGTGTCGATGCCGTAGAAACAAGGATGGGTGACCGGGGGCGAGGAAATCCGCATGTGGACTTCCGTGGCTCCGGCATCGCGGAGGGCTTGCACAATTTTGCGACTGGTGGTGCCCCGCACGATGGAGTCATCCACGATCAAAATCCGCTTACCCTCCAGCACATCCCGCAGGGGGTTCAGCTTCATGCGAATCCCCACCTCCCGCATCGACTGGGTGGGCTGGATGAAGGTGCGGCCCACGTAGCGATTTTTGATCAACCCCTCGGCGTAGGGTATGCCAGACTGTTGGGAAAACCCAATGGCCGCAGGCACCCCAGAATCGGGCACCGCCATGATCAAATCCACGTCGGCGGGGGATTCCTTGGCCAATTGGTGGCCCAGCCGCCGCCGATAGCTGTAGAGACTTTCGCCATTGACGATGCTGTCGGGGCGAGAAAAGTAGATCATTTCAAAGACGCAGAGTTTGCGCTGGGTCGCCTCGGCCCACTGCAGGGAGCGAATCCCTTGCTCGGTGATCCACACCAGTTCTCCGGGCAAAACATCGCGCACGTAGGTGGCCCCAATGATATCCAGGGCGCAGGTTTCTGAGGCCAGGACGTAGGCGGCAGGGCTACCTTCCGGGGGGATTTCGTTGCCCAAAACGCCTAGCACAAGGGGGCGAATGCCCTGGTGGTCACGGGCTCCGAGAATGCCGTCGGGGGTGGCAATCACCAAGCTAAAGGCCCCTTGACAGCGGTTGAAGGCTTTTTCGGCGGCGCTCACCCAGTCCATACCATCGTTGACGGCCTCGGCGAGGGCAAAGGCGATCATCTCTGAATCGGTGGTGGTGATCAAGTCGTGGTTGCGTTCTATCAGTTCTACCCGCAGATCGGCGGCGTTGACCAGGTTGCCGTTGTGGGCCAAGGCCAAATCCCCTAGGCGGGTGGGCACAATGGCGGGCTGGGCATTGCAGACGTGGCTGGATCCTGTGGTGGAGTAACGGGTGTGGCCCACGGAAATCTGCCCCGGCAACTCCTTCAGGATGTGGTCATCAAACACCTGAGACACTAGGCCCATGTGCTTGTGGGAATAGCTGGTGGTGCCATCAAAGGTGGCAATCCCCGCCGATTCTTGGCCCCGGTGCTGGAGGGCAAACAGGCCAAAGTAGGCCAGCCGCGCCACATCTTCCCCAGGGCCGTAGAGGCCAAACACGCCACAGGCTTCTTCGGGTTTGTCAGGACGATCTGGCGAAGCGTCCTGACAGGCAGGGAACTCGTCGGGATAGGCCAAGGCTTCATCAGAGGGAAAGGTCATTGCGATTGTGGGGTAATGAGGTCGGTAGTGCGGGGGCGAGGGGAAGGGAGGACTATCGAATCCAGAGGACAGACAGGCACCTCAGCGGGGGAAGGGGGGATGGCCATAATATGAGGACACACTGACCCGTGGGAGCAAGCTAGAACAGCGGTAACCAAGGGCCCTGGCCTCCATGGAGAACAATTCATCCGTGGCGCACAGGGTTAAGGGAGGTTTAATGAGATCTGTTGGCCTGATCTTATCAAATCATCGGGGCGGGCAACCTTGGGCTAATCTGGGTAGCCGCCGTCCTAGCTATACCTTCTGCCCAGAATTCTCTATGGCGATGACAGTGATCTGCGGCAAGGCTACGGCAAGGCGCTCTTTGGTAACCGGCGAATCTAGGGTCTGGCGGTTTAGGATGGCGGTATCCACGAGGTGTGATCATGAATCTAGAACAGGATATCGTTACGGTCAGGCCTGCAGAAACGGTAGATACCATTCAAAAACTGCCCAACTATGTGGGTATTTCAGAGCAAACCGCTGGGGCTAAGGGAATTTCTATGAATATTGTAGTGATTCCGCCTGGAGCTAAGGCAGAACCCCATTTCCATGATGGGTTTGAAACGGCAATTTATCTGATTCAAGGCAACGTTCAAACCTTCTACGGCGAGAACCTGGCAAAATCGGTGACCAATCAACAGGGAGACTTTATTTTTATCCCTGAGGGGGTACCCCACCAGCCCGTTAACCTAAGCAATACCGAAGCGGCCATTGCTCTCGTTGCCCGTAATGACCCCAACGAGCAAGAAAGTGTCCAGGTTTATCGGGGGCATGATCCCGCTGTCCCGTCCCAATCCGCCGATTCCCTATCGACTCCAGCGTAGGGAGAGGTCAAGGCCATCATGGCCCCTATCGCTGTCGGGCCTAGGTTTGCTCGACCTCCCCATTGGTCATCCCGTAGGGCATAGCGTCGGGTTGTTGGAGGGCAAGGGGGATAGACGACGACCGCCCCACTTTACCTCAATTGATGACGCGCCCTAATACGACCGAAAAAAGCTATATCCCCTGGATTAGGCGCTTTATCGCGTTAAACCTTAAACCTTTCCGAGCCTAAACCCTTTCATAACCTAGCTCCCTTACAGTAGCGAATAGGCATCGTAGATTAGGAAACCCGCACATTTTGCCCTGTTCAGGAGACCCCCATGAGCCTACCTCCCTATTGCCCCACGGTTGATGTTGAAGATGATCGCACGGGGTTGAGCGTCGAAACCCTACGCCGCGCCTTTGCCGATAACCTGTACTACATTCAGGGCAAGTGGCCGGAGGTGGCCAGCAAAAACGATTTTTACCTGGCCCTGGCCTACACGGTGCGGGATCGGATGATGCAGCGCTGGCTGAACACCACCCGCAACTACCTGCGCCCGGAGGTGCGGGTGGTGACCTATCTGTCGGCGGAATTTTTGCTGGGGCCACACCTGGGGCGAAATTTGATCAACCTCGGTATTTGGGAACCCGTGAAACAGGCGGTGCAGGAATCGGGCCTGGATTTTGCTGAGATGATTGCCCAGGAAGAGGAGCCGGGGCTGGGTAACGGTGGCCTAGGGCGATTGGCGGCCTGTTATATGGAGTCCATGGCTAGTTTGCAGATTCCTGCCATTGGCTACGGCATCCGCTACGAGTTTGGCATTTTTGACCAGCAAATCCGCGATGGCTGGCAGGTGGAAATCACCGACAAATGGCTGCAATACGGCAATCCCTGGGAAATTGCCCACCCCGAATCCGCCGTTACCGTGGGCTTTGGCGGCCACACCGAGGGCTATGTGGATTCCGATGGCCGCTTCCGCAAGCGCTGGCTTCCGGCCAAGCAGGTGAAGGGCATTCCCTACGACACCCCCATCCCCGGCTATCGGGTCAACACCGTCAACACCCTACGGCTGTGGAAGGCGGAGGCGGTGGAATCCTTCGATTTCCAGTCCTTCAACGTGGGCGACTACTATGGGGCCGTCAACAGCAAAGTCACCTCGGAAAACATTTCCAAGGTGCTTTATCCCAACGACGAGCAGATTGAAGGCAAGCAATTGCGCCTAGAGCAGCAGTTTTTCTTTGTCTCCTGCGCCTTGCAAGACATGATCCGCATTCACCTGGGGGCGGGTCGCAAACTCAACACCTTCCACGAGAAATTTACCGCTCAACTCAACGATACCCACCCCGCCGTGGGCGTGGCGGAACTGATGCGCCTCTTGGTGGACGATCACGGCATGGGCTGGGAGGAAGCCTGGAACGTCACCCGTCGCACCTTTGCCTACACCAACCACACTCTGCTACCCGAAGCCCTGGAAAAATGGTCGATTTCCCTGTTTGGTGGAATGCTGCCCCGCCACTTGGAAATCATCTACGAAATCAACCAAAACTTCATGGATCAGGTGCGGGTGCATTACCTCAACGATCCGACCAAACTGGCTAGCCTGTCGTTGATTGACGAATCGGGGCATCGTTACGTGCGGATGGCGAACTTGGCCAGTCTGGGCAGCTATGCCATCAACGGCGTGGCGGCGCTGCACAGTGAACTGGTGAAACAGACCATCCTCAAGGATTTCCATGAGCTGTTCCCCGGCAAAATCCACAACGTCACCAATGGCGTTACCCCCCGTCGCTGGATTGCCCTGGCCAACCCCCGCCTCGCCGCCCTCTATACCGAAAAAATTGGCGATGGTTGGCTGCAAGATATGGAACAACTGCGCCAGGTCGAAGGCTACGCTGACGATGCCGGATTCCGAGAATATTGGCGGCAGATCAAGCACGACATCAAACAGGATCTCGCCTCCTACATCGGCCAGCGCACGGGCATTACCGTCAACCCCGACTCCATGTTTGACGTGCAGGTGAAGCGCATCCACGAGTACAAGCGCCAGCACCTCAACGTCCTCCACATCATCACCCTCTACGAACGCATCAAGCAAAACCCCAACCTAGAGGTGACTCCCCGCACCTTTATCTTTGGCGGCAAGGCGGCTCCGGGCTACTTCATGGCCAAGCTGATGATTAAGTTCATCACCGCCGTGGGGGATGTGATCAACAACGACCCCACCATCGGGGATCGGCTCAAGGTGGTGTTTTTGCCCGACTACAACGTCACCTTTGGCCAACGGGTTTATCCAGCAGCGGATTTGTCTGAACAAATTTCCACCGCCGGAAAGGAAGCCTCCGGTACGGGCAACATGAAGTTCTCCATGAACGGTGCCCTCACCGTCGGCACGCTAGACGGGGCCAATGTGGAAATTCGCGAACTGGTGGGCGACGAAAACTTCTTCCTCTTTGGCCTCACCGCCGACCAGGTGCACGATCTCAAGGCCAACGGCTACAACCCCTGGGACTATTACCACGGCAACCCTCGCCTGAAGGAAACCATCGACCTGGTCAACTGCGGCTTCTTTGCCAAGGGCGATGGTGGCCTGTTCAAACCCCTGATGGACAACCTGCTCTATGGCGATCCCTACCTGCTGATGGCCGACTACCAGAGCTATGTGGATGCCCAGGATCGGGCCGATAGCGCCTACCAAGACCAGGAAAACTGGTCGCGCATGTCCATCATCAACGCTGTGCGCATGGGCAAATTCTCCAGCGACCGTTCCATCCGCGATTACTGCCGCAAAATTTGGCAGGTTGAGCCTGTGCCCATCGAACTCAAAGAGTACGTCCAGGCCCAGGCCGGACTTCAGGTGTAGCGATGGCTCTCAATCTCTACCTGATGCGCCACGGCGAAACGGAAGCGAGCCGCCTAGGAGTCTACACCGGATCGACCGATGTGGCCCTAACGCCCGAAGGGCTGGCTATGGCCCAAGCCTTTGCCGAAAAGTATCGCCATCTGCCGTGGCAGGCCGTGTTTTGCAGCCCCCTAAAACGAGCCGTTTCCACCGCCACCCCCTTCTGCCAAGCCACGGGTTTGGAGATGCAGATTCGGGATGGCCTGAAGGAAATGCGGTTTGGCGACTGGGAGGGGCTTTCCTTTGAGGCGGTGCAGACCCAGTTCAGCGAAGACTATTACAACTGGATGACGGAACCCGCCTGGAACCCACCCACCGGGGGCGAAACCGGGGTGCAGGTGGCCAGCCGTGCCGCTGCGGTGCTCGCCGAAATTGAGCACCAGTTTACCGACGGCAATGTGCTGGTGATTTCTCACAAAACCACGATTCGCCTCATGCTGTGCAGCCTGTTAGGGATGGACAGTGGGCGCTATCGAGATCGGATTACGATGCCCGTGGCCTCTGTCAGCCTGATTCAGTTTGGCAAGTATGGCCCCATGCTAGTCAAACATGGGGATCGATCCCATCTGCCCACCGACCTCGATGCCCGTCCCGGCACCTAGCTCCCTTCCGCCGCTGCCACTATGAAAATCTTGGTTCTCAACGCTGGCTCTAGCAGCCACAAAAGCTGTCTGTTTGACCTTACCCAAGCCTCCGACGCTAGCCTTGCTCCCAACCCCATCTGGCGGGCGGCGCTGGATTGGACCCACGCCGAGGGCCAGGTGGAACTCACCGCCGAAACGGAATTGGGAGCCTCCCTCAAACAGTCCCTCCCCATCACCGACAAGGCCGAAGGCATCGCCGCCATGCTGAAAACCTTGGTAGAAGGCGAAACCCAAGTCCTAGAGAACCTGAGCGACATCGATGGCGTCGGGCACCGAGTCGTCCACGGCGGTCGCGACTATGTGGACAGTGTGCGGATTGATCACGACGTCAAAGCCGCCATTCAACGGCTGATTCCCCTCGCCCCCGCCCACAACCCCGCCAATCTTCAGGGCATTGAAGCCATAGAGAACATCCTGGGCGATATTCCCCAGGTGGCCGTGTTCGACACCGCCTTCCACGCCCGAATGCCCGCCGCTGCCGCCACCTACCCCGGCCCCTACACCTGGATCAACCAAGGCATCCAGCGCTACGGCTTCCACGGCACCAGCCACCGCTACGTCGCCCAACGCGCCGCCCATCTGCTGGGGCGAGACTTGGCCGAGTTAAACCTGATCACCTGCCACCTCGGCAACGGTTGCTCCCTCGCCGCCGTCAAAAACGGCCACAGCATTGACACCACCATGGGCTTCACCCCGTTGGATGGGCTGATGATGGGCAGTCGCTCCGGCAGCGTCGATCCCGGTATTCTCATTCACCTGATCCGCCAGGAAGGCTACAGCGGCGACCGTCTTGACCAACTGCTGAATAAAGAATCTGGCCTCAAGGGCATTTCCGGCCTATCCAACGATCTGCGCCTGGTGATCGACGCCATGGAACAGGGTAACGACCGGGCCAAACTCGCCGTCGAAATGTTCCTTCACCGTCTGCGCCGCGAGATGGGATCCATGCTAGCCAGCCTCGGCGGGTTGGATGCCCTCGTTTTTACCGCTGGCATCGGCGAAAATAGCGCCCTGATCTGGCAAAAAGCCTGCGAACCCTTTGCCTTCCTGGGTCTTAAGCTTCAGGACAACCTCGGACGATCCGCCGCCGACCAAGACATCAGCACCCCAGACTCCAGCGTCCGCGTCTTCGTCATTCAAACCCAAGAAGAATGGGCCATCGCCCAAGCCTGCCTCACGCTGATCTGATACCACCATCCATCTGTACGGGCGCACCGCAGTGCGCCCCAACGCCCCATCATTCCCTACTGCCCCGACAGCACTATCTGCGTAATCAACGGCCCAAAGGCCTGTAACGCTGCTGGCAGCACCGCCACCGTTGCCGCCGCCACGATGATAGTGGTGGCCAAACGGGACAGTTTCTCAGAGGCTTTCTCGTAGGTGTCGAACTTGTAGTCCAGCTTTTCTAAGCGTTGGTCAAACTGGTCAAGCCGTTTATCCACCTGCTCGAACCGTTTATCAACCTGCTCGAACCGTTTATCGACATCGGCCTGAAAGGATTGAAGTTCACCTTTGAAGGTCTGAAGTTCGGTCAGAACATCAGCAATGGTCGGTTCTCTGGGCGGTTGAGCTTGCATGGGTCTGTGTTTAGGCGATACACACCTAAATCTTAACGGATAGCTAAAGGCCCCAACGTCTTTACCGTTGACGAACAGGGCGTTGGGCCGCTTGAACAGACGCGCCATCGTCTACAAGGTGGATACCCTCGCAACACCGATTCTGGATCAAGCATGAGTTGCAAAAGCTGGGGCAACTTTATATTGTTAGGGGCGTCTAATCGCGCAGGTTTTATTCTTCTTTGGTCGGTGATTTGCCATGGCCCTTTCTCTGTTGCAACGGCTTACCTTCGCTGGGCTATCCGCTGGTTTGGTGATGGTTCTCGCCGGAATGGGCGATGGCGGCTGGCGTTCGGCCCTGGCTCAGACGGCTCCGGCCCCAAACCCAGCGGCGGAAGCGGCCCTGAACCAAGGGCTGATGCTGATTCAGCAAGGGCAGGCTGATCAGGCCCAGGCCCAGTTTCAGCAGGCCATTGCCCTGGATCCTAACCTAGCGGCAGCTCACTATAACTTGGGCCTCTTGTTGCGCCAGCAGGGCCAGTTGCAGGAGGCCGCTTCGGCGTTTTGGCAGGCGGTGCGGGCGGATCCTCAGTTCGCCATGGCCTATGCCAACCTGGGCGGTGCCCTCATTGAAGGGGGCAACTTGGATCAGGCGGAGTCTTACCTACGCCGTGCCCTGCAAATTCAGCCGGATTTGGGCAACGCCCACTACAACCTCGGCATGGTACTCCAGGGGCAGGGCCGTTTGGATGAAGCCCTCGCCGCCTTTACCCTAGCCGGACAGTACAGTCCCCAGGCTCCAGAGTCTCACTTTCAGCGGGGTATTATTTACCTGCAACGGCAGCAATTTGGTGAGGCCGAAGCCGCCCTAGGGCAGGCCCTCGTCATTCAGCCCCAGTATCCCCAGGCCCACTACAACCTGGGCTTGGCGCGGTTTAACCAAGGGCAGGTGGAGGAATCGTTGGAATCCTTTCGGCGGGCTACCCAAATTAATGGCCGTTATGCCGATGCCTACTACAGTGCAGGGCTAGCCTTTACCCAACTCGGTCGCTACGAAGAGGCACGGGCCGTCTTGGAGTACGCCAAAAACCTCTATATCACGATGGGCAACCCCGACTGGGCCGCCAAGGCGCAAACTCTCCTGGGACGCTTACCGAATTAGACAAGTTTTGCCGATCACAGCCATCTCTGCAAACGGGCCGCTGATTGAGGACAAAGCCCCCCGTACGGGCACCCCGCAGTGCGCCCCAACGTTGCCTTCCTCATGGACGACATCCCCGATCTAACGGCGGCGGAAGCGCTGGCTGAGGCGTTGGCCCAGTTGCCGCACTTCGGGAATGGGCAGCACCGAGGCCCCCAGGATAAAAACCAGGATACCCACACCACCGGGAACCAGCAGTTGCAGCAGCAGAGGGCCGATGCCTGCGGTGCCTAGCCAGCGTTCTAGACCTTGGAGTGTGCCCCAGGCCGCTGTTCCTGATAGGGCGCTGAGTCCCGCTAACAGCCCAATCAGTCCAGCCCATTCCAGTAACGGTAGCCCCCGTAGGCGACGGTGCAAAATGGCCGTCAACGCCAGGGTGGAAAACACGTTTACCCCCACGGTGGCCAACACCAGACCCGGTGCGCCAATCCAGCGGATGAAGAAGAAATCTAGCACCCCGTTCAGCACGATGTTGAACAAGCTAATGCGAAAGGGGGTTTGGCCATCGCCCATGGCGTAGAAGACCCGCACCAGCACATCCCGCGCCAGGTAGACAAACATGCCAAAGCCGTAGACCATCAGTACCGAGGTCACTAGGGCTGAAGCCTCTTCGTCAAAGGCTCCCCGTTCATAAATCACCCGCACAATGGGCGACGCCAGCACTACAAACAGCGCCCCCAGGGGCAGCATAGTGAGCGCCGTAAACAGCAGGCTTTGGCGGATGCGATCCTTGAGTTCGGGCCAATGTTCCGGTGCGGCTAGACGGGCAAACAGCGGCAAAAAGGGCACCAAAATCACGTTGGAAATGATGCCTAACGGCGTTTGGATCAGCAAATTCGCATAGCTCAAAGCCGCCGCCGTGCCGGGAATAAACGAGGCAAAAAACAAGTCTGTAAACAGGTTAATTTGCAGCATTCCTGACGACAGCGTGGCCGGAATCAGCACCTTAAAAACGTCCTGCACCCCCGGCAGTTTCCAATCAAACCGCAGCCGAGGCCGTCCTAAACCGGACTTCCACAGGGCCGGAAGCTGGGCCAACCATTGCAACACTGCCCCCGCCAGGGTGCTCGCCGCCAGCACCGCACCGCCCAGCAGGAAATAGTCGGCGTTGGTGATGTTGGCCCCAATTGCCCCGTAGAGAATACCCAACCCCAGCAGCACCGCCCCGCTGGAAAAAATGGGGCTAATGGACGGCAACCAAAACTGGCTGTCGGCATTCAGCGCCCCAAAGCCAATGCCAATCAGCCCCGCAAACAGGGCCATGGGCGACATAATCCGCAGTTGCAGCACGGCAATGTCGCGGGCGATGGGTTCCGTTTGGCCCAGTCCAGGGGCAATGGTGTCGATAATACCCCCCGCCATTAGGAACAGGGCGATGGAAATCCCCACCAGCACCAGCCCCACCAGGGTGTTAATTGCCTCCAGCAACGCCGCCGTATCCTTGCGATCTTGCTTGGCCACCACGCTAACAATGGCGCTATGGAAGGGGCCGTTGATGCCCCCCAGCAAAATCAACAAAAAGCCAGGAATGATGTAGGCAAAGCTGTAGGCATCGGCCACTGGCCCCACCGCAAAGGCTGCCCCAATCGCCTGCTGCCGAAACAGCCCCGCCAGTTTGCTAATCAACGTGGCCACCGCCACAATGCCAGCAATGTTGGCTAGGGAACGGTTTGCTGGGGAACGGTCAGCCGAAGAAGGTTTAGGGTCGGAGTCTGCCACGGGGGTTGCGCTAGGTTGAGCTACGGAGAAAGGTCACCGACCAAGGGGAGGATCAGCTATCCATCAACCGACGGACAACCGCCCAGCCTTGGCCATCCCCCATTTAACTCCATAACGGGAATCGTCTCACTGGTTGGAGCGTTCGACGAACTCTTGCCATAGGTCATAGGCGGATCGGCCCACCACAAAACTCGCGAATCCCAGAGGGATAGCCAGGAAGAGAAACCACCGTCGTGTCCGTTGGCCCTGCTGGCGGATCTCGTCTTCCGTCCCTAGCCTGACTTGCAGACGATCACCGAGGGGATCCACCAACTGATTGCCCTGGGGGGTCGCTTCCACCTTAGCCACCACGACCACTGCCTGCCCGTAGGGTAGAACCTGACGTTCTAAATCGACAAAGACGCTGCTTGCCTGCCCCCAAACGTCGGGCGATAGCGGCAACACCTGATCGCCATACTCAACCGCTACAGGACGACTGGTACGGGATGAGGTCCCTGCCCGCACAATACGCGGTGATAGGCGACCGGCGGTTTCCTCCTGCATGGGTAGCCCAGCTAAGTCAAAGGCTAGGGGAATGCGATGCTTGCCATCGGACAAAAACACGCTATCTACCGTCTCTTCCCAGGCCAACAAGGTTTCCCGCTGCGGTTCCGGATCACGGTCAGCATCGGAACCCGATGGCCCCCTTGCCATCAGCCGCAAGCGCCCCCGAATCACTCGTCGTGCGGCATCATCGGGCATGGTCAGGGGGGCATCCGTGACGAGATACCCCTCTAGCTTGACGGGGCTGGGATGATCTGCCCCAACGGTCATCGCGGCTTCAATCGAGAGGCTATCCATCTGGCTCAGCTCCTCGGCTGGCCGTAGGGTCTGCCCTGTCATGGCAACAATCGCCAAAGCCGCAGCGGTTACGCCTAAGCTAAAGGCTCCAAAGGCCCGGAATTGAAATCGCTCATAGTCCCGATAGGAGACATTGCGGGGAATATCTCGAAACCATTGATAACGAACCCGCTTTGGTGCCATAGCGGTTACTACCGACCAACACTAGGCGCAGCCTAGCATAGACTAGGCAGAACTCCGATCTCAAGATCCCCGGTTTCTGCTGTCGGGTATTCAAAAATCCTGATTGATCTGCCAAGCAACCGGGGATCTGCCATCACCACAAGCCAAAATTTCCCTAGCAAGGCTGCATTAAGCGATGGGATAGTGCCCAGAAACCCTGGACTAGAATAGAGATGGTTAACCGCCAGGTTTGGCTCAATTTTCTGGCTCTGTTGCCTGGTACGACGCTGACCGTCCTCACCATTGCCGTTGCCTTTCTGCGGTTCTATGACGAACAAGATTTCCAATTCCTCCAACTCATCGCCCAGCCCAGAGACTGGAGCAACCGACTCACCGTGGCAGCCCTCGTGGTGGCACTGGTTAATTTCGGCGTTGAGTGGAACAGTCGAAACCGAGAGACAGACCGCCGAGCTAAAACAGAACAACACGCGACTCGCCGAGCTAGAGTCGAAGCTGAACGAGATTTTGCACTCCTAAGCTTTTTGGCGGATCCTTCAGACGAAAACCGCCACAAGCTGACCCAAGTGCTGGCCGTTCTCAACGAATACCGGGATACCCTGAGCTAAAGATCCCCGGTTTCTTGGCCGAGATCCCCGGTTTCTGCCACCGACCTACCCAAAATCCTTGCTGTTACATACAGAAACCGGGGATCTGTGACCCCACCAGCCAAGATCCCCGGTTTCTACCATCGGACAAACCACAATCCTTCCGACTCAGCCAAGAAACCGGGGATCTGAATCCACTAGCTAAGCCGCAGAGGCTTTTTGATTGCGGGTCTGCTCTTGGCTGAGGGCCACAATGCTGACCACTACCAGCACGATGCCGAAGATCTGCCGTCCCTGGAGGCTTTCTTGCAGCAGCACCCAGGCCAGGGTCACCGTTAGCACCGGATTACTGACCGCCACAATGGACATGGATGCCGCTCGCACCAGATGGATGCCAATGTTGTAGCAGAGTTGCCCCGTCAGGGTGAGTCCCGCTGCGATGATACTCAGCCCCCACAGCACCCCCCACTGCTCTGGCGACACCTCAATTTGGATGAAGAACAGGCTGAGCGTAGACCAAAGGGCCATCACTGCAAAGTTAATCAGCGTAAAGGGAACCGGGTGAATGTGGCGAAAACAAATTTGCGCCTGCACCCCTTGTAGGGAGTAGGCTACACTAGCGCCCAAGGCGGCCCCCACTCCCAGCCACATTGAGTTGGCGGTGCCCCCGGCAAAGCTGGGCACCACCAGCAAACTGCCCAGCATTACCCCCACCGTGACCGCCAGCCGCAATCGACTGGGCCGACTGCCAAACACCACCCAGGTCAGCAGCCCCGTAATCACCGGATGCATGAAAAATAGCACCGTGGCTACCCCGGCGGGAATGCTGGCAATGGCCACAAACAGCAGCGCCATGGCCAAATACAAAAAACTACTGCTGATGATGGACAGCCTCAGGGTCGGGCGTTGTTCTGGCTGAAGCAGTTGTTTGAGGGCTTGGGTGGTGGCAGGATACAACCGATAGGACAGCAGAATGACCGCTGGCAAAATCAAAATAGACCGCATATGCAACACCAGCAGGGAGTGGGACAGCGTTGGCGTTAGGAATCCACCCCAGGCCACCCGTCCTAGGATGTTGCTTTCCGAAAAAATCACCCGCAGAAGCACGTTTTGTAGGGCCAACCCCAACGACCCCGCCACCACAATCAAAAATCCCCGCACCGCCCAAGCCCTTTGAGAAACATCCCCAAACCACCCAATATCCCTTCAGCAGAGCATAATACGCTGTGCCCTGTCGCCTTACCCTGGAGAGAGGCTAACGATAACGCCCATCAAAACAGCAGCACTAGTACACCATCCATAATCGCCCCCTTCAGTCTGCTTCTGAGGAAACCATCGCGAACTCAACCTAGGAAAGAGTCGCGTTAAAGACTTCGCCACCTGTGCCCCCAGACCTTACCGCCCCAGGTTAGGATAACGCCAAGAGACCCTGGACTAGACATGGCCTAAGATGACAATAGATATTGCGATCCATCAAATTAGGAAGATCGCTGATTGCCTGAAATATCGATCTCGTAGGTTAAGTGCAATGTATAGATTTTCTATAGAAGGGTGATAGCCAATGGTTTTTAGTGATGTGGTTGAAGTTATTAAACGTCTGTCTACAGATGAAAAGCTTGAAATTCAGCTATTGCTACAACAATACCTTCGGGAAGAGCATCGGGAAGAAATTTATTCCAACTTTGAGATGGCTCAGACAGAGGAAAAAAACCGTGAGCTTAACTTTTCCTCTGATATCGATACATTAAAGCAAATACAAGCCCGCTAAAAGCGCCCCCCTTGCGAGGAGCGCTTCTTTTTCCTAAGTAATCAAGGGATTAATTCGTAGGAATTAACCGTTGATGATAGGAGCCTGGAGGGTTACAGGGGTGACTTCACCAGCGGAGGCGAGGTCGAGGGGGAAGTTGTGAGCATTGCGCTCGTGCATCACTTCCATGCCCAGGTTAGCCCGGTTGATCACATCTGCCCAGGTGCCAATCACGCGACCCTGAGACTCGAGGATGGACTGGTTGAAGTTGAAGCCGTTCAGGTTGAAGGCCATGGTGCTGATGCCCAGGGCGGTGAACCAGATGCCGATCACAGGCCAGGCACCCAGGAAGAAGTGCAGGCTGCGGCTGTTGTTGAAGCTGGCGTATTGGAAGATCAACCGACCGAAGTAGCCGTGGGCCGCAACGATGTTGTAGGTCTCTTCTTCTTGGCCGAACTTGTAACCGTAGTTCTGGGACTCGGTCTCGGTGGTCTCACGCACCAGAGAAGAGGTCACCAGGGAGCCGTGCATGGCGGAGAACAGAGACCCACCGAACACAGCGGCCACACCCAGCATGTGGAAGGGGTGCATCAGA